>NZ_JAAZTM010000009.1:0-230532 GCF_012395805.1 Labrenzia sp. 5N | reverse complement strand
CCTTGTTTGAAAGATCAGCGTACCTGCGTAACTCCTTAAAACCATCAGACATCCAAAAACATCCGATGATCGCAAGGCCAACGCCGCCTACGCTTCCCTTCCTTCAATAATCAAATTGTCAAAGAACCATTCGCCAGTCAGCAAATGCGGCCTGAAAGCCTTCAACCAAAGACGCCGAACCACTCCCTGTTGCCAGGTCGATGCGGCAAAGTTGTTTGGTAGAACCAACAGCGAGGAGCGCCGTGTTGGCGGCGCCGCCGTCGATGGAGGGCGTTATACGCATGGCCTGAAGATGAGTCAACACTCTTTGTCAAAAAAGATTCACACAAGCCAAAACGTACGGATTCCCTTATCTAAATCATCGATTTAGTCCCGGAGCCTCATCTTCTCCCGCGATTTTTTTCGATTTCTTTTTGTCTTTTTTGCTCCGGGAATACGGGAATGCCCACAGCCTCCCGTATGAGCCCCCTTATAAAGAAGACACGTAGCCCTATTGCGACCACAGAACCGACAAATTCTGCTCGTAACCCACCACCTCGAAGCGGTTCGCCTCGTGGGCATCCGTGCAGAAACAATTGACGATTTAAATCAAACACTGCATGTAGCAGGATCTGTTATGTTTAGCACCGCTGAAACATACTGGCCGTGGCCCAGGGCTGCGGGCTTCGGATTCACGCGATAGCTTAAAAGGACCGGACAGGTATTAATGCATTTGGGGCCCTTCCATAGCGCGCAGACCCTACGTATAGAGTTAGGTGAAGAGCCGCCGCTGCGCGGCTACGAAGGCCGCAGTGGCATGTCCGACCGTCGGCAGGTGTCTTTGCGCTGGTTTGCAGGTACCGTCCTGACAGGCGTAACATCACTTGTATTGATGGGTGGAGCCCTCATGGCGGCACTCGACGGTCAATACAGTGTGGAAGCCGCACCCTCGTCCGGTGCATTTCTGAACGGCTTTGCCCTGTCCAGCGGTGGCGCCAAGGGCGATCGCGTCCTGCGCACCGCAGCCGAATATTCCAGCAAGCATGTCATCGACGTTAATGTGGTCACCCGCGAAGGTGACAGGGATCATATTCGGGTCCAGCCGCATGTCTTCGTCAGCGCAACGCTTGCGACCCGCAAGGATCCGGAACTCGCGGAGCGCATTCCCCCGTTCAATCCGTTGAACATGTTCGCGGACAATAACGACGATGATGGCGGCATCAGTGTTGCCGAAACAGGCACTCCGCTTCCGGCCGATTCCATCTATGGCGCAAAGCTGGAAAGCGAAGTCAGCATTTCGCTTGCCCCCTTCCCGACTTCCAGCGGGGACATAGACCTCGACCGGACGCCGTCCGAAACCGAAGTTGAGCTTGCCGTTCGCGAAACCGCGCGCACGCTTTCTATTGACGCTGTCGAAATGGCGGCAAAATCCCTGGTTGATCCGGGCCGCTTCGATTTCAATCTCGCCCTGCAGCCCGACCTGGAACGCTACGCCGTGCGCATCACGCCGGAGAATGTTTCCTTCGTGTCCAAACAGGACGAGGACATCCGCTTTGCCGGAATGGACGAAAGCATCGTTCCCGTTACCAAGGACCAGGATCTGGTCGACGTCATGATGGATTATGACGCGACCGAAGATGAAGCACTTGCAATCTCGACCGCCTTCTCAAGCCTGTTCGGCATTTCGGACCTGACTGAAGGACAAAGATTGCGGATCGCCTATGCACCGTCGCCGGACGATCTGGAGCGGATGCGTCCTGAACGCGTCAGCCTCTATGAGAACACGGAGCACCGCGCTACGGTCGCCCGCTCGGACAGTGGCGCCTATATTGAGGCCAAGGAACCGAGCACGTTCCTTGCTGATGCCTTTGAAGAAGCCGACCGTGTTTCCTACGGCGGCCCGACCCCGGCAATCTACGACAGCCTCTACCAGACGGCTCTCGAACAGGACATGCCTGAAGAGATCATCAACGATCTGGTGCGGATGTTCTCCTTTGACGTCGACTTCAATGCGCGGGTTCAGCCGGGCGACGCCCTTGAGCTGTTCTTCACCGACGGCGACGACAACAGCCCGCCGAAGATCCTGTATGCCGCCCTCAACACCGGCAACACCACACGGGAATTCTACCGGTTCCGCACGCCAGACGACGGCGTGACCGATTTTTATGATGACACCGGTCAGAGCGCCAAGAAGTTTCTTATCCGCAAGCCGCTCAATGGCGGCAAGTTCCGCTCCGGTTTCGGCATGCGCCGCCACCCGATCCATGGCTACACCAAGATGCACCGCGGTGTGGACTGGTCTGCTTCGCGCGGAACGCCGATCATGGCGGCCGGGAACGGCACAATCGTCAAAGCCGGCTGGAGCTCCGGCTATGGCCGCCGTATCGAGCTGCAGCACACGAACGGCTACACCACGACCTATAACCACATGAGTGGTTTTGGCAGCGGCATCCGTGAAGGATCCAAGGTCACCCAGGGCCAGATCATCGGATATGTCGGCTCCACCGGCCTGTCGACAGGCCCGCACCTGCACTATGAAGTGCTCGTCAACGGCCGTTACATGGATCCGATGCGTATCAAGCTGCCGAAGGGCCGTACGCTGGATGGTGAAATGCGCACAGCGTTCGAAACCGAGCGCTACCGCGTCGACACCTTGCTGGACCGTGTCCGCAAGCCGTCGCGGATCGCTGCCATCAACTGACACTCCTGAAAAACAAAGTTCGGCCGGGGCCTTCGTGCCCCGGCCGAACTTGTTGATGTCTGCACTCCGGACAGGCTTCGATCATTCGATCCCCGCCTGAGGGACCGGCACCAGCTTGACGCCGGCGACAATCAACCTGCCGCTCATCCAGCTTCCGAAACTTCCTTCTGTCGTGCCTGGTCGCGGCGCAGAGCCATGTAGATCGCCGGGATTACCAGAACCGTCAGGATCGTCGACGATGCCAGACCGAAGAGCAGCGAGATCGCCAGCCCCTGAAATATCGGGTCGGTCAGGATAACTGCAGCGCCGATCATGGCGGCAAGCGCTGTCAACAGGATCGGCTTGAAGCGGATTGCCCCGGCTTCCAGCAAAACGTCCAGAAGCGGTTTGTCGGGCGTGCGCGAATGCTGGATGAAATCGACCAGCAATATGGAGTTGCGCACGATGATGCCGGCAAGCGCAATGAAGCCGATCATCGATGTCGCCGTGAATGGCGCAGCAAACAGCCAGTGCCCCAGCATGATGCCGATCAGCGTCAGCGGAATTGGCGTCAGGATCACGAGCGGCAGTTTGAAGGAACCGAACTGGGCCACCACCAGGAAGTAGATGCCCAGGATCGCCACCATGAAGGCACCTCCCATGTCCCGAAAAGTGACCCAGGTGACTTCCCACTCGCCATCCCAGAGCAGGGTTGGCCGCGTTTCGTCTTCGGGCTGACCATGGAACGAGATCACCGGTTCCCCGTCAGGTCCCCAATCCATGTCCTGGATCTTTTGTCCAACAGCCAGCATCCCGTAAACCGGCGCTTCGAACGCGCCTGCCAGTTCGCCGGTTACCATTTCAACCGCACGCCCGTTGTGACGGAACACCGGAAAGGATGTCTTTTCCCTGCGAACCGTCACCACGTCGCCAAGCTCGATCACGCCCCGGCCTCCGGGCAATGCATTGGCCGGCACCGGCGTTGCAAGCACCGCTTCACCGATCACCATGTCGCCCTTTGCTAGATGGATCCGGATCGGAATTGGATAACGCGTCCGGCCTCGATGCGAATAACCGACCTCCGTTCCACCATAGAGGCGCCGAACGGTGTCGAAGACATCGCCCTGCTCGACCCGGTGATATTCAAGCCGGTCCTGATCGATGGCGATGCGCACCCGGTCGGCCTGGGTTCCAAAGGAATCGTCGACATCCACGATGAACGGCACGTCCTCGAAGGCCTGGCGAACCTTGCTTGCAACCGCGCGCCTGGTTTCGGCATCGGGCCCATAGATTTCCGCAAGCAGTGTCGCCAGAACCGGCGGCCCCGGGGGCGGCTCCACCACCTTCAACACAGTACCGGCGGGAAGGTCGAGACCTGTCAGCATCTCGCGGATATCCAGCGCGATGTCATGACTTGTCCGGTCCCGCTCCCCCTTCTCGGTGAGATTGATCTGCACGTCACCCTGTTCAGGCAGTGCCCGCAGATAGTAGTGGCGAACCAGTCCGTTGAAATTGAAAGGCGATGCAGTGCCGGCATAGGTCTGGAACGACAGGATTTCAGGCACCTCTCCCAAACGGGCGACAATTTCCTGAAGAACCCTGTCCGTGTCCTCGACCGAAGACCCTTCCGGCAGATCGGCAAGCACCTGCAGCTCCGCCTTGTTGTCGAATGGAAGCAGTTTCACCGTAACGTCGGTGGTATAGAACAGCGCAAGCGAACCGATTGTGCAGACGCCGACGATCAGCAGAAAGCCCCAGGCGCGCAGGCGCGAACCGATCAACGGTCTGGCGACCTTCGCGTAAATACGACCCAGAGCCCCGCCATGGGCCGCAGGCGCATGGGAATGGCCTCCGCCGCGGCCAGCGAATTTCATCATCAGCCAGGGTGTCAGCATCACGGCAACAAAGAACGAAAACAGCATCGCTGCCGAAGCATTGGCAGGAATCGGTGCCATATAGGGGCCCATCAAGCCTGAAACGAACAGCATCGGCAAAAGGGCGACGATGACCGTCAGCGTTGCGATGATGGTCGGATTGCCGACTTCCGCCACCGCCTCCACCGCGGCTTGCGTCCGGCTGCGATCATCCGACATGCCCCAGTGCCGGGCGATGTTCTCGATCACCACGATGGCGTCATCCACCAGGATACCGATGGAAAAGATCAGGGCAAACAGGCTGACACGGTTGATGGTGTAGCCCATCAGGTAGGCTGCAAAGAGCGTGAGCAGGATCGTCGTCGGGATCACCACCAGTGTCACCAGCGCTTCGCGCCACCCGATCGCCAGTGCGATCAGGACGACAATGGAGACTGTCGCAAGCCCAAGATGGAACAGCAGTTCATTGGCTTTTTCATTGGCGGTCTCACCGTAGTTCCGGGTGATCTCCATATCCACGCCTTCGGGAAAGAGATCTCCGCGAATTGCTTCAAGCCGTGAAACGATTTCATCGGAAATCACCACCGCATTGGTGCCCGGTCGTTTGCCAATGGCCAGCGACACCGCCGGGGCCAAGGTCAATGCTCCATCTTGCTTGCGAATATGGGCGACCCTGTGCTCTGCCGGTTGAGTGGCAAGGTCGATGCGGGCGACATCACGCACATAAACGGGCCGGGCATCACGAGCGGTCAGGAAGAGATTTCCGATCTCTTCGGCCGATTGCAACGTCTCCCCTGCGACCAGAACGCGCTGCTCTCCGGCTTCGCGAACATAGCCTGCGCGGAAGGACTTGTTGGCGCCCTCGATCTTGGCAGCCAGCTGCTGCAGCGTGATTCCGTAAAGCGACAGTTTTTCCGGGTCAGGTTCAACGCGAATGGCTTCCGGCTGCTCCCCGACGATGAACGTGAGACCGATGTCCGAGAGTTTGGCGATTTCGGTCTGAAGTTCACGCGCGATCCGGGTCAACCCGTTTGCCGTCCACCGTTCGGCGCCCCCCGGTGTCGGTGTCAGCGTAACGACGACAATGGCGACATCATCAATACCCCGGCCAACAATCAATGGCTCCGGAATGCCGACGGGGATCCGGTCCATGTTGGCGCGGATCTTTTCGTGCACGCGCAAGATGGCAGCGTCCGCGTCGGTCCCGACGAGAAACCGTGCCGTTACCAGCACACGGTCGTCCTGGGTCTGGGAATAGATATGCTCGACACCATCGATCGCCTTGACGATCGTCTCCAGCGGTTCCGTCACCAGTTTGACCGCATCATCCGCATTGAGGCCGTTGGCTTCCACATGAATATCGACCATCGGCACGGAGATTTGCGGTTCTTCTTCACGTGGCAGGGCAACAAGAGCAATCAGCCCGAGGGCAAGGGAAGCCATCAGAAACAGCGGGGTGAGCGGTGACCCGATGAAGGATCGGGTCAGCCATCCGGCAAGACCGAGTTTCATGGCACCAACACCCGATCACCGGCACGCAGTCCGGTCAGGATTTCGACCAGAACCGTCCCGTCGTGAAGAACATTTGTGCCTGGAACCACGGCGACAACCTGGGTGCCAGCCGCAACGGCAACCTGCACATAATCGACACCATGCCGGATCGAAAGAGCAGCTTCCGGCACCGCAATGACCTGACGCTCGCCGACGGGCACATGAACAAGTGTGCGTTCGTTGACGAAATAGTCTCCCAGGCCATCGACATCGACATCCGCCGTCACCCGGCCTTCGGTAATTTCAGGATAGACCTTCACGATCGTTCCGAAGGTTTGCCGGGTTGCGGTGCTCCCGGTCTCCGCAGCCTCGGGCCTGGGGTCAAGACCACGTCCCCCCAGCAGGACTTTCGCCCCTGAGGTTATTTGGGCGGCATGTCGCTCCGGGATGGAGAGACGCAGGAAGTATCGGCCGCTGGCAATCCGGGCGACTTCCTCTCCCGGCAGAATGACCGAACCTTCCGTGACCGGCACTGTCAGAACGCGTCCGGCATTGGGGGCCAGGATCTCGCCTTCGCTGGCACGTTGGCGTACGACCGCCATCTCCGATTCCGCCGCAACGGTCTGGTTGGTGACCACATCGAATTGTGTGCGCACCTGGTCCAGCCGGCTTTGTGCCGCGCTGCCACGGGCAACCAGTTGCTCCACACGTTCCAACTCGGTGCGGGCATTGTGAAGCTGGGAGCGCAGAACCTCGATCCGGGCCTCCGCAGCCCCCAGTTCGAGTGCAATTTTCTCGTCAACCACCAGGGCAATGACCTGGTCAGCTGACACGACATCACCCTCGCGCACGGAAATTGTCTTTATGGTTCCGCCAATGCGGGCACGGGCAGGAACGACCGTCCGACTTTTGACCTCGGCAAATACCGCCTTGGTTTCCGGTACGGTGATCGGCTCGGCCAGAAATTCGCCGGCACGAGCCACCGGCGCGGCACCCGACGCTGCAGCCAGCGTCAACAGGAAGAAAATGAAGATACCGCGTCTCATCTTGTCCTCCACCTTACGAGAAGGCCACTCCCGGTTTCATGCCGAGCTTTTTGAAAATGATTGCTGCCGGACAAAAGCCGGTGACGGATGCCTGCATCAGGTTCAAGCCGACAAAGGCGTTGAGCAGATACCAGTAGGGCGAAACGTAAAACCCCAGCGCCAGGGACAAGAGCACCATGGCACCTGCAAACATCATGACTGCACGATCGACTGTCATCTGAGTCTCCTTGATCGGATCAGCCGCCCTGGGGTTTCACCGAAGCGCGGCTCTTGTTTCACATTTATGAATATATGAATACCACAGCTTTTCGCGGGCCCGTTTGACAAAACGCAAATGCCCAGGCCAATCGAGCCACAAAACGAAAAACCCGCGGAAGTGTCCTTCCGCGGGTTTCCTTTTCATATCTTTCAGCTTGCCTCAGGTCAGGCGGCTGCGCTTTCCGAACCTTCTACTTGGAACATCAGGCGGTCTGACCCAGCCGTGACATCCACTGTCTGGCCGTCGAGGATTTCACCGGCAAGCAGCTTTTCGGCGAGAGGATCCTGAACGTCCTTCTGGATCACCCGTTTCAGCGGCCTCGCTCCATAGGCTGGGTCGTAGCCCTTCTGGGCCAGCCAACCGAGAGCGCCGTCGTCCAGTTTCAGCGTGATCTTGCGATCGCTGAGGAGAGCCCGCAGGCGCTCCAGCTGGATCTTGACGATATCGGCCATCTGCGCCCGCTGCAGGCGATGGAACAGCACGATCTCATCGAGACGGTTCAGGAACTCCGGACGGAAATGACCCCGCACGGCGCTCATCACCTCGTCGCGAACCGCATCCGTATCCTGACCTTCCGGCTGGTTGACCAGATACTCGGCCCCCAGGTTCGAGGTCATGATGATCAGCGTGTTGCGGAAGTCGACCGTCCGGCCCTGACCATCGGTCAGCCGACCGTCGTCCAGAACCTGCAACAGCACGTTGAACACGTCGCTATGCGCCTTTTCGATTTCGTCGAAAAGCACGACCTGATACGGGCGCCGCCGAACGGCTTCCGTCAACGCACCACCTTCCTCGTATCCGACATAGCCAGGAGGAGCGCCGATCAGACGGGAAACGGAGTGCTTCTCCATGTATTCCGACATGTCGATCCGCACCATTGCGCTGTCGTCATCGAAGAGGAACGACGCAAGTGCCTTGGTCAGCTCGGTCTTGCCGACACCGGTCGGTCCGAGGAACATGAACGAGCCAATCGGCCTGTTCGGATCCTGCAGACCGGCACGCGCCCGGCGCACCGCAGTGGAAACCGCATGAATGGCTTCTGCCTGGCCAATGACCCGGTTCGCCAGCATGTCTTCCATCTGAAGCAGCTTTTCGCGCTCGCCTTCCAGCATCTTGTCGACCGGAATTCCGGTCCACTTCGAAACGACCTGGGCAATGTGAGCCGGCGTCACGGCCTCATCGACCATGGCATCGGCATCCTCTGAAGCTTCCGCTTCGGCGAGTTTGCGTTCCAGCTCCGGAACCACGCCGTAGGCAAGCTCACCAGCCTTGGCCAGATCACCGCGACGCTGCGCGATTTCCAGGTCGATGCGGGCCTGTTCCAGCTGTTCCTTGATCTTCTGTTCAAGGTTCAGCTTTTCCTTCTCGCCCTGCCAGCGGTTGCTGAGTGCCTGCGACTTTTCTTCCAGATCCGTCAGCTCCTTCTCGAGCCTGGACAGACGATCCTTTGAAGCTTCGTCGCTTTCTGCCTTCAGCGCCTCGCGCTCGATCTTGAGCTGGATGATCCGGCGATCCAATTCGTCCAGTTCCTCCGGCTTGCTGTCGACCTGCATCCGCAGCCGGCTGGCGGCTTCGTCCACAAGATCGATCGCCTTGTCCGGCAGGAACCGGTCGGTGATGTAGCGGTTGGAAAGAGACGCTGCCGAGACGATGGCACTGTCGGTGATACGGACCCCGTGATGGAGTTCGTACTTCTCCTTGATCCCGCGAAGGATCGAAACCGTGTCCTCGACCGTCGGCTCGCTCACGAACACCGGCTGGAACCGGCGCGCCAGAGCCGCATCCTTTTCAACGTGCTTGCGGTATTCGTCCAGCGTCGTCGCACCGACACAGTGCAGCTCGCCGCGCGCCAAAGCAGGCTTCAAGAGGTTGGAGGCATCCATGGCCCCATCCGCCTTGCCGGCGCCAACCAGCGTGTGCATCTCGTCGATGAACAGGATTACCTTGCCCGCGGCCGCCTGGACTTCGGACAGAACACCCTTCAGGCGCTCCTCGAACTCACCCCGGTATTTCGCACCGGCAATCAGCGAGCCCATGTCGAGCGCAAGAAGCTGCTTGTCCTTGAGCGATTCCGGTACATCGCCATTGACGATGCGCAGCGCAAGGCCCTCTGCAATCGCGGTCTTGCCGACCCCTGGTTCACCAATCAGAACCGGGTTGTTCTTGGTACGGCGCGACAGGACCTGGATGGTCCGGCGGATTTCCTCGTCACGGCCGATCACCGGGTCGAGTTTGCCTTCCCGGGCAACCTGGGTCAGATCCCGAGCGAATTTCTTCAGCGCGTCATACTGGTTTTCGGCAGTCGCGGTATCGGCCGTCCGGCCCTGGCGAAGCTGGTTGATTGCCTCGTTCAGTCCGTTTGGCGTAATGCCATGCCGCTTCATCAGCTTGCCGGTTTCGCTGTCGCTGTCCATGGCAAGGGCGAGCAGAAGCCGCTCCACGGTGACGAAACTGTCTCCGGCCTTGTCAGCGATCTTCTCGGCCTGCTCGAACAGACGTGCGGTTGCCTGGCCCATGTAAAGCTGACCGGACCCACCGGAAACTTTCGGCATCTTGTCCAGAAGGCCCTCAAGATCGCCCTTCAATGCCTTGGCGTTGCCGCCGGCACGGTCGATCAGGCCACTGGCCATGCCTTCGGGATCATCCAGAAGAACCTTCAGGATGTGTTCAGGTGCGAATTGCTGATGGCCCCGCCCCAAGGCAAAGGTCTGAGCGGACTGAACAAAACCGCGCGCACGCTCAGTGTATTTTTCAAAGTTCATAAGTTACCTCCTACCCGTCCGCACCACCCGAAGCGTGGGGAACGATCTGGAATACGGACCCCTGATACGGGCATCCGCACAGCCTTTTGCAGTGCTGCTCCTCTAATATAGTGTTGCATATTCACCACAAAAGCCCCTGCGGCATCTTATTCTGTGCCGTCCGGAACGGATGTCTGCAAGCCAAACAAAAAACGGCGCCCATCATGGACGCCGTTTTATCTGTTTCAGCTTTATCGAGGCTGACTATCTACCGGATCATTCTCCGGCAGGTGCCTCGGCCGGAGCCTCTTCAGCCGCCTTGGCACGACGCGGGCGCGCGACCCGGCGTCGCGGTTTCGGCTGATCCTCTTCGTCGGAACCGCCAGAAGCTTCAGCACCGTCCGCGGCTTCCGCCGAGGCCTGGCCTGCGTCAGCCTGATCACCGGAGGCCCGGCGCGGCGTGCGCGCACGAGGTGTCCGGGGGCGGCGGCGCGGCTTTTCGTCCGCTTCGTCGTCGCCGGCTTCGGCTTTCTCTGCCTTCTGGGAAGCGCCGTTGACCTTACCTTCCTGATCGATGACAGGCATGTCGTCGATGAAAGGCTGCGGGCTGTCGGCATCCATCAGGTCGTTGTCCGAAGAGGACACGTCCTGGGAAGACCGTTCTGCGCCATTGGAGTGGCCTGAGCCATTCGTTGCCGCGGCTTCGAAACCGTCTTCGGCTTCGTTGCGGGAAGAGGCATGCGCCATCGGCTGCTGTTGCGGCTGCGCGGCAGCCACAATGCGCAGATAGTGCTCCGCATGCTGGTTATAGTTCTCGGACATCACCCGGTCGCCGGATGCCTGGGCATCTCGTGCAAGCTGCTGGTACTTCTCTGCAACGTGCATCGCAGTACCGCGGATTTTCACATCAGGACCGTTTGATTCGTAAGTCCGGGTTAACGGATTTGGGCCCTTGCGGCCCCGTCCGCGCATACGCTTATTGCTTTGATTACCTGGTCTCATCCTGCCGTTTTCTCTTAAGGAACGGCGGTCAGCTTGACGCTGACCCAACATCGGAATTGCCTAAAACCGACACGAAATACCTGCCGAAACCAACAATGCTGGTTAGCGGCTGTCATTGAAAACATACGCAGCGCGCTAAAGGCCGATGGCCAACGCGATTGTCTTTTTCTTCGACAGTCCGAAACACCGGATAGTCCGATTTGCAACGGTTTCCAAAACGCTGAAGTTGCGCCGGTTCCCAGCTGCCGGATGCGCATGCCCCGCTAAACGCTGATAACATTTCCGGTCTCGGCAAGAGGAACGTACCCGTTTCCGTTGCGATTTCCAAGTGCTTTTTCGCCTTTGGATCAAATCCGCAAAATTAGAGCCTGCGCCCCACCACAACACGGTCGTTTCCGGAAAGATCTTTAATGATTTCAATCTCTACAAAGCCATGATGACGCAGCTGTTTTTCCAGATCCTCTCTTTGATCGAAGCCGATTTCGAGAGCGATCCAACCGCCCGGGCGCAGCAGCTTCACAGCATCCGCGACAATACGAACATAGGCTGTCAGGCCGTCCTCACCGCCATCTAGTGCAAGCTTCGGGTCATGCTGAATCACTTCGCGCGACAGTTCGGCGAGGACAGCGCTGCGGATATAGGGCGGGTTGCTGACGACCCAGTCGAAGCCGCTTTCCGGCCGCAGGGCGGAAGTATAGTCCGACCGCACGGGAAGAAACCGGTCTTCCACGCCGTGCAGAGAAGCGTTGCCTGCAGCACATTCAAGCGCCTGTTCCGACAGGTCCACCGCGATCATCCGGCTTCGGGGCAACTCCGCCAGCAACGTGACGGCGATGGCGCCCGTGCCCGTGCCGATATCGCAGATGAACGGTGCTTCTTCAGGAGCACATCTTTCCAGCACGGCATCGATCAGGGTTTCAGTGTCCGGCCGAGGCTCCAGCGTTGCCTCGTTCAAATGAAATCGCCGGCCGTAGAAATCCCGTTCCCCGAGTATCCGGCCGACGGGCATGCCTTCCAGGCGTTTCCGCGCATAAGCCTCTGCAAGTTCGGCCGCACCAGGTGCTGCCTCTTCCTGTTCTCGAAAGACAAGATCCGACAGGGGCAGCTTGAGCGCCGCGCTGACCAGAAGCCTTGCATCCAGTTCCGGTGTCGGCAAACCGGCCACCCGAAACCGGTCGCGCACGGACCGGTAAAGCTGGCCGATGGTCACCTCAGGCCTCTTCGGTTGCCAGAAGATTGGCCTGGTGGTCCAGGATCAACGGCTCGATGACTTCTCCAAGCGCTTCCCCCGAAAGGATCTGCTCCAGCTTGTAGAGCGTCAAACCGATACGATGATCCGTCACGCGGCCCTGCGGGTAGTTGTAGGTTCGGATACGCTCGGACCGATCGCCGGACCCGACCTGCAACCGCCGGGCTTCGGTCCGCTCGCTCGCAGCCCGCTCGCGCTCCTCGTCATAGATGCGCGCCCGCAGAAGCTGCATGGCTCGCGCCTTGTTCTTGTGCTGGGAGCGTTCGTCCTGAACGGCAACGACGATACCCGTCGGCAAGTGCGTGATGCGCACTGCAGAATCGGTCGTGTTGACGTGCTGCCCACCTGCGCCGGAAGCGCGATAGGTGTCGATCCTCAAGTCGCTCTCCTGAACGTCGATATCGACGTCCTCCGCCTGAGGCAGTACGGCAACGGTTGCCGCCGACGTATGAATACGCCCGCCCGACTCGGTTGCGGGCACCCGTTGCACCCGGTGAACACCGGACTCGAATTTCATCTTGGCAAAAACGTTGTCGCCGGAAACGGACGCGATCACTTCCTTGTAGCCGCCGACTTCACCTTCGCTGGCAGACAGGATTTCCACCTTCCAGCCCTGAAGTTCGGCATAACGCTGGTACATGCGGAAGAGATCACCGGCAAAGAGAGCCGCCTCGTCGCCGCCGGTCCCCGCCCGCACTTCCAGGATGGCATCGTTGGAGTCCGCCTCGTCCTTCGGCAACAGCCCGATGCGTACATCCTGGGCCAGTTCTTCGACGCGCTCTTCCAGCTCGTCGCGCTCCATTTCGGCAAGCTCGCGCATTTCCGCGTCGGAGGACGGATCCTGCACCAGTGACTTTGCACCGGCCAGATCCTGTTCCGCCTTGATCAAGGCACGGATTTTGCCGACCAACGGCTCCAGTCCGGCATATTCCCGCGACAGCTTTACATAAGCGCCCGGATCCGGATTGGCGGACATCATGTGTTCGAGTTCAGCGAACCGGTCCAGCAAGGTATCAAGTTTGTGACGCGCCAGCATACGCGCTGATTCTCCAGAAATTATCGCTTTGACGGTGAGTTACGCCCGTTAGCGCTAAAGGGCAACATCGGTTTCGGCGGCAAAGCGCTTCAACACTTCCCGTATGTTGCTGTCATCGTGTCCCGGCTCCAGTCGCGGCAGCAACCTGGCGGACAGGCGACCGGCGTCAAGGGTCCGAAGCATGGCTTTCACCGGCCCAAGAGACGCGGGCGACATGGAAAGGTCCCTGAAGCCCAGGCCTATCAACGCCATGCCTTCAAGTGGACGGCCAGCAAGCTCTCCGCAAAGGGTCACGGGCAC
The DNA here is from genome assembly GCF_012395805.1 of Labrenzia sp. 5N. NCBI lineage: Bacteria > Pseudomonadati > Pseudomonadota > Alphaproteobacteria > Hyphomicrobiales > Stappiaceae > Labrenzia > Labrenzia sp. 5N. Next base: position 216,875 of record NZ_JAAZTM010000009.1, on the reverse strand, counting down.
ATGAGCCTTATTTGCGGCATCCACGATGGATTTCAAGGCCCGGAGGAAGCCGACACCCAATGTGTCGAACCTGTCGGCAACACGCGTGTTGCCCCGGTCGACGGCGCAGAAGAACTGGAACAGATCGTTGGAACCGACAGACACAAAGTCGACATGGCTCATCAGCTCTTCCAGTTGGAACAGCAGCGAAGGCACTTCCACCATCACACCCAGACGGATGTTTTCCGGCGTGGCGTGACCGTGGCGGCGCAGGTGCTTGACTTCCTTGTCCACCAGCGATTTGGCCTGCAGGAATTCATCGACCACGGCAACCATCGGGAACATCAGTTTCAGGTCCCGGCCGGCGGCCGCATGCAGCAAGGCCCGGATCTGGGTTCTGAGCAGGCCCGGCCGATCAAGGCCGAGGCGCAGTGCGCGCCAGCCCATCGCCGGGTTTTCCTCCTGGATCGAGCGCAGGTACGGCAGCACCTTGTCACCACCGATATCGAGCGACCGGAACGTAACCGGTCGGCCCGCCGCCGCATCGAGAACCTGGCTGTATTGGGACTGCTGCTCCCGCATGCGCGGGAACGAAGACGCCACCATGAACTGCAGTTCGGTGCGGAACAGGCCTACCCCGGCCGCGCCAGCCTCATCCAGGTGCGGCAGGTCGACCAGAAGACCCGCATTCATCTGAAGCGAGATGTCGACACCGTCCCGCGTGACGGACGGCTTGTTGCGCAGGCGCCGGTACTGGGCCTGTCGCCGCGCACGGAAGCGGACCTTTTCCGCGTAGGCATTTTCCAGATCGGCGGCCGGGCGCAAGTGCACTTCGCCGGTGTCGCCATCCACGATGATCGCGTCGCCGCCATCGGCCAGGCTGACGATATCATCCACGAGTCCGACCGTCGGGATGCCGAGCGCCCTGGCAACGATGGTCACGTGGCTTGTCGGGCCGCCTTCTTCCAGCACCAGGCCGCGAATGCGGTCGCGGCCGTAGTCCAGCAGTTCCGCGGCGCCCATGTTGCGGCCGACGACGATCGCATCCTGGGGCAGTTCATCCAGGCCCGGGCCGTGTTCCCGGCCCATGAGTTCGCGGATAAGCCTGTGGGCAAGGTCGTCGAGGTCGTGCAGGCGCTCACGCAGATACGGATCGGTCTGGCGAAGCATCCGGGCGCGCGTGTCGCTCTGGACCTTTTCGACGGCAGCCTCGGCGGTCAGGCCGTTGCGGATCGCTTCCTCGATCTTCCGGATCCAGCCGCGGTCATAAGCGAACATGCGGTAGGCTTCCAGCACCTCTCGGTGCTCGCCGATGGCCGCGATTTCTCCGCTGGCCAGCAGATCGTCGATCGAAAGCCGCAGCCGGTTGATGGCAGCTTCCAGACGCCCCTTTTCCCGGTCCGTATCTTCCGCGATCAGGTTCGTGACGACGACACGCGGCTCATGCAGAACCACATGACCGAGGCCGACACCTTCGGCAAGGCCAACACCGTTGGAGGTGATTGGCCGGGAAAGATCGAGACCGGTGGCCTTCTGGGAAATGGCTTCCAGTTCGCCGGCGGCCACCATTTCGGCGATCACCATGGCGGTCGTCTGCAACGCTTCGACTTCGTCTTCCAGATAGGTCCGGTGAGACTTGTTCTGGACGACAAGAACGCCAAGCGTTCGGCCGGCTCTCAGGATCGGCACACCGAGGAAGGAATTATAGGCCTCTTCACCCGTTTCCGGCAGATAGGCAAAGCCCGGGTGGGCACTGGCGTTGGGCAGGTTCAGCGGCCGGGCTTCGGCCGCGATCAGGCCGACAAGACCCTGGCCGACGCGCAGCGAGGCATTGTGGACCGCTTCGCTCTTCAGACCCTCGGTCGCATAGAGTTCGAGAACACCATCGGCGCGCAGGATATAAACGGAACAGACTTCTGCGACGACGTTCGAGGCGATCAACACCACGATCTTGTCGAGTCGCTCCTGCGCCGTGATCGGCTCCGCCATGACTTCGCGAAGCCGGCGGAGCAGAAGGCGCGGTCCGGCTAGGTTGCTGCGCATAGCGCCCCCGTTGATCCCGCTTCAAACAGGCCCCTTTTCTACAGGGGCCTGCCTCCCGGATGAACTATCCGTCCAACCCGTATAGCGAATGCAGAGTCCGCACCGCAAGTTCTGCATATGCTGAATCAATAAGCACAGAGATCTTGATCTCGGATGTGGTGATGGCTCGGATGTTGATACCCTTGGACGCGAGGCCGCGGAAACACTGGGCCGCGATGCCTGCATGCGAGCGCATGCCGATGCCGATGACGGAAACTTTCACCACGTCACGGGCACCTTCAAGGTTCTGGAAACCGATGACGCCGCGATTGTCTTCCAGCACCTTGTTGGCGCGTTCGAAATCGCCTTCGGGAACCGTGAAGGTGATGTCGGTGGTCTTGCCATCCGGCGAAATGTTCTGGACGATCATGTCGACGTTGATGTTGGCATCCGCCAGCGGACCGAACACGGATTCGGCGACACCCGGCTTGTCGGCAACGTCACGAAGAGAGATCTGGGCTTCGTCCTTGGCATAGGCGATGCCGGTGACAACCTGCTGTTCCACGAGTTCATCCTCGTCGCAAATAAGAGTTCCAATCGGAAGGCCGTTCTCGCCGACCTGGGGCGCATCCGGATCGTCAAAGCTGGAGCGCACGAATGTTCTGACGCCATGAACCATGGCCATTTCCACGGAGCGCACCTGGAGCACCTTCGCGCCGAGCGAGGCCATTTCGAGCATTTCCTCGAAAGACACCCGGTCAAGACGCTGCGCCTTGGGCACAATGCGCGGATCGGTGGTGTAGACGCCATCGACATCGGTATAGATATCACAGCGGTCGGCCTTGATGGCAGCGGCGATGGCAACGGCGCTGGTGTCGGACCCGCCGCGACCCAGGGTCGCGATCCGGTTGTCCGGCGCCACCCCCTGGAAGCCCGCGAGCACAGCCACCTGGCCCTGCTCGAGACGCTCGCTCAGGAAGCTGCCCTCGATATCGCGGATGCGGGCCGCACCGTGGTTCTCGTCGGTCTTGATCGGCACCTGCCAACCTTGCCACGACCGGGCGTTGACGCCCATGTCCTGCAGCACGATGGCCAGGAGACCGGACGTCACCTGCTCGCCGGAAGCAACCACGGCATCATATTCGCGGGCATCGTGGAGCGGTGATGCCTCACGGCAAAACTCCACCAGCTTGTTGGTCTGTCCGGCCATGGCCGAAACTACCACCGCGACCTGATGGCCGGCGTCCACTTCCCGTTTGACATGGCGGGCGACGTTACGGATGCGATCAAGATCGGCAACCGAAGTCCCGCCAAATTTTAAAACCAGTCGGGCCATACCACTCGTATTCTTTATAGTCGTGTCTGGAAGCGCTGTTGCGCCTCTGGGATCGGCGCACATGCATACAGGCTGCGTTCCTTTGCTGCAACTGGGTGTCTTGACAAATAGTCTCAGACCTTGGAACGACTTCGAACCGTTGAATGATCAGGCGAAGCGCCAAGCCGCTTCACGCTCTTGAAAGGACCGTCCGATGACTGGCAGGGCTCAGGAAACCAGAAGCACGATCGACAGCGAGGAAGTCGCGCGCTTTTCCGCCATGGCAGAAGAGTGGTGGGACCCGACGGGCAAGTTCAAGCCCTTGCACAAGTTCAGCCCGGTGCGGCTGGGCTACATCAAGGACCATGTCTGCCGGCATTTCGGCCGCGACCCGAAGGCCACGGACGCGTTCAAGGGGTTGCGCTGCCTCGATATCGGCTGTGGCGGCGGCCTGTTGAGCGAACCGATGGCACGGCTTGGTGCCGATGTGGTCGGCGCGGACCCGTCCGAAACCAACATCGAGATCGCCCGCCTTCACATGAAGACCTCCGGCCTCGAAATCGACTACAGGGCAGAAACAGCGGAAGCATTGGCAGCGGCGGGGGAGACCTTCGACGTTGTGTTCAACATGGAAGTGGTCGAGCACGTCGCCGACGTACCTCTGTTCCTGGAGGCCACCGCGCAAATGGTACGTCCGGGTGGGCTGATGTTCGTCGCGACCATCAATCGCACGCTGAAAGCCTATGCACTTGCCATCGTCGGCGCCGAATACGTCCTGCGCTGGTTGCCGAAGGGCACCCATTCCTACGAAAAGCTGGTTCGCCCTTCCGAAATCGAAGGCCCGCTTCAGACCGCCGGGCTCACCATGATCGACCGTTGCGGCGTCACCTACAATCCGCTGACAGACACCTGGGCCAGATCGCGCGACATGGACGTGAACTACATGCTGCTGGCGGAACGGGCGAAAGACAGCTGATGAGCGATCCGATCCTGTTCGTACCGGGCCTTTTGTGTACCGAAGCGCTCTACGCCCCGCAGATAGTTGCCTTTGCCGACCGACCGATCATGGTGGCAAACCACCGCGAACACGACAGCATCAAGGCGATCGCCGCCAGCATCCTGGAAAAAGCACCGGAGCGGTTTTCCCTTATCGCTCTGTCCATGGGCGGCTATGTCGCCATGGAAATCATGCGCGAAGCGCCGGAGCGGGTCGGCAAACTTGCCCTTCTGGACACCAACTCCCGGCCGGATACGCCCGATCAGTCGGAGCGCCGGCAGTTCCTCATCGACCTGACCCGCAAGAAGGGCTTTTCCAAGGTTCCTCACCTCCTTTACCCCGGGTTCGTTCATGAAAAGCGCGAGGAAGACGAAGAGCTGAAGGCAATCGTCGTCGAGATGGCGCAGGAAACCGGGCCCGAGGCCTTCATCCGCCAGCAGACCGCGCTTATCAACCGCATCGATTCCCGCCCCCGTCTCGGCGAGATCACCTGCCAGACGCTTGTGCTGGTCGGTGATGGCGACCGGCTCACACCGGTTGAAATCTCGCAGGAAATCCACGACCACATTCCCCAAAGCGAATTGGCGGTGATCCAAGGCAGCGGCCACCTGTCGCCTCTCGAAGCACCTGAAAAGGTAACGGCGACACTGCGCGATTTTCTCAATCGCCCTTAAGCCTGCAAATCGGCTGCACAAACCTGAGGCACAAATGCCTTTTACGTAAGAATCGGTATGCGATTTGATCCGTGTCAAAGCTTGGCCTTGATGCAAAGGTACAGTTACGTCACCTTTGGAGCGGGGCCCTGCGCTGGCAATGACAGAATGCGCAGGTCCGGGGACGGCAAGCCGGCGAAGAACGCCATGGCCAGCCGCAGGACGTCACACGAACAACCGGAGGATCTTCCATGCCGACGAAAAGCAATACAGGTGCCTTCGACTTCAGCGCCATGATGGCCGAATGGCCCAAGCTGCCGGAATGGCCGGCACCAACCGAATGGCCAATGCCTGCCTTTTCCAACTGGGCGTTTGCCGAGCGCGAAGACCGCATTGAAGCCAAGGCCATCGCGAATTTCCAGAAAGTGGGCAAGACCATGTGGTCCCATGCCGAAAAGGCGTTTGATGACCACATGAATTTCGTCAGCCACCGGCTGCACCAGGACATGGAATGCGCCAAGTCCCTCAGCCAGTGCGCCGCGCCGGAAGAAACCATGGCAACCCTGCAGGATTTCTATTCCAGAATGGCGAGCGAGTATCAGGACCATTTCGAAAAGCAGGCTGCCCTCTTCCGCGACAGCTTTTCAGAAAGCGCCGCCGTGGTTGAGGAGCTCAATGAAACGGCGATGGAAAGCGTCAACGAGATGAGCAAGGCTGCAGAAGAAAGCCTGGAAGAAACCAAGGCTGCGCTGAAACCGGCGCAGGCGCGGCGCAAGCCGGCTTCAGCGAAACCCTGACATCCTCGCCAGACCGGCCGTACACCGTTTAACCTGCTTCATCCGCTCGGGCTGAAGCAGGTTTTCATTTTGGCTGTCACGGAAAAATTCCAGGCGCCTGGCTCCACCGGCACCCGGTGAAGCCGCCGCGAAGCTGCACAGTTCGGAAGCCAGGAAGACGCCAGACCCCAAACCGATCAGCAAAGCGCGCTTTGAAGGGCCCGCTTACGTCCGTTTGAGCAGCGTCCGGGCCGTTTCCACGGCAATCTGCAAACGCTTGGGGTTAGACGGCTTCGGAACGACTTCAGCCCCTCCATAGCGATTTTTCAGGTCCACCTTGTCCGTATTACCGGTATGAAAGATGATCGGCACTTGCTGAGCATGCAGCGTGTCGGCCAGCGGATAGACAACGCCATCGGCCAGATCGACATCCAGAAGTGCCAACTCTGGCGGCTCTGAAGACACGCAGGAACGTGCCTCGGCAACGGTCGCGAATGGCCCGACAACCTGCAAACCCATGCCAGACAGGATATCTTCCAGCATCCAGGCGATCAGCGGCTCATCTTCCGCCACCATTACACGTATCGTATCGGGCATGTTCATCTCAGTCATCGACATCGGGAACCTCGGCACAGCATCATGATTATAAATGTTTGTTTCAATATTCAACACCGACAACCCGAAAAAGTTCCCAAGTCGATGTAAATTTTAAATATCCAAAATAATTAACAATGATTAACACTACGTAAGAAATTTTTTGGAACAATCCCACTACATAAACGCAATATATCTTCTTTTACGTGATCTTCAACTGAGACTACCGAAAGAGAAACGCCTCTTTCCCGACAAACTAAACTTCCAGCGAAACGGCTGAGAAATCGCAATAGCAGGGAAATTGCAGAGGCCGGCAACCCGGGCGCGAAGCTCCCGCCCCTTTCCTGGGTACGCTCCGAACTTCACGCTGAAATCCGCCTGAACTCAGTTCTTGTCGTCAGGCAGTTCAGGAAGTGCGAACACCTGGATGCCCTCGTCAAGCAATGCCTCGACATCCTTGGGCGTTGTCTCGCCATAGATGCTGCGTTCTTCAGCTTCGCCATAGTGGATCTTGCGGGCTTCCGCCGCAAAATTCTGACCGACGTTTTCCGAACTTTCGACGATACGCGCACGCACCAGCCGAAGAGCTTCGAGGATTTCCTTCTGCTGCACATCCTGAGGCAACAGGGCGGACGGGCGCATTTCGGTCGAGGCAGCTGCCGTCGGCGCATCGGCCTTGTTGGCAGCGGCTGCGGCCACCGACTGCAATTCCGCCTGCGCGGCACCGACAAGCGCTTCCCGCTTGCGTGCGGTCGAAACTGCCGGCGCCATCAAACCTTTCTGAACGCTGGTTGCTCCGCAGATCGGGCAGACAACCAGTTTTCGCGCACACTGCGCGTCGAAATCATCGGAATTGCGGAACCAGCCTTCGAAGGAATGTGCACTGTCGCAAACGAGCGTGTATTTGATCACGCCGAAATCTCCTTCAGACCATCCGCGTGACAGCAGACGAAATCCCGCTCGTTGGCGATCGCAGGGATGCGCGCCCGCGCATCGGCAACCTTCTGGGTGTCGATCTCGGCGAGAACGTAGCCGGGATCATCATTGTCTATCTCGGCGATCACGGCACCCCAGGGGTCGATAATCAGGCTGTGACCATAGGTTTCACGCCCGTCTTCATGCGTGCCACCCTGTGCAGCCGAAATCACGTAGGCACCGTTTTCAATGGCACGGGAGCGCTGCAGTACGTGCCAATGCGCCTGCCCGGTCTGGCGGGTAAAGGCTGCCGGCCCCGTCAGAACCTGTGCACCCTGACGAGCCTGGGTCCGGAAAATTGCCGGAAATCTTATATCGTAACAGACAGCCATGCCGACCTTGGCAAAGGGCAGATCCGCGATGACCGTCTGTGTTCCAGGTTCATAGGTTGCGGACTCGCGCCAGCTTTCGCCATTTGGCAGGTCCACGTCGAACATGTGGATCTTGTCGTAGGTCGCAAGGATCTTGCCGTCAGGCCCGATCAGAAAGGCACGGTTTGCGACCTTGCCGTTGCCGGCAAGCACGGCCAGCGACCCCAGATGCAGATGGATGCCCAGCTCGGCTGCAAGCGCACGTGCTCTTTTCAGGAACAGGTCGTCTTCGGCATCGGAAATCCGCTCCAGCAGTTCTTCGCGGCTGCGCACCAGAACATTGGACATTTCAGGCGTTTGAACGAATTGCGCGCCATCCTTTGCCGCTGCCCGGATCAGGTCTTCCGCAGCATCGGCGTTGTCCGAAATCGTCTTGCCGCTGCGCAGCTGAATGCATGCTGCCGTGAATGAGGTCATCCGACCGCTGTCTCCGTCCTGGTAGGTAAGATTGTTCCTTCAGTAAATCAGGACGCGAGCAGTGCGTCCAGTTTACCTGCACGTTCCAGATCGTGAAGATCGTCGCAGCCGCCCACATGGGTTTTGCCGACGAAGACCTGCGGGAACGTTGAATGACCATTGGCCTTCTGCACCATTTCCTTGCGCAGGCCTGGATCGAACGTGGCATCGTGTTCCGTGTAGGCAACGCCTTTCTTGTCCAGCAGCCGCTTGGCCGCCGTGCAGAAGCCGCAGAGCTGGCGCGTATAGATCACCACTTCAGCCATCAGGTCTTTTCCTTGCTTTTTGGCAGCTGCACGCTTTTTCCCGCACCGCCGCACACCAAATCCGGGCGTTATATGCGAGCGCGCGGAGAAAACTCAAGAGGAAGACCGTCGGGATCAGGTCGTGTTGCCAGAGCGCAAAGCAGGGTCGACTTGCGCGAATGTGAGCACGTCGACGGAAGCTGCCCCTGAAGAAAGCAGGCATTTACAGCAGGCCGACACCGTTGAGCCGGTCGTCAGCACATCATCGATCAACACAACGTGACGCCCCTGAACCAGATCGGCCCGGCCACCATCGACCTTGAAAGCCGAGCGGACATTCTTGTGGCGGTCCTTGGCTGACAGGCCAACTTGCCGGCGTGTAGGTTTTTGCCGCCTGAGGACCTGCGGTTCAAACTGGCCACCGCATTCGCGGGCAACTTCCTTCGCCAGATCTGCCGCCTGGTTGAACCGGCGCTGCAGCAGTCGCATCCAGTGCAGCGGCACCGGCACCAGCAGGCTGTCCCTGCTCAGAAGTTCGCTGCCGGAACGCGCCATCCAGCGTGCCATCGGACGGGCAAGTTCCCGCCGCCCGGAAAACTTCAGCGCATGCACCATCTGCCGGGCGGGACCATCATAAAAGGCCACCGCCCGCAACCTGTCGAACACAGGCGGCGAGGCGATCGCCTGCGGACTCCAGGCACCGTCGCCGACATCATAGGAGAAAGGAATACCGAGCCGCTGACACCAGGGCCGCTCCAGGAACGGCATCCGGGACCAGCATTCCGCGCACAATCCCGTCTGCTCGGACACCCGCGCATCGCAGCTGAAGCATCGCTGCGGCAGCACGAAATCGAGCGCAAATCGCGCCGCGACTTCCGGCAGGCCAGCAATGTTCATCGCAAGGCTTCGCAAAACCGCTCCCCAATGGCACCCGACAGGAAAAACCCTTCAAACTGAGGAATACATTGGCACCGAAAACACATATCTGGCCAGCCCGAACAAGCAGGAACCGGCCTGAAGTTTCTGGATGCCTGCTCCGCAAGCCGCCTGGCGCGACCCTTGCGCCTTTGACCTTGGCGGGCGGATACCATATGTGACCGCGATAAGTTCGATGACAACCGGGATTGCCGTGACCGCACAACCAGATCTCTTCGACCGCTCCTTCTTCCGCACCTGCCGCCTGCGGGCGCTGATGGCTGCCAAACCGGGCGCGGACTTTCTGCTGAAAGCCGTCAGCGAAGATCTGCAGGACCGCCTGCTGCTGATCAATCGGCGGTTTCCGGTTGCTGTCGATCTCGGCGGACACTGCGCTCACGTGAGCGAAGCAATCCGGCAGTCCGGCAAGGCTGACCTCGTGTTGCGCGCAGATCTGTTTGCTGCCGACCCGAGCCTTGCTGCACCCGACCTTGTCTTCGATGACGCCCTGATCCCCTTTGGCGACCAGTCGGTGGATCTGATCGTCTCCGCTCTCAACCTCCAATTCGTCAACGACCTGCCGGGCACACTGGTACAGCTCCGCCGTGCCTTGAAACCGGACGGTCTTTTTCTGGCAACCTTGCCCGGAGCCGGCACCTTGAGCGAACTGCGCGACAGCCTCACGCGGGCTGAGCTGGAAGTAAAAGGCGGTGCAGCTGCAAGGGTGTTGCCGTTTGCCGACACACGTGACCTCGGCAGCCTGCTTCAAAGGGCAGGCTTTGCGCTGCCGGTCACGGATCTGGACAGTCTAACGGTGCGCTATGATACGATGTTCGCACTGCTGGCGGATCTCAGGGCCATGGGTGCAACATCCGTGTTGAAAGACCGCAGCAGAAAGCCGCTGTCTCGGCAGGTACTGCTGCGTGCGGCCGAACTTTATGCACAGAACCACGCCGATGCGGACGGCAGGATCCGGGCGACATTTTCACTGGTAACCCTGTCGGGCTGGGCGCCGCATGAAAGCCAGCAGAAACCGTTGCGACCCGGCTCGGCCAAGACACGGCTCGCAGACGCGCTTGGCGTTCAGGAACGGAAAATAGGCGACTAGAGGTAGCCGATGGCCCGGATCAGCTGGAACCGAGCACACCTTGCAGAGCAGTCGAAATTGTTCCGAAGATATCGGTGCGCATGGCAGTACCGATAGCGGTCATGGCGACCAGCACGACAATGCTGATGAAACCGACAATCAGGCCGTATTCGATCATGGTCGCGCCGTGCTCGTCATCTCCGAAAGCTCTTCCCCGGCGAAAGGCCTGCAACATGCGGTCTGCGACGGTTTGAAATCGAAACGGCATGTGCCCCCCGGGGGTTTGAACAAACGGGCTTAGACGGCATCCAGGAGATGGGGTATCAGAGGTTCATCAGCGGCAGGCATCGGATAATCCCTCAGCCTGACAGCCCGCACCCATTTCAACGCCTGGCCTTCCTTGCCGAGTGGAGTTCCATTCCACCTGCGGCAAATGAACAATGGCATAAGTAGGTGAAAATCTTCGTAAGAGTGGCTGGCAAAAGTAAGTGGCGCCAGACACGCTTCGTTAACTTCAATGCCGAGCTCTTCCTCCAGCTCGCGTATCAGCGTCTCCTCGGGACGCTCGCCTTGCTCGACCTTGCCACCGGGGAATTCCCACAGTCCGGCCATGGATTTGCCTTCGGGCCGCTGCGCCAGAAGAATGCGGCCATCCGCATCCACAAGGGCGCAAGCGGCGACGAGCACGATCTTGGTCATTGGCAGATTGTCCAATCCTGAAACGCTGAATTAACGCGCGGTTAAGCACGTTTGCGGGCAGTACCGTCAGAACTGCTAGGGATACTCAGCTCCGGTAGTCGCCATTAATGGCGACATATTCCTTGGTGAGATCACAGGTCCAGACCGCCGCCTGGCCACTGCCGAGACCGAGATCGACCCGGATGACAATGTCTTCCTGCTCCATGACGGCAGAAGCCGCCGCTTCGCTGTAGTCTGGATCGCGCTCACCTTCCACGGCCACCCGCACATCGCCGAACCAGATGGCCAGCTTGTCGCGGTCGGCCGGCTCACCAGCCTTGCCGACGGCCATGACGACGCGGCCCCAGTTGGCGTCTTCGCCGGCGATTGCCGTCTTGACCAGCGGCGAATTGGCAATCGACAGCGCGATCCGCTTTGCGGACCTATCACTTTCGGCACCTTCAACCCGCACTTCCACGAATTTGCGTGCGCCTTCGCCGTCGCGGACGATCTGATGGGAAAGGTCCAGCATGACGTCGCCAAGAGCGGCCCTCAGCACATCGACGCGCGGATCATCGAGCGAGGCAACGCTCTCCACGCCCTTTTTGCCGGCTGCACCGGTCGCGAACAGAAGAACCGTGTCGGAGGTGGACGTATCGCTGTCGACGGTCACCGCGTTGAAGCTGCCGTCGACTTCCCCGCTGAGCAGAGCCTGGAGAACGGACGGAGCGATCGGAGCGTCGGTATAGATGAACGACAGCATGGTGGCCATGTCCGGCGCAATCATCCCTGCGCCCTTGGCAATGCCGTTGATCGTCACGGTAACACCATCCAGTTCAACGCTTGCAGTGGAGACCTTCGGATAGGTGTCAGTGGTCATGATCGCCTTGGCGGCATCCAGCCAGCTCGCGCTGCCCTGGTTGGCCTTCAATTCTCCGATGACACCGGAAAACTTGTCCGCCGGAAGCGGTTCGCCGATCACGCCGGTTGATGCCAGGAAGATTTCACCTTCGCTGCAGCCAAGCTCCCTGGAGACGATTTCGGCAGACAGTTCAACAGCTGCCTTGCCCTTCTTGCCGGTAAAGGCATTGGCATTGCCGGAATTGACCAGGAGCGCGCGGGCCTTGCCGCCACCGACCCGAGCCTTGCACCAGTCAACCGGCGCGGAAGAACACTTGGAACGGGTGAAGACCCCTGCGACGGCCGTTCCCTCGGCAACCGTTGCCAGCAGGACGTCGGTCCGGCCCTTGTACTTGATCCCGGCAGAGGCGGTCGCGAACTGAACACCCTCGATCTCCGGCATCTCGGGATAGGACTTGGGTGCAAGGGGAGATACGGTGGTCGACATCAAGGCGGTCCCGGTCAGATGATACAAAGTTCCGGATCAACGGGCGCTCAATCGAGATCGTTTGACCGTCCGGACATTGATCCACTCAAATGCGTGCGAGCACCTTGTCAGCGCTCGCCTGAACACTGGATGCTCTTGCCGTAAGCATGGGACAAAGGCAAGCCTTTTCAAGCCTTTTCGGGCGTGGTGCACAAAGGCTGCAAAAAAGCCCGGCAGTCTGACTGCCGGGCTTTCTGGTTTCAGGCAGCGTTTGCCTTACTCGGTCTTGGCCGCACCGTCTTCGGCAGCAGCACCTTCTTCTTCGGACTTGGCCAGGGCCTCATCGAGGATTTCGACTGCAACCTGATCCTTCAGCTCGGCCATGCGGGCGTCATAGCGCTCGCGCATCAGCTGCTGGCGCAGACCATTTGCGACTTCCTCGAACGCCGGCTTTTCCTGACGACGCTTGTCTTCAAGCTTGATCACGTGCCAGCCGAACTGGGTTTCGACAGGCTCCTTGGTGTAGGTGCCCGGCTCCAGCGCAAAAGCCGCAGCCTCGAACGGCGGAACCATCTGACCCTTGACGAAGTATCCCAGGCTGCCGCCATTGGGACCGGACGGACCAGTAGATTTTTCACGAGCCAGTTCAGCGAAGTCCGCGCCACCGTCCAGTTCGGCAATAAGGGCTTCAGCTTCAGCCTTTTCCTTCACCAGGATGTGACGGGCGTTGATTTCTTCCGGACCTTCGAAGTCGGCGAATTCCTTGTCGTATGCCGCCTGCACCTCTTCGTCGGTTACGGCACCGTCGATTTTCTGCGCAAGGTAAGCGTTCCGCAAGGCACGCAGTTTCAGGAAGTCGAGCTGGCGCTCGAAGTCCGGATCCTTGTCCAGGCCATCTTCACGAGCGGCATGCGCCATCAGTTCCATGTCGACCATGACGTCCAGAAGAAGCTTGCGCCACTGTGCCGGCGGGAACCGCTGCAATTCCTTGCCCAGGTCCTGCGCAGCAAAGGCGAGATCGGCTTCGGTGATTTCCGTGTCGCCAACTTTCGCGACCACATCGTCCGGTTCTGCAGCGGACAGAACGGTGGATCCGAGCGACAGCGCCAGGAGAGAAACGGCAAGCGCCTGAGCCGGCCTGCGCATCGAAATTCGGAACATGAGTAGTCCTTTACGTATCGGAACAGTAATCTTTCTTTCCCCTGTCTTGCAGGGGCGTGGCTACATTGCGCATTCCTGCGGCGTTGACAAGCATTCAGCCCCCTCTTATCTGTCGGGCGTCCTGGCCGTAGCGCCGGGAAGGCATCTTTTCGGCCGCGAATGCCGGCCAGCGCTCTGCGCCAGGCGGCAACGTGGACAGCAATTGAGACGATTTCATGGGCAGGCGCCTCTTTGCCAGTTGGCGCCGCCCGGTAGGGAAGGACCGCCACATGGCTGGCCTTGGCGCTTTAGCACGTAAGATTTTCGGTTCGGCGAACGACCGGAAGGTGAAGACATTTCGGGCAAAGGTCGAACAGATCAACGCCCTGGAGTCTGAGATCCAGGCTCTTTCGGACGACGCTCTCAGAGCCAAGACCGACGAGTTCCGAAACCAGCTGAAAAACGGCGCAAGCGTCGATGATCTCTTGGTTCCCGCGTTCGCCACCGTCCGCGAAGCGGCCCGCAGGGCACTCGGTCAGCGACACTACGACGTGCAGCTCATCGGCGGCATGGTCCTCAATTCCGGACAGATTGCAGAAATGCGCACCGGTGAGGGCAAGACACTTGTTGCAACCGCCCCGGTCTATCTCAACGCCCTGACCGGAAACGGCGTTCACGTCGTTACCGTCAACGATTACCTGGCACAGCGCGACAGCGACTGGATGGGTCAGGTCTACAAATTCCTCGGCCTAAGCGTCGGCTGTATCACCCACGGGCTGAGCGACGAAGAACGCCGGGCAGCCTACGCCGCTGACGTCACCTACGGCACGAACAACGAATTCGGCTTCGATTATCTCCGCGACAACATGAAGCATGACCGCCAGTCCATGGTTCAGCGCGGACACGCCTACGCCATCGTCGATGAAGTGGATTCGATCCTGATCGACGAAGCCCGTACGCCGCTGATCATTTCCGGTCCGCTGGAAGATCGCTCCGAGTTCTACAATTCGGTCGACGCCTTCATTCCGCATCTGACTGAAGAAGATTACGAGCTCGACGAAAAGCAGCGTTCAACGACCTTCACCGAAGCCGGTAACGAGAAGCTGGAAAAGCTGCTCGGCGAAGCCGGCCTGCTGAAAGGCGATTCGCTCTACGACGTCGAGAACGTCGCCATCGTGCACCATCTGCAGCAGGCGCTGAAGGCGCACAAGCTGTTCCAGCGCGACAAGGATTACATCGTCCGCAACGACGAAGTGGTCATCATCGACGAGTTCACCGGCCGCATGATGCCGGGCCGCCGTTTCTCCGAAGGCCTGCATCAGGCCCTGGAAGCCCGCGAGAAAGTGCGCATCCAGCCGGAAAACCAGACGCTGGCCTCCATCACGTTCCAGAACTATTTCCGCATGTACGGCAAGCTGGCCGGCATGACAGGTACCGCGTCCACCGAAGCCGACGAATTCGCCGACATCTACAAGCTGGAAGTCGTCGAGATTCCGACCAACGTTTCCGTCAAGCGTATCGATGACGACGACGAGGTCTACCGGACCGTTCAGGAAAAATTCCAGGCCATCGTCAAGCTGATCGACGACTGCAAGCAACGTGCCCAGCCGATCCTGGTCGGCACCACGTCGATCGAGAAGTCCGAATATCTTGCCGAGATGCTCAAGAAGCATGGCTACAAGCAGATCGATCTCAGCGATCCGGCTGCCTTTGCCGCCGCGCAGAAGAACGAAGGCGGCAAGACCAAGGTCTTCGCGGTTCTCAACGCACGCTACCACGAGCAGGAAGCTTTCATCGTTGCCCAGGCTGGTCTGCCGGGCGCCGTGACCATTGCCACCAACATGGCCGGCCGCGGTACGGACATTCAGCTCGGCGGCAACGCCGACATGCAGATCGCCATGGAACTGGGCGACATGCCGGAAGGTGAAGAGCGCAGCGCCAAGGAAGCGCAGATCCGCGCCGAAGTCGAGGACATGAAGCAGAAGGCGCTTGCGGCCGGCGGTCTTTATGTCATCGGCACAGAGCGTCACGAGAGCCGCCGCATCGACAACCAGCTGCGTGGCCGTTCCGGCCGCCAGGGCGACCCGGGCCATTCCAAGTTTTTCCTGTCTCTCCAGGATGACCTGATGCGCATCTTCGGTTCCGAGCGCATGGATTCCATGCTGCAGAAACTCGGACTGGAAGAAGGCGAAGCCATCATCCACCCGTGGATCAACAAGGCGCTTGAAAAAGCTCAGCAGAAGGTCGAGGCACGCAACTTCGACATCCGTAAGAACCTGCTGAAATTCGATGACGTGATGAACGACCAGCGCAAGGTGGTCTTCGATCAGCGTATCGAGCTGATGGACAGTGAAGCGATCCAGGACGCGGTTTCCGACATGCGTCACGACGTGATCGACGATCTTGTATCCGCACACATTCCCGAGCGCGCCTATCCGGAGCAGTGGGATACCGAGGGCCTTCAGGAAGAAGTCCGCAAGTATCTGAACCTGGATCTGCCCATCAAGGATTGGGCGGCCGAGGAAGGTATTGCCGACGAAGAGGTCAAGGACCGCCTGCGCAAGGCGGCCGATGCCGGCATGGCGCAAAAGGTTGCCAAATACAGCCCGGACATCATGCGTCAGGTCGAAAAGGCCGTGCTGCTGCAGACGCTCGACAACCTGTGGCGCGAGCACCTGGCCAATCTCGATCACCTGCGGTCTGTCGTCGGCTTCCGTGGTTACGCCCAGCGCGACCCGCTGCAGGAATACAAGACCGAAGCGTTCACGCTGTTTGAATCCATGCTGACCCAGCTGCGCCAGATGACGACCGCGCAGCTGATGCGGGTCGAACTGGTAACGGAACAGGCACCGCAGATGCCGGCCGAACCGGAAATGCATGCTCATCACATCAATCCCTTGACCGGGGAAGACGAGATGGCCATGGCGGACGCCCAGCTTCCGGTACCTCCGGCACAGCGTGATCCGGAAGACCCTGCGACCTGGGGCAAGGTCGGCCGCAACGAGGCCTGCCCTTGCGGCTCCGGCAAGAAGTTCAAGCACTGCCACGGCGTGCTTGTCTGACGGCAATCGGAACAATTGACCATCAAGAAGGCCAGCCTCGTCAAAGGGCTGGCCTTTTTCGTGAAATTCCGGCAGGTTGCCGCCGACTTCAACCGGCTAACGAATGTTCATGCACACCAAAGCGGCTAACACTGTCTATGTCACCCGGCGGGAAAACGCCCGCCCGCAGGCACCGCTGCTCAGCGTCATCGTACCGGTCTTTAACGAAGAGGAAGTCATCCTCCACTTCCTGCGGGCGACCCGGCCGGTACTCGAGCGAAGCGGCCTTCGTTACGAATATGTTTTCATTGATGACGGCAGCCGGGACCGGACCGCGGACATCCTGTCGGAGGAGCTTGCAAACGGCCTGCCGGGACGGCTTCTGGGCCTTTCCCGCAATTTCGGCAAGGAAGCCGCACTTTCCGCAGGGCTCGAGGCGGCGAAAGGAGACATCGGTGTCATCATCGATGCTGACCTGCAGGACCCGCCGGAGCTCATTTTGCAGATGCTGGACGGATGGCGCGCGGGCTATGATGTCGTCTACGGCCTCAGGGTCGACCGGTCTTCCGACACGCTCATGAAGCGGTCCACGGCGGGCATGTTCTACAGCCTGTTCAACCGCCTGGCCAATATCGACATGCCCGCGAACGCCGGCGACTTCCGTCTGATCGACCGCTGCGTTATCGATGCATTGCTGCGCCTGCCGGAACGTAATCGCTTCATGAAGGGGTTGTTTGCCTGGGTCGGGTTTCCGGCCATGGCACTGCCTTATGAGCGCCCTCCTCGCCTGGCGGGGGCTGGCAAGTTCAATTACTGGAAGCTCTGGAACTTTGCGCTGGACGGCCTCACGGGCTTCACAACGCTCCCGCTGCGGGTCTGGTTCTATGGCGGCGCCCTGATCTCTGTCGGCGCCTTCACCTATGCGCTTTATCTGACGTTACGCGTCCTCATCGAAGGCATCGATCTCCCGGGCTACGCATCGCTGATGGTCGCGCTTCTGTTCTTCTCGGGTGTGCAACTGCTGTCGATCGGCATGATCGGCGAATATGTGGCGCGGCTTTTCAACGAAGCGAAACAGCGGCCGGTCTTCATCGTTCAGGATGTCATCGAAGGCGGCAACACACCTCAATCCGCAAAGCAAACGGACGACGCCGCCAATGGCGCCTGAAATTCGCCATGGCAAGTTGAAGACGGAAACCGCTGCCGCCGGCAAATTCGCCGTGATCGGCGTGCTGGCGACACTCACCCATGCCATTGTGGCGGGCAGCTTGCTGCAATCTGGAATGCTTCCGGCCTATCCGGCCAATGTCTGCGGCTTCCTGGTCGCCTTCTGTGTCTCTTTCACCGGTCACTATTTCTGGAGCTTCTCGCACCTGCGCCGGAAGGGCACCGCAATCAGAAGCATGGTGCGGTTCCTGGTGATTGCCGTCTCCGGCTTCCTGCTGAACACCACCGTTCTGGCCCTGTGGCTGACGCTGACCCCCTGGCCGGATCTCATCGGCCTCCTGTTTTCCATCGCGATCGTGCCAGCCCTTTCCTTTGCCGGAGCCCGGCTCTGGGCCTTCTCGCACCATCCAGCCGAGACCTGACCCTTGATACGTCTGATCGAAAACGCTCCTTCAAGGGCGGCCCTCTATTACGCTGGCGGCCTCTGCCTGCTTTATGCCCTGATACCGGCCCTGACCTTTCCCAACCCGCCACTCGACGTGGTTGAAGGCTTTGCCTGGGGCCGGGAACTTCAGCTCGGCTATACCAAACATCCGCCGATGCAGGCCTGGCTTCTGGAGCTCACCTATCGTCTCACGGGAGGCCTCAGTGGCGGGTACTGGCTGAGCGCGCTTTCGGTTGCCTTTGGCTATCTGTTTATCTGGCGGCTCGCTCGCCGTCTCGGACTTTCCGGCCAGCAGTCCTTCTGGTCTCTCGTGCTGACCAGCGTAACCTTCTACTTCACGCTGCCCCTGCCGGAATTCAACCCGAACATCCTGCAGATCCCCATCTGGGCAGGCATGATGCTGCTGTTTCACCGGGCAGTGGACAAAGGCCGTCTGCTCGACTGGGTCCTGCTTGGCACCCTCGCCGCCTTCGGCCTTTACACGAAATATTTCGTGCTGCTCCTGATCGGTGCAATCGGACTTTACGCGCTGGTCTTCCCCGATGCCCGGCGGCATATCCTGCGCCCGGGCCCCTGGGTGACGATAGCCGTCTGCCTTGCCCTGCTGGTGCCACACGCGGCATGGCTTCTGGAAACGGATTTCCTGACGTTGCGCTACGCCGCCAGCCGCAGCAATCCGGCAGACGGTTTTGTCGACCATCTGTTCAATCCGCTGAACTTCCTGGCAGCTCAGATCGGCAATCACGCCGGCTTGTTCCTTGTGCTTCTGGCCGGTCTTGGCTGGCACGGCCTGAAACAGGTTCGACTGCGCAGGTGTGAAGCGGCCACGCCCCTGGCCACACCTTCCGACCGCTTTCTGCTCTGGTTTGCCGTTCTGCCGCTTGCAGTTGTTCTGATTGCATCAGCCGTTACCGGCAACGAGTTCGAACACATGTGGGGCACGCCCATGTTCGTGCTGTCCGGCATCCTGGCGGTACGGTTTCTGGCACTACCGCAACTCTGGCCCTTTCCCGCCCGCGCCCTCGTTGCCGCCGTTGCGATCCAGGCGATTTTCCTGGGCATCCTGTTCGGGCAGGCGGTTCTGGAGCCGCACTGGAAACATAAGCAGACCCGGCTCCACTATCCCGGCAAGGCGATCGCCGAAGACATGGCACGCGTCTGGAAGGAGCACATGGGCACCGATCTCGCCTATGTGGCCGGCGATATGTGGTCGGCAGCCAACGTCACCACACAGGCCGCCAGCCGCCCGTCGATGTTCTATCTGCATGACCGGACCCTCAGCCCCTGGATCGACCCGAAAGATGTCCAGGAAAAAGGTCTGATGATCGTCTGGCGAGGCGACCGGGAAACACCGATTGAGGAAATCCGCCGCTATTATCCGGACGCTGTCCGCGAGGGGGCGCGAACGTTCGCCTACCAGACCTCCGGCAGCATTCCCGACGTCACGGTCAACTGGGTCATAGTCCCGCCTGGCAAGGTGGTTTTCGAACCGGCGAATTAATCGCAAACGCTGGCACAAGCCGTCTGGAAACCGGACGAAAACAACACTAACTTGGCGCCATGATCAGTATGGCGGAAATCGACGGCGTGGAAGACTGGTTGATCGACCAGTCTCTTGGCTCGCCCGATCTGGGGTCGATGTTCGGAGAGATGTGCGAGCGCCTGCGCGCATGCGAGGTTCCTGTGGACCGCGCCATGATCGGCTGGTCGACCCTTCATCCCCTGATCGAGGCGGAAGCCGCCATCTGGGAAAACGGCACCGAAATCCAGCGCGAGCAGATTGCCCACAATGCCGAAGAAACAGACGAGTGGCTGCAAAGCCCCGTCCGTGCCGTGCTGGTCAACCAGGAATCCGTCCTGCGACGGCGCCTCACGAATGCCAATGCCCCGCTCGAGTTTCCCTTGCTCGTTCGGCTGAAGGAAAGCGGGTACTCCGATTACATCGTCATCGCGACCGAATTCGACCTGCCGACCATCAAGGACCAGATTGCCACCTCCGGCATCGTGATCAGCTGGGCAACGCGGGAAACCGACGGATTTTCCGACGATGCCCTGACCGCAATCCGCTACATTCAAAAACGCTTTGCCCTGGCCGCGCGCGCCACCATTCAGGGGCAAATCAACCAGACGATCGCAGAGACGTATCTCGGCAAGATCGCCGGCAACAAGGTGCTCAGCGGCCAGATCCGCCATGGCGACGGCCAGACCGTCGATGCGGTGATCTATTTCAGCGACATGCGCAATTCGACCGCGATTGCGGAACTGCTTGGTCCCGATGCCTACCTGTCGTTTCTGAACACCTATTTCGACGCGACAGCCGGTGCAATTCTGGCAAAAGGCGGCGAAGTGCTCGATTTTATCGGCGATGCCGTTCTGGGCGTCTTTCCCATAGGCGCGCAAAGCCTGGACAAGGCGGTCGCACAGGCGCTTTCGGCAGCGGATGAAAGCCGGAACCGTCTGAAAGCGATCAACGCCGACCCGGCGCTGCCACACGTTCTAAAGGCCGGCATCGCCCTGTCCGTCGGCTCCGTCATGTTCGGCAATATTGGCGTCCCGCACCGGCTCACCTTTTCGGTGATCGGCCAGACGGTCCATGCGGCTGCACGGATCGAAAGCCTCACCAAGACTGTCGGCGCCGACGTTCTGATGACCGAAGACGTCGCCCGCTTCGCCAGCGAACGATCAAAACCGGCCGGGTCGTTCGAACTGAACGGCTTCACCGACCCCCAGCCCCTGTTTACCCTGGACCGACTTTTCTGAAAGCCACCCGTCCGGCAGGTATTTCCTCATCCCACCGACAAGCAAAGACCGACATGACCGATCTACGTCCCGACGCCCCTTCCCATCTGCCTTTCAGAGACCAGGAAGCCACCGGCCCTGACAACGGTGCTCCGGTCGTGCTGCTGCACGGCTTCGGCGGTGACCGGCAAACCTGGCTCAACATACAGACGGCACTGGCTTCGAAGAAACGCTCCATAGCGTTCGACCTGCCGGGGCACGGCGAGGCGCTGGACTGGCCGCGGATCGGCAATGCGGGGGTTTCCGCAAAAGCTGTCGGGCAGTCTCTGGAGGCGCTCGAGCTGACGACGGTCCATCTGGTCGGCCATTCCATGGGCGGCGCAGTGGCCGCGCTGATTGCCCTGCGCAATCCTGATCTGGTGGCCAGCCTCACTTTGCTGGCACCGGGCGGCTTCGGCTCCGAAATCAATCACCGCCTGCTCCGTCGATATGCGGCTGCAACGGATGCCGACACCATGGAAACCCTGCTGGAGCAGTTCTTCGGCTGGGAGTTCAAACTGCCGAAATTCCTCGCCAGAACGGCTGCCGAAAGCCGCGCGCGCCCGGGCGCGGCCGCGACACTGGAGGCAATCGCGGACGAGATTATCGACGGCAGCGTTCAAAAGACCCTGCCGCGCGACGAACTGGCAGCCCTGCCCATGCCGATCAAGGTCCTCTGGGGCACACAGGATCGTGTCCTGCCGACGCGCCAGGCCCACAAGTTGCCGGGTGTCGTTGCCACGCACATTTTCGAACGAACCGGCCACATGCTGCATCTGGAACTGCCCAAGGAAGTGACCCGGCTCATCCTTCAGAACGCTGGCTGCTGACGCGGACCAACATCTGGAACTCCAGAAAGTTTCCCCGTGATCTGGCCCCCCGGCGCGGTTTGGGATAGGTAGCAGGCCGAAACCCGGCCGGTCGGACGGCGGGGCCTGTATGAACCGAGCCGGAGCGCGCATGTCAGCCGAAATGTCAGCAGCCAACGATGTCATCGTCACGGCGGTGTCGGGCTATGAGCCGAAACACATGGCTGCCTGGTACAATTCTCTGAAGGCAACGGGGTATCGCGGCCGGACAGTCGCGGTGGCTTACAATGTCAGCGAAGCCCTTGTTGACTACATGAAGCACATGGGCTCGCTCGTCATCACCTTCGATCATGACGCCGGCAAAAAGCGCTACTCCTACTCGCAGCTTCGGGAAGAAATCGCCGACCATACCGATGGCGGCAAGCTTTACACCGACAGGCGCTGGACCTGGAACAAGCGCGTCCTGCGCTTCAAGGACAAGATCTACGACCGGCGCTTCTTCCATGCCAGTCACCTGGTGAAACAGCATCTCGATGCGCTTGGCGAGCCTGTGCGCTTCGTCGCGTTCTCGGATGCCAGGGACGTCATCTTCCAGTCTGACCCGTTCGCCTGGATGGAGGAGAACCTTGCTCCGGGCAAGGATCTCCTCATCGGTGAGGAAAGCATCACCCATGAAGACCCCTGGAACCGCCGGAACGTCCTGAAAACCTACGGCCGCCATGCCTATGACCGTGTGGCCAGGGTTCCCGTGTGCTGCGCTGGCTATTTCGCCGGCCGCTACGAGGCGATGATGGATTTCATGCTGGCGGTCTATTACTTCGACCAGACCAAACGCAGCGGTGATCAGGCCGCCTTCAACCAGCTTCTTACCTTTTGCGGCTGGAAGGAAAAGGCCGAGAAAGTGAACTGGCAGGTTCCCTGGCTGCTGCACGCGGTCAGTGCGAATGTCGGTCCGGACGCGCCGGGGTTCTGCATGCCTCGGGAAACCGTGCCGGTGTTCGAGGACGGGCTGGTCAAAACCTTCGACAAGCAACCCTACGCCATCGTGCACCAGTACGACCGCAACAAGGAAATGACCGCCTATTTCCTGGAGAAATTCGGCAAGGTCGAATAACAGCAGGCGCTAACCGCGGACAATGGAAGCGCTTCGCCCTCCTGTTGCCCGCCGGCACCTATCCTTTCGGAACCTGTTGTTCAGGCTTCCGGCAGCAGATCATCACGCCACGGCTCACCGATCACCCGGCGGGCCATCATGTGCGAGCGCGGTGAATTGATGCTGTCGACGGCGATTAGCCGGCCATCGTGCAGGTAGGCGACATAGAACTTGTTGTCCTGGGTCGAACCCACGACCTTTGTGTCGTCATACCCCTCCGACAGACCGGCGATCTGCAGCTTGATGTCGTACTGATCGGACCAGAACCACGGCAACGGGTCGTAATCGACTTCCTGACCCAGCAGCGCCTGGGCAACCGCCTTTGCCTGGTCGATGGCGTTCTGGACGCTTTCCATGCGCACGGACCGCTGGTAGCGGTTGGAATAGAAACGTGTACAGTCACCCGCAGCGAAGATGTCAGGATCGCTGGTCTGGCCGCATCCATCCACCAGGATCCCGTTGTCGACCTCCAGGCCCGCCTCTGCGGCCAGGTGATCATTGGGCTCTGCACCGACGGCAACCAGAACCAGCTCCGCCGGAACCGTCTCGCCTGTCGACAACCGGACACCGGTGACACTGTCACCACCCTCGATTGCCTCGATGCCCGTGTTCAGGCGCAATTCGATGCCGCGGGCCTTGTGCAGGCCGGAGAAATAGTCGGAGACCGCCTGGCTGACCACGCGCTTCATCGGACGATCCTGCGCCTCGATGACGGTGACCGACTTGCCCAGGCTTTTGGCGACGGCAGCGACTTCAAGACCGATGTACCCGGCTCCGATGATGGCGACATTGCTGCTCTTTTGCAGAATGTCCCGGATCACGTTGACATCGGCAATCGAGCGCAGCGTGACCACGCCCTTCTTGTCGGCACCCTCCAGCGTCAGCAGCCGGGCATTGGTGCCCGTTGCCAGAACCAGCTTGCCATACGGCAGCGTATCGCCGTTTGCCAGTGTCAGGCGTTTCGCGCCACGGTCGATCGCAACCACTCTGGTATTGGGAATGTGGTCGATATTGTTGGTGGTGAAGAAAGCCGGCGGGCGCAGCCACAGGCCTTCGGCGCCAATCTCGCCGGCCAGGAACTTCTTGGAAAGCGGCGGTCTTTGATAAGGCGGATGCGGTTCGTCGCCGATCAGCCGCAGCGGGCCTTCAAATCCGCCCTGCCGCAGGGATTGGGCGACCTGGGCTCCGGCTTGTCCTGCTCCGATGATGACGATGTCTTCCTGCATTCCGCTTCGCCCTCTTTGCGCTTGGCCGGTCCGGCGGATGGTGTGCCGGCCGATCGTTTGAGTGCATGGCTAGCACGAAGAAACGCAGGCCGCCAGAATGGCGAAACGCCGCGTCGGTGCGGACACGGCGTTTTTTCGATTTTCTTTGTTTCAAGCGTTCCGGTTCGGGATCAGGCGCTGCGCACGCCCTGCAGGAATTCGGCAACTTCCTGTCGGATCAACGCGCCCTGCTCGCCAAGCGATTCTGCAAGGTGCTCCACTTCTGAACCGTTGGACCGTGCAAGCTCGGCAGCCGAACCGACGGCCTCCATGCTCGACACCCCTTGTTCGGACCGCGCCGAGGCACTGGAAACGTTGTGCGAGATCGCCTGGACGGCTTCGTCCTGCTGCTGCACGGCCGATGCCACAGCCGAGGCAAGGCCTTCCATGTCGGAGATGATCCGGTTGACGTCCTCGATCGCCTGGACCGCCTGACCGGAAGACCCCTGAATGGCCTCGATCTGGGTCGCGATATCCTCGGTGGCTTTCGAGGTCTGGTCGGCAAGCTGCTTCACTTCGGCAGCAACCACCGCAAACCCCTTGCCTGCTTCGCCCGCGCGGGCAGCCTCGATGGTCGCGTTCAGCGCCAGCAGATTGGTCTGGTTGGCAATGTCGCGGATCAGCCCCATGACTTCGCCGATCCGGTCTGCCGCGCTGGAAAGTTCCTGCATGGTGGCAACCGTTGAAGATGCACTCCGCACCGCCTGCTGGGCCACTTCCGTCGACTTGTTGGCCTGGCCGGCGATCTCGGCGATGGACGCGGCAAGCTCTTCCGCGGAATGAGCTGCGGAAGTGACGTTTTCCGCCGCCGTGCGCACCGCTTCGGCTGCTTCCCCGGACTGGTTGGCGACATCGTCGGCCGACTGTTCCATCGACTGGGACGTCTGCCGCAGTTCGCCGTTGGCTCGGTCAAGACTGTCGAGTGCCGCGGACACGGTCCCCTCGAACCGGCCGATCAGTGTATCGAGACGGGCAACGCGTTCTTCGCGCCGCCGGTTTTCCTGATCCTGCGAGGCCGCAAGTTCAGCCCGCTCAACCGCATTGTCACGGAAGACCTGAACCGTGCGGCTCATGGAAGCAAGCTCGGTGCTGCCACTGTCGTCCGGCAGGTCGAGGTCGGTCTGGCCGCTGGCAAGGGCTTCCATGGCAGACTGCAGACGTGCCAGCGGGCGCGCCACCGATTGGCCGATCACAAGCGCGATGGCCGGAAGCAGCAGAAGCAGAACCACGATAGCCCCGCCGATTGCATAGGTTGCGATCGACCGGGCCATCTCAAGCTGACCGGCGGCTTCACCTTGAGTGGTGTTGGCGGCTTCGCTGAGGGAAGCGATGTGCGGCGGAACAAGTTCAAACAGGTTTTCCAGCAGTTCCGAATGCTCGCCCCGCTCTGTCTTGGCGACTGTGTAATCGTCGAAAGTCGTCTTGTATTTGGCCATGTTATCGGCCAGCTCCGCCTTGATGGCGTCGGAGATGTAGACTTTCTTCAAGAGCTTTTCGAAATCGTTGAACTCGCCCTGGAAAACTTCCAGCGCCGCCTCGGTATTGTTGAGCGTGAACTCCCGTTCCGCCAGCTGAACGGCCAGGATCGCGCGGGCCAGCTTTTCGAAATCCGGCCCGCCGCCGAATTTCATCTCTTCCGACAGGCGATGCTTGACCGCCCCAGCATATTCGTTGAGCCCCGCCAGATAGCCCTGCGTAGTGTCATACCCGATCTTCTGCTGGGCAGTGTCCAGCATCTCGAAGGCACCTCTTGTGCCTTCCAGCGTATCCTTGACGTCGGCGATTTCCGAAGCGTAGGCCGCTGCGGCCGGGTTGGTTGCGATCGTCTCCAGAACTGCGCTGGCTTCTTCAAGCTTGGCGTTGAAACTCTGGAATGTCTCGACGGATGGCGTGCTGTGGTAACGCTCTTCAATCGAGCGCAGCGCCGCGGCGCTTTCCGACAGTGTGCTGACCTGTCCGGCCAGTGTCGAACTGCTGCTCATGCGCGCGAAGGCCGAATTGAGTTCACCCTGGCTCCAGAAGAAGACACCGCCGATCGCAAGGAGCCCAACAATTGTGAAAAGGCTCAAGGCCAGAATTCTGGCTTTGACTGACAAATTCGCGAAGATCCGAAAAGGTGATTGAGATCTGAAGGCCACCAGCGTATGTCCCCTGGATCAACGGATGTGCCATCGGGGTCGATGTTTACATCCATGAGTTGATCGATCTGGAAGTGTTCGTGCTTCTGGCCTGCGTTTCTTTCACGACAGAACGTTCGAACACTCATGTTTGCGCCGTATATTTGACTATAAATGCCAACTTACGGTTAACATGCGTGTAACCCCACCGACTCGACGCAATCTAACCTTGCGTCATCTTCGACTTTGTCATTGAGGCTGCAATTGAATCTCCTCGCCAGAGCCGCACCGGCCATTTTTGTTTTGCTGTGGTCTACGGGCTTCGTCGGTTCTAAACTCGGCGCGCCCTACATCGATCCGATGGTGTTTTTGACGGTCCGCTTCGTTGCGGTTTTGCCGGTGCTGATTCTGCTGGCGATGTTCTTGTCGAAGTCCTGGCCGAAAGATCCCGCTGCCATTGCCCATTGCATCTTCACCGGCATGCTGGTTCACGGCATCTATCTCGGTGGTGTGTTCTGGGCAATCAAACAGGGCATGCCGGCTGGAGCGTCCTCGATCATTGTCGGTCTTCAGCCTGTGCTGACCGCGCTCATCGCGGTGGCTTTGCTTGGCGAAACCATTTCCCGCAGACACTGGCTCGCCATGGCCATCGGAGCGATTGGTCTTGCATTCGTTCTTGGTCCGAAACTCGACCTTGCCGGATCGGGCATCACGCCGGTGACTATATTCGTGGTCCTCATCTCCGTTGCGGCCATCAGCCTGGGAACAGTCTACCAGAAGCGTTTCGTACAGCGGACCGACCTCATGGCGGCAACTGTCTGGCAGTACGTCGGCGCTTTGCTTGTCACAATTCCGCTGAGCCTGACCGAAAGCTGGCAGATCACCTGGTCAGGTGAGCTGATCTTTGCGATGGCCTGGCTCGTGTTGGTCTTGTCCGTCGGCGCGATCCTGCTCCTGATGCTGCTGATCCGCGAGGGCGCGGTCTCCCAGGTCGCCAGCCTTTTTTATCTGGTGCCGGTGGCAACGGCGGTGGAAAGCTATTTCCTGTTCGGTGAATCCCTGACGCCGGTTCAGATCGGCGGAATGGTTCTGGTCATCAGCGCGGTATTGACCATCCGCAAGAAGCCAGCAAGGAGATAGGGGTGGTCCCCGGAAGCCGTCTTGCGGAAAATCCGGTCAGGCTTCTGTATCCAGCGCCAGCGCAAGCTGTTCCTGACGGCGGCGCCAGTAGCGCCGTTGACGGGAGATTGCCGCGTTGAGTTCACCGCCCAGAATGAACACGAGCGCGCAGATATAGAGAAAGATCAGCGCGGTCATGATCCCGGCCAGACCGCCATAAGTGGAGACGTAATTGGCGAAGCTGGCGAGATAGGCGCCGAAGGCACTGCCGGCAATGATCCACATGAACAGTGTGGCGAGCACTCCGGGCCACAGGTCGCGGAAAGTGCGATGCCCCGCCGGAAGCAGCCAGTGGGTGATGAAAAGGCCGATGATCAGCAGCGATCCGGCCAGTGTGTATCGGGCAACGTTGATTGACAGCAGGAAAGTCTCGACCTGCGGCACGAAGACCTTCAGCCCCTCGAGGGCGAGCGGCGCCAGAACCACCAGAAACGTGTAGGCAAGCAGAATGCCGGCACCCAGCAGCACAAGCCCGATCGATTGCAGCCGCAACAGCACGATGGAGCGGTTTTCATGCTGCCGGTAGGCCCGGTTGAGTGCGGTACGCAGCGCCTCCACACCGTTGGAGGAAAACCACAAAGCGGCAACGGCGCCGAAGGTCACAAGGTCGCCGCGGCGAATGGTCAGGACATTCTGGATTTCCCGCACGACAGGCGATGCAACGCTTGCCGGCCAGGCATCGAACAGCAGTTCCGACACCGTGTCGGCAGCACCGGTCATGCCGAGAAAGGCCGCGAGCGAGGCGATGAAGATCAGCAGGGGAAATATCGCCAGCAACCCCGACAGTGCCACGTGACTGGCCATTGCAAAGCCGTCATCCCGGGCGAAGTGACCGATGGCGTCTTTCAGGACGGCGTAGATCACGAGAACTGTCTGTCTGGCGCTCATGACCCAAGATGTGGCCTGCGCTGACACAATTCGTCAAGCCTGGGTAGTGAAAACCGCATCCGCCAAAAGGTCTATAAATTCACGCTCGACAAATGAGGGTGTGCAACGCAACATAGCTTCAACAAGAAGCGCTGCTGCGCAACAAATGAAAACGGAGATCGCCATGTCCACCGCAGCCCTGCCGGCCGCAGAAACACCCGCAAGCCTTACCGAGCGAACGGAAGCTGCCGTCGCCACGCTCGATCATCTGCTCAATCTTGCAGCGCAGCGGGTGCGCGACCGCGTGAGCGAGGATGGGCGCATCTCCTCCCGCCTGATGGAAGAAGAGCAAAGGGCAACCCACGGACTGGCCTGGTTCGCAACCTATGTGGAGTCTCTGCGCCAATTGGATGCCTACGCGAAACGTCTGACCGCGGAAGGCCGCTACGGCGCTCTTGAGGACTACATCGTCCAGCTCGGATTTGCGGAGTACCTCGCGCAGATCTTCGGCGGCATTCCGATGAACCAGGGTGAAATCGTTCGCCTGGCGGATCTTGGCGTTTCTTCCGAAGAAGCTCTTGGCTTCCAGACAGCCGAAATCCTGTCGCTGATCGATACCGGAAGCCGTCCGGAAATCCGCAGAGAGATCACCCGCCTGATCCGCGACCAGGCGGGCCATTCCACCTTCGGCGACCCAGGTCTGGACGAGACCATGGAGCAGATCCGCAACGAGATGCGCCGCTTTGCGGAAGACAACGTCGTGCCCAGCGCGCACGAGTGGCATCTGAAAAACGAATATATTCCGCTTGAGATTATCGAGCAGATGTCCGAGCTCGGCGTCTTTGGCCTCACCATACCGGAAGAATATGGTGGCCTCGGACTTGGCAAGGAGGCCATGTGCGTCGTCTCCGAAGAACTGTCCCGCGCCTATATCGGTGTCGGCTCGCTCGGCACCCGGTCCGAAATCGCGGCGGAACTCATTCTGTGCGGCGGAACGGAAGAGCAGAAGCAGCACTGGCTACCGAAAATCGCATCCGGCGAGATCCTGCCGACTGCCGTCTTCACCGAACCCAATACCGGTTCGGACCTTGCCTCGCTGAAGACCCGCGCCGTGAAGGACGGCGACGTCTGGAAGGTGTCCGGCAACAAGACCTGGATTACCCATCCGGTCCGTGCCGATATCATGACCTTGCTGGCCCGCACCAACCCGGATGAACCCGGGTACAAGGGCTTGTCCATGTTCATCGCGGAAAAGCCGCGCGGCACCGATGAGGAGCCCTTCCCGGCGGACGGCATGAGCGGCGGCGAGATCGAAGTTCTCGGCTATCGGGGCATGAAGGAATATGAAATCGCTTTCGACGGCTTCGAGGTGAAGGGCGAGAACCTTCTCGGCCAGGTCGAGGGCGAAGGTTTCAAGCAACTGATGCAGACCTTTGAAGGCGCCCGCATCCAGACTGCTGCCCGCGCATTGGGCGTCGCCCAGTCTGCACTGGACCTGGGCCTGAGATACGCCGAAGAACGCGTCCAGTTCGGCAAGGAACTGGTCAACTTCCCGCGTGTTGCCGACAAGCTGGCCATGATGACTGCTGAACTGATGATCGCCCGCCAGCTGACCTATTTCTCGTCCTGGCAGAAGGATTCCGGCAAGCGCTGCGATCTGGAAGCAGGCATGGCGAAACTGCTCGGTGCCCGCGTTGCATGGGCCGCGGCGGACAATGCGTTGCAGATCCACGGCGGCAATGGCTTTGCTCTGGAATATGCAATTTCCCGTGTCCTGTGCGACGCCCGCATCCTGAACATCTTCGAAGGTGCGGCGGAAATTCAGGCTCAGGTCATCGCGCGCCGCTTGCTCGAGACGCGCGGCAACGCCTGATCGTCATCAAATCGCCCCTTTGTCGCGATGGCCGTGTGCCTGCGCGTGGCGAAGCTTGTCAGATTTCTCGCTCATTCCCTCGTCCGGGGCGCTGTCCCGGGCCTGGGGGCCAAGCTTGCTTTGCAGGCGGCCGATGACGGCCAGGACAATCACCACCATGAGTGTTGCAAGACCCGCTAATCCGATCTGACCGACGCCGCAGGCCGTGCCGATGGCACCTGCCAGCCACATTGATGCACCGGTAGTGACGTTCTGCACCGAGCCGTTGCGGGAGAAGATCAGACCGGCGGAGAGGAACGCCACGCCCGCCGTCACGGCTTCGACCAGACGGAGCGGATCCACATTGACGTTGCTCGCCCCGGAAAAGGGAAGATCGGCAAGCGCCTGACTGATCAGGAGAAACAGACACGAGGCGAATGCGATAAGCATATGCGTCCTGAGCCCGGCATCCTTGCCACGCTCTTCCCGCTCGAACCCGATGATACCGCCCAGAACGATGGCCGCAATCATCCGCAGAACCAGAACGTCCAGCGGAACCGCACCGAAGCCGAGGTCCATCTCTGCGGCAAGCCGGTCTACCATGGTCGTTCCTTGTTGCGGGTCGGTCAGCATAAGAGAGCAACGCCGCAACAAGTCTTTCGTTCCGGAAGGTGACCGGTGCTGGCTGCCGCCTACTCCACGGTAACCGTGATCTTTTCCGACATGACCGGCGGATTGTGCGGAATGTGCGACCAGTCGCCCAGCACCAGTTGCAGCGTGTGTGAACCGGCTGGCAGTTCAATCGTGGTTTCGGTTTGCCCACCACCGAAATGCTTGTGATTGTCATCCGCCGGAATAGCTTCGTTCAGCTCCTCGCCCTCGATACTCTCATCGATGATCAGGTGATGGTGTCCGGTGTTTTCCTTTTCCGTGCCGGCGGGGGCAACGCCCATTCCGGAGAGGCCGAACTGGATGGTCACCGGGCTTTTGACGGTGTCGCCATCCTTCAGGTTTACGAAGTAGAGCTTCACGCCGTCCGGTGCCGGAGTTTCTCCAGCCTGGGCGACGGCACCTGTGAGGGCCAGCACGGCAGCACCGAGCCCGATTGCAAGTCTCTTCATGATCTTCTCCCTTTCAAGGACGGAATTCTGCATTGTTCCTCACGACCACTCTTCACTTAGGGCGCCGCGCTCTCTTCCGGTAGGCCCTGCAATCCGTTTCCCGTACTGGTAGGCTTGCGAACTGTCGAAATTGTCACAGATATCCTCAGGAACGCTTCCGGTGGTCCGGCGTTCACTCCAGACGGACCCAAAACTGCAGGAGTGCGACATGAAGGATGCGATCCGACTGAAACATGATGGTTGGGTAGTCGTTGCCGACGGAACCAAGGCTTTGTTCCTGACCAACGCGGGCACGGAACACGTGCCGGACCTCAAGGTCTTTCGGAAAGAAACCCAGGACAACCCTCCCAACCGCGAGCAGACCGCTGACCGTCCCGGTCGTTTGAGTGACGGTCCGCAGGGGCATCGAAGTGCAGTTCAGGAAGCCGACTGGCATGCGCTGGCTGAAGACGATTTCGCCGCGGACCTTGCCCAGATGCTCTACAAGCGCGCCCACAAGGGCAAGTTCGACGAGATCGTACTGGTCGCAGCCCCGTCGGTTCTCGGCCAGGTCCGCAAGCGCCTGCACAAGGAAGTCAGTGACCGTGTCGTCGCGGAGATCGACAAGGATCTCACCAATCATCCTGTCGATCGCATCGAGAAACTTGTCTTCGGAAGATAATCATCTTCTTGCGCAGACGCTCAGGGCGTTCGGCCGCCACCGTCCGAACGCCCCTGCCACGATGTGCCTTGCAAGACCAGGCTCGGAATTTTTTCACCCTAGAACACAGTGACCGCCAATTGCGGCCGCTGAAACAGGCAGGACCATGACCGTTGATCCGGACTTGGACCGGCCCCTGACGTCCATTGTCGACAGGGTCGGAGACATTACGAAAGAAGGACAGGTCTCGCTTGACCGCGTGGTCGGCGCTTTCGAGAAAACCGGATTTGCGACGATGCTGATCGTGCCCGCGGCCGCCGTCGTGACACCGCTGAGCGGCATTCCCCTGTTTTCAAGCCTGTGCGGAGTGACCATTTGCCTGATCGCGGCACAATGGCTGATGAAACGCGACCGGGTCTGGCTTCCCCACTGGCTGGGTCAGCAAAGTCTTGAGGGCGACAAGGTGCGGGTGGCGATGAACAAGCTGCGGCCTGCCGCACGCTGGCTCGACAAACATTCCCGCGCGAGAGCACGGTTCCTCTTCCGGCAACCTCTTCGGGCCTTGTTGCCGCTCTCCTGCCTCCTGTTCGGCGCCTTGATGCCCTTTCTCGAACTGGTGCCATTCTCGTCATCGCTTCTTGGCGCATCTGTTTGCCTGATTGCCTTCTCTCTCCTCACCCGGGACGGTCTCTTTGCCCTAGCCGCGCTTTTGCCCCTGGCCATCGTTGTCTGGGCACTGATGGCCTTGTTCTGAGGAAGGCCTCCCGAACAGGTTCGCAGGATCAACCGAGCGCCTGAAGCGCGATGGCACCGCCATAGATGCCAAGCAGACTGACACTTTCAAAACCGATCCCGCCGGGGCCTGACTTCTGCCGTACCAGCAACCCCAGAAGCAGAACCGCCGTCATCACCAGCCCGATCGCCAGCCAGAAATAATCCTGAGGGGAGACGGCTTGATAAAGCGAGCCGTCGCGATAGGCGACATCGGAAAGCATTAGGAACAGAGTATCGAAGGTGTTGCCGCCAACAATGCCGCCAATGGCGAGCTGCAGGGCACCACGATGCACGGCTGCCAGCGTCGTCACCAGTTCGGGCAGCGAGGTGACAACGGCTGTCATCAGTGCGCCGACAAGCGAGGCGTTGAGATTGAAACGGTCCGTCAGCGCGCCAGCCACTTCCGCCAGCACCCAGCCCATTGAGGCGAGGACAAGCATCAGCGCTGAAAACCCTGCGATAAGCCGCAAGTTACCGCGCAGGTCGTGCTGTTCCTCATCCGGGCTGTCCTCGTGGGTTTCGGACGTATTCACAACACGCCACATGGGCTGCTCCCGCACGTGCCGCTGAGCCAGCAAACCGCTGCCATAAACGATAACCAGGGCGTAGGAGGCTGGATGAACGCCCAGCAACGTGATTTCCGGGGTGGTGTAGGCGACCAGGGGAATGGCCAGCAAAAGCATCAGCAGGGCGCATTGAAAAAGACTGGAAACGTCAGCGGCCACATGCTCCAGGTTGCCGCGCCGGTAAACGATGTCAGCGATGGCCAGAAAGGCAGTCTGCGCGGCGATACCGCCAACGGCATTTGAAAAGGCCAGCGACGCACGGCCGTCCAGCGCAGCAGTTACGGACACCACGGTGCCCGAGAGCGACGTGGCCGCCCCCAGCAGGACACCGCCAACCAAGGCCTCGCCCAGCCCTGTCCGGTCGGCGATACGGTCAGCCTGACCGGTCAGATGAACGCCGCAAACCAGTATAACTCCACCGGCACCTGCAAAAAGCGCAAGCAAGACCCACAGCGGCAGGCTGTCGAAACCCATAGTGACCTTGTCCCCTCTTGGCATTTGCGGAAGTTGTCCGGACTTCAAAGGGAAAACGGCCACCCCACCAGGAAGTTCCCACCTGAACGGTCTCCCTTGGCCCCCCCGGAGGGGAACGAATAAGGGTCTTGCGCGTTAACCGCTGAAGAGCAGTCGAGCCTGACTGCCAAGTGGCAACATCGCGAGGTAGTGAAGATGATCTATCACGGCTTTAACGACGATGCGGACCGGCACCTTGCCATCCTGCGTGAAAGGATCAGAGACAAGGAAGCCTCCAGCTGGAAGCACCTTGCTCTTGGCTTTGGATTCAGCGGCATCATTTTTTCGCTGATCGCCCTGATATTCCTGCTCAGCTATTGACCGCACGCCCAGGGCAGCCTGGACGTTTTCAGGAACACTACTGCCGCTCGAACGTTGTTCTGAAGAGTGATGAGGCCAAACCGCCCTCAGCGCTTGCAACGACGCACAATCCAGCGAGGTAGAGATGACTTATCAAAGGCAGACCAACGCACAGGACAAGGAAGTCGTTCTGGGAGAAAAGGAAGCCAAGCAGGGCCTCGAGCTTCACGAGATGCGTTACGTCCTGGCGATCGGCACCGCAGGCGCGGTAATCGCACTGGCGGTTGTCGGCTACATCCTGCTTTGAGTTCACCAGTCCGGAAGGGTAGAGCCCTTCGAAAGACCAAACAAAAGGGACGAACCTTGAAAAGGTCGTCCCTTTTGTTTTTCAGGCGAGAGGCTCAACTCCCGCGCACAGAAGGTGACCCGGCAGATCGCCGGGCAGACCGATTAACGGCAAGCCGCCACATATTCGCGGCCATAGGAATCGCGGTAGATACACTTGCCCGGTTCCGTTGCCCTTCCGACAAGCGCACCGGCAGCCGCGCCGACAGCGCCACCAACAAGCGCTCCGCCTGCCTTACCGGTCGTTGCAGCACCGATCGCCGCGCCTGAGGCACCACCGATCACCGCGCCCTTTTGCGTGTTGTTGCAAGCGGTCAGACCAGTCAAAGCGACCGCAACCAGCATGATTTTCCACATGATCAACTCCCTTCGTGTTGCATTAGGCAGAACGGGAGAGCAGCGGAAATGTTCCAGAAAAAGATGGGAAACTGCCGCCAAGACCAACGCAGAGATCCGTCGTACGGAGGAACTTCTGTCAGTCTCGAACGTTTGCCCGGTATCGGGCAGCCGGAGATCCTGCAGAGGATCTCCGGCTGCCACTTACAGGAGGATCCGACATGACTGACAGGACCAGGGACGAGATCGCCCGTATTCTGAAAGACAACACGCGCAGCAAGGCTGATCGCGTAGACGAGCTTCTGCGGATGCGAGAGGACGCACGCGCCCTGCAACGGGCGGCTACGGAAAGCCCGATGGGTAACGAAACCCCGGATTCGTCGGGCCTTCGGGACATCGACAGGGCATTGGAGCGCCTCGGCCATAGCGACCTGACCGAGGCTGAGGAAAACAGTGCCGCAACCCTTTGACCGGCGACCTTGCGCGGCCCTTCCAGCCCGGCCTGGGAGGGCGAAACGTTGAAGCTGCTGGCAAGAAAACCTATCTCTAAAGGCGAACACAAGCACAGGCGGCTCCATGAACACCACTTTTGAAGACCTTGGCTTTGACCCCGAGATCCTCGGTCCGGAGGAAGAGCAGAAGAAGACGATCCGTCAGAAATTGATGACCACGGTCCGCAAGGCCGCGCGTCAGGTGCCGTTCATGGAAGATGTCGTCGCCGGCTATTTCTGCGCACTCGATCCCTCGACACCCAGCAAGGTGCGGGCCACCGTGCTCGCATCGCTGGCATATTTCGTGCTGCCTTTGGATGTAATTCCAGACTTTCTGATCGGCATCGGCTTCGGCGATGACGCAACCGTGCTTCTGGCTGCCCTCGCGATGATCCGCAGCCACATCCGACCGGATCACTATCAGGCTGCAAAGGATGCCTTGAAGGACGGCGAAATCTGACCGCCTGTCTAGAGGTGGTCGCGTCCGGGCTGATCGTCTTGTGCCGACTTGTGCATCACTTGACCGGCCGCTTTGGTTCCGTGCCAGCAGCCTGACGTTCTCCCGGCAATCAGCCAGTAAATTCCGCCGCCGATAAATCCGGCCGCCAGCGCAACCGCACTTCCCGGCCGGAAGGCACTGTCCGCGGCTTCGGCTCCAAGTGTCCAGACTGCAAAGGCGATCACCCCGGCGGCACCGACGTGAAACAGGAAACTGCGCAGCCGTGCAGCTTCGGCCAGAACGATTGCAACGGCAGCCGGGGCCAGGGCCGTGGCACCGACCACGCTTGCACCCACGAGACCGCTTCCGACCATTGTTGCAAAGGCAATCGGATCGGCTTCGGGATGCCCGGCCCGGAAAAAGCCCCAGGCAAGGAACAGGCCGCACGCCAGCACCGCGAAGATGAAACCGAACGCGATCCTGAGAAGCTGCAACATGAATTTCCCGCCGTCCAAACCGCTGTCCTTCCTTGATATGCGCGAGCTGACTGCTTACTTGACCATCTGCCGGTCGGATTGCAACCTTCCAGAACCGGCAGTTGCCCGACTGGCCATGATCAGGCCAGCCGGAGCCTTAGCCCCTGAAAATGTGACCCGGCATGTCGAAAACGGTGTTTTCGCTTGACTTTTTGCCGGTTTCGCAAGACGTTGGGGGATGGCGTTAGGCCATATCCATCTCAGCACCTTGGTACCAGCGTTCCGAGGATTTTTGTGCATGGAGCATATCAAAGCCCTAGCGCCACGTTGAAACGAAAGAGGAGTTTGCGACCATTCGCCGTCCGTTCCGCGCCCCGCCTCCTACGAAGGAAGGCCCGCGCACAAACCACGAAATTCGCGTTCGCGAAGTCCAGTTGATTGATCATGAAGGCGCCAACCGTGGCGTCATCCCGACAGAAGAGGCGATGGGCATCGCCATGGATGCCGGGTTGGATCTTGTTGAAATCCAGCCGAACGCAAATCCGCCTGTCTGCAAGATCCTGGACTATGGCCGGTACAAGTACCAGGCTCAGAAGAAAGCAGCAGAAGCCCGCAAGAAACAAAAGACCGTCGAGATCAAGGAGATCAAGATGCGTCCGAACATCGACACCCACGACTACGAGGTGAAGATGAAGAGCATGTTGCGGTTCTTTGGCGAAGGCGACAAGGTGAAGGTCACACTCCGTTTCCGGGGCCGCGAAATGGCCCACCAGGACCTGGGCATGAACTTGCTCAACAAGGTCCGTGAGGAAACCAACGAAATCGCCAAGGTTGAATCCGCGCCGAAGCTTGAAGGCCGCCAGATGGTTATGGTTCTGGCTCCGATCAAGTAAGCTTCATCGCGTTTGAATGTCCGAAAACCCCGCTCCGGCGGGGTTTTCTCGTTTTCGGGCGGCAGAACAACTCATTTCCTCAAAAACCCCGTCCGGCATGTCACATCCAGCGCCGCTGTCTTGTCATTACCTGCGAACACCACGTGTGCGCAGGAGACGAAAATGATGATGGACAATGGGAATGCAGCGGCAGGGCTTCAGACCAAGCTTGCGAATGACCGGCAATTGATTGACGTCGCCGTCGTTTTTCACAGCGGGTACGGTCACACAGAACGTCAGGCAGCAGCTGTCGGGCAGGGCATAGAGGATGTCGACGGTGCACGCGCACTGCTTCTGACGGCCGATGAAGCCTGCACGCGCTGGAACGAACTCAATGCGGCCAGCGCAATCATCTTCGGCACGCCAACCTACGTCGGCGCAGCCTCCGCCGCCTTCAAGACCTTTCAGGAAGCCAGCTCGCAGGAAATCATGTCGAAGGGCTATCTCTGGCGAGACAAGATTGCGGCCGGCTTCACCAATTCCGGTTCGCGTTCCGGCGACAAGCTGGCGGTGCTCATCCAGTTGGCCCTGTTTGCAGCCCAGCACGGCATGCACTGGGTCAGCCTGGACCTGCCGCCAGCCAATTGTTCCTCGCAAGGATCGGAAGACGATCTCAACCGGCTCGGCTTCTGGCTCGGGGCCGCGGCACAGTCGAACACCGACGAAGGGCCGCAGACAGCCCCCCCGGCCGCGGATCTGGCAACCGCCCGCCATCTGGGCAGGCGTGTGGCGATAACGGCCTTGCAGTTTGCAGCCGGACGGGCGCAAGCGCGGCCCGAACCGGCGTTGACGTGATAGGCTGTCGTGATCATGACGGATACACCGACCCTTGAAGACGACACCGCTTTGCGCAGGCGACTGACCCGCATCGCCTACCGCATGCTGGGATCAGTCTCCGACGCGGAAGACGTGGTTCAGGAAGCCTGGCTGCGCTGGCTTGCCACCGACAGGGAAAAGGTGCGCGAGCCTGCCGCCTTCCTGAAGACCATCGTCACACGGCTTTGCCTCAATGAACTGAAATCCGCACGCCGTCGCCGCATGTCTTATGTTGGCCCCTGGCTTCCAGAGCCCCTGCTGACAACATCAGATGCCGAAGCCGCCGACGACATCACGTTGCCCGTGATGGTGGCTCTGGAGCGGCTGTCACCGCTCGAAAGGGCCGCCTTTCTGCTGCATGACGTTTTCAGCATGGGTTTCGAGGAAATTTCGACCGCCATCAACCGGGAACCGGCTGCCTGCCGCAAGCTCGCCAGCCGGGCCAGGGCAAGGCTGCAGGAAGCAAGACCACGCTTTTCCGCCACGCCGGAACAGGGCAGGAAGCTGGCGACCGCTTTCTACGAAGCATCGCGCAGCGGCGACTTGGAGAAACTCCAATCCCTGCTGGCCGAAGACATCGTCGTCTACGCCGACGGCGGCGGCAAGGTGCCTGCAACGTCAGCTCCGACATTCGGGCACGAACGGTCGATGAGCCTCTTTGCGGCACTTGCCCGCTATTTCAGAAAGGCTCCGTCACGCCTGATCCGGTTTGCCGACATTGACGGACTGCCCGGTTTTGTAACCGAGGAAGATGGCGGCATTGTCCAGACAACCGCATTGCAGATCCGGGACGGCAGGATCATCGCCGTCTATGTGACCCGCAACCCGGAAAAGCTCAGGCATCTTGGCGCAGATCAGGAGGACACGATACGTCCGCCAATTGACCTGAACTGATCAGCACGAGTGGAAATCAGCTTCGCCGCGTTATCCGATCAGCCGGTTCACATCAACAACCGGCATTCCTGCGTTGTGCGCTGCCTCAAGCCCCTGATGACTGTCCTCGAACACGAGGCATTGTGCGGCTGCGACACCGAGCCGGGAAGCGGCTTCCAGGAAGAGATCCGGCGCCGGTTTGGCATGGGCAACGTCATCAATCGTGACAACCGTATCGAACAACGGCAGCAGTCCCGTCTCCTTCAACGACGCCAGCACCACTTCCTGCGGTCCACCAGAGGCGACCGCCATCGGCAACTTGCCGTGAAACCTCCGTGCAATGGTGCTTATTACCTCGATCTCGCTGACTTCACCGATCCGGGCCAATACTGCCGTGCGCATCTCCCGAACGGCCAGTGGGCGATCCACCGTAACTCCGTGCTCGGCTTCGTAGTCATCAAGCAGAACATGTTCCGACATTCCCGCCCGGGCGTGGTACCAGTCCGGCTCCATATGATGACCGGCGGCCCTGAACGCGTCCTGCCAGGCACCGGCATAGAGCGTTGGTGTTTGCACCAGCGTGCCATCACAATCGAAAACCAGGGCCTGCGCCCGTTGGAGAAGCGTCTCCAGTTCATTCATGTCATTGGGCTTTCGATGAGAATTGCACGGAAGTCGTTGACGTTGGTAAGGGTTGGCCCCGGCACCACCTGATCGCCAAGAGCCGCGAAGAAACTATGGCTGTCATTGTCGCCGAGCATGGCGACCGGGTCGAGGCCAAGCACCCCTGCACGCTCAAGAGTGCTTGGGCCAACAACCGCCCCTGCAACATCCGCCGCCCCGTCGACACCGTCTGTGTCACAGGCAATCCCGTAAAGACCGTTTGCCCCCTTGAGTGCGATCGCGAGCGCAAGGGCAAATTCCGCATTCGGACCACCACAGCCCTTGCCGCGCCGCGTCACCGTGCATTCACCGCCGGACAGAAGCAGGACAGGCCGCCCACCCGGTTTCATCGCCTGCTGGCGTTCGATCGCGAGTCTCGCCTGCTGTTCAGCCACTTCGCGCGCCTCGCCTTCAATGGCGTCCCCCAGGATTTCGACTTCCATACCTTCGTCGGCTGCCAGGCTTGCCGCTGCTTCCAGCGATAGCGATGGTGCCGCGATGATGCGGTTTTCCACCCTCGACACTCTTTGATCTTCCGGCGGCAGCACTCCGGTGGCGCTGTCCAGCACAGCGAGAACAGAAGCCGGCACAGACATGCCAAAGCGTTCGATAACCGCACGCGCGTCCGCTGGCGTCGTCCGATCGCCAACCGTCGGGCCTGAGGCAATAAAGGCCGGATCATCACCGGCAACATCGGAAATGATCAGCGCCGTCATCCGGGCAGGATAGGCTGCCGCTGCAAGCTGGCCACCCTTGACCAGGCTGACATGCTTGCGGACCGTGTTCATCTCGGTGATTGGCGCACCTGACGCCAGAAGGGCTTCATTCAAGGCCTGCAGGTCAGCCAGCGAAATATCTCCGGCCGGTGCCTCCAGCAGCGCCGACGCCCCGCCTGAAATCAGCGCGATCACGTGATCCGCTTCTTCAAGCGAGGACAACAGACCGAGAAGGCGCTGTGTTGCCTGAAGCCCGCGCCCGTCCGGCACCGGATGTGATGCCTCGACAATTTCGATCCCCCGGCAAGGCCTGGAGTAGCCGTCGCGGGTGATGACCAGTCCTTCTGAAGCCCCCCAGGCTGCTTCAACCGCTTCGGCCATGCGTGCCGACGCCTTGCCGGCACCGATCACGACCGTCCGGCCATTAATCCGTTCCGGCAGGAATGCGGGAACGCACTTCATCGGGTCGGCCGCTGCAACGGCCGTCTCGAACAGACGCCGCAACAGGGCCTCACGGGAACAATCTGTCATGCATCGAGTCCCAGGGTCGATTGCCGTTTGATCAGCTCGACCGGATAATGTTTCGTGTCGGGTGGCCTGACGCCGTCGACAATCCAGGCAAGCATCGCTTCAGCGGCATTGCGGCCGAACAGCGCGGTATCACAGCGCACCGAGCTGAGCCTGGGAAAGGCCAGCGAGCATTCCTCGATATCGTCGAAGCCGATGATCCTGAAATCCTGACCAACCTTGATGCCAAGCTCGGCAAAGCCGCTCAGCATGCCAAGCGCAACCAGGTCGCTGAAACAGATCGCCGCTTCCAGGCCTTCGTGTTCTTGCAGGATCTTCAGCGCGATTTCACGGCCGAACTGCCTCGATGGCCGTCCGTGAAAAATGGTCGGCGCAAGGCCGTTCGCCTGCATCACGCTTCGATAACCGGACATGCGCTCCAAGGTAATCGGACGATCTGCCAGACCACCGGCAAAGGCGATCTTCTGACATCCCGTATCGATCAGGTGCCGTGTCGCGGCTTCGCCTCCAAAGGCGTAGTCATGCGAAGCAAAGGGAAACAGGTCCGTGCGCTCGTCCAGCTGACGCAGCACCTGCATGGTGGGAATTCCGGCCCGCTCGATCCGTTCGAAGGGGCTTTCGTCGCCGCCATAGGTCGGCGAGATGACGAAGGCCGACACGCCATGCTCGATCATGCTGTCGATCACCTGGGCCTGGATTTCCGGGTCCTCATCGGTATTGGCGATGACGGTCGAGTATCCTTTGCTGGCAAAGGTCATCTGCGCACTGGCGGCAAATTCGGTGAAGAAGGGGTTGCGCAGGTCGTTGATGATCAGGCCGATGAGGCCGGATGCAGCGCCCCGCAAGCCGGCAGCCGAGCGATTGTAGACATAACCAAGCTCATCAATTGCCCTGGCCACCTCTTCCCGGGTCG
This sequence comes from Labrenzia sp. 5N, assembly GCF_012395805.1. Taxonomy (NCBI): domain Bacteria; kingdom Pseudomonadati; phylum Pseudomonadota; class Alphaproteobacteria; order Hyphomicrobiales; family Stappiaceae; genus Labrenzia; species Labrenzia sp. 5N. The sequence continues at coordinate 175,230 of NZ_JAAZTM010000009.1, read as the reverse complement.
ACTGCTTTACCAGCGACGAATTCTGGAGCACCAGCGAGACGGTCGATTTCGAAACACCCGCCTGCCTTGCAACATCCAGAATTGTCGGCCGCTTCTTCATGAAAGGTCTATCCGATCCCGTGCAGTTTCAGGAGCAGCCCCATGCGCTCCTCGGCGATCTCCGGCTTTGACAACAAACGCGCCTGATCCGCAAGCCGGAAGACCTCTGCATAATGGGCAATCTCACGCGAAGACTGAAAACCGGCCGGCATGATGAAGTGGCTCTGGGCATCGTTCAGCCAGGCAAGAAACGCGATTCCGGCCTTGTAGAAGCGGGTCGGCGCCTTGAAGATTTCCCGGCTGAGAGGAACGGTCGGCGCGAAGAGCTGGTGATAGGTGTCCATATCCCCTTCCGCCAATGCCTCAAGCGCCTGGCTCGCCACGGGGGCAATAGCCGCAAAGGCCCCCAGCAGCGCATGCGAATAGTGCTTGCCGTCGCCGGCGATCAGATCCGCATAGTTGAAGTCATCGCCTGTATAAAGCCGCACGCCTTCAGGCAAGCGCGCACGGAAGGCTTCTTCGTGTGCCTGGTCGAGCAAGGAGATCTTGATGCCGTCGACCTTCGCTGCATGGCTTTCGATGATGGCGAGGACGGCGTCGGACGCCGCCGCGACATCCTTAGACCCCCAATAGCCGGTCAGTTCCGGATCGAACATGTCGCCCAGCCAGTGCAGGATAATCGGCTCCCGTGCCTGACGGATCAGCCGGCCATAGACATCGGCGTAATCGTCCGGCCCGGCCCCGATGGCGGGAAGAGCCCGCGATGCCATCAGGATCGCCTGCCCGCCTGCCGCCTCGATGGCCTCCAGCTGGACCGTATAGGCCGCAACGATGTCGTCCTTCGTCTTGAGATTTTCCAGCGGCACCTGATCGGTGCCTGCCCCGCAGGCAACACGCGGCTTCAGCGGATGCGTCTTCGCCTCTTTCATGGTGCGTTCAATCAGTTCCTTCGCCGTTGCCCAGTCAACGCCCATGCCGCGCTGCGCGGTGTCCATCGCCTCGGCCAGTCCAAGCCCCTGATCCCACAGCCAGTGCCGGAATTTCAGCGTATTTTCCCAATCGACAGCCGGAGAACCGACCCATGGATCGCGCTCGCGCAGCGGATCGGACACCACATGCGCTGCCGCAAAAGCGGTGCGGGTCAGCGGTACCCGTGGTGCGCGCGGGGTCAGGGCTTCTCCGATGAGGCTGTAGGGTTCCAGACGGTTTTCGTAAGTGGGCAGGGTCAGCATGATACGCTCCGGAAACTTGGCGGCCGGTCAGGCCGAGACGGGAATATCGAGGACGAGAATGCCGTCGATCCCGCCGATGGCATTGGCGACCAGCTTGGCGCCGAGCGCCTTGTGGTCCGGATGGGTCTGGTAGGCTTCCAGTGCCTCCCAGCTTTCGAAATCGACGGTGAAACCGTGCATGTAGCCCCGTTCGATCTGTTCCGGGCTTTCGCTGCGGCCCGAAACGATCTCGCCGATGCCGGACACCTGATCGCGGATGCTTCTGAGTTCCTGAAACAGGCTTTCGATCAGCTCTTCGGCGACGTCCGGCTGAAACTTGATGAGAACGATATGGCGGATCATGACAGCGCCCCGTGATCTTGGCGGATCATGTCGGAGGCTTTCTCGCCGATCATGATGGCCGCGGCATTGGTGTTGGAGGAAACGACCGTCGGCATGATGGAAGCATCGACCACACGCAGACCGTCCACACCGTTGAACCTCAGGCGCGGATCGACCACGGCATTGTCGTCGGAGCCCATGCGGCAGGTGCCGGCCGGGTGGTGAGAGGTCTTGGAGTGTTCGCAGATGAAGCGGAAGTAGTCTTCGTCGGTCTTCACTCCTGGCCCCGGCAAATGCTCGGCCTTGATGAAGGGCTTCAGCGGTGCCTGCGCCAGAATTTCCTGCGTCAGCTTCAGACCCCGGATCGACATTTCCCGGTCCTGGCTGTCCTGCAAGTAATTCGGGTCGATCAACGGCGCATCCGCAGGATTGGAGCTCTTCAGGCGCACACTGCCCCTTGAGCGCGGGCGAAGATAACAGGAGTTGAGCGTCACGCCGCCGTCCGGCATGGCAGCAACGCCGGATTCGATCCCCGTCCCCAGACCCAGATGGAACTGCAGGTCCGGCGAACGCGCATCGGGGTTCGCGTACCAGAACCCGCCCGTCTCGAACAGGCTGGAGGACACCGGCCCGCGCCGGGTGAGCAGATATTGAAGGCCGGCCAGAACCGACAGATGCGGCTTGGCATAGCGGTCGTAGGTATGCGGGCCACTGACTTCGCAAATGCAGTAGAGGTCCAGATGGTCCTGCAGGTTGGAACCGACCTCAGGCTGGTCATAGGCGATATCGATACCGAGCTTTCTGAGCTCGTCCGCGGGACCGATGCCGGAAAGCTGCAGCAGACGGGGAGAGCCGATGGAGCCGGACGACAAAATGACTTCAGAGCCCGCCGTCAGCCGGGTGCCGTCAATGAGCTCGACACCGGTCGCCTTGCCGCCTTCCACCACGATACGGCGCACCTGGGCACCGGTCTTGATGTGGAGATTGGGCCTGCCCTTGTTGGGCGCCAGATACGCCATGGCGGAGGAAGACCGGCGGGCATTGCGCTGTGTCAGCTGGTAGTAGGCAACACCGTCCTGCTTCTCGCCGGTCACATCCTCGTTTTTCGGAATGCCGAGCGCAGCAGCGGCTTCGAAATAGGCTTCGCAGATCGGAAGCGGGGCACAGGGCCTGGAAACGCCGAGCGGGCCGCCCCTGCCGTGGTAGCGGTTGTCGTAGGTGTCGTTGTCCTCGGCCTTGCGGTAATAGGGCAGAACATCTTCATAGCCCCAGCCCTCGCAGCCCATCTGACGCCACTCGTCATAATCGAGCGCATTGCCGCGGGTATAGATCTGCGCATTTATGGCCGAACCGCCACCAATCACCTTGGCCTGGGTATACCGGAACACGCGGTTCTGCATGTGTTTTTGCGGCACCGTGTGCCAGCCCCAGGAGCCGATCCCCTTGGTCATTTTCGCAAAGCCGGCAGGCAGGTGATAGAACGGATGCCAGTCGCGTCCGCCTGCTTCCAGCAGCAGCACGGAAACGTCCGGGTTCTCGGTTAAACGCGCGGCTACAACCGAGCCGGCGCTGCCACCACCGATGACGATGAAGTCGTAGCCTGTATTCATCTGAAGTCTCTCAGAACAACTCGCTCTAAAGCCGGGGGATCGACAGTCCGCCGTCCACCGCGAAGGTCGAACCGGTTGCAAAGGCCATTTGGCCATCGGCAATCGGCACGATGATTGAGCCGATATCGGCGGGCTGCCCCCACCTGGCAGCAGGCACCAGACCGCCTTCGATCCGGGCCGTGTATTTGTCTTTCACTCCGGCGGTCATGCCGGTTTCGATGATGCCTGGCCTTAGCTCGAAGACACCGATGCCATGCGGCGCAAGCCGGACGGCGAAAAGCTCCGCCATCATGGCGGCGCCTGCTTTCGACAGGCAGTATTCCGCCCTTTCGATCGACACCATCTCCGCACTTACGGAGGTGATGAAAGTCATCGAGCGATAGCTGTCTGACGGCTGATTCAGCATGCGTCTCGCCACTTCCTGCGCCAGGAAGAAGGCCCCGCGCAGGTTGACACCCATGACGAAGTCGAAACTGTCGGGCGCCAGATCCAGCATGTCGCCCCGGATCCTGGCCGGAACGCCCGCGTTGGAAACAAAAGCCGTCATCGACCCGAGATCCGCCTCCACCCGGTCGAGCAGCGTCTTGCAATGGTCGATGTCCAGAAGGTCATGCCGGAAATAGCGGCCCTTGCCACCCAGGGCGTTCAAGGCTTCGACTACCTCCGGTGCGTCCGCTTCTTCCTGAGCGGCGATGGCAACCGTGTAACCGGCCTCCGCGAGAGCCCTCGAAATGCCGAGACCGATGCCGCGCTGGCCGCCGGTGACAAGTGCGATCCTGTTCATGCCGCCAGGTCCTTCTTGATCGTTTCGGCGGCGCGCAGTGCCAATGCCGCGACCGTGAGGGCGGGATTGACGGCAGCCGAGGTTGGCAGCGCTCCCGCATCGGCCACAAACAGGTTCGGATGATCCCAGGACCGGCAGTCCGGATTGAGCACGGAGTTAGCCGGATCATCGCCCATGCGCACCGTGCCGCACTGATGCGAGGGCACCCTGCCGTCGAACAGGCGCGACAGAACCAGCGGGAAACCGGCCTCGCGCAGGGTCTTGCGGGTCTTCTCGACCAGCTTCCTGTGCGCCGTCATGTTGGACCGCTGCCAGATGAGCTGGATCTTGCCGTCCTTCAGGACAACCCGGCTTTCAGGATCGGGCAGATCCTCGGAAATCAGATAGAGATCAAGGGCATGCCCGGAAATCCAGTTGGCAGCGAATTTCGGCAGCTGCGGCACCTGGATCTTCAGGATATCCGGCGTTACCCGCCCCAGCAGCTGGACGTTGCCCAATGGCTTGCCGTCTTCGCCGTCATCGAGATACCAGTCATTCAGGCCGAAGGTCTTCTGATAGACGGAAGTATTCCGGAACCGCGGATCAATGGCGATCATCGCAGTCGCATTGTGGTTCATGAAACAACGGCCGACATAGTCCGAGAGGTTGGCTACGCCGGACCGCAACAAGAGCGCTGCGGACTGGACCGCGCCCGCACACAGGGCAACGACCCCCGGTGTCAGGCAGATCTCTTCACCGTCCTTGCTGTAGTGGACTTCATCTATTCGGCCGGACTTGTAGCCCGTCCGGAGCGCAGTGACTTCGGCACCGGTGACAAGGGTGACGTTGTCATGAGCCATTGCGGCTTCCAGCGCACAGGTTTCCGCATCCATCTTGCCGCATCTGAGGTCGGGGTAACCGTCCCAGCCGGTGTGCCCGGCATCCAGCCAGCGGTCGATATCAACCCCCAGGGGCAGGCTGAACGGGCGAACGCCCGCCTGCTCAAGGCGCCGCCGGGCAATCCGGATGGCTTCCTCGTCCGGGATGGGCGGAAACGGATAAGGCCTGCCATGCGGCGGCTCAGTCGGATCGGAGGCGGTATCGCCCCGAACCTGGAAAAGCTGTTCGGCGGCGTCATACCAGGGCGACAGCTCGTCATAGGCAATCGGCCAGGCAGGTGAAACACCGTCATAATGCTCCAGCGCGCTGAAGTCCTCTTCCCGGTAACGGATCAGCACCGCACCGTAGAGCTTCGAGTTACCACCGACATTGTAGTAGTTGCCTGGCTCGAACGGATTACCCTGTCCGTCGAGCCAGGTTTCCGGTGCCCGGAAAGCGCTGTTGGTATAGATGCGCCAGGGGTCCCGGGCCGGAGCATCGTCCGGTATCCGGTAACCCCGTTCCAGAATCGTGATCTTGGCCCCGGTCGGAGCAAGGCCCGCGGCAAGGGAAGCTCCCCCCATGCCGCTGCCGATGATCACAATGTCGGGCGCCGTATTCATGGGTCAGGCGATCCGCTTTTCGGTCTTCGGGTCGAAAGCGACCGCCTTTTCCATGTTGAAGGCAAACGGGAACACTTCTCCCGCCTTCACGGCAACGTCGGCACGGAAGCGGCCGGTCACGTCCTTGCCGCCGATCTGGCTGACGACGAACGTGTCGGAACCTGCCGGCTCGGTGACTTCCACCGGAGCATCGACGATGTGAACCGCCTTGGAATTGCGGTCGGCACCATCCTTGTCGGTAATGGCTTCCGGCCGAATGCCGAGGATGATGTCCTTGCCGATGCTGGAAGAGAGCGCGTCGGAGGCAAACGGAATGGCCGCCGTCTTGCCGTCTGCTAGCGAGACTTCCGCAGCCGGCCTGCCGTCCGCCGAGACCACCTTGGCCGGGAACAGGTTCATGGAAGGCGATCCCATGAAGCCCGCCACGAACATGTTGGCCGGATTGTCGTAGATCTCTTTCGGCGTGCCCAGCTGCTGGACATAGCCACCGAACATGACAGCGATCCGGGTCGACAGCGTCAGTGCCTCGATCTGGTCGTGGGTCACATAGACAATTGTCGTGCCGAGCTTCTGGTGCAGCTTCTTGATTTCCGTGCGCATGTCGACGCGCAGCTTTGCATCCAGGTTGGACAGCGGCTCGTCGAACAGGAACACGTCCGGCTCGCGCACCAGTGCACGCCCCATGGCGACACGCTGGCGCTGACCACCGGAAAGCTGGCCCGGCTTGCGGTCGAGTAGATGGCTGATCTGAAGGAGATCGGCCACCTGGCCAATCCGCTTTTCGCGTTCCGGCTTCGCAATGCCGTGCATTTCCATGCCGAAGGAGATGTTCCCGGCAACGGTCATGTTCGGGTAAAGCGCGTAGGACTGGAACACCATTGCGATGTTGCGGTCCGCCGGCTTGACGCCGTTCATGCTCTTGCCCTTGATCGCGATCTCGCCGGAGGTGATGTCCTCCAGGCCGGCAATCATGTTCAGCAGGGTGGACTTGCCGCAGCCGGACGGGCCGACGAGAACGAGGAACTCGCCCTCTTCGATAGAGATGTCGGTTTCATGCAGGACCCGCAAGGATCCATAAGACTTGGTCGCCTGCTTGATGTCGAGAAAGCCCATTGTCTTATCCTTTTACTGAGCCTGCCATCAGACCACGCACGAAGTAGCGGCCCGCGACGATGTAGACGAGAAGGGTTGGCAGCGCGGCCATGATCGCGCCGGCGAAATGCACGTTGTATTCCTTCACCCCGGTGGAGGATTGCACCAGGTTGTTGAGGGCAACGGTCATCGGCTGGCTGTCGAAATCGGAGAAGGACGCGCCGAACAGGAAGTCGTTCCAGATGTTGGTGAACTGCCAGATGATGCAGACAACCGCGATCGGACCGGACGATGGCAGCAGGATGCGCCAGAAGATCCGGAAGAAACCGGCACCGTCGATCTGCGCCGCCCGGACAAGCTCTGTCGGAAAGGCCGCATAGTAGTTGCGGAAATAGAGCGTCGAGAAGCCGATCCCGTAGACGAAGTGTACGAAGATCAGACCCGGCACCGTGCCGGCGATGCCCATCAGACCCAGCATGCGAGCCATCGGGATCAGCACCATCTGAAAGGGAATGAAGCAGCCGAACAGCAGCAGGCCGAACAGGATGGTCGCACCGCGGAACGTCCACTTGGTGAGCACGTAACCGTTCAGCGCGCCGACCAGCGTCGACAGGGCGACCGCCGGAACGACCATGATGATGGAGTTGAGGAAATAGGGCCGCAGACCCGTTGCCTCAACGCCCACCTGAGCACTCGACCAGGCGCTTTGCCACGGAGCGATGGTCCACTCCTGCGGCAGCGCCATCATCCCGCCCGAAGTGATTTCGGTCAGCGGCTTCAGCGAGTTGACCACCATCACGTACAGCGGCAGCAGGTAGTAGATGCAGAACAGCGCGAGCAGCAGGTACAGGATCACCCGGGCCGGACGCAGGGAGGAAGACTTGGACATCGTCGACATCACTTTTTCTCCCTGAGTTCTGACCAGAGGTAGGGCACGATGATCGCTGCGATCGTCATCAGCATGATCACGGCGGAAGACGCACCGATGCCCATCTGGTTTCGGGTGAATGTGTAGGAATACATGAAGGTTGCCGGCACTTCGGTGGCGGTGCCCGGTCCGCCGCCTGTCAGGGCGATCACCAGGTCGTAGGACTTGATCGCCATATGGGCGAGCACCACGAAGGCCGACATGAAGGCAGGACGAAGCTGCGGAATCACGATCCGGCGATAAAGCGCGAAAGTGGAAGCGCCGTCGATCTGGGCAGCCTTCATCATCTCGCTGTCGATACCGCGCAGGCCCGCAAGGAACATCGCCATGACGAAGCCCGACGTCTGCCAGACCGCCGCGATCACGATGGTGTAGATCGCGAAATCCCGGTCCTTGATCCAGTTGAAGGTGAAGGTTTCCCAGCCCCAGCCGCGCACGACGGCCTCGATACCGATGCCCGGGTCGAGGAACCATTTCCAGGCAATTCCGGTCACGATGAAGCTGAGCGCCATCGGATAGAGGTAGATCGTGCGGATGAAGCCTTCTGCGCGGATCTTCTGATCGAGAAGGATCGCCAGCAGCAGACCCAGGACGCAGCAGATGGTGATGTAGAGAACGCCGAAAACCACAAGGTTCCAAACGGCCGTATCCCACGCACGGATCTTGAAGAGGTTTTCATAATTCTGCCAGCCGACCCAGCCGAAGGTGGGCAGAATACGGCTGTCCGTGAAAGACAGGTAAAGCGTGAAGGCGATGAAGCCGTAAACGAAGATTGCCACGATGGCGATCGTCGGGCTGAGCACGAGTTTGGGCAAAGCATCACGCAGTCTGTCAACAACGGAACCGCGCGGGTTCGCCGTTTCAGAGAAAGACATCTTGAGTTCCCCGACCTAGAGCACTTTTGCCGGCGTTCCAGCGAACGCGCGCGGCAGCTCTGAGACTTTGGTTCCGGCCGGCTCCAGGCGGTTGCTTGCAACCGCGAGACGGTCCGCCGAACCGGTGGGAGAGCGGTGACGGATCACCGCTCTCCGCGCGGTCGTTACTTGTTGATCTGAACGGCGGTAACGAGTTCTGCAACAGCGGTTTCGCTGTCGTATTCCCCGTTGAAATGCGCCGTGATCACGTCATACATGGCGTTCTTGACGGCAGCCGGGTTGGCGTGACCATGCGCCATGGAGCCGTAGAGGTTGCCGCTGTCGGCAGCCTTTTTCAGATCCACCATGCCCTTCTTGCCGCAGGCGTCAAAGTCATCGTTAGGCACGTCGGTCCGGGCCGGAACGGAGCCTTTGACGACGTTGAACGCGGACTGGAAGCTCGGTGACAGGATGGCGGTTGCCAGGGCAGCCTGCTCCTTGCCGACTTCCGGACCCTGCGCGAACATCGCGAACTGGTCGGCGTTGAAGGTCACCTGGTCCTGGGTGCCCGGGAAGCGGAAGCAGAGGAAGTCTTCATCCGGCTTCTTGCCGGCATTCAGGAATTCACCCTTCGCCCAGTCGCCCATCATCTGGAAGGCTGCATCGCCATTGATGACCATGGCGGTCGCAAGGTTCCAGTCACGGCCGGAGAAGTTGTCATCCACGTAGGAGCGGATCACGGCCATGCGGTCGAACGATTCCTTCATGGTGTCGGAGCCGAGCGCTTCCTCGTCCAGGTCGATGAAGGCCTTCTGGTAGAACTCGGGTCCACCGGTCGCCATCACGACTGCGTCGAAGATGGTCGCGTCCTGCCAGGCCTGACCGCCGTGCGCGATCGCGGTCTTGCCGGATGCCTTGACCTTTTCCAGAGCGGCAACGAACTCGTCCCAGTTCTGCGGCGGCTCGATACCAAGCTCGTCGAGGATGGCCTTGTTCGCCCAGACCCAGTTGGTGGAGTGGACGTTCACCGGAGCGGAGACCCACTTGCCGTCATACTTGGAGAATTTCTGCAGGGCTTCCGGAACCACGTCGTCCCAGCCTTCCATGCCGGCCAGGATGTTCAGGTCGGCAAGTGCGCCTTCCTTGGCCCAGTCGGTGATGTCGAAGCCGAGCATCTGTACGGCGGTGGGCGGGTTGCCGGAGGTAACGCGTGCGCGCAGCACGGTCATGGCCTGGGTACCGCCGCCACCTGCAACCGGCATGTCCTGCCAGCCGATGCCCTGGCTTTCCAGGTCCTGCTTCAGAACGTTCAGAGCAGCAGCTTCACCGCCGGAAGTCCACCAGTGCAGAACTTCAACATCGGCGGCGGACGCCAGGCTTGTGCTCATTGCAAGGGCGGCGAGGCCCAGCTTCAGAGATTTCAAAGACATCGATATTCCTCCCATAAGGTGCCTAAAGGCGTTTCGAGTGCCGGAGCCCGGCAATCGAGTGTCACGCAACGTTTATTGTAACGTTGCAAACCGGAGTGGTGTCAACGATTTTCATCACTCCCGAAAAACAAAGAGTTTCGTTTGTCTTACATACTATTAAGGCGGATGTTTCGGTGCTGCAGTGCAGCACATTATTGTGTTGTAACGTTACAAAAGCCCTGATTAGACTTGGCTTGCTTTTTGAGCTAGAAGGCTTCGGCTGAAGTGAACGGGCATGACGCGAAAAACCTTTGAACCCAACAGCGGTCGCGCCGCCGAAAAGCTGCCGCGTCCCACCTTGCGCACGGTGGCGCAGGAGGCAGGCTTCGCGGTGACCACGGTTTCCCGCGCCCTTGCCGGAGACCCCAGGATCGCGGAGACGACGCGCGAACGCGTTTCCGAAGTTGCCCGCCGTCTCGGCTACGTTCCCAATCGCGCGGCACAGCGCCTGCGCACCGGCCGTACCAAGGTCATCAGCCTTCTCCTGAACACACGGCACGAGTTTCTCAGTTTCACATCCGAGTTTCTCGGCGGCATGTCCGAAGGCCTTGCCGGAACCGGCTACGCGATCACCATTACAGCAGACGGTCTTGCCGACGACCGGCTTGAGGCAATCCGCAACATCCGCAGGCACTCGCTGGCAGACGCCATTGTCTTTACCCGCACCGAGTGCTTTGACGAGCGGGTCCGCTACCTGCTGGAGCACAACTTCCCCTTTGCCACCCATGGCCGGACGGACTTCACCACGCCCCACCCTTACGTCGACTTCGACAACGAGGTTTTCGCACGCATGGCCGTGGAGCGACTGGTTGCAAAGGGGCGCAAACACATTTGCATGGTCATGCCGAACGAACGCTACACCTTCGGTCAGCACCTGCGGTTCGGCGCCCGCCAGGCAGCCATTTCCCATGGCGTTCAATTGACGGTTCCCGATCGCGTTGACCTCGACAGCGAGCCCGACGAGATCGCAGCGACCCTGCGCTCGCTCCATGCCGGCCCCAACGCGCCCGACGGTTATGTCTGCGTCGGTGAGGTCATGGCCCTGGTCACCCTGGCCTATCTCAACGACATCGGTCTGACACCCGGTATGGAAATCGACGTCGTCGCCAAGCGCGCCTCGCCCATTTCCAATCATTTCCGCCCGAGAATCGAGACCATCGACGAGGACCTGCGCGCCACCGGCAGAGCCATGGCCAAGGTTCTTCTCGCGAGGATCGACGGCGCCCCCATGGAGGATATGCAGATCCTCCTGAAGCCCGAAGGCGCCTTCTCGATTTCGGACTAGCCTGCTCATCACGCCACCCAGGGTGCCCGGGTCTTGCCGATGCGCATGGTCACGGTCTTGGCTTCCAGGAACTCGTCCAGTCCGTATTTGCCAAGTTCCCTGCCCTGGCCGCTTTCCTTTACGCCGCCGAAGGGCAGTTCCGCAAAACCATCCATCCAGGTGTTGGTCCACACCGTGCCCGCATGCGCCCGGCGGGCGAATTCCAGACAGGTGTGAACGTTCTCGCTCCACACACCGGCGGACAGACCGTAGTCGGCATCGTTGACGAGATCGATCGCCTCATCCAGCGTCTTGAAAGTCAGCACCGAAAGTACCGGCCCGAATACTTCTTCGCGGGCGATCGGCATATCGCTTTTTACATCCGCAACGATCGTCGGCTGGTAGAACTGTCCGGCAAGGCCGGGAACCGTCAGGGCTTCCCCGCCCAGGTGGACAGTCGCTCCGGCGTCCGCGGCATCGCGCACATATTTGTCGATCTTGCTCTGGTGGTCGGGCGTGATGATCGCGCCGACCTTGGTCGATGGGTCCAGAGGATCGCCGAAGGGCACCTTCCGCGACAGATCCACTGTCGCCTTCAGGAACGCCTCGGCGATGTTTTCGTGCACAATGATCCGGGATCCGGAGTTGCAGCATTCGCCCGCATTGAAATAGACGCCGAAGACAACCGCATCGACGGCGCTTTCGAGGTCGGCATCGGGGAAGATGACCTGCGGGTTCTTGCCACCAAGTTCCAGCGAGACCTTCTTCAAGGTTCCGGCCGCCGCCTTGACGATGGCCTTGCCGACGCCGGTCGAGCCGGTGAAGGTGACCATGTCGACACGCTTGTCGGCGGTCATCGCCGTTCCAACCGGATCGCCATAGCCAAGGACGATGTTGACGACCCCGGCCGGAATACCGGCTTCGATGCACAGTTCACCCAGAATGACCGTCGTTGCCGGGGTCATTTCGGAAGGTTTGATAACCGCGGTGCAGCCGGCAGCAAGCGCGAAAGGCAGTTTTTGCGACACGATCAGGAACGGAAAGTTCCACGGTGTTATGATGGAAACGACACCGACCGGCTCCTTGAGAACCAGGCCGAGCATGTCGCTGCCGAGTGAATTGTAGCTTTCGCCGTGCATGGTGCGCGCCAGCGAAGCGGCAAAGCGCCAGATATCGGACGCGCCTTCGATTTCCGCCATGGCCTGGCTGATCGGCTTGCCGGATTCCAGCGTTTCCCAGTAAGCGATCCGCTCCCGTTCCCGGTCGATCAGATCGGCGATCTTCAAGAGAAGCGTTGCCCGCTCCTTGCCGCTGGTGCGGGACCAGCGTCCCTTGTCGAAAGCAAGCCGCGCGGCGGAAACCGCCGCATCAACATCACGGGCACCGCCCTTCGCCGCCTTCGTGACAACGCTGCCATGGGACGGAGACACACGATCGAAGGTGGACCCGTCAGCACTCTGACGCCAGTCGCCATCGATCAGGTGACGGGCGACGAACGGTTCGGCCGGGAGTTTTGCTTCGCTGATGGAAACGACGTTCAGGTCACTCATGACTTAACTTCCAGGAAATTCGGTTTGCGCTTTTCACGGAAGGCGGTAACGCCCTCGTTGCGATCTTCTGTCGGACTGATCATGCCGGAGCCGAGCGCCTCGATCATGGCACTGCGATCTTCTCCCACGGCGGCATGGATCATGTATTTGGCCACTTCCACGGCCCGGGACGATTTGTCGGCCAGCTTCTCGGCCATCTCGAAAGCAGCAGAAGCCGGATCGTCGGATATCTCGGCTGCAAAGCCCGCCGCATAGGCACGTTCTGCGGAAATGCGCCGGCCGAACAGGGCCATTTCCTTCACCATCGGCTCACCCAGCAAACGGATCAACCGTTGCGTGCCGGACCAGCCCGGTACGATGCCGACGGATGCTTCCGGCAGCGCCAGCGTCGCCCTTGGCGCCATCACGCGGATATCGGCGGTCGCTGCAAACTCCAGTCCGCCACCAAAGGCGTGCGCGCCAAGCGCAGCCACCGTCGGCTTGGAAAGCCGCGCCAGCCGGTCAAAAACCCGGTGGCCTTCGCGCACCCAGTGGCGGGCAAAGTCGTAAGGCGACAGCTCGGACCATTCGAGAATGTCCGCGCCGGCACAAAAGGCCTTGCTCTCCTCCGCCGTAATCACCACCGCAAGGATCGACGCATCGCGCTCCAGCTCATCGCAAAAGGGTTCAAGCGCCTTCAGCATGTCGAGCGTGAACGCATTCAGCTTGGCCGGATTGTCCAGCTTCAGCTCGGCGATTGCCCCATGACGGATGAGATGCAGCGCGCTCACAGGCTCAGCTCCATCGCACCCCTGGACAGAAGCGCTTTCGGCATCTCGACCAGATCGTTTGCGAGCCGCACCCGGCCCTTCGAAGCATCGACGATGTCACGTGCCGGATCGATGCCCGGCATGATCTCAGTCGCCACCAGACCTGCATCGGTCAGGTGGATAACGCAGCGCTCGGTCACATAGATGACGTCCTGGCCGAGTTCCTTCGCCCTGCGACCGGAGAAAGTGACATGCTCGACCTCGTCCACCATCTTGGTGAACTTGCCCGGCGTCCGCACCTTCAGCGCGTCCTCCGTCAACTCCAGATCGGCACCCGCCTCGAAAAGACCCGAGAACACGATCTTGCGCGCATTCGCAGTGATGTCGACAAACCCGCCGCAACCTGCGGTCAGATAGGGCTTCTTGCCGAGCTTGGAGACATTGACGTTGCCATCCAGATCGATCTCCAGGAAGGACAGGAAGGAGACATCGAAACCGCCGCCCTGGAAGTAGGTAAACTGCTGCGGCGACGGCATGTAAGCATCGGCGTTGGAAGCGCAGCCGAAAGCAAAACCTGTCAGCGGCATGCCGCCGGTCGCACCTTGCTCGATCGCCCAGGTGACGGCCTGTTCCTGACCGGCTTCCAGCAGCACGCGTGGCACCATCGCCGAAATGCCGAAGCCGAGGTTTGCCGTCTGGCCGGACTTGAGTTCCATTGCTGCCCGGCGGGCGACAACCTTCTCGATGCCGTGCTCGGCAAGCGAGAAGCTGGACCACGGCCGCATGATCTCGCCGGAGATCGCCGGGTCGTAACCGGTTTCAGTGGTCTGGCGCTGGTCCGGATCGACAACGATGAGATCGACCAGATGACCGGGCACACGAACATCGTGCGGACGCAGCGAGCCCGAGGCCGTCACACGCTTCACCTGCGCGATCACCAGGCCGCCGTGATTGCGCACGGCAATCGCCTGCTCCAGGCCGCCGAGATAGGCGCCTTCGTGTTCGTAGGTGAGGTTGCCGCGTTCATCCGCAGTCGTTGCCCGAATGATCGCGACATCCGGCACGATGTTCGGAAAATGCAGCCAGGTTTCGCCGCCAAGCTCCAGCCGGGACACGATGGGCCGGTCTGCCGCGACATCGTTCATGGCACAGCCCTGACGGATCGGGTCGACGAAGGTATCGAGACCGACCTTGGTCATGACGCCCGGGCGGCGGGCCGCAACATCCCGGTGCATGTCGAACAGGATGCCGGAAGGCACGTTGTAGGCAGCTACCCGGTTCTCCACCAGCATCTGCCAGATCGCCGGCATCGGCAGGTTGGACGGACCGGAAGGGTAGGACCCTGCAATGATGGTCGACAGCAGACCGTCCTTGGCAAGGTGATCGATCCCCTTGATGCCGTACATGTCGCCGGCGGCAATGGGATGGAGCGTCGTGAGGTTTCTCGGGTGCCCTTCGCTGTCGAACCTTGTGCCAATGGCCTCAAGGATCTTGTCCGGGCACCCGAGACCGGAGGAAGAGGAAACGGTGATGACCGCGCCGTCCTGAATGCGGGCGGCGGCATCCGCCATGGAAACGATCTTGGAGGTCATGTTCAGAAGCCTCCATAGTTGACGGCAACAGCCTTGCCGGACTGCGCGGCCTCGCGCACGGCAAGGGCGACCGCCAGCGACTTGACCCCGTCGACACCATCGGCAGAAGGACGCCCCTTGCCGTTGACCGCATCGGCAAAGAGGCCGAGCGCGCGGTGGTAGAGGTTATGCTTGTCGTAGGAGATCTCGTGTTCGCCATCCGCATCGACCAGACGAACCGCTCCGACAGGTTCCTGAGTCATGACGTTGCGGGCGAAGATCGACCCATCCGTGCCGTGAAACTCGATGCCGGTTCCCGCGAATTTATGCGTGAAGCTTTCATGGGACTGCACCATGGCACCCGACGGCATCGACCAGACGGACATCACGCTGTCCTCGACCCCTTCTCCGAGGCCTGAGGCTGCTGCCTTGGCAACGACTTCCTGCGGATCTTCACCCAGGTGGAAGCGGATGGTGTCCGCGTCATGCACGGTTATATCGGGAATGACGCCGCCACCGGCAGCCGCATCGTTGATGCGCCAGCCGCGCAACGCGTCCGGCAGGTTGACCGCGTGGAAGACGCGTGCGCTCAACACCTTGCCGACGCGGCCGGAAGCGATCAGCTCGCGGATGGCCAGATGAGATCCGGCATTGCGCAAATGATGATTGGTCGCAAAGACCACACCCTTGCCGGCGGCAGTGCGAACCATTTCACTGGCCTCATCCAGGGTCATGGCGAGCGGTTTTTCGCACAGCACATGCTTTCCGGCAGCGATCGCGGCCAGCGCCTGCGCATGGTGCTTTTCGTTGGTGGTGGAAATATAGACCGCGTCGACACTGTCATCCGCAAGGAGCGCATCCAGATCCGTGAAGCTGTCGGCAATACCATGCTCACGTGCATACGCCTCGCCGCGGGCCGCATCCGAACTCAGGACGGACTGGATGTCGGCATTCTGCGAGCGGATGGCATCGATCATGTAACTCGACGCAATTCGGCTTGCACCGATAAGGGCCCAACGCATCCATTCCTCCCGAATAACTCTTAATTTTGGAACGTTCCAATTTCTTAATTGGAACAATTACTGGAACGTTCCAAATGAGTCAAGAGTGGAATTTTGCAAGGACGTGAAATTGGAGAGACAGACGAGATCGATGATCGAGTTAGACAACAATCAGCAACACGTTCGCATTGCTCAAAGTCTCCAGACATCTCCGCCTTATCAACGGCTTAAGGCAGCTAGGCTCTCGCCGGCTCAGCACTGCATCAGAAATTGCCCCCCACTTCACCCCCCCCTGCGTCACCCCGGGCGAGCATCGCGAGACCCGGGGCCCACTCATTTCCAGAGCGTTCGCAAGGTGCAGCAACCATCAAGACGATGACATCGGCTTCAGCAATCGGCTTCGCGAGTAGGCCCCGGATCTGCGCTTCGCTTGTCCGGGGTGACTCAGGTGGTGAGGTGGTTCCGAATACGATGAACTTGGAAACGTTCCCCAGGTGGATGGTCAGCACCTCAGGGAACGACCTCGATGCGCGGAGTGACTTCCCCGGCTTCTTCCACGTCTTGCGGAAACCGCAATTCGACGGTCGTGCCCTTGCCCGGCTCGGAGAAGATATTTGCCGTGCCGCCGCTTTGGCGAACGAAGCCATAGACGACAGCAAGGCCCAGCCCCGCGCCGCCTTCGCTGGTCTTGGTGGTGAAATAGGGCTCGAAGGCCTTGTCGACCTCCTCCCGGCTCATGCCGATGCCCGTGTCCCGGACGGCAACCACGACCGCGTCCCCGTTTGAAAATGTGGCAACCTGCACTTCGCCGCCGTCGGGCATCGCCGCTGCCGAATTCAGGCAGAGATTGAGTACCGATTGCTCGAAGAGTTCCGGATCCAGCACCAGCGGTGGCAAGCTGTCGTCCAGATCCAGTTTCAGACTGCATTTCTCGCCGATGGCGATTTCCAGAATGTCCGCCATGCCGCGCAGCAACGAGGACATACCGATGCGGCTGAGGTTGGCAGGTTGCTGACGGCCGATTGTCAACATGCTGCTGGCAAGCGACCGACCTCGATCCGCCGCCTTGCGAATGCGGGCAATGTTGCGGGCCTGGCGATCGCTGAAGCCGCCGTCCCGCTCCAGCAGTCCGAGGCTTCCGGTAATGATGCCGATGGTGTTGCCGACCTCGTGGCTGAGCTGGTGCGTCAGGCGCATGATGCCGTCAAGCCTCTGGGCCTTGGCTGCCTCCGCTTCCTGGCGGTCCAGCAAGGTCACATCCCGGGCGAGCAGCACGACACCATCATCGCTTTGCCGCGACAGCGAGATTTCCGTCACCGACCCGTTCTCGGAACGATGACGTACGGAAAAGGGGGCGCTCAGGGGTCTGCCGTCGGGCGCACCCGGAAGCAGTTCAGTCCGGATTTCCGGGACCGGCTCCAGAAACTGGACAAGAGGCAGCTTGCGGGCAGCACCCTTGTGACCCAGCAATTCGATGACCCGCCGGTTCATGGTGACCGGTTTGCCGGCAGCATCGAAGATGGCAATACCCTCATTCATGCTGCGGAAGGTGGAACGGATTGTCCTGGCAGCGGCCTCCGCCGTGCGCCGCAGACGTGTGACCCGGTCAACGCTTTCCTTGAAGGCGAGAAAGGCCTGCTGCAGGTTCAGGAGCTCGGTTTCATCGCCCTGATAGACCGGCGGACCGACATCCTTCTGCCCCTTGGCAAGGGCGTTCATGCCGCTGGACAGCGAAACGATGCCTTTCGATACCCGGATGACCGAACGGATCGACATCACCGCCATGGTCAACACCAGCAGTGAAGCCACGGCAACGATCACCAGAAGCTGCTGCAGGGTTGCCGAGGTCGACTGGAAATCCCGGTTGAGGGTTTCCGTCACGATGCCCGACTGGGTTTCCGTCGCAAGGGACAGCTCCCGCGCCACCGTGTGCAGTCTGGCAATTGCGCTGCGCACGGCGAACATTTCCAGGAGATAGCTGGTCTGCGCCTCGAAAACCCGCTCATAGGGCCTGAGGTCCGACGGCGGCAATGAGGCCGCGGCAGGCTCCGCCACATAGCGCCGCTTCAACTCGCCAAGCTGAAACAGGCTGCCCGCACTCGACACGGAATGCACGATGGCATTGAGGCGCTGACGAGGTTCCTTCTGGCTGGCCGTGTCGGCAACGGCGATCATGCCGAGCGCGGAAGAGACTTCTTCCTTGTAGTGCTGGGCGGTTTCGGCCTTTGCAGACAGCGCGAGCGTCTGCGCACGGATCTGCCCGAGCAGTTCGAAGATCCGCGTGTTGGCGGCCCGGTAGGTCTCCTTGCCCGGCGGATAGTCAGGAAGTGAACTCAACAACTGGTCGACCTGCTCCACCAGCAGCCGACTCTTGCCAGAGACGGTGTAGGGCGAGGTCGCATTCATCAGGAAAGGCGCACTGGAGACGAGGTCAGACACCTGCCTGGAGACCAGCGCTGCATCAGCCAGACTGGTGAAGGCCTGCAGCCCGTAAGCGGCGGTTTCCTCACGCGCCTTCAAAAGCCCGTAGATCGCGATGGCCGACAGCGTGAAGGCGACGGCGCAGATCAGCGCGATGGCGGCAGGCAGCCTGAAGGCAATGGAAGAAAGAACCGGCCGGCTGATCATTTAAGGTGCATGGGCGGGATCCTGATGCAGGATGTAGCCCTTCCCCCGGCGGGTCTTGATATGTTGCGGCAGGTCAGGGTTTCGCTCGATCTTGCGGCGAAGCCGCAGGACCAGAACATCGACGTTGCGATCGATCAGCCTGTCCGTTTCCGCGCCCAGCTGTTCCAGGATCTTGGTCCGGCTCACCGGTTCGTTCGGCGTCGATGCCAAGATCTCCAGCAGGGAAAATTCCGACGACGTCAGCGTCCGGGTCGGGTGAGACGTGCAGACGGCCTTGCGATTGACGAGATCGATCACCCAGTCGCCCAGAAGCAGCGCGGTCGGCTCGTGCTGAACGCTGATGGTGTCCTTGTCGCTGCCGCGCAGGGACGGATGCATCCGCCGGAGCACCGCCTTGATCCGGGCGGTGAGTTCAATCGGCTCGAACGGCTTGACCACATAATCGTCGGCGGCGGTTTCAAGGCCAAGCACACGATCTGCGGCGCTACCGGCGGCCGTCACCATGACGATACCGATATCGGTCTGCGATCGCAGCTTCTGCGCAAACACCCGGCCGGACATGCCCGGCAGGTTATGATCGACCAGAACCAGATGAAAGGCATGCTCCGGCAGGATCCGCGCAGCTTCTTCCGCCGAGCGCGCAGCAACCGGCGACCAGCCTTCGGCTTCCAGAAGATCCGATATCAATTCCGCCATATCCTGATCGTCCTCCACGATCAGGATCTTGATGCCTTCGTTCAGCAAACCTATGTCCTCCCGAGTGACATCATAGGCATAGAGCCGTATTATGCAAAGCCTTGGTTTTTCAATTGCTTGTCACATTTGTAAGGCTTGTAATATTTGTAACTCTTTTCTTTTGCCAGCGAAACAACAGTAACCAATCTCCTGTTGCGAACACTGCCTCTTCTGCCATGGTAATAGCTGTCCGGGGCCTGGTTCCGGACTGGGAGGAAACATGAAATTCATCGCGTCACTCGGAGCGGGTGCGGCCGTATGGCTGTCGCTGTCGCTCAACGCTGCTTCGGCGCAGGACCTGAATGTCCTGTGTGCCGTGCAGGTCGAGTGGTGCCAGATGATGGAGGCTGTCTTCGAGGAAAAGACCGGCCTTGATGTTTCCATGGAACGCAGAAGCACCGGCGAGATCCTCGACAGGGTCCGGGCCGAACGCGCCGCACCAAAGATCGACGTTTGGTGGGGCGGCACCGGCGACACCCACCTGCAGGCTGCAGGCGAAGACCTGCTTGAACCCTACCAGCCGAAAAACTTCGAGGACACGCTGCCCTGGGCGCAGAATTTCTTTCTGATGTCAGGCGGCAAGGCGGCCGGCATTTATGCAGGCGCACTCGGGTTTGGCTACAATTCCGACTTTCTGGCTGAGCACGGAGTTGCCGCTCCGTCCTGCTGGAAAGACCTGACCGCACCGCGGTACAAGGGCCTTGTTCAGATGCCCAATCCGAATTCCTCGGGAACCGCCTATACGATGCTGGCAACGCTCGTTCAGCTGCTGGGGGAAGACGAGGCTTTCGAATATCTGGCGGCGCTTGCGAAAAACATCGACCGGTTCACCACTTCGGGCGCAGCACCGGTTCAGGCAGCCGCCCGTGGTGAGACAGGCATCGGCATCTCCTTCATCCACGACGCGGTGACGCAGAAACTTGCCGGCGCGCCCATGGTCATCGTCGCACCTTGCGAAGGCACCGGCTACGAGATCGGCGCCGTCAGCATCGTCAAGGGCGCCAGGAACCCCGAGGCTGCCCGCCTGTTTGTCGATTTTGCGCTGAGCCCGGAAGGACAGGAAACCTGCGCGGCCTCAGGACAGAACCAGATACCCGCAAACGCGAAAGCGTCGCTGCCACCGGCAGCCCCCGATATTTCACTCATTCGCATGGTCGACTACGACTTCGCCACCTTCGGTTCACCTGACCAGAGGCGAAGACTGCTCGACCGTTTCGACAAGGAGGTGCTGCAGACGGCAACCCCTGTAGCCACCCAGTAAAGGACGAGATTGACCCTTCGCCAGCGAAGGAAAATCCGGAGTTCGTCATTTGAAATTCGACCGGCAACGGACCCGTGGAGGCGGATCCGAACGGGCAAGCTTTGCCTCATGCCGGTCAACACATCAGCCCCCGGGCTGAAACAAACGCCTGCCCGTCCGGGCAGGTAACAGGCTGAAAGCCAAAAGTGGAGGAAACCATGTCTTTGAAATCACTTTCCGTCGCACTGCTTGCAACGGCAGCAACCTACTCGGTTGCTCCGGCCATGGCAGCGGGCGACCTCAATGTCATCTGTTCGGCAGATGTCGTGATCTGTGAACAGCTGCAGGGCGACTTCGAAGCCAAGCATGACATCAAGGTCAACATGGTGCGCCTGTCGTCAGGCGAAAGCTACGCAAAGATCCGCGCCGAATCCCGCAATCCGAAGACCGATATCTGGTGGGGCGGCACCGGCGACCCGCATCTTCAGGCAGCTTCTGAAAACCTGACCCAGGAATACAAGTCGGAAAAGCTCGCAGACCTTCATGAGTGGGCTCAGAAGCAGGCGGAAAGCTCCGGCTTCAAGACCGTTGGCGTTTATGCCGGCGCTCTCGGCTGGGGTTACAACACCGAAATCTTCAAGGACAAGGGCCTTGCCGAACCCGCCTGCTGGGCAGACCTCCTGAAACCTGAGCTGAAAGCTGAAATCCAGGTCGCCAACCCGAACTCTTCCGGCACCGCCTATACCGCGCTTGCTTCCCTGGTTCAGATCATGGGCGAAGACGAGGCCTTCGACTATCTGAAGGAACTCAACAACAACGTGTCCCAGTACACCAAGTCGGGTTCTGCACCGGTGAAGGCCGCGGCACGCGGCGAAACCGGCCTCGGTATCGTCTTCATGCATGACGCCATTGCACAAGCTGCTTCCGGCTTCCCGGTCAAGGCAATCGCACCGTGCGAAGGTACCGGTTATGAAATCGGCTCCATGTCCATCGTCAAGGATGCCCGCAACCTCGACAATGCGAAGGTCTGGTACGACTGGGCCCTGTCTCCGGAAGTTCAGTCCCGTATGAAAGAGGCAAAGTCCTTCCAGCTGCCGTCCAACAAGGCTGCCGAAGTTCCGCCGGAAGCACCGAAGTTCGAAGACATCAAGCTGATCGATTACGACTTCACCACCTACGGCAACCCGGATACCCGCAAGAGCCTCCTGGAGCGTTGGGACCGTGAGATTGGCGCTATCGCCAACTGACCCCAACACCCGAAGAAGTCCGCACACGGCTGCCTAAAAGCCGGGTGCGGGCTTCGCCCGGACAGACTGCGCAGCAAGGCGGACGTATGTTCGCTGAAAGCTGCCGCCACAAGCATCTGACACGTCGATGGCAGTGCCGCGGCACGTCCGCACTTCCGGCCGGCGTCGCCAGCCCATCGCAATAGCCATGCGGCGGGGCACGACCGTTATTGAAAAACCATAAATACAGGGGTGGCCATGCTGAGTGGCAACAAACGGCTGAACGCTCTACTCGGGCTGGGGATCGGCGCCTTTCTGATCGTACCCTGGTACAGGGTCGAACGCGGCTTCTTTTCCTTTGAGTGGCCATCGGACTTTCCGTTCTCATCCGATCTCGCGCCCGGTCTTCTGCAGATCTTTGCGGAAGGTCGCGTGTGGCTTGTGCTGGCACTGGCTCTCTTCCTGATCGGCGGCAGCGCTCGCTTCATGGCCGACGCCAACAAGCGCGGCCGATTGCTCGTCGTCACCGGCACCATCGGCATTCTGTACATGGCACTTCAGGGCCTTGCGATCAGCTTCACCGGCTGGGCCTGGACCTTTCCCGAAACCGCCTTCGGAGCCTTGCCGCTTGGCCAGCCCGCCATGGGGGCAGGTGCCATCCTCACCTCGCTGATCTTCGTCCTTTTCATCGCCTTCGGCCTTGCAGAACGGGGCTTCATGAAGGGCGATGCCTTTGTCGTCGGATCGATCTCCATCCTGATCTTCCTGGTGACGGTATTCATCTTCTATCCCATTAGCTCGATGTTCGCCGGCTCGGTGCAGGATTTCGACGGCTCCTTCAAGCCGGACGGCTTCATCCGCAACATGCAGGATCCCGCGATCTGGAGCCTTGACTGTGTCATCGGCGGCAATCGCTGCGGCGTCGCATGGCGCACGCTGTTCCTTGCGGTGATGACCGGCCTCGGCTCGACCATTCTCGGCCTCGCCTTCGCATTGGTCGCCACACGCACGCGCTTTCCCTTCAAGAAGGGCCTGCGGCTTCTGACCGTCCTGCCGATCATCACCCCACCCTTCGTAATCGGCCTGGCACTCACCTTGTTGTTCGGCCGCTCCGGCGTTGTTACCGAAGCGCTCGACACGCTGTTCGGCATTGAACCAAGCCGTTGGCTCTACGGGCTGACGGGCATCTGGATTGCGCAGGTCCTGTCCTTCACGCCAATCTCCTTCCTCGTCCTGATCGGTGTTGTCGAAGGTGTCAGCCCATCGATGGAAGAAGCCTCGCAAACGCTGCGGGCCGACCGCTGGCGCACGTTCTGGCGCGTCTCTCTGCCGTTGATGAAACCCGGCCTTGCCAACGCTTTCCTGATCGGCTTCATCGAAAGCATGGCCGATTTCGGTAATCCGCTGGTGCTTGGCGGCAGCCATGGCGTGCTCTCGACCGAAATCTTCTTTGCCGTCGTCGGCTCGCAGGTCGACCCGTCCCGCGCCGCCGTGCTCGCGATCATCCTGCTCAGCTTCACACTGACCGCCTTCCTTGCGCAGCGTCTGTGGCTGTCGGGCAAGAACTTCGCAACCGTCACCGGCAAGGGCGACAGCGGTGCCCATGCGGGCCTGCCGAAGAGCCTCTCCGTCACCGTCTATGGCATCGTTCTTCCCTGGATGGGCTTCACCATCGTCGTCTACGGCATGATCCTGTTCGGCGGCTTCGTGAAGACCTGGGGTCTCGACAATTCCCTGACGCTGGAACACTACGCCAGGGCGTTCTCGGTCACCTTCCAGGATGGCACTCTCGTGTGGACCGGCGTTGCCTGGAACTCCTTCTGGACGACCATGGAAATCGCCCTGATCTCCGCCCCCCTGACAGCGGCAGTCGGCCTGCTGACGGCCTATATCATCGTGCGGCAGAAATTCGCCGGCAAGAACGCCTTCGAATTTGCCCTCATGATGAGCTTCGCCATTCCCGGCACCGTCATCGGCATCAGCTACATCATGGCTTTCAACCTGCCGCCCATCGAGATGACCGGCTCGGCCCTGATTCTGGTTGCCTGCTTCGTCTTCCGGAACATGCCCGTTGGCGTGCGCGGCGGCATTGCCGCCATGAGCCAGCTCGACAAGAGCCTGGACGAAGCTTCGCTGACGCTTCGGGCCAACAGCGCCCGGACCCTGCGCAAGGTGATCCTGCCGCTGTTGCGGCCGGCTATCACCGCCGCGCTGGTCTATTCCTTTGTCCGGGCAATCACATCCATCAGTGCGGTCATCTTCCTGGTCAGCGCGGAATACAACATGGCGACCTCCTACATCGTCGGCCTCGTCGAAAACGGCGAATACGGCATCGCCATCGCCTATTCCTCCATGCTGATCTTCGTGATGATCACGGTCATTGCGGGCTTCCAGCTGCTGGTCGGCGAACGCCGCCTGCGCCGGGAAAACCGCGTCTCCGGCATGGCCAAATCCAATAAAATCCGTATCGCGCAGGAGAAAACTGCATGACTGACCTCAAACCAGGCTCCGTCGTTTTTGAAAACGTCCGCAAGGACTTCGGCACCTTCACCGCCATTCCGGACCTGTCGATCACCATCGAACCCGGCACTCTGGTGACCCTGCTCGGCCCCTCCGGCTGCGGCAAGACGACCACCTTGCGCATGCTGGCAGGTCTCGAACACCCGAGCGCGGGCAGGATCCTGATCGGCGGACGGGACGTCACCATGGTTCCGGCGCATGAGCGCGACGTCTCCATGGTGTTCCAGTCCTATGCGCTCTTCCCGCACATGAACGCGCTCGACAATGTTGCCTACGGCCTGGAATCCTCCGGATACAACAAGCGCGAGGCGCGCGAACGGGCGGAAGAAGGCCTTGCCCAGGTCGGTCTTGGCGGCATGGGTCACCGCCTGCCGGCAGAGCTTTCCGGCGGTCAGCAGCAGCGCGTCGCGGTCGCTCGTGCTCTGGTGCTGAACCCGCAGGTACTTCTGCTGGACGAACCCCTGTCCAATCTTGATGCCCGGCTTCGCCGGCGCGTCAGGACGGAAATCCGCGAGCTGCAGCAGCGGCTCGGTTTCACCGCCGTCTACGTCACCCACGACCAGGACGAAGCACTTGCAGTGTCCGACCGGATCGTGGTCATGAAAGACGGCAAGATCGCCCAGGAGGGCGCTCCGCGCGAACTCTATGAAGAACCTGTTTCAGAGTTCATCGCAGACTTCATGGGCGAGGCGAATGTCGTCAGCTGTGAAGTCGTCGGGCGTGAAGGCGACGAAACACTGATCGATGTCGGTGGCCTGCAGCACCGGCTGCGCGCCCGCCAGACCGCCAACGGCAAGGCCAAGCTGGCGGTACGGCCCGGCTCGGTCGTCCTGAACCCGGAAGGCGCTTCCGGCCTCGGCGGAGAGATCCTGACCGCGGCCTATCTCGGCGATCATGTGGAATATGAGATCGAGACCCAGGTCGGAAACTTCTTCGTCATCGATCACTCGGTCGAAAGGTCGTTTGCCCCCCACACAGCCGTTTCCCTCGGCTTCCGCAACCGCGGTCTCGCCCTGATCGAGGCATGAGATGACACTGGTTACTCAAGACATGTCCCCATCGACCGATGCGCTGACAGCAAGGTTCGCCGCGGCTCGGGAAATCGCCGAAGAAGCCGGCTCCCTGGCACTCGACTATTTTCGGCGGCGCAAGGACCTCACCATAGAGATCAAGGGCGGCCTGCAGGATGTCGTTTCGATCGCCGACAAGAACGTTGAAACCCTCATCCGCGACAGGCTGCACACCTCCTTTCCCGAAGACGGCATCCTGGGTGAGGAACACGGCGTCGAACAGGGCAGCAGCGGGTTCACCTGGGTGGTTGATCCGATCGACGGCACATCCGCCTTCGTTCACGGTCTGCCGAGCTGGTGTGTTTCCATCGCCCTTCTCAACGGCACGGACCTGGTCATGGGTGTTATCCGCGTGCCTTGCGACGACGAGAGCTTCGCAGCCGTCAAGGGCGGCGGCGCAACACTTAACGGCGAACCCCTCCGGCTTGATTCATCCAGAACCCTGCAAAACAGCCTGACCGGGATCGGCGCCAACCACGCCGTACCGGCGGAAATGATCGGCGCGATTATCGCCGGTCTGATGGCGCGTGGCGGCAACTATATCCGCACCGGATCGGGCGCGCAGATGCTGGCCTCCGTGGCCGCGGGCAGGCTCGCCGGTTTCTACGAACCGTCCATGCATGCCTGGGATTGCCTTGCCGGCTATTGCCTGGTCGCCGAAGCCGGCGGCAGCTACCGCCCGTTCCCGGTGGCGGGGGATGCCATCCTGGACGGTGGCCCGGTTCTCGCGGCCGGTCCGGGAACGTTTGAGGATCTGTCGGATCTGGCAACGGAGTGCGAGCGTTTCCTGAAAAGCTGACGTTTCAGGGAAATCCAGCGAACATCTCCAAAGGCGTGTCTCGGAAGAGGTACGCCTTCTTTTCTTTCAGGACCTTATGAACGACCTCAAAACATCACGCGCAGCAATTTTCCGGTCGATTTTTCAAACTCGAGCCATTCCGGGCGAACCTCTGTCAGAACTTCGATTTCCGCCCAACCACAGCCTGAAAGCGGAACGCAGACGGCCCGGCGCCCGGGGCTGTCCGTTTGCTCGTCCGCATTCAGCAGCAAGAACTTCAGGCCGAGTGCATCCGTCGCCGCAGCCGTCTTGTCCGCAGACAGGTAAAGCGGCGCAGCGGGATTTGCCGCTATCATGTAGTCAGGGTTCGTCTCTACTTCCGGCGGCCCGAAGCCGACAAGATAGCGAGTGGCGTTTTCGAAGATACGGACATCCTTGCGTTCCAGGTCTTCTGCAATACGCTCGATGGCGTTGAGCGCGGCCCAATCGCAATTGCCGCCACACTCCTCTCCACTGGCGCGGGCAAACTCCGGCACATCCCGGTTTATTGCCGCCAGCAGTTCTGCAGACGTCCGAGGCAGACCAAAGGCAGCAAGATGTTGTGCGGCGTCTTCACGTGTCTGGTTTGCACCTATTGCGGAAAAGCTCTCCAGAACGGCCATCCGCTGCAGCAATTCAGAAGAAATCCGACCGTCATGAAGAAAACTGCCGGCGGTGTTTCCCTCTGCATCAAAGACCAGGACCCGATCGACAGCCAGAACGATGGTGCCACCTTTCGGAAAAGGCAGACGGTCGCCGTTTGCCAAGATCAAACGTCTTTGACCGTCGCCCTCTGACAGCTTCATCTGGAGACCGCCGAACTCGACCGCACCCGTGATGGGAGAAGGCAACGTGTCCGCAGCGGCGCCTCCCGCGAGAAGGCAGGCGCCCACCACGGCCAGAAGTCCCCAAATTCTTGCGAAAATGCCTATCGCCTGTCCCTCTCTCATATTCATATGCGCTCGCCGGCAGCGGCAAAGGTCGCACCAACAAGAGGGTCGATCAAGCCGATTGCCCTGCCATATCTGACTGCCGTCGATACTGCTCGCGGAACGCGCCCGGTGTCAGGCCGGAAAGGCGTGAAAACAGGCGAACGAAGGATGGCGGGTCGTTGTAGCCGACGGCAAAGCAGATATCCGAGACGGGCCGATCCGTTTCGATCAGGAGATCCCTCGCACGTTCAATGCGAAGCTCCTGGAGATACTGTTTCGGAGCAAGTCCCGTTGCCAGCTTGAAGCGCCTTTGAAAGGTCCGCGCCGGCACCCCGCTGGTGCGCACCATATCGGCAACGCTCACATCGTCACCCGACCGGGTTTCCAGGAAATGCTGCACTTTCAAGATGGAAGCATCGCCGTGCCGAAGTTCAGGCAGGAAGCGCCTGAACCGGCGCTGGTCGCGGCGGCGAAAGTCGACAATGAAATGCCGCGCCGTGGCAACGGCCACCGGGTACCCCAGAAACCGCTCGATGAGCGCCAGCGCAAGATCGACCCAAGCCATGAGGCCTCCGGCCGTGATCAGGTCGGAATATTCGATCAGCAGCCTGTCCGTATCGAGCCTGAGGTCCGGATAGGCTGCTGACAAACGCTGTTCCAGTCCCCAATGGGTCGTAACCTTGCGCCCCTCCGCCAGACCGGCCGCCGCCACGAACGTCAGCCCGGTACAAGCCGAACAGACAACAGCGCCGCGACCGTGCAAATGCTGCAGAAAAGCAGGGAGAGCCGGAACCTCTTCCAGACGGACCGTTCCTGCCGAGGGTGGCAGGACTACCGCGTCATATCGGTCCACTGCCGCGGAAAAATCTTCCAACAGATCCAGTTTCATCCCGGTATCGCTGATCCGCGCCGCATGGCCCAGAATATCCTGGAGCCCGTAGACAGCGGATTTCAAGGAGCCCGGATAAGCGAGAATGGCGATCGACAGCGATTGGTCCATTTGGCTGATTTAGCACATTCTTTGTCATTTGCGCCAATCGCCCCGAAAGATGCTCGAAGGTAGGTTTCTCCAAAGCACAAACACATGGAGACCCCTATGCTCGGCACTCTCGATAAATCCGCTTCCCGTCTTGCACTCGGCAACCTGACCGTCACGGCCCTGTCGGACGGTTATCTCGACATTCCCGCAGCCTATTTTTCCAACGTGACACAGACCGAACAGGACGCCGTCAGCCCGAGCACACGCTTTGGCGCCAATACCTGGTTGATTGAGACCGGCACCCGCAAGATCCTGGTCGACGCCGGATCGGGCGAATATCTGAAGGAACGATTTCCGGCCAGCGGCACGCTGACATGGCAGGCTCCGGAAAAGACCGAAGAGCGCGCAGCGGTGACCGATATCGTTATTACCCACATGCATGCCGATCATATCGGCGGACTGTCGCTGAACGGCAGCAGTCTCTTCCCGAATGCAGAGATCCACGTTCAGGCAGCCGAGTGGGACTTCTGGACCGACGAGGCCCTGCTGACCTCCGTACCGGAAGACAAACGACCGCTGGTGGGCCTCATTCAGGCGCTTGCGAAACCGGTCGGCAATCAGTTGCGGCTTCATCGTGGCGACGCCGACCTCGGTGATGGCATCACCCTGCTCTCAGCGCCCGGCCACACCCCTGGTCATCAGGCCTTGCACCTTTCTTCAGGCAACAAGGAAGCCATTCTGCTCGCGGATGTCGTGGTGTCCGATGTGCTGCAATTTGCCAATCCGGACGTCCGCTATGCGCTCGACAGTGACCCGGATCTGGCCGTGAAAACACGAAGGGCTCTGTTCGACAGGCTGTCGGCAGACAGGATCCCTTTCGCAGCGACGCACCTGTCTACCGACAGGTTCGGATGTCTGGAAACACGTGACAACGGTTTCGCTTTTGTGGAGATTTGAACACAAGGCGGCTTTTCAACCACGCCAAGACCTTTCGTGGCTGCGCAGGCCTTTGCGCCGCGGTCTCCTCAAAAAACAGGTCCCGGCTCGAGGCCGGGACCTGGCACTGCGGGAGGCAGGGTGTGCGAACGGCTTAACCGATGCTGACCCAGCCATCCTTTTCCGCCGACGCGAAGATAGCGTCGAGGATCTTCATGTTCTGGACGGCATCTTCCGCGCCATAAGGAAGTGGCGCTTCACCGGTGATCGCCCGGCCCAACACGTCCGCCAGTTCGGCATATTGATCGCAAGGCGCGATGATATCCGACTGCATCGCCGCATCGCCGAGCAGCGAGCCGTCGTCAAGCCGGATCTGGACAGCTTCGTCCTGCGGCGCGTTGAACGGAATGACGATTTCCAGCCGCTTCTTCGTACCGACCAGATGAATGCGCTGATAAGGCGTCAGCTGGGTCGAGACCGTGAAGTTGAGATGCCGGTTATTGCCGAAGTCGAGCAAGGCACTGGTCATGCGGTCGGTGCCGAAGGCGGGATCTCGGTCGATCAGCGAAACGACCCGCTGAGGTTCGGCATCGAAGAAATACCGGCCGGCCAGCATCGTGTAGCAACCGATGTCGAGCAGCGCCCCCCCGCCGATATCCGCCTTGTTGCGGATGTTGCCCGGGTCATCGTTGTAGTAGCTGAAGAAGGTCTGGATCGCTTTCAGCTCACCAAGATCGCCGGACCGCACGATCTCGCGCGCCTTGATCCACTGCGGGTGCGCTCGAACCATGAAGCCTTCGGCAACCAGCTTGTCCTTCGGCAGGTCCAGAAGCTGCTTTGCCTCGTCGGCATTCAGCGCGACCGGCTTTTCGCAAAGCACGTGCTTGCCCGCGTTCACCGCCTGGATCGTCACGGGCACGTGCATGTGGTTGGGCAGCGGATTGTAGATCGCGTCGATCTCCGGATCTGCGAGCAGCTCCTCGTATGATCCGTAGGCCTTGTCGATGCCGAGACCCTTCGCTGCTTCCTTTGCCCGGCCGAGATCTCGCGAAGCAATCGCATAGGCGGTGCCGGTCTTCGACCGCTGGATGCCCGGAATGACCTTATCAAGACCGATTTTCGCGGTCGAAACGATCCCCCACCTGATAGTCTTTTCCGTCATGCTGGCATCCTTCCCATGATTTTGAGGTACGCACGCCAGATGACATAAAACGATTTAACTCCGCAAGGGCAGAAAGGCCGGAGAAAGGCCTGCTCGCTGGTGAAAAGCTGATTTGAATCCGGCCTCATCGGCTGAACGCGGGCAGCATTCACACCAACCGCGTCCCCCCGAACAAGCGTAGCGGAGATCCGGGGAGACATCGAAGGTCTTTCACCGCGATTTCACATAGAAGCGCCGCGCCCGTGAAGGGAGCACTGTCGCGGCTCAGAATTTCTCCGGCACGTAGAGATGTTCCGGCAGGACCTTGCGCTCATAGTCGGAATTGTAGACCCGTTCCGGCAGCTTGATCGGGTCGTGCGGGATATCTTCGTAAGGGATCATCGACAGGAGGTGACTGATGCAGTTGAGGCGCGCCTGCTTCTTGTCGTTGCCTTCCACGATGAACCACGGTGCTTCGGGAATATTGGTCCGCTCGAAGGTTTCTTCCTTGGCTTTGGTGTAATCCTCCCAGCGCACGCGGGATTCCAGGTCCATCGGCGACAGTTTCCACTGCTTCAGCGGATCGTGGATGCGCATCAGGAAGCGGAGCTGCTGTTCTTCATCCGTGATGGAGAACCAGTATTTGATCAGCCGCACACCGGAGCGCACGATCATGCGTTCGAATTCCGGCACATCGTGGAAGAACTCCTCCACCTGGCTATCGCTGGCAAAGCCCATGACGCGCTCGACGCCGGAGCGGTTGTACCAGGAGCGGTCGAACAGCACCATTTCGCCGGCGGCCGGCAGATGCGGCACGTAGCGCTGGAAGTACCACTGGGTCTTTTCACGGTCGGTTGGTGCCGGCAGCGCCACCACACGGGCGACACGCGGATTGAGCCTTTGCGCGATGCGCTTGATGACCCCGCCCTTGCCGGCGGCGTCGCGCCCCTCGAAGATGATCACGATCTTCTCACCGGTATGCTGCACCCAGTCCTGCAGCTTCACCAGTTCGGCCTGCAGACGCAGCAACTCGTGGAAATAGGTGTTCCGGTCGATGGTCGACTTGTGCTTCTTCGCGGAGATGAAGGCGAGATCCTTGGCGACGAGAAAATCGTCGATCTCCATTTCCAGCTCTTCGTCCAGGCTGTCTGCCCATTCCGCTTCAACCCAGGTTTTTGCACTTTCTTCGGTCATCAATCGGTTCCTTTGAAATACATCCCGGAGGTACGCCCAGGTTCGTCAGCGCATTCAACCGGACGCAGAATGCCCAAGGACTGTGAACAGGTTATCCATGAAAGTTTTTTGACAGTCGCGCCTGTTCCCCTGTCATTCTTTCTAGCAGCAACGCTTTCGCACTCAAATTACCCTTGCAAATGAACGAACGTTCATTTATTTTTTGCGATAGGGAGAACCAAGATGGCAAGTGCAGCCGCAAGACCGCAAAGCCGATCCAGAACGGGCGCGAAAGGCCAGGAGACTGCCGCACGTGTGCGCAAGGCAGCCCTGAAACGCTTTGCCGCCAACGGTTATGCCGCTGTCTCCATGCGCGAAATCGCCGCCGATGTCGGCGTTCAGCCAGGCGCGCTCTACAATCATTTTCCGACCAAGCAGGACATCCTGAAGGACCTGATGCTCGCCCACATGGGCGAACTCCTTGCTGCCTGGGACGAAGCGGCTTTTCCGGCTGACATGGACCCGCTGGAGCGTTTTGTCCGCTTTCACATCCGCTATCACCTGGAACGGGCGGACGAGGTGTTCATTTCCTACATGGAACTGCGCAATCTCGAACCGGACAACTTCGACATCGTCGAAGCGGAGCGCCGCCGCTACGAGGGCATCCTGACGGGTATTCTGGAAACCGGCTCCGCTGAAGGCTGCTACAGCGTACGCGAACCGAGGGTCGCCACCCGCGCGATCATCGCCATGCTGACTGGCATTCCGAGCTGGTACCGCCAAGGCGGCCGCCTGTCGAAACTGGATATCGAAGAGATTTACCTGGACCTGGCGCGCAAGGCCGTTGCGCCGGAGAACCGAGACATTCCGGCCCCTCAGGCGTGAAACCGGACGCGTGGGGAGCAAGCAACTGAACTCAATCGACCGTCCACAAGGTTGATCCAAGGGAGACCGGGTGACATGAGCATCCTGAAATCGAGCCTATCGCCGAGAAGCGAACAGTTTGCAGCAAACCGCGCTGCCCACGAAGCGGCCATGGACACCGTCAAGGCAGCAGCCCAGACAGCCCTGGACGGTGGTGGTGAGACCGCCCGACAGCGTCATGTGTCCCGTGGCAAGATCCTGCCGCGCGAACGCGTCTCCCGCCTGCTCGATCCCGGCTCACCCTTCCTGGAAGTCGGCATGCTGGCCGCCCACGAGATGTACGAGGGCGCGGCTCCCGCCGCCGGTATGATCGCAGGCATCGGCCGGGTTGAAGGCCGCGAGGTGATGATCCTCGCCAATGACGCGACCGTCAAAGGCGGCACCTATTATCCGATGTCGGTCAAGAAACACCTGCGCGCTCAGGAAATTGCCTCGGAAAACAATCTGCCCTGTATCTATCTGGTCGACAGCGGCGGCGCCAACCTGCCCAACCAGGACGAAGTCTTCCCGGACCGCGACCACTTTGGCCGCATCTTCTTCAACCAGGCCAACATGTCGGCAAAAGGCATCGCCCAGATCGCGGTCGTCATGGGCTCCTGCACCGCGGGCGGCGCTTATGTGCCGGCCATGTCGGACGAGACCATCATCGTCAAGAACCAGGGCACCATCTTCCTGGCCGGCCCGCCTCTGGTGAAGGCCGCCACCGGCGAGGAAGTATCTGCGGAAGATCTCGGCGGCGGCGATGTCCACACGCGCCTGTCCGGTGTTGCCGATCATCTTGCCCGCGACGATGCCCACGCACTGGCGCTCGCCCGCCGCGCCATCGCCAGCCTCAACCGCACCAAGACCCCATCCGTCGCGCTGCAGAGCCCGGAAGACCCGCTCTACGATCCGGACGAAATCCTCGGTGTCGTTCCGGCCGATCTGAAAACGCCCTACGACATCCGCGAAGTGATCGCCCGCACCGTCGACGGATCGCGCTTCGATGAATTCAAGGCCCGCTACGGCACCACACTGGTCTGCGGCTTCGCCCATATCCATGGCATGCCGGTCGGCATTATCGCCAACAACGGCGTTCTGTTTTCCGAAAGCGCGGTGAAAGGGGCCCACTTCGTCGAGCTCTGTTCCCAGCGCAAGGTTCCACTGGTGTTCCTGCAGAACATCACCGGCTTCATGGTCGGCCGCAAATATGAAAGTGGCGGCATTGCCAAGGACGGTGCCAAGCTGGTGACGGCGGTCGCCACCACCTCGGTCCCGAAGATCACCATGCTGGTGGGTGGCTCCTTCGGCGCCGGCAACTACGGCATGTGCGGCCGGGCCTATTCGCCGCGTTTCCTCTGGACCTGGCCCAATTCCCGCATTTCTGTCATGGGCGGCGAACAGGCCGCCGGCGTGCTTGCCACCGTCCGCCGCGACGGTATCGAGCGCAAGGGCGGCAGCTGGTCGACGGATGAGGAAAAAACCTTCAAGCAACCGATCATCGATCAGTTCGAACAGCAGGGTCACCCGCTTTACGCAACTGCCCGGCTCTGGGACGATGGCATTGTCGACCCGCGCAAGACCCGGGACATTCTGGGCCTTTCCCTGTCGGCAGCCCTCAACGCCCCGATCGAAGACACGCGCTTCGGTCTCTTCAGGATGTGATCCGATGTCCATCGACGAGCTGAAAGCAAGATACCCCGGCGCCGAAACCTTCAAGTTCGGCGACAATGCGGACCTGTGTGCCCAGCTCATCGCCCTTGTCCGCGCCGGCAGGAAAACCGCCACATGCGGTGCCTTGCAGAGCTATGAGGACGGTGGTGAGGTCCTGCCCGTTCATGGACGGCGGGACATTGCACTGAACTGGGACGACACCCCCGCGCTGGTGATCGAAACACTGGAAGTGTCCGTCGTGCGCTTCTGCGATGTCGGGGAAGACTTCGCCCTGGCGGAAGGCGAGAATGATGACCTCGCCGGCTGGCGCAGGGACCATCAGGTCTTCTTTGAACGCAACGGCGGATTTGACCCGGAAATGGACCTTGTCTGCGAGCGCTTCAAGGTTGTTGAAGATCTGCAGCCGGAGCTCAAGCCGTGAGCAGGATCGAGACACACATAGGCGACATCACCCGGCTCGACGTGGATGCCATCGTCAACGCGGCCAACTCGTCGCTGCTCGGCGGCGGCGGTGTCGACGGGGCGATCCACCGTGCGGCAGGTCCGGAGCTCCTGGCCGAATGCAGGACGCTTAACGGCTGTGAAACAGGCAACGCAAAGATCACCAGTGGCTACCGCCTGCCCGCCCGTCACGTCATCCACACGGTCGGCCCCGTCTGGAAAGGCGGCACGTCGGGCGAAGCGGACCTTCTTGCCTCCTGTTATGAAACCAGCCTGCGTCTTGCGGCAGAAACCGACTGCAGAAGCATAGCCTTCCCGGCCATTTCCACCGGCATTTACGGCTATCCAGCCGGCAGCGCCGCGTCGATCGCGGTGGAAACTGTCAAACGGGTTCTGGAGGACCTGCCGGAAATCGAAACCGTCACACTGGTTGCCTTCGACGATGCAAGCCATGCCCATCTTCTGGCAGCACTCGGGAGGAAACCTCATGAAGGGTGAAGTCCGCTCGATGGTGGAATGCGGCCCGGATATCGAAGCAGCGTTCCGTGACCAGCATCCCGACATACAGCTGACGCAGCCCCTGACGGCCATCCTGGTTGCGCTCGACGAAGGCAATATCGACAAGGGCGACACCCTCTCCGTCGGCGGCCTGAAGGTGAGCGTGCTGGCAACCGGACGAAGCGCGCTCCTTGCCGACGGGAGCCGGAACTCCATCACGGTGTTCAGCGAGCTGCCCATACAACATATGCCGGATCTTGCTCCGGACCGAACTGCCGATACCCCCGGCGCACTAGTCACTCCCTGGGAGGAGAACTGAGAAATGTTCAAGAAGATCCTCATTGCCAACCGCGGCGAAATTGCCTGCCGGGTGATGGCAACGGCCAAGAAGCTCGGCATCAAGACCGTTGCGGTCTATTCCGATGCGGACGCCAGGGCCAAGCACGTTGCCATGGCTGACGAGGCTTTCCGTATTGGACCGGCACCGGTCTCGGAAAGCTATCTGAAGGCTGACAAGATCATCGAAGCCTGCAAGCTGAGTGGCGCCGAAGCCGTGCATCCGGGCTACGGCTTCCTGTCGGAAAATCCGGATTTCGTCGACGCCCTTGACAGGGCCGGCATAGCCTTCATCGGCCCGAGCGCCTCTTCCATCCGCGCAATGGGCCTGAAGGATGCCGCCAAGGCGCTGATGGAAAAGGCCGGCGTGCCGGTGGTGCCCGGATATCACGGCGAGAACCAGGACGCGGACTTCCTGAAGGAGCAGGCCGACCGGATCGGCTATCCGGTGCTGATCAAGGCCCGTGCCGGCGGTGGTGGCAAAGGCATGCGCCGGGTCGATGACCCGAAGGATTTTGCAGACGCCCTGAAAGGCGCGCAGCGAGAAGGCGAAGCCAGTTTTGGCGATGGCCGCGTGCTGATCGAGAAATACCTGACCAAGCCGCGCCATATCGAGATTCAGGTTTTCGGCGACAGCCACGGCAATGCCGTGCATCTGTTCGAGCGCGACTGCTCGCTGCAACGCCGCCACCAGAAGGTGATCGAGGAAGCCCCTGCCCCTGGCATGCCGGTAGAAATGCGCCGCGCCATGGGGGAAGCCGCCGTGACCGCGGCCAAGGCCATCGACTATTCCGGCGCCGGCACTATCGAGTTCATCGCCGACGTTTCCGAAGGCCTCAGGTCCGACCGGTTCTATTTCATGGAAATGAATACCCGGCTGCAGGTCGAGCATCCGGTTACCGAGCTCATCACCGGCGAAGACCTGGTCGAGTGGCAGCTTCGCGTGGCCTCCGGCGAAACCTTGCCAAAGCGCCAGGAAGATCTTTCCTTCAACGGCTGGGCCTTCGAAGCCCGGCTGTATGCGGAAGATGCGCCGAAGGGCTTCCTGCCCGCCATCGGCACGCTGGAGCATCTGGCCCTTCCGGAAGACAGCGCCCGGGTCGACAGCGGCGTGCGCTCCGGAGATGAAATCACCCCCTATTACGATCCGATGATCGCCAAGGTGATCGTCCACGGCCCGACCCGCCAGGCGGCACTCGGCAAGCTGCTGGCAAGCCTTGAGGCAACGGAAGTTGCCGGCTGCGTCACCAACGCCGGCTTTCTGGCGGCTCTGTGC
The DNA here is from genome assembly GCF_012395805.1 of Labrenzia sp. 5N. NCBI lineage: Bacteria > Pseudomonadati > Pseudomonadota > Alphaproteobacteria > Hyphomicrobiales > Stappiaceae > Labrenzia > Labrenzia sp. 5N. The sequence goes on along the minus strand of NZ_JAAZTM010000009.1, from coordinate 138,760 downwards.
CGCCATGAAGGTTTTGCCGCGGGCGATGTCGACACCGGCCTCATCGACCGGGACCTGACCCAGCTCATAGAAGAGCCCTCCATTCCGGTGGACGCCATTGCCCTTGCCGCTCTCACGGCGCTCGGCCTGACCAGGCCGGCAAGTGGCAACGATCCGTTCGACACGCTGGCCGGATGGCGGATCTGGAGTGCATCGCGCCAGTACGCACTGCTTGAAATTGCAGGCGAGCGCCGGGACGTCGAGGTCCACGCCCTCGGCCATCAGCGGTTCGCGGTCCAGCTTGAGGAAGGCTCACGCGAATATGCTCTGGTGAAGGTTGAAGGCGGTGCGATCACCTACGACTGTGACGGCCACCGTGCCCGCGCGGTCGTGGTGGAGGACCGCAAGGGACTGACGGTCTTCCTCGGCGGCCATGCCTTCCCGGTTGCCTTGCCGGACACGCTCAGCGCAGACGAGGAAGCCGGCGGCGCGGGCGATCAGCTGATCGCACCGATGCCCGGCCTCGTGAAGGTTCTGAACGCCAAGGCAGGCGAAGCCGTGACGAAGGACCAGCCTCTGGTGATCCTGGAAGCCATGAAGATGGAACACACGCTGAAAGCCCCGCGGGACGGTGTCATTGGCGAGGTTCTTGTTACCGAAGGCGAGCAGGTAACCGACGGCACCGTTCTGCTGGCGCTCGCGGAGGAAGCCGATGCTGCCGCATGACGCCACGAGTTATGACGACCTGTCCGGCAGGTTCCGATGGGAGATCCCAGACCGGTTCAACATCGGCGTTGTCATATGTGACGACTGGGCGGCACGCGAGCCGAACCGGGAGGCGCTGGTCTATACCGACGAGGACGGCAGCGCCACCAGCTACACCTATGGCGACCTGAGGCGGCTGTCCAATCAGCTTGCCAACCTGCTGACTGCCCGAGGTGTCCAACCCGGAGACCGGATCGGCGTCCTGATGCCGCAAAGGCCCGAAACCGCCTTTGCCCATATTGCGGCCCTGAAACTCGGCGCGATCACCATTCCGCTTTTCACTCTGTTCGGTGAAGAAGCACTTGAGTATCGGCTGAAGGATTCCGGCGCGAAGGCGGTGATCACGGATGCAAGCGGCGCTGCCAAGCTGGCGACCATCCGTGACCGGTTGCCGGAACTGACGACTGTCCTTTGTGCAGATGAAGACGTCCCGGGGGCAGAGAGCCTCCATCATCACATGGCCGGACACGAAGGCACATTCCACCCCTTCGACACAGGCCCCGATGACCCGGCAATCATCATCTACACCTCCGGCACCACCGGACAGCCCAAGGGCGCCCTGCACGGCCACCGGGTGCTGCTCGGCCATCTGCCGGGCGTCGAGATGAGCCATGATCTTCTTGGCCAGCCGGGTGACAGGATCTGGACCCCGGCGGACTGGGCCTGGATCGGCGGCCTGCTCGACGTTCTGATGCCCGCGCTCTTCCTGGGTGTGCCTGTGGTAGCGTGCCGGTTCAGAAAGTTCACCGCTGAAGCAGCCTTCCAGCTGCTGCAGGACCAGAAGATCCGCAACACCTTCCTGCCGCCAACCGCGCTGAAGATGATGCGTCAGGTGGAAGCCCCGGAAAACCGCTGGCAATTCACCCTGCGGTCCGTTGCCTCCGGTGGCGAGACACTCGGCGCGGAGCTGATCGACTGGGGCCGCCGCACATTCGGCCTGACGATCAATGAATTTTACGGCCAGACCGAGTGCAACATGATCGTTTCCAGTTGCGCCAGACTGATGGAAGCGCGCCCCGGCATCATGGGCCGCCCGGTTCCGGGTCATGATGTCAGCGTCGTCAGCGACACGGGCGAGGAACTGCCTGCCGGATCACTCGGCAACATCGCCGTCAAACGTCCTGATCCTGTGATGTTCCTGAACTACTGGAACAACATGGAAGCGACGAAAAAGAAATTTGCGGGCGACTGGCTTTTGACCGGCGACACGGGCATCAAGGACGACACCGGGTGGATCCGCTTCGTCGGACGGGATGACGACGTCATCACGTCATCAGGCTACCGCATCGGCCCGGGAGAGATCGAGGATTGCCTGATCAAACACCCGGCGGTCGCCATGGCCGGTGTCGTCGGCAAACCCGACAGCCAGCGTACGGAGATCGTCAAGGCGTATATCGTCTTGAAAAGCGGCATTGATCCGACGGACAAACTTGCCGGGGAAATCGCCGACTTCGTCAAGACGCGCCTTGCAGCCCACGAGTATCCGCGCGAAGTCGCTTTTGTCGACGCCCTGCCCCTGACCACTACCGGCAAGGTCATCCGCCGTGAACTGCGCGCCCGTGCCGAGCAGGAAGAGTGATCGTGTCAAACACCGTTTAACGAATGCCTCCGCGATTTGCCTGGTGCCGTCCCCCGGACGAAGCGCAGCGAAGAACCGGTCTCACCTTTAGGCCTCACGAGAAGCTAGAGAAGAAAACATGTCTGAATTCGTCACCCTGTTTGAAATGGGCCCGCGCGACGGTCTGCAGAACGAGAAAACCTTTGTGCCGACGGCCCAGAAGATCGACCTCGTGGACCGGCTTTCTGCCTGCGGCTTCCGCAAGATCGAGGTGACCAGTTTCGTCAGTCCGAAATGGGTACCGCAGATGGCCGACGCCCAGGAGGTGATGGAAGGCATCTACCGGCACCCGTCCGTGACCTATGCGGTGCTGACACCCAATGTGAAGGGTTATACGGCCGCCAAGAAGGTGTCGGCGGATGAAGTCGCCATTTTCGGTTCGGCCTCGGAAGGCTTTTCCAGAAAGAACATCAATTGCTCGGTTGCCGAAAGCATCGAACGCTTCAAGCCGCTTCTGGAAAAGGCACATGAGGACGGCATTCCGGTTCGCGGCTATGTCTCTTGCGTAACCGACTGCCCCTACGACGGTGCAACACCACCGGAGAAGGTAGCGGAGGTCGCCAAAACGCTGTTCGATCTCGGCTGCTACGAGATTTCCCTCGGCGATACCATCGGCGCCGGAACGCCGGAGACCATCGGCCGGATGCTGGACGCCGTGCTGACCGCGATCCCTGCGGACAAGCTTGCCGGCCATTTTCATGACACCAAGGGCCGGGCGATCGAGAACATCGAGGTCAGCCTCGAAAAGGGCTTGCGCACCTTCGACAGTGCGGTCGGCGGTCTGGGCGGTTGCCCCTATGCACCGGGTGCCAAAGGCAATGTCGCAACCGAAGCCGTCCTCGACCTGATGACCCGCAAGGGCTTCGAGACCGGTATCGACCGGGCAAAGCTTGCTGAAATCGCCGACTTTGCCCGCACCCTCAGGAGTGTTGACGCATGAGCTTCGAGACAATCTCCCTTGCCGTTGACGACCGGGGCGTCGCAACGCTGACACTCAACCGCCCGGACAAGCACAATTCGCTTTCCGCCACGATGATCGCCGAACTGACGGAAGTTGCCGCGCAATTGGCGGAGGACGACACTGCCCGTGTCGTTATCCTGACGGGTGCTGGCGCCAGCTTCTGCGCGGGCGGCGACCTTGGATGGATGCGCGAGCAGTTCGAAGCTGACCGCGAAACCCGCATGACTGAAGCGCGCAAGCTTGCCATGATGCTGCAGAGCCTCAACGAATTGCCGAAGCCACTGATAGGCCGCGTACAAGGCCAGGCCTTTGGCGGCGGCATCGGCATGATGAGCGTCTGCGACACCGTGATTGCCGTCGACAGCGCCAAATTCGGCCTGACGGAAGTACGTCTCGGCCTCATCCCGGCAACCATCAGCCCCTATGTGCTGGCCCGCATGGGAGAAGGCAAGGCACGCCGGGTATTCATGTCCGCCCGCCTGTTCGGCGCGGAAGAGGCCCGGGATCTCGATCTTGTGGCGAAGGTCGTGAGCGAGGCGGACCTCGATGCGGCGATCGAAAAGGAAATCAAACCGTATCTCTCCGCTGCCCCTGCTGCGGTAGCCGCCTCCAAGGCGCTGGCCCGCAGCCTTGGCCCGGAAATTACCGAAGAAATCATCGACGACACCATCCGCCGTCTCGCCGAGACCTGGGAAACCCCCGAAGCCCGGGAAGGCATCTCCGCATTCTTCGAAAAGCGAAAGGCGAACTGGGTCGGTTCATAGTTTGCAGCGGCTGATGCCAGTACCGGGTCTTCGGCAGATCGCCCCTCCTTCCGTCGGCGCCCCCACACGCCCTCATGCTGAGGAGGACCGTCAGGTCCGTCTCGAAGCATGGGCCAGGAGCTCCTGCGTGTGCCGCCCATCCTTCGAGACGCGCGCAAGCGCGCTCCTCAGGATGAGGACGAAGTTGTGGTCAGCAGACAGCCGAATGTGATGTGAGGTGAAAAACCGCCCTCAATGGCCGGCGCTGCGCCTGGCGTGTTCGATAAGGGCCGCGATACGCGCCACTTCCTTCTGTTCCGACTGCGGCGGTTCCTGCGGCGGGCCGCCGTACATGCGCTCGCGGCGCTGGCGGATCTTCTTGCGCTGATATTCACTGATCCCGTCAGGAAGCTCCATACCGGCCCTGTCGATGTTGATCAGCACCCGCTGCAGGTCCGGCACCAGTTCGGATGAAATGGTGAAGGTTGCCCCGTCCGGGCGCTTGAAGACCAGTGTCGTGGTGGTTTCAGCCCCATTCAGCAGAACCGCTGATCTCGGCCCCAGCGAGCCGATCGTCGACTGGAACCAGGCAGCCCATCCGGAAGCGTGCCACAGGCGGATGTCGATCTTTTTCAGATCCTCATACATCACCCGGACGCGCCGGCCGAACTGGGTGAATTCGAAACCGTTGCTGAAGAAACGGACCCAGGATGTCTCCTGTCGTGCGGACACGGTGAACAGCACCGGTGCAATCGAGGCAGGACCCAGGCAAAGCAGCGCCATCAGGGCTGCGCCTCCGCTCCAGTCTGCCATCCCGATGAATGCTATGGAAAAGAAAGCGGCACCAATAACAAACCCGATCATGTCGAGTACCAGAACCGGCGGATGACATACCGGCTTTACGGCACCGGACGGTACGTTCGGCCGCGGCAAGGCGGCATAGATCCCGGCGGCCGCGATAATGCAGAGCAGGCTGCTGAGCACCGACATGAAAAAATATCCGCCGACTATACCCAGCACGCAGAGGCCGAGAGGCAATATCCGGCGAAGTAATTCAAGTTTTGCTGTTTTGCCCACACCGCTCTCCATGCATTCAGACAGTGGAACCGATACGAACTAGGGGGAGACTTCTGATTCTTTCATTGAATCAACTGAAGCGTTTTAAATCAAGAATGCTGACAAACAATCCAGAAACAATGTAAGCGTTCGGCAAATGGTTCCCTCGAAATGCCCAGAAGAACCAAGAGGAACGATCAGCACTCGCCAGTCCGGCGAGCCTCACGATGCCTTGCGTTCTCGTTCCATGAAGCTGAACATGTTGCGCACCTTGCCGAATTTTGGCGTATCCAGCTCCAGGAACTGATGCATGAGCGTATCTATGTCCTGAGGCGTGAACGGCTTTTTCAGGAAACCGGATATCCCGACGAAGGCCGCGGACCGCTCCAGATAGCTCGTGTCGTTGGTGGACATCATGTAGATGCCGATCTTGCTCGACAGGTCCCGGATCGAACCGGCAAGCTCGATACCGTCAACATCCGGCATGTGAAAATCCGTCAGCACCATCCGGAACTTGCCCGATGCCAGTGTACGAAGCGCCGCCTGCGCACTGTCGGCTTCCGAGATTTCGAAGTCGAACCGGCTGGCCTCCAGAACCTTGCGCGTCAGTTTGCGCATCGTACCGCTGTCGTCGACGATCAGGATCGGATAGGTCATCGTCATCGTCATGTAAGTGGCGACGATCTCCGACACATCCTCCTGGGTGAAAGGCTTTTTCAGGAAATGATAGGCCCCCAACTGCTGAAGCATGTTGGCATTGCGCTCATCAAGGCCGCTTGAAATCGCAACCGTCAGACAATCTGCAGACTTCGTCTCGCTCATCGCGGCGATTACGTCCGGACCATTCAGCCCCGGCATGTTGATGTCGATGAAGGCGATGTCGATCTGCTTCTTCTTCAGAACCTCGACAGCGGAACGACCGTTATCGACGTTATCAACCTCGATGTACCGCTTGGAACGATGAACGGCGATACCGTTGTTGATGACTTCACGAGCGATGCCGCTGTCGTCAGCGACAAGAATGCGGATCATTTTATGCAGCAATTCTCATCACCTTGTGTGCGGCTCTCGCATCGTCACTTGAGGCCATGTCTAAATTAACAAGTACAATAAGGAAACAATTGTATATTTTCTGTTACTGAAGCTCGTCAGGCATTTTACAACCTTTGATATACATAGATTTACATGAATATTCATTCACTCGATTCCAAAATTCTTACAAATAGGATGTAAAGACCGAAACCTCATCTGGGAAAATCCCACAAAATATGAGGAAACAGGCGCAACCCGGCGTCACAGGATTCCCGCAGTCACATTATGGTTCAGTGACTTCCGTCGAATTGGAGCAACCTGTGGCCATCTTTTTCAAAACACGGGATCCAACCAGCCTGTTTCTGAAAATCAGACGAGACCTAAACAAGGATCTGTCGGCCGATACGATCGTCTCGTCAGGACAAGGGCGCCCGCAACATGCCACACCAACTCTACGTCAATTTGTAGCGTCAGAATTGGACAATCACCTTGCCTCTTGCAAGGACTGCCGACGGGCCATCAATGCGGCACTTCCCGTCCGACAAACAGAAATCGGATCAGCAGCAGGGCAACACAAGTTCGCCAGCATCAAAGCTGTCACTGCGACCTGTGCAGCCCATGGACTGGTGGCAGGGCCAACGATCGCACAGCTGTTTCTGAAGTCTCGTGACAGCTTGCTCAATCCGGAGGAAAGCATCAGAGGAAGGGATAGCCCTGTCGGGCGCACCAGAAGAAACAAACCTGGGCCTGGAAAGTGGTGCCGCTGAAGGGACTCGAACCCCCGACCCCATCATTACGAATGACGTGCTCTACCATCTGAGCTACAGCGGCGTTCTCCGGCAGATGCCGGGCATCGCGCGATTAGGCGCGGACACTCAGGTCAAGCCCGAGTGCGCCGCTAATTACCGGAGCTTGGCGTCAGATGCAAGAGCCTAAAACCGGTTCTTTCAGGAAGAACACATCTTCCCTTTTCCGGAAGCCAGGCAAACACATGCTCGTCAGCACATTCCGACTATCGCCGCAGCAGCGCTTCAGTTGAAAAAGCGCGGCCGCGGCGTCTTGGCGCTCTCTTCCTCGTCGTCCTCATCCGGGCCAGGATCGTCCGGCATCCGCGACAGGGGAAATTCGATTGGCCGGTTGAGATCCTCTTTGGAACTGCCGGACTTTGTTTCGCCTGTCTTGGCCTCCCCGGCTTTGGCTGCCGATGGCTTTGCATCCGCCGATTTCGGAGTTTCCTCAACCTTGGCCTCAGATGTTGCCTCTGGCTTGGAAGGCGTCTCGGAACCGTTCCGGGTGTCGGCCTTGCCGGTCGCACCAGCTTTCGCAGTCTCGGCATCTTTGCCTGTCACCACGGCAGGTTTGTCGCCTGCCCCGACTTCGGCTTTTGCCGCGGTTTCCTTGGCTGTCGTCTTCTCAACGGTCGCAGCCTTGTCCGAAGGTGCCTTGGTAGCCTCGGCGTCGGGCAGGTCCTTCAGCGCAGGGCTGTATTTGACATCGTCCGTCGTCCCTTCGTAGCCCTGCTTTTCAAGTGGTACAGAGGCAGCGGAAGGTTCCGCGGCGGCTGACTTGGCGATGCCGGATTTGACGTCACCCGTCTCGGGCCCCGCAGGCTTGGCACTGGCAGGCCTGCTGACGGGTTCGGCTTCCAGCACCACAGCGCCGTCATCCACATCTGCAACCGACCGAACCGGCTCGGCTGGAGTGGCGGACGGCAGGGCCGGCGCCTCGAACAGGCTGTCCTCAAGCAGCGGACCGTCCTCGTCGGACAGACTGCCCGGCGTTGCCCACTGGAACGCATCGAGCTTGCCGGTGACCGGTGACACCGGCTGCCATTCGGCGGAAATGATGCCGTCGGCCATCCAGACCTTGTCGAGCGGCGCACTGACGGCACGGGCCAGCCAGTCGCGTGTGCGGCCCCGGTCACCGTGTTCGGCTTCCTCCACTTCCGCCATCAGCAGAAACGCCTGACGGGTAGGTTCGGACTGCAGGACCTTTTTCAGCTGCTTGCGCGCTTCTTCGAACTCGCGCGCCTCCATGGCTGCGCGGGCGATGGCCAGCGCACCTTCGGGAGTGTTTGCCCGTTGTGCGGAAAGCGATTTCACCCGCTTCAAACGGTCGACAGCCGAATCGCCGGTACGCACATGGGCATAGGTTTCAGCCAACTCCGGATGCGGGAACAAACGCCAGGTCGCCTCCAACACTTTGGAGGCCTTGCGAATGTCGCCCCGGCGCGTTGCCAGACGAGACGTCAGCACGGCCGCCGGCACAAGGTCGAGTGCCAGGCCGTGAGCTTCCTTGGCCAGCGAATAGGCCCGTTCCGGCTCGCCGTCCTCCAGCTTTGTCGCAAGGGCCGTTAGGATGACGGCCCGCTGACGCCGATAGGTTTTCTTGTCCAGCATCTTGGCGGCGTAGTTGCGCTCCAGTGTCTTGAGCGCTTCGTCCCAATGGTGGGCAACCGCCTGGTAGCCGAGCACGGCCTTGCCGGCCCATTCCAGACCCGGCGATGTCTTGGCCGCTTCCTCCGCATAATGGCGTGCTGCAACCGGTTCCCTGTGCCGCTCGGCCTCGATGAAGAGGCCGTGCAGACCAAGCGCCTTGGTGGCCGGATCTTCGAGCATCGCCTCGAAACGCTGACGCGCTTCGTCGTCCTTGCCGGCAAGCTGGGCCGTCTGTGCAAGCAGCAGCTTTGCCGCGGGTTCATCATCCAGCAGCTTGTCGGCGTCCAGCGCGTAGCGGCGCGCCAATTTGGCGTTGCCCGTGCCCAGAGCGATCAAGCCCTGTGACAGCGCATTGTAGCCCTTGTCTTTCCGGCGGCGCCGAAAGAAGCGGCTGGCAATCTGCGGTGATTTCAGGACGACGCGGATCACCCAGACAATCGCCAGGAAGATCGCCAGGAAAATGGCTGCGGCAAGGGCAACAATCGCAGGCGACTGCTCCCAGATGTCCGTCCCGACCTGCTGACCGCCTTCATAAACCGGCCAGGAAATCTGGATCGTTCCCGGCAGGTCCGCCATCCAGGCAAAGCCCATGGCAACGGCAAACAACAGCGCGAAAAAGAACAGAACGCGGATCATTCAGTTCGCTCCCTGCGACGGCCGGCTTCTGCCGGCACATAGTTCCATTGACGGGCGGGCGAGTGGCCGGCCTGCATTCAGCTATCCTTCGCAGCAAGCGCGTTGAGCACTTCCTGCGAGGCCTTGTCCGTCAGGTCATCAACCTCGACGCGGGCTTCGGCGCGCGTTGCCCAGTCGGCAGCAGCAGCCTGTCCCTGTTCCGGCAGGTCCTTGTAGGCGGCAAGTGCCGACTTGAGGTCTCCCTTCCGGACGGCGTTTTCCATGCGCTGCAGGGCAGCGGCCGGCCCGTCGCCTTCACCCGAGCCCGAACGGCGAACGGTGAACAGCGACTGTGCACTGGTCATCAGGCTGTCGAGTACATCACCGGACCGGTCCGGTTCGGAAAACGTCTGGTAGACAGAGCGCGCAACCGGTGGGAACTGGGCGATCAGCACGGGCACCGGCTCGACACCGGTCTTGGCGTTGGCCTCCAGTGCAGACAGGTCGAGCCCGCCCGGCAGCCCCGCCTTGACGGCGGCCAGCTCGGTTTCATATGGGCGGCCGGAATCAACGGCCGACTTCAGCGCGGAAACGGACAGAGCCCTTGCAGCAACTTCACGCGCCGTCGCATCGCCCATCGTTGCCTCAACCGCGGCAAGGCGCGTTGAAAGCGCGTCCAGTTCAGAGCGCAAACCTTCCAGCGCTGCCGTGTTGGCCGCGCCGACAGACTTGATGTCGGCAGCCAGCGAAGACAGGGTCTCGGTTGCCCGTGCCTGGCTGTCGGCAAGGGTCTTCAGGGAAACGTCCGACGTCGATACGGCTGTCTGTGCTGCCTTCGCGGTCGTTTCGGTATTGGAAAGTCTGGTTTCCACCTCGGAAAGGGTCGTCTTCAGGTCCGAAAGCTGGCCCTCGAGCCCGGTTACGGAACCCGAAAGCTTGTCGGCTTCGGAAGATGTCGATGTCGTGTCGGTTTCCAGCTTGGCCAGGCGGCTTTCAAGCGGCGCCAGATCCACCTGGCTGTCGCCCTTCACTTCCTCTTCCAGCGCGGCCAGACGGCTTTCAAGCGGCTGGAGATCGGCTGGGGTTCCTTCGCCGGTGCCGGCCCCAGCCGAAGCAACGGTGCTGCGCAGTCCTTCGACATCCTGCTTCAGGGCATCGACCGCGGCACTCAGATCGGACGACGACGCATCCTGCAGTTTGGCTTCAAGCGCGGTGACCTTTCTTTCCAGAGCAGAAACAGCACCGGAACTGCCCTGGCTGGAGACCGAAGACGTCACGTCGCCGAGTTTTTTCTCCAGATCGGAGATCTTGCGTTCGGCGGCATTGAGCGCGCTGGTGAGCTGCTGGTTCGGCTCGGGCGACAGTTTGACGAGCCCGGCCTGATAAAGGCCGAAGCCGCCGCCAAGCACCAGGATACCGCCGATAACGGCCGCGATCAGAACGCCGAATGCCCCGACACCGCCGCGGTCTTCAGCGGCAGGCGGATTGGAAAAGCTGGTTGATCCCCCTGGACGGGAGCTGCTGCTTGTCGAGGAGGTTCCAGGCTGGCTGGTGGCAGACGTAGATGAGCTTGCCGGAGACGCCGGCTTGCCGGTCGCAGATGACGACCCGGTTGTGCTCGTTCCTGCGGGCTTTCCGGCTGTGGAAGACCCGGCAGCGGTAGACGACGAAGAAGAATAGCCTGATCCGGTCGAGGACGAGGTCGATGCAGACGAAGAGGGCGACGATGTGCTGCCCGAACTGCCAGTGCTGCCGGAAGACGTTGTATTTCCGGCTGACGTTGAGCTGCCGGACGCAGTCGTGCTGCCGATACCGCCTGTCTTGGCTGCACCTGCAGTCGTGCCGCCAGACCCCGTCGTGGCGCTCGTCGTTGAGCTCGTACCAGAGGCTGGCTTCGTGTCTGTCGGCTTGGCACCGACCTTCTCTGCGGTCAGATCGATCGTTACCGGCCGCTTGCTGCTGCCGGAGGAAGACGCAGTGCTGCTGCCCGGCTTGTCCTTGCCGCCGGTGCCGCTGCCGCCCGATGAAGATGTCCCGCCCGGGGATTTCTTGTCCGTCGTCATCTCATCTCCTCCTGAACCCTGCCGGTCCCAAGACCTTCACTATACACACCTCTTTGCGAAGCGGTACCGCCGCAGCAAAGACTTTTGCGCGCTGCAAAAGAACGACTCCCCCGGATCTGGTTAACACTGTGTTAAAGCCAGATCCATCAAGGCGCTTTCGTTCGGCGCAGCTGCAATACGCACCTGGCTTACCTCAAATAGGGGCTCGGCCGACTGCCGCGAAAGGGCATAGACAGGCAACCTGGAAAAAATATGGTCGAGACCGTGCCTGCGAACCAGCGCCAGAAAAGCTTCGGCCGTGCGTTTGGAATAAATGAAGACACCATCAAAGGCATTCTGGCGAAGGCCGTCAACCACGGCAGAAGGCAGGCTTTCCGCCGGCTCCATGCGGTAAAGCACGACGGTGCGACAGGAAATGCCCCCTGCGGCGAGAAGTCCCTCCAGATCCCCCGCCCGATCCTCGGCAGCAGGATAAAGGACGACCCCTGAGGGCAACCCGCTCCGATTATCGAGAATCAGCTGAGCCAGCGCAGCGATATCACCGCTGGCCGAAATTACACTTGAAAAGCCCGCTTCCCGGCAGGCGAGTGCGGTCGCGTCGCCCACCGTGAAAACCGGCAAGCTCCGCAAGGCATCGATCCGGCCCTTTGCCGACAGGACGGCGACCGACCGCCGGCTGGAAAACGCCAGCGCCGACACGCCATCCAGCCCGAATTGTGCAGACCGCACCTCAACGGTTTTCAGAACGGGAGCTTCATCGGCAACATGCCCCAACGCCCGCAGTTTTTCAGCGGTCCGCCGGCAATCCGGCTGGGGGCGTGTCACCAGAAAGCGCATGACCGGGTCAGGTTCCTGCCAGAAAGTCCGGTCCCATCCGGGTTTTCAGATCTTCCCCGACAGACCGGCCAATCCGCGCGGCCTCTGCCGCAGGCCCACTGCCCGATGCCTCATGCGCGGCCGATCCGTCCGGCTTCAGCACAATCCCTCGGAAGTGCATCGTATCACCTTCGAGCGTTGCCAGACCGCCGATGGGCGTGCGGCAAGACCCGTCCAGAACAGCAAGGAAGGCGCGCTCCGCATCAAGGCGGATCTGCGTTGCCGCGTCGTGAATTGCCGCCAGCATTTCAAGGGTAGCCTTGTCGTCCGCCCGGCTTTCGATGCAGATCGCACCTTGGCCGACAGCCGGCAGAAACTGGTCGGTTTCCAGAAGGCTGGTGATTTCCGCTTCCAGGCCCAACCGGCGCAGACCGGCAGCCGCCAGAAGTGTTGCGTCCACCTCGCCCTCTGCCAGCTTGCGCAGGCGTGTCTGCAGGTTGCCGCGGTACATCACCACTTCGATATCCGGGCGCAGCCGCTTGATCATCGCCTGGCGGCGCAGCGAACTGGACCCGACGACAGCGCCCTGCGGCAGATCGGTCAGGGTCTTTGCCTTGGGCGACAGGAACGCATCGCGCACATCTTCCCGCGGCAGGAAGGCCGTCAAAGCCAGACCATCCGGCAGGACCGTCGGCATGTCCTTGGACGAATGAACGGCAAGATCGATCCGTCCGTCCAGAAGCGCTTCCTCGATTTCCTTCGTGAACAGCCCCTTGCCACCGACTTCTGACAGCGGCCTGTCCTGGATCCTGTCGCCGGAGGTCTTGATGACCACGATCTCGAACGCGTCTTCGGCCAGATCATGGGCCGCCATCAGCCGGTCGCGGGTTTCGTTGGCCTGTGCCAGCGCCAGCGCGCTGCCCCTTGTTCCGATACGCAAAGGATTTGATTGCAAGGTTTACCGTCCAGATGCTACGCCCGGCAGAAATGACGGGCACCGATTTATGTCTTTTCGGATGTCCTAACACAGGCCACCGCACTTAGACCAATGACCTCAGTCAAAACAGATGACAATGCGACCAATCTGACGGTCCTGGGCATTGAAACCAGCTGCGACGAAACCGCAGCAGCGGTTGTGTGCGGCCCTGCGCACAAGAAGATCCTCTCCAATACAATCCGATCGCAGATCGACGAGCATACAGAATTCGGTGGCGTGGTGCCGGAAATTGCCGCCCGTGCCCACATCGAAATCCTCGACCGGATCGTTGCCGAAGCCATGAACGAGGCCGGTTGCGGCTGGGACGATATCGACGCGATTGCCGCAACTGCCGGTCCCGGCCTCATCGGTGGTGTCATCGTCGGCTTCATGACCGCCAAGGCCATCGCCATGGCAGCGGGAAAGCCGATCGTCGGCGTCAATCACCTGGAAGGCCACGCCCTGACCGCGCGCCTGACCGACGATCTCGAGTTTCCGTTCCTCTTGCTGCTCGTCTCCGGCGGCCACAGCCAGTTCCTGCTGGTGCGCGGCGTCGGGGACTATGAACGTCTCGGCACGACCATCGACGATGCCATTGGCGAAGCTTTCGACAAGACTGCCAAACTGCTGGGCCTGCCCTATCCCGGCGGCCCGCATGTAGAAAAAATGGCAGCCAAGGGCGACGTCAGCCGCTTCCGCCTGCCGCGTCCGCTTCTGGATCGCCCGGGCCTCGACATGTCCTTCGCCGGACTGAAGACGGCCCTTCGCACCCAGGCGAAAAAGCTTGAACCTGTCGATGAACAGACGATTGCCGACCTCTGCGCGGCCTTTCAGCGATCTGTGTCCGACGTTTTGGCAGCCCGCACCCGCTCCGCACTCGATCTCTTCCGGACACGCCACCCGGGTGTCAAACCGGCAATCGTTGTGGCTGGCGGTGTCGCGGCGAACCAGGAAATCCGCAACAGTCTTCTGGCTGCGGCAGAAGAGGCAGATGCCCGTTTCATCGCGCCGCCCATGCGCCTTTGCACCGACAATGCAGCAATGATCGCCTGGGCCGGTATCGAGCGGCTTCGACTTGGCCCCGTGGACGACATGAGCCTGTCACCCAGGCCTCGCTGGCCGCTGGATTCAGCCAATGCCGGTGTGCTCGGCGCGGGCAAGAAAGGCGCCAAGGTCTAGGGTGTGGACCTGTAAATCATCACTCAATTTCCCACCGACCCTTTTGCGCGATCAAAGACCCTGTTAGGAAACTTCAGCCTTCCAACAAGGACTGTTCTGAGAAATGCGCGTCTACCACAAGGCCTATGTCTACCTGACCTGCGGCACGGACCTTCTGGTCTTCGACGAACCGGACACGCCTCATCTGGGCCTGCAGGTTCCGGGTGGCACCATCGATCCGGGCGAAAGCTTTCTGCATGGCGCCATGCGGGAATTTGCCGAGGAAACCGGCCTCGAACTGGACGTGGCCTTTGATCATTTTTCCAGTCAGGATATCCCGTTCGAAACGATCCCTCCCGTCGGACAGTACCGGCCCGCACCCAACCGTCCGCTGCTTGGCCGACACATCCGCCGCAACTACCATGTCCGCCTTGGTGCCCGGCCGAAGAGCGAGTGGGAACATTACGAAATGCATCCCAGCAGCGGCGGCGAACCGATTCGCTATCGTTTCTTCTGGGTTGACCTCTTTGGCGAACGGGCAAGCGACGAGGAAAACTTCTTCGCCGCCTTCGGCGCGCCCCTCGATGCCCTGCGCAAACGTGTGACACGCCTCGCCAACGCGGCATAAACAACAGTTCTTTCAAGGACCTGCCCGTGCTGATCTACCAAAAGGCCTATGTCTACCTGACCTGTGGAACAGAGCTTCTCGTGTTTGTGGAACCCGATTTCCCGAACGCCGGCCTCCAGGTTCCCGGAGGCACGGTCGACCCCGGCGAAAGCTATCTGCAGGCTGCCAGGAGAGAATTTGCCGAGGAGACCGGACTTTCGTTGGATATCGCGCTCGAATCGTTCGCCGACCAGGACCATATCTTCAAAGATGTTCCCCGTTGTCTCGACGGCTTGCATCGCCGGCGGCATTTTCACGGCCGAATTCGTGAAAAGCCCGCGACAGAATGGGAACATTTCGAAATGTCACCGAACGCAGGCGGTCCCCCGATAAGGTTCCGTCTGTTCTGGATTGACCTGTTCACCATGGATGCGCCGACCGAGGCCCGCTTTTTTGAAGGGTTTGGAGCGCAACTTGAAACATTACGGACGCGCGTGGAAAGGCAGAGCAATGGGCGCCATTAGGTCTATCGGCGTCGTTGGCGGCGGCGCCTGGGGCACGGCCCTGGCCCTGACCGCAGCCCGTGCCGGACGGGAAGTGCGCCTTTGGGCGCGTGATCCCGGTACGGTCTCCGATATCAGGTCCCGTCGGCAGAACCCGAGGTATCTGCCGGGAATCACCTTTGACGAGGAACTGGAAGCGACATCTTCGCTGGAAGAGGTTGCCGACGCCGATGCCATCTTGCTGGTGACACCCGCCCAGACAACACGTGCGATGCTGGCTGCCCTGAAACAGACCGGCAAAGTGCGCGGCCCCGTCGTGCTGTGCGCCAAGGGCATCGAACAATCCTCCGGCAAGCTCTTGTCCAAGGTCATGAGCGAGGAACTGCCCGGCGTCGAACCGGGCGTCCTGTCCGGCCCGAGCTTTGCCGACGACGTCGCCAAGGGCCTGCCGACCGCCGTCACCGTTGCCGCCAATTCGGCCAAGACCGCGCTCAGCCTGTGCGAAGCGATGCAATCGCCCTGTTTCCGGCCCTATGCCTCGATCGACATTCTCGGTGCCCAGATCGGCGGCGCCCTCAAGAATGTGCTCGCGATCGCCTGCGGGGCCGTGG
Source organism: Labrenzia sp. 5N (assembly GCF_012395805.1). NCBI lineage: Bacteria > Pseudomonadati > Pseudomonadota > Alphaproteobacteria > Hyphomicrobiales > Stappiaceae > Labrenzia > Labrenzia sp. 5N. The sequence continues at coordinate 122,819 of NZ_JAAZTM010000009.1, read as the reverse complement.
TCGGCCGCAAGCTCGGCGCCAGTGCCCAGGCAGCGCTGACCGCCCGCGGCTTTGCCGAACTGTCTCGCCTCGGCACTGCCATGGGCGCACAGGGTGAAACCCTGACAGGCCTTTCCGGTCTGGGAGACCTTGTGCTCACCTGTTCGTCCAGCCAGTCGCGCAACTTTTCCTTCGGGCTGCGGCTCGGCGAAGGCTTCATGGCTTCCGAGCTGATTTCGGCAGGTGGCAAGCTCGCGGAAGGCGCCTATTCCGCCCGCGTCGCAGTCAAGCTGGCCCGCAAATACGATGTCGAAGTGCCGATCTGCGAGACCGTCGCCAGGATGATCGACGAGGACCTGACCATCGACGACGCCCTCAACACCCTGATGGCACGCCCGCTGAAATCGGAAACGGCAGGGCTTTAAGCCTCTCGCAAGGAAACCGGCGTTTGGCATAGGCACATGTCGGCACCAGGTTCTCTTTCCGCTTGTGATAGGGGATTGGCATATGAGCGATATCCTCATCCCCTCGGCGTCACCCCGGACAAGCGAAGCGCAGATCCGGGGCCCACTCGCCGCGCCGCTTGCCGAAGCAGACAAGTTACCCTGAAGAGGCACAACCCATTCCAGCTCTCTGGAAACGAGTAGCCCCCGGGTCTCGCGTTGCTCGCCCGGGGTGACACTTGTGCTTGCTGCCTGTCTTTAGTCCAAAGTCAGTTGCCCTGCCACGAAGGGGAGAACAGCTCCCCCACTCCCTCATCCTGAGGAGCCGGGCAACGCCAGGCGTCTCGAAGGATGGGCCGCTTGCACAGGGTGTGATACACCTCTCAGACTTTCCCCCATTGAGTTTCCCCCGCCCCGGCCCTAGGTTCGACGCAGATTCGACCAACCCGGGGAATTCTTCATGCTTTATGCCCTGATCTGCACCGACAAGCCCGGTGCCCTGCAGACGCGCCTCGACAACCGCGCCGCCCATCTCGACTTTCTGAAAGGCCTCGGCGACAGCCTCAAGGCAGCCGGCCCGTTTCTTGACGACGACGGCAACATGACCGGCTCGCTGGTGGTGATCGAAGCCTCCAACCGCGACGAGATCCTGGCGATCTCCCAGGAAGATCCCTACGCCCGTGCCGGTTTGTTCGAAAGCGTCGAGATCCGCCCCTGGAACTGGGCAATCAAGAACCCGGAGGCAAACTGAGTGCAGTACTGGCTGATCAAGTCCGAGCCCGACAAATGGTCCTGGGAACAGCAGAAGGCCCGTGGCGACAAGGGTGAGCAGTGGGACGGTATCCGGAACTACCAGGCGCGCAACAACATGCGGGCCATGGAAATCGGCGACAAGGCGTTCTTCTACCATTCCAACATCGGCAAGGCAGTCGTCGGCATCGTTGAGGTCTGCAGTGACATCCATCCGGACACCACCATCGATGATCCCCGCTGGGAATGCGTGGACTTCAAGGCCGTCCGTGACATGCCCAAGCCGGTGACCCTGGCCGACGTCAAGGCCGAGCCGCGCCTTGCCAAGATGTCGCTGGTCACCTCCATGCGCCTGTCGGTTCAGCCGGTCACGGAAGAGGAATGGAAAATCGTCTGTGAAATGGGCGGCCTGAAAGAGCCTGCCTAACTTCCTCTCCTGAAAGATCCGCCCTGAATGGCCCTTATCAAGGATCCGGCAGCCTTCATCCGGAAGGAGACCAAGGTCAAACCTGTGCCGCATGCGGAGGAAATCCTTCTGCATGTGGCCGACGAGGCCATGGACCTGTGGCAAAAGACCGAAGACGAACTGGGCGAGCTAGGCCTGCCGCCGCCATTCTGGGCCTTTGCCTGGGCAGGCGGCCAGGGACTTGCCCGCTACGTGCTCGACACGCCGGAACTGGTCGCGGGAAAACGCGTTGTCGACTTTGCCTGCGGCTCCGGTCTGGTCGGCATAGCCGCCATGAAGGCCGGCGCAGCGTCCTGCCACGCGGTCGACATCGACCCCTACGCCCTGACCGCAACACGCCTCAACGCTGCGCTCAACGAGGTGGAGATCACCACCGAGACCGCGGACATCACCACCGGAGAACCGCCGCAAGCGGACCTTGTCTTCTGTGGTGACGTTTTCTACGACAAGCCCATGGCCGACAAGGTGCTGGCATTTCTCGACAGGTTGCTGGCGAACAACATCGAGGTCTATGTCGGTGATCCTGGCCGGTCCTATCTGCCCTCGTCACGCCTGATTGAAATGGCGGCCTACAGCGTTCCGGTGGTCGGTGCGCTGGAAGACAACGAGATCAAACGCACGCGCGTTTTCCGTTTGCAGGAAAAATCATCCGGAGAATGACCTGGCGGCGGATCAGTCTTGCAGACCTTCGCCTTGCACATAACTTTTTCCGCAATCCCACTTCCTCTTTTTGCAGCTTGCGATAGGTTAGCCGTTCAAGCTTAAAGCGCTTTCCTGTTCCGATGTGTTTCTAGGAGTCCTTCATGCCCATCGTTAATCGCCTCGCGGATCTGGCCGACGAGATCACCGCCTGGCGCCGCGACATTCACGAAAATCCCGAAATTCTCTACGAAACGGTGCGGACTGCCGAGAAGGTGTCCGAGCTGCTGCAGAGCTTCGGTGTCGATGAAATCGCAACGGGCGTCGGCAAGACGGGCGTCGTCGGCGTGATCAAGGGCCGCAATGGCGGTGCCGGCAAGACCATCGGCCTGCGCGCCGACATGGACGCGCTGCCGATCGAGGAAATCACCGGCAAGGACTATGCCTCCAAGATCCCGGGCAAGATGCACGCCTGCGGCCATGACGGTCACACCGCCATGTTGCTGGGCGCTGCAAAATACCTCGCCGAAACCCGCAACTTCGACGGCACGGTCGTCGTCATCTTCCAGCCGGCCGAAGAAGGTGGCGCAGGCGCGAAGGCGATGATCGACGATGGTCTTCTGACCCGCTGGCCGATCGAGGAAGTCTACGGCATGCACAACTTCCCGGGCATGCCGGTGGGCGAATTCGCCATCCGCAAGGGCCCGATCATGGCCGCGACCGACGAATTCCGCATCACCATCACCGGCCGGGGCGGCCATGCCGCCAAGCCGCATGAGACCATCGACCCGATCGTGATCGGCTCGCAACTGGTGTCCGCGCTGCAAACCATCGCCAGCCGCAATGCCAATCCACTCGATTCAGTTGTTGTGTCGGTGACCGTTTTCCAGGGTGGCAACGCCTTCAACGTCATTCCGCAGGAAGTGCTGCTGCGCGGCACCGTGCGCACGCTGAGCCCGGAAATGCGGGATCTCGCCCAGGCACGGATGGAATCCATCGTCAGCTCTGTTGGCGATGCGTTCGGAGCAAAGGCAGTTCTGCAGTTCACACGCGGGTATCCGGTCACGGCGAACCACGACGAGCAGACGGATTTCGCGGCAGCCGTCGCCGAAGGCATTGCCGGGGTCGGCAAGGTCAATCGCGAGATCGAGCCGATGATGGGCGGTGAGGATTTCTCCTACATGCTGGAAGAACGCCCGGGCGCGTTCATCTTCGCCGGCAACGGCGACAGCGCGGGCCTGCACCATCCGGCCTATGACTTCAACGACGACCTGATCCCTGTCGGCTGTTCCTACTGGGTGAAACTGGTCGAAACGGCCCTGCCCGCAGCGGCCTGACCGCCTGTGAAATCCTTCATCGCCATCCCGGTTCGCACGATGCCGACCCGGGATGACGGGCCGGGATGACGGCGGGAAGGTTTTGGATTAAGAGTGACGCCGGTTCCGACCGGCGTTTTCATTTGGATTTTCAAATATGGCTCTTTCCCCGTTCAAGCTTCCCTTTCTGGCAGCCTATGTCGTGGTCGGGGCCATTGTCGGTGTGCTGGTGATCCACCCGCTGAACCTTGTGGTGGTCTGGTGGGAACTGGCCCGTTTTTCGGAAACGGCTCCGAACCTCCTTGAATTTCTGACGGCGCGCCTGTGGCTGGTGCTGCTTCCCCGGCATCTGGATGTTGCGGTTGCCTATACCGGTCTCGGCGCAGTTGTCGGCCTCGCCTTCGGCATCTTCACCCGCAACTATATGCGAACGTCCGAAGCCTACCGGTCGCTGCGCGAAGAGCAGACCGCGCTCATTCCCGATCTTCTGAAACAGGGCGAAAACCGGCGCGTGGAGTTCAAGTCGTCGCTGCGCTGGGACCTGAAGGAAAACCGGACCAACCGGTCCCTGGAAAAGGTCATCGCCAAGACCCTTGCCGGCTTCTTCAATGCCGATGGCGGCCATCTGCTGATCGGTGTCGATGATAACGGCACACCGCTTGGTCTCGACAAGGACCTGGCAACGCTGAAAAGCCCGGACCTCGATTCGTTCGAGCGCACCGTCAACGACATCGTTTCCAAGACACTCGGCGGAGATCTCTGTCCTTACATCCACACGGTCTTTTCCAGGGTGGACGGCAAGGACGTGGCGATGGTCATCGTCAGCCCGGCACCCCGCGCCGTCTATCTGGAAGAAAACAAGGCCTCGGTCTTCTATCTGCGCAGCGGCAATTCCACCCGCGCACTGGATGTTCGCGAAGCGGTCAACTACGCCAACAAGAGATGGTCGTGACATGTCAGACATCGCCGGCTTCTTCTTTCCCGATCAGCTGCACCTTGCTGCTTCGCTGACACTGATCGTCACGAGTTTCTTCACCTCGGCCCTGACGGCGGCCGTCGGCCTTGGCGGCGGGGTCGCGCTGATCGCGATCATGGCAACCGTCATGCCGGCCAGTGCCCTGGTGCCGGTCCACGGTGTCGTTCAGCTCGGATCGAACGCCGGGCGTGCGCTTGTGCAACTGAAACATGTCGACTGGCTGATTGCGCTCTGGTTCGCAGTCGGGGCGGCAATTGGCGCGGCCGTGGGCGGCGCCATCGCGGTGGAATTGCCACCGGCCGTTCTGAAGGCGGGCATCGGCCTGTTCGTGCTGTGGGTCGTCTGGGGCAAGGCACCGCATTTCGGCAAGGCGCCGAAACGGGTCATGGCAGCAGCAGGTTTTGCCTCCACGTTCCTGTCCATGTTCTTCGGTGCAGCCGGCCCCATCGGCGGTGCCGTTTTGTCGACCCTCGGCCTGCCGCGCCACGGGTTCGTCGCCAACCAGGCAATCACCGCGCTGATCATGCACATCTTCAAGATCATTGCGTTCGGCGCGCTCGGCTTTGCCTTCGCGCCCTGGCTGGGACTGATTGTCCTGATGATCGCCAGCGGCTTTCTCGGCACACTCGCCGGCAGCCGCCTGCTCGGCCGAATGGACGAGAAGAGCTTCAAGACCGGCTTCAGATGGGTGATGACCGCGCTGGCGCTGAACCTCCTGTTCCAGGCAGTGCGGGGCTGGCTCGGTTGATCCTTGCAGGTGAAGTCCTGAACCGGCTTCAATCCCGCTGCTCTCCGGGCCTTTCAGCCGTTCTTGACCTTTCCCCACAGCTTGCTTGAGTTCTTCGCAACTGGCTTCATCTTGAAAGACAACGGCCGACGCGCTAACCCATCGCCATCAGATTTCTCAAAATGCGGGATGGAACACCCATGGCTTCACAAAACCTTCTGCTTCTGCCGGGTGACGGCATTGGCCCGGAAATCATGCAGGAAGTGAAAAAGGTCATTGCCTGGTTCAACGAAAAGGGCGGCATGTCCTTTGAAACCGACGAAGGCCTGGTGGGTGGTTCCGCCTATGACGCGCATGGTCAGTCGATCTCCGAAGAAGACATGGCCAAGGCCATGGCTGCCGACGCGGTCATCTTCGGTGCCGTCGGCGGACCCAAGTGGGACGACGTTCCTTACGAAGTTCGCCCGGAAGCCGGCCTTTTGCGCCTGCGCAAGGACATGCAGCTGTTCGCCAACCTGCGCCCGGCCATCTGCTACCCGGCGCTTGCCGATGCATCCTCGCTGAAGAAGGACGTGATCGAAGGTCTCGACATCCTGATCGTGCGCGAGCTGACCGGCGGCGTCTACTTCGGCGAACCGAAGGAAATCATCGATCTCGGCAACGGCCAGAAACGCGGCATCGACACGCAGGTCTACGACACTTACGAGATCGAGCGCATTTCCGGCGTCGCCTTTGAGCTGGCGCGCACGCGCGGCAACAAGGTCACGTCCATGGAAAAGCGGAACGTGATGAAGTCCGGTGTACTGTGGAACGAAGTCGTTACCCAGACGCACAAGAACGGCTACGAGGATGTTCAGCTGGAGCACATGCTGGCTGACGCCGGCGGCATGCAGCTTGTGCGCTGGCCCAAGCAGTTCGACGTCATCGTGACGGACAACCTCTTCGGCGACATGCTGTCTGACGTTGCCGCGATGCTGACCGGTTCGCTCGGCATGCTCCCGTCCGCATCGCTCGGCGCACCGGATGGCGTTACCGGCAAGCGCAAGGCGCTTTATGAGCCCGTCCACGGCTCGGCTCCGGACATTGCCGGCACGGGCGCTGCCAACCCGATCGCCATGATTGCCAGCTTCGGCATGGCGCTGCGTTACTCCTTCGAGGAAGTTGCAGCCGCCGACAAACTGGACAAGGCCATCGCCAACGCTCTCGACAAGGGCCTGCGGACGAAAGATATCGCAGCGCCTGGCCAGGCCACCGTTTCCACCGTGGAAATGGGCGACGCCATCATTGCCGAACTGGACGCCTTGAGCGCCTGATAGGCAATCGCCATTTGCAAGCAGAGCCGTCACCGGTTATCCCGGTGGCGGCTTTCCCTTTTCAAGATACCGCTGGTCCCATGATCGAAGACAAACTCGCCCCCTTTCTCGGCACCTGGATCCTCGACACGGAGGAAAGCGACTTCGAACAAGGCGAACCGCCACGCAGCGCCACGCTCAAGATTGACGAGAACTTCGGCGTTGCCGTCTTCACGATGAACCAGGTGGCCTCCGACGGCGAAGTCACCAACGACACTTTCGAGGCAATGCCGGACGGCCCGGAAGTGCGCCTTGGCAAAAGCGGTTTGGTCGACGCCATGCGTCTCGTGTTCCAGGGAGATCGCAACCTCATTTCGGAAGCCCGCCGTGGAGGGCTGACGATCATGAAAGCCGACCGGGAACTGTCTGACGACGGCAGAACGCTGACCGTGACGCAAACCGTCCACCTGGTCGACGTTGCAAGCTACACGAACGTATCCGTCTATCGGCGCGCGCAGTAGGAAACGGCCTGCCATGAAACAGATGATTGGAGCGATCGCCCTCATCGTGCCCGAGTATGACCAGGGTATCGACTTTTATGTCGGCAAGCTTGGCTTCGACCTGGTCGAAGACACTCACCTTGGCGACGGCAAGCGCTGGGTACTGGTCGCGCCCAAGGGCAGCTCCGAGACACGTCTCCTGCTGGCGCAAGCCGACGGTGACGATCAGCACGCCGCCATCGGCAACCAGACCGGCGGCCGTGTGTTCCTGTTCCTGCACACCGACAACTTCGATCGCGATCATCAGGCGATGCTTACGACCGGCGTCACCTTTCTGGAGACACCACGCCATGAGGCTTATGGCAAAGTAGCCGTCTTCCAAGACCCCTTCGGCAACAAGTGGGATCTGATCCAGAGGTTCTGAGGTCTATATTTCCACCGCGGAAAAGATACCGGCCACCCATTCGACAAAGACACGAACGCGTGGTGAAAGTTGGCGGTTCTGGGGGTAGAACGCAGCCAGTGGCAACGAGGTCGGTGGAAATTCCGAAAGGATCTGCACCAGCGCACCGCTTTCCAGATCTTCGGCAAGCCGGTACCGAGGCGCCTGGATCAGCCCGAACCCAAGACACCCGAGTTGGTGTACCGTTTCTGCATCGTTGGCGACGATCCGGCTGGGCAGCATTATTTCGCGCACGCCTGCGGACGTCCGAAAGTCAAACGGCATGACGGCACTCGTCCGTGACGACAGAAAGCCGACCATCAGGTGCCCTTCCAGATCCTCAAGATTTGTTGGCGTACCGTGCGTGGCCAGATAGTCCGGGCTGGCACAGGTGATCTCCGCGATCTCCGTCAACTTTCGCATTATCATGCCACTGTCGTCCGGCACGCCGGCACGGAGCACGCAGTCAACTCCCTCCCGCACCAGATCCACCAAGCGCTCTCCCTGGCCGAGCTGCAGGTCGATCTTCGGATAACGCGCCATGAAGTCCGGCAGGTGCGGCAACAGGAAAGTGCGGGTCAACCGTCCCGGCACATCGACCCGCAACTGTCCTGCAGGCTCGTGCCCGCGCAGCGCGCCCTCGGCTTCTTCCACTTCGGCCAGGATCGACACACATCGCCGGTAATAGGCTTCACCATCCGGGGTCGGCGTCACATGGCGTGTGGTTCGCTCCAGCAATCGGCAGGCGAGATCACGCTCAAGACGCTGGATCACATCCGTGGCGGTGGACCGTGGCAGGTTCAGATCTGCCGCGGCAGCAGTGAAGCTGCCTCGTTCGACCACCCGGACAAAGAGCTGCATTGCGTCAAACTTGCTGTACATTTGTTCCTGTTATCCGAATTATCTTTTCATTTAAAGCATCATTATCCGGAGTTTCCGCCTCGCTATCTTCAGGATCAACGAGAAGGAGACTTAGATGACACCAGATCTCGATACCGCCATCGTCACCGGCGCCAGCAAAGGCATAGGCGCAGCGATAGCCCGCAGGCTGTCACATGACGGGTTTCAGGTGGTGATCAATTACGGCAAGGATGAAGCTGCGGCTCTCGCTCTTGTCCGAAGCCTGGAAGACCAGGGCGGCAAGGCAATCGCGATCCAGGGAGACGTTGCCGAAACAGCGACCCACGAGCGTCTCTTCGAAGCTGCAGAAAAGGCCTTTGGCCCGGTGGGTGTACTCGTCAACAATGCCGGCACCATGCGCAATGCCACCATTGCCGAAGCAAGCGACGAAGATTTCGACAGACAATGCGCGGTCAATCTCGGTGGTGTTTTTCGCGCCATGCGGCTCGCGTCGAGCCGGCTCGCGGACGGTGGCCGCATCATCTCCATTTCCTCCAGTGTGGTCGGCCTCTATCAGCCTCACTACGGCCTCTACGCCGCGACCAAGGCCGCCGTTGAAGCCATGACCCGGGTTCTGGCGAAGGAGCTTGGCCCGCGTGGCATCCGGGTCAACGCGATCGCCCCCGGACCGGTTGAGACTGACTTTTTCCTTGCCGGCAAGCCGGCGGAGCTTGTGGAAACGATCCGGAAATCAAACCCGCTCGGCCGTCTCGGCACCCCCGAGGACATCGCTGCAACCATTGCCTTTCTGGCCGGTCCAGACGGGGACTGGATGAATGGCCAGGTTCTGCGTGCCAACGGCGGCATCATCTAGACACGGACACCAAACCCCCAAGGAGAACCGTAATGCCCTTTGCAAATTACAAACTGCCCGAAGCTGCGTTGAGCACAGCGCAAAAGGAAGAGCTGATCCACAAGACCACCGATCTGCTCGTTTCCTTTTTCGGTGAGATCGTGCGCCCCAACACCATGGTTCTGGTGGAAGAGGTCAAGGACGGCGGCTATGGCCGCGCCGACGAAGTCTTCACGATACCGCCCGAGTATCGCGCCGGGGACTGATCAGAAGCAACGTCACCTGCCCGGCTGGAACCAGCCGGGCACTTTCCGTCATCTGGCCCGCAGTCTCAGATAACCTGCAACGTGATCAACGCGACAGCGACATAGCGTGCTGTCTTTGCAATTGCGACCAGCAGGCTGAAGCTCCAGAAGGGTTCCTTGAGCACACCTGCCGCCAATGTCAGGGGATCGCCGATAATCGGCACCCAGCTGAGCAGCAGGCTCCATCGTCCGTAGCGGTGATACCAGCCCGTTGCCTTGGCGAGCTTGTCAGGCTTGACCGGAAACCAGGAAGCGGTCGACCAGGCGGTTGCTGCCCTGCCGAGACCCCAGTTGACCATTGATCCGAGCGTGTTGCCAAGGCTTGCCGCCGCAACCAGCAGAACGACGGGTTCCGTTCCAAGCGCAATCAGGCCGGAAAGGCCAAGTTCGGATTGGGCGGGCAGCAGGGTGGCAGCCAGAAAGGAGACGCCGAACAGGCCCATCAAGCTGGCACTCATCGGGAACTGCCGGTCTGGGCTTTCTGCATGGCTGAAATGGCTCTGTGCATGAAATCCAGGAACTGCGCCTTTTCCTGTTCCGAAAACCCCTCCAGCGCCTCTCCGTTCTGGGCAATCGCAGACGCGATGGCTTCCTTTTCCAGCACCTTGGCCTTGTCGGTCAGGAATATTTCCTGAACCCGGCCGTCTTCTTCACTCGCCCGGCGGGTGATCAAGCCGTCCCGTTCCATCCGGGCCAGGGTGTTTGCCAGCGTTGCCTGTTCGATATCAAGCAACTGCACGAGTTCCTTTTGCGTGCGTCCTTCCTTTGCCCAAAGAGCGACCAGTGCCGGAAATTGGCCCGGCGAAAGGCCTAGCGGCCGGATGCGGCGATGGAGACCGGCGGCAAACAGCCGTGCCATGTGGTTTGCCAGATACCCGGCGGAGGAATCTTTTTCGAAGGTCATCCCTTGCATATACGATAGATAGCACCCTATATAAATAAACATAGCTAGCTATATAATTAGGAGTTCGAAATGACATCACTCTGGACACGCCGTGCCATTCATCTGGCAGCACTTTCCTTCCTGACCGCCAACCTGGGAGTCTCCGCCATGGCGAGTGAAATCAACACCAACGCCCCGGTAACGCTGATCAATTCCTTCGAAGTTCCCGAAGACCGTCTTGCCGATGCAGTTCGCAGCTGGGAACAGGCGCGCGACTTCCTGAAAGAGCAGCCTGGCTACATCACCACGCGCCTGCACCAGTCCCTGTCTCCGCAGGCGAAGTTCCAGCTGGTCAACATCGCGCTTTGGGAAAGTCCCGATGCCTATCAGGCCGCCATCCACAAACTCGGCAAAAGCGGCATTGTCGCGGAATTCAAGGGCATCAGCTTTCATGCTGCGCTCTACAACGTCATTCGGGAGGATGAGTGATGGCGGCCTTGCCCGTAAACGGAAACAGGCTGCTGCACTGGACGATTGCCGCTCTAACCATCAGCGCCCTGGCTACCGGCTATGCCCTGACGAACAACGAACCGTTTTCGCCAGACCTTCTGAGGACCCATCTGGGACTTGGCTTGTCTGCGGGCCTGCTCGCTCTTGTCCGCACGATCTTTTGGCTGGCAAAGGGGGCCCCTCAGCCGGTGTTCGCCGTTCATTCCGGGTTGCAGCAAGCTATCGGCAAGGGCGTCCACGCCGCCTTGCGCCTCGTACCGCTTCTGCTTCTGGTCAGCGGTGTCGGCATGATCGTCATATCCGGTAGCCTGGAAATGATTGCGAATGGCACATTGCCGGGACTTGCGGCTTTCGCCGGATTGCCACCGGCAGACCTGCACCATGCCGCGGCGCTTTTGCTTGCAACACTCACCGGACTGCACAGCCTTGCTGCCCTGTGGCACTGGCAAAGACGAAGTTTCACGGCTTGAGAATGGCAATGCAGAAAAGGAAAGGCCCGGCTGCGTAAAACGGCCGGACCTTCGCTCAGGTCTTGGGAGGACCTTTATCTGAAGTGCCTTAGTTCAGGCGGCTTGCCGGGCCGAGGTTGATCAACCGGGTTTCACCCGGCGCATCGTCGACACCGTCATTGTCGGTGACCAGGATCAGACGGCCATCGGCCGTGATCGTCAGGCCTTCCGGCTTGTCGAGTACCCAGCCCTTGCCTTCGGCCAGAGCCGGCAGGATATCCATGGCGTAATGCTTCTGGACCACCGGGAGCTCAGATCCGTAGGCAGCCGGGGTCACACCTTCCAGGGAGATCGTGGTGATCTGCTTGATGGCTGCGTCTTCACCACCCTTGTTATCGCGCTCCAGAATGGCGAACTTGCCGTCGCCCATGGAGACGATTTCCGACAGGCCGACCCAGCCGCCGGCTGCGCTCTTCGGCTTGTCGAGCGGATAGTGAACGAAGCCCCAGGACTTTTCGGCCGGGTTGTAGATAGCCAGCTTCACCATGCCTTTCGGGTCGTCTTTCCACTCACGCTGAACGGCGACGGCCACCAGCGTCTTGCCGTCCATTTCGAACTCGGCAACGCCTTCAAAGGAGAAACGTGCGGACTGGGCGTTCAGCTCTTCCGGAAGCGTGATTTCTTCCTGAACCTGACCGTCGGTGCCGACTTTCAGCAGCAGGTGCTGCAGTTCCTTTTCCGGATTGCCCTCGGAAGCCAGCCAGAAGCCGCCATCCTTGGCAACAGAGATGCCTTCCAGGTCCAGTTTTGCCTGCTTGCCACCCTGAACGGTTGCATAGGCCACGATTTTTGCCGGCTTGGAAGAGATGTCCAGCGTGTAGATGCGGGCGTCGTCATAGAAGCTGTCGCTGACGGCGTAGAGCTTGTTGCCGTCTTCCGGGTCTGCAGCCAGTGCGGACAGGGCGCCCCAGCCGATCGGCGCGCCTTTTTCCGGGTCGGTTTCGGACACGACCATCGGGTAGGACGGAGTTTCCGCACCAAACTTGTAGAGGGAGACCTGCGCACGAACGTTGTCTTCCGCACTGTCGACCTCGTTGGCAACCACAAACAGGTCACGGCTCGGGATCGCAAGTGAGCCTTCCGGACCGACGTGGGTCGGCAGAAACTGGACGAATTCCGGCTCGGCGCCGGTGTCCTTGTAGACAGCAACGAAGTTGCCGCGTTCGGAATTGACGAAGATCAGCTTTTCACCGCCGAATTCACCAACCGTCACACCTTCCGGCTCGGTGCCCTTCTTGGACGCGCGCTTGGCCGGATAGTGGCCGTTGGCCATGCCAAGGTGTTCCATCTGGTTGCCGCTGTCGAACAGGACCTCGCCCTTGGTGTTCCAGATGGTGAAGCCGCGCGAACCGCCTTCGTAGTCGCCTTCGTTGGCGGTCACGAAACGCTCGTCGTCGATCCAGGCAACCGCATCCGGCTCACGCTTGACGTTTTCGGTCGAACCGGAGGCATCGCTCATGCGCGCCTTGGAAACCGGAATGTTCTCAGCCGAAGCCGTACCGGCGGAGAAATGGCTGACAACTTCACCGGAGGCCAGATCGACCACGGCGATATGGTTGTTTTCCTGCAGCGTGACGACAACCTGGTTCTGGGAGTTGATCGAAACGAACTCCGGCTCCGGATCGGTCGGCGCAATTTCGGCAAGACCCGTCAGGTCGACAATGCGAACCGCGTCGCAGTTGGTCGGCGTGCCGGTTTCGTCCAGATCGAAGATCGCCAGATGGCCGGCCGGCATTTGCGGGATCACGCCGTCGTTCAGATCTTCGTCGCGCTCGTTCTCGATGGCGATCGCAACGAATTTGCCGTCCGGAGAGATGGCAACGCTGTCCGGCTGACCCTTGGCGTCGCACTTCGCGGTGATCCCAAGACCGTCGAGAGCGATCACGGCCAGATGGCCGGACGCATTGACGTAGTCTTCGGACGTGTTGACGCCGGCATAGGCGAATGTTTCGCCGACGGCGACCGAAGTCGGCTCACCACCAAGCGCGGTGCGGCCCATCGGCTGCAGGTTCAGCGGGTTGGCCGCATTGACGAAAACAATGGCTTCGCCCGGGCTGTCGGTGAAGACGAGCGTGCGTCCGTCCTTCGTGGCATAGATGATTTCGGCAACGGTTTCGGTGGCCTGATCCACGCCTTCCGGCAGGGTCTTGTAGACCGGGAATGTGTTGATACGCTCGAAATACTCTGCCTGTGCTGCCGACACGGCGCCAAGGCCGAACAGGACTGAAAGGCTGACACCTTTTAAAAAGCGCCCACGAAGGTCCGCCATTGCACTCGCTCCCACAAAATATCGGGTTGATGGTGCGCGCAAGCTAGTGGCCCTGATTACAATATCGGTGACAGTTGCATGAAGCTTTCATGACAACACCCAGCAAGCCTTGAATTTGCATTTCGAGCACTTACATCATATCAAGGCCGGGCGGTGATCTCCGCCACCTCCATCTTCCAGACTTTCCCGCATTTGTGCCTCCGGCGCATTTTTCATCGGATTTTCCAATGCAGATCGGTTTTGTCCGCTCCGCCATTGTGCTGGGGCTTCTCGCTGCTGTCGGTCCATTTGCCATCGACCTCTATCTGCCCGCCATGCCGGAAATCGTGCAGGCATTGCAGACGGACGACGCTGCGGTTCATATGACCTTCACGGTCTATTTCATCGCTTTCGGGCTAGCCCAGTTGATCTACGGTCCGCTGGCAGACCGGTTTGGACGCAAGCTGCCCGCCTTCCTGGGCCTGATCGTCTTCCTCATCGGATCGGTCATGTGCGCGACCGCGGTCGACGTTTCAGCCCTGACATTCGGCCGTTTCGTGCAGGCACTTGGTGCCGGCGCGCCGATGGTCATCGTGCGGGCCGTGGTCCGCGACCTCCACACCGGACCAAAGGCGACCAGGCTGATGGCTCTGGTGATGCTGGTCTTCAGCGTTTCGCCGATGCTTGCACCGCTCGCCGGCAGCTTGATCATCCAGTTCGGCAGTTGGCGCCTGATCTTTGTGGCCCTGGGCGTGATTTCCCTTCTCGCCATGCTGCAAATGGCCTTCTTGCTACCCGAAACGCTACCGGCCGAGCGCCGGGGCAAGATCGACCCGACAGCAATGCTGCGCAGCGCCATCTACCTGATGCGCGACAGCAGGTTCATGGGTCTGACGCTGATCGGTGGCTTCTCGCTGGCGAGTTTCTTCGTCTTCATCGCTGCCGCACCGCTGGTCTACATGACCCAGTACCAGTTGACGCCGACAGCCTTCAGCCTTGTTTTCGCGCTGAACGCGATCGGCTTCTTTGCGTCTTCCCAGTTTGCCGCCTCGCTTGGTGAGCGCTTCGGCATGGGCAGAGTGGCATTGATGGCCGTCAGCGGATTTGCGGCAGCCAACGTCCTGCTGGTCATTCTTGTGTGGAGCGGCATCGACGACCTGCCGGTTCTGATGGCGCTCTTCTTCATCGGCAACACCTGCCTCGGCCAGGTCATTGCTCCGGTGATGGTCATGGCGCTGGAAGAACATGGCGAACATGCCGGCATGGCATCCTCCCTCGGTGGCACCTTCCAGATGGTTGCCGGTGGCGTGATGATCCTCGTCTGCAGCCCGTTCTTCGACCGGACAGCTTTGCCATTGGTTGGCGCGGTTGCCGCCTGTGCGCTCATCGCCCTGGTCATCGCACTGCTGACCCTGCGCACGTCGCGCGAAGGCCAGGCAATCGCCTGAGGCAATATTCCCGAAACAGGTACGCCGGAGCAGCCTTACACGGGCTCTTCGGCAGACTGACCGATTTGATCGAGTTTCTTCTGCAGGGACAAACGGTCAAGCGAAGACATCGGCAGGTTCACGAACACCGAGATCCGGTTGCTGAGCATCCGGAAGGCCTCGTTGAATGCGACAGCCCTTTCGCTGTCGCTTCCGGAAACGGCTGCCGGATCCGGCAGGCCCCAATGGGCTGACATCGGCTGGCCAGGCCAGACAGGGCAGGTTTCCTTCGCCGCATTGTCGCAAACGGTAAAGACGAAATCCATGACCGGGGCATCCGGCTCAGCGAATTCGGCCCAGTCCTTCGAGCGCAGCTCATCCGTCTTGAAATTGAGCTTGCTGAGCAAGGCAAGTGCTTCCGGACGCACCGCTCCAGCCGGTTGTGACCCGGCAGAAAACGCCCTGAAGCGGCCCTGCCCCTCCCGGCTCAGGATCGCCTCCGCCATGATCGACCGGGCGGAATTGCCAGTGCACAGGAAAAGCACGTTGTAGACATCGCCGGACATTTGATCCCCCTTAACCTCAACAGGTCTCTCCGCAGGCAATCGTCTCGATGACCTGCGCACAAAGTTCCGGATGACCACCACAGCAATCGGCCATCAGAAACGTCAGCAACTCGCGTATGCCGTCATGATCCGCGAAGTAGCGAATCGACCGCCCCTCGCGTTCATTTCGGACCAGCCCGGACTGAAGCAGAACAGCAAGGTTCGCCGACATGGTGTTCTGCCGAACGTCCAGAGCCTCACCGATCTCGCCGGCGGTCATTCCTGCGTCACCAGCCCGGATCAACAACCGGAAGACTTCCAGTCTGGTTTTCTGGCTGAGCGCCCCAAAGGCGCTCAGTGCATCTTTCATATCCATAATTCATGATATTTCGATTCATCAGAAACAGGCAAGTCTTTTTCGCAACCAGGCGCAACATCTCGGACACGGCCCGATCTGGTTCGTAACCGTCATTTTCAGCAAGTCGCTTGCAACCGGCCTTCAGAGCTGCTGACCTGCCTGGGAAACCGCGCGGGGCAGATGATGAAAACACTGAAGAATCCGTTCCTCGGCAAAGGCCTTCCCGAGCAAAGCGGGCTTGCGGATGGATCCGTCTCACAGGACGTCGCCGGAGCAGAGAACCTTTTTCGGAAATGCCCGCGTGCGGATGAAACCCCGCTGCTGATTGCGAATGACCTCGCGGTCGGTCTTGCTATCGGCAACCTTGCCCTCAAGGACGAACGGCAACGCATGGGTCTTGGAAGCTTCAAGGCACTTGGCGCGGCCTATGCGATTGCCAAACTGGCGGACAGCCGCGTTCGGGGCGGACTGACCCAGTCTCACGCTTCCGCGCTGACCGGCAGAACCTTTGTCTGTGCGAGTGCCGGGAACCACGGCATGTCCCTTGCCGCGGGCGCTCCGCTGTTTGGGGCAAGGGCTGTCGTCTTCGTTGCCGAAACTGTACCAAGCGCCTTTGAGGCCCGCCTCAAGGCCCGGGGCGCTGATGTTGTCCGGGCCGGAGCCACCTATGAAGACAGCATGACGGAAGCCCAGAGGCGCGCCGAGGCCGAAGGCTGGACCTTGCTGCCGGACAGCACCTGGCCGGGCATGACCGCCGCCGGACACGACGTCATGGAGGGCTATCTTGTGATGGCCGCGGAAATTGCCCGGCAGATCAAGACACCGCCCACGCATGTCTTCCTGCAGGCGGGTGTCGGCGGACTTGCCGCCGCCTGTGCCGTCGGCGCGCGCCTGACCTGGGGCCGCGATGTCACCATCGTCGTGGTGGAGCCAGAATACGCACCCGCCCTTATGGCCAGCATCGAAGCCGGAAAGCCCGTCACGGCGCCCGGCCCGGTGTCGAACATGGGCCGGTTAGACTGCAAGGAACCCTCGCATCTGGCGCTGAAGTACCTGGCCAGGGAAGCCGATTTCTTCGTGACCGTTTCCGACAGCGAAGCGGCTGAAACGGTCGACTGGCTGGGCAACAACGGCATTGCGACGACGCCATCCGGTGCGGGCGGTATCACAGCCGTTCGACACGCAGGTGGCGGGGCATCGACCCTCGGCCTCGGACCGGAAGCCCGGGTGCTCTGCTATCTTTCCGAAGGACCGGAAGATGTCTGAACAGGATTTTCCTGAAGACGAATTTGCCGCGCGCACGCAAGCAGCCCAAAAAGCCATGCATTCCCAGGGCATCGACGCGCTGTTTTTCACGACCGAAGCCGAAATGCGTTATTTCACCGGGTTCCGGACCCTGTTCTGGCAGAGCCCCACGCGGCCCTGGTTCCTCGTGGTGCCGGTAAACGGCAAGCCGATTGCGGTCATTCCGCAGATCGGCGCGCACCTGATGGCAAGTACCTGGATTGACGATATCCGGGTATTTTCCGCCCCGCACCCCGTCGATGACGGCATCGCCCTGCTCGCGGACACCCTCAAGGGCTTCACGAAAATCGCCATGCCGATGGGGCGGGAAAGCGTGCTTCGCATGCCGCTTCGCGATTTTCAGCGCCTTCGAGATCTCACAAACGACGCTGAATATCTGGACGGAACCGGCCTGATCCTGAGCCTCAGGATGGTGAAATCTGAACTTGAAATTGCTCTCCTGCGCGAGATTTGCGGTATCGGTTCGGAAGCATTTGCCAGGGCACCGGAGCTTTTCCACACCGGCCAACCGCTCAACGAGGTTTTCCGGGCCTTCCGGATCGAGCTTCTGAAGCAAGGTGCGGACGATGTGCCTTATCTGGTCGGCGGAGCCGGACAGGACGGCTACGGCGATGTCATTTCTCCCCCCTCGGCCCGGCCCCTACAGGAAGGGGACGTCCTGATGCTTGATACGGGTGCAACCAAAAGCGGATATTTCTGCGATTTTGACCGCAATTTTGCGATCGGCCAGGCCAGTGATGCTGTCAGGTCCGCCCATGAAACACTTGTCCGGGCCGTTGAGGCAGCCGCCGAAATTGCCCGCCCGGGCCGCACCTGTGCCGATCTGTTCCAGGCCATGGCCAAGGTGCTGGACCAGGGCGAAGGTGACGTCGGCAGGCTCGGCCACGGGCTTGGCATGCAGCTTACCGAAGCGCCCAGCCTGACCGGCTTCGACGAGACCCCACTTCGAGAAAACATGGTGCTGACACTGGAGCCGAGCCTTGCTCTCGGCCCCGGCAGGATGATGGTTCACGAGGAAAACATCGTCATTCGAGACGGATCGCCCGAATTCCTGACCGTGCCGGCAGGACCGGACATTCCGGTTATCACCCGCTAGAACACCTGGAACCGCGGCATGAAACTTTCCTTCGACTGCGACAGGGGATCGGCAACCAAAGCGGCTTTCGGCCTGATCTTGCTGTCGGTTGACGAAACCATCGAGCGCGAGTTTCGGCCCCTCTTTGATCAGGAAGGCGTCTCGCTGCTTCACGCAAGAATCGAGAGCGCTTCCGAAGTCACCTCCGAAAAACTCATGCAGATGAAAGCCCGGCTGAAGGACACCGCAGCCCTCTTGCCGGGAACACGCCCACTCGACGTCATTGCCTATGCCTGCACGTCCGGCGCAACGGTGATCGGATCGGATCAGGTCGCCGGTGCGATCCAGGCAACTCATCCTGGCGCACGCGTGACCGACCCCGCCCGCGCAGTCGTTGCGGCCCTGGCACACCTTGGTGTCTCAAGGATCGCCATCATCTCGCCCTATGTGGAGGAAGTCTCCGACGCACTCTGCCGTCTCCTGGAAGAAAACGGCATAACGCCCTTGAGTGTCGGTTCTTTCGGGCAAGCGGAAGAAGCCGTGGTTGCAAGGATCAGCCTGCGGTCCGTGGAAGAGGCAATCTGCGAGGTTGGCAAGGATCCGGAGATAGAAGCCGTCTTTGCCTCCTGCACCAACTTGCGCACGATGCCTGTCATTGAAGCCTGCGAGAAACGTCTTTCCAAACCCGTCATCAGCTCCAACCTGGCGCTCGCGTGGCACATGATGCATCTGGCGGACCTGCCGACGGCGGACCGTGGACCGGGACGGCTCTTTGCCACCTGACACGCAAAAAACGAACACATCCACGCCAGAACACAAGGCTGCCGAAGGTCTTCTTTCGGTGAAATTGCCGAGGCTGCTGCTATTCGACTGTTCCCGAACGGCATCAATTCGTTCACTTAGCTGGCAACACCTGTCTATTCCTTGTTGACTCGCGGGGATTTCCGGGCAAAAACACCGCCGTCTCAAGTTTTGACGATTGCGAGCCCCGATGACCCGGCTGAAAGCCGACATTCTGGATATGATGTCCCAGGCCCTTGCCAGCGCTACCTTCATGCGCGGCGAGCCCCGGACGGCTGCCGCAACCGCTCTTAAACGCACTACCAAGACCACCAAGACCACCGCTTGACGGTGCCGCTCATCCCGCCTCCCCGGGGATGGGAGGCGCCGGGAGCCGGCCACGCCCATCCAGAACCGGGCGGCTGGCGAAGCGGGGAGACGGACAAGGACTAGTCAAAGATGGGTTTCAAGATCGCAATTGCAGGCGCTACCGGCAATGTCGGACGCGAGATGCTGGACATTCTCGCTGAGCGCGGCTTTCCGGCAGACGAAGTCGTCGCCCTCGCTTCCCGCCGTTCCCAGGGCACCGAAGTCTCCTTCGGCGACAAGACGCTGAAGGTTCAGGCCATGGAGAACTACGATTTCTCCGACACCGACATCTGCCTGATGTCCGCCGGTGGCACCGTTTCCAAAGAATGGTCGCCGAAGATCGCTGCCAAGGGCTGCATTGTCATCGATAACTCTTCCGCATGGCGCTACGACGCGGATGTGCCGCTGATCGTGCCGGAAGTGAATGCCGATGCTGTTGCCGGTTTCACGAAAAAGAACATCATTGCCAATCCGAACTGCTCCACCGCCCAGCTGGTCGTGGCGCTGAAGCCGCTGCATGATCACGCAAAGATCAAGCGCGTCGTCGTTTCCACCTACCAGTCGGTTTCCGGCGGCGGCAAGGAAGCGATGGAAGAGCTGTTCAACCAGACCCGTGCGGTTTTCGTGAACGATCCGATCGAGCCGAGCAAGTTCACCAAGCGCATCGCCTTCAACGTGATCCCGCACATCGACAGCTTCATGGAAGACGGCTACACCAAGGAAGAATGGAAGGTGCTGGCGGAAACCAAGAAGATGCTCGATCCGGCCATCAAGGTGACCTGCACCGCCGTTCGCGTACCGGTGTTCATCGGCCATTCGGAAAGCGTCAACATCGAGTTCGAAAACGAGATCACCGCTGAAGAAGCCCGCAACATCCTGCGCGAAGCTCCGGGATGCCTCGTCATCGACAAGCAGGAAGACGGCGGCTACATCACGCCATACGAAAGTGCCGGCGAAGATGCGACGTACATCTCCCGCATCCGCGAGGACGCAACCGTTGAAAACGGCCTCAACATCTGGGTCGTTTCCGACAACCTGCGCAAGGGTGCGGCGCTCAACGCCGTCCAGATCGCCGAGGTTCTCGTGAACCGCGGCCTGATCACGCCGAAAAAGGCAGCAGCCTGATCGACAGTTCAAACGGGCGCCTCGGGCGCCCGTTTTCTTGTGGCCTGCCGGCTGCCATCCGGTCGACGGCACTGCGAAGGTCCTGAAGCGGGAACCGCGTTCCCGACACCCTACCGGGCAGCCCCCCTCCCGAGCCATCGATCCAGGCCCCGGATTTCCTCTTTGCGGGGAAGCTCGACGCGCTATGTCGAGCGTTGAAGCGACAACACCCAGCTCAGCGCCACAAACCCGAACATTGCCGGCGACCGACAGGTTTTGATGTTGACAGGCCGCCAAAACAGCATCACCTCTGTCATCCCCTATTCCCGGCGTTCGCAAAGGTCGCCAACGAGTTTTCTCCCATGCCCTCTGAATTTGACGGGTCGTTCACCGACTTCCTTGAAAGCGCTCCCGGCGGACGCTTCACCGACTGGCTGGCAGCTTGCGCCGAGCCCTACTGGAGCGATGCGTGCAGCCACCCCTTCACTGTAGCGATCGGCGACGGCACCATGCCGGAGGAAGCCTATGCGCGTTATCTGATCGAGGATTACACCTTCGTCACGGATCTCGCTTCCACTCTGGGATATCTCGTCGCCAAAGCCCCCGGAATGCCCGCCAAGTCGCGGCTCTCCGGTTTCCTGGCTCTGCTGACCTCGGAGGAAAGCGACTATTTCCTGCGCTCGTTCGAGGCGCTCGGTGTGGAACCGCAAGTTTACGAGATCGCAGCACAGGGCCCTGTGACCCGCGCTTTCTCGCAGCTCCTGCTGAAATCGTCCGGACAAGGCAGTTACGCCGAAGGACTTGCATGCCTTCTCTGCGCGGAATGGTGCTACCTGACCTGGGGCCAGCGCGAAGCGGGAAAACCGCGCCCGGATGCGTTTTATCTCGCCGAATGGATTGACCTGCACGCCGTGCCTGGCTTCGAGGCCTTCGTGGCCTGGATCCGGGCGGAAATGGATCGGATCGGCCCCACTCTGCCGGAACCCGAGCAAGCCCGCGTTGCGGGCCTTTTCCGCCAGATGAGCAAACTGGAAGTCGCCTTCTTCGAAGCCGCCTGGACCGGCAAAGTGCCCGGTCCGGAGGACGATCTGTTACGGACCTGACCCGATGTTTCTCTATGAAGCCGCAGCCCTCGGCGCGGCTGCCCTGTGGGCGCTGACAGGTCTGCTGTCCACCGGCCCCGCTCAGCATCTCGGCGCGATTGCCTTCAACTGTACCCGCATGGTGCTTGTGGCATTAATGCTGTGTGCCTGGGTTCTCCTGACCACGGGGTGGAGCTCCATCGGCGACGCGCAGATGCTGCCTCTTGTCCTGTCCGGTTTCGTCGGCATCTTTCTTGGCGACACCGCGCTTTTCCTGACGTTGAACCGCATGGGTCCACGCCGGACCGCAATGCTGTTCTCTCTGAATGCCCCCATGTCGGCGATCCTCGGCTGGCTACTCTTGAACGAAGACCTCAGCCCCACGCAGATGGTCGGTATCGGCCTTACCTTTCTGGGGGTCCTGCTGGCCATCCGTTTCGGCAAGCGCAAGTCCCAGCTTCACAAATGGGAAAACATCAAGGGTCCGGTGTGGATTGGCGTGCTTCTCGGCCTTGCCGCAGCACTGTCCCAGTCGGTCGGCTCCCTCATTGCCCGTCCGATCATGGAAACCGGTGCTGACCCGGTCGCAGCTTCCAGCATACGTGTCGGCGTTGCTGCTGTGGGCCTGCTGCTCCTGACACGCCTTCCGGTCAGCTGGGTCAAGCCGGCAGGAAACTTTACGCTTCCGGTCGTCGGCCTGATCGCCATTTCCGGCTTGCTCGGCATGGGTCTCGGCATGACGCTGATCCTGTTCGCGCTGTCTGGCGGAGAAGTCGGTATCATCGCAACCCTGTCGGCAACGACACCCGTCCTCATGCTACCGATGATGTGGTGGCGAACCGGGGAAGCACCGGCACTCGGCGCCTGGGTAGGCGCGGCAGGCGTTGTGGCAGGCAGTGCGCTGCTCTTTGCCAGCTAGGCAAAGGGAAGTTGGCAGATCGGAACAATGGATCTACAAGTGTGAGAGGAATATGGGAGCCGGATTCGAACCGGTACTTTGCAGCGGGCTGCAAGCGGGTAGTTCCGACCTCACCCGGCTCCCTAACGCCAGTATCGATAGTTTAAAAAACACCCGAAACGAATTTCGAGGACCGACCGCCCCTCGAGTAAGCAACCGGCAAAAACACAGCTGACACCAAACAAGACGTTCCAGCTTAAACAGCCATACCGCCCCGACGCAGCCAGGAAGATCTTATGCCCCTACGGCATATCTCCTATTCCCCATCTGGGGAATATATCGGTACTTTTTTCGAAAAATTTACTTAAACCCGTTTCTCAACATCGCCTGAATTACTACTACTGGGTGTATTTTTGCAACAAACACCTCGATGACAGGAACGGTTGTCAGCATCGATTTACGGCCAAGCAGCGCCTTTCGGCCGCCAAAACCGAACGGTAATGAGCGCAGATCAACGCAAACTGGCGGCCTGTTCGTCGGGGCGCGAACCATCCGAAATCACATTTACGCCATCTGCGGGATATCCATCTTGCGCTACGTCCATGTCCGGCATGTCGCTTAGACTTTTGCGCAGGATCGGCGCCAGGTGATCGACAAAGCGGCGCACCTTCGCCGTCACCAGTCGGTTTGAAGGATAGACGGCATAGATGCCGCTTTCAGGTAGCGTCCAGTCCGGCATCACCCTGACGAGGGCCCCCTCATTCAGCTCAGTGGCAACCGCCCAACGGGGGAGTGCCGCCAGGCCGATACCCGACACGACCGCTGCCCGTAGCGATGCTGTGCTGTTGCAAATCATCACGGGAGACAGTGAAACGGTGTGTTTCTGAGGCGACAAGAACGGCCATTCCCGTGCCCAGTAGAGCGCAGCGAACCCGATGCACTTGTGGTCCGGAATGTCGACGGGATGTTGCGGCACCCCATGCCTTGCGATGTAGTCCGGTGCGGCACAGACGAGGATCTCCGACATGCCGAGTTTACGGACAATCGTCGCAGGCTCCGGTTCACGCACGATCCTTATCGACAGGTCGAGACGCTGCTCAACGAGGTTGACCATGCGCATGTCTTCGACGATTTCTGCTGTCACTTGCGGATTCTCTGCAAGAAAAGACCCGAGTGCCGGAATGATAAACCGGTCAGCAAAAGCTTCAGGCGCACCGATCCGCATATGGCCAACTGGGGTTTCCTGATACGCCATCACTTCAGTTGCACCCGCGTGTGCCTCTTCCAGTGCACGGGTACAGCGCTGGTAGAAGATCACACCGGCTTCGGTTGGAGAAACGTGACGGGTGGTCCGGTCGAGAAGGCGTACCCCCAGACGTTTTTCCAGGGCAATGACACATTCGCTGACACGGGATTTGGACAAGCCGAGCTGCTCGGCGGCCCGGGTAATGTTTCCGGCTTCAACCACCCGGGCGAAGATCTCTATTGCATCAAAGAGTGCCATGCGAACGTCCTGTGAAACCGGACAAACTGTCCGGAGTATCGCCACTTCCGCAATTTCGGGAAAGTCGTATTTTTTGCCCTCGCCGCAGTTTGCGGCTTGAGGAGACCCATTATGACAGCAATTTTTAATGCAGCCGCAATCGCGGCGCACCGGGACGCTTGCGAAAACGAAATACTCGGCTTCCGCCGCTTAAGGGTGCGGAGTGCCGATACCGGCGGACGGCTTGGATTTTTTGAGGAAATCGTTCCGCCCGAAGAAGGTGTCCCCCTGCACATCCATCACAAGGAAGACGAGATGTTCAATGTCCGCGAAGGTCATTTCCGCATCTGGTGCGCCGATGAAGTCTTCGACGTCCATCCAGGTGATGTCGTCGTCCTGCCGCGCGGTGTCCCGCATGCGTTTCGCAATGTCGGCGATGTCGAGGGCTGGCTCGATGTGACCGTTACGCCCGGCGGGTTCGAAACGATGTTCGCGCGCGCTGCCGAAGCCGGCACGGAAGGAGCAGAACGTTTCATGGAACTTGCTCCCGACTACGGCCTGGAAATGCTTCCAGGTCAAGCTGCGGCTTAGGAGGCGGCAATGATCTGCTTGGTCTTCCAGAGAACCATTCTGGCTTTTGCGGTGCTCGCGGCCTTTTCAGGATCCGCGACCGCGGATGAGAACAAGGCTGCACGTGGAGCCTATCTTGCCCGGATCATGGCTTGCGCCGATTGTCACAGTCCGCGCGGACCGAACGGCGCGCCGATGCCCGAAGCCGGGCTCATCGGCGGCAATGTCGGCTTTGAAATTCCGCAGGCAGGTATTGTCTGGGGCCCGAACCTCACGCCCGCCAATGGCGGGGCGGGATCCTGGAGTACGGAAGAAATCGTAACGGCCCTGACGACCGGCGTTCGACCAGACGGACGGTTGCTCATTCCCGTTATGCCCTGGCCTGCCTACGCCGGACTGACCACACAGGACGCCGAAGCTCTTGCGAGCTACCTGCAGTCCCTGACACCGGATGACAATCCCGTTCCAGGGTTGATTGCGCCGGGGGAAAACGCCCCTGCCCCCTATTTCACGATAAAGTTTCCAGGATAGGGCACACCAATGCCGTTGACCTGACGGCCAACGGCGCCTGCAAGCCGAATTCGGGCTATCCTCCAATCGCCTGCTCGTTACCGTGCCTGCCGACGCCACCTTTCGGCATAAGGTAGGGCAAAAAGATAAAGTCCCGATACCAGCAAGAAGATCAATGGCACCAACGCCAGTAAACCGACCCAGAGTGCCGGCTCGGACTGCCCCATGGCAGCCAGATTGACAACCACGGCCAGCGTAAAGGCTATGGACAGCCAGCGGTGCAGCTGACGGATGATCTTGTTCCAATTCATGGTTTGCTCCTGGTAATCACGACGCAAGATCCCGTCTGCCGGAAAGATCCGTCAGCAAAGGGTTCTTGAGAGTTGGGGGAGTGCGCTCAGTCCGCCACGTGGCGGACTGTCAGACCTGGGCTGATTTCCTGCGCGTTTTCCTGGCAGCCGAGGCAGTGGCATTCTGCTCGGCGGCTGCACAAACGAGGGCTTTCAGCGCCGCTTCATCGATGACTGCATCCTCGAACAGGTCGATTGCCCGGCGCACGTTGCCGTCCAGGCTGGAATTGAAGAGACCAGCCGGATCATCAAGTGATGCGCCTTTTGCGAACGTCAGCTTCACGGCTTTCTTGTAAGTCTCTCCAGTGCAGATGATGCCGTCCTTTTCCCAGACGGGAACACCGCGCCATTTCCAGGTTTCCTCGACTTCGGGAACCGCTTCGTGAATGAGGGCGCGCATCCGCGCCAGTGTGCGTCCACGCCAGTCGTCAAGTTCTGCGATCCTGGCGTCGATCTGCTGCGCGGGGGACATTTGATTGTCCATGGTCGTCTTCCTTGCGGTTATCAGGCGTCTTTGCCGGCATCGTCCAGCCGCGCAACAACGCTTTCCAGCGCTTCCATGAAGCGGGGCCAGGCGGCGCTTGCACCGCGATAGTAGGGCAGTTGTTCCTGCGTGAAGCCGATTTGCTCCATACGTAGAAGGGTGCCGTTATCCGTCGGGGTCAATGTCCAGGTCACGGTGCTTCGAAGATCCTTGGTGTTCCAGCTGTAGGCCAGCGCTTTATGCGGCTCGATCGACTGGACTTCGCAATCGACCATTCCCCAGTCGGCACTCAGGTCGAAGCGGTGACCGACAACCGGTTTGAAGGCATTTTTCATGAGCCATTCCTCGATCAGGTGGGGCTGGGTCAACGCGCGCCAGATCTTTTCCGCGGGAAAGGGAATTTCCCGTTCCACGACAACAGCAAGGGTATCTTCGTCCGAGAAACTCATTGGTCCATTCTTCTCAAAAGGTCTTCCAGATCGTCGAATCGGCGTTCCCAGAACACGTTCATGCGCTGAGTCCAGTCGACCAGCGGTGCGAGCGCTCCGGGCCTGGCGCTATAGTGCGACTGCCTGCCCTCCTGGCGGTCCGTGACAAGCCCGGCCTCCTTCAGGACGCCAAGATGTTTGGAAACTGCGGGCTGGGAGACACCGGCCTGATCGGTCAACACCCGCACTGTCAGCTCGCCTTCGCGGCAAAGCCGCTCGAACAACGCCCGCCGGGTCGGGTCGGCCAGCGTCCGAAACAGAAGGTCAGGTGTTGGCTCACTCAAATTCATAACTCCACGGTTATTGATTGAATCAATAACCGTGGAGTTATGAATGAGTCAAGGGGCAATTCAGACCTGCTCCACTTCCCGCTTGCGCGCAAGTGACGGCAGGCAGACGGTGCGGCCATCGGCGAGCTGTTCGATCCGCACATCGACACCATAGACTTTGCAAAGAGCGGCGCTTGTCAGCACTTCCTTTGGAGGGCCATCCGTCTTGATGCGACCATCGTGTAGCAAAGCCACCCTGGTTCCGATTGCAAAGGCGTGATCAGGGTCGTGGGTCGACAGGACAACAGTCAGGCCGTCCGCCGCAAGACCCGCAACTTCGGAAAGCACCAGCGCCTGATTCCCGAAATCGAGACTGGCTGTCGGCTCATCCATCACGAGGACACGTGTTTCCTGCGCAAGTGCCCTGGCGATCAGCACCAGTTGCCTCTGTCCACCGGAAAGCCGCGTATAGTCTGCACCGGCGAGTTCCCCGATACCGAGCCTTTCCAGCGCCGCCAACGCGACGTCCCTGTCACGCGGGCCGGGCTGCTGAAAGGCACGCAGTTTTGCGGTTCGGCCCATCAACACGACTTCCAGAACCGGAAAGGCAAAAGGCGCGGCGTGTGCCTGTGGAACGTAGGCGATCCGCGTCGCGATATCTGCACGGGACAGCGACTTCAGCGGCCGTCCTTCCACCAGCACCGTGCCGCCACGCGCCGGCAACAGCCCCAGAAGCGTCTTGAAAAGAGTGGTCTTGCCGGACCCGTTGGGCCCCAGCAGGCAATAGACGTCGCCGGAGGAAGCTGTCAGGTTCAACTCGCTCCCGACATCGTGGCCCGGATACCCGATGGACAGGTTTTCAGCCCTGAGCTTCACGCCCATGCCCGCCTCCCCCTGGCAAGCAGCCACAGGAAAAATGGCGCACCGACAACGGCGGTCAGAATACCGAGCGGGACTTCGGTTCCCGAGAGCGTGCGTGCCAGCGTGTCGACTGCAAGAAGGTATCCCGCACCAAGCAAGGCTGCTGCCGGCAACAGGCGCCCGAAACCAGGGCCAACGATCATCCGGGCGATATGCGGTATCACCAGCCCCACCCAGCCCACGACACCGGCAATGGCGACGACGCTTGCGGTGATCAAGGTCGCGCAGAAAATGACAACAAGCCGCAGCCGACCGGCCTCCACACCAAGCGCCTTCGCTTCTTCATCCCCCAGAGACAGGACGTTGATCCGCCAGCGCAACAGGAACAGCGGGACAAGGCCGAACAGAACTGCAGGTACCGCCGGCAGGATATCGCCGGCCTTCACGCCTGCCAGACTGCCCAGCAGCCAGAAAGTGATCGCCGGAAGCTGGTCATACGGATCCGCCAGCACTTTGAGCAAGGATGTCGCCGCCCCCGCCAGAGCGCCGACGACGACGCCTGCAAGCACAAGGACAAGCGTGCTGTCTCCCCCGCGCACCGTCGCGGCAACAAAACCGACGAGAGCAACAGCGGCAAGACCGCCGGCAAAACCCATCAGCTGGATTGCCGCGACAGGAAGCGACAGGAAGATGCCAAGCACGGCCCCGAGCCCCGCGCCGGCAGAAACACCGAGAATATCCGGTGACACCAGCGGATTGCGGAAAAGGGTCTGGTAACATGCACCGGCTGCAGCAAGCGAAGCGCCGACCAGCAGCGCGGCAACCACCCTTGGCAGACGGATCGACAGCAGCACCGTGTCCTGCGTTCCCGAAGGCTGTGCGCCGGATACGACGCGCGCCAGCACACCGACGGCCTCGGACGGCGTAAGCGGAAACGGACCGATCAGAAGAGCCGCGAAACTGCCAAGAACAAGCGCGAGGCCGAGCCATACGAACAAGCCGGAACGCGCGAAAGAAGTAGATTTGCCGGTCAGGGAGCCCGCCCCTTTGCCCATTCCAGCAGAGTGTCGAGCTCTGCTTCACTCAGGTCCACATGATACCACAACTTATAGAAGTCGGCGGTTTCCTGACGCAGCTCCCCATCCCAGAGTTCGGGATAGAATAGACCTGCAAGCCATTTCAGACCCATCATCCGATTGACGGACGGCGGCCTGTCGATCCAGCTGAAAGGGGCCGTTGGTGACAGGAAAACCCGGCCTTCACGTACCGCGGCAATGCCTTGCCACAGGGGATCCTGCCAGACAGCTTCATAGAAGCTACGATCCCACGTCACGATTGTGTCCGGATTGGCAACGATAATCTGCTCGGGACTTGCCTGCACCAGTCCGTATTGCCCAGGCACATCGGCAACGTTGCGCCCACCGGCCTTTTCGATGATTTCGGTGTTGATCGAGCCTTTCAGGCCTGTTTCAAGTCCATCCGCCCCACGGGCGAGGTAAACACGCGGCCTGTCCGCCTCGGGCACGGCACCGAGTGCCGACGTCAGTGCGGTGAAGGTTGCCTCGACATCTGCTGCCAGAAGATCTCCACGTTCCGGAACGCCAAGCGCCTCGCCCACAAGACGCAACGCGCCGGCGGTTTCATCGAACCGGCCGTTGACCAGGAGATAGGGAATCCCCGTCTGTTCCTGCACGCGGTCGGCAAGATCGATATAGGTATCGCGGACGGACCCGAAATCGATGATCAGATCGGGTTTCAGGGCAAGAACCCGCTCCAGGTTTGCCTCCCCGCCACGCCCGGTCAGGCGGCCGGTCTCGGGCAGGTCCCGAAAGGCTTCGGCGATGAATGGCTTCTCGTAGTCCCGCAGCGCTCTCGGCCAGCCGAGCAGCGCTTCCGGTTTGAGCGCATAGACGAGAATGGACGCCGGAGGCCCGGCAGCAAACACCCGGGTCACCGTCTCCGGGATCTCGACCGTACGACCCGCGGAATCGGTAACGCTTCGCGCCAGGACGGACGTCCCCGAAATGCAAAGCAGGAAAAGGCAAATGGCGGCCAGGCGCGTCATGTTTCCTCCAGCATTCTTGTAACTGACCGAGGGTTTCTGCTCCTTTCAGTTCAGCTTCAGGAAAGCGACAAGACAGAAACTCCATCGGTACAGAGATGGATCATGCGGAGAAAATACACAAAAACAACATAAACTGCAGCTCTTTCACGGAACTATGAAACGCTCACTAAACTGTGATTATCACTGCTATTTTTACGCGAATTTTCTTTCATTCTTAATTTACGCAAATCGACAAAGATGATCCCAATTATGACCTTGGGGGAAATGATGAAGAAGTTCTTGTCCCGATTAAGCGTGACTTCGACGCTCGCAATTATTTCTGCCAGCGTGCTTGGAATATCGATGATTGTTGTAGGCTTTATCCTGTATCAGGTAGCCCTTGGCCAGGCTGAGGACCGTGCCCTCGTCAAACAGGATATCAACCTTCGCGTGGCAGCGACGCTGTTTCAGGATCGCATCGACGGTGCAAAGGTCAGCTGGGACGCGAACAACAACGTCAAGCGGATCGAACTGGCCGAAATGCCGGTGTTCGAAAACCATGACATGATCGACGCCGTCGGGCGCATGACAGGTGAAACCGCGACTGTTTTTGCCTGGGATCCGGAAACGAAGGATTTCTGGCGCAAGACCACCAACATCATCAAGGGTGACGGCAAGCGTGCCGTCGGAACCCAGCTCGGCCAGAACGGCGCGGTTTATCCTGTCGTTACCCAGGGCAAGACCTTCCACGGGCAGGCCACCATTCTCGGCAAGGACTACTTCACTGTTTACCAGCCGATTTTCTCGTCCAAGGGCGATATTCTCGGCATCCTTTATGCCGGCGTGGAAAAGGCTGCAGTCGAAGCCAACGCATGGGAACTGACCAGCCGCTACGCGATGCTGGTGCTGCCGGTCGTCGCCGTTTCGGTGGTCCTCCTGATCCTCGCAATTCGCCGCCAGCTGCGTCCGATTACACGCCTTGCGGAAATCACGGACCAGATTGCGCAGGACAATCTCGCAGACGAAGTCCCCTTCAAGGAACGCTCCGACCAGATCGGCACGCTTGCCCAGGCCGTCAGCACCCTGCGTGACAGGGCCGTCGAGCGGATCGAACTGACCGAGCACCAGCGTACGTCCGAAGCCGCTGCGATCGACCGTCAGAACCGTGTTCAGGGTCTGATCGAAACCTTCCGGACAAATGTCTCCAACGTGCTCAACTCGGTCAACGAAACCGTTCATGGCCTGGAAGGCACCGCGGGACACCTCTCCGACCTGTCCGGCCAGAGCGCCTCAAGCGCGACGGAAACCCTGAACTCTGCCGATGAAGCAACATCGAGCGTTCAGACCGTGGCCAGCGCCGCAGAAGAACTCTCCGCGTCCATCAGCGAAATTTCCCGCCAGGTGGCCCAGACGACGGAAGTTGTTGGCCGGGCAACCGAAGGCACCCGCATGACCAACGAAAAGGTGGAAGGCCTTGCAGCCTCCGCCTCCAAGATCGGCGAAGTGGTAACGCTCATCCAGGCGATTGCCGAGCAGACCAACCTGCTGGCCCTCAACGCCACCATCGAGGCGGCACGCGCCGGGGAAGCCGGCAAGGGCTTCGCGGTCGTCGCGGCGGAAGTGAAGGAACTGGCCACCCAGACCTCCAAGGCGACCGAGGAAATCAGCGCCCAGATCACCGCCATTCAGGATGCGACCAAGGACTCGGTCGGTGCGATCGCGGAAATCACCAAGATCATGGAAGAGGTGAATTCCTACACCAGCACCATCGCGGCAGCCGTGAGCCAGCAGGGCTCGGCCACCGGCGAGATTTCGCAGAACGCCCAGAATGCCGCCGAAGGCACCACCTTCGTGTCGTCCTGCATGTCCGACCTTTCCAGTGCGGTCAATCAGACGTCACAGGCTTCCCAATCGGTTCTGGACGCATCGGAAATGCTGTCTTCGCGCACGGAAGAGCTGAAACAGGAAGTGGAAACATTCCTGAACGGTGTGGCAGCCGCCTGAGGCAACCAACCATCGACAATT
This sequence comes from Labrenzia sp. 5N, assembly GCF_012395805.1. NCBI lineage: Bacteria > Pseudomonadati > Pseudomonadota > Alphaproteobacteria > Hyphomicrobiales > Stappiaceae > Labrenzia > Labrenzia sp. 5N. The sequence continues at coordinate 91,114 of NZ_JAAZTM010000009.1, read as the reverse complement.
TATCTTGTCAGGAAGGCGCGGACATCGTCCGCGCCTTTTCGTTTTCCGCATCCTGTTTTCGCTCAGAACGCTCCCGACATGAGAGCCCTGCGTCGCGGCAATCAGCCTCCAACCACGTTCATCCAGAGACCGCACAGGCCAGCTCGCCCGGCACGTTGGTGAGCGCAGGAAACGTCGAGCACCTGAAAAGGCGAGACTTTCAGCCCTGCAACCGTCACGCAGCACTTTTCGCGTAGCCAAAACTTTGCTGCACTGCACACGATTATTCACCAAGTGCCTTTAACGTTTACAGGCTGGCCAATTCACACATGCGGTTAAAGGGAAGTGTCCGAAGCAAAAATTACGCAGCATCCTGCGTATTTTTACTTGGCAGATTTACTAAACCTTTTTTAGGTTTTTTCTACAATCCTTGATTTCAACCAAAATTGTTTCAGATGCCAATTGATCATGGTTCAAATTTTAGTTGCGGCAGTGGATTTCGGAAATTTTCCATCGCGTTTCGCCAGAATCGCGACCCTCTACCCGACAAAACGAATTGCCTTCTCCCGCGCCAACCTGAGGGACATCAAGCCCCGCTCGCTGCTTCTTGTCGACTTTCTGGACCTTGGCACTGACCACATCGAAATCCTTCGGGATTTTTCGAGAAGCGGCCAATCCGTGCCGGCGCTCGGCATCGTTGACACAAAAAGCAGACAGAGCGTGCTGCAGGCCCGCGAGCTCGGCTTCTACAATCTGATAGATCGCGAGGAAAAATTCGCGACACTATTCGAAAAAATACGCGAAGTGGTGGGCGACTATTCCAAACCGACGCTGCCCAGCCGGTATTCGGAGAAGATCGTCAAATCGGTTGAAACCACCAGCATGGGCTTGAACCTGATGTCGGCCGCAGCCCTTTCCGGCGCTCCCCTGCCCATGCAGCTTCTGGCAACCAACGCCCAGGACATCACCTCGGTCATCATGACGGACGGTCTCGACAGTTGGTTGAGTGCGGTTCAATGCCACCACAGCCACACCTTCTGCCACACGATGATGGTCGCCGGACACACGGTTTCGTTTTCGCGTGCACTCGGCCATTCCGAAGCGGAGCAGACAATTCTCGGCCTGGGTGCACTGGTGCACGACCTGGGCAAGGTCAAGATCCCGCTTTCCATCCTGGACAAGCCTGGCAGGCTGACCCTGGAAGAACGTGAGCTTGTCAACAAACATCCGCTCTTTAGCCGGGAGATGCTGGCAACGCGCCAGGAAGTTCCAAAGCAGGTTGTCGAGATGGCGCTGTGTCACCATGAGTTTCTGGACGGAACCGGGTATCCGGATGGCCTCAAAGGCAATCAGATCTCGCAAAGGGTCAGGCTTCTGACGATCAGCGACATCTATTCCGCCCTCACCGAAAAACGAGCCTACAAGGACAGCCTCAGTCCGCGCCAGGCCTTTGCGATCATGTTCGAGATGAAGGGCAAGCTCGACATGGACCTGTTGCGAAAATTTAGAACCCAGGTGCTGAGCTCGGAATTCGGCCGTGTCCGGCGGCAGGCCAGGGCCTGAGACCTGGGAAAACACCCCAAGGCTGCAGTGCTAAATTCGACACCGTCTCAGGATTGCGCGATCACCTATTTGTGTTGTCAAAAATAGCTATATCGTCCGACTAGAAAGGGTCATTGAAACTCTTTCTTCAGTTTCCCCTACGACAATATCTCCCCCTACAGAGGCAAAAACCGGGAGTAAACAAGGTGCTGTTTTCAGGGTCGAACATGTGGAAAGCCGCCTTTGATGCGCTAAACCGCTCGCAGGCCATCATCGAGTTTACACCCGAAGGCACGATCCTGACTGCCAATCCCAATTTCCTGAAAGCGATGGGCTACGCCCTCAATGAAGTTCAGGGAAAACCTCACAGCATGTTTGTCGACCCCGCCTACGCGGCATCGGCAGAATACAAGGCCTTCTGGAAAAAGCTGGCGCAAGGCGAATTTCAGACCGCCGAATATCTGCGCTACGGCAAGGGTGGCCGAGAAGTCTGGATCCAGGCTTCGTACAACCCGATCCTCAACACCGCCGGCAAGGTGGTCAAAGTAGTCAAGATCGCCTCGGACATCACCGAGCGCAAGCAAAAGAGCGCCGATTTTGAAGGTCAGGTTGAAGCGATGAACCGGTCGCAGGCCGTGATCCATTTCGACCTCGACGGCACGATCCTCGACGCAAACGAAAATTTCCTGTCCGCGATGGGTTACTCCCTTGATGAAATCAAGGGCCGTAAACACAGCATGTTCGTCGAAAAGGACCATGCAGCGAGCACGGAGTACCGGCAGTTCTGGAAGAATCTCGCCGAAGGCAAATTTCAGGCGGGTGAGTTCAAGCGCATCGGCAATGGTGGGCGCGAAGTCTGGATCCAGGCAACCTACAATCCGATATTCGATTCCGCCGGTCGTCCCTTCAAGGTCGTGAAGTTCGCGACTGACCGCACGCCACAGGTTGTCGAAAGACGTCGCCGCGCGACCGTTCAACAGGGCATCGACCAGGATCTTTCCGAAATCGCCACGGCCATTTCCAACACCACGGAACAGGCAACAACTTCCGCATCAGCGTCCGAACAGACCTATTCCAGCGTGCAGACTGTCGCGGCGGCGGCAGAAGAACTTGTTGCCTCGATTCAGGAAATCAGCCGCCAGGTCCAGACCGCGCTTGAAGTTTCGCAAAGCGCTGCGACCGAGGCCGAGCGGTCAAGTGACATAATGAGCGGGCTGTCTGAGGATGCAAAGACGATCGGTTCGGTAATCGAACTGATCGACGGCATCGCCGACCAGACCAATCTCCTGGCCCTGAACGCGACCATCGAGGCCGCAAGAGCTGGGGAAGCCGGCAAGGGCTTTGCCGTTGTTGCCTCCGAAGTGAAGAGCCTCGCCGCGCAGACAAGCAAGGCAACCGAAGAGATCTCCAACCAGATCGGCTCCATGCAGGAGACGACCGGTCAGGCAGTCGCCGCAATCGAATCGATCCTTGCTGTCATCAAGAATGTCGGAGACATCGCCGCCAGCATCGCATCCTCGGTCGAGGAGCAGTCGGCGGTTACGAATGACATATCCTCCAACATGCATTCGGCCGCCCAGGGCGTGGAACGGATCACCTCCAACATGCAGTCGATCTCCTCGGCAACTGCCCAGATAGACGCCGCGACCAAGAACGTTAAGCAGGCCTCGCAATCCCTGATGTGAACACGGGACGCGCGATCTGACATCACGCCCAGTCCCTGCCAGACAAAAAAAACCCGGTGCCAAGGCACCGGGTTTTCTTTTGACGGGTTATTGAACCTGGCCTTAGCGCGCCGGAAGCGGGATCCATTCGGCAACAGAAACATCGGCATGCTGGAACTGCGGCATCTTCTGGCCCAGCTCTTCCATGTTCTTGACGTCCTGCTCATTGAGGAAGTCCTGGGTAATCAGGGTCGGCGGCACGACAACCTGCTTGCCCGGGTCTTCACCTGCCAGCATCAGCGCCAGCGTGCGCACACTGACTTCACCGACAACCGCCGGGTTGGTCGCGACCGTTGCCGCCCACGCAGAATCCAGCTCGCGCATGGCGGAGATATCGGCCGTGGAAACGTCCGCGGAATAAATGGCGATGTCCTGGTTGAGACCGGCTTCATCGACCGCGATCTTCACGCCTTTGGCAAATTCATCGTAAGGGGCAAAGACGACATTGATGTTCGGGTTGGCCTGCAGCACCGAACGGGCCTGGTTGGCAACGGAGTTGGCAATCGGGTTATCAAGCGTGCCGAACATGGCCGCTTCCGTGATCCCCGGATTGGCTTCCTTGACTTCCTTCCAGGCGACGTCGCGGCGGTCCAGCGGCGCGATGCCCGGCACATAGACATAACCGGCGGTAAAGCTGTCGCCATTGTCCTTGATCGCCTGTTCCAGGGCCAGCTTGCCGAGCAGGTAGTCGGACTGTTCGATCTGCGGGATCGCATCGTTTTCAACGTTGACGTCGAAGGCGACAACCTTGATGCCCGCATCGACGGCGCGCTGTGCGGCGGCCTTCATGGATTCGGTCAGGCCGTGCTGGATGATGATGCCGTCGACACCAAGCGCGATGGCCTGATCGACCATGTCGGCCTGAAGGGCGGCATCCTGACGGCTGTCGAGAACACGCAGATCAACGCCAAGGGCAGCTGACTGCTTTTCAACACCTGAAAGATAGGACTGGAAGAAGTCACCGGTGGACAGATAACGCACCAGCGCGATCTTGACCTCTTCCGGCTTGTCGAACGGCGCCGGCATGTCGGCTGCAAAAGCCGCTCCGCCGGAAAGCCCGATCCCGGCGGCAACCGCCAGCTTCATGAATTCACGTCTCAGCATTTGTTTTCCTCCCAATGGAAACGGCGCCATTCAGGGCGTCACGCTGTTCTCCGGCCCCCACGTCGCGAGGACAGGTAGAATGTGAAGACAAGGGCGGCAACCAACACGGCCCCCTTGACGAAATCCTGCATGTAGTAAGGAGCGTTCATCATCGTCAGCCCCTGAAGAAGAATGCCGACAAACAGTGCCCCTGCCGCCGTGCCGAAGGCGTTCGGGCGGGCAGCGCCCAGTACCGCGAAGCCGATGAGGGCTGCGGCCACGCTGTCGAGCAGAAGGTTGTTGCCGGAGGCGATGTCACCGCGGCCAAGGCGGGCAGCCAGCAGAATGCCGCCAACCGATGCCAGCATGCCGGAAATCATGTAGGCCACGATCTTGTAGCGCTGCACGTTGGTGCCGACCAGTTCGGCAGCCCGTTCGTTGGAGCCGATGGCATACATCAGGCGGCCATGCCGGGTGTACCCCAGGAACAGCCAGATCAGCAGCGCGATCAAAAGGAACACCACCACCGGCACCGGCAGCAACCGGTCCAGGAACAGGTCGAACCGGTGCCGACCGAGCCACAGGAAGGCCGCGGAGAACGTTCCCTCCGCAACGACGCCCTCGCCCAGGCTCATCCCGGTCGCAATCGAATTGCCCTGGGTCGGAATGCGCTGCAAACCGATGAGAAGGAACATCATGCCGAGCGTCGCCAAAAGGTCCGGCACCCGCATCTTCACGATCAGGAACCCGTTGATCAGCCCGACGACCGCACCCATCACCAGGCAGAGTGCAACCGCGACAAAGGCGGATTGCTCCAGCACCACCATGGAATAGGCGGACAGCATCAGCGCCGAGGTTGCGACCGAGCCGATCGACAGGTCGAACCCGCCCACCACCAGCGTACAGGTGACACCGAGCGCGAGAATGCCGGTAATGGCCACCGACTGCAGGATGAAGACTGCCGAACGCGGGCTGGCAAAGCCGCTGGCATAGAGGCTGAAGAAAAGGGCCAGTCCGCCGAGTAGGACGAGGAAGCCGTAGCGGATGGCAAGTTCGAGCGGGTTCTTGTTCATTGTTCCGGTATTCATCCTGCCATTGCCTGCGTTGCTGGCTCGCTCTGCCCCTGCCCGCCTGCGGGCCCGGAGACATCCGCGACCAGACGGTTCAGGTCGACGTTCTTGTTGATGTATTCACCGACGATGGCGGCCTCGTGCATGACGACGATGCGGTCGGCGATTTCCAGGGCCTCGTCGATTTCCGCCACGAAGACGAGCGTCGTGCGCCCTTTTGCGGTCTGCCGGATGTAGTGACCGATGTCCCGCCGGGCGCCGATGTCGACACCCTGGAAAGGTTCGTCCAGCAACAGCACGCGGCTTGCCTGCAACAGCCAGCGGCCGATCATGACCTTCTGCTGGTTGCCACCCGACAGGGTGTTGATGCCGTCGCCGTTGCCCTGACAGACGATCCCGATCTTGCCGATCATGTCGTCAGCAGCCCGGCGCTGTCCGCGTTCGCTCAGGAAAGAGAACCGGCTGAATGCCCCCAGGAAAGGCAGTGTCATGTTGTTGGCGATGTCGAAGTCCGGCACCACGGCGTTCACGCTGCGGTCCTTGGGCGACATGAACACACCCTTGGCGACGGCGTCTTCCGCACTCTTCGGAGTGTAGGCCTTGCCGTCCAGGCGCAAGGTGCCGCCGGCCGGTTTCGCAAGGCCAAACAGCACTTCCGCCAGTTCCGTGGTGCCGCTGCCGAGCAGACCCGTCAAGGCAACCACTTCGCCTTCGCGAGCAGTCAGATCGATCTGCGGGCCATTTTCGTGTAGGCGCACACCATCGACTTCCAGGATCGGATCACCGCCGGCAACCGGATCGATATCGACCTCGGTCATCTGGTGGCCAAGCATGGCGTTGACCGCGCCGACATAGTCCAGAGGCTCTGTCTCGAACAGGCCGGAAATCGCCCCGTCTCGCATGGAAACGATCCGGTCGGCCACGCGGCGGATGTCCGACATGCGGTGGGAAATATAAAGAATGGCGACACCTTCCGCACGCAGCCGGTCAATCAGCGCGAACAGGCGGTCGGCTTCGGAAGCGGACAGTGATGAGGTCGGCTCGTCCAGAATGAGCAACTTCGGCGCGCGGGCCATGGCACGTGCGATCGCGATCATCTGGCGGTCGGCAACCTCCAGATCCGCAACACGGGTGCGCACGTCCATCGTCAGACCCATGCTTTCGGCAACCTTGCGGGCCTGCCGGCGAAGTTTCCTGTCGTTGACGAAGAAATCGGCACCCGGTTCGGTCAGGAGGTCCAGCGTCAGGTTGGTGGCAACATCGAGATCCGGAATGACACCGTCATCAATGGACTGGTGAACGGTCACGACACCCTTTGAGATGGCATCGGCCGCATCAAGCGGCTTGAAGGGTGCACCGGCCAGCTCGATCTCGCCGGCATCGGCAAAATGATAGCCGCACAGGACCTTCACCAGCGTCGACTTGCCGGCACCGTTGGCTCCCATCAGCGCCGTGACTTCGCCGGCGCGCAGCTCCAGATCGATCCCCCGAAGCACGTGGTTGCGCCCGAAGGACTTTTCCAAGCCGCTCAATTTACAGGTGACGTCTGGCACCTTTCCTCCCGATATTTTTGCGAGTTCCTCCCCCGCTTCTCATCGTTACAACACGCTAAATAGGCATTTGTCAACTGTGTTGACTTTTGAATAATCTTGACCATTATCGGGGCAAAATAGGGAGGAACAAGACCCAAGATGGACACGCCAGACCTCTATCGGCCCCTCACGCCGGAAACGCTCGGCGAAAGACTTTCCGGCATTTCCGCCGTTGCGGACAGGATCGGAGCAGACCCGTCTGACTGGACCGTTCGCGAAGTTGGCGACGGCAACCTGAACCTCGTCTTCATTGTCGAGGGCCCCAAAGGCACGATCATCGTCAAGCAGGCACTGCCCTATGTACGCCTGGTGGGCGACAGCTGGCCGCTACCGCTTTATCGCGCGCTTTACGAGAACCATGCGCTTGTGCGACAGGCCGCCCGTGATCCGGGCGCAGTGCCGGAGGTCTACCACTTCGATGAGGACCAGGCGCTGATCGTCATGGAATTCCTCTCGCCGCACAAGATCCTGCGGCGCAAGATGATCGATGGTGAAAAGGTTGCAGGGCTCGGTACTTTCCTTGGCACCTTCTGCGCCCGCACCGCGTTTCGCGGCTCGGAACTGTCCATGAAGAGCGCGGACAAGAAGGCCGATGTCAGCCTGTTCGCCGGCAACGTGGAAATCCCCGCAATCACCGAAGCGCTGGTTTTCACCGATCCTTATTTTGCTGCTGAAATGAACCACCACACGGAAGGTCTCGACCCCGTTGTGGCAGACCTGCGCGCCAATGCCGAACTGAAGGCAAAGGTGCAGCGGTTCCTGATGAAATTTGCCTCCAACACCGAAACAATGGTGCACGGCGACCTGCACAGTGGCTCGATCATGTCCACGGACAGCGACAGCCGCGTCATCGATCCCGAATTCGTGCAATACGGCCCGCTCGGCTTCGACATCGGCATGCTGACTGCCAACTTCCTGATGGCCTATTTCAGCCAGCCGGCTCATCGCAGCGCGGAAACACTCGACGATTTCCAGGAATGGGTTCTGTCGGTCATCGCCGAAACCTTCTCATCCTTCGAGGCCGAGTTCACCCGCCTCTGGAACACCGAGCGCACCGGCATGCTTTACCCGGCTTCCCTGTTCGAGGATCAGGGGCAGGCATCGGACTTCGCATGTGCGGGCCTCCTGCAGGAAATCCGCAACGAAGCCATGGGCTATTGCGGTATCGAGATGCACCGCCGTACCCTGTCGCTCGCCCACAATGCCGACTTCGAGGAAATCGAGGACAAGCAGCTGAAGCGCCGTCTGGAAACGCGCAACCTGCTGATGGGGGCCGACCTCATCCTGTCGCCAGAAAGTTACGGCTCGACCGATGCGCTCGTGAAGCTTGCGCGCCAATTCAACAAGAAGGACATCCCATGAAGGTCAACGGCACTCATTACCGCTCGCTCTGGTGGGATGACGACAAGGCTGCCCTGCAGATCATCGATCAGCGCTGGCTGCCGCACGAATTCCGCATCCAGCAGGTCGACACACTTCAGGACTTCGCCGACGCGATCGTTGAGATGCGCGTGCGCGGCGCGCCGCTCATTGGTGCTACCGCTGCCTACGGCATGGCACTGGCCGCAAAGATCGACCCGTCCAACGCGCATCTGGACACGGCCTGGGAGTTTCTCGACAAGACCCGGCCGACGGCCATCAACCTGCGTTGGGCGCTCAACCGCTGCCGTGCGCACCTGCTCCCGCTGCCGGAAGCCGACCGTCCCGCCGCAGCGCTGAAGCTCGCGCACGAGATTTCCGACGAAGATGTCGGCATCAACCACAGCATCGGCCAGAATGGTCTTGAGATCATCCGCAAGATCGCGGCCAGCAAGAAGGACGGTGAGCCTGTCCGCATCCTGACCCATTGCAACGCCGGCTGGATTGCGACCGTGGACTGGGGCACGGCGACGAGCCCGATGTATCAGGCCCATGACGCCGGCATTCCGATCCATGTCTGGGTGGATGAAACCCGCCCGCGCAACCAGGGCGCCCTCACCTCCTGGGAACTGGGCAGCCACGGCATTCCGCACACCTACATCACCGACAATGCCGGCGGCCACCTGATGCAGCACGGCCTTGTCGACATGGTCATCGTCGGAACCGACCGCACCACACGCCGCGGCGACGTCTGCAACAAGATCGGCACCTATCTGAAGGCACTCGCCGCCAAGGCCAACAACGTGCCGTTCTACGTTGCCCTGCCTTCACCGACCATCGACTGGACGGTAGATGACGGCGTTGCCGAAATTCCGATCGAGGAACGCCAGGAACGCGAAGTCACGCACATCCAGGGCCTGACGGACGACGGCAAGATCGGCGTCGTGCAGGTGACACCGGTCGGCACGCCCGGCGGCAATCCTGCCTTCGATGTCACGCCGAACCACCTCGTCACCGGCCTGATTACCGAACGCGGTGTCTGCGAGGCCAGCGCCGAAGACCTTGCCGCCCTCTTCCCGGATCTCAGCAGGATCGCCAAGAGCGCATGAGCCCTGGCCCGACCAGTTCCCGGCCAACCGGCACCAAGGCCGCGGCACCCTCCGCGGCCACCAGGGCGCGCAGCCAGGACGATGCCATCATCGAGGTCACCTGGTGCTACTACCAGGAAGGCATGAACCAGAACGAGATCGCCGAGCGCCTCGGCATTTCGCGGGCGACGGTCGTCAACTATCTGTCCGAAGCGCGAAAGCGCGACTATGTCCGCATCACACTGGACACGGACATCTTCCGCGATCACGACCTGGCGCGCCGTCTCGTCGACCGGTTCGGTCTGCAGGACGCCATCGTCGTTCCGACATCCCCCGCCGGAGCCGATCAGTCCCTTGACCGAGTAACCCGGGTGGTTGCCGACTGGCTGCCAGGTCTGCTGGAACCGGGCGACCGGCTTGGCGTTGCCTGGGGCGAAACGGTCTACCGGGTGGCGGAGGCCGCGCCGCGGGTGACGGTTCCGGACCTTACCGTGGTTCAGCTGGTCGGTTCGCGTCCGGCAGCTCTCGGCTTTGCCGCGGAAACCTGCTCGGCAACGCTCGCCCGCCGCTATGGCGCGCACTGCGTCAACCTTCATGTGCCGCTGCTCTTGTCCAACCGGGCGCTGGTGGAAGAACTGAAGCGGGAACCGGTGATCCGCATGCAGCTTGATGCAGTGGCCGACTGCAACAAGACCATCTTCGCCTGCGGCACCTGCACCGCAGACAGCCACGTCGTCCATACCGGCCTGCTTGACCCCGCCGACGTTGACCCATGTGCGGAACGTGGTGCCATCGGCGTGATCTGCGGCCGCCTGATCGACCACGACGGCAACGGTCTCAACCGGGAAATCGAGGACCGGATGATTGCCGTGACGCTGGACCAGATGCGCGGCAAGGACATGGGCCTGCTGGTCGGCTCCGGCCCGGACCGTGCCAGACCGATGCTGGCCGCCCTGCGCGGCGGCTACGCCACCCACATCGCCACCTGCTCGGAAACGGCGACGGAAATGCTCAATCTGACGGAAAACAATGCTTAAGACGCCTTATCAGGACACTCCCGAACTTCGCCAGGCCATCATCGATTCCTGCAAGGAGATGAACAGCCGCGGTATCAACCAGGGCACATCGGGCAATATTTCCGCGCGCGCAGGCGACCGGATGATCATCACGCCCTCCGGCGTGCCCTATGACCGCATGACCCCGGAGATGCTGGCCTCCATCCCGCTGGACGGCGACAGCGCTTTCGAAGGGCCCCTGCCACCTTCAACCGAATGGCAGTTCCACCTTGCGCTGCTGCGGGCAAAGCCGGACATGCACGCAGTCGTGCACGCCCACCCGGTCCACTGCACCGCGCTGGCGATCAACCGGATGGAGATCCCCTCCTGCCATTACATGATCGCGCTCTTCGGTGGTGACACGGTTCCCCTGGCAGGCTACGCCCTTTTCGGCAGCGACGAACTTGCGCGGGAAGTGACAGACGTCATGAAAGACCGGCAAGGCTGCCTGATGGCCAACCATGGTGCCGTGGTTGTCGGCGAGACCCTTGAAAAGGGCCTCTGGCGTCTTGAGGAACTGGAAGTCCTGGCCAAGGCCTATATCCTCAGCCGGACGATCGGCTCGCCGCACATTCTCTCGAAATCCGAGATCGACGCGGTGCTTGGCGCGGTGAAGAACTATGGAATGAAGACGGAAGTCTGAACATACTTCCCCGTCACACCAGATCGGGCATGAACGGCAGATCGGTAACGCCGATGTCATGCCCGGCCTGTGTCAACAGTGTCGACACCTGGCCGCGATGATGGGTCTGGTGATTGAACATGTGGGTGACAAGCATCCAGCGCGGCCGGGACCGGGGAATACCGTCCTGGCCGCTTGTCCATTCCAGATCCTCCGCCAGCCAGTCGATGGTCAGCCACTCGGCAAAGTCGGAAATCTGCAGGCACATGTCGAAATGGGCGGCTTTCAACTCATCGAAATTCTCGAAGAGGTCAACGCCCATGCCCTTGATTTCGTATTTGCGGCCGGTGAAGCGGCTCATCCAGGCCCTGTCGGCAAACAGAATGTGGTTAAGCGTGGAATGCACGGACCGGAAGAAGGCACCCCGGTCCGCCTTGCGGTCTTCGTCACTCATGAGATCCGCTGCCGCATAGACCTTTTCGGTCATCCAGCTGTTGTATTTGGCCATTCGGCGATAGAGCACCGGATCGACGAGCATGACGTCCCTTTCCTTGCAGCGCTTATCCCGCAGTGGCGAGAGCTTCAGGGGCTGTCGTGGAGAATCTCTGTGTTTCGGCGTCCATGACCCGCAATTCGCCGGACCCGATGTCGAACCAGGACCCGTGCAGGCTGAGTGACCCCGCCGAAACGGCCGCCTCGATGAACGGGAAGGTCATCAGGTTCTTCAGCGACTGGCGGATACCGGCATATTCCATGGCAAGCTGAGGATCGTCAGCCTTGTCCACCGGCATGCAGGCCATCGCGATTGCCGCCGGCTCCAGCAGCTTGATCCACCGACCAATGAACTGACCTGTCGCCATCGGCGCATTCGCGTTTTCCCGGAACGCCTTCACGCCGCCGCACTGGCCGTGTCCCATGATCACAATGTGCTTGACCTTGAGCCCGTTGACCGCGAATTCGATCGCGGCGCTTGTGCCGTGCTGGCCTTCCGTATCCTCGTAAGGCGGCACCAGGTTGGCAACGTTGCGCACCACGAACAATTCGCCCGGACCGACATTGAAGATGCCTTCCGGCGTAACGCGGCTGTCGCAGCAGGAAATCACCATCACATCCGGCGTCTGACCATAGACCGCCAGGCGTTCATGGGTTTCCTTGTACCTGACGAACCCCTTGTTGAGGTAACGGCCGTAGCCTTCGAGAAGATGTGCGGGGAAAGTCAAACTCAAGTCTCCAGCTCTTGTCACCCGGGATCAGCCACCTGCGCCAGATATGGGCAGGCCTGCCAACCGGAATGGCGGCACCTGGCACTGCATCCCGAAGGACGCGCACCTGTGCACGAACGATAGGGGATCTCCCCTGCCGGCCATAGATACGGGTTAATACGTAACGAGCCAAGTGACTTCAACCTTTTGGACGACTTCGTCCGTCAGGTCGCAACATTCACCTCATGGGGCGTCTCACCGTCCTCGTGATCCTCATAGGCATGACGGACGTTGTCCGCGGGCATCCTGTCCACAGGTCCCCGCAAGGGGTGTACCGGCCCGTGATCGATGCCCGGTTCCATGACCTGCAACGCGACAGCCCGATAGGCGGCAACGCCATCCAGCACATGATTTACGGTGTGGTGATCGTCAACAAGAACTGCCGGAGTGTCCTCGGACATCCCGTTTTCATTTTCGTGGCGCTCTGCGGTGTCACGCTTCTTTCTGCGGTCGTAACCGGTGCCGTCACCGTCACGGTCCGCGGGGTACTCTGTCGCATGCGCCACGACCTGGGCCGATTGCGGCCTTTCGATCGTCGCCATTCCGGCCTCCTGGCCCTCAGAGAATTGCCGCCTTCTGGCGGAACCCGCCAATTGTTTCAACAAAGGGTTAACAAAACTTTACGTTAAGTTAACCCTCGGTATTGTCAAAGGCAACTGCCTCAGGCCGACTGGGACCGAGGGGTCGGATAGTCGACACAGACCCGGTTGCGGCCTGACGATTTGGCGATGTAAAGCGCCTGATCCGCCCGGGCGATCGTGTCTTCGACATCACGATCATCAGCCGTGACTTCCGCCAGACCAATGCTGACCGTGACGGAGATATTGCCAACGCCGGCATCCACGGTGAGGGCTGCAATTCTCAACCTGATGCGCTCAGCCAGAACCCAGGCACCGTTTGCGTCATTTTCCCTCAGCAGGAGAACGAATTCTTCCCCGCCGAACCGGGCAGCCTTGTCGGTCGAACGGATTTCTTCAACGATGGCATCCCCGATGGCCCGGATGACGTCGTCACCGGCCCGGTGCCCGAATTGGTCATTGACGGTCTTGAAATGGTCCGCATCGATCATCAGCACGCTGAACAGCCGGTCATGGCGCTGGAAGGTCGCAAAGGCATCTTCCGCAAATGGCTGGAACGCACGCCGGTTCAGGAGGCCCGACAGGGAATCGTGTTCCGCCAGCGTTCTCAAGGAGCGGATGTCGGCTCCCAGTTGCCGGTTCCGTTCCTCACTGGACCGTATGTTGCGGCTGTATTCGTCCTTCAGAACCGCCAGCATGTCCCGGGCTGTTCTTGCGCTTTCTTCCACGGTACCGAGCCGGCGCAGCAGCGACCTGACGGAGGCAGACACCTGCGAAAGCTCCCGGAACCCGTGCAGGCGCGGAACTGTCGTTTCCTTTTCGTCACGCCCGATCCTGTCCAGTGCTGAGACCAGGCCGAGAAGCGGCTGCGAGATGGTGCGAGACGCAAGCCATGCCAGCAGCGCGGAAAGACAGGCAACCGCAAATCCGATCAGAAAGATATTGCGAACCAGAGCCGCCACCCGAGCGGACACGACGCTGACCGGCTGCTGCACGGCAACTTTCCAGCCCAGCCCCGGATAATCGCCAAGGCCCGAGGTTTCGACCTCCGCGACCACCATGTCGGGATTGCCGGGATCGTAGGCAGTAGTTTCCTGGGAGAGGCTCGTGCCCTCGGCGTCTTCCCCGACAAGCACCGTGCCGTCGCGCGCAAGCACGAAGAGATCGAGCCCTTCCTTGCCGAGATTGTTTTCCAGAACATCGCGCCGGGTTTCTTCCGCCCAGCTCCAGCTCATGTGCGCACCGAGTACGCCCGCCAGTTTTCCGTTTTCGTCTTTTACCGGCATTGCCACGTCAACGAAACGAAACGGTGCTTCGTCGGGGCTTGTCCGCAACAGGTGGTCAAGCAGCTTGGCAAGATGCACATCCTCGACCGCGGGCCCTTTCAGGCCACTGATGAACCAGGGCCGTTCGGCAACGGATGCGCCCTCCAGCATGCCCTTGGTTGCCGCCACGACCGTGCCGTCGACAGATGCAAATCCGATCCAGGCATATTGCGGCAGGCTGCGCTGCAGCTGGTCAAGCGTTTCACGGATGATGTCGGGATTGCGGGTCCAGACAGGCTTCAGCAGTTCCATGTCTGCGACGTTGCGCACTTCGCGGTAACGGTCGAACATCGTCTGGTCCAGCCGCTGCGCCATGCTGCGCGCAACCAGGGTCAGGTCCCACCGGTTTTCCCGGATGGCTTCGCCGCGTGCAATCAGGGCCGCACCGAATGCGGCCACCGCGATCGAAAGGATGCAAAGCGAAGCCGCCAGAAGGGCAATCTGCTGGCGCAGACTGGTCCCGTCCCGCAATCCGATGAGGACTGAAGTTATTCTGGAAATTGGCTTACGTATCATCGGATCGCTTCCTGCTTAGACCCGCGCTAAGGGAAACTACTAATGGCCAAGTATAAATAAATCTTGAACCCGCCAGCGAAACCGACGCAGCCACGACTGCGCCAGTTGCAACTGAAAGTTTATCCGAGACTAGAAGAGCGAATAATTTTCGCCAATAAATACTTCAATCGGCATTATTGTCACTTTCGACGAAGGCCGGTTCAAGCAGCCTGTTCTGCACGGTTGCCGACAATCTTCACCACATCGGCCATAATATCGGTGAGCTGGAAATCCTTGGGTGTATAGACCGCCGCAATGCCTTGCGCCTTGAGCTGTGCGGCGTCTTCGTCAGGGATAATCCCGCCAACCACGACCGGAATATCGTCCGCACCGGCTGCCCGCAGGCGGTCCATCACGTCACGCACCAGGGCCAGGTGCGAGCCGGACAGGATCGACAGACCGATCACGTGAACGTCTTCTTCCACCGCGGCGTTGACGATCTGCGCCGGCGTCAACCGGATTCCCTCATAGACCACCTCCATGCCGCAGTCGCGCGCCCTGACGGCAATCTGTTCCGCACCGTTCGAATGCCCGTCGAGACCCGGTTTGCCGACCAGGAACTTCAGCCGGCGGCCAAGTTTCTTTGATACCGCCTCCACGTCCGAGCGGATGTCTGCCAAAGTGCCGGCATTGTCCCGCACGGCCTGGCCGACACCGGTCGGTGCACGGTACTCGCCAAAGACCTCGCGCAGTGTCCGGCCCCATTCGCCTGTGGTCGCTCCGGCCTTGGCCGCGGCAATGGAGGGCTCCATGATGTTGCGGCCTTCCTGGGCGGCGGCTTTCAGGTCCGCCAGCGCGGTTTCGACCGCGGCTTGATCGCGTGCATCGCGCCAGGCCTTGACCTTCTCGACCGCTTCTTCCTCGACATGCTCGGAAACGGTGAGAATGCCGCCGTCTTCCCCGGCGGCCAGAGGTGAAGGCTCGCTGTCCGTCCAGCGGTTGACACCGACCACCACCTGGTCGCCGCCTTCGATCGCGGCAAGGCGTGCGGAATTGGCTTCCACAAGCTGGCGCTTCATGTAGCTGCTATCGACCGCGGCAACCGCACCACCCATGGCATCGATCCGGGCAAGTTCCTCGCGGGCTTGCGCCTTCAACTCTTCCACCTTGCGGGTAATTTCGGCCGAGCCGTCAAAAATGTCCGCATAGTCCAGAAGGTCGGTCTCATAGGCAACGATCTGCTGCATCCGCAGCGACCACTGCTGGTCGAACGGTCGCGGCAGGCCCAGCGCCTCGTTCCATGCCGGCAGTTGCACAGCGCGGGCTCGCGCATTCTTGGACAAGACCACCGCCAGCATCTCGATGAGGATACGGTAGACGTTGTTTTCCGGCTGCGGCTCGGTCAGCCCGAGGCTGTTCACCTGAACCCCATAGCGGAAGCGGCGATAGCGCTCGTCCTCAACGCCATAGCGCTCCAGGCAGATCTCGTCCCACAATTCGGTGAAGGCGCGCATCTTGCACATCTCGGTAATGAACCGCATGCCCGCATTGACGAAGAAGGAAATCCGGCCGACAGCCTTCG
Organism: Labrenzia sp. 5N; assembly: GCF_012395805.1. NCBI lineage: Bacteria > Pseudomonadati > Pseudomonadota > Alphaproteobacteria > Hyphomicrobiales > Stappiaceae > Labrenzia > Labrenzia sp. 5N. The sequence continues at coordinate 74,758 of NZ_JAAZTM010000009.1, read as the reverse complement.
GGAAATCTTCGTCAGGAATGGCACCGCTCGCCTTGATGGAATCCAGAATGGCCACCGCCGTTGCCAGCGCGAAGGACAACTCCTGAACCGGTGTCGCGCCTGCTTCCTGCAAATGATAGGAGCAGACGTTCATCGGGTTCCATTTGGGCATGTTGGAATAGGTCCAGGCGATGACATCGGTCGTCAGCCTGAGCGAAGGCGCCGGCGGAAACACATAGGTGCCCCGGGACAGATATTCCTTGATGATGTCGTTCTGGGTCGTGCCCGACAGCAGTTTGCGGTCGGCGCCCTGTTCGTCGGCAGCCGCTATATAGAGCGACAGCAGCCAGGGTGCGGTCGCATTGATCGTCATGGAGGTGTTCATCCGCTCCAGCGGAATGTCCTGGAACAGGGTGCGCATGTCACCGAGATGAGCCACCGGAACACCGACCTTGCCCACTTCACCGCGCGCCAGGGCGTCATCCGGATCGTAGCCGGTCTGAGTCGGCAGATCGAACGCAACGGACAGGCCGGTCTGACCCTTGGCAAGATTGCCACGGTAGAGCTTGTTCGATTCGGCCGCCGTCGAGTGGCCCGCGTAGGTCCGGAAAATCCATGGACGATCTTTCTCCGGCCGGCTCTCACCCGATGCACTCATGCCACTCATCCTCCTAAGGCGTTCTGCTGCCTGTTTTTTCTTGATTTGGCAGCACCGCGTCAGCCTGTTTCTCCCGAACAGTCAGCAGTCTGCCGGAGTTTACGCGACTGCGAAACCCCAATGTGCAATGCAAAATATGGTTGGCATCAAAACGCAAGTTAAGCAATAGTCGTATAGAACGGTGATCGTTTTTGAACAATAGTTGCGCAAAATTGGGTATTTGCCCGATTACGACTTGTGCAAATGCGAAATTCTGAGGCCCAAAAGAAGCCCTGGGAGGGGAGAATGACAGCGACCGCGGAAGCCAATGACAACCAAACGCGAGAGGGCGCGCCGGTGAAAGATCTTTATGAAATCGGAGAGATCCCGCCGCTCGGACACGTTCCCAAAAACATGTATGCCTGGACCATCCGCCGGGAACGCCACGGGCCGCCGGAAGACGCCATGAAACTGGAAGTCGTGCCAACCTGGGAACTCGACAGCCACGAGGTTCTAGTTCTGGTGATGGCCGCCGGCGTCAACTACAACGGCATCTGGGCAGGCCTCGGCCAGCCGATCAGCCCGTTCGACGGTCACGGCGCCGCCTACCACATTGCCGGCTCCGATGCCTCGGGCATCGTCTGGGCCGTCGGTGACAAGGTCAAGCGCTGGAAAGTGGGCGACGAGGTCGTGGTTCATTGTAACCAGGACGACGGCGACGACGAGGAGTGCAACGGCGGCGACCCGATGTTCTCCACCTCCCAGCGGATCTGGGGCTACGAGACACCGGACGGATCGTTCTCGCAGTTCACCCGCGTGCAGGCCCAGCAGCTTATGCCCCGGCCGCGCCACCTGACCTGGGAAGAAAGCGCCTGCTACACGCTGACGCTCGCGACCGCCTATCGCATGCTGTTCGGCCATCACCCGCATGAGCTGAAGCCGGGTCAGAACGTGCTTGTCTGGGGCGCCTCGGGTGGCCTTGGCTCCTACGCCATCCAGTTGATTACGGCAGCCGGTGCCAATGCCATTGGCGTCATCTCTGACGAGGACAAGCGCCAATTCGTGCTGGATCTCGGTGCCAAGGGTGTGATCAACCGCAAGGACTTCAAGTGCTGGGGTCAATTGCCGACGGTCGGCTCGCCCGAATATGCGGAATGGTTCGCGGAAGCGCGCAAGTTCGGCAAGGCGATCTGGGACATCACCGGCAAGGGCAACAACGTCGATATTGTCTTCGAACACCCGGGCGAGGCAACCTTCCCGGTCTCCACCCTGGTCTGCAAGAAGGGCGGCATGGTCGTCATTTGCGCAGGCACGTCAGGCTTCAACTGCACCTTCGACGTCCGCTACATGTGGATGCACCAGAAGCGCCTTCAAGGGTCACACTTCGCCCATCTGAAGCAGGCCTCGGCCGCCAACAAGCTGATGATCGAACGGCGCATTGACCCTTACATGTCCGAGGTCTTCCCCTGGGATCAGATCCCGAAGGCCCATACCAAGATGTGGAAGAACCAGCACGCACCGGGCAACATGTCCGTCCTGGTCTGCGCGCCGACCACCGGCCTTCGGACCTATGAGGACGTTCTGGAAGCCTCCACCCGCTGATCCGGCACGTCGCCTTCAGGGCAACCACCTGCAGGCGGCGGGCTCAACAAGCTCCCTGAAAGGCTGGGGGCCTCAAGCCCCCTTAGCCTCATGCAGCCTGACCAGCCCGTGTCTCACGGGCTGGTCTTTTCTTTTTGATTACCCGGCGGTAGCGACCCAGCCTCTGAAGGTGAAGGCCGTGTAGAAGGTCTCGACGTCGACAAATCCGGCCTGCCTCAACAGATCCGCATCCTGCTCGGGCGTCAGCACCGGCAATCGCTCCTTCATCGCAGCCATGCCGTTTTCGGTAAGCGAACGGGAAGTACCGGATTCGGTGGAAAACGCGGCATATCTTGCCAGCCACCTGTCCTTGCCCGCAGGGTCGGTCGGAAAGCTGTGATGAACCGAAACGAAGGCTGCTCCAGGCTTCAACCGTTGCCGCAGTCCGGAAAGCGTCTTCAACCTCTCCTCCCGATCCAGAAAATGAAGCGTCAGCAGGCAGGCAGCGCCATCAAATTGTCTCTCGGGGGCATCATGGATGTATCCCTCCAGCAGGCTCACTCTTGCCCCGAGGGGACCAAGATGCTCATGCGCCTTTTCCAGCATGTCGGCGGACGGGTCGACACCAAGGAAACGCCAGTCCGGGTGCATGCGGGCAAAGGCTTTCAGTTCAACGCCGCCACCGGCACCAAGCACCAGGATTGTCCCGTCCGATGGCGCCCGCTCCGCCAGCAGCAGGCCGGTCATTTTGTGCATGTCTGCAAGCCCGGGAACGAGCCTCGCCGTTCTTTCCGCATATCCGGCGGTTGATGCGGCTCCGGAAAACAGGGACATGGAAAAGGTCCTCAAGCAATGTGTGCCTGGTGCTCCGATCCATACCAAGACGTTCGGCACCATCATGTTACTTTATATGTAACTTGAAAATTGCCATTCAAGAAACCTGCTCCATTTTTTCCAACCCATTGCGCGCACACCCCAGCTGAAAGGCTTGTGCACCGGTTTCAGGAGCCTTGCGCCGCAATTCTGCTCAACTGTCGTCCCATCACCTTCCAAAGTGAGGCGAATCATGTGCCTCACTAAATCTCATTGATCCTGAGCGGGAGCTTCAACAGCGTGGCTGACAATCCGATGGTCCATCGATCCCTGAAACTCGCCCTCGCCGGAGCGCTGCTGCTCTCGGTTGCCGCCTGCATGGGCGACCGCATGCAGACACCGCCCTTCTACGAGGACATGGCGCGTGTCGACGGTGTGGTGGATGCTGCAACGGCCGCTCAGATGATCTCGCAATACCGGATCAACAACGGACTGTCGCCCGTGATTGCCGATCCGCAGCTGACATCCATTGCAAAATCGCAGGCCGACGCAATGGCCGCGGCCGGAAACGTTCAGGCATCGCTCGCCCCGAACCAGCAGCTGGCAACCCGCATGGCCTCCATCGGCGAGCCGAAGACGGCTGCCGCCGAAAACGTCAGCGCCGGATACAGAACCTTTGCCGAAGCTTTTTCAGGCTGGCGGGAAAGCCCGAAGCATAACCAGGTGTTGCTGACGAAAGACGCCACCCGGCTTGGCATCGCGACGGCTTACGCGCCCAATGCCAAGCACAAGGTTTTCTGGTCGCTGGTCATGGCCGGACCGAAACCGGCCCGGTAACAGCCCGCGTCAATAGATACGCGGCTCGAAATACCTTTGCGGATAACCGGGAAATGAATCCCAATAGGGCCGGATAATGATCGGCTGCGGCGGCGCGACCACGACAGGCGGCGCTTCGTAAAGCGGTTCCGGTGCATAGACTGGGCCCGGTTCAACCGGCGGCGGATCATAGGGAGGATCGCCCTTGTAGACTGGCCCGCCGCGATAGGCAGGCGCAGGCGCCTCCGCATAGATCGGGTAATCCCGGTAGTAGCGCTGCACACCCAGGTTGATGCCCGCGCTGGGGATCGGCCGGCCATAATAGATGCCTTCACCGCCATAGCTGAGATATTGGCCGGAAACCCATCCCTTCACATTGGTGAAGGCGGCATCGCACCAGCCGAAGTCGGCCGTACACCCGAAAATGGTTACCCCACCCCCGCGCGGCACGGTGGCCATCACGGGATAATTGGTTCCCGGTCCGGCGCGCATGTTGAGATTGGCCGTCGTGAAGGCAATGGCCGGCCGTGATTGTGCGCTTGCTGGCAGCACCATCATCACGATCGCGGCAAATGCCAGCGAAAAGCGGATCAACATGTTCAAAACTCCAAAGTTCTGCGCCCTGACGCTTTCAAGAAGCGGCTAGCATCATGGCAAAAGTATAGCGCTGCAGGCGTCTCTATTCCTTCTCACGCCAAATGCTGCCCGCCCCAGCTTGCGCCCAGCTTGCGTCCGATTTGCGTTCGGTCTGCATTTCGGGCTTGATAGGCGCACGAACAGCCGGGGGGCTTTGTGAAGTGAAACGAATTCAATCTGTTGCGTCTGCCATGGCGCTGGCGGCGCTCTGGTTTGCTGCATCCATTGCACCGGTGTCGGCCTTCGATGCGCATGCGGGCTATTATTACCCGGAGGTGCAGACCCAGGAGGTTTATGTCTCAGAACTGGGCCTTGCACCTGACACGGGCAAGCGGTCGCGGGCAGCCTTCGTCAGCGGCCTTGCATCCCAGAACGCAAAACTGGGGTATCCGCCCGGATATCACCTGTTCGCCAAGGGCACCGAACTGGAAAAACTGATTGTGGTGGCAACCGGCGACGGGCGCTATGACACGCTGTTCCGGCTGCGGGCCCTGCTTGCCTCGCTGACCTCGATGGCCCGCACGACGGAACTCTTCGCACGGTCAAACCAGCCGCAAGACCTGAACTTCCTCGATCTTTGCAAGATGATCGGCTTCACCCAGGTCACGGTCAGCAACGGCAAGGACGTCACGCACCAGATCAAGGTGCGCTAGCGGTATTGGCTCAGGGAACGGTCAGCGCCTCAGCTTGCCGTTCAGCCAGTCGCGGTACTGCGACTTGGTTCCGAAGAACGCATTCCGGTCGACGTCACCTTTGACGCCCGGCACCCGGCCCTCGGCCGTATACTGCCAGAACACCCAGTCGTCGCGCTGCTCATAGATGTTGTTCGGGAAGCTGGCGACCGAGCGCAGCCAGAATTGCTCGTTCTTGAGCGCACCGACCAGCCTGTCTCGGTGAAAATCGACCGAGGAATAGATCACCGGGCGCTTGCCGTAGTGCTTTTCCATTTCGTCGAGAAAGATCTTCATGTCCCGCAGGATCTGCGGTCGTTCCGGCCGTTCCCGGCAGGTCTTGGAATGCGCATTCCATTCCATGTCGAGAACAAGCGGCAGGGCTTGCGGGTCGACGGGAACGATTTCCTTCACCCACGAAATCTGTTCTTCAACCGGACGGCAGAAATAATAGAAGTGATAGGCCCCGCGCGGCATGCCCGCCTGGCGCGCTGCTACCCAGTTCTCGACAAAGCGCGGGTCGACGTGGTCGCCGCCTTCGGTCGCCTTGATCCAGGCAAAGGCGACACCGCCCTGTTTTGCGGCCGCCCAATCGATATCGCCCTGCCATCGGGACACGTCGATGCCGTGTACCGCGTAGTCTTCTGGCGTTGGATCCGGAAAGTCGTAAGCCGCGCACGAGCTTAAAAAGATGAACCCGAAAATGGAACAAAACGATTTTACGATTGCCAGCACAGCGTCCTCGGCAGGGTTAAGAAAGGCTTTCACTCACCGCACAAAATGCGCGGGATTTCCTAACGGAGCGTAGACGAAATCACGATTTCTCCGCATAAACACGTATCTGTTATCGTGCCGGCAATCGAATAGGGCGGGATTGCGGCGGATCAAAGACGTCTGGTCTCTTTCCCTCAATGTATGAGCATGGAAATCGCGACCACCCTGATCGCCATTGGCGCCCTGCTGCTGCTCGGCATGCTGGCCGACGAAATCGGCCACAGGACGCAGATGCCCCGCGTGACGCTGCTGATCCTGTGCGGACTGGCCGCGGGCCCCGCCTTTCTGGATCTTCTGCCTGAAAACCTGACCCAGCTTTACGAAACCCTCGCCGTTCTGGCCCTGTCGATGGTCGCCTTCGTTCTGGGCGGCAAACTCTCCAGGGTCCATCTGCAAAACAGCGGCAAGGCCGTAACGGTCGTTTCGGCTTCAGCGGTCGTGTCAACAGCGATCGTCGTCTTTGCAGGTCTCGCCCTGCTCGGCTTTCCGCTGGAACTGGCACTGATTCTGGCAGCCCTGGCGACCGCCACCGACCCGGCAGCCACCAGCGATGTCATCCGCCAGTACCGCGCAAAGGGACCCTTCACAACCATCCTGTCCGGCATCGTTGCGCTGGACGATATCTGGGGCATTCTGGTCTTCGCATTCTGTCTCATGGGAGCACAGGCGCTCATGGGCGGCGATGGCTCGGGCGCCCTGCTGCATGCGGTTTGGGAGATTGCCGGATCGCTCCTGCTTGGCGCGATTGTCGGCCTCCCGGCGGGCTACCTTTCAGGCCGCCTCCAACCCGGCGACCCGACCCTTGCCGAGGCGCTTGGCATCGTGTTCCTGACGGCGGGTCTGGCCATCTGGCTCGACCTCTCGTTCCTGCTTGCCGGCATTGCCTGCGGGGCCATGGTGGTCAACACCGGGCGTCACCATACCCGGCCGTTCTATGAGATCGAACATATCGAATGGCCGTTCATGATCTTCTTTTTCGTGCTGGCCGGCGCAGCGCTGCAGCCGGACCTGCTTTTGAAGCTTGGTCTCCTTGGTGCGGCATATGTTCTGCTGCGGCTCGCCGGACGTCTGGCAGGAGGCTGGCTGGGCGGCAAGCTCAGCGGCGGGGCCGGAACCGACCGAAGCTATCTCTTCGGCCTCTCGCTTCTGCCCCAGGCGGGCGTCGCGCTTGGCATGGCCCTGGTCGCTGCCGAAGTGCTGCCGCAGTACCGGGACGAAATTCTGACCGTCGCCATCGGATCAACCATCGTCTTCGAACTGCTCGGCCCCGCGGCTACTCAGCTCGCCCTGAGACGGGTCGGCGAAACCGGCAAGGCCGGGGAAGACGATCCCGAGACCTGAATTCGTTTGCACTCGGTGGCCGAATCCGTATGACTTGGCTATTCCCGCAACAAGCCTTGGCAAATTTCCCATGACAGACCGGATCAAACTCGTCACCTGGAACATCAATTCCGTGCGTCTGCGCATGCCGATTGTGGAACAGTTGATCGAGGAAGTCGCACCGGACGTGATCTGCCTGCAGGAAACCAAGTGCCCGGACGCCAATTTCCCGGAAAACGCCTTCCGCAAGGCGGGATACGAACACATGGCCATCCACGGCCAGAAGGGCTACCACGGCGTCGCAACGCTTTCCAAGCTGCCGCTGAGCAACATCGAGAAACGCGACTTCTGCCAGGTGGGTGACAGCCGTCACGTGGCGGCGGACGTGCCTTTCAACGGCTCCAGCATCCGGCTGCACAATTTCTATGTGCCGGCAGGTGGTGACGAGCCGGATCGCACGATCAACCCGAAATTCGGCCACAAGCTCGACTTCATGGCAGAGATGCTGGGATGGCTGAAAGGCGAGGAAACCTCGAAACCCGCCATTCTGGTCGGCGACCTCAACGTCGCGCCTTACGAGCACGACGTCTGGTCCCACAAGAAGCTCCTGAAGGTGGTCTCACATACCCCCGTCGAAACGGAACTGTTCGAGCAGGTGCGCGAGGCAGGCGGCTGGCTGGACGCCATGCGCCAGTTCACCCCGCTGGATGAAAAGCTCTACACCTGGTGGAGCTACCGCGCCAAGGACTGGTCTGCCGCCGACAAGGGCCGCCGTCTTGACCACGTCTGGGTGTCTCAGCCACTCGCCCCGTATGTGAAGGGCACCACGGTCCTGCGCGACGCACGCGGCTGGGAAAAGCCGTCGGACCACGCGCCGGTGATCGCCGAATTCGCGATCTGAGGTCAGTCTTAGCAAGTGGCCCATCCTACGAGAAAGCGGTTCGCGCTTCCTCGGGATGAGGTCATCCTTGTTGCATGTTCCCGGATTTGCCAAAACCAGAGCCTCATCTGAGGAGGACCGCAAGGTCCGTCTCGAAGGATGGGCCACATACCCGAAAACCGCACCTGAACTGCCTAAACCTGGAAAGACCCCGCGCCATCAATCAGGCGCAACGCAGGCCTCAAGGCGTCACGATCACCTTGCCCTGCACCCGGCGCGCAGCGATTTCCTCAAGCGCGGTTGCCGTTTCTTCCAACTTGTAAACGCCGTGGATGTACGGCTTCAGCTTGCCTTCAGACACCCAGGTCAAAAGTTCCTTCATGTTGCGGCGATGGCCTTCCGGATCCCGGTCGAGTGCTGCGCCCCAGAAGACACCGCGAATGTCGCAACCTTTCAGCATCACGATATTCAGCGGAATTTTCGGAATGTCGCCCGCGGCAAACCCGATCACCAGGAACCGCCCCTCCCAGGCGGTTGCCCGGATGGCCTGTTCCGACAGCTCTCCGCCAACCGGGTCGTAGACAACATCAACGCCCTTTCCACCGGTCAGCTCCTTCAGGGTTTCCTTGAGCGGCTCAACCGAATAATCGACCGTCATGTCAGCGCCGAGCGAGCGGGCGAAAGCGAGCTTTTCCTCAGATGAGGCGCAGGCAATCACCTTTGCCCCCATGATCGCGGCAATTTCCACTGCAGCCTGGCCGACACCGCCCGATGCGCCCAGAACGGCAACAGTCTCGCCAGGCTTCAACCCGGCCCGGTCGCGATAGGCATGCAGCGTGGTGCCATAGGTCACGGTCAAACCTGCCGCGACTTCAAAGGAAATATCGTCCGGCAGCGAGACAAGATCGCCAGCTACGACCACCACTTTTTCCCGCGCCGCCCCCCAGCGCATGTAGCCCATGACCCTGTCACCTTGCGAAACCCCTTCAACGCCGGAGCCCACCTGATCGACCACACCGGCGAATTCAGCACTCGGCGAAAACGGCATTTCCGGCTTGTACTGGTACTTGCCCCTGATGATCAGCGTATCGAAAAAATTGAGCGCACAGGCCTTCACCCGCACCACGACCTCCCCCGGCCCGGCAACCGGATCGGCAATCTCCTCGACAACCAGGCTGGCAGGCGGACCGAAGGTTTTGCAGAGACAGGCTTTCACGGCATCCTCATGACATTCTACGGGTAAAGCGCCGCTCGCGCTGCGCGGGGTGAGACGTTAGCAAGCCCTGTTCGAGGCGGGAATTGGCTTTCCGGATAAGCTGAAAACTTTCGGCCATGGCGAAAGTCGGCTATGAGGCAGCCAAATCGAAAACGGACAAACTGATGCGCGGATATTTTGCAATCGGGGCCGAAGGCCTCTCGAAACGGATGAACCTGGGCACCTTGATGCGCTCTGCCCATGCCTTCGGCGCCAACTTCTTCTTCACGGTGGATGCCGACCAGAAGCTGCGCAAGGCGCCCCCCTCCGACACCTCCAAGAGCCCCGGCCACCTGCCTGTCTTCACCTGGGACAGCGTAGACACGATGGACCTGCCCAGAGGTTGCCAGCTTGTGGGCATCGAGCTCACGGACGAATCGATCGAGCTGCCGAGCTTCGGACATCCCCTTCAAGCGGCCTACGTTCTTGGTCCTGAAAGAGGCTCGCTTTCACCGCAGATGCTCGCGCGCTGCGACCACGTGGTGAAGATCCCGACAAAGTTCTGCATCAATGTCGCCATGGCCGGCGCGATCGTCATGTACGACCGTCACAGGGCGCTGGGTCGCTACGCGGACCGCTCGACCACGGCCGGCGCTCCCAGGATCGAACGTCCGAAACATGTCAGCGGCGGTCCGGTAATGCGCACGGGACGGAAAGTGCCAGGAACCTGAATGAGTTGTGCCTGAACTTCAGGCCACCAGAATTTTGGGTGTCTCTTGCACGGGGTCCCAATTAGTCCACATCCACGGACGTGTCGGTTTCCAGAAGCTGGCGCAACCGTCCGAAGGCAAGCCGGATACGGGATTTGACCGTGCCAAGCGGCAAGCCCGTGTGTTCGGCGATCTCGCTGTGCGACTGTCCTGCGAAAAAAGCCAGCCGAACCACGTTCCGCTGCTCTTCAGGCAACTGCGACAAAGCAGCACGCACGCGTTTTTCCCGCAGCTTCGCATCCATCTCTTCGGCAATGTCCGGCAGGGGCGTCGGGTGCAGAGACGGATCTTCGGGATCGAGCGCGGCAGACTTCTGGCGGCGGATCCTGTCGATACGCCGGTTCCGGGCAACCCGGAACAGCCAGGTGCTGGCATTGGATTTTTTCGGATCGAACAAATCGGCCTTGCGCCACAGCGTCATCATGACGTCCTGCGCGACTTCTTCGGCAAGGGCCTCATCGGCGCCCTGCTTCATCAGGTAGCCCTTCAGGCGCGGCGCAAAGTGATCGAACAGCTCGATGAAAGCCGCCTTGTCCCGGTCTTCCGCCACTTTGACAATGAGATCGGAAAAATACTGCACCTGCGTCAAAGACAATCAATCCCCCTGCCGATCCATCTTCTTTATCAGGTTCGGCATAATTCGAAAGGGGGGTCAAGCAGGTCTGCCACACTGTTGCCGCGTTTAACCGCAAAGCGATTAGGTTGGTGCACGCACCGAAAAACAGAAAATACAATTGTCGATCTTCAACCCTTTCGTAACCCGCTTTAAGTTATCATTAAAGCAAGGTTTATATGTCAGACGGCAGTTGAACTAAATTTGACGGAAACTCAAATCCAACGGTGTGGAGATGATGAAAGCAAAATCGCTGGTTCTGGCCATAGCAGGTCTTGCCGTTTCGAGTGCAGCGGCTTTCGCACAAACCCCGACACTTCTGAAGCAGCACAAGGACTGGGCGGCCTATGCGCTGACCAGTGGCGGCGGCAAGGTTTGCTACGCGCTTACCAAACCGACGACGTTGCTTCCGGGAGATCGAAATCACGGGGACGTATTCTTTTTCGTGACCACCCGCCCGGCGGAAGGCGTCTCGTCCGAGCCGAGCCTGCTGGTCGGTTATCCTTTCAAGGACAAATCCTCGGTCAGCGTAGACATTGACGGCAAGGGCTTCACGCTCTTCACCAACAATGACGGTGCCTGGGTCGAAAATGCTGCAACCGAAGCGCAACTCGTTTCTGCCATGAGGGCAGGCCGGGAAATGACGGTGACCGGCGAATCCAGCCGCGGCACCCGCACCACCTACAAGTTCTCGCTGTCCGGCGTCACAGCCGCGATCGACGACTCCAACGCTGCCTGCCGCTAACGCGTTCAGGCAGCAGCTTCTCCGGCTTTCCCCTGCATCCGCAGGGCGAAAAGCCGAAGTCGGCCGGTGGTTTCCTTTCAGTCTCGACGTCACCCTGGACGGGCCAAACGGCCTATCCGGGTCGTTGTCGTTGCGTAAAAACAGCTCTGCATAGCTCCCCTGCACGTCAGCAAACTTGATTTTCGGCGCTTTTTGTGGTTTTGGGAGCCCTTGAAATCAGACCTGCAAGTCAGGTGCCCGGCGACCGCGTAGTCTTGTTCCAAGACGCCTGAAGACCCTGCCGGAAGAGATTACGGATCACGACATGGCAATTACGCTCGACATCGCGCGGGACAATCCGAACGCGCACACCGTTTCAGCCGAAGCCGTCCTGCCCGGCGAAGACAAGCCGACGCTGATCGGTCTGTCGCGCGAGGAACTGGGTGAAGCGCTCGGTACAATCGGCGTGCCGCAGAAGCAATGGCGCATGCGTGCCTCCCAGCTCTGGCACTGGCTTTATGTGCGCGGCGTGTCCGACTTTGCGCATATGACGAATATCGCGAAGGACCTGCGTCAGAAGCTGGACGAAGCCTTCACGATCGCCCGTCCGGAAATTGTGTCCGAGCAGATCTCCGTCGACGGTACCCGCAAGTGGCTGTTCCGCTTTCCCGCGCGCGGCGCCGGCCGCCCGGTCGAGGTTGAAACCGTCTATATTCCTGAAGAAGGCCGCGGCACGCTCTGCGTTTCTTCCCAGGTCGGCTGCACCCTCACCTGCACTTTCTGCCACACGGGCACCCAGAAGATGGTCCGCAATCTGACGGCCGAAGAAATTCTGTCGCAGATCCTGATTGCGCGCGACCGGCTGGGCGATTTCCCGCATGCGGACACCCCGCAGGGCGCCATCGTGCCGTCCGAAGGCCGTCTGGTGACCAACATCGTCATGATGGGCATGGGTGAGCCCCTCTACAATTTCGACAACGTCAAGAAGGCGCTTCTGATCGCGTCCGATGGTGACGGCCTGTCGCTCTCCAAGCGCCGCATCACCCTGTCGACCTCCGGTGTCGTGCCGGAAATCTTCCGCACCGGTGAAGAAATCGGCTGCATGCTGGCCATTTCGCTCCACGCGGTTCGTGACGAGCTGCGCGACGTGCTGGTGCCGATCAACAAGAAATGGAACATCAAGGAACTGCTGGACGCTTGCAGGCAGTATCCGGGCCTGTCCAACGCCAAGCGCATCACCTTCGAATATGTGATGCTGAAGGGCGTCAACGACAGCAATCAGGACGCGCTTGAACTGGTCCGCCTGCTGAAGGGCATTCCGGCCAAAATCAACCTGATTCCCTTCAACCCGTGGCCGGGCACCGATTACGAATGCTCCGACTGGGAGCGGATCGAGGAATTTGCCGACATCGTCAACCGGGCCGGCTATGCCTCTCCGATCCGCACACCACGCGGCCGCGACATCTTCGCCGCCTGCGGACAGCTGAAATCCGCGTCCGAGCGCATGCGAAAGAAGGACCGTGAGGCCCTGGCAGCCTCCTGAGGCAACATCATCTGCTGAACGAAAAACGGCGGCTCGCTGGAGCCGCCGTACCTGTTTTCAGATTCTGATCCGTCAGGCCGCAGCGACCTCGCGCAGGAAGTCGTTTACGGCCGTATTCAGCGAACGCAGTTTCTCGGAGGCGACCTGCGTCGCCTGATCCACCGACTGCGCCGAATTGGCCGTCGTTTCCACGGCAGTGCTGACATTCGACATGTTGTCGCTGGCCGCGCGTGTGCCCGAGGAAGCTTCCGAAGCACTGCGGCTGATCTCGCCGGTGGCCGCATCCTGTTCCTGAACGGCAGCGGCAATCGAGGTGGTGTTCTCGTTCGCCCGAACCATGATGGAAGCGATGCCTTCAATCGCGGTCACTGCCTGCTCGGTGGCAGACTGGATTTCCGCGATCTGGTTGGAAATTTCCTCGGTCGCCCTGGAGGTCTGGGTGGCCAGCTCTTTCACTTCGGCAGCCACCACCGCAAAGCCCTTGCCGGCTTCGCCGGCCCGTGCCGCTTCAATTGTTGCATTGAGCGCCAGAAGGTTGGTCTGCTCAGCGATTGCTTGGATAAGGCCGATCACTTCGCCGATCCTGGCAGAACCCGACGACAGCATTTCCATTTTCTGGGTGCTTGCCTGGGTCTGGCTGGTCGCATCGGCAATCACCCGCGTGGTTTCCTCCACACGTTGACCGATTTCCGAGATCGACGACGACAGCTCCTCAGTGGCGGCCGCAACAAGCTGCACGTTGCCCGATGCCTGGGTTGTTGCCGCAGCAGCGCTGCTCACCTCTTCAGAAGCCCCTGAGGCCGTTTCCATCATGGAACTTGCATTGGCTTGCATTTCAGACATGGCAGCATCGACGGAACCGAGCATTTCGGACGACTGCGTGCGGAAACCCTCGATCAGCGCCTCGATACGGAGCTGACGGTCCGTACGAGCCTGTTCTTCAACCTTTCGTGCTTCTTCCAGGCGCGCCTGCTCGGCGACGCCATCTCTGAAGCCTGCAATGGCGGCCGCGATTTCTCCAACCTCATCCTTTCGGTCTGCTTCCGCAAAGACGACGGATACATCACCACCGGCGAGGCGAGCCGCATTGGCGACAAGGCTTTTGATCGGGGCAACGATCGAGCGTGCAGCCAGCCAGCCGATTGCCATCATGATGCCGAAGATCCCGAGGCAAATCAGTGCGATCTGATTGCGCAGCGCCCGCACCGGCGCGAGAATTTCATCGCGTGCCTCGACCGTGACAACCGCGAGATTGGCTCCAAAAAACGTCAGAGGCACTGCAGCGGCCAGATAGTCCGTGTCGCGGAACCCTTCCAGGTTTCCGGAAGCCGGCTTGCCGCCAAGGGCTTGATCCACCAGAGACGAATCGAGGCTTGCGGTCAGGATATCGTTCTGTCCGGGTGTCTTGGACGAATCGTTCCGGAACAGCTTGTCTGCGCCGACAAGAATGGCCTCCCCTGTTTCTCCGAGACCCGCCGCGCTGCTCATCACGCTGTTGATGTTGTCGATGGGCATCTGGAAGGCCAGCACGCCAACACGCTTGCCGCCTTCAAAAACCGGTGTCGCAATGAAGCTTGCCGGTGCATCCGCGCTCGGAGCATAGGGTTTGAAATCGAAGAAGCGAACTTCGTCCTGCCCACCGTTCAACGCCGCCCGGAAGGCATTGCCCAGATCCGTATCCTTGTATTTGCCGGTGGTCAGGTTGGTTGCGTAGTCGAGTTCCTTGAACACCGTGTAGACAAGCGAGCCGTCCTCCGCGAACAGGAAGATGTCGTAGTAACCGCGGGTCTTCAGCATCTTGCTGAACCACGGATGATACTGTTCATGCGCCTCGTCGTAGGCGGTGTCGCCAGCGCGCATCAGCGCGTCTTTCTGGCCCGTCGGATGCGGATTGTCGTGAATGTAGGCTTTCTGCAGGCTCGCCGTGGCATCGCCCTCCTGGCTTGCCCACCCTTCCTTGAAATCCGCCAGTGCGGATTTCACGAACGGACTTGCGGCGGTGACCTGCAGATCCTGCACGATGGAGTCCAGATAGTGCGAAAGATCTCCGGCGCGCGCACTTGCAAGAGCCGAAAGCCGCTCTTCCGCCTGCTCTTCCAGATCCGTTGAACTGACCCAATAGGCAAGGGTGCCTACAAACAGCGCGGCCACAACCGAACAACCGGAGATGATGGCCGGCAGACGAAAACTGAGTTTTGAGATTCGGGTTCCCAAGGCACCCTCCCGAAGTAGAATTATTATGAGAAGGCTAGATCTCAGCAATTTAATGTTGGTTAATATTGATAAAATTAGAAAAATAGAGAAGTTGAAAACAATAATAATGTAACTAACGGTAGAAAATAAGATTAATTCCTACATCAATGCTTATACCTGAGGATTCATCTTGAAATAATACCACCATAGATAGATCGCACATTTGCCTCTAATCCGGCGCTTGGCACCTCCGGCAAATGTTACGCTCTCATGAAAAAGGCCGCCCGCAGGCGGCCTTTTTGTATTCTTTGGCGAGGCTCAGACGAGACCGGACTTTGCCAGCGGCAGGCTGGTTGACCACTCGCCCTTGGCAGCGGCAATCGCGTTGGCGACAGCCGGGCCGATTGGCGGAGTACCGGGTTCACCGATACCGGTCGGTGCTTCGTTCGAAGGAACGATATGCACCTCGATTTCCGGCATGTCGGACATCCGGATCGGCTCGTAGGTGTCGAAGTTGGTTTCCTCGACAACACCGTCGGCGAGCGTCACCTGGTTCCGCAGGATCGCACCAAGGCCGTAGCCGATGCCGCCTTCGACCTGTGCCCGGATATTGTCCGGGTTGATCGGCGTGCCGCAGTCGACCGCTGCCGTCACCTTTTCCACCTTCACAGTGCCGTCGTCGCGGAAGGAGATTTCCGCCACTTCCGCCACAAAGGAGCCGAAGGACTTGTGCACGGCGACACCGCGGTGGCGCCCTTCAGGCAAAGGTGTGTCCCAGCCCGCCTTTTCAGCCGCCAGCTTCAACACGCCCACCTTGCGCGGATCGTCCTTGATCATCTCGAGGCGATAGGCAACCGGATCCTTGCCGGCTTCCTTGGCCAGACGATCGATCATGGTTTCCATGACGTAAGCCGTGTGGGTGTGACCGACCGAACGCCACCACAGAACCGGCACCTTCGTTTCCTGGAAGGACTGGTCCATGTTCATCAGCGGAAACGCATAGGTGGTGTCATGCGCGCCTTCGGTCATGTTGTGGTCGACACCGTCCTTCATCAGCATGGCTTCGAAAGGCGTGCCCTTGACGATGGACTTGGCGGCGATGTTGTACTTGAACGCCGTCACGTTGCCCTGGTCATCAAGACCGACCCGCAGCCGGTGAGCCGACATCGGACGGTAGTACCCTCCGGCCATGTCGTCCTCACGGGTCCAGACGATCTTCACCGGAGCCGGCGCCATGCCGGCGGCCTGCATCGCCTTGGCCAGCGTGGTGATTTCCACGACCGGATGCGCATCGGCCTGGGCGCGGCGCCCGAAGGACCCGCCTGCCCACAGGGTGTTGATCTTGACGTTCTCGAACGGAATGCCGAGTACGGTGGCCGCCACGTTGTGGTCGATGGTCGGGATCTGGGAAGCGAACCAGAATTCCGCCGTTTCACCGTCGAACATCATGGCGATGTCGAGCGGTTCCATGGCGCCATGGGCCAGGAACGGGAAGTCATAGTCGGCTTCGATGACCTTGGCCGAAGCTTCCAGCGCCGCGTCGACATCACCGTCTTCGCGAACCTTCACACCCGGCTTGGTGGTCATGTCCTTCAGTTCGGCGATCATCGCATCGCTGGACCGGGTTTCCGCCTCGGCATCATCCCACTCGATTTCGAGCAGGGACCGGCCGTTGATTGCCGGCCAGGTGGACTTGGCGATCACCGCAACCCCGTTCGGGATCTGCAGCACATTGACGACGCCCGGCACCTTCTTGGCTTCGGTGGCGTCAAACGACTTCACCTTGCCGCCAAAACGGGGAGAGCGGGCAACGACGGCAACCAGCAGGTCATCACGCTGGAAGTCCATCGTGTAGGTTCTGGGCGCGCCGACGGTCTTGTTCTTGACATCGAGACGCGGGAAGGACTTGCCGATGTAGACCCACTGGTCCGGAGTCTTCAGTGTCGGCTCTGCCGGAACGTCCTCGTTGGCGGCAAGACCGGCAAGCTCACCCAGGGTCGCGGACTTGTCCGCACCATGAGAGACCACACCGCCCGACACGGTGATTTCACCCGCCGGCACACCCCATTCCTTTGCCGCGGCGGCAACGATCATCGCCTTTGCCGCGGCACCGGCCTGACGGTACTGCATGAAGGAGTTCGCCATGGCCGTGGACCCGCCGGTGCCCTGCACGCCGAACAGCGAGTTGGCATAGACCTGCGGATTGGACGGTGCGAATTCGACACTGACCTGCTCCCAGGAAGCGTCGAGTTCGTCGGCGACCAGACTGCACAGACCACTGGCAGTCCCCTGTCCCATGTCAAAGTGCTTGGACAGCACCACGACCGTGTTGTCCGGACGGATGTGAACGAAGGGCTGGATGAACTCGCCTTCGGCGGCCGAGGCAGTCGAGCGCGGCAGGTTCATGGCAAGCACCAGGCCACCAACGGTACCGGCGGACATCTTCAGGAAGGTGCGCCGTGTCGGCATTGCGGCTGCCAGCGGTTGTTTCAGGAGATGCAGCATGGCTCAGGCCTCCATCTTGTCTGAAGCAAGGTGGATGGCCTTGCGGATCCGGGCATAGGTGGCGCAGCGGCAGACATTGCCGTCCATGGCTGCGTCGATGTCCTCGTCGGTCGGCTTGGGCGTTTCGGCAAGCAAGGCTGTTGCGGCCATGATCTGGCCGGACTGGCAATACCCGCATTGCGGCACGTCCAGCTCGTTCCAGGCGGCCTGGACAGCAGCAGCCGCCTTGCCGTCGATACCTTCGATCGTTGTGATTTCAGCACCTTCAAGGTCGCCGACGAACGTCTGGCAGGACCGGACCGGAATACCGTCCATGTGAACCGTGCAGGCACCGCAGGAAGCGATGCCGCAACCGAACTTTGTCCCCGTCATTCCCAGCTCGTCGCGCAGAGCCCACAGCAGGGGGCTCTCGGGATCCGCGTCGAGCGTACGCGTTTCCCCGTTGATTTTTAATGTCACTGACATGAGGAGGCGTCTCCTTTGGCTGGCCAATTCTGGCTAAAGGATGTAAACTACACCGTGCAGTTTAGTTCGTAACTGCACATCTGTAAACGCCAGAGTTTACATAGGGCGCGATTTTTGGGATTAAAGAGGCGGGGGTCCTGTCGTCTGACAGATAATGCAACGGGGTATATATGAGTAGGTAATGTCCGTATCGGATCAGAAAAAGAAGCAGATCGTCGAGGCTGCAATCGCCGAGTTTCAGGAAAAGGGTTATGCCGGAGCCAGCATGGACCGGATTTCCGAGCGAGCCCAGGTTTCCAAGCGCACGGTCTACAATCACTTTGAAAGCAAGGACGTGCTTTTCAAGGAGATCAACCAGTGCCTTGCCGATCAGATCAACTCGGCGCTTGAAGTCGCTTACGACCCGGCGGCGCCCATTCGCGATGCCCTGGTGCGTCTCGGCTGGGCCGAAGGCGAGCTCATGATCAACCCGTGCTTCATGAGCCTGGCCCGCATGGTCATGAGCGAAACGATCCGCGACCCGGCCCTTGCAGCCGATATGGACAGCCGCATGACCAAGATCTCCGTCTTTACCGAGTTCATGGATCGCGCCACGCGTGAAGGCAAGCTCACGGCCGACGACCCGTCCCTGGCGGCCACGCAATTTCTCGGCCTGATCAAGGCCCGATCCTTCTACCCGAACATACACAGCGGCCGCGTGACGACCCGACCCGAGATGGAACGGATCATCGAGGAAAGCGTCGACATGTTCCTGGCCCGATACGGCGCCAGGGCAACCGCGCAAACGGTGGCGGCGCAGTAACGGGCGCCCGCCAAAATTTCCCGACATGGCAGATCGACCCGTGTAGAGCGAAACGCGACGAAATGAGTGCATCGCGGGGCTTGCGCCATGCATAGAACCGGCTAAATTGCCGCAAATTTTCATCGGCGGGAAACCGCTAGGAACATCGAACTGGATTTTTCCCAAAATGGCGCATGGTGACATCAAAAAAGTCGTGCTGGCCTATTCCGGCGGCCTCGACACCTCCATCATCCTGAAATGGCTGCAGACCGAACTGGGCTGCGAAGTGGTGACCTTCACCGCCGATCTCGGCCAGGGCGAGGAATTGGAGCCGGCGCGCAAGAAAGCCGAAATGCTCGGCATCAAGGAAATCTACATCGACGATCTGCGCGAGGAATTCATCCGCGACTTCGTCTTCCCGATGTTCCGTGCCAACGCCGTCTATGAGGGCGTCTACCTGCTCGGCACTTCCATCGCCCGGCCACTGATTTCCAAGCGCCTGATCGAGATTGCCGAGGAAACCGGCGCCGACGCGATTGCCCACGGCGCAACCGGCAAGGGCAACGACCAGGTGCGTTTTGAACTGTCCGCCTATGCCCTCAACCCGGACATCAAGGTGATCGCGCCGTGGCGCGACTGGACGTTCAAGTCCCGGACCGACCTTCTGGAATTCGCCGAACAACACCAGATCCCGGTTCCGAAAGACAAGCGCGGCGAAGCCCCGTTCTCCGTTGACGCCAACATGCTGCACTCCTCATCGGAAGGCAAAGTGCTGGAAGACCCGGCCGAGGAAGCACCGAACTACGTGTTCCAGCGCACGGTCGACCCGACCGAAGCACCGGACGAAGTCACCTATATCGAAATCGGCTTCGAAAAGGGCGACGCCGTCTCCCTCAATGGCGAGAAGATGTCGCCGGCAACGCTCTTTGCCAAACTCAACGACTATGGCCGCGACAACGGCATCGGCCGTCTCGACATGGTCGAGAACCGCTTCGTCGGCATGAAGAGCCGCGGCATCTACGAAACGCCGGGCGGCACCATCCTCCTGACGGCGCACCGCGCCATGGAATCCATCACGCTCGACCGCGGTGCCTCGCACCTGAAGGACGAACTGATGCCGCGTTACGCCGAGCTGATCTACAACGGGTTCTGGTTCTCGCCGGAGCGCGAGATGTTGCAGGCCCTCATCGACAAGAGCCAGGAGCATGTCACCGGCTCCGTCAAGCTGAAGCTCTACAAGGGCAACGTCATCCTCGTTGGCCGGTCCTCGCCCTATTCGCTCTATTCCGAAGAGCTGGTCACCTTCGAGGACGACCAGGGTGCTTACGACCAGAAGGACGCCGCCGGCTTCATCAAGCTGAATGCCCTGCGCCTGCGCACCCTCGCCAAGCGCGACCGGATCGGCTGAGATCTCTGACATGACAACACCGGCGGCAGCAAAGCTCGAACAGAACCTTGCTGCCGCCGGTTTTTTGTTGCTCGGCGGCTTTGCTCCTGATGGCACCGTTGCCGTTCCAGCTCTTGCCAGCGGCAAGCAGGCCCGAAGCCTTCTCCTGATCGGCAGCACCGGTCCGTCGATCTGGCCGCACCTGACGGCAAGTCCGGAATACAAAAACGGCCACCCGGATCCTCTCGACCGCTACACGCGGCGCAGCCTTTTGGACCTTGCCGAGACATCCGGCTACGAACCGGTGTTTCCCTTCGAAGGCCCGCCCTATTACCCGTTCCAGCAATGGGCGATGAAATGCGGCGGCTTCTCCCAAAGCCCCCTCGGCGTTCTCGCCCACCGGACCTTCGGCCCCTGGGCCGGCTTCCGCGCAGCATTTCTGAGTGCGAAACCCTTTGACGGACCGATGCCGGACACGATGGACGGCCCCTGCCCGACCTGCACCGATGCACCTTGCCTCACGGTTTGCCCGGTCGGTGCTGTTACGGTGCACGAAGGCTACAAGGTCACTGACTGCCGAAACCATCTGGCGACCAACCGCAACCTCGATTGCTGGTCCGGCTGCCTGGCAAGACGGGCCTGCCCCTTTGGCCAGGAACACCGGCAAAGCCAGGCAACTGCCGGGTTTCACATGGAGAGTTTTGTTGGACTGGCAACGCGTTGAAACGACCAGCCAAACTGTAACAGATTACCACCCAAGTCAGATCTTGCTCCCAGAACAGCCATACTAGTTCTGGGTAGCTGACAACTTTGCCGCAAGTGTCTGTTGCTCGTCTCTTTTGGGCTTAAGGTGAAGCCAGGCAACTCTTCCTGGAGCAAACTTGTTGCGTGCGCTCCGTGAAAAAAGAGGCGGATGGTGATCGCCGACAAGCACAATTTCGGTTTCCGCGAGACTTTCTTCAAGCGCGATGGCCTTGACCAGATGTGAGACATTCACCCACTGCTCCGCCATCCGGCAAAGTTCGACATCTCCAAAAACACCGCCGCCATCGTCACAGGAAAATCTCGGCGGCACTTCACCGGGATTGACCGGCTTGTGGGAATTCAGCGTAAGCCAATAGGCAAACTTGCGGTCACCGTCAGCTTCCAACAGAAATTTCCCAACGGCTTCGGCAGCGTCTTCATCGCAATATCCCTGGAAAGCGATCCCGCATAGGGGCAGGGTTCGGTCACCGCCAAACCCAAGTTTGTTTTCCATGAAGAAGAGGTCCTGGAAGCCGATCTTCGGATACCAATCGAACCGTTCGAAGAAGTTACCCGTAAAGGGATGAAACGCGGCTGTGCGGTATCCCGCTTTGACGGCTTTCAGCGGCAGACACTCACCACTCTCCCGATCGCGAAAATCCCGATAATCCGCCTTGAGATTGCAAAGCTCGCGAACCTCGCCGGAGGTCGTCGACCCGAAATACACCGCGTCGCCTTGTTCAACGACATAGTGCTCGGCAACATCGCGTTCC
This sequence comes from Labrenzia sp. 5N, assembly GCF_012395805.1. Lineage (NCBI taxonomy): Bacteria > Pseudomonadati > Pseudomonadota > Alphaproteobacteria > Hyphomicrobiales > Stappiaceae > Labrenzia > Labrenzia sp. 5N. The sequence goes on along the minus strand of NZ_JAAZTM010000009.1, from coordinate 52,958 downwards.
AACAGAGGTTGCCAGATCAGGTCTCGCAGTTCCTGAGAGGCAAACGCGCCCAGGCCTTCCACCATCACCACAAGCACATTGCGCTTTTGTGCATCGTCCAGATGATCTTCCAGGCCGCTGTAGAGACTGGCCGCATCGTCGGTCGGCACATAGCTTTCCTCAACGCTCGTGGCTGCCAGCGCATATTCCTGAGGCAGGGAGTTCGCCCACCAGTCGATACCGGCGTATATCGCGAGCACCACGAAAAAAGGCGCCAGGTTCACTGTCTGGCGGTTCTGACGGGTGCGAACCACGACTTTGTACGTCAGGGCAAAGGACACCAGCAGAACAACGGCGGCCGCAAGGTAGACTGCCGAATTCATCAGGCTGAGATTGCCGGCGTAACGCAGGGAGTCGACCAGCATTGGCAACGGCATCTGGAAAAAGTTGGAAATCAGGACAAGAACGTCAACGGTCATCACCGCAAGAAGCAGAACAAAGAAGACAGACCGATGCAGGTAGAGACCCAGCAGGCAGATCAAGGACAACAGCAGAACGAAGAACGTCCGGAAAGGGCAGTAGAACAAGCTGAGAAAAATGAAGACGGCGTTCGGGATCAGGATAGCCCCAAAGGCAAACGTGAGCGTATCCGCCGACAGGAGATGCCGCTTCTCAAGAGCATTTTTCAGACTTTGAACAACTGACATGAATACGTGACCTGGATAATCTCCAGCCGGATCCTGTCCAAGAATGTTTAAATTAACGTTCCAACTGTCGGCTTCGCCGCCCCGGCGCTATCGCCGCTCGGTTCAAAACTTCACCCGTCCAGCTTCACCACGCCATCCTGGTCCGGGCAGGTTTCCAATGCTTCCATCGCGGTGCGGCCGTCGCCCAGTGGAGCGTCGGGCCAGATTTCGGCGAGCGGGATCAGAACGAAGGCCCGGTCGCCCATGCGCGGGTGCGGGATTTCGAGGTCGTTTTCGGCAACCTTTTGCAGACCGTAGATCAGAACATCGATATCCAGTGTTCTCGGTCCCCAGCGCACGTCGCGCACACGTCCGAGTTCGGTCTCGATTTCAAGACAGCGCTTCAGCAGCGCCTGCGGGCTCATGGTAGTATCGATCACCACGCAGCAATTGCGGAAATCGTCCTGCGGCACCGGCCCCCAGGGCGGCGTCCGGTAATCGGAGGACCTGGACACCAGCATGACGCCGGGTGTTTCCTCCAGCCGGCGGATCGCCTCATCCAGATTGGCCTTCGGGTCTCCAAGGTTGGATCCGAGCCCGAGCGCACAGCGGGTCGGGGCGTCAGCCATCGCATTTTCGGCATTCATTCGACAGGGTTCCGTTCCAGGCGGGTTGCCTCGATCATACGCACGCAATCGGCATGTGGACTTACGTCATGCGCCCGCACAATCGCAGCCCCTTTCAGCATGGCCGTCATGTGAACGGCAACGGATCCGAACAGCCGGTCTTCCGTTTCCGCTTCCAGCACGGCACCGATCATGCGCTTGCGCGACGCACCCGCCAACAGCGGCAGGCCGTGTTTCTTCAGCGTTTCGAAACGGTTCAGGACGATGAAATTCTGGTTGATGGTCTTGCCAAAGCCAAAGCCCGGATCAAGGATCTGCTTTTCCCTGGCGATCCCTGCCTTTTCCGCCAGTTCCATCGAGATTTCGAAGAACCGGTCGATGTCCGAAAGAATGTCCAGTCCGGCATCGGCGGCAAGACGGTTATGCATCATAACTACATGCACGCCGGCCTCGGCAACAACCTCAGCCATGGCTGGATCCTTTTGCAGACCCCACACATCATTGACGATGACCGCCCCTGCCGCGCAGGCGCGGCGCGCGATCTCCGCCTTGTAGGTATCGATCGATACGGGCGTCCCCATGTCGATCACCTGATCGAGGATCGGATCGAGCCGCGACCATTCCAGGTCCAGCGGCACCGGTTCGGACCCCGGCCGCGTGCTTTCGCCGCCGACATCCAGAATATCGGCCCCTTCCAGAATCATTTCCTGTGCACGCCGCAAGGCGGCATCCGCATTGGCGTGGCGCCCGCCATCGGAAAAGGAATCCGGGGTCACGTTCAGGATCCCCATCACGTGGGGGCGTTGGTGTCCGGCGTCGAAACGCGGCGGCTCGTAGGCTGTCGGGGTCGGCATCATTGCGTCCTTTTGACGGTCAGGCACGTGTTTGGCCCGTCTGACACCGACGGTCAAGCGGCACCAATGCGACTTCGCCCTGCTTGACCCCGCTCCAAGGCTGTGGACGATCACGATTTGGAAGCAATTTGGAGGTTCAATCGTTCCGCGGCGGTTTTCCGGCAATCCGTACACGCCGTCATCAAAAATTCGGGAAACGGTCTTGGAACGGACATCCGTCTGTCACGGAGCTTCAGCACCTGATGTTTTTGCCAAGGGACTCGCCCCTGCGGTCCCCAGCCACGGAGCTTGAAAATGTCTTCAAACGTTTCTCGACGCAATTTTCTGAAATCATCGGTTGCTACCGGTCTGGTAGTGGCCTCACCGCTGGCCATGCCGGGCCTCTCGCGTGCGGCCTCGCGTCCGCAGATCACGCACGGCCTTCAGTCCGGTGACGTTGATGCCAATTCCGGCATGATCTGGGCTCGCTCGGACCGCCCGGCGCAAATGCTGGTGGAGGTCGACACCACCGGCACGTTCGAAACGCCGCGGCGCCTTGCCCCGATCAATGCGCTTCCCGACTCGGATTTTGCCGTCAAGCGACTGCTTGAGAACCTGCCGTCCGATCAGGATGTCTTTTACCGCGTCGCCTTTGCCGACCTGAACGACGTCAATGCCGTATCCGAGCCGATGACCGGCCGCTTCCGCACCGCCCCGGCGTCCCGCCGCAACATTCGTTTCGCCTGGTCGGGCGATACCGCCGGCCAGGGCTGGGGGATCGATACCGACCGCGGCGGCATGAAAACCTACGCCACCATGGCAAAACATCAGCCGGACTTCTTCATCCACTCCGGCGACACGATTTATGCCGATGGCCCGATGAAGGAAACCGTCGAGCTGAAGGACGGCACCGTCTGGAAGAACATCGTCACGGAAGAAAAATCCAAGGTTGCCGAAACGCTGGACGAATATCGCGGCCAGTGGAAATACAACCTCATGGACGAGAACCTCAAGGCGTTCAACGCGGAAGTGCCGACCTTCTTCCAGTGGGACGATCATGAAGTCGTCAACAACTGGTCGTCCTCCAAGGACCTCCTGTCCGACGATCGCTACAGCGAGAAGAACATCCACCTGCTGGCCGCCCGCGCCGGCCGGGCTTTCCACGAGCTGGCTCCCATCCGCTACACCCCGGCCGAGCCGGGCCGCGTCTACCGCAAGATCGCCTATGGTCCGCTGCTGGACGTATTCTTCCTGGACCTGCGCTCCTATCGCGGGCCGAACGGCGCCTCGATGGAAGACACCATGACACCGGCTTCGCGCATCCTCGGTGCCGAGCAGCTTGCCTGGCTGAAGCGTGAACTTCTGAATTCCAACGCCACCTGGAAGGTCATCGCCTGCGACATGCCGATCGGCCTGATCGTCTGGGACAACTGGAAAGACCAGGCCGGCGCCGAAGCGGTTGCCAACGGCGATCACGGCGCACCGAAAGGCCGAGAACTGGAATTCGCCGATCTGCTGCGCTTCATCAAGACAGCCGATATCGACAACATCGTCTGGCTGACCGCCGATGTGCACTACACCGCCGCGCATTACTACAATCCGGACAAGGCCCAGTTCCAGGACTTCAAACCGTTCTGGGAATTCGTCTCCGGCCCGATCCATGCCGGCACCTTCGGCCCGAACGATCTCGACATGACCTTCGGCCCGGAGCTTAAGTACATCAAGGCCCCGACTGCGGAACAGGGTGCCAACCTACCCCCGTCCATGGGACTTCAGTTCTTCGGCCTGGTCGACATCGACGGCCAGAGCGAGCAGCTCACCGTCCGCCTGATGGACCGTGACGACGTCGAACTGCACACCGTCACGCTGGACCCGGTTCGCAAGGCCTGATCTGAGTTTCCAGAAAAAAGATCGGGCCGGGAAACCGGCCCGTTTGTTTTAAAAAAACCTACCTTCGTCATCCCGGACGCAGCGAAGCGGAGATCCGGGACCGGAGAGCCGAGGTGTTTCCGATGGAGACTTATCAGTCGGCGCTGTGCCTCCCCGGTCCCGGCTCGCGCTGCGCTTGGCCGGGATGACGACGGAGAGGCGGATAATGTGCGCCTACTCCGCCGCCGCCGGCTGACGGATCTGGCTGCGCAGGATCAGGAACAGAATGATGCCGGCGATGGGCATACCCGGCAGAATGAAAGCGAGACCGAGGATCGGCTCTCCGAGTGCGGCGATCGCGAGGCTGGCGACAATGCCGCCGCCGAACTGCAGAAAGCCGAGCATGGAACTTGCCGAACCGGCGATATGCGGGAACGGCGCCATGGATTCGGTGAAGCTTGCCGGCAGAACCAGCGCCAGTGCGAAGGTGAACAGCGCCACCGGCCCCATGACCGTCAGGATCGTCGGTTCATGGGTGAGCGTGACATAGCACATCAGCGTTGACGCAACGACCCAGAGGCTGAGCCCGTAGGGCACCAGCTTGCGGGCTTCGAAGAAGCGAAGGAGACGCCCGGTCAGGATGGTTCCCGAAATGAAGGAGCCCGACTGGATGATCATGGTCAGCCCGAAGGCGGACGGCGTGAGACCGACCTCATAGATCAGGATGAAAGGCAGGACGGTCGCCAGGGCATAAAGGTTTCCGAGCCCGAAACCGATGAGAAGGCTTGGCGCCAGAAACCTCGGGTCCCTCAGCAAGGTGCCGTAGTTGATCGCCAGTTGCCGCGGATTGAGGTGATGCTTGCCCGGCTGCGGGTTGGTTTCAACCTGAAACACGAGCACCGCAACCATCAGCAATGCACCGTAGATCACCATGCACCAGAACACTTCCTGCCAGCCGAACAGTTCCAGCACGATCCCGCCGATGGTGGGCGAGATTGCCGGACCAAGCGCCAGCATCATCGCGATCGTATTCATGATCCTGGCAGAGGCCTGGCCGGTAAACTGGTCGCGAACGATGGCGCGCGACACCGCGATGCCGACCGCGGCCCCCACACCTTGAAGGGCTCGGGCAAAGACCATGAACTCGACAGTCGGCGCGAAGGTCGCCAGCACGCTTGAGACGAGATAGAGGACCAGGAAGGCGATCGTGACCGGCTTGCGCCCAAAGGCGTCCGTCAAAGGGCCGCAAACCAGCTGCGTGACGGCAAAACCGGCGAAATACGCCGTCAGGGTAAGCTTGACCGCTGAATCGGTGGTCCCGAAGGCTTCGACCAGGGCCGGCATGGCCGGGGTATAAAGCGCCATCGAGATCGGGCCGATAGCGACAAGCCCGGCCCCGAGAAGCGATGTACGTCTTGCGCTCATGATTGAGCTGTCGGCGGTCATTTCTGTTTCCCTTTGGAAACCTCCTGCAGCAGGCTGTCCTTCATGGTCTGCAGAAGCGATTCCAGTATCTGCCGTTGGTCGGCGGGAATGTCCTCAAGCGCCCTGGAGCGCACCTCTTGCAGGGCAGTCCCAATTTTCTCAAGCAATGGATCGGCCAACGGCGTCAGCTCGATTATCTTGGCCCGGCGGTCGTTCGGGTCCTGGCAGCGGCGGATCAATCCGGCCTTTTCGAGCGTGTCCAGGTACCCGACCAGGGTCATAGGCTCGACATACATCGCATCTGCCAGAACGGCCTGCCTTTGACCCGGAAGTCGCCAGACATAAAACAGCGTACGCGCTTCTCCGGCAGTCAGACCAGTGTCGACCTTGGATAACTCCGCCTCGAAGTTTCGCCGCAGCAACCGTGCCAGATCAACGACCAGCATGGTGACACCGACATTCGGAGTTGGAACTCCCATCGCCACCCCATTTTAGTAAGGTTACCTTACGAATACGGCGCTTCAGGAAGCACTGTCAATGCGTAGATGTGACATTGCGTTGCACAATTCCCTCGCGCCACGTATAAAGGCGCCAAATTCGGCGCGGATGCCGATCCATAGCATAATCAACTTCCAGACAAGCTGCGGGTCCCCAAGGGCCCGTTCTGTCTTTTGGAGCCACTCATGAACCTTCGTAATATTGCCATTATCGCGCACGTTGACCATGGCAAAACCACACTCATCGACGTTCTTCTGAAGCAATCCGGTGCCTTCCGCGACAACCAGCGCACCGAAGAACGGATGATGGACTCCAACGATATCGAGCGTGAGCGCGGCATCACCATTCTGGCCAAGGTCACCTCGCTGGTCTGGAAAGACACCCGCATCAACATCGTGGACACACCGGGCCACGCCGACTTCGGCGGCGAAGTCGAACGTATCCTGCACATGGTCGACGGCGTGATCCTTCTGGTGGACGCTGCTGAAGGCCCGATGCCGCAGACCAAGTTCGTGCTCGGCAAGGCCCTCAAGCTCGGCCTGAAGCCGATCGTCGCCATCAACAAGATCGACAAGCCGGAACAGCGTGCCGATGAAGTGCTGGACGAGGTCTTCGACCTGTTCGCAGCCCTCGACGCCAATGAAGACCAGCTCGACTTCCCGGTGCTCTACGGTTCGGCCAAGCAGGAATGGATGGCTCTGGAGCCGAACGGCCCGCAGGACAGCATGGACCCGCTCTTCGACATGGTCCTCGACAAGGTGTCACCGCCGGAAGCCCAGCCGGGCGATTTCCGCATCCTGGCAACCACCATCGAATCCGACCCGTTCTTGGGCCGCATCCTGACCGGCCGTATCGTGTCGGGCACCGCTCTGCCGAACATGCCGATCAAGGCGCTCTCCCGTGACGGCAGCGTCGTTGAAAACGGCCGCATCTCCAAGATCCTTGCTTTCCGTGGCCTGGAACGTCAGCCGATCGAAAAGGGTGAAGCGGGCGACATCGTCGCCATCGCGGGCCTGACCAAGGCAACCGTTGCCGACACGCTGTGCGCCCCGTCGGTCAATGAATCCCTGCAGGCTCAGCCGATCGATCCGCCGACGCTGTCCATGACCTTCCGCGTGAACGACAGCCCGCTGGCCGGCACCGAAGGCTCCAAGGTTCAGTCCCGCGTCATTCGCGACCGCCTGAAGAAGGAAGCAGAAGGCAACGTCGCCCTGAAGGTGGAAGACACCGACGAGCCGGACGCATTTGTCGTCTCCGGTCGCGGCGAACTTCTTCTGGCGATCCTGATCGAGAACATGCGCCGTGAAGGCTTCGAGCTTGGTGTTGGCCGTCCGCGCGTCGTCTATCAGTATGACGATGCCGGCAACCGCCTGGAGCCGATCGAGGAAGTCATCATCGACGTTGATGAAGAACATTCCGGCGTCGTGGTTCAGAAGCTGCAGGAACGCAAGGCCGACCTTCTGGAAATGAAGCCGTCCGGCGGTGGCCGCACCCGTCTGGTGTTCCACGCCCCGACCCGCGGCCTCATCGGTTACCAGTCCGAACTGCTGTCCGACACCCGCGGCACGGCGATCTTCAACCGTCTGTTCCATGGCTATGAGCCGCACCGGGGTCCGATCCAGGGCCGTCACACCGGCGTGCTGCTGTCCAACGGCACCGGCGAGGCAGTTGCCTATGCCCTGTTCAACCTGGAAGACCGCGGCCCGATGATGATCGATCCGGGCACCAAGGTTTATCCGGGCATGATCATCGGTGAACACACCCGCGGCAACGACCTGGAAGTGAACGTGCTGAAGGGCAAGCAGCTCACCAACATCCGCTCTGCCGGCAAGGACGACGCTGTCAAGCTGACCACGCCGAAGAAGCTGACCCTGGAAGCAGCGCTTTCCTACATCGCAGACGACGAGCTGGTGGAAGTCACGCCGGACTCCATCCGCCTGCGCAAGGCCGTCCTCGACCCGCATGAGCGCAAGCGCGCGGAACGTGCGGCGAACAAGGAATCGGCATAAGCCTGATAGAACGAACCAGAAAAGCCCGGGCAATGTCCCGGGCTTTTTACTGAGGGCCAGTATCCATTGCACCTCATCCTGAGGAGCCGCGTCAGCGGCGTCTCGAAGGATGGGTACTTGCTCCGAAGACTGCCACCCATTCTTCGAGACAGCGCTTCGCGCTTCCTCAAAATGAGGTTTTGGTTTCCCTTTTCCGGTTTTCAGGGCCCACTTGTTTCGCCGGCAGACCAGAAGACTTGAGACAGCCCGCAAGCCTTTGCCGCAACCAATTGCCACGGCGCATGTCCGCCTTGGTTTAAAATGTCAGTCCGGTGACGGAAATTGAAACGCCATCCCACGCCTCCCGACCGGGAACTCCTTACAATTCCGCCTGAGAATTGAAGCGCCTGGCCTCAGGTCAACCGCGCACAAGGAAGGCTGAACCAATGAAACATTTCGCTCTCGCACTGGCGATGACCGCAAGCCTCGCCACATCCGCCACCGCCGCAAGCTTCGGCCCGCTGGTCGAAGCTGCCGAGCTGTCCGCGTCGCTGGACACCGTGGAGCCGGTGCTTCTGGACATCCGCAACGAGGGATACGAAAAAGGCCATGCAGACGGCGCGCTGTTTGCGCCCTACCGCATGTTCCGCGGACCGGCGGAAAATCCGGGTGGCCTTGTGGATGTTGAAAAGCTGGAAGCCGAACTGGAAGAACTCGGCCTGGAACAGGACACGCCGATCGTCATCCTGTCCGAAGGCAAGACCGATACGGACTTCGGTTCCGCCGCGCGTGTCTACTGGACCTTGAAATCCACCGGCTTCACCGACCTGTCGATCCTGAACGGTGGCCTGGAGTCCTGGAAAGCCGCCGGCCTTCCGGTCAACGCCACGGCAGAGTCCGCCTTTCCGAGCGAGCTGGAACTGACCTTTGACGACACCTGGCTGGCTACCACGGCAGACGTTTCCGCCGTCGCCGCCGGCGAGTCGAACGCGCTTCTGGTAGATGCTCGCCCGGCGGATTTCTTCAACGGCAAGAAGGCGCATGAAGCTGCCTCGCGTCCGGGAACCCTGCCAACCGCCATCAACCACACCTACACAGCGTTCTTCAAGGAAGGCTCGCCGGCAATGTCCACCGCCATCGATCCTGCCGCGCTGAAAGCATCGCTTGGTGTCGAAGACGGCAAGGATACGGTTTCCTTCTGCAACACCGGCCACTGGGCCGCAGCTCACTGGTTTGCGGTGTCCGAAGTCGCCGGAGTGGAAAACGCAAAGCTTTACGCGGGCTCCATGGTCGAATATTCCCAGTCCGGAAACGAGATGGCCAACACACCGGGTCTCGTACAGAACCTGATAAACCAGATACTGAACTGACGTGACCACAGCCGCAGACATTCACACCACCGCTGCGACGCCGATCTGGCGCCGCGGCGGTCTTGTTTTGGCCGCCCTTGCAGCCGTTCTGGCCACCGCCCTTCTGGTTGGTGGACGGTATGGCCTGTTGCTTGCCGTCGGCCTTGGCTTCGGCATCGTGCTGGAAGGCCTGCGCTTCGGTTTTGCCGGCCCCTGGCGTGCGATGATCCTGCGCCGGGACCCGGGCGGCCTTTGGGCGCAGCTTCTGTCGATCGCCCTTGTCTCACTGGTGGCCTTTCCCCTGCTTGCCGCAAGCCAGGGCGAGCTGAGCGGCGCACAGGGCCCGATCGGCTTTGCCATGATCGCGGGAGCCTTCGTCTTCGGCGCTGCCATGCAGGTCGTGCTTGGATGCGGGTCCGGCACCCTGGTCAATGCCGGGTCCGGCAACGCGGTTTCTCTTGTCGCCCTGCCTTTCTTTGCCATCGGCAGCTTTGCCGGGGCCTATCACCTGATCTGGTGGACAGATCTTGGGGCATTGCCCGTTCTGACCCTGTCCGGCTGGCAAGGCGCAGCGATTACCCTCCTCGGACTTTCGGCAATCGCCGCAGTGCTCTGGAAACTGGCTGCTCCCGAAAACCGGCGCCTGCCTCGCCGGCTGATAGTTGCAGCTGTGTTGCTGGCCGCCCTTGCCATTCTGAACCTGATCGTGGCCGGCCAACCCTGGGGCGTTGTCTATGGCCTTGGCCTTTGGGCTGCAAAGGCGGCATCTGCAGCAGGGGCGGATCTTTCCGGATCAGCTTTCTGGAGTGCACCTGCCTCCGTCGAGCGCCTGACCCATAGCCTGCTGACGGATTACACATCCCTCACCAATATCGGCATTATCCTGGGTGCCTTTCTGGTCGCCAGCTGGCGCACCGGCGGCCTGTCACAGAAAATCCAGTCGCTGCCGGCCCAAGCCTGGCTCGCCGCAATTGTCGCGGGCTTTCTGCTGGGCTATTCCTCGCGCCTTGCCTTCGGCTGCAATGTCGGCGCGTTCTTTTCCGGCATCTCGACCGGCAGCCTGCACGGCTGGGTCTGGTTCGCGGCCGCCTTTGCCGGATCGATCTACGGCGTGAAACTGCGCCCGCTCCTGAAGCTGGAGGCAAGATCATGACCCGGTTGGTAACAGCTTCCGTCGCCCTTGCCGGACTTGCGGCAATGATTGCTCTCGATGCATCTGCGACACCGCCCAATCCCTACAAGGCTCCGAAACTTCTGGCTCTGGGCTCCGGCACCGCCCCGAGCGGCGGCTTTTGCGGTGCGCTGCCCGACCCGGCCGGCAAATAGCCGAGCGGCCCCTGCCAACCGGCAACCGCTCCCGGGTTGCCATGGGATGCCAAAGTCTCGACTTACTTTCAGAAGGTCATCGGCAAAACGTCTGACTTGCTTGTGTGCACCGCAGCGGGCTTAATCCTCTCCGACAAATCAGAACCGGGAGGCACAGGTGAGCAAGACCAATCGCGGCAATTTCTTCGAAGACTTCAAGGTGGGACAGGTCATCCGCCACGCAACGCCGCGCACCGTCACCAGCGGTGACCAGGCGCTTTACACCGCGCTTTACGGCTCTCGCTTTGCGGTTCAGTCGTCAGACGCTTTCGCAAAATCCCTGGGTTATTCCCACGCCCCGGTAGACGACCTGCTGACCTTTCATATCGTCTTCGGCAAGACAGTGCCGGACATCTCGCTGAATGCCGTCGCCAATCTGGGCTATGCGGGCGGCCGGTTCCTGGCACCGGTTTTCCCGGGAGATACCATTTCCACTGTCTCCGAGGTGATCGGCAAGAAAGAGAACTCCAACGGCAAGACCGGCGTCGTCTATGTGCGCTCGACCGGCTACACCGAAAACGGCACCGAGGTGCTGGATTATGTCCGCTGGGTGATGGTCAACAAACGCGTTGCCGCCAATCCCGCGCCGGAACCGGTGGTGCCGGAACTTCCCTCAGCGCTCGATCCGCAGTCTCTCGGCACCGCCGTGCCATTGCTCGACACCGCCAATTGGGACAATGACCTAGCCGGATCCGAGTACCGTTTCGACGATTACGAGATTGGCGAGAAGATCGACCATGTCGACGGAATGACGGTGGAGGAAGCCGAGCATCAGCTGGCAACCCGTCTTTACCAGAACACCGCCAAGGTGCATTTCAACCAGCACACGGAAGCTCACAACCGTTTCGGCCACCGCCTGGTCTATGGCGGCCACGTGATCTCCATTGCCCGTGCGCTGTCGTTCAACGGGCTGGCCAACGCATTTCACATTGCCGGCATCAACGGCGGCCGCCACGTCGGCCCGCTGGCGGCAGGCGACACGGTTTATGCCTGGTCGGAAGTTCTGGACAAGGCAGACATCGACGGCCGCTCGGACGTCGGCGCGCTGCGTCTGCGCCTTGTCGCCACCAAGAACCGGACCTGCCATGACTTCCCCGGACAGGACCATGAGGACAACTACCTGCCCGAAGTGGTTCTCGATTTCGACTACTGGGCCCTGATGCCGAAATAGGCATGACACCCGGCCCGATCCTTTTGGATGACGGATCTCCTCTTCCTCGCTACCATGACGCAAGAGGAGGTCTGGCATGCTGACAACGCTTTCGGGCCGGGAAACAAATCTGATCTTCGCGATCATGCAGGACATGATCGCCATCCAGGACGCACGGCAACTCAGGCTGCAGCTTGGCACCCGCTTGCTGGACCTTCTGGAGGCGGACTACTTTGCCTCCTACGTCTGGACAAGGACCGACGGCGACACGGACGGCGTGTTCCTGAACATGGACGAGAGTAATCTCGCCGCCTACCAGCACCATTTCCAGCACTGCGATCCGATTACACCCAGGTTCCGCATGTGCCGGCGCGCCACCCACCTCGACCAGGTCATTTCCCGGGAAGACTTCCTGCGCACTGAATTCTACAACGACTTTCTGGCACGGGACGGCCTGCATCAGGGCATGAACTTCCATGCCTATGCGGCGACCGGCCATCTGGGCGACCTGCGCATCTGGCGCGGCGCCGGCAAGGAAACCTTCCAGCAGCGCGACCTGGAAATACTGAACGCGATCGGCACGTCCTTCGGACATGCCCTTGCGAACATGCAGGCACACGAACGCAAACAGCGCGATGCCGACCCCCGATTGCGCTTGACGGCCTGGGCGGGCCACCACGGGCTCACCAGCCGGGAACAGGACGTGCTTTGCCTGGTGAGTGCAGGCAAGCGCGACCGCGAGATTGCGGCGGAACTTGAAATCTCCGTCACGACCGTTCGCACCCACCTAAAGGCGATGTTTCAAAAATCGGGGGTGACCAGCCGGGCGGAACTGCTCGCCAGCGTCAACACGCGACTTTCTCTCCAATAAACGAAGCGCCTCCTCATTTTCGAGGATGCGCCGGAAAAGGCACAGGCGTTTGCTGTTTCCCTCATGCAAAAGAAGGGGAACAAACATGAAAGTGCATCTCACAGCAGGACTGACTGCGATCGCAGCCGCCTTTGCCGGTCCGGTCCTTGCCGCCGACGACATCACCACCATGAGTGCGGCGGAAACGGCGAGCGCCATAGCCGGACAGACGCTGACAGCCACGGATCTCGTCAACGCCCTCATCGCCAGAACCGGCGATGACCCGGGCAACGTCTACATAACGTTCGACAGCGAAGGCGCGCTTGCAGCCGCTGCAGCCGCCGATGAAAGCGTGAAGGCCGGTGAACCCCTCGGACCGCTGCACGGCGTGCCGATTGTCGTGAAGGACAACATTGCCTCCGCTGGCCTGCCAACCACTGGTGGGACGCCTGCCTTGAAAGGATGGGTGCCTGCAGAAGACGCGCCTGTCTTGAAGAAACTGCGCGATGCGGGCGCGATCCTGCTCGGCAAGACCAATCTTCACGAACTTGCTTTCGGCATCACCTCGAACAACGCCGCCTTCGGCGCGGTTGCCAACGCCTATGATCCGGACCGCTTTGCCGGCGGCTCGAGTGGCGGCACCGGCGCTGCGATCGGTGCCAGGCTGGCGCCCGCCGGTCTTGGAACCGACACGGGTGGCTCGGTGCGCATTCCCTCGGCACTCAACGGTGTTTCCGGTCTACGCCCGACCACAGGCCGCTACCCGGCAGAAGGTATCGTGCCGATTTCCGCGACCCGCGACACGCCCGGTCCGATTGCAAGAACTGTTTCCGACCTGGTCCTCCTCGATGCGGTGATCACGGGTAGCACTGCGACACTCGACCCTGCAGACCTCGGCACCGTCCGTCTGGGTGTTCCAGGCGTGCTGACGGACAACCTCTCACCGGAAACGGATCGTCTCTTCAAGGAAGCCCTGGACAAGCTGCAGGCCGCCGGCGTGACCCTTGTTCCCGTCGATATCAGCACGGAGCTTGAACTTGCCGGAAAAGCCGGTTTCCCGATCGCCCTGTGGGAAGTGAAACGGGATCTTGCCGCCTTTCTGGAGACGCATGAAACCGGGCTCGGGCTGCAGGACATAGCCGATGAAGTTGCCAGCCCCGACGTCAAATTCGTCTTCGACAATCTGGTGCTGGGCAACCAGGCGATCCCGGATGCAGTTTACCGGGAGGCAATGGACGACATGCGGCCTTTGATCCAGGCCGGATATGCTGAAGTCTTTGCAGCCAACAAGCTGGATGCGCTGGTTTTCCCGACAACCCCGCTGCCGGCCCAGCCCATCACCGGATCCGATGAAACCGTGTCGCTGAACGGAGAAGACGTACCGACCTTCCCCACGTTCATCCGCAACACCGACCCGGGTTCCGTCGCCGGTATTCCTGGCCTGTCCTTGCCCGCGGGGCTGACATCGGACGGCCTGCCCGTCGGCCTGGAGCTTGATGGCCCCGCCTATTCCGACCGGCATCTGCTGTCGCTCGGCCTGGCTGTCGAAGCGGTTCTGCCGCACCTTCCGGCGCCAGCGTCAAACTAGGCAGAGGGCCTTCACAGAAGCAGCGTGTTTCCTGTCTGGACTTTATCGGAAGTCCTGGCGCACACTCCCGCAAAACAGGAGCGTGCGCCATGAAAACCGTGTCCTTCACCCAGATGAAAGACGGCACCAAGGAAGACTACGATCTGCTGGCGGAAGCGGAACGGCCCTATCACGCCCTGACACCGGAACGGATCCTGTCCGAGCTGAAGCGCCAGAACGAGGACACGCTGTCCGGCTACAAGATCACCCGCATGCAGCATGGCCTTCAGGCGGCCACAAGGGCGCGTCGGGAAGGGGCGGACATCGACTGGATCGTCGGCGCGCTTCTGCATGATATCGGCGACGGGCTGGCCCCGCAGAACCACGACCGATTCTCGGCCGAAGTCATCCGCCCCTTCGTGCGGGACGAGGTTGCCTGGGTGGTGGAACATCACGGCATCTTCCAGATGCTCTATTACGGCCGTCACTATGGCTGGGACGAAAACGCCCGCGACCAGTTCAAGGATCACATGCACTTCCAGGCCTGCGCCGATTTCTGCGAACGCTGGGACCAGTCCTCCTTCGATCCCGACTATGAGATGGACACGCTGGAAAGCTTCGAACCTCTGGTGCGCGAAGTTTTCTCGCGAAAGGCCTACGATCCGGCAGTGCTGCAGGAAGGCGTTTCAAGGGGATTGCCGCCGCTGCAGTAAAAGACAAGCACGTGATCGACGCGGTAGCTTTTGTCTTTCAAAACACCGATCGACACTCCATCGCAAACAACCCGTCCATCGCCCCCTGAACCTTTCAAGGGTTCGGGAGACTGCCCCCCTGCTGCGACGAATGCCGCCGTCGCCGCGGATCGTAGCCGGAATTTTCCTCGTAAAATCAGTTAGATCGAGAAAGACATGCGTCAGAGAATTATTGTTTGCCCTTTGATCGAAAACGAAGGCGCGTACCTTCTGTGCAAGATGCCAAGCGACCGGGGTGTCTTTCCCGGACAATGGGCACTTTCGGGTGGCGGTCTGGAACAGGGTGAGCGGATGACAGAAGGGCTGCTTCGAGAAATCTCGGAAGAACTGGGATCCGACCTGACGATTGCGGAAGTCCAACCCTGGACGTTTCGCGACGATGTCCGGACAAAGACCTACCCGGACGGCACCTCCGAGCAGATTTACATGATTTATCTCATATTTGATTGCAAGGCGGCGAACCGCAGCGTTTCCGTCAACGATGAATTCGAGGACTTCGCATGGGTCCTTCCCGAAGATCTCGGCAAATATGATCTCAACGAAGCCACAAGAATGACGCTTGAAGCAAAGGGCCTGCTGCCGTCCTGACAGGTGTCGAGGATCCCGAGATCTGCCCACCTTCTCGACCAGAGCAAGCGCTCCCGCCAGGAATGCTCCGCTCAAATCCCGGCACGATAGGTTCCTTCTTCAACGACAGCCCTTTCAGGCCAACTTTGCGCCGCAAACAGCCGCCACAACTTCAAGTTATGCGAATTTGAAATTGAACCCAATGGGGAGGGGCGAGCGTCATCAATGACCAGCGAAACAGTGAACTTTTACAACACCACCGCCAAGGAATATGTTGCCGACAAGGAGACGCCTAATCCCAGATTGCCTGCCTTCCTGGAGCGATGCAAAGCAAAGGGCAGAATTCTGGAACTGGGAACCGGAGGCGGTGTGGACGCCGAGGCCATACTCAAGTCCGGCTTCGTCCTGGATGCGACGGATGGCTCGTCCGAACTCGCTGCGATAGCTGCGCAACGGTTAGGCCAGCCGGTTCAGACCATGTTGTTTAACGAGCTTGATGCGGTTGAGCTTTATGACGGCGTCTATGCCTGCGCCGCACTGACCCACGCTCCAAGAGCCGAGCTCGGCGATGTGGTTGAGAGAATTCATCGGGCGCTGCACAAAAACGGGGTGGTTTGGGCCAGTTTCAAGGTTGGCACCAACGAAGGTACAGACGCGTTTGGTCGCTACTACAATCTTCTGCCTCAGGACGAACTGACTGCGATCTGGCGAGAAGCGGCAACCTGGCGCATCCTGGAAACAGAAACCTGGTTGGGAAGTGGTTACGACCGCAAACCAACCCAATGGGCCGCCATCACCGCGATCAAATAACGTCCGTTGAGGCAGGCTGTGCCGGCGGGCTTGCGCCGCGAGCTCCCCACATCACGCAAGTTCTGCTCACTCCACCGTCACGCAGTTCGGATCGCATTCCCTCCACATCCTGAGGACTTTGCAATCCTCTGGATGTGGACATCATCCGGGGGGCGGGATCTCCATGGAGCTGAAGACCGGGTATGAGGCTGAAGCCGGGACCGATCAGTTCGGCTTGGTATCCGGAACCACTTCGGTTTCGATCGGGCCAACACCAGCGCCTTCTTCCGAGGCTTTCGGACCGAAGGGTACCCAGCGCTTGAAGAAGCTTCCGACAGAGCTGCCACCAGACTGGTCCTGCGGGGCAAAGGCGGTCTCGACCGCCGAGCCCGGACGCCGCTGTGCTGCCGGAGCCGCTTCTGCAGGAACTGCAGCCGTCGCCGTTTCGGCTGCGGGCTGTACGTCAGGCGCAGCCGTCTCAGCCGTGGCAACAGCCGGGTTGGTGTCGTCCTCACCACCGCCGAGCGCTTCGGCAAGCCGGTTGGAGCGCTCTTCCCAGCGCTTCTGGCGCTCGTCACGAGCATCGAAGCGGGCAGCAAGCTGCTGGTATTTCTCGTTGTCGCGGCGCTGCTTGGAGGCAACTGCCGTGGCGATGCTCGGGCTCACCTGATAGTCGGGGCATTTGGCGCTGGCCCGGAAGGGTACGCCTTCCACCAGCGTGGTGGCATCGAACACGTATTTCTTCTCGCAGACGGAAATCTGCGGCGGGGTCTGCGTGATCTCGAAATGGTCGTAGCCGGTCTTCAGCATTTTCCAGAATTCCATGTGCTCGCTGTCGCGGTGGCGAGCCATGTTTTCCGGCGTCATGCGGAAGGGAAAGGCCTGAACCTGGAAGGAGCGCTGACCACCCTTGAAGCTGTCGCGGGCAAGCGCGTAGATGTCCTGGACCTGCTCGTCCGTCATCGCGTAGCAGCCACGGGACGAACAGGCGCCATGCACCATCAGATGCGAGCCGGTGCGGCCGTGGGAGCGGTCATAGGAATTCGGGTAACCGAGGTTGAAAGCCAGGTGATAACTGGAATTCGGGTTCATCAGGGCAGGCGTGATCTCGTAGAAGCCTTCCGGGGCCTGACGGTCGCCTTCCTTGAACTTCGGGCCGAGCTTGCCGGACCATTTGCAGATCTCGAACTCGTCCAGAAGCTGATATTTGCCCGTGCGGGTCTGTTTCCAGACTTCCAGAGCACTTTCTTCCTTGAAGATCCGGATCATGATCGGCGAGGTCGAGCTCATGTTGAGATCGTTCATCTTGCGCTTGATCGACGCGCTGACAGGCTGCTGCGCCTTGTTGGGGCCTGCAGTGAATTCGTCTGCCTGGCAAGCCGCCAGCACACCGGCAAGCATCAGCGCCGCACCAAGACGGGCTGCCTTGCGGCCACTCAGGCCGTTGTTGCCAAGAAGAAGGCCGGCTGGCGTGTTCATAAGGCGCCGAAAGACCATGATACTGTCCCAAACTAAGCGGAAACCGACAAAGGCGAACGAACTGCCTTGCCGCACTTCCTGCGTCCTCGCCCCCGCGCAAAGGCTAGGGAATGATGGTTGACGATAAGTTACTGAAACCGGATTGTGCCTGCGACCAAAATAATGGTGATAGGAACAAAAACTTGCCCAAGCGTCATCTTGTGCGTCCCAACTTCGCCTGAATGACGGCAAATTCTGGCCACAGGATGGCAAAAAGGCCGCTTTTACGGCGGCCTTGCATCGTTTTTTTCCGAAATACAGCAGTTTGGTGAACAGCGCGGTTACCAGCGTGGCGATATCGCCGAACCCGGCAACCGGAAGACACCAGGTCGAGCAGGAAGATCTAGCTCAGGGTTCTGCCGATAGCGATGAATTTTTCGCGCCGCTGCTTGCGTATTTCATCCGGCGACAGGCCTGCCAGTTCTTTCAGCGCAGATTCGATCGCCTTGCCCGCGTTGTCGATAACGATTTCGCGTGCACGGTGCGCACCGCCGACAGGCTCCTTGATGATGTCATCGATGACACCGAGCTGCTTGAGATCCTGTGCGGTAATTTTCAGTGCTGTCGCAGCGTCCTGCGCCTTGGCGCTGTCGCGCCACAGGATGGAGGCGGCGCCTTCCGGTGAAATCACCGAATAGATCGCGTGTTCCATCATGAGAACCTTGTTGGCGGTCGCGATCGCGATCGCGCCACCGGAGCCGCCTTCGCCAATGACGACGGAAACGGACGGCGTTCCAAGGCCGAGGCCGACATCCGTCGAGCGGGCGATGGCTTCGGACTGGCCGCGCTCTTCAGCCCCGCGTCCCGGATAGGCGCCGGAGGTGTCGACGAAGGTGATCAGCGGCAGGCCGAAACGTTCGGCCATTTCCATAACCCGGACCGCCTTGCGGTAACCTTCCGGACGGACCATGCCGAAGTTGTGCTTCAGACGCGTTTCGGTGTCGTGGCCTTTTTCCTGAGCCAGCACAGCCACCGACTGACCGCGAAAACGACCGATACCGGCGATCAGCGCCGCATCTTCGGCAAACTTCCTGTCACCGGCAAGCGGTGTAAAATCCTCGATCAGACCGGCGATATAGGCAACGGCATGCGGGCGATCGGGATGGCGGGCAACGAGCGTTTTCTGCCAGGGCGTCAGTTTGGCGTAGAGGTCCTGCAGCGTTTGCGAGGATTTCGTTTTCAGCCGGTCGATTTCACTGTCGACATTGACGGCTTCGCCATCTTCCCCGGCCAGAGCGCGCAGCTCCTGGATCTTGCCTTCAATGTCTGCAACGGGCTTTTCGAATTCCAAATAGCTGTGCATTTACTCGGTTACCTGAAACAAGCCGGCACCGCCTTACGTCCGGCGGCCGCTCCGGAAATTCTGTCACAAGATCGAAGGATTACCAGCCGAAAGCGACCAGCCACCCGAATGTCGATCATTTCAAAGACGTTCAAGCATCTTTGCCGCGTCTGAACAACGCAAGATGCTCCAGGCAACGCAAGCGTGCCTGAACGCATAGTTGGAGGGCTGTATCAAGAGACGCAAGTGGGCGCAAGTCTCGGTGTGCCGGCAAACAGGGATTGAAAGCCTCTCGCGCCTGGGAAACCCTTCCCGGTTTTTTTGCCGGAAAGGGCCGAAGAAGGGTCGGTAATCAGTCGACGGATGCCTGATCGCTGCCGGCACCGTCGATCTTGAGCTTGTCCGCTTCCACGATCAGGCGGCCGTTCTTGGTGTCGATGGAAATCCGGTAGGGGACGAGCACGTTGTCACGGCCCATCGGCGCAACCCACACTTCCATGTTGGCCTGAGCCATGTATTTGACCGAATCCTTGGACGGGCGGTGCCCGGCGACAGGTACCCAGCGGGCCTTGCAGACAACGACCTGGCCGTCATAGCCGTGGCCGGAGACTTCCTTCGTGCCGGAATAGCTCAGCTTGATATCGAACCGTGTCCAGCCGTCGAACACCGGCAGACGACGCGAACAGGCCTTCGGGCCGAGGCTGTCCTTGGCACGGCCGACCGGCATCAGAGCGGCGCTCAGCGGATCGATCGCATTGCGCGTATGCCGGTCCGTCACCTTGATCCGCTCCGGATTGGGCTTGAATTGCGGCGCGACTTCCATTGAGCGGATGGACCCTGAGCCCTGGCTCAGGTTGACGTAGAAATCGAGATTGGAGGCGTGCGACGCCATCCTGTATTTCGACGGTACGACCCGCGATCCGACCATCCAGCCGGATGCTTCCGCCCCACCCTTGCCGGTGGTGAACAGCGTGCCGATACCTGCCGGCTCCAGGCTGACCTTGGCCGAATAGGCATTGCCCTGCATGACGAGCGACAGCGTTCCGCGCCCGACCTTGAAGCCGGCAATCGAAATATTGTAAAGGCCGCCGACGCTGTTTTTCTTGGCTTCCGCCGGTGTCGTCAGCAGCGCCGCAGCAAGCATTGGCAGGGCGACCAGCCGCCCGAGAGACATCAAACCAAACACTTCAAAACCTCCGGACTGCCGTCTGGCAGCGAATTGCGCCCCCGCGCCATGAGTGTTCCGCGACGGAAAGATACCATAAATCCCGCTCGATGAACGACCCCAATCATTCTAAATTATGGTAACTCAGTGGTTAACAGCCGGGCGTCCTGCAAATAAAAGCAGTGAATCTCCGCAAAGCGGCGGAGATGTCTTGACGTTGGCCTTCACTCCCATTATAGCGGGGCAACTTTTTCCGAGAAATGCCGGAGACGATGTCGCCGGGCCTCAGGTCCGCGCCGGTTCCGGTTGGACTTGCTGGGTTCAAAGTAACGGCCCAGCCACGAAAACAAAAGGTGATATCATGGCACGCCGTTGCGAACTCTCCGGCAAAGATGTGATGACGGGCAACAACGTCTCCCACGCTAACAACAAGTCCCGCCGCCGGTTCCTGCCGAACCTGTGCAACGTGTCCCTCATCAGCGACACGCTCGGCGAAACCTTCAAGCTGAAGGTCTGCGCACACGCACTGCGCTCCGTCGAACACCGCGGTGGCCTGGACGCATACCTGATGAAGGCAAGCGACGCGGACCTGTCCGATGCTGCTCGCAAGATCAAGGTCGACATCAAGCGCAAGCAGGCTGAAGCCGCTGCCGCTTAAGGCCTGAAGCGCCTGCACGGCTCGTTCCGGCAGCAGGCAGCTCGCATACTTGCAAAGAACCTTTTCAGGACGCCCAATCGATATCGGTTGGGCGTCTGTCGTTATGAGGTGAACACATGACCGAAACCCGGACCTTTTCCGCGAGCCATCACGTAGTCGCCATTCTGGCGATGGCGGCCGTTGTCGTTGCATCCAACTTTCTGGTCCAGTTCCCAGTCGAGCATTTCATCGGCGGTGTCAATCTTGCCGATACGCTCACGTGGGGTGCGTTCACCTACCCGGTCGCCTTCCTGGTGACCGATCTCACCAACCGCCGCTTCGGCCCGACCGCCGCACGCAAGGTTGTGATTGCCGGCTTCCTGATTGCCGTGGTCCTGTCGATCTGGCTGGCGACGCCCCGTATTGCCATCGCCTCCGGCACCGCGTTCCTGGTCGCGCAATTGCTGGACGTGACGATATTCGACCGCATGCGAAAGCTGGCCTGGTGGAAAGCGCCGATCACCTCTTCCTTCATCGGCTCGGTAATCGACACGCTCCTGTTCTTCGGCATCGCCTTTTCCGCCAGCTTTGCCTTCATCGACGGCCTGTTCGGGATGGACGACAGCTCGCTCGCCTTCCCGGTGCCCTTCCTGGGCATCAGCGACGATACCCAGGCGCTGCTGTGGGTGTCGCTGGCCGTGGGAGACTTCCTGGTAAAGATGCTGGTTGCCGTCGCCCTGCTCGCCCCTTACCGCATCGTGCTCGGCCTGTTTCAGGCCATGCCGAAGGGAACTGCCGCCTAGGCACCAGGCGCGAAAAAGGCGGGGTTGGTCGTTCGGAAATCGACTCGCCGGGCAGAAGTGCTCCCGCGCCTCAATCTTCCAGTCGAAACCTCAGGAACAAGGTCCTCTGCAGGATCGAACGGTTGTTGTCGGAGACAAGCGTCAGGATTGTTTCACCGTTTTCATTGGTGTGAATACCCAGAGCTTCCATGTTGTCGATCTGGGAGTTGAAGTCGGCTTCCAGCAGCAACTCGCCTTCCAGAACGGCTCCGGCAGCAATGTCGGCTCCTTTGAACCGCCGCAGCCGCAGGCCGATCAGATCACGCAGGCTGAAACGGCGCTCCACCAGAATCATGTCGCCGCCGGGCAGAAACGCCGCATCCGTCGCATCGAAGCGCTCATACCGGCGAATGGTGAAGCGTTCCGTGCCGTCCGGACCAATGATGAAGCCAGACAGATCATGCAGGTCACTTGGCGCTGATTCCGCGACAGCCACGAGCTTGCCGGCCAACGGGCCGTCCTCCGGCCCGGCCGCCAGAGCTTCCAGACCGGTGTTGCGCGGCAGATCGCGAATATCCTGCGGCAGCGCGACTTCACCGATCATCCTTTCCTTGCCGGTCGAAATCGGCCACGGATATCGGTAGATGGCGTTGCGGGTTTCAGCAGTGACATAAAGACCGGAGCCCGACAGCGTCAGTGCCTCGGTATCATGACCCCAGCGTGCATCGAGCGTTTTGCCATCGGCACCCAAAAGCGGCGCGAACCGCAAGTCTTCGATCTCCGTCGGCTTGCCATCCGCTGTCTGCACGATTCGGCCACTGACCCAATGCCCGTTGTCGGTGACCGCCAGAAACGCGCTTCCCCCGTCCAGACTGATCAGACCGGAAAGCCCGCCGACCTTGCGGTCCGCGGCTATCAGCTCCAGACCGCCAAGAAAAGTCAGCTTGCCGAAGGTCGTATCGGCAAGCCCTATGCGGAATGTGTCGATGGACCGGGTACGGGCCTTGACCGGCTGTGCGTCCGAAAGCAGCTCCGGCGCCCCGGCGGCGGCGGGCGCAGCAAACCAGAAAGTGGAGAGAAAGACGGCAGCCAGCGCGAAGCTGCCTGCCGAAAGACGCCTTTCTGCTCCCATGTTTTCCAGATCCTGCCGACTAACGATGACCCGCGCGGCGACGGCGGCCACGCGTGTTGAAGGAGGTGTCCACCTCGTCGTCGAAAAGGTTGGCAAGCTGGTCTGTCATGGCACCCGCAAGTTCTTCGGCATCGACAATGGTGACCGCCCGTCGGTAGTAGCGCGTGACGTCGTGTCCGATACCGATGGCGATCAGCTCGACCGGTGACCGGGTCTCGATTTCCTCGATGACGTAGCGCAGGTGGCGCTCCAGATAGTTGCCCGGGTTGACCGAAAGCGTGGTGTCGTCCACCGGCGCGCCGTCGGAAATCATCATCAGGATGCGACGTTGTTCGGGCCGCGCCATCAGCCGGTCATGAGCCCACAGCAGGGCTTCGCCGTCGATGTTTTCCTTCAAAAGGCCCTCGCGCATCATCAGGCCGAGGTTGCGCCGGGCCCGGCGCCAGGGCGCATCCGCGGACTTGTAGATGATGTGGCGCAGATCGTTGAGCCGGCCAGGTGTCGGCGGCTTGCCCGCACCGATCCAGCTCTCCCGCGACTGGCCGCCTTTCCAGGCCTTGGTGGTGAAGCCGAGGATCTCGACCTTCACGCCGCAGCGCTCCAGCGTGCGCGCCAGAATGTCGGCACAAGTGGCGGCAACGGTGATCGGACGCCCGCGCATGGAGCCCGAGTTGTCCAGAAGCAGCGTCACGACCGTGTCGCGGAAATTGGTGTCCCGCTCCTGCTTGAAGGCAAGCGGGGCCATCGGATCGGTTACGGCACGGGTCAGTCTGGCGGTGTCCAGAAGCCCTTCTTCAAGGTCGAAGTCCCAGGCCCGGTTCTGCTGCGCCATCAGCTTGCGCTGCAACCGGTTGGCAAGGCGCGCCACGGCCCCTTGCAGGTGGGTCAACTGCTTGTCCAGGAACCCGCGCAGACGATCGAGCTCCGCCATGTCGCAAAGTTCTTCAGCGGTAATCGTCTCGTCAAACTGGGTGGTGAACACCCGGTAGTCGGATTCCGGCCGGTTGGAAAACGGCGTATCGGGTCGGTCGCTTTCGCCCGGTTCCTCGGTATCCTCAGACATGTCCTGATCGGCGAAGTCTTCCATATCGGCTTCGGCAGCTTCCGTATCGCCGCTTTCCTGCTCTTCGCCGGAAAGTTCCATCTCCTGCGGAGAGGCTTCCTGTTCGCCGGAATCTTCTTCGCTGTCGTCGCCCGATTCAGCTTCGTCGTTGTTGCCCTGGTCCTCGTTTTCTTCCGGGTCCATGTCCTGGTCGTGATCGCCAAGCTCATCGCCCATGTCGAGCGATTTCAGGACGTCCCGCAGACGGGCCGCGAAAGAATTCTGGTCCTCGACTTCGGCTTCCAGCCTGTCAAGGTCGGCACCGGCCTTGTCCTCGATCCAGCCACGCCACATGTCGACGAGCTTGGTCGCGCTTTCCGGCGGCTTCGCACCGGTCAGGCGTTCACGCACCAGCAGGGACAGGGCATCCTGCAGCGGCGCTTCTTCCCGGCTGGAGATATCCGGCGCACCGGACTTGCGGAACCGGTCGTCCAGCATCACAGACAGGTTGTCGGCAACCCCTTGCATCCGACGTGCGCCAACGGCTTCGCAGCGGGCCTGTTCGACCGCTTCGAAAATCGCCCGCGCGTCCGGGCCCTGCGGCATGTTCTTGGAATGAACAGCCTTGTCGTGGCAGGCAATGCGCAGGGCGATGCTGTCCGACAGGCCACGGGTGATCGCGATCTCGCGCGCGTTGATCTTGCGCGAAGGCTCGGGCAAGCGCGCGGACATGCCGCTGAGACCGGGCCGGTCACCGGAAAAGATGACTTCCAGTTCCGGTTCTCCGGAAATCGCCCGCATGGTACCGGACACCGATTGCTTGAATGGCTCGGTGCTCGGTGCGGGCTTGTTGCCCGGAAGGGAATTGTGACCCGGCCGCGGTGCCATCGGGACCTCAGCTCATGACTACGTTGACGGAGGATTCCGGCAGATCTTCACCGAAGCAGCGCTGATAGAACTCTGCCACCAGGGACTGTTCCATGTCGTCGCACTTGTTGAGGAAGGTCAGGCGGAAGGAAAAGCCGACATCGCCGAATATCTGGGCATTTTCCGCCCAGGTAATGACCGTACGCGGGCTCATGACCGTGGACAGGTCGCCGTTGATGAAGGCGTTCCGGGTCATGTCCGCCAGGCGTACCATCTTGGAAACGGTATTGCGGCCTTCGTCCGACTGGAAGTGCTTGGCCTTCGACAGAACGATATCCACCTCGTTGTCATGCGGCAGGTAGTTCAGCGTGGTGACGATCGACCAACGGTCCATCTGCGCCTGGTTGATCTGCTGTGTGCCGTGATAAAGACCTGAGGTATCGCCGAGACCAACCGTGTTGGCGGTGGCGAACAGCCGGAAGGCGGCATGCGGACGGATGACCCGGCTCTGGTCGAGCAGCGTCAGGCGGCCGGAAGATTCCAGAATACGCTGGATCACGAACATCACGTCCGGACGGCCGGCGTCGTATTCGTCGAAGACCAGCGCGACATTGTGCTGATAGGCCCAGGGCAGGATCCCGTCGCGAAACTCGGTGACCTGCTTGCCGTCCTTGATCACGATCGCGTCCTTGCCGACTAGATCGATACGGGAAATATGGCTGTCCAGGTTGACGCGAATACACGGCCAGTTGAGACGCGACGCCACCTGCTCGATGTGGGTCGATTTACCGGTACCGTGATACCCGGTCACCATCACGCGCCGGTTATGAGCAAAACCCGCCAGGATCGCCAACGTGGTCGCGCGGTCGAACAGGTAGTCTTCGTCACGCTCGGGCACATGTTCTGACGGCGCGGAAAATGCAGGTACCTTGAGGTCGGACTTGAAACCGAAAACCTCTTCTACGGAAATTTCAGTGTCCGGCATGGCCATGGCCGCAGTCGTCGTCTCAGTCATCAGTCCTCCGCAGTCCCGGAAGTTCGGGAAGGGTCGTTTGGGAAAAGCCGGCAGGACCCTGCAGGCTCTAAAGGAAACCGGCTTTTTTCAGAACGTTATACGCCTGAATGATTTCCCGCAGGCGGTCTTCGGAAGACCTGTCACCGCCATTGGCATCCGGATGGTTCAATTTAACAAGCTCCTTATAGCGCGCTTTGATTTCGGCGCCACGGGCTGTGTAAGGCAGATTGAGCACATCCAGGGAACGTTTTTCAAGCGTTAGTAGCTTTCTTTCGCGCGGACGCCGAACTTGCTCGGTGCGCCGCTGCGCATTGGAGCGCATGCTGGAGCGGGCGTCGAACCCGTCCGGCCCCTCGGCTGCCTGCCGGTTTACGCCCATTTTCCAGGTCGGCCGGTGCCCCGTCAGACTGTCCTTCTGATAGGTGCGCACGTCGTCGTCGCCCATACCTGTAAAATAGTTGTAGGACTTGTTGTATTCGCGCACATGGTCGACGCAGAAATTGAAATACTGCCCCTCCCGGTCACGCCCTTTCGGCGCCCGGTGCGTGCCTGGCCGCTTGCAACCCGGATGGTCGCACGAAGGATGGCGGTCCTGTTCCACCCGTTCCTTGTCCGGTTTCACACGGATGCTGTCGAAGAGTTTTGAGTCCAGTTTCATGCGCCGAAATATTGAAGTGTGAGGGCCGACGGGCAAGCCGCAGGCCGTTGCATTGTCCCGGTATCCAAAGTTAATTTCCCCGCACCGGATTTCGAAAGTCGAAGAGCCCGGCACTGTATCAGGCAGGGCCGGACCACGAAAGACTTGAACTTCGAAAACAGCTACGCCAAGTGAGACACATGAGCACAAAGCAGACGATCACCGACAAACTCTCCGCAGCCTTCTCGCCGTCTTTTCTGAACGTCATCGACGAGTCGGAAAAGCACAGGGGCCACGGTGGCTGGCGCGAGGGCGGCGAAACCCACTTCCGGGTACAGATCGCCGCAGCCGCTTTCGAAGGCATGAACCGGGTTGCACAACATCGAGCGATCAACGAGACGCTCTCCCATGAACTGGCGACCACCGTGCACGCTTTAGCGATCGAAGTTCAACGCCCAGAATGAGATTCGTTTAATATTCCCGATGGATGAACTAAGACAAACAGCAAATTACATAAGCTGCCTCACGGTAGTTATATGTTTATTTTTAGTATATTCGGCATCAATGCTGATCTACGATCTACCGTTCACATTTAACGAAATACTTTTACACTACGGATGCTTATCACTCGCCGCAACTTTCAGCCTGTTTCTGATTTTCGGAAACGTGAAAAGATATTTCATCGTCAAAACAACCCTTAGAGCGATTTCAAGGAACTATCTCTTGCGCTGCTGCGTGTTGTTTCTATCTACCCTGATCGTATTGGCGGCAATAACAGAGCTTCTTACTCTTTTCGAGTTCACCAATATCGCTCTAGCCAGCATATTTTTTTCTTTAATTCTACTTATATACGCCGCACTTAGCAGAGCAATACTGAGATTTGTTTTCTTACGCACTCTATAAGTTAACAGATGCAAGCATCCACAAGCACAGCTGAAGACAACACGCGCCCCTTAACTCGCTCAACGATCAAGCGCCTTGCTTAACCGCCCGCTTTCGCAGCCGCGCCCGCAACGGCCTGGGCAGCTCCGGCCGGCATCTTGACGCCGGGAATCTGGCCAAGCGGCATGATGCGCAGCCGCGTGATGCGGTTCTTCTCCCGCCGCAGCACCGTGAAGCGGAAGCCGTGGAAGGTGAAGATCTGGCGCTCGTCCGGAATCATCCGCGCTTCGTGAATGACAAGACCGGCAATCGTGGTCGCCTCGTCGTCCGGCAGGCTCCAGTCGGCAGCGCGGTTGAGGTCGCGAATCGGCACCGAGCCGTCGACAATCACCGAGCCATCGGCTTGCGGCCGCAGGCCTTCCAGCTCCACGTCGTGCTCATCGGCGATCTCGCCGACGATTTCTTCCAGAATGTCTTCCAGCGTGACCAGGCCCATCACCTCGCCATACTCGTCAACCACGAGCGCGAAATGGGACTTGTGCCGCAGGAATGCATTGAGCTGATCCTGAAGCGAGGTCGTGTCGGGAACGAACCAGGCCGGGGCAGCGATATCCAGAACGTTGATCTTCGCAGCATCGCCACCGGCAGCCTGCAACGCACGCAGCAGATCCTTGGCATGCAGCACGCCGACGAAATTGTCGCTCTCCCCGCGCCAGAGCGGCAGGCGGGTATAGGGCGATGCCAGAGCCGCGTTCACCAGCTTGTCCGGCGCATCGTCCGCATTCAGCGCCACCATGTTGGTGCGGTGAACCATCACGTCCGAGACTTCCAGTTCCGCCAGGTCGAGCAAACCGCCGAGGCGATCGCGCTCACCCTTTTCCAGGCCACCTTCGATATGCTGCAGATCGACGGCGCCGCGCAGTTCCTCATGCGGCGACAGGATCGAGGTGTCGTCGCCGATATTGACGCCAACCAGCTTCAGGATGTTGCGGACAATCCACTCCACCCCGACCACGATCGGACCGAACACGGCCACCACGAAGCGCACGATCGGCGCCACCGCCAGCGCAAACCGCTCCGGATTCGAAATGGCCCAGGTCTTCGGCAGCACTTCGGCAAAAACCAGAACGAGGGCGGTCATCACCAGGGTGGCAAGCGCAACGCCAGCGTCGCCGAAAAGGGACAGGAACACACTGGTTGCCAGCGCAGACGCCAGAATGTTGACCAGGTTGTTACCCAGGAGCAGCGCGCCGATCAGACGTTCCCGGTTGGCGATCAGCAGGCTGACCACCCGGGCGCGCCAGTCGCCGGTTTTTTCCATCTGGTGCATGCGCGCGCGCGATGCGGCGGTGAGTGCCGTTTCCGAACCGGAAAAGAAGCCGGACAGGAACAGGAGAACGAAGATGGCGACAATCGCCAGCCAGAGAGCCGTTTCCGTCATGCCTCGAGTTTCTCCTTCAGGAAGTCAGAGACCAGTGCGGGATCGACGCCTTTTTCGACAAAGGCTTCGCCGATACCGCGCGTCAGAATGAAGGTCAGCGCCCCCCGGCTGACCTTCTTGTCCTGCGCGATGATATCCATAAGCGTTTCAGCCGGCGGCAGCTGACCGGGGATGTCCTGCACCCGCACTGGCAGGCCGACATCGCTCAGATGCTTGTGGACACGTTCGACGGTGTCCTCGCCGATCAGGCCGAGGCGCTGAGAGAATTCATGTGCCAGCATCATGCCGATGGAAACGCCTTCGCCATGGACAAGACGCTCGGTCTCGTAGGCGACCGCCGATTCAAGCGCGTGGCCGAACGTGTGACCCAGATTGAGCAGCGCCCTGCGGCCGGATTCCAGCTCGTCGGCAGCAACCACATCCGCCTTTGCCTGACAGGACCTTGCGACGGCCTCGTCCCGCTCCACGCCACCTGCAAAAACCGCCTGCCAGTTGGACTCCAGCCAGGTGAAGAAATCCGCATCACCCAAGAGCCCGTATTTGGCGACTTCCGCATAACCGGCGCGGAAGTCACGCAGCGGCAGCGTATCCAGAATGGCAGTATCGGCCAGCACCAGGGCGGGCTGGTGGAAAGCG
Organism: Labrenzia sp. 5N; assembly: GCF_012395805.1. NCBI lineage: Bacteria > Pseudomonadati > Pseudomonadota > Alphaproteobacteria > Hyphomicrobiales > Stappiaceae > Labrenzia > Labrenzia sp. 5N. The sequence goes on along the minus strand of NZ_JAAZTM010000009.1, from coordinate 23,629 downwards.
CCGATCAGGTTCTTGCCATGACGTGAATTGATGCCGGTCTTGCCGCCGACGGAACTGTCGACCTGGGCAAGAAGCGTGGTCGGCACCTGAATGAAGGCCATGCCACGGCGCACGGCCGAGGCGACAAAGCCCGTCAGGTCACCGACGACACCGCCGCCAAGGGCGACGACCGCGTCGCCGCGCTCCAGCCGGGCGGCCAGAACCTCGTCGCACAGGCGCTCGAATTCACGAAAACATTTGGTGCTTTCGCCTGCCGGTACCGTGATGGCGGTGTGCTCCAGACCGGCAGCCTTGAGGCTCTGCGAAAAAGCCTTCAGATGAAGGCCCGCAACGGTTTCATCGGCAACGACCGCAAGACGCGCGCCGGGCATAACGGCGGCGATTTCCGCTCCCGCTCCCTCAAGCACCCCCCGACCGATCTTGATGTCGTAACTGCGCGCGCCAAGATCGACCCGGACGATCTTCTCGTCCCGGCCCAACAATGCTTTTGCCACTACCGTGTCTACCATGCCGTCACGCTTCTAAATTCAGCTCATTGATGTTTGCGCGGCGCTGGTGGCCTCGCGTTCGAACAGGTGATCCGCAAGGGTGGCGACGATCTGATCGACCACCGCCTCATGCGGAACGTCCTTGGAGGTGACCGTCAGCGCCGCCTTGGCATAGACGGGCTCGCGGTCAGCCATCAGCTTGCGCATCGTTCCCTCGGGATCGGGGTTCTGCAGCAGCGGACGCGTGGACCTGCGCCGGACCCGTGCCATGACCGTGTCGAAATCGACTTTCAACCAGATGGACAGTCCAAGCTCGGCGATTTCCGCCCGCGTTGCCTCGCTCATGAAAGCGCCGCCGCCCGTTGCCAGCACCTGCGGTCCTTCACGCAGAAGACGGGCGATCACCCGTTCTTCACCGCTGCGAAAATAAGGCTCGCCGTGTTCGGCGAATATTTCCGCCACGCTCATGTTGGCCGCGCGCTCGATTTCGGTATCGGCGTCGACAAATTCAAGGCCCAGCCGGTGCGCCAGCCGCTTGCCGACGGTCGACTTGCCACAGCCCATGATTCCCACCAGAACGATGGACCGATGCCCCAGGGCAGCTACCAGGCGGGCCAGATCAACGGGTTTTACGTCTGTCTCCGCGGATCCTCCTTCGGAAGACCGCGCCTTGTCGTGTTCTATCATGGCGGCGTTTTAGCATATTCGTCAAAAAAGACACGGGGGAACTCCGCCTGCCGGACTGCTGCTTTGCCTTGCATGCGCCCCCGCCTTGTTGAAACAATCGCCTATCCGATTCGCTTGCCCGTGAGCGGACCGACGCCCTGACCTGGAGACAGCCGACGTGCCGACCCTGACCCGCCTGTTGCTCGTGCTGCTGCTGCTTGGCGCGCTCGGTTATGGCGCGATCTACTCCCTGGCCAACCTTGTCGATCCGCGTGAACGGGAAATCGAGGTTAGGGTGAAGAAAGACGGCTTCGGCCGCTAGTACACGCTTTCAAATGGCGGGTTATCAACGGGACAAGTTTCAGGTCCTTTGCGAAGGCATACGCAATGGCAACCGGTTTCGATCTTGAAAACTTCCTCGAAATGCTGGCCGCCGAACGCGGCGCGGCAGAAAACACGCTGGCCGGATACCGCCGCGACCTGGAGGATTTTTCAGACTTCCTCGGCCGAAAGATGCTTGCATCAGCGCAATCCCAAGACATTTCGGCTTACCTGGGCGATCTCAACCGGCGCGGATTTGCCGAGACCTCGCAGGCAAGACGCTTGTCCGCGCTGAAGCAGTTCTACAAGTTCCTTTACGCGGAAGGCTCCCGGGAAGATGACCCGACCCGCACATTGTCCGCCCCGAAAAAGCGCGCGAGCCTGCCCAAGGTGCTGTCGATGGAAGACGTCGACAGGTTGATCGAAACCGCCAGGGCGGAAACCGAAAAGCCCCAGAAAAGCGCGGCGGCACGCTTGCGTACGCAGCGCATGTACACACTTATCGAAGTGCTTTATGCGACCGGCCTGCGCGTTTCGGAACTGGTTGCCCTGCCGGTTACCGCTGCGCTCCGGGACGCCCGCCTGATCGAAATCAGGGGCAAGGGCGGCAAGGAGCGGCTTGTGCCGCTGTCCCGCGCTGCCCAGGCTGCCATGAAGGACTACGTCGGTCTGCGTGCTGCCGAAGGGGCATACGAAAAAAGCCCGTGGCTGTTTCCCTCCCATGGCGACAGCGGACACCTGACGCGCCAGCATTTTGCACGAGACCTGAAGGACCTTGCCGTCGCCGCCGGTCTCGATGCCGGCAAGATTTCCCCGCACGTGCTGCGCCACGCATTCGCTTCCCACCTGTTGCAGAACGGTGCCGACCTCAGAGTGGTGCAGCAGTTGCTGGGCCATGCCGACATTTCCACGACGCAGATCTACACCCACGTCCTGGACGAACGCCTGCGCGAACTGGTGGAAAGTGCACATCCACTTGCGAAGAAGTAATTCTTTCCGCAGCTACAACCTCGCGAAAAACAAAAAACCAGCCTTCCTGAGGGAAGGCTGGCCTTGTTCGTCGTGTTATCGCGCGGTCAGGCCGCGCGAACACCGGAAAGGAAGTTGGAGATCTCGCTGCGGATAAGGGCTGCCTGTTCGGACAGCGACGTTGCCAGCTGCTCGACCTCGCCGCCGGTTGCCCGGGCGTGTTCGGTGGCAGAACCGACAGCGGTCATGCATTCGGCCCCTTCATGCGAGCGGGTCGAGGCATCGACCACGTTCTTGGCGATGGACTGAACCGCGGCATCCTGCTGGATGACGGCCGAGGCCACGGCCGAGGCCAGGCCTTCCATTTCGGAGATGATACCGGTCACCTCATCGATCGCATCAAGCGCATGGCTGGACGACATCTGGATTGCCTCCACCTGGCTGGCGATATCTTCTGTCGCACGCGAGGTCTGGTCCGCAAGCTGCTTCACTTCGGCGGCCACGACCGCAAAGCCCTTGCCGGCCTCGCCTGCCCGTGCAGCCTCGATGGTAGCGTTGAGCGCCAGGAGGTTGGTCTGATTGGCGATGTCGCGGATCAGGCCCATGACTTCGCCGATCCGGTCGGCCGCACGGGACAGTTGCCCCATGGTCTGGGACGTGCCTTCCGCGCTGGCAACCGCCTTCTTGGCCACCGTCGTGGAGTTTGACGCCTGGTTGGAGATTTCGTTGATAGACGCTGCCAGTTCCTCACTAGCCGATGCGGCCGAGTTGACGTTTTCAGCAGCCACCCGCACGGCGTTGCCGGCCCGGTCTGCCTGCTGGGCAACATCGTCCGCCGCGGCTTCGACGGCGGCAGAGGTCTGCGTCAGGTCAGAGGTCGACCGGTCGAGACTTTCCAGAGCCTGCCCGACCGTTGCCTCGAAATTGGCGATCAACGATTCAAGACGAGCCACACGGGCGTCGCGCTGCGCGTTTTCTTCTTCCGATGCGGCCGCGAGGCGCTGCCGTTCGACAGCGTTTTCCTGGAAAACGGAAACGGTGCGCGCCATGGCGGCGATTTCGACACTGCCTTTGGCGGCAGGCAGGTTGACGTCCACATGCCCGGACGCCAGTTCTTCCATGGCGTTCTGGAGACGCGACAACGGATTGGCGATCGACCGGCCGATGAGCATTCCGGCCAGGACGCCGGACACCAGGAAAGCGGCGATCACGCTGACGACGGCGAGGGTCGAGTAGGCCCGGACGGTTTCAAGATCCTGCTCGGCTGCCAGTTCGGCGTCGCGCGCGGCGTTGTTGAGCGCTTCCAGGCGTGGCGGCACCAGATCGAACAGCGTTTCCAGAAGTTCGATCGACTTGTCCTTTTCGGCGACAGCCGCCGTGTAGGCGTCGAACGCTTCCCGGTAGATCGCCATCTTGGTGCCGACGTCTTCCTTGATCTCGTTCGGCAGATAAGCCTTCTTCAACAGGCGCTCATACCGACCGAAAGCCACCTCGAAGTTGCCGAGGGCAACGTCGTTGCGGTCGAGAATGAATTTCTTTTCCGACAACTGAACATCGAGCATGGTGGTGACCATCTTCTCGAAGTCCGGACCGCCACCGAAGCGCATTTCCTTTTTCAGGCGCTTCAGCACCTCGTCGGCATTTTCGCTGAGCGTTGCTCGAAGGCCTGTTTCGGAATTGAAGCCGATTTCCCGCTGAACGGTATTGAGCGACGAAAAAGCACCCGACGCCCCGTCAAGCGTGTCACGAACGTCTGCGATCTCCGCATTGAAGGCTGCGGCAACAGGCTTGGCGGAGATGTCATCCAGAACCCCATGCGCCTCACTGAGCCTGGCCTCGAAAAGTTCGTGATCCTTTTCCTCCGGCCGCGCCAGATAGCCCTTGCCGATGTTGCGCATGCCGTTCGCAATATCTGAAAGATCAGCGACGCTGCGCGCCAGTCCCGCGCTTTGATCAAGCTTGTTGAAGGCTCCGGCCACCTCGTTCTGGCTCCACCAGAACACCCCGCCAATCGTCAACATGCCGATTGCGGTCAGAAGGCTTAGAGAAAGGATTTTCAGTTTCACGGAAAGCGCGCCGACACGAGCGAGCGCGGACTGCCCAAACATCTTCATGGATCTACAGGTCCCCAGCCGGACTATTTTTTATCCTGGCGGGATTTTGATCCTCATAAGTTAAGGAAATCTCGCATTTATTAGTGAATACGTTGCTACCGGATGCTGATTTTCTCACCACAAAATCGCAGTCAAAGGCCAACCGGAATGGTGGCGTTATGCCCCTGTTTCACGCAGGCGGGCGTTAACGATTTCAGGACCATCGCGCATGGCTGACCCACTCGGACAACCGATAATTTATAAGGAATAATGACAGTATAAGATTTTATTCCAGCCACACTTGCCGGCGTGTTTCAGAAGTCCGGTTAAGGATTTCATCGCTGCTTTCAAAGGATGGATTTCGGCTCTATTGCGCTGCAGCAATGACCGCCCTACACTCCGCTGCTCAAAATTGAAGCACCGGACGCTCTGAAATGCTGCAGCCTACTGGCAACTACGACGCGCTGAGAGAGACATTCCGCTGGCCTCGGCCCGCAACCTACAACATGGCCGCAGCCGTCAGCGATGAATGGGCTGCAAGAGACCCGGAGCGCCTCGCGATCCGTCAGGTTCTCGAGAACGGTTCCTGCCGGGACTGGAGCCATCTTGCGCTGAACCGGGCGGCCAATCGCCTTGCCAACGCCCTTGAAGGCCTCGGGCTCAACCGCGGCGACCGGGTTGCCCTGCTTCTGCCGCAGATCCCACAAACCGCCATCGCACATCTGGCGGCCTACAAGACCGGCGCAATTGCAGTGCCTCTGGCAGCCCTGTTCGGGCTGGAGGCGCTGCGCTACCGGCTCTCAGATTCCGGCGCCCGCGTTCTGGTGACTGACACGGCCGGCCTGGCAAAGCTTGCGGAAATCCGGGCTGACCTGCCCGGCCTTGATCTGGTGATCTCGGTCGACGGACCGGAAACCGGCGTGTTCGGGTTTGACGATCTGCTGGACAAGGCGTCCGACACCTACCGGACCCTTGCGACCACACCCGACGATCCGGCTTTGATGATCTACACATCCGGCACCACGGGGCAGCCCAAGGGCGTGTTGCATGGCCACCGGGTGCTGCTCGGCCATATGCCCGGCATCGAGCTTTCGCAGAATTTCCTCGGCCGTGAAGGCGACTTGCTCTGGACGCCCGCAGACTGGGCCTGGGCAGGCGGCTTGCTGAATGCTCTGTTTCCGGCTCTGTCTCTCGGTGTGCCGGTGGTCTGCCACGCGTCTCGCAAGTTCGACCCGGAATTCGCCTTCCATCTGCTTGAAAGACAGAAGATCCGCAATGCCTTCATTCCGCCGACGGCTTTGAAGATGCTGCGCGCTGTGGAGCGTCCGGCCGAGCGCTTCGACCTCACCTGGCGCAGCGTCGGCTCTGCCGGAGAATCCCTCGGCAGGGAAACCTATGACTGGTTCGCTGCGGAATTCGGCTTCAACGTCAATGAATTCTATGGCCAGACGGAATGTAACGCGGTGCTCGGTTCTGCGGCCGCCCTTGGCGTCAGCCGCTCTGGCGCCATCGGCAAGGCAACGCCTGGCCATCAGGTTGCGATCATCGATGATGACGGCAATGAGCTGCCGGCAGAAACCCTCGGCCAGATCGCCATCCGCCGGCCGGACCCGGTAATGTTCCTGGAATACTGGAACAAGCCGGAGGCGACGCGGGAGAAGTTCATCGGAGACTGGATGATCACCGGCGACCAGGGCCTGATGGACGAGGACGGCTACGTCCATTTCGTTGGCCGCGACGACGACATCATCACCTCGGCAAGCTACCGGATCGGCCCCGGCGAGATCGAGGATTGCCTGCTGAAGCATCCGTCGATCGCGCTTGCCGCGGCTGTCGGCAAACCGGATCCGCTGCGCACGGAAATCGTCAAGGCCTTCATCGTCCTGAAGCCGGGCACGGAAAAAAGCGCGGCTCTGGAAAACGATATCCGCACTTTCGTCCGCGAACGTCTGTCGGCCCATGAATATCCGCGGGAAATCGAATTCGTCACCTCGTTGCCCATGACCACCACCGGCAAGATCATTCGCAGGAAATTGCGGGACCTGGAGAGCGTTGAAGGCTAGGATCGCCCGTTTCAGGCGCGCAGGCGCTTTCTCAGTGTCCTTGCAGCTCGGCGCAGGGCTTGTTCAAGCTTCAGGTCCGTCTTGCACAACGACCGCTTCAGGCCATCGGCAAAAAGCATCGTGCCGGTTTCCAGCCGGCCTCGCCACAAGGGCTCGATCATCGAATGCCCAGGAATGGCCAGGGAATCCGCTCCCCTGAAGCCAGGAATGGCCAGATTGAACTTCAAGGCCTGCAGCGCGATCTGGGCTCCGGGAGAATAGCGGGCAAACTCCTCGTCAAAGGCGATCTTCCAGGAATACACCTTGCCGGACTGCTGAAACAGCACCAGGGCGGCAACCAGTGTCTGTCCCGACCAGAGCTGGTCGATCCGGACCCCGTTTCGACTTGCCAGATTGGCGACGGCCGTGCGGGCAAAGTCCGCCGTCCCGGACTGACTGCCCAGCGCGGTTCCGGACCGGCCCTTCCAGCCGGAGGCCTCGAGCTCCAGAAAGGCTTCGAACCCGGCAACGGCATCAGATCCGGACAGACTGCGGAAGGAGGTCTTGCCGTGGTCACCCAGCCGGCGCATCAGCCGGCGCATTTCCTTGCGCCTCTTGCCGCTGTCAGCCTCGGCAAGTTGTGACTTGCCTGTGGCTCCTGCCCCGTGGCTCGCCCGGAAGGACTTCGCCAGAACCGACTTCTTTCCAGCGCCCACCGCCCTCAAGCGCGTTGCCGACTGAGAATGAAGCGGCAGATAGGGGATGGCGAGCGCATTCCCGGGCTCTCTGGCGGCATTGATGAATGCGGCGATTGCCTCGGCACTAGCGTCCGGGTGGATCAGCGGTGTTCCGAGCGGCGCGTATTCGCTTGCCCAGGTGGTGTTGACCGCAACGGCCAATCCAAAACGACGTCGGCCGACGGGGGCCGCCACCAGCCAGCGGCCACCCGGCCGCTCCCGGACCACGACAAGTCGTACCGCCTGTTTGCTCATCTTTTCCAGAAAAGGACGAAGGAAATCCGGACCAAAGAAAGGGTTCGGACTGAGGGCAGCCCCACAAAGCGTCTGCCAGTCCTCAAGCGGTATGGCGGCGCTCAACGGATCGAGGGACAAGACCTCGAGCTGCACGGAAGAGAGCGTATCATTGGTCAACCGGACGGTTCCTGGCGAAAAGCAAGGGCAAAACGAACGTCGTGATATTGAGCTTCCGTTTTGCCACAACCGCAAGGGCAGTGGCCTCAAAAAGGATCGCAAGACTTGTGGCAATGGCCGCTCCGGCAAGGCCGAGCAGCGGGATCAGAATAAGATTGAGGATGACATTGAGAACAAACGTCCCGGCATAAATGCCGGCGCAGGTGTTCTGGTGCCCTGTCATCGTCAGAAGCGCGTCGGCCGGACCGACGGATGCGCGCGCAAGCACGCCGATCATCAGGAGGGCGATCAGCTCGTAGCCGCTTTCAAAATCGCTGCCGAAAAGAGCAAGCAGAAGCGGCGCGATCAGAAGCAACCCAACGCCCGCGGCCACAGACGGCCAGAAGGTCCAGAGAGTTGCCTGCCGCATGTAACCGGCGAGCCCCGAAAGATCCTGATTGTGGGTGTAGCTGGAGAAGCGATGCGCCGAGGCGGCCCTTACGGCGAAATAGACAAAATGCACCAGCGCCAGGGTTCTGGATGCAGCGAAATAGACCGCAACCTCGTCCGGATCCTGAAAGAAACTCACCATGATCACGTCAGCACTGGTGATCAGCTGCAGGAAACCGTCGACCATCAGCATCGGCATGGACACCGCCAGCCAGGATCTGAACTCGACCTTGTACGGCCCCTTCGGAACGCTTGGCCCCAGCCGCCTGCGAAGATGCAAAAACTGGTAAAGCGCGACCAGCGCCGTTGCCACGACGGCCACGATGGCAGCTGTCAGTGCATCGGGCCGAAACCCGGCCAGAACGGCACCGACCAGCAGGAACAGGATCGCCAGCGGCCGCCAGATATAGGTTGGCAGCATTGCCAGCGACGACCAGTCGTAGCTGCGTGCGATACCGTCCTGCACCAGTCCGAAGGCAAAGAAGGGCAGCGCCAGCAGGACGACCGACAAGGGCTGGAAATAGGACGTATCAATAAGCGGGCGAAACAGGGCGAGACAGCCGATGCCTATGACCGCCGCAGCTCCCCCGAGAAAAAACGCCATTTGCCGGCTCGTTCGCAAGAACCCGCGCAGGCGCGCCATATCCCGGTTCTGCAGATACTGCGGGATGAACCTGCTGGCAGAGGTGGAAAAGCCCCCGCAGGCCATGACGCCCAGAACGATCACGAAAGTCCAGGCAACCGAATAGAGGCCATAGTCATGCGCGCCCAACAGGCGCGCGAGCACGATTTGCGACAGATAGGCGAGCGCTGCACCGGCGATCCGCACCGCAAACGTCGATACCGCCATCCGGCCCGCCGCGTGCCGTTCGCTTCCACTTCCCTTCAGGAACTCCAGGATCTGATCAGCACCTTTCCCCAATCCCAGAGGCGAGGCGATGCCTTGCAAACGCTTGGTCCAGGAGTTGGCGGAAAAACGCACGTAGGGGTCCCTTATGAGTACTCTTCCGTATTTGTGACATGAGTGACTTAATATTCTATGGCGATCAGTCAAACGCAGCCAGCAACGTTTCACAGATGTGTGAGGACGATGGAAAGTTGGTCAAGACGTTGATTTTACCTTCTATCCTGCCAATTCCGTTCTCAGCGTTCGGACATCCATGAAGACAGCTTCCCTGCTTGACACCGGCACCGGGAATCATGCTAATGAGAACAAATAGAGAACGAGATTCGATTCGACCCTGTCGACCACCCTCGGCTGACCCTGCCGCGGGCTTTCCCGATCTCCTTGTTGCGGATGTTGAGGGCTGCCTCCCCTTCTATCTGCAAATTGGTCCGGTCCCTGCTCCCGCCGCCAATCGCAGGGACCGGACGATTTTTTTCAAAGTCAAAAATGAAGACAGCTAGCCGACCTATTCCGGCACGGCCTCCACGTAATACCAGCGACCGCTTTTCTTGCGGAAATGGCTTAGTTCGCGGTGCACGTGAAGCTTGCCGGCGGACAGGTATTTTGCCTCGAAAAGAACGGTGCCGTCCCTGTCGGCAGGCCCGCCCTTTTCGGTGGCCAACACACTGAGGCCCGTCCAGTGGCTTTCCGCCGCCCAGCGCGCGGTGCCTTGCGCATCGAAACTCGGCTGATACTTCGGCCAGAGCGTTTCCTTCAGATACGGAATGAGTTGCCGGACGTAAGCACTGTAACGCGAGCGCATCAAGGCTTCTGCGGTTTCGGGCAGGGCCTTTCCGGCAAGATAAGGTTCACAGCACAGATCGAACCCCTTGCCGCTGCCACAGGGGCATCCCTCTCCGCTCATTTGCCTCTCCCCGTCTTTGGTCGGCTCATTCCTGCATCTGCGCTCTCTACCACTTGGCCCGATGCGCGGCTATGGTTTCAGGTACGCTTTCCAGCTTCGGGCCTGCTGAATGAGACTTGCCACTTTCAACATGGAATCCTTTGGTGCGGACCGGCATGATCCGGACGCACTGACACCCCGGCTGGACGCGCTTCGGCCAAAGATTCTGGAGCTTGAGGCCGACATCCTTTGTCTGCAGGAAGTCAACGCGCAGAAACGGAAAGGTGTTCCAGCACGGCAGTTCCAGGCGCTGGAACTTCTTCTGGAGGGAACGCCGTACGAGAAATTTCACCGGGCAACCAGCGAACGACCTTCTGGAAAGGGGCCGGGCGACCGCCATAACCTGGTGGTTCTCTCGCGCTTTCCGATAACAAGGTGCTTAAGTCTTTACCAGGCACATGCCCACCCGCCTCACTGGCAGCCCAAAACCGCTGTACCGGCCTATCGCAGCCCGCAGACGATCCTGTTCGACCGGCCCGTTCTGCAGGTGGAAATCGACATCGGCACCGGCCGCCCCCTGCACGTCTTCTGCGTTCATTTGCGGGCGCCAATCGCCGCGATGATACGCGGCGGCAAGGCAGAGGACCGGACGTGGACATCCGTTTCCGCGTGGGCGGAAGGGTATCAGCTATCAGTGTTGAAACAGACCGCCCAGGCACTCGAACTGCGCCTTGCGGTGGAAGACCTTTTCGATGCAAACGAGGATAGCCAGATCGTCCTGGCGGGTGATTTCAACGCGACCGGGGAAACCGGAACCTTGAGGCTGCTGCGCGCCGACCCGGACGACACCTGTTCGCCGCAACTTGCCGCGCGCCGCCTCTACCAGCTGGACGCTTCATTGCCGCCGGAAAAGCGCCAGACCGTCATTCACAAGGGCAAGGGACAGGCGCTGGACCACATTCTGGCCAGCGCATCCGTCGCCCACCGAACGGTTGACTTCAAGGTGTTCAATGTCGGTCTTCCGGATGAAGTCTTCGACGCGGATGAAGACGCCTATGCCGGATCCTTCCACGCCGCGATGCTGGCCGAGTTCGAGTTTTAAGGGACCAGTGGCAAATATTGCGGTGCCCCTAGACCACGTCCTGACGAGGCACGAGACGCAGTCTCGAAGGACGGGCTTCGTGCCCCCCCCTTGCAACGAGGTCTGGTGTAGCGAAGAACCTCAGGGTGCCAGGGATTCGATGTAGCTGGCGAGATTGGCGATTTCGATGTTGCCGAGGGTCATGTTCGGCATTTGCGGATGGGGATCGGCAAGGAAGGTCGCAAGTTTTTCTTCCGTCCAGCCGGGATCCTTCGCAATGTCGTAAAAGCTTGGCAGCGACGCGCTGGAGGCGCGATCCTGGTCTTCGGACACGAGGTGGCAGGCAGAGCACCATTGCAGCGCCAGCGCTTTGCCGGCGGCGGCATCGCCCGCCTCGGCTGCACTCGTACCGAAGAGGGCGGCGACAGCCAGAAGAGTGGCCCCGCCCAGGAATGATCGCACACCCGAATGGAGACGCGGTTTCGAAACGGCAATTGCCTTGCTCATGAATCCTCCTTCAACCAGTCGCGTTCTGGCCCACGTGCAGCTTGTCCCTTCAAGACTGCAGCCTATCTGATCATCTAGCCTTGCGCTGAATCAAGAACGACTTAAAGTTGTCGGACAGAGCGCCACGCCCGTTGCGCGTCCTGCCCTCCACTTGCCAACTCCCGCCATCCAGGCGACCGGAGAGACACATGAAACATCTTCTCAAATCCAGCTTTGCCGCGGTTTCCCTGGCGACCGCTCTTGTTGTCGGCATCGCGGCACCTCTCGCCGCGCAGGATTCGCCGATCTATTCGCTGAAAGACCGCTTCCAGCCTGAAACGGCGCAGAACGGCATGGTTGCCAGCCAGGAAGCCGTCGCAAGCCGCGTCGGTGTCGACATCCTGAAGAAAGGCGGCAACGCAGTCGATGCCGCCATTGCCACCGGCTTCGCGCTTGCCGTCACGCTGCCACGCGCCGGCAACCTGGGGGGCGGTGGTTTCATGATGATCCACCTGGCGGACAGCGGCGACACCAAGGCGCTCGACTATCGGGAAATGGCACCTGCCGCAGCCTTCAAGGATATGTTCCTGGGAGAAGACGGCGAACCCGATAACCAGAAATCCCGCTTTTCCGGTCTTGCTGTCGGTGTGCCGGGCACGGTCGCCGGCTTTGCCGAGGCCTTTGAAAAACACGGCAGCGGCAAGCTGACCTGGGCAGAGCTGGTCGCACCTGCCATTGGCCTTGCGGAAAACGGCATCGAAGTGACACCGGATCTCGCGGCATCGCTGACCGCATCCGCAAAACGCCTTCTTCAGGACCCGGCCACCGCCGCGATCTTCTACAAGACCGGCGGCATGCCGTTCGTACCGGGCGAGACACTCAAGCAGACGGATCTTGCCGCAACGCTGAAACTGATCGCCGACAAGGGGGCAGCCGGGTTCTACACCGGTGAAGTTGCCGAAAAGATCGCACAGAAAGTAACTGCCTCCGGAGGCGGCATGACCACGGAAGACATGGCCGGATACAAACCGGTCTGGCGGGACCCCGTCGTGGGCAGCTACCACGGCTACGAAATCGCATCGATGCCCCCACCGTCTTCCGGCGGCGTGCACATCGTGCAGATCCTCAACATGCTGCAGGGCTATCCGCTTGCCGAATATGGTCCGAACTCTGCAGACAGCATCCACGTGATGGCCGAAACCATGCGGCGTGCCTACGCGGACCGCTCCAAGTATCTGGGCGACCCGGATTTTGTCGATGTTCCGGTAAAGGGTTTGACCGATCCGGCTTATGCCGCTGAACTGGTGAAATCCATCAAAATGGACATGGCAACGCCTTCCGAAGAGATGAAGCCCGGCGATCCTTTCCCCTATGAAAGCAACCAGACCACGCATTATTCCGTTGTCGACAAGGACGGCAATGCGGTCTCCAACACCTACACGCTGAACTTCTCCTACGGCGTCGGCCTGACCGCCGACGGTACGGGGGTCTTGCTCAACAATGAACTGGACGACTTTTCCGCAAAGCCCGGCGTGCCCAACGCCTATGGCCTCATCGGCGGAACGGCCAACGCGGTTGAGGGCGGCAAGCGGCCACTTTCGTCCATGAGCCCGACGTTGGTGTTCAAGGACGGCAAGCTGTTCCTTGCCACAGGCTCGCCCGGCGGCAGCCGTATCATCACCACCACGCTGCAAATCATCCTCAACGTCGTCGATCACGGGATGAACATCGCCGAGGCGACGGCTGCTCCGCGCATCCACAATCAGTGGCTGCCGGATGAGATCCGCATCGAGGAAGGTCTTTCTCCGGACACGATCCGCTTGCTGGAAGCCCGTGGGCACAAGGTGGAAGTCAAGAACGCCATGGGGTCGACCCAGTCGATCATGCTCGTTGACGGTGTTCTGGCGGGGGCTTCCGACCCGCGGCGCCCCGGTGCACTTTCCGCCGGCTACTGAGGCATAAACAGCCTCCGCATTACCCCGGGCGCTTTAGGAGCGCCCGGATTTTTATATGAAGCTCCGGTCGAGGATTACTTTCTCGACCCTGTTTCTGTCGCCATTGCAACCAGCTGCGCAAAGCGCCGATCGAGGGCAACACGCTCATCTGCCGGCATATCCGGCCAGACAATCTGGCTGCCGACAAAAGCCGCGTATTCGATTTTAGCAACATCTGCTGCAAGCGCAGGCTCCATCCCTCCGGCTTCGTAGAGCCGCGCGACAAACCCGGTTCGCAAATCATCGACGTCCCGGACGATCTCCTGCGCCCGAAGGTCTGATTGCGCGAATTGGCGCACGGCCTGCTCCAGTCGGTGGTCCAGACGATTGGCGAGATCCGACAGCTTCTGCGCCCGCATCTCCCCTTTTTCGGCCAGCGCCTGTTCGGCAATGTCGAGCGTGTGCCGCTGTTTCCAGGCAAGCATCAGGGCTTCGACGAAAGCCCCGTGATCCTGAAAATGGTGATAGAACGAGCCACGCGTGCGGTCTGCTGCGGTGCAGAGAGCCTCGATGGTCAGTCCCGCCGGCCCATCCTTTGCAAGCTGCGTCAGACCGAGATCAAGCCAGTCCGATTTTCCGAAACGCTTCCTCAGGTCAACTCACTCCGCCCAGAATACCAAGACCACCCAGCAGAACAATCGGCAGAAACAGCCAGCCCTGCGGCATCTGGCTGTATTTCTGCTTCTTCAGCGGTGGCACTGCAAGGCCCAGCAGACAGAAAGAAGCTGTCAACACGGTCGCCACCAAGCCAAGATCGAGGCTTTCAGCCCGCACACCTGCGATAGCAAACATGACGGCAATCATTGCCAGAACGATTGTCACGATATGCCAGCAGTAATAGGCGACATATTTCGGCACCGGGTGCAGATCCGACGCTTTCAGCAGCGGTAAGGCAATCGTCCGCCCCCCTGCGAATGTATGCAGCAGGCAGACGGCAGCCGAAAGACCCGCGGCTGCAAGCAATAGACCATTCATTTCACCACTCCTCCAAAACAAACCATAACATATGGTATGTTTTCATGAACTGACCTGACTGGAAATGCGGCGGTAGGTCACAGCCCCAGCCTTCTCGTTCCGATCGGCCCCTTCTTCGCCTTGGCTGTGTCCGCCCTTGAGGCCCGCCCTGACCGGTGAGCATCTGTCGACGACATTGAGCGTACCGGCCGGGGAGCAACCGGCGAGAACTGTGATCGAATATTACAGCCCCTCCGATTGACAGCACAAAACCTCGGTGCTAGCGCTATCCAAAGCGCTTTGGAGGAACTTTTCAAAAGAAAGCGCTTTCTATCCTTAGCTCGCCAACAATTCTGCCAACATCTGAAGAACGGGAGAGGCTGAAATGCCGATCAGAGCCGTGGTCTGGGGCGAAAACGTCCATGAACAGCACAACAAGATCGTCGCGGGTGTCTATCCGGACGGCATGCATCAGTGCATTGCCGATACGCTGAACACCGATCCCGAAATCACCGCCACCACCGCCACCCTGCAGGAGCCCGAACACGGCTTGACGAAGGAACGCCTTGCCGAAACGGATGTGCTGTTGTGGTGGGGTCACGCCGCCCATGGCGACGTTTCCGACGAAGTGGTGGAACGCGTCTGCGACGCCGTCTGGTCCGGCATGGGCATGGTGTTTCTGCATTCGGCCCATTTCGCCAAGCCGTTCAAACGCCTGATGGGCAGCCCGTGCAATCTCACCTGGCGCGAGGCCGGGGAGCGCGAGCGCCTGTGGGTGACCAGCCGCAACCATCCGATCACCAACGGTCTTCCCGACAGCTTCGAGCTGGAGATGGAAGAAATGTACGGTGAGCCCTTCGGTGTGCCGGAACCGCTGGAGACGGTCTTCATCAGCTGGTTCCAGGGCGGCGAGGTTTTCCGCTCGGGCCTCACCTACAAGCGCGGCGCGGGTAACGTCTTCTACTTCCGCCCGGGGCACGAAACCTATCCGACCTATCACAATACCCATGTGCAGACGGTTCTGAGGAACGGCGTCAAATGGGCGTTCAACCCGATGACCCGGATCGCCGATCCGAACATTGCACCCAATGTGCCGGTGGAAGCGGCTCCCGAAAAGATCGAGGAACGCGGCCCGAAGCTGCACGCCGACGGCGAAGAAGGTTTCCGCTGATCCACTTTCCCTTCCGGACCGGTAGACTTTCGCCGGTCCGTCCTGCCCTCAAACGCTGAGGAAGATCCCCGTGACCTCTGCTGCACACCCTCTCCGGATCCTGATAGTCGGCACCGGCAACATGGCGCGTACCCACGCGGATGCCTTTTCAAGGATCGACGGCGTTGAAATCGTCGGCGGCGTCGACCAGCGCCCGGACGTGCTCACCCAGTTCTGCGACACCTTCGCCATTCCGAACCGCTTCGCAACGCTGGACGAGGCAATTGCCTGGGGCAATTTTGACGCTGCGGCCAACGTGACGCCGGACGCGGCGCACCATCCGACCACGATGGCCCTGATGAAGGCGGGCAAGCACGTTTTGTGTGAAAAGCCGCTGGCGACCAACGCTGCCGACGCCCGGGAGATGGCGGATCTCGCCCGCACGAAGAAGCTGATCGGCATGGTCAACCTGAGCTATCGCAATGTTGCCGTGCTGCAGAAGGCCGCCGAGCTGGTTGCAGGTGGTGCCATCGGTGCGCTTCGTCACTTCGAGGCTTCCTACCTGCAAAGCTGGCTGACACAGCCGGCGTGGGGGGACTGGAAGACCGAGAGCCAGTGGCTCTGGCGCCTGTCGAGCGCGCACGGTTCCAAGGGCGTTCTCGGCGATGTCGGCATCCATATCCTAGACTTCGTCATCTTCGCCGCCGGCAGCCCGGTGAGCGAACTTTCCTGCCGGCTGAAGACCTTCGACAAGGCAGAGGGCGGCAGGATCGGCGAATACACGCTCGACGCCAACGACAGCGCCACCCTGCAGGCCGAGCTTGAAAACGGCGCGCTCGGCACGATCAGCGCCACCAGGTTTGCCTCCGGCCATCTGAACGACCTGCGCCTGCGCCTTTATGGCGACAAGGGCGGCCTGGAAGTGCGTTTCGAGAAGGGCATCGAAGGCCTGCGCATCTGCCAGGGCGAAGATCTTTCTTCTGCGACCTGGACCGACATCGAAGTTGGCGCTGTTCCGACAGTCTACCAGCGGTTTGCCGCCGCGATCCTGACCGGGGCTCCGGCCGACCCGGATTTCGAACACGGCGCGCGGCTTCAGGTCGCCCTCGACCTTGCCGAACGCTCACACGCTGAAAACGGCTGTTTTCTGAAAGTCTGAGGCTGACGTCATGAGAAATGTGAGCGGAGCCGCTCGTCAAAGCCTCGCTCACACGCCTCCCTCTCGATCGTCATGCCGGACGCAGCGACGCGAATTTTCGGGATCGGAGAGCGCCAAATAGGCAGCATCAAGAAACAGGAGAGGCTCTTTCCTCCCCGGTCCCGGCTCGCGCTACGCTTGGCCGGGACGACGATGGAGAGACTGGAGAAGGACGACAGGCTGGTCGGAGGTATCAACCTATCCAAGCCCAGCCTTCTCGGCCTGCATGGAGCCTGACCTGTCTGCCGGCTCAACCTTCCCGCAACGCCTTAAGGTAACGCCTGCGGTTGGCCTCTGGCGTAACGGCGTCAGCCGGTGCAACGGGAACAAGGGCTGCAAATCCGTTGACGCCGATCAGCATCAGCCAGGTCACGATCACGAAGGTCGAGGTGAGCACCGGCATGCCGATGGGCTCCAGAAAGATCGCAACGGACGCCCAGAGCCAGGTCGACACAACAACGCCAAACAGTGTGTAGAGCGCGGAGGCTGGCGTCAGCACCAGGAAGAAGCCCCCGAGCGCGATCGCCGTCAGGGCCGCGTTATAGCCGAACAGGCCGTCACTGATCGCCCCTTCCGGCGCACCGTAAACAACGGCGACAAAGGCCGCCACATTAGCACCCAACAGCGCCATGATCGCACTGATGCGTGAATTCACCGCAATGCCGAGCACAATCAGGTAACCGCTGATCCAGTTGTCCTGAAAGAAGATCTGGCCGATGGCATTACCGATGCCCTTGTACCAGGTCGCGAGAGTGTACTGGACCGTGCCGTCATACTGGGTGGGCGAGACAGGCTTGGCGAGCGGGCCGGCATCGATGCTGTGGAACTTCAGGACGGCAAACAGGAACAGCCAGCCGACCAGCACGAACGGCATTGTCAGCGGCGCCACCCTATGCGGGCCAAGCAGGTTTGCAAGACTGGTGAAGACCATGGCCGTCATGGCGGAACCGAACGCGATATAGACCGTCAGATAAACGGACGGAACAGCGCCGTAGTGAAAATCCTCGCTTGTAAACGCAATCAACGCCAGCGCGACAAGCGCTCCGTTGAAGCCGAACAGCCCGTCGCGGATCAGCCCCTTGTCTGCCTGCAGCAGAACCGCCGTCGCGGTGGAGATAACCACTCCGAAAACGGCAATGGCGCCATAGATCGGCGAGTTGAAGAAAAGCGCACCCAGGATGATCAGACCCGAGACCGGATTGTTCTGAAACACGACCTGCCCGATGCCACGCAGGCACCAGTCGACAAAACCGAAAACCGGATGTTCCTTCAATGCGTTCAATGCCTTCCCCCCGACTGCAAGCGGCACGCGGGCACGGTAACACGGCCCGGCAGAAGGCGCGGAACTATTGACCGCGGTGCGATCATTTTTTTGAAACGCGACCAGACGTGCCTGACAGCCGGTTCCGGTCGTGTCTCTTTGGGCCCGAAAAGCTTCGGGTGTGCCAGGCAGGATCTGGATGGATCGGCGCGAGACGCCAAGCGCTGGCAGGCACTGGAACTGCAGCGGAACCGAATGGTTCCACTGCAGCCAAGTTGGGTACTTGAGGCAAAGCAAAAGACGGAGACAACCGGTATCCGGCTTCTCCGCATAATGCTCGCTGACATTACTCCCTGGCCCCTGCAACTTTGTTCAGGTTGGGAGCCGGGTTTGTATCAATGTTTAGACGAACCTTGAAATACTGCCGATAGCGCGCGGCAAGCCGCCAATCCCGGAGCAAAAACAAAAAAACCAGCATTCTTTCGAATGCTGGTTTTCTGGACCCTTCGGCCGAATTGGAGCGGGCGATGGGATTCGAACCCACGACCCCAACCTTGGCAAGGTTGTGCTCTACCCCTGAGCTACGCCCGCATAGCGTCCCTGGTCCGTGGCGGTGACCGCCTCGGCGTCGGTGGCGCAGTATATGAACTATGCTGAGACGGATTGCAACACCGAAATTGAAGAAATTTTTTTAGCCGTCGATTTGTGGATTTCCTGTGAAATCAAAGCCGGAAAATCGCAGATTTCTGCCGCTTTTTCTACCCTTCACCTCTTGTGGCCGGCAGCCAAATCGCGTTAGACAGCGCAAAAGCTCTCAAAATTCTCAGGAAAACCCATGCCGGCGACACGCGACGACCTACTGGCCTATTTCGAGGAACTCGGGATCCCTGTCACGACGGTGGATCACGAGCCCGTCTTTACAGTTGCCGAGTCCGGCGACCTGCATGACCGCATTCCCGGTGGCCACACCAAGAACCTGTTCGTGAAGGACAAGAAGGGCCGGCTGTTTCTGATCGTTGCCCTGCACGACGCGGAAATCGACCTGAAGAAAGTGCACCAGATCATCGGCGCTCAAGGGCGCGTATCTTTCGGCAATGCCGATCTTCTGATGGAGGTGCTGGGCGTGGAACCGGGTTCGGTGACCCCCTTCTCGCTGATCAACGACCGCGAAGCCCAAAGGGTCACGCCCGTGTTCGACGCAGCCATGATGCAACATGAAGTGCTGAATTATCACCCGTTGAAGAACAACGCGACGACGTCGATCTCCGCCGCCGACCTTCTGAAATTCGCCTCTGCTTGCGGCCACACGGCGCAGGTTCTGGCGGTCAGCGAAGAGGCCAAGGCAGCCGGCCTGTAACGGTCACCCGCTTTCGGCAGGCGAAGGCGTTTGTATTTCGCGCGCAGTGGCTCCATGTTATGGGCCAAATCAACCCTTCAACGGCATTCACTTTGAGCCGGCAGGCCCCAGGCACCGGCAGGAAAATTCGAGGCGGCACATGAGCAACGGCAATTACAGCATCGGCGGCCAGGTCGGCGGCGGCTTTGGCGCCAGCATGGGTGGCGGTTATGGCGGCCAAACGGGCGGTGGCAGCATGGGCGGCGGCAACGGTGGTGGCGACACCCCTGCAGGCGACCTCATCTTCGACGTGACGACGCAGACCTTCATGGCCGATGTCATGGAAGCTTCCCGCCAGCAACCGGTTCTGGTTGATTTCTGGGCGCCTTGGTGCGGTCCGTGCAAGCAGCTGACACCGATCATCGAAGCTGCGGTGAAAGCCGCCGGCGGCCGCGTAAAGCTGGCCAAGATGAACATTGACGACCATCCGGAAATTGCCGGCCAGATGGGTATCCAGTCGATCCCTGCCGTGGTGGCCTTCAAGGATGGCCAGCCGGTGGACGGGTTCATGGGCGCACAGCCGGAAAGCCAGATCCAGGCATTTATCGAGCGCGTTGCCGGCCCTGCCCCGGTCAGCCAGACCGACACCTTCCTGGAGCAGGGCGCAGAGCTTCTGCTGGCCAAGGATTATGGTCAGGCTGCCCAGCTTTTCGGCGCCGTGATGCAGATGGAACCGGACAACGTGACAGCGATTGCCGGCCTGGCACAGTGTTATATCGGTGCTGACGATCTGGAGCGGGCCAAGCAGGCATTGGAACTGGTTCCGGAAGAAAAACACTCCGACGAAGCCTATGTCGCCGCCAAGGCTGCAGTGGAACTGGCCGAACAGGCAGCTTCCCTCGGCGACCTTGCCGAGCTTCAGGATCGCATTGCCAAGGATCCGCTTGACCTGCAGGCCCGCTTCGACCTGGCTCTTGGCCTCAACGGCAAGGGCAACAAGGAAGGCGCAGTCGACGAACTGATCGAGATCGTTCGCCGCGACCGCGAGTGGAACGAGGACGGCGCGCGCAAGCAGTTGCTGCAGTTCTTCGAAGCCTGGGGTTTCAAGGATCCGGCCAGCGCCTACGGCCGTCGCAAGCTTTCCTCCGTGCTGTTTTCTTGACGACCGCCGCAACTGACACACATTTAGGAATCAGCACGAAGCTGGCAGTCATGCTGCGATAACGAAAACAAAGAAGGCATTGGAATGCAGGCGGGAAATGCCATTTACGAGACCATCGCGGATCTGCCGCCGGTCCTGCCCGTGTTTCCGCTTGCCGGTGCGTTGCTGTTGCCCCGCACACAGCTGCCGCTGAACATCTTCGAGCAGCGCTATATCGACATGGTGGATGCCGCATTGGCCGGCAACCGCCTGATCGGCATGGTGCAGCCTTCTCCCGACCGTCATTCGGACGATCCGGACAATCCGGCTCTTGCCAGCGTCGGCTGCGTCGGAAGGCTCACCAGCTTTCAGGAAACCGGCGACGGGCGGTACCTGATCACGCTGCAGGGCATCACCAGGTTTGCCGTTGGGCGCGAGCTTGAGGACTACAGCAGGTTCCGCCAGATCGAGTGCGATTTCTCCGCCTTTGCACATGACCTCAAGTGCGGCCAGGGCGAGGAGGAAGTCGACCGGACGAGCCTTCTGAGAACCTTGCGCGACTATCTGGACGCCAACAACCTGGAAGCCGACTGGCAAAGCGTGTCGGAAGCCGAAACCGAGGTGCTGGTCAACGCCCTGTGCATGATGTGCCCCTACGGCCCGCAGGAAAAGCAGGCCCTTCTGGAAGCCCGCGACCTGAAGACCCGTGCCGAAACCCTGATTGCCATCACCGAAATGGACATTGCCCGCTCGCAGAATGACGGCGGCACCACCTTGCAGTGAGTGCTCCGAACATGGCGCTCCAACCTGAAAGACACTCCCAGATGACAGAACCGACCGAACGCCCGGTTGACCGCAAGCTGCTGGAACTGCTGGTCTGCCCCGTGACCAAGACCACGCTGGAATATGACGCGGACGCCAAGGAGCTGATTTCGCGCACCGCCAAGCTTGCCTACCCGATCCGCAACGGCATCCCGATCATGCTGCCCGATGAGGCGCGCAAGCTGGAAGGCTGAAGCCACCGGCCATCAAAAAACCCGGGCGATTGACCCCAGTCCCACACCTAATTGTGGGCTTAGACGAAAAGCTTAAGCCGAACCCCTTGGTCCAGCAGGGCTTTCAGGGTTCGGACATGCTTTGAAAATCTGAAACAAGTAGGAAACTGCGACTTGCCCGGCCCTGAAAACCGCCATTCGTTGCACTGGAACCGGACATTCGTCGCGACGTGCACGAACGGCAGCAGAGCTGGACAAAGCGGACCTGGGGTCAGAACGCAAGCAAGCCTGATGTGAAGTCAACATAAGGGAACGACTGGGTTTACCATACTCTGAAGACAACTTTGTGTGGTCTTCCCATGCCAACTCAATCTTGAGTGTGTATGATTGCGCGCATAGTCAGCCAAAGGGGTTTTGATATGCGTCTGTATTCGGTTCCCGTGCTCGCCCTCGTTTTGATCCTTGGCCTGGCCCTGCCGCTCAGGGCGCAAAGCACCGATCCTTGTGCCGCCCCGCCAAGCGTGGATTCCACGTTCACCTGCCTTTTCAACATCTTCCCTCGCAGCCAAGGCAGTGCAGACAACCCCAGCATCGGCTGGGCGTTGGCGCAGGTGGTGGCCAAGAACGGCGGGGCAGGCCCTATTGCCTCCGATGGTCCCTTGGTCATCGTGAATGGCTACGGTGTATTTGTTTATGACGGCAAACAGGCCTCCGCTGGCAAGCTGCTGGACCATGTGCTCACCCGCAACGACCCGGCCACAGGTTTCGTGCAGGCGACGGCGCTGTCGCACATTGGCCCCGCCCTGGCCTATCTTGCGGCGCTGAAGGCAGACAACTCTCCGCTCTTTGACAAGCTGTTGTCGGACCTCGAGACCCGCATCGCCCATGCTGCATCGCAGCTGAAGCTTGACCCTGACTGGATCAGCAAGCTGGAGGCGCCCTCCTGGAAGGAACGCCCGGACGAGATCAACGCCATGATGACCTATGGGATGTGGATGGCGCTGGATTATGTCCAACGTGTCCGTGCCGGGACGGTGAAGAATTTTGACGCCAAGTCGGTCGCGGAAGATTTCTACAATGGCGGTGACAAGCGCTATGAAGTGCCGTTCAACAACGTGATGATCGGCACCTTCATGCTGGCGGCACTCAACAGTGTCCAGGAGTTGCAAATGATGATCGCCAACAACACCGATACAATCAACTGGGCTGACGCCCGTGTTGTGGTGCACATGCCCATCGGCACCAATTATGGGGCGGGGCTGACCTTGTCGACCAACCAGCTTGCGGCGGCCCTGCCTGTCTTGAGCGACGGCAAGATCGGGGCAGAGAACATCCTGATCATGCCCTATGCGGTGGCCCCCTGCACGAAGGTTTCGGTGATCACACAGTGCCCGCTTGAAGTGTTTACCAGTGATCTCAATGCCGCGACTTACGGTTTTTATTCCCAGACCGCTTGGCTGGGTGTCTACAATCGCACCCAGATCGCGCGGAATGCGTTCTACAACGTCGACGACATTGAAACCGTGTTATCGAAGCAAATCCCCGGAGATTACCCGTTGACCTCGGCGGATGACATCGATGCCTTCATGATGCGGCTCAAGTATTCGCTGATCAACGGTGACCAGCTGCTGTCAAACTCGGTTGGGTTCTGGCTGCCAGGCGCGCTGAAAGCCAACGGGTGGGACACCAGCACGCTGAAAATTCCCGGCGTGAACGCCGGGTTCCCGAAGGGTGTCAAGCGATACCCCAAGCCGAAAAGCTAGAGCATCCTGCGGTCAAGGGAACTGCGGTGAATGCCATAACCGCCATCGCTGCGGTCGCTTTGTATCGGTCTGCAGTACCGCGCAGACTGCGCCGCCGATCTTGATCCTCCAATTGCCGTACGGAGTGGTTTCAGCATGCTGGAACCGTGGACTAATAAAAGCCGAGGGCCTTGAATGGCGAGTGAGCGGACTTAGCTGCCATCTACATTGTCGCGGGCAACGTCCGCTTTCTCACTTCGACGAGGCTTGCTGGAACACCTCGTACTGCGCGTCGAATGCTCGCTTGTAGGCGGGTCGCTCTGCCGCACGCGCGATGTAATC
>NZ_JAAZTM010000008.1:0-368 GCF_012395805.1 Labrenzia sp. 5N | reverse complement strand
TGGCCGACTTCCTCAAGCGCCCAACGGACACGCATATCACGCGCAAGGCCGACACCTTTGTCGGGAGATGATTTGAATGCGGTGATGGTGGGCACGGGTTCTCCAACGCGAATTTTGGATGGGTGCGTTTAAGAAAAGTCTCTTACAAAGCTGACTTTGCTGCAAAATGCAGCATTGGTCAAAGCGGGCTCAAACCGGCCATGCCGCGGGGTGGAACAATCGACTTCACTGGCGCCGCTTACGGCCCTGAGCAGTCCTCCAACACCTATTGATTCAATGGCAGCTTTGCGCCCCCATTACTTTCGAAATGTGTACCCATTTCCAAACCGAACACCGCACTTTTCGGAATTGAATTCTTGAAGATCAGT
>NZ_JAAZTM010000007.1:0-3144 GCF_012395805.1 Labrenzia sp. 5N | reverse complement strand
CGGCCCTGAGCAGTCCTCCAACACCTATTGATTCAATGGCAGCTTTGCGCCCCCATTACTTTCGAAATGTGTACCCATTTCCAAACCGAACACCGCACTTTTCGGAATTGAATTCTTGAAGATCAGTTCATTTGCGGCGTGCAGACAGGGCAATCGCAACGCCTGAAACACAGATCAGCCCCATCCCGGCCAGGCTGAACACGCCAGGGACATCTCCGAAGAACAAGAATCCAAGTCCTCCCGCCCACACCAGATGGGCGTAGTTGACAGGCGCCAGAAGAGACGGCGGCGCTGCGCGATAGGCGGCTGTGAAGAGATAGTGACCCAGGGAATAGGCAACGCCCAGCCCAAGCATGACGACAAGATCGAAGGCAGCGATTGCAAGTCCGGACAATGAAGGGGCTGCCCACAAGCCAAAGACGACGGTGCCCACCCAAGCCGTATGGAACAACAGGGATATTGTGGTTTCCGTGCGCGAAAGCAAATGGGTTAGCAGGTGATAGGCTGTTGCAAGCCCAGCATTTATAAGGGCGAGGGTAACCCCAAACGCATCCAGACCACCTCCCGGCCTTACGATGATCAAGACGCCGGCAAAACCCAAGGCAGCCCAGATCCAGTTCCCGCGCCGGACAGGCTCGCCCAGAAATGGCGCGGAAAGAAGCATCACGACAAAGGGCGATAGGTAAATTATGGCGATGGTTTCACCGACGGGCATCAGGCGAAGGGCCAAGGCGAGCGTGAGGGAAGCAAGGGCCAGGCAACCACCCCTGCCTATGACAAGCCAGACACGGTTGGTTGCCCAAAGGCGGGCGCCCAGCTTCGGATAAACGAAAGCCAGCAAAAGCGCCGTGTTCAGCGCGTAGCGCACTGCCAGAATGACTTCGACGGGATAGCGGCCAGCAAGATATTTGGTGCTGACGTCTCCGAGCGCAAAGGAGAAGGTCGCTGCCAGTACCAATGCGATCCCGGCAAGTGCCGCACGGAGTGGAAGACCGGGTTCCTCCAAAGTGTTCACTGGCCCGAAAGCTTCAGGAAGGCTTCGGGGTAACGGTCGCCTTGCGCCTGGAAACCAGCAGAGAGTTGATCGACTTCCTCGAAATCATCGCTGGAGAGTTCAACGTCCAACGCGCCCAAATTTTCCTCCAACCGGCTGACACGGCGCGTCCCGAAGAGAGGCACGATCCACGGCCTCTTGGCCAGCATCCAGGCAAGTGCCAATTGCGCCGTCGAGATGCCGACACGTGTTGCAATCCCGGTCAGGCCTTCGACCAGCGAAGCATTTGCAGCCCGGGCCTCAGGATCAAATCGCGGGATGTTGCTCCGGAAATCCGCGCCATCGAGCTTCGTATCCTGGTCGATCTTGCCCGTCAGAAAACCCTTTCCAAGAGGACTGAAGGGAACGAGCCCGATCCCCAGGTCTTCGAGCACCTGGAAAACGTCCTGCTCCAGATCCCGAGTCCAAAGCGAATATTCGCTTTGCAGCGCCGAGACGGGAAAGACCGCATGTGCACGATGGATGGAGGCTGGCCCCGCTTCGGACAAGCCGAAATAGCGTACCTTGCCGGCTGCGGCGAGATCGGCGACCGTACCGGCAACATCTTCCATGGGCACGTTTGGGTCGACCCGGTGCTGGTAGATGAGATCGATGACATCGACGCCAAGCCGCTTCAGAGAGCCGTCAACCGCATTCCGGATCTGCTCCGGCCGGCTGTTTACGCCGCCCTTGTGCCGCCCGGTCTTTTGATCGATGTCCCAGCCGAACTTCGTGGCTATCTGGACCCTGCCGCGAAGCGGGCGAAGTGCCTCTCCCACGATTTCCTCGTTTGTCCACGGACCGTAGGACTCGGCGGTGTCAATCAGGGTGATGCCCCGGTCTACTGCCGCTCTGAGGAGCTCTATCAGGCCCTGGCGGTCGCGCAGTTCGCCATACCCCATGGCGCCGAGTGCCAGCGCGGAAACCTCAAGCCCTTCGGAACCAATCTTGCGTATGAGCATTTTTCCCTCCGATGATCGACACGGTATCATCTGCAGTTTAAATCGATAATGGGCATAATCTCGATTAGACTGATACTGGAATCGAATGAATGAGGCGCAATCACCTGGCTGACCTGAATGTCTTTCTGGAAGTGGTCGAACAGGGCGGCTTCACCAGGGCAGCGGCACGGCTTGGCACTTCTCAATCGGCCGTCAGCAATTCGGTGAAGCGGCTGGAGGCTGCACTGGGCCTGCGCTTGCTGAATCGGACCACCAGAAAAGTATCTCTGACGCAGGCGGGAGAGCGGCTCGCGGATGGCCTTGCGGTGCCGCTTGAGGAAATTGACGACCAGATTGCCGCCTTGAGCTCGCTCCGCGAGGAACCTTCCGGCCTGATCCGGATCGCAGCGCCTGCCCTGGCGGCGGAAACAATTCTTTGGCCCAGACTTTCGCCGCTTCTCGTCCAACATCCTGACCTGCGGATCGAATTGATTGTCGAAAGCCGTTTGACGGATATCGTGGCGGAACGTTTCGATGCGGGAGTGCGGCTTGGCGAAAGCATCGACCGGGACATGATCGCGGTGCGCATCGGTCCGGATCTTCGCATGGCACTCGTCTGCTCTCCATCCTATCTGGATGCCGTCTCGCCCCCGGAACATCCGCGGGATCTCGTGGAACACAATTGCATCAACCTCCGGCTCGAAACGCTCGGTGGATATTATGTCTGGGAATTCGAAAAGGAGGGGCGTGCGCTGAATGTGAGGGTCGATGGCCGAACAGCTTTCAACACGCCACGTTTATGCTGTGCCGCAGCCGTTGCCGGACAAGGATTCACTCTGTTGCCTGAAGACCACGTTCAGGAAGACATCGCCTCGGGCAGGTTGGTTCGTTTGTTTGAAGACTGGTGTTCGCCCTTTGCCGGCTACCACCTCTATTTTCCAAACCGGCGACAATCCTCCGCAGCGCTGCAATCCGTCGTAAAAACACTTCGGCTGCGTTGAGAGTCTGAATCGAAAAAGGGCGATGAGATCGTCGCGAGCCTCATGTGGCAAAAGCAATCCCTTGTTCGAACGACCACGATAACGCTCTCATCGAGTAAAGTAGCCAGTGTTCTTCCAGCCAAATTCCGGTCGTTCGACCACGCCGCAGCGAATGACAGCTCCCCGCCCT
>NZ_JAAZTM010000006.1:0-101430 GCF_012395805.1 Labrenzia sp. 5N | reverse complement strand
TAAAAGTCGTTGAGTGCAAAGCACCGAAGGTCTTGAACGGGCTCCAGGCAGACCTTCGCCGCAGACTGATCGAACGTCCCGTTGGGCCGGGAAGCGCCTGCGAGCCAATCTGGCGCGAATGTCTGCTTCGCTAAACGCTGGAGCCGTTTTACTTGCAACCACACTTAGGCTTAGAGGCCCGGCGATTGACCCGGGCTTTTTTATAACCTGTTGCGACCCGCCATCCCGATGCAAATGTGCGTGAAGCACTTGGGACGAAGAGGCCGGAGCAACCTATTGAAGCCCGGCACACCGGCCCGGGCCCTTCATGGTGAGGGCGTCAGTAGCCGCGGAACATCGGCAGGATGTTCAGGATGATCAGCTGGCGGACAAAGATGATCGCCAGCAGCAGGATCACCGGAGAAATGTCGACACCGCCGAGATCGGGCAGGAACCGCCGGATCGGCCTGAGCGCAGGCTCCGTCAGATTGTAGAGAACCCGGCCAATGGAATTGATGATCTGATTGCTCGAATTGACGATGTTGAAGGCATAGAGCCAGGAGAAGATCGCGCTGGCGATGATCACATACGTGTAGAGTTCCAGGGCGAGCAGTATCACGTTGAAGAGTGCGGTCATGGTCCGGTCCGTTGCCGTTCGAAATCTGGTCTTGCCCTCATGTAGCTTCCTGACAGCCTTGCTGCAAGACGGCAGCGTCACCGACATTTGATTGTGCTTAAGCTTCGCACCAGCAACAGGGCGGTGCGGAAATGCAACAGTCCGGCAAAACCCTCTCAGCTTAGGGTTTGTGTAAGCTCTTCTCGTGCTATCTTCCTGCCAACGGAATTCCTTGTCGGATGGGGTTGAATGTTCAAGTTGATGACGCGCGCCGCGCTGGCGCTTGCTCTAAGCGCTGTGTCTGGAGCCGCTCTGGCGCAGAGTGGAGACCTGTCTGAGCAGGATGCGACCCGCCAGTTCGTGGTTGACCTCGGTGTCGGCGCCATTGTCCAGCCGCGTTACGAGGCTGCAGACTCCTATCTGGTCTACCCGTTCCCGATCGTTTCGGTCGGCCGCTTCTACTTCCCCGGCCTGGGCCAGGTTGTCGATGGCCGCCGCAAGTCCGGTGTGTTCTTCTACCCGTCGTTCAACTTCATCGGCGAGCGCAAGGCCAGCGACAGCACCGATCTGACCGGCACCAACACCATCGACTGGGCGCTTGAACTCGGTCTCGGCGGTGGTTTCCGCACCGAGCATTTCCGCGCTTTCGCCGAACTGCGTCAGGGCATCAACGGGCACACGGGCCAGGTTGGTCAGCTCGGCCTCGACGGCATCGTCTATCCCGCTGAAAAGTGGGAAGTTAGCTTCGGTCCGCGTGCGGGCTTTGCCTCTGACGAATACATGGACACCTATTTCGGCGTGAGCTCGACCGAAGCAGCCAACAGTGGCGGTCGCCTGACGAAGTTCAACCCGAGCGCCGGCTTCAAGAGCGTCGGCCTGGCAGCCCGCGCCAGCTACGATTTCAACGACGACGTCCGCCTGCACCTGCAAGGTGGCTATGACCGGCTGGTTGGCGACGCGGCGGACAGCCCGATCGCCAAGAACGGTAGCGAAAACCAGTTCAGCATCGGTGCCGGCGTCACCTACCGTTTCGCCTTCGACCTGTTCTAGGAAACCCGTTTCCGCAATTTTCAAGATGCTGCCGCACCACGTGTGGCAGCATTTTTTGTTTCCGGTCGACCGACACGCCGGATGATCCGCCTGTTCGGGACATTCATCCCGGGAACGCATGAAAGTTGTTCAGTTCAAGTCGGCTTGACCTGTCCTGCAGGCACGATCATTGCGCAACCCGTGTACGCGTTTCGGCAAAGCCGGAACGCTCACTTTGCGAAGTGGCAAGTCGGATGGGCGGAGAACCGCTCGGACGCACCTAGTAGGCGCAGGGGACGAGCTTGATGCCGTTCGGCAGCTTGGTGTTCTCGTCGCCGCAGGCACCGAGGATGCGGCTGGGGTCGAGATTATAGGCACCCGAGAGATCCGCCCCGGCAAGACGCGTACGGCGCAGAAGAGCGCCGTCGAAATCAACGCCCTTCAGGTTTGCGCCCGTCAGGTCCGAACTGACCAGCCGCACGCCGGTGAAATCCGCCCCGGAAAAATTGGCGTTATGAGCCTTGACCCTGTCGAGCTTGGCCTGGCGCATGCGGGCATCCTGGAAGTTGGCGCCATTCAGGTCCACGCGCTCAAGGTTGGCATCATCCATCTTGGCACCCTTGAAGGAAGCCGCGTCCGCAATCGACCGGGTCAACAGGACATTGCGCATGTCCGCGCCGTCGAAAACGGCTCCATTTGCCTCAACCGTGTTCAGGTCCGCGTCCCGAAGGTCCGCATCCTGGAAATTCGTTTTGTTCAGATTGGCTTTTTCAAGATCGACGGAGCGCATGTTCGCACCGGAAAAATCGCTGCCGGAGAAATCCGCCCGCTCGGCTTCCGTCCGCCGGAAATCGGAGCCCTTGAAGTTCGCGTCTTTCAACAGGGCTTCCTTGAGGTCGACTTCCCGCAGATTGGCACGGCCGAAATCACCGTTTTCAAGAACCAGACCACGAAGTTCCGCCAGCCGAAGATCGCAACCGGGGCAACCGCCCTTTTCCTTGATCTCGGCCATGCGCTCTTGGTCACTGCCAGCCTGTGCTCCACCGGCTGCCACCAGCAGGGCCATGGCGCCAACGCAGCCTGCAAGAACTCGGGTCACCCTGTTTTTCATCGCGAATCCCTTTGCCAATCTCCACCTAAAGATAGGTCGCACTTGTGGCGGTTGAAGGACTGTATCCGATCAGAAGATTGAAAAAGTGAGAAAATGAGGCAGATCCGCTTCACTTCGTGGCGATCCTTTGCCGCAGGGCGGCATCATCGCCGGGAAGCAAGGGAGGGAGGGAAGAAGCAGGCGGGGTCGCGAGTGCCCACTCCTTCCGTCCATCTAAGCGCTGACGACGCACTACCTGACAATCAGCGTGCCAATCAAAACGCAAAAGCCTTGCCAATTTGTTTTCAAAGCCATTCAAACCAGATCTGGTTCCGTTCAAACCGCCTGACACAAGATGCTGATTCCGTTTAGACTTTCTTCACATCTGCTGCATTGCAAATTGCAACGCCACCTGCAAACACGGCTAACAAAAGGTTAAGAAATTGAGCCGGACGCCCGTCAGGAAATCTCTTCCTTGACGTCGATGGTCGAGCGCTTGCCGATGTCGTCATAGTGCCGCTCGAGCCATTCCTGCGCGGTCTTGCGCCCAAGGTCCTTGAGATCGGTGAGAAACGCCCATTCGGCATTGAGTTTCGACGAGGCCTGCAGCGGCTTCAGCTCCCCGGCGGAGATCCTGTGCATGTTGACCTTCATGTATTCCTCGCTCGACAGCTTGCCTTCCTCGATCAGGCGCGTGACGAAGTCGATGGCCCGGAGCTCGCGAAGGAGAGTGGAATTGAAGGTGATCTCGTTGAGCCGGTTGACGATCTCCCGCGCGGTCTTCGGCACCTTGCGCCGTTCGATCGGGTTGATCTGGATGAGCATCACATCCGGCGTGTCGGTGTCGTAGAACAGCGGATAGAGCGGCGGATTGCCCATGTAGCCGCCATCCCAATAGGGCTCGCCCTCGATTTCCACCGCCTGGAACACCTGCGGCAGACACGCGGATGCCATCACTGCATCCAGCGTGACTTCCTTTTCGCTGAACACCCGGATCTTGCCGGTGAAGACGTTGGTTGCCGAAACGAAGATCTTCATGTGTTCGCATTGGTGAACACGGTCGAAATCGACGGTTTTTTCCAGGACATCGCGCAGCGGATTGGCGTTGAGCGGATTGAATTCGTAAGGCGACGCAAACCGCGTCAGCACATCGAAGAACAGATAGCTGGGGGAATGATCGAGGCTCCACTCCCCCAGGAACACGTCCAGCGGCGAACGCTGGATCGGGCTGTATTTGGCCTGTCGGCTGACCTCGTACCAGAAAGCTTCAAGGCGCTCTCTCGCACCGTCTTCGCCGCCGTCCTGCATGCCGCCGGCAAGCACCACCGCATTCATGGCACCGGCCGACGTGCCGCTGATGGCGTCGATCTTCAGCCGCTTGTCTTCCAGGAACCAGTCCAGAACGCCCCAGGTGAAGGCGCCGTGGGCGCCGCCACCTTGAAGGGCAAGGTTGATCTTCTTAGGCGCGGCCATGACGGCTCCCTCGTTCCGGTGGTTCGGCGATGGTCGCGGGCAGGCATCAGCCCGCACCGCGAGCAGCGTGGATCAGTGTGCGGTCCAGCCGCCATCGATGGGCAGGATCGAGCCGGTGATCGATGATGCCGTATCGGAGCACAGGAACACCGCATAGCCCGCCACCTGTTCAATGGTCACGAACTGCTTCGTCGGCTGCGCGGCCAGCATGACGTCGTTCTTGACCTGCTCTTCGGTCATGTTGCGCGCCTTCATTGTGTCGGGGATCTGCGCTTCCACCAGCGGCGTCCAGACATAGCCCGGGCAGATGGCGTTGACGGTGATGCCCTGCTGCGCGACTTCCAGCGCCACGGTCTTGGTGAGACCGGCAATGCCGTGCTTGGCGGCCACATAGGCGGACTTGTAGGGCGAGGCGACCAGCGCGTGGGCGGAAGCCGTGTTGATGATCCGTCCCCAGCCCTTGGACTTCATGCCGGGCAACGCGGCGCGGATCGCATGGAAGGCGGACGTCAGGTTGATGGCGATGATGGCATCCCACTTATCGACCGGGAATTCGTCGACCGGCGACACGAACTGGATGCCGGCATTGTTGACCAGGATATCGACACCGCCAAATTCCTTTTCCGCATCGGCGATCATGCCGGCGATCTCGTCGCCTTTCAGCATGTTTGCCGGCGAATAGGTGCAGCGCACCCCGAAATCCGCCTCGATGGCGGCCCGGGTCTTTTCGATCTCATCGGCATCACCCAACCCGTTGATCACGACATTGGCGCCTTTTTCCGCGAAGGCGCGGGCGCATCCGAGCCCGATGCCCGAAGTGGATCCGGTGATGACGGCGGTTTTGTTGGCAAGCATTTGGGATCTCCCTTGATCGGCGGATCATCGGCCGGGAGTGTCCGGCCATCCGGAAACGGATCGTTGAAAGGCTTGGCCTCGTTCTGCCTTCCACGGAAGGCAACAAGGCGTCAGAACAGAAAATTTCAGGCACACATTCGACCAGTTGTCGCCGCACTGCAACATCGGAATGATGAAATTTGATCCATGTTGCCTTCATCAGCGCCGGTTCATGCGCTGCGCCCCGTCAAGCGCCTTGCGTGCACGGGCCCTGGCGGCATCCCGCGTTTCCTCCACTTTGGAAAGATCTTCCTGTCGAAGCCCGAGTTGCGCGGCAAAGCGTTCGCGGATCAGGCCGTAGAAGGTCGCGTGCAGGCTGGCAAACGCCCAGACCAGGATCAGCATGGTGCCCATCGGAAAGACCGCCGAACGGATCTGCTGCCACAAGACGCTGGCAGGCATCAATCCATCGCTAACGCCAAGAACGACCGCCCAGATGCCGACCAGGAAACCTGCAAGCAGGCTCATCACCAGCGCCGCAAATGCCATGGCCCAGCCAAGCCCGGACGTTGCCCGCCAGCTTTCCTTGAGCGTCAGCGGATCGTCCACCGCCGATGCCGGCAGCACGACGGAAAAGCGTTGCACCACCATCAGTGCAATGAACGGTGCCAGAAACAGAAGCAGCAGCCCGATGCCCGCGGTGACCGCGGCCAGCAGCAGGGAAACAATCACCAGCGGTATCAGTGACAGGGCGCCGATCAGGCTGAGGACGATCTGGTTGAGAATGACGCGTATGTTGCGCGCCCCGAAGGTGACCGGAAAATCCCGCGCGTCGATCAGGATGCGCCGCACATAGGCAATGGCGATGGAAAAGCCGACCAGCAGGTTGGCAATGGCTGCCAGCGCCCTGAGCGCGCCTTCGTCGGCAGCGGCCACCGGCTCGGTCATGTAGGAAACGGTCTTGAAGCCGCTTTCCGGCATCAGCGATCCGCCAATGGCGAAATTCAGGGCGACCAGAAGCAGGATATAGGCCCAGCCGGTTTTCAGAAGCGTCCCGAAATTATGCTGCGCCAACGACAGCGAACGTTCCAGAACGGTGAAAAACATGGTCTGCTCCGGTTGCTTGCAACGGCCGCAGGATACGCGATTCAGGCCGACGCACCAGCCCCCTCCGGCCGCTCCATCGCGATCCGGTACCCTGCCGTCAGGATCGAGATGCCCAGCACCGTGACGATGATCTGCACCAGCACGTTCAGCACCAGGATCTTCATCTGGATGAGGGCCGCCGGAAGGCCTCCGGACAAAAGACCGAGGACATATTGCAGCGCTTCGCCAACGACGACAAACGGCAGGATCAGGATGAGTGCGGCCAGGAACATCGGCATGCCGAGGCCCTTTCCGAACTTAAGCATCTGACTGAAACCGAGCGGTCGCTCGACGGCAACGGCCGGCAGGCTGAGGTTCAGGCGGAACAGGAACGGGGCGAGAATGAATATCGCGACGATCCACAAAACCACTGTCATGGCGGTGCTGTTGAACAGGCTCGACAGCACACCAATCACCAGCCCTGCAGGCAGCACGACAACGACCGCGGCCAGCGACAGCAGAAGCATTTGCCCGATGAAGCGGAACTCGACAGCGCCAACGCGAAAGTGCAGAGGTCCCGGCCGCTCGTTCAACAGACCGAACCGGTGCCAGGCGACCGAAATGGAAGCGGACGATAACAAGGCAATCACCATGGTCGTTACCAGCAGCAGGACCGTCGTTCCGGAAATATCTTCAGGCGCGGTCGCCTCATCGATCTGCGCGCCATATGCCAGAATGAAGAGAGACAGCACAAACTGCAGGAGAAACCAGCCACCACAAACCTTGAACACGGTTTCCAGATTGCCAAAGACAATGGAAACAGAGTCCGACAGCAACCGTTTCAACATGCAGCACCCTCCACAACAAGACGGCCGACGGTTAGGGCCGGCCCATGCAAGCTCATAGCGGGCTGAAAACCATGTGGCAACGTCCGCGAGCCTGAAGATCGACCTGCCTTTGCCGCGGCTCTGCCATTGCCCTTTTTTGCCGCACGCCCTAATCATGCGCTGGAAAGTCGGCCCCAGTTCCCTCATATGAGGGGTAAACGCTCAAAACCCGTTGGTTCCTGTGATGATCGATGATTTCGCGAAAGCCCTGCCCCGCCGCTCCTCCGTCGGTGTGAAGGTCGGCAATGTGATGGTTGGCGGCGATGCACCCATCGTGGTGCAATCCATGACCAATACAGACACGGCAGATGCCGATGCAACCGTCGCGCAGGTGGCCGCGCTTGCCCGCGCCGGCTCCGAAATCGTCCGCATCACCGTGGACCGTGCGGAAGCGGCCGCCCAGGTGCCGCGGATCAAGGAACGGCTGGAGCGGATCGGCATTACAGTGCCGCTCGTCGGCGACTTCCACTACATCGGCCACAAGCTGCTGACCGACTATCCCGACTGCGCCGCCGCGCTCGACAAGTACCGCATCAACCCGGGCAACGTCGGCTTCAAGGCCAAGCGCGACACGCAATTCTCGCAGATCATCGACATCGCACAGAAGCACGACAAGGCGGTCCGGATCGGCGTCAACTGGGGCTCACTCGACCAGGAGCTTCTGACGAAGCTGATGGACGAGAATGCCGAAAGTGCAAATCCGGTTTCAGCAGCGGCTGTCATGCGCGAAGCGATTATCCAGTCCGGACTTCTGTCCGCCGAGCGCGCCGAAGGCCTCGGCATGGGCCGCGACAAGATCATCCTCTCGGCCAAGGTCAGCCAGGTGCAGGACCTGATCGCCGTTTATGCCGATCTCGCCCGTCGCTGCGACTATGCCCTGCATCTCGGCCTCACCGAAGCCGGCATGGGCACCAAGGGTATTGTTTCCTCCGCCGCTTCCATGGGTATCCTTTTGCAGCAGGGCATCGGCGACACCATCCGCGTGTCGCTGACGCCGGAACCGGGCGGCGACCGCACCCGCGAGGTGCAGGTGGCTCAGGAGCTTTTGCAGGTGATGGGCTTCCGCGCCTTTGTGCCGGTGGTGGCCGCCTGCCCGGGCTGTGGCCGCACAACGTCCACCGTTTTCCAGGAACTGGCCCAGGACATTCAGGACCACATCCGTGTTTCCATGCCCAAGTGGCGTGAACAATATCCGGGTGTCGAAAGCCTCAACGTGGCCGTGATGGGCTGCATCGTCAACGGCCCGGGCGAATCCAAGCATGCCGACATCGGCATTTCCCTGCCCGGCACCGGAGAGACCCCCTCAGCCCCTGTCTTCATCGACGGCGAGAAGGTCATGACCCTGCGCGGGCCCGGCATTGCCGACGAGTTCAAGCAGATGGTTCTGGACTATATCGAAAAGCGCTACGGCACCGGCAGCAAGTCGTCCTCCGACGCTGCCTGACCCCGGAAGGAACACGACCCCATGATGCAGCCGGGCGCTCCCGAGCCACAGAGAAAGCCGGTTCTGGTGATCACCTCCCAGGTGGTCCGTGGCGGTATCAGCGGTCGCGGTCTGACCTTCGCACTTGAACGGATCGGCCACGATGTCTGGTTTCTGCCGACCATCCTGCTGCCGTGGCATCCCGGACAGGGCAAGGGCACCCGCATTGTTGCCCCTGCAGCAGATTTCACAGCCATTGTTGAGGATCTTGCCGCATCCCCGAAACTGGCAGAAGTCGGCGCGGTGATTTCCGGCTATCTCGGCAATCCGGAACAGGCGGCCGCCATCGCGTCACTTGTGAAGGCGGTCAAGACCCACAATCCGGATGCGCCATACCTGTGCGATCCGGTCATGGGCGACCAGCACGACGGCAGCGGCAACCTTTATGTGCCCACGGCAACGGCCGAGGCAATCCGAGACCAGCTGGTGCCCCTGGCCGATGTCGTCACGCCCAACGCCTTTGAACTCGGCTGGCTGACGGGCCGCGAGATCGACAGCGAAATGCAGGCTCTCGCCGCCGCCCGGGTTCTCGGCAACGAGCGCGTGATGGTGACCTCCTCGCCAGCCCTGCGCCGCAACGCCATTGCCAACCTTCTGGCAGGCCCGCGCGGCGCTGTTGCAGCCGAACATGCTTCCATCGCCAATCCACCGCACGGCACCGGAGACCTGATCGCAGGCCTGTTCCTGGCCAACCTTCTGGCCGGTCAAAACGACGAGGAAGCCCTGAAACGTGCGTCGGCCTCTGTTTTTGAACTGGTTGCCCGTAGCGTGCGCAAGGGCGCGGACGAATTGCTGTTCGCCGAGGAACAGAACTCCGTGGTGAAGGCCATGGCTCTCGTCACCTCGCGCCGGGTTCTGGAAGCAAAGGCCCGTGCCTGACAAGGCAGGCACAAGGGTTGCCGGTGTCGACGGCTGCAAGGCCGGCTGGGTTGCGGTCATCCGCAATCTGGAAGACCCCGCCGATCTGGATCTGATCGTCTTTCCGACCTTCGCGGATATTGTCGGACACACCCCGCATCTTGCCATTGTCGCTGTCGACATGCCCATAGGCTTTCCGGATCGCATCGGCCCTGGCGGTCGCGGCCCGGAAAAGGCTGCTCGCAAGCACCTTGGCATGCGCCAATCCTCGGTGTTTTCTGTGCCCGCTCGCCCCGCCGTTTATGAAGACGATTACCTGAAGGCCTGCAACACGGCACTCGCCACGTCCGACCCGCCGAAAAAAGTCTCCAAGCAGTGTTTCTTCCTTTTCCCGAAAATGCGGGAAATCGACGCCCTGATGACACCGGAGCTGGAGACATGCGTCCACGAGGTGCACCCGGAACTTGCCTTCTGGCGCCTCAACGGCGGAGCGGAAATGAGCCTGCCCAAGAAGGTCAAGAGCCGCGCCAACCCGGCAGGCCTCGACCAGCGGCGGGACCTTCTCGTCTCCAAGGGGTTGCCCGGAGAGTTTCTCGACCAGAAGCCCCCGCGCGGCTGCGGCCGCGACGACCTTCTGGATGCCGCCGCCAACAGCCTGATTGCCGAGCGGATTTTTCGGGGAGACGCGGAACCGTTTCCGAAGGACTTCCGCCGCGATGAGCGCGGCCTGAGGATGGCGATCTGGGCGTAATGCGCTCGCGTTGTCCATTTTCCTGCTTTTCCTGAAAATCCTTCAAGGCATGCCCCACCCTTCCCTTTTCGCCAAAACCTGCTAAAACGCGCGCCGTTCCCCAAAAGGGAACCACCGGTCGCAGCCTACCCGGTGCCAGCGAAAACAAGGGACCACATCGTTGAAAACACTTGTCATCTGTTCCGGCGGAATGGATTCCGTCACCCTTGCGCACAAGGTTGCGCGGGAACACGAGCTGATCGGCCTCGTATCTTTCGACTATGGCCAGCGCCACAAGAAGGAGCTGGACTACGCGAAGGCCTGTGCCGATGAGCTGAACACCGAGCATATCCTGATCGACATTTCCAATATCGGCCGCCAGCTGACCGGCTCGGCGCTGACCGACGATCTGGACGTGCCGGACGGGCATTATGCCGAGGAAACCATGAAGATCACCGTTGTGCCGAACCGCAACGCGATCATGCTTTCCATTGCCTTCGGCATTGCCAGCGCGCGCGGTGCCGAAGCGGTTGCGACCGCTGTCCACGGCGGCGACCACTTCATCTATCCGGACTGCCGTCCGGCCTTCACCGAAAGCTTCGAGACCATGCAGCGCCACGCGCTGGAAGGCATGGGCGAGATCAGCCTCTTCACGCCTTACGTCCACACCTCCAAGGCGGACATCGCCGCCGAGGGACTGAGGCTTGGCGTCGACTATCGCAAGACATGGTCCTGCTACAAGGGCGGCGAGGTTCACTGCGGGCGCTGCGGCACCTGCGTGGAACGGCGCGAAGCTTTCCACCTGGCCGGTGGCATCGACCCGACGGTCTACGCAGACGAAGCGTTCTGGAAGGAGGCGTGCAATGTTTAGGATCACCAAGGAATTCCACTTCTCCGCCAGCCACCAGATCCTTGGCCTGGGAGAAGACCACCCCTGCGCCCGCCTGCATGGCCACAACTATGTGGTCGAGGTGGAGCTGATGTCGGAAGAGCTGAACGGCATCGGCTTCGTGCGCGATTACCGCGAACTTTCCGAATTCAAGCGCTTCATCGACGACACGCTCGACCACCGGCACCTGAATGACGTGCTGGGCGATGATTGCGTGACCGCCGAGACCATGGCGCGCTATTTCTACAACTGGTGCCGCCAGCGCTGGCCGGAAACCTCGGCCGTTCGCGTGAAGGAAACGCCGAAGACCTGCGCCGAATTCCGACCCCTCGTCTATCCGGGGGCGCGTGCGGCATGAGTATCGAACAGATCCGGGTCAGCGAAATATTTGGCCCCACCATTCAGGGTGAAGGCGCCCTGATTGGCCAACCCACCGTGTTCGTGCGCACCGGCGGCTGCGATTACCGCTGCTCCTGGTGCGACACGCTGCATGCGGTCGACAGCGCTCATCGGGACGAATGGTGCCCGATGACGCCGGAAGCCATCCTGATGCAGGTGGAGATCCTGTCCGGCGGCAATCCGCTGACAGTGTCGCTTTCCGGCGGCAATCCGGCGATCCAGCCGCTTGGAGGCCTGATCGAGCTCGGCCGGAAAGAGGGCTACCGTTTCGCGCTGGAAACGCAGGGCAGCCTCGCCAAGGACTGGTTTGCCGATCTCGACGTCCTGACGCTGAGCCCGAAACCGCCTTCCTCGGGCATGGTCACCGACTGGCAGCGCCTGGCGGAATGCGTCGAGGCCGCAGGGCCGGAGACGCAGACAGTGCTGAAGGTCGTCGTCTTCGACGAGGCGGACTATGCCTTCGCACGGGACGTCTCAGACCGCTACCCGCACCTCAGCTGCTTCCTGCAGCCGGGCAACCACACCCCGCCGGCGGCAGCCGACACCGATGCCACCATCGACATGGCCGGCATCATGGAGCGCATGCGCTGGCTTGTGGACCGGGTTACCTCCGACAGATGGTACGCAGCCACCGTCCTGCCGCAGCTTCACACGATGATCTGGGGCAATTTGCGCGGGGTTTAAGAACCTTCCTCTCCGGCGTCATCCCGGCCGAGCGTAGCGCGAGCCGGGACCGGGAAGCCAACGGTGTCGCGAGCAGAATCGACAGGCCTTCGCCTCTCCGGTCCCGGATCTTCGACCGGGATGACGACGGAGAGGAAGCTTTTCAAAACCTCTCCCTCATCCTGAGGAACCGCTCCAGCGGCGTCTTGAAGGAGGGGCGGCGCGCACAGAACAAGCGGCCCATCCTTCGAGACGGACCTGACGGTCCTCCTCAGGATGAGGGCGCAGAGAAGCGAAAGTCCAAATTTTGGGTCTTTGCGAGTTCATTCAAGAACACGTAGCCCACCCACCGACAGCGCAAAAGCGTGTCCCCGGAGCGGGCTCAAAATCAGGAGACAGTCATGTCCGACAAGAGCATCTACGAGAACCTGACCCAGCTCGGGTCTTCCACCGAACTTCCTGACGATCCCGACAAGGCGGTTCTGGAAAAAGTGCCGAACCCGCAGGCTGGCACGGGCTACATGGTCCGCTTCGTTGCCCCGGAATTCACCTCGCTCTGCCCGATCACCGGTGCGCCGGACTTCGCTCATCTGGTGATCGACTATGTGCCGCGGGATTTCCTGGTCGAGAGCAAGTCGTTGAAGCTGTTCCTCGGCTCCTTCCGCAACCACGGCGCCTTCCACGAGGACTGCACGGTTTCCATCGGCAAGCGCCTGGTAGACCTGCTCGATCCGGAGTGGCTTCGCATCGGCGGCTATTGGTACCCGCGCGGCGGCATCCCGATCGACGTCTTCTACCAGACCGGCCCAACTCCAGACGGCGTCTGGATCCCCGACCAGGGCGTCGCCCCCTATCGCGGACGCGGCTAAGGCTAACGGGCTACCTTCGCGGATATGGCGATCCCGAGGTCCGGGCAGGAATTCGGAACCATCGATCAACGCCAGGCCGCACCCCACCCGGAGGTGTCACCCCGGGCTTGACCCGGGGTCAACTCATTTCCAGAGCCTCAAGACTTGCCCAAGGCTCAAAGCGACTGCCTGAACGCAATAGAGGTTTCCGAGCTCGCCGTGATGGGGATTGGATCCCGGGTCAAGCCCGGGATGACATCTGAGGGTGGGGCGAGCCTCGCTTGCCATCCGCTTACCAGAAACACCTGTTGTTCCGCGCAAGAGACCGCGCAATCGGCACACCCGCCGTCCGCCCCGCGATCCTTCCGCCTGGCTGGCTGCCTTACTCCGGCACCGGCAGGTTCAGGCCAGGGGCTTTTTCGATCACCTGGGTGGTCACCATCTCGAAAGACGGGGCCTTGCTGTCGTAGATCGCCTTGACGATGAAATTGTCACTGCGGCGAACATAGTAGGTGTAGCGGTTTTCCGTGACCATGCCCTGGCTGACGGTGATATCCGCTGCGACCAC
This sequence comes from Labrenzia sp. 5N, assembly GCF_012395805.1. NCBI lineage: Bacteria > Pseudomonadati > Pseudomonadota > Alphaproteobacteria > Hyphomicrobiales > Stappiaceae > Labrenzia > Labrenzia sp. 5N. The sequence goes on along the minus strand of NZ_JAAZTM010000006.1, from coordinate 87,998 downwards.
CTCCACGGCCTCACCCTCCAGCTCTTCCTCGCTGCAGGCCGCGTTGCGGATTGTGGCTGCGTTCGTTTCCTTGTCGGCACGTGCCTGATCCGCGTTCTGGCCGGTGTCCATCTCGCGGATCTTTTCCCAGGTCGACCCCTGGTCCGCGGATTGGTAGAGCACATTGCCGTAGCCAAGCACCCACGGGCCTTCCGGTGAGGTCGGCACGGTCAGATAGTGATCCTGCGACAGGTAGAAAAAGTCATTGGTGGTCGGCGGCGCGCCCTTGAAGGCGGTGGTCACCTGGGTCTTGGTCGGCGTCGTCTGATCGAGTTGCAGATAGAGTTCCGTGAAACGATCCTGACACGGGTCAGCCAGTGCGCTCTGCATAGAGCCGGCAAGAAGAAAAAGAACTGCGGGCACGCGGTATTTCATGAAAGCCCCCATGGAAATGAATTTAAGAAATCGGCCGAAATCACCGGCCATTCTCATGGAACACTTTTTCCTGCCGCCAAACAATCACCTCGTTGGCTTCAACGTCCCATCCTGACCCTCAAATGCAGCAGGGCCGCCCGATCGGCATCGATCGGGCGGCCCGAGATTGCGTCTGTGTTCTGAATGAACGCAGCTTGCTCTTAGAAATGAACCGACCGTGCGTCGAGCGGCTTCTGGTTCGGCGGAGCGAACTTGGTCAGATCAATCCCTTCGACAGCTGCCTTGTATTCGTCGAGGCTCGGCGTCCGGCCAAGGATGGCCGACAGAACCACGACCGGCGTCGAGGCCAGCAGGGATTCGCCCTTTTTCTCGGAGGAATCTTCCACGACACGGCCCTTGAAGAGGCGCGTGGAGGTTGCCAGAACCGTGTCGCCCTTGGCGGCCTTTTCCTGGTTACCCATGCAAAGGTTACAGCCCGGACGCTCAAGGTAGAGAATGTTCTCGTATTCGGTGCGGGCGGTGTTCTTCGGCGAGTTGTCGTCGAATTCGAAACCGGAGTATTTCTGCAGAATGCTCCAGTCGCCTTCTTCCTTCAGCTCGTCGATGATGTTGTATGTCGGCGCAGCCACCACGAGCGGTGCCTTGAACTCGACTTTCTCGTTGGTCTTTTCGAGGTTCTTGAGCATCTGGGCGACGATCTTCATGTCGCCCTTGTGCACCATGCACGAACCGACGAAACCCAGATCGACCTTCTTCTCGCCGCGGTAATAGGAAACCGGGCGGATCGTGTCGTGGGTGTAACGCTTGGAGACATCCTCGTTGTTCACGTCCGGGTCGGCGATCATCGGCTCGTCGATCAGGTCCAGATCCACCACGACTTCCGCGAAATACTTCGCGCTGTCGTCCGGCGTCAGGGCCGGCTTCTCGCCGGAGCGGATTTCGGCAATGCGCTTGTCTGCCTTGTCGATCAGGCCCTGCAGAACCTTGTTGGCGTTGTCCATGCCCTTGTCGATCATGATCTGGATACGGCTCTTGGCGATTTCCAGGGATTCGATCAGGGTGTCGTCGTTGGAGATGCAGATGGAGGCCTTGGCCTTCATTTCCGCGGTCCAGTCGGTGAAGGTGAACGCCTGGTCGGCGAGCAGCGTGCCGATGTGCACTTCGATGATGCGGCCCTGGAAGACGTTGTCGCCGAACTGCTTCAGCATCTGTGCCTGGGTGGCATGAACGACGTCACGGAAGTCCATGTGATCCTTCATGGTGCCCTTGAAGGTCACTTTCACCGATTCCGGGATCGGCATGGTTGCTTCGCCCGTGGCCAGCGCCAGCGCAACCGTGCCCGAATCCGCACCGAAGGCAACGCCCTTGGACATGCGGGTGTGGCTGTCGCCGCCGATGATGATTGCCCAGTCGTCGACGGTAATGTCGTTCAGCACCTTGTGGATCACGTCCGTCAGCGGGTGATAGACGTCCTTGGGATCGCGTGCGGTGATGAGGCCGAACTTGTTCATGAAGCTCATCAGCTTCGGAATGTTGGCCTGTGCCTTCAGATCCCAGACCGAAGCCGTGTGACAGCCGGACTGGTAGGCGCCGTCGACGGTCGGTGCGATCACCGTTGCCGCCATGGCTTCCAGTTCCTGGGAAGTCATCAGGCCGGTCGTGTCCTGCGAGCCGACGATGTTGACCTTCACACGAACGTCGGATCCGGCATGCAGCACCTTGCCTTCCGCAACGCCGACAGCGTTCCGGTTGAAGATCTTCTCGACCGCCGTCAGGCCCTGGCCTTCGTGCGACACTTCCTTGTTGGGTGCGAACACCGGCGGCATCTCGATGCCGAGGGTTTCCGCGGCAAAGCTCTGCAGCTTCTTGCCGAAGACGATGGCGTAGGAACCACCGGCCTTCATGAACTCGACCTTCTGCGGGGTCAGCGCGGAAGCGACATCGGCCAGTTCTTCGTCACCGGCATCGTTGTAGAGCTTCTTGGTCTTGGTGTTGATGGTCAGCACCGTACCGGTCTCGACGGAATACTTCTGTTCCAGAACCGGGCTGTCGCCATTGTTAAGGATCGGCTTGCCGTTTTCGTCCAGCTTCTTGACCCAGTTCTTCAGGTCAATGCCGATGCCGCCGGTCACGCCGACAGTGGTCAGGAAGATCGGTGAAATGCCGTTGGTGCCGGCAACGACCGGGGCAATGTTCACGAACGGAACATAGGGGCTGGCCTGCTTGCCGGTCCACAGGGCGACGTTGTTGACGCCGGACATGCGGGACGACCCCACACCCATGGTGCCCTTTTCGGCAATCAGCATGACGCGCTTGCCCGGATGCTGCAGCTTGAGCGCCTCGATTTCCTTCTGGGCCGCTTCGGAGATCATGCACTTGCCATGCAGCTCGCGGTCGGAACGCGAATGCGCCTGGTTGCCGGGGGACAGAAGGTCGGTGGAAATGTCACCTTCGGCGGCGACATAGGTGACGACCTTTATTTCCTCGTCGATGTCCGGAAGCTTGGTGAAGAACTCGGCCTGAGCGTAGCTTTCCAGAACGTCCTTGGCGATTTCGTTGCCGGCCTCATAGGCGGCCTTCAACCGGTCCGTATCGGCATCGTAGAGGAAAACCTGCGTCTTCAGGACTTCAGCAGCGTCCCTGGCGATCTGGGCATCGTCGCCAAGAGCCAGGTCCAGCAGAACCTCGACGGAAGGGCCGCCCTTCATGTGGGACAGGAGTTCGAAGGCAAACGCCGGGGTGATCTCATCAACAAAAGACGTGCCGAGGATGATTTCCTTCAGGAACTTCGCCTTCGCGCCGGCAGCGCTCGTGGTGCCCGGCAGCGTGTTGTAGATGAAGAACTTGAGCGACTCTTGCCGGTGCTGGTTACCGGTATCCTTGATCTGCGCGACGATCTCTTCAACGAGAGCAGCGTCTTCGATGGGCTTGGGATGCAGACCCTGGCCTTTGCGCGTTTCGATCTCTTTCAGGTAGTCTTCATACAAGCTCATGATGATCCCGGCGTCCTGGTGTTGTTTGAAGCCTGGCTTCCGAATCGCCGAGAGGTCTGGCGGGCCGGGACAGGCTAGCTGAGCGGCGTTTTAATTCAGTATACAATGGTATGCAATATCTTCCCATCCAATAAATGATGTCTATATACCGGTTGGCGCATCTGCATGCACCCAAGATCGCATTTTCGAATTTCCGAAGGTGTTTTCTGGCTTCGATTTCCGGACGATGCCGTTTCAAGAGGCTGAAACTTCAACCGAAGTCTCGACAACGGCGACGGCGTCGTGTCTGGTGGTTGTAGCCAAAGATTGCTATAGGTGCGGCGCATCAATTTGCGGCGGCGACTGAGGGAGAGGCTCTCATCGTATCCGCGCGGAAGGATGCCGGATGACAGAGCGCTGCAGCTCCGTTTCCGGAGCCTTGAGAGAGTATGCCAGGCACCGGTGCACACACGGCCCGGGCCTTTTGGACAATAAAGGAGATCGCACGTCGTGACCCAGTCCCTCGACAGCTTCAAGTGTAAGAAAACACTGACCGCCGGCGGCAAGACCTACACCTATTTTTCCATTCCCGAAGCGGAGAAGAACGGCCTCGAAGGTGTTTCCAGGCTGCCGTTCTCGCTGAAGGTGGTGCTTGAGAACCTGCTGCGCTTCGAAGACGGCCGCACAGTGACCAAGGCAGATATCCTTGCCTGCGCCGAATGGCTGAAGACCCGCAAGTCCGATCACGAGATCTCCTATCGCCCGGCCCGCGTGCTGATGCAGGACTTCACCGGTGTTCCGGCCGTGGTCGACCTTGCCGCCATGCGCGATGCTGCCGTTAAGCTCGGCGGCGACCCGGAAAAGGTCAACCCGCTGGTTCCGGTCGACCTTGTCATCGACCACTCGGTGATGATCGACTATTTCGGCACCAAGGACGCCTTCAGGCAGAACGTCGAACTGGAATACGAGCGCAACCGCGAGCGCTACGAGTTCCTGCGCTGGGGCCAGTCCGCCTTCAACAATTTCCGTGCCGTCCCCCCGGGAACCGGCATCTGCCACCAGGTGAACCTGGAGTATCTGGCCCAGACCGTTTGGACCAGGGACGAAGACGGTGAAACCGTCGCCTATCCCGACACGCTGGTCGGCACCGACAGCCACACCACCATGGTCAACGGCCTGGCGGTTCTGGGCTGGGGCGTCGGCGGCATCGAGGCGGAAGCCGCCATGCTCGGCCAGCCGATCTCCATGCTGATCCCGGAAGTTGTCGGCTTCAAGCTGACCGGCAAGCTGAACGAGGGCATCACCGCGACCGACCTCGTGCTGCGCGTCGTGGAAATGCTGCGCCAGAAGGGTGTCGTCGGCAAATTCGTCGAATTCTATGGCCCCGGCCTCGACAACCTGTCGCTTGAAGATGCGGCCACCATCGCCAACATGGCGCCGGAATATGGCGCGACCTGCGGCTTCTTCCCGGTCGACAAGGAAACCCTGAAGTACCTGGAAGCCACCGGCCGCGACAAGGACCGCGTCGCCCTGGTTGCCGAATACTCCAAGGCGCAGGGCATGTACCGCTCCGGCGGCGAGGAGCCGGTTTTCACCGACACGCTGGAACTCGACATTTCCACCGTCGTTCCGTCGATTTCCGGACCGAAGCGCCCGCAGGACCGTATCAATCTTGCCGATGCCGCAGCCGGTTTCGCCAAGACCATGACGGACGAGTTCAAGAAGGCAGGCGAGCTGTCCAAGCGCGTTGCCGTTGAAGGCAAGGACTACGACATCGGCAACGGCGACGTTGTGATCGCCGCCATCACGTCCTGCACCAACACCTCCAACCCGTCCGTTCTGATCGGTGCCGGCCTCGTGGCCCGCAACGCGCTGAAGAAGGGCCTGAAGGTGAAGCCATGGGTGAAAACCTCCCTGGCGCCCGGGTCCCAGGTCGTGACCGACTACCTCGAAAAGGCCGGCGTTCAGGACGATCTCGACGCGCTCGGCTTTACGCTGGCCGGTTACGGCTGCACCACCTGTATCGGCAACTCCGGTCCGCTGGACCCGGCGATCTCCAAGGCGGTCAACGACAACGACCTGATTGCCTGCTCGGTGCTGTCCGGCAACCGCAACTTCGAAGGTCGCGTCAATCCGGACGTGCGTGCCAACTACCTGGCCTCGCCGCCGCTGGTGGTCGCCTATGCCCTTGCAGGCAACCTGAACATCAACATCACCGAGGATCCTCTCGGCGAGGATCAGGACGGCAACCCGGTCTACCTGAAGGACATCTGGCCAACCACGGAAGAGATCACCGACCTCATCCGCGCCTCGATCAACGAGGAGATGTTCCGCACCCGCTATTCCGACGTCTTCAAGGGCGACGAGCACTGGCAGGGCATCAAGGTGGAAGGCGGCCTGACCTACTCCTGGCCGGTGTCCTCGACCTACGTCCAGAATCCACCCTACTTCGAAGGCATGACCATGGAGCCGAAGCCGCTTCAGGACATCGAGAATGCGGCGGTCATGGGCCTGTTCCTGGATTCGATCACCACCGACCACATTTCACCGGCCGGCTCGATCAAGCTGGACAGCCCGGCAGGCAAATACCTGTCCGAGCACCAGGTCGCCCAGAAGGACTTCAACTCCTACGGCTCGCGCCGCGGCAACCATGAGGTCATGATGCGCGGTACCTTCGCCAACATCCGCATCAAGAACCAGATGGTTCCGGGTGTCGAAGGCGGCGTCACCATGAAGGACGGCAAGAAGGAATGGATCTACGACGCCTGCATGGAATACAAGGAAGCAGGTGTTCCGCTGGTCATCTTCGCCGGCAAGGAATACGGCACGGGCTCGTCCCGTGACTGGGCCGCGAAGGGCACCAACCTCCTTGGCGTGCGTGCGGTCATCGCGCAATCCTTCGAGCGTATCCACCGCTCCAACCTGGTCGGCATGGGCGTCATCCCGCTCACCTTCAAGGAAGGCGAAAGCTGGCAGTCGCACAACATCACCGGCAAGGAACGCGTGACCATCAAGGGCATCGCCGACATCCAGCCACGCCAGATGATGGACGTGGAAGTCACCTATGAGGACGGCACCACCAAGACCATCGAGTGCCTGTGCCGTGTCGATACGCTGGACGAGCTGGAATACATCAAGGCCGGCGGCATCCTGCACTACGTGCTCAGGAACCTCGTGACGAGCTGAGGGCCGGCTTTTCAAGTCAGATGAGATCGAAGCGGGCCCTGAGGGGCCCGTTTTTTTGGATAACACCCCCCGGTGGGTCATTCCGGACAAGTGCAGCGAAGCTGCGCGCTGATCCGGAACCCAGCGCATGCTTCGCGCCGCAGGCGCGTCTTTTTAAGTGTCGGATGCTTGTTTGAGTTTGCGCTCGCTTTCGCTCACGCTGATTCACTGGATCCCGGATCGGGCCATGCAGCTACGCTGCAGACCGTCCGGAATGACCAGCCGAGAGTTAGTCGCCTGGCCGCGGACCCTGCAGGGCGCTTTTGTTATTTGCCACTGGTGGAAAAGTCCGTCAGGCTCAACCTCAGGCAGTTCCGGAGGTTTACTCATGCCAGATACCAAACCACCGCATCTCTCCAATATCGCTCCGGTCTTTCCGGTTTCCGACCTGAAGGCGGCTGTCGCCTATTACCGGAACAGGCTCCTGTTCGAGAGCCGGTTCGAATGGGCGGATACGGAGGCCGAGCCCGTCCGCTATGCCATTTTGTGCCGGGACCATGTCGAATTGCATCTGTCGGCCGGGGCCGGACGGCATCCGGCGACGGCCTATTGCTTCGTGGCCGGGATCGACGGCTATTACACCTCGGTGACAGAAGCGGGCGCCGATATCGCCGAGGCACTCACCGACCGGCCCTGGGACATGCGCGAATTCGGCGCAAGGGACCCGGACGGGAACATGCTCCATTTCGGCGAGCATCTGGAGCGGATCGGGCAGTGAATGCCCTGGGTAAAAACGGGGAGCGAGATCCTAACGGAACCCTGGCAGCAGCTGTCGGTTGCGAAGCTTAGACCGAGCCGCTAATAAACCCGTCATGCGCCGATTTTTGATCGTCTGTTTTTTATTGATCCTTTCAGGGACATTGCTCCACTCATATGCACAAGAAGCCGTTCAGGAACCGCTTGAAATCGGCGACTCGGGCACGGAATACCTGCGTGCAATCCGTCTGCGCGGGATCGATACGGACGTGGCCTATTTCGACCCCTCCGCACCGCCCCCCAAACTGGACACAACCCAGGAACCGCCGAAGCCTGCGGCGGATCAGGCAGACCCGACCATCGACAACCGCTGGATTCCGGGCCTGATCGTAGGCGGCATCCTTGTTGCCGTTGCCTATTTCTTCCTGCGCTTCGGTGGACGGTTCACGGTGTCGCTAGGCCGGGAGGCCGGCAACCCCGACAGCACCCGCCCCCGAATCCGCGGACAGGCCCCGATCTGGGCGGAAAAACTCGCCCCGCTTGACGAGATCCTGCGCATGGAAGACCGACAGAGGGCGCTTGTGCTGCTGACGCAAAAGGTGCTGGCCACCGCCATTGCAGCCAACGGCATCCTGATGCAGCGCAGCTGGACGGCACGCGACGCCTTGCGCCAGTTGCCCGAAAGCCAGGCGAGGGAACTGCTGCGCAAGCTCGTGACCATGGCCGAACGAGTGCAATTCGGCGGCAGGAACGTCAGCGAAGACGAGTTCAACGACCACGTTGCGAACTGCCGCTACCTGCTGGGCCCGGAGGCGGCATGAGCGAGAGCGCTGCAAATACGCGGCCCAAGGGCCCGAGCCTGGAAACCGCCGTCATCGCACTGATCTGCGTCGCGGTTCTGATAGCCGGCTGGTACATCCTGTCCCAGCGCCAGCAGGTCTTGCGCCGCTCGCCCGCCGGGCTGGACGGCCTGCAGGTCTGGCTGGCGACAAATGGGGCCAGTGCGCAGAATTTCGCCGGCGGCTGGCTGATGGACCAGACAGCGGTCGGCCTGCTGGTGGTACCGCTCTACGATACGCTGCCGGACAGCGAACGCAGCAGCCCGCGCACCAAGGAAGAACTGCTGCTGCAGCAGGATGAATACGATCTGGCGACCGCGGTCGTCCTGGAAAAGGCCGAGCGTGTTCCAACGCTGCTTGTGCTGCCGAAATGGCGCAGCGGCATGCGCCTGACAGGCCTTGCCCACCCTTTCCTGAAGGTTGAGGCGGACCGTCTTCAGACAATCGTCAACAAGGTGACCGGCACCAGCGGCACGAAAATTGCCGCCGCAAGTCGGCCCTTCTCCGACTTCCGGCACCAGTCACAGCAAGGCGAGCCCTTGCGGGCGGAGATCTACGCCGCCCAGACCTTCGCCAACGAGGCCTGCCGCCCGATCGTCGGTGACACCGGCGCAATGCTGCTGGCCGATTGCCCGCTCGCCGATGCCGGTGACGGCGAACAGGATCGTATTCTGGTGCTGTCCGATCCGGACCTGATCAACAACCATGGCCTGCGATTGGGCGACAATGCCGGCATTGCCCTTGATGTTCTGACCGAAAAGGCCGGCACCCGGAATATCGTCATCGACTACAGCCGCTCTTCCTGGCTGCGCGATCCCGTGAACGAACCCAAGCGCGAGCGCACCTGGGAAGATCTGCTCCGTTTCTTCGGACCGCCCTTCCTGACCCTGTGGCTCGGCACGGCACTGTTGCTGGGGCTGGCGCTCTGGCGCAGCTTCATCCGCTACGGCCCCATCCGCGACGAAGAGGCGGGACCTGGCGCCGGCAAGGATCTGGCGGTCCAGGCGCGCGCAAGGCTGATGCGGCTTTCCGGGCAGGATGGCGCTCTCATTCGCGAATATGCGACCGCCCGTATTTCGGCGACGGCCTCTGCGCTGTTCGGTCCAGCCCATGCGCGCCACTATGCCGGGGAAGACGCCTTCCTGACCTACACCGAACGTCGGCATCCGGCCCTTGCACCGCGCCTGCGCGCGATCCTGGCCGACATACGAAAACTGCCTGCCCGGCTTCCGGCTACGGAAGCCATCCAGCAAATCGACCAATTGGAACAGGTATTGGAGCAAATAACCCATGACGCTTGAAGCGCTGCGCGAACGGACCGATGCCTTGCGGACGGAGATCGGCCGAACCGTACTCGGTCAGGACGACATCATCGACCTGTTGCTGATCGCCTTGTTTGCCCGCGGCCACGTGCTGCTGGAAGGCCCTCCCGGCACCGCCAAGACGCTGCTTGCCCGCAGTTTCTCGGCGGCTCTGGCACTCGATTTCGGCCGTATCCAGTTCACGCCGGACCTGATGCCCGGCGACGTGCTCGGCACCTCGATCTTCGATTTCCGCACCAACACCTTCGTGCTGACCAAGGGACCCGTGTTCTCTCAGGTGCTGCTGGCCGACGAAATCAACCGCGCCCCGCCCAAGACCCAGGCCGCCCTGCTACAGGCCATGAGCGAACGCATGGTCAGCATCGACGGCACGGATCATTCCCTCGGACGGGAATTCATTGTCGTGGCAACGCAGAACCCCATCGAGCAGCAGGGCACCTATCCCCTGCCGGAAGCCCAGCTCGACCGGTTCCTGTTCAAGCTGGTGATCGACTTCCCGCCCGAAGACATCGAGATGGCGATCCTGCGCCAGCATGCGGACAAGCCGCTGGAAGCCGGCATGGAAACCGCCACGCTGTCCAAGGTGCTCGATTCCACCACACTTGAGGAAACAAGGGCGCTGGTCGACAGCATCATTCTGAAGGATGACATCCTCGCCTATATCCTGCGCCTGATCCGCGCGACCCGCCAGAGCTCCGAGATCGCCTTCGGTGCCTCGACCCGCGCGGCCGACGCGCTGGCAAGTGCGGCACGGGCAACAGCGGCGCTCAATGGACGCGATTACGCCATTCCCGACGACGTCAAACGCCTGTTCGTACCGGCCCTCCGCCACAGGATCGTTCTCGGCCCGGCGGCGGAAATCGAAGGCCGCAGCCCGGCGCAGGTCCTGGAAAACATCCTCAACCAGATCGAGGCTCCCCGCTGATCCGGCCGTCCAAACGACTGCTCGCCTTTGGCGCATTGGCTCTGGCCATCTCGGTGATCACGGTTGTCACCGGGGGTGCTGCGCGTGAAATCGGCGCGGTTCCCTGGATCGTGCTCGTGCTTCTGGTCGTCATCGACATGGCCATGTCACTCCGGCGACCGCAGAACCTGACGTTCGAGGCTCCGGCGGAAGTATTTGTCGGCGAGACGGCAAAGCTTCAACTGGAACTTGCCCAGGCGCCCTTGGCCCTGCGAGCGAAACTGGACTGGCCGGAAGGCCTCGGCGGCGACGCGGAATTCGCGTTTACCCCGGCGGCGGACGGCGGCTCGCGGGCGGAGGTTGCCTGCCGGGCGATCCGGCGTGGGGTCTGGCGCGTGGACCAACTCTGGCTATCCTGGCACTCGCGCCTCAAACTGCTGGAGTTCGTGCCGAAACTGGCCGTCGGGGCGGAAATCCGCGTGGTCCCGAACATCCGCATGGTGCAGTCCGGGCAGATCACCACCACCGTTCTGTCGACGCTTTACGGCGTGAAGGAAAACCGCGCTGTCGGTGAAGGATCGGAATTCCAGCAACTGCGGGATTTCGTCCAGGGCATGGACATCAAGACGATCGACTGGAAGCGGTCAGCCCGACGGCGATCTCTGGTCGCCAAGGAATTGCGCGCCGAGCGAAATCACCATGTCATTGTCGCACTCGACAACGGCTATCTGATGCGCGAGGAGATCGGCGGCCTGCCGAAGATCGACCACGCCGTGACCGCAGCGCTGGCGACCGCCTGGGCGGCTGCCATTGGCGGTGATCTGGTCGGTTATTATTCCTACGACGTCAAACCGCGCACCTTCTCCGCACCCGCTCCGGGCAGGACGGCGTTTGCACGGCTGCGCAGCTGGACGGCGGAGCTTTCCTATGTCAGCCGCGAAACCAACCACACCCTCGCGCTCACCGAGTTGAACGCCCGGACGCCCAAACGCAGCCTGCTGATCATCTTCACTGATTTCGTCGACACCACATCGGCCGAGTTGCTGGTGGAGAACATCGGCATCCTTGCCAAGCGGCACCTGCTGATTTTCGTCGCAATCCGCGATCCCGACCTTGAGAAGCTGGTGGAAACGGCACCGGGAGATCTTGATGGCGCGGCCACGCTTGTCGCCGCCAACCAGGCACTCAATGAACGCCGCCTGGTGTTCGAAAAACTGTCCCGAATGGGCGTTACCATCGTCGACGCCAAACCGAATGCCGTGACCGCGCGGCTGATTTCCGCCTATCTTGAAATCAAGGCCCGGGAGCTGATCTGATGGACACACAGGATCTGATGCGCTCCGCCCGGTTCCGAAAGGAGCGGGAAGCCGACTGGCAGAGGCTGGAAACCCTGGTTCGCAAGGCCGAAGGCCAGGGCCTTCAGCATATGGAATTCGCGGAGACCCGAGATCTTGCCTCTCTTTACCGGCAGGCGACGACCTCGCTCGCGATTGCCCGCGAAATCTCGCTCGACAAGGCCCTGCTCGGCTATCTGGAAGCGCTCACGGCCCGGGCATATCTGTGCGTCTACGCCCCGCAGGAACGGCTTGGGGGCCTGCTGGAGCACTTCCTGAGGGAGGGTGCGCCACGGGCGATGCGCCGGTCCTGGTTCTACATTCTGATCGGATTCCTGTGCATGGCGCTTGGCGCCCTCACGGGTTATCTGCTCTATTTCGAGAACAACGACTGGTTCTACGTGATGATGCCGGCCGAACTTGCAGGCAACCGTGGGCCGGACGCGACCACGGAATCCCTGCGCTCGGTGATCTACGGCACCGACCAGGCAAGCGGGCTCGGTGCCTTCGCGACCTATCTGTTTTCCCACAACACCCGCATCGCGATCTTCGTTTTCGGTCTTGGTGTCTTTGCCTGCGCCCCTGCCGTCTTGCTGACATTCTATAACGGCCTGTCGCTGGGTGCCTTCCTCGCCCTTCACGTCGACCGGGGCCTGGGTCTCGATCTCGTCGGCTGGCTGTCGATCCATGGCGTCACCGAAATCTCTGCCATCTGCATTGCCTGCGGTGGCGGGTTGCAACTGGGGGCCGCGGTGCTTTTTCCAGGTGACAGATCGCGCAGCGTTGCCTTGCGCGAAGCCGGTCGCGATGCCGTGAAACTGGCGATTGTCGCAGCCATCATGCTGGTGGCGGCCGCACTTCTGGAAGGCTTCGGCCGGCAACTGGTGCAAAGCCTTGAGGCCCGGTTGATCATCGGCTGGGGGATCGGTGCGCTCTGGCTGTCCTGGTTCCTGTTGGGAGGCCGGAGCCGGCGATGAGAGTGCGTTTCTGGAAACGAACCAAGACCGACCGGCCACCGGCGTCAACGCTTGTGCCGCCGGAGGGCGTTGCACTGACGCTGCCCATCGCGGGTGTTGGGGTGCGCTTTTCTGCCCAGCTCATCGATATCATCCTGACCGCGATTGCCGCGACCTGCCTGGTGATCCTGCTCGCTCTGATCAACCTGACGACACCGCAGACACTGATGGCCATCGCCGCCCTGCTGTTCTTCCTGATCCGGGTTCCCTACTATGTGCTGGCCGAACTGGCCTGGAACGGCCAGACCCTCGGGAAACGGCTGATGAAGATCAAGGTGGTTTCCCATGACGGCGGACCACTGACCGCCCGCGCTCTTGTCCTGCGCAACCTGATGAAGGAGGCGGAGATCTTCCTGCCCGGGACGCTTCTGCTGACGCTGGATTCGGCAACGCCGCTTGCCTCGCTCGCCGCTTTTGCCTGGGTTGCCATGTCGCTGATGATCCCCCTGTTCAACCGCTACCGGCGCCGGCTGGGCGACATGATGGCAGGCACCCATGTCATCCACCTGCCGGTACCGGTGCTTTTGAAGGATCTGGCCAGCGAGACGGTCGCGACCGGGACTGCACGCAAGAAATTCGTCTTCCTGTCCCATCAGCTCGACCACTACGGCGCCTTCGAACTGCAGACACTGGAAACGCTGCTGCGTGGCCAGAATACACCGTCCGGAGCCGAAGCTGCCCACCAGCGGAACGCCACCCTGGAAGCCATCGTGGAAAAGATCCGCAAGAAGATCGGCTATGCCGCTCCGGTTCCTCCGGTGGATCGTATGCCGTTCCTGCAGGCGTTCTACAACGCCCAGCGGGAACATCTCGAGCAACGCCAGCTGTTCGGCGACAAGCGGGAAAACAAGCACTACGCCCAATCCGGTGAGGAAAAATAGACCTTTCGCCCTCTCCGGCTCCAGTCATCAAGTGGATCAGCCAGATTGCAGAAACAGGATAATCATAGCCTCAGAGCCTATTTCCTTGATCGGGTTGGCCAGTCCGAGGGGTCGCAGGGGCGCCATGTCCGGCAGTCACTTGGGATCGGCGCGCTGATAGGAACCAGTTTTTCCATCACGATCCGGAATCTTGTGCCGGTGCTTGCGATCGGTTTTGTAGTCAGCCTCCTGGGCGCTCTGCTGGCTGGATCGCTTGTCGGCGTCGATGCCGCGCTCAATCTGGAAACGGACGACACCAGCGACCTGGCCGGCCTCGTCGACCTTGCGACGGCCTTTGTCGATGTGATCGTTTTTGCCGTGACTGCGGCCTTTCTCGCCCAGCTGACCTATGACGCCCGGTTGAACCGCCCGGTCTCGATTTCCCGCTATTTGCTCCCGGCCCTCAAGGCCAGCGCACCGATCTGCCTGCAAAACGGGCTGTTGGTCGTCATCTTCGTGTGCATTGCGCTGCCGCTGGTCTTCATCGCAATCTTCGTGAATACGACCCTGATTTCCATCACGGCGCTTGCGGTTCTTCCTTTTGTCGCCCTGTGGGGATGTTCGGTCTTCTCGGTTCTGGCCCCCGCTGTCGTCATTGAACGGATTGGCTTCAGCGGCATGAGCCGCAGCTGGGCGCTGACGAAAACCTATCGTTGGCAGATTGCCGGCGCACTGCTGCCGGTCTGGCTTTGCTCGCTGGCTGTCACGATTGCCGGCGCTTTTCCAGTGGAGCTTCTCGCCCGTGAGGGAAGTTACGTCTGGGCCCTGCCCGTCTTTGCCGCAACCAACGCGCTGGCAAGCGGACCGTTGGCAATTCTTGCCACGTTGGTTTACGCGCGACTGCGCGAAATCAAGGAAGGTATCAGCGTTGACCAGGTCGCCGATGTCTTCGACTGAGTGTCAGGAGGGTTGAACTTCCGCGCTCGGCCCCGCTTGTGACCTGCTGCAGAAGGATTTATGGTGAAAAATCGCAAGAGTAACTGTCTTCGGCAGAGGGCGGGCAAGATGCTCATGCGATCGGGATCTACCGGTTTTCGGACAGTCCACGGCTTCAGGCGGATGATCGTCGCTCCTCCCGTTTGGCGGGCAGCGTTCGTCGGTATGTGGGCTGGAATTAGATAACCACTTTTGAAAAAACTATTGGAAGTTTTACGGAGCAATTGAATGACCGACACGACCCTAAGCCAGCCCACGGCCTCCCTTGGCGTTGGCTCCATCATCGGCGAGAGCTTCTCGATCCTCCTCAAGCATTTCATTCAGGTCGTCATCGTAGGCTTCGTGCCGAACCTGATCGGCTTCCTGATTTCCGGCCTGCTGGTCGGCTTCGGTGCCGCACTCGGCATCCAGCCGCAGGAGTTCACCGGCCCTGGCAGCGCTGTTGCCAACGTGCTGTCAATCCTCGTCAGCATGGTGGTCTATTCCATCACCACCGCGCTTCTGGTGCAGCTTGCCTATGACGCGAAGCTGTCGCGCCCGGTACAGCTTGGCCGTTACTTCGGTCCGGCCCTGAGTGCTGTCGTGCCGCTGGCGATCCTTTCGATCGTCGTCTCGATCCTGGTTGGTATCGGCCTGGTCCTGCTGGTCGTTCCTGGCCTTTGGGTCTATGCGGTATTCGCCGTCATGGCACCGGCCGTGGTGATTGAACGCGCCGGCTTCGGCGGTCTTGGCCGCAGCAAGTATCTCACCAAGGAATACCGCTGGCCGATCCTGGGTGCGCTGGTACTGGCCATCATCTGTGCCACCATCATCAACATCGTCGCTCTGTTCGTCGTCGGCCTCGTGGCCTCGGCCGGCAGCATCGGCATGGTCATCGGCATCATCCTGTTCGCTGCCATTTCCACAGTCGGCGCAGGTTTCCTGAGTATCCTTGTCGCACTGATTTATGCGCGCCTGCGTGAAATCAAGGAAGGCGTCAGCGTCGACCAGATCGCATCTGTGTTCGACTGATCGCCCTGCAACGCGGGCAAACCGCGCTGCTTTTTGAAATTGTCCGGCAAGCGGGTCCGGACACCAAAGCACCCGGGGCAAGCCCCGGGTGTTTTGTCTTTGAGCAAAGACAAGGCGGGGAATTTTCCTTGCATCATAACAGTGCGGCCAACTAACAAGGTTCAACCCAACCTGCCGCCGGAGCATTCCCCTGAGACTGATTGCCGAAAACCTGACCATCGATCGCGGCGGACGCCGGGTGTTTCAGGACCTGTCCTTTGATCTTCCCTCCGGCACGGCGCTGGTCGTGACGGGCGCGAACGGCATCGGCAAGTCGTCGCTGCTGCGGACGCTGGCAGGTCTTGTCGCGCTGGCTGGCGGCACGCTTCGGCTGGAACAGGGAGAAACCGACCGGTCACCGGCTGAACACGCCCATTATTTCGGCCATCAGAACGCAGTCAAGGCGGCGCTTTCGGTGCTGGAAAACCTGACGTTCTGGCAAGGCTTCACCTCACCGGTTTCGGCATCTGTCTTTGGCGCAACGGCAATGTCTCCCGAGGAAGCGCTTGATCTCCTCGGCATAGGCCACACGACAGACCTGCCGGCAGGATTTCTCTCCGCCGGTCAGACGAGGCGCCTGGCCCTTGCCCGGCTTCTGGTCACGCCCCGGCCGATCTGGCTGATGGATGAGCCGACATCGGCGCTGGACAAGGCATCGGAAGGCCAGCTTCTGGACCTGATGAACGGACATCTGTCCGCCGGCGGCATGATCATAACTGCTACCCACACCGATCTGGCACTTGCCAAAACCAAGATCCTGCATCTGCGCACCGCTGAACCCGTTTCGCTGCACGAGGAGGATCTGCCCGCATGAGTTCCTGGGCTGTTGTGCTGTTTCGGCGAGATCTTCGGCTGTCTGTGCGCGTCGGCGGCAGCGCGCTTGTCGGTGTGCTGTTCTTCCTGGCCGTTGTCACCGTCATTCCCTTCGGCGTCGGTCCGGATCTGAACCTGCTTTCCCGCATCGGTCCTGCCATCTTGTGGATTGGCGCGCTGCTGGCGACGCTCCTCGGACTGGACAGGCTGTTTCAGGCTGATCGGGAGGACGGAACGCTGGACCTGATGCTGATGGCCGGACGGTCGCTGGAACTGCTTGTGCTGATCAAGTGCCTGGCGCACTGGGTCGCAACGGGCCTGCCGCTGGTGATCGCCGCCCCCCTGCTCGGCATCTTTCTCAATCTCGACCCCGTCGCCACGGGAGCCGTCACGCTCACGCTGCTGGTCGGCACACCGGCCCTGACGCTGATCGGCGCCATCGGCGCGGCCCTCACCGTCTCGTTGCGCCGAGGCGGTCTTCTGCTGGCAGTGCTGGTGATACCGCTGGCCATTCCCGTGCTGATTTTCGGCGTCAGTGCCGCGGATGCCGCTATTCATGATCCCGTGCCGTTTCTGACGCCGTTCCTGATCCTGTGTTCGCTGTCGCTGATTGCGGCGGTGATCGGCCCGCTTGCCGCTGCCGCGGCGCTCCGGTTTGCAGGAGATTGACGGCAATTTGACACCGCGCAATGCACCCTGCGGCATACTCGTCCATTGAAGCGGACAACGCTCTAGATTAGAACGGTTCCATGGCAATTTGGGATTATGCAAATCCGACGCGATTTTTGAGGCTGGTCCAGGTGGTTCTGCCCTGGCTTATCGGCTTGTGCGTCATTGCGTTCGCCGCCGGGCTCTACATGAGCTTCTTCGTTGCGCCTGAAGATTATCAGCAGGGCGACACCGTGCGGATCATGTATATCCACGTGCCGGCCGCCTGGCTCAGCATGATGTGCTATTCCGTGATGGCGCTGTCCTCACTTGGCACCCTTGTGTGGAAACACCCGCTGGCGGATGTTTCCGCCAAGAGCGCGGCCCCCATCGGCGCGGCCTTCACCTTCATGGCACTCGTGACCGGATCGCTCTGGGGCAAGCCCATGTGGGGCACCTATTGGGTCTGGGACGCGCGACTGACGTCGGTCCTGGTCCTCCTGATCATGTATCTCGGCCTGATGACGCTGTGGCGCACGATGGAAGATCCGATCAAGGCCGGCAAGGCGGCAGCCGTGCTGACGCTCGTCGGCGCGCTGAACCTGCCGATCATCAAGTTTTCGGTCGACTGGTGGAATACGCTTCACCAGCCGGCAAGCGTCATGCGCATGGACGGCCCGACCATTCATCCGGACATTCTCTGGCCCCTGCTGGTCATGGCGATCGCCTTTACGCTGCTGTTCTTCGTGTTGCATCTGATGGCAATGCGTAACGAGATCCTGCGCCGCCGCGTGCGTGCCCTGCGCTTGCGCGCAGCCAGCGCTGCCCAGCCAGGCACAGCGGCAGCCACGGCTCAGCCTGCGGAGTAATTCTCATGGATCTAGGCCCACACGCTGGCTTCATCTGGGCGTCCTACGGCCTTTGCCTCTTCACGGTCATCGGACTGATCGCCTGGGTGCGCATCGACAAGGCCCAACAGGAAAAAGCCCTCAAGGACCTGGCAGCCCGGGGCATTTCCCGCGCCCGGCCGGCCGGTGAAGGAAAAGCAAGCTCATGACGTCCCACGATACCGGTGCCGGCCGACACGGGCAGCAGACTGCCAAACGCGGTTTCCCGGTTCTGGTGCTGCTGCCCTTGGTGGTGTTCGCAGCGCTCGCCGCCCTGTTCCTGTTTCAGCTGACCCTCGGCGGCGATCCGCAAAAAATTCCCTCTGCGTTGATCAACAAGCCGGCGCCGGAATTCGACCTGCCGCCGGTTGAAGGCCTCACCGATGGTGACACCGCCGTTGCCGGGTTTTCCCGTCAGGATCTCATCGGCAAGGTTTCCGTCGTCAATGTGTTTGCATCCTGGTGCGTGCCCTGCCGCCAGGAGCACCCGCTTCTGGAAGAGCTGGCAAAGGTCGAAGGCATCCAGCTTCTCGGTATCAACTACAAGGACAAGCCGGAAAACGCGCGCCGCTTCCTGGGCAGTCTCGGCAATCCGTATCAGCGCGTCGGCGCTGATACCGGTGGCCGCACTGCGATCGAATGGGGTGTCTACGGTGTGCCGGAAACCTTCGTCGTCGATGGCGAAGGCACGATCCGGTATAAGTTCATCGGTCCGCTGAGCCCCGAAAGCTATTACGACGTCTTCCTGCCGGAACTGCAGAAGATCATGGACGGCAACAAATCCTGATCTTGCCAACCTTGTGGTGCCTGCCTGTCACCTGCGCAGGCCATTGTCCCCGCTGATTGTTTGCGGTGACAACGGCGAACCGGCCAAGCCCCATTTACAAATCGCCACGGGGCCGTTCTAAAGTCCGGATCATCTTTTTCAGCCGATTCCGGAGAGGCCCGTCTTGAAAGTACTTGTGATCGGTGGCTGCGGGTTCATCGGGTCTCATGTCGTGGACAAGTGCCTTCAGCAAGGCCTGTCGGTGCGGGTCATGGACACCCGGCCGGAACTGTATCGGCCGCCGCTTCCCGGTGTCGACTACGTCTTCCACAGCCTGTCCGATTATCACCGGCTCGCCGACACCCTGTCCGGTGTGGATGCGGTGGTGCATCTGGCCAGCACGACCGTTCCCTCGACCTCGAACCTCGATCCGGCCGCCGACATCTCCGGCAACCTCGTTCCCACGGTTCACCTTCTGGAAGCCATGCGGGCAAGCGGAACGAGGAAACTCGTCTTCTTTTCCTCCGGTGGCACAGTCTATGGCATCCCGACAAAGGATCCGGTGCCGGAAGATCATCCGCTGAACCCGATCTCATCCTACGGCATCGTCAAGCTGGCGATCGAACAGTACCTGCGCATGGAACAACAGCTCCACGGGCTCGAGTTCGTCGCCCTTCGTCCGGCGAACATCTATGGACCGCGCCAGGCACAGGTCGGCCTTCTGGGCGTGATCGGAACCTATCTGCGCAAGGTGGCGGAGGACGCCCCCATCGAAATCTGGGGGGACGGCAGCGTCGTGCGCGACTTCGTTCACGTCGAAGACATTGCCGACCTGTGCCATCGCGCCCTGATCTCCGGCGCGTCCGGCAGCTTCAACGCCGGAAGTGGTGAAGGCACGTCCATCTCGCAGGTCGTCGACATCATCGGCCAAACCACAGGGCGCACCCTGGAACCTGTCTACAAGCCGGGCCGCAACTTCGATGTGCCACGGGTGGTGCTGGATATTGCCAGGGCACGAGCGACATTCGGCTGGCAACCTGCCGTTCCCCTGCGGCGCGGCATCGGAGAAACGTGGGAATGGGTGAAGCAGCACAGCGCACCTTGATGTGCCGTTGGCGCGGGAACCTGCAGAAAATCTTCGACTGACTGAATCGGACCCGCCGCATCAGTTCATTTACCCATAATAAAATCGACGCTGGCATAGATTTCCCGGAAGCCTGCGGTCATTAGTGTCCCTGGGTTAATTGAGGGGATGATTTGCGCATGAACGTGACCGACGGCGCGGCAAAGGTTCGACTGGAACAACTGACCGGACTGCGCTTCTTCGCAGCCTTGCTGGTATTTGGCGTTCATTTCCGCTGGGATACCAGCGGCGACTTCGTCAAGACAATCGCCGAACAGGGCTATGTCGGCGTCTCTTTCTTCTTCATCCTGTCCGGCTTCGTGCTGACGCAGTCCTACAAGACGAGAATCCTTGCCGGCACGATGTCCTTTCGCGACTACTTCCTGCTGCGCATTGCCCGTCTGACACCTCTGCATTTCCTCACAGGATTGCCGTTTCTCTATTTCTCGATCATGCAGGTCGAGGCGATCTACTCGGAAGAATTCAGCGTCATCAAGACGGTTCTGAATTTGACCTACCTGCAGAGCTGGATTCCGGTTTCCTCGATCTATTTCTCTCTCAACGCACCGTCCTGGTCGCTGTCGGATGAAATGTTTTTCTATGTGTGCTTCTTCGGCCTGGTTGCGTTTTCACCGCGAAAGCTTGTGGCGGTCACACTGGGGCTCGGTGTGGTGGTGTTCGTTTCCGCCCTGCTGGTTCAGGTATTCCTGGGCGATGTGATCTTCTTCGGCAAATACCCGTTCTCGCATTGGCTGTTCTATGTCTTTCCCGGCTTCCGCATTCTGGAGTTTCTGGTCGGCATGGTTCTGCATGAGGTCTGGCGTCGCGGCGTCCGGCTGCCCGGCGCAGTGCAGCCACTCAGCTATCTTCTTCTGTTCCTGGCGATGTGGCTGGCACCGGATGTCCCGGATCCCTTCCGCTATTCCCTGTTCTACCTGCCGGTCATCACACTGTTCTTCTATGCACATCTGACGGAAGGCGCCGCACTCACAAGGGTGTTTTCAACCCGCCCGCTCGTGCTTCTCGGCAATGCCTCTTTCGCCTTCTATCTTGTGCACCAGCCGTCGCTTCACCTGATGAACATCTTCCTCAGGCCGTCCATCCCGGCGGATATCGTTTTCTTTCCGGTATCGCTGTGCATCACGGCAGTGTTTTCGATCTTCCTCTACCGCATTTATGAGATGCCGGCGGAGCGGGCGCTGAAATCATGGGTCAAGGGAAAGCGGTCCGCACAAACACCGAACGAGGCAACATCCTGACGCACCAAATTCCGCGTCTCGCTGCGGCGAGCCGCTTAACATAATCTCAATGCTGACGACGGATTATTGCGGCGAACCGGCCAATTTCAGGCCGGATACCGCCAGCCGCCACCCGTCAGATTGGCGCCAACCATGAGTATTCTTGTTGCTTTCCGAACTCGTCCTTTCAGCCCTGACTGATGTGATCCTTGCCTGCGAGCTGTTTTTTCTCGCCGGCCTGAGCCTGCGTCCGGGCATTCAGACCTTCTCACCTGCCTGGATCTGGAGCCTGACACTGGCATTGATCGGGCTTGCCTCGATGCTGGGTGCCATTGACCACGGGTTTTTCGAAACAATCGGTCACGAAGCGCACCGTCCGCTTGTGATCGCAACGCGCATCGTCATCGTTCTGGGCAGTCTCAGCATGATCGTCGCGGCCAGCTTTCAGTACCTTTCCTCGCCGCTGCGCCAGGGATTTGTGGCTGCCGGCGTGCTGGGCGCACTCTGGCCGGTCTTCATGATCCTGACTTCCGACGATTTTCTGTCCGTGATCCTCTATTATTCCATCGGCCTGATATTCCTGCTGGTGCTGAGCGTTGTCCGGTTCCGCCAGAACAAGGGAACGCTGCCGATGATCGCCGGCATTCTCCTCACGCTGGGTGTATCAGCGATGATCCCGATGCAGAGCCCGGGGTTCTGGGGTCTTGGCCTCTATGGAAGCTATCACGTCCTGCTGATGCCGATCGTCGTGCTTCTGTATTTCGGCGGCCGCTGGTTCAGGACCACGAGGTAGGGTAACCCCATGCGCACGGCTTCCATCCCCGTTGAAGAAAAGGTCCAGGAAACGGAAGATCTTGAAACGATCTTTCATCGGATGACGGAGTTCATGCCGCAGCGGGTCGCCGATGCGGTACGGGCGGCCTCGCGCAGGGTGCCGGTCGCGGCGCATCAGGACGTCATCGTTGAGGGTGAGACAAGCGACGGGCTCTACATCGTTCTCGAAGGCACCTTCGGCATTTACCGCAAGGGCGACGGCACGGCCTCGGACCACCGTGTTGCGGAAATTGGGCCGGGGCAACCTTTCGGCGAAATGGCGCTTCTTGACGGTGAACCACGCTCGGCAACCGTGCGTGCTGAAACAGCCGGTGCCGTGCTTGAAATCGAGCCGGAACGGATCCTCGAACTGGCCGATGGCGAAGCCAGACTTGCAGAATTCAAAGGGGCTCTGGCATCCTTCGTGACACGGCGCATGCGCGCCTCCACGCAGGAGCATGTCGCAGCCCTGCAGCGTGAACTGGACCTTCGGAACGAACAGCAGCAGTTCGGCAAGTTTTTCGTCTATTCGCTGATCATGATGTCCATCGGCACGCTGGTGAACAACGTGTTGGCGCGGACGATCGTCAACGTGGACGTCTACACCGAAGTCTTCGCCTGGCAGTATCTCGCCATCCTGATGGTGCCAAGCCTCTTTGTCATCCGGCACATGGGCATTTCGATTTCGGCGCTCGGACTGACAACCGTCGGCCTGAAGAAATCCCTGATCGAGGGCGCGATCATTTCGGTCGGGCTTTGTATCTTTGCCTGGGGACTGGCGGCAGTGCTCAAATATTTCGACGCGCTGCCCGGCAAGCCACTGCCCTTCAACCTGCTGGGAACACTGAGCTACTTTCTTCACAGTGCCTTGCAGGAAATCATCGCCAGGGGCTTTCTGCAGTCTTCCTTCCAGCGTTTCCTGGGAGACCAGGGCAAATGGCGGTCGGTCCTTCTCGCCTCGGTGCTGTTCGGAATGTTCCACCTTCATTTCGGCATTCCGGCCGTGCTGATGACAATCGGCACCGGATTTATCTTCGGCTGGATCTACATCAGGCATCAGAACATCGCCGGTGTGATCCTGATTCACTACATGATGGGTGTCGCGGCCTTCAATACAGGCTTGATCTGAGACGCAAGCCTAAGCTAGTGCTGCTTGCTCGACCCTATCGCTGAAGGTTGGAACGACATGATTGCCCGTGACTATTTCATACCGCGACCAGCCATCTACTATCGCGATTTCTGCTTTTATCTGGCGCTTTTTGTCGTCGGGTTTGCGTGGGGTCTGAACGCCTCCTGGCCGATGGTTATCCTGCCCTGGTTGCTGGCGACATTCGGCCTGCATCGCGCAGGACTTTTCTGCCACGAAATCGTACACATCAAGGACGAGAAGCTGCGCGGTTTCCGGGCACTCTACACCTGGACAGTGGCGCTCATCGTGATGGTTCCGCCGCTGCGGTTTCAACTGCCGCATCTGGCCCATCATCGGCTCGGCATTTTCGGAACGCCCGAGGATCCGCAATACCCGCTCGTGCGCGGCAATGCGTTTGCCATGGCCATGGTTCTGCTCGTGATCCCCTTTGTGGTGCCCTTTACCAACCTTCTGATGACGGTGACCGCCGCGCTCGGTGCGTTCCGGGTCGAAGCTGCGCTCGATCGCTGGGCGACGGAGAAACTCGGCTTTTCGCTCAGCTCCGCCCTGACACCGGAACAGCAGGCCGAAGTGACCCGGCACGCCCGGGTTACGCTCGCGCTCTTCATTGCGGCAATCATCTTCTTCCCCGCGGCGCTGCCTTTCTATTATGCCGTCCTGGTTCTGGGCTGGGCGCTTTTGACCGCGCGTATCCCGCTGGAACATGAACTGGAACGCCTGGCCGAAACCTCCGGACGGGAAGACCAGATGATCGACAGCTTCACGATTGAGTCTCCGCTGGCCCTGATCGTGCAGCCGGTTGGCTTCCGCTTTCATACGGCGCATCACATGTATCCCGGGGTGCCCTATCACAATCTGCCCGCGCTCCACGAGGAGCTGAAGCGCACCATTCCCGAGTACCGGGACAGCATCATTTCGCTCTGGACCGCGATCAGCGGACCCAAGCGCCGTCCTGCAAATTCTCTTCATTGATTTAGAAAGCCCGCCAATGAAAGACGTTATCCGCCAGCTCGCAGAAGCCATGTCTGCGGCCTCTCCCGATGCGCAGTTCGAGGTCCGCTACTGGGACGGAACCGGCTTCTCCATCGGGACCGAGCCAGAGTTCATTCTGCATTTCAAGAACGAGCGGGCTCTCTCCAGGGTGCTTTCGGACGCCTTCATGGGCTTTGGCGAGAGCTACATGCTGGGCGATATCGAGGTGGAAGGCGACATCAAGAAGCTCTTCTACCTGGGCTTTGCCATCGATTTTGCGGAACGGCCCATGTCGTTGATGCTGCGGATCAAACTGGCCTTTCATTTCCTGCGCGCACGCAACACCATTGCCCGCTCGCGCGAGAACATTTCCTTCAGCTACGACATCGGCAACGATTTTTACGAGATCCTGCTCGGAAAGGGCATGATCTACACCTGTGCCTATTTCACCTCGCCCGACAACACGCTGGATGAAGCACAGAACAACAAGCTGGAACTCGTATGCCGCAAGCTGTGCCTGAAGCCGGGTGAACATGTTGCCGATCTCGGTTGCGGCTGGGGCGGCTTCCTGATGTATGCCGCCGAAAACTACGGCATCACGGGCGTAGGCTTCACCATTTCGGCAGAACAGCGCGAC
This sequence comes from Labrenzia sp. 5N, assembly GCF_012395805.1. NCBI lineage: Bacteria > Pseudomonadati > Pseudomonadota > Alphaproteobacteria > Hyphomicrobiales > Stappiaceae > Labrenzia > Labrenzia sp. 5N. Next base: position 63,323 of record NZ_JAAZTM010000006.1, on the reverse strand, counting down.
TATGCAATTCAGAAGATCGCCGAGCGCGGCCTCTCCGACAAGATCGAGATCCGCCTGCAGGACGCTCGCGAAGCGGACGGCCTTTACGACAAGGTTGCCTCGATCGGCATGGTCGAACACATGGGCAATGCCCAGATCGCACCGGTCTTCGAACGGATCGCACACATTCTCAAGCCACAGGGCCTTGCCTTCGTCCACACGATCGGCAACGAAATCCCCCGGCCGATCGACCCCTGGATCGACAAATACATCTTCCCGGGAACGCAGGCATCGCCGCTGACGACCATGGTCGAGGCTGCCGGCAACAATGATCTCTACATGATCGACCTTGAGAATATCCGGCTGCACTATCCGCCGACGGTCAAATACTGGCTCGCCAATTTCGACGCCAATATCGACCGTATCCGCGAAATGTATGACGACACCTTCGTCAGAAGCTTCCGGCTGTATCTGGAAGTCGCAAGTTCCTCCTTCAGCTGGGGCGACAACCGGCTGTACCATCTGCTGATGACCAGGGGCCTGAAAAACGATGTCCCGATGACCCGGGAGCATCTGGTTCTGCCGAAGTCCGGCACTTCCCCGACCGGTACATCTTCAGAAGGTGGTGCATGACGGAACCCGTCCATGTGGCAGTGATCTATACGGACGCAGGCGGTGGCCACCGGGCCAGCGCCTTCGCCCTGAAAGCATGCCTCGAAGGGTCCGGCAGATACCGGGTCAGCCTGATAAATCCCTATACATCGCTGATCCCGCATCTCGACCTCTTCAGCCGCTTCGGATCACGCACAGGCGAGAATATCTACAACGAGGTCATCTTGCGTCAGGGACGTACCGGCCTCACCTGTTGGCTGTTTTATGCAGCCTTGCGCCTGAACTACGTTTTCTGTGAACCGCCGGCCATCAGCATTCTTTCCCGGCATTTCGAAGACATTCGCCCCGACATCGTGCTGTCGGTCATGCCGCTCGGCAACCGGGTGATGCTGGAGGCGCTGAAACGCTACCGCGCTGGCATAACGGAAGGCCCGTTGCCGGAAGGCGCCGTGATGATCACGGACTGGGCGGAACTGGCGAAAGGTGTCTGGTTTCCCAACCGGGCGGACTATCACGCAATTTGTGGCACGCAGGACGCCCTGCGGAATGCCGAAAAGCTGCCGAAGCTTGCCGGCAAGATCCATGCGATGGGCGGCTTGCTGATCCGGCCGGAATTCACCGACCCCACCCAACGCTCCAGCCGGGAAGCGCTGAATCTCGATCCTTCCAGACCTGTCGTGACCGTGCTCTATGGTGCCCAGGGCAGCATGCGCATGATCGAACTGGCAACCGCGATGCGCGACATTCCGCATAACGCCCAGGTGGTGTTTCTTTGCGGCCGGAACGAAGCGCTTGCCGATCAGCTGCGCGCCATGGACCTCCCGTTTCCGGTCCAGGTTCTCGGGTTTACCGACAGGGTCGCCCAGTATCTTTCCGCCAGCGATCTCTTCATCGGCAAGCCGGGTCCGGGCAGCACCAGCGAAGCCATGGCACTTGGCGTATCCATGCTGCTCGACAAGAGCCTGGCGCTGCCGCAGGAAGCTGCGGTCCTGCGCCACGTGACGAAGACGGGAGCCGGACTGGCCTTTTCGACGTCCTCCGATTTCAGCGAGAGCTTCAAGGCGGCCATGTCCGCCATCGAGCGCGGCCAAGCGCGGCAACCGGTTGCCGCCAACACATCGCCCGCCGACATTCTTGAGATCATGGACCGCATCGGCGCTTCCCGTGTTCCGGCAGCAGGCTCCTTGCAGCCGGCCGGTGAATTGCCGCACGCCCGGCACGTGTCCAGAGCCTGACCGATGCCTGAGGACGACCAGGGCCCCGTGACGGGCGGCAGCCGCCCTCAAGAGCGTGGCCTGAAGATCAGGGTCGTCTACAATCCCCGCACAGGCCGCAAGCGCGAGAAGCGTTTCAAGGCGGTATTGGCGCTGCTTGAGGCACGCGGTCACACGTGCGAAATCCTGATCACGACGAAGGCGGGCGATGCCGCCGGTTTCGTTCGGGAAACGACATCAGACAACGCCGATATCCTGGCAATCGCGGGCGGCGATGGCACGATCAACGATGCAATTCAGGGAGCCGGCCCGCAGACGCCGCCTCTGGGGCTCATACCGCTCGGCACGGCGAATGTGCTGGCGCATGAGCTCGGTATCGGCACGGATCCACACCGGATTGCGAACTGCCTTATGGAAGCGCGCATCCTTAAGATCCGGCCAGGCCAGGTCAACGGGCACCGCTTCATGATGATGGCCGGCATAGGGCTGGACGCGCAGGTGGTTTCGGATCTCAGCCGCGCCACCAAGACCCGCTTCGGCAAGGCCGCCTATCTGATCGAAGTTTTCCGGACACTGCGGCGATGGTCCTGCCCGCCGGTGGACGTCCGGCTGGACGGTGAGCCCGAAAAGGCAGCGACACTGATCGTCAGCCGTGGCAAACGGTATGGCGGGACATTTGTCCTCGCACCGAATTGCGACCTCGCCAACCCGTCTTTTTGCGCAACGATATTTCCTCCAGGCAGCGCTCTGTCTGTCTTCGGACGCTTTCTGCTGATACCGGCAGGCCTGCTCCTGCGGCTTGGTCTCGTTGCCCAACAGCCGGCCAGAACAGTCGAAATCCTGAGTCCCCTGGGCGACCCGATACAGGCCGACGGCGATATCGTCGCGCATGCCCCTGCGCAGATCTCGGTTTGTGAGCAGCCGATACGCCTGTGCGTCCCGATGTCCCGGCGATAATACGAGCCTGGAAGATCAATCTTCGCTTTCCAGCCCGGCAAGATGGACCAGCCGGCGGCATGCGCTCATCCAGTCGAAGTCTTCGCGCGCGGCAATGGGCGGCTCCGGCACAGTCGTCAACGCATACTCCAGCGCCTCGAGAGCCCCTTCCAGTTCGGTGTAGAAATGGGCGTTGGGATAGGCCTTGTAGGGAAGGTTGCCCGGACAGTCCGGCAGGATGACATGTCGGCCGGCAACCAGCGCATCGGCGGTTGCCGTGCACAGGATTTCGCTGCGCGAAGGGTTCACCATGACCCGGTATCGTCCGATATCGGACCAGAACCGCCGGTTCGGTCCGAAGAACCGTAAATCCGCACCTTCCTCTCGAGCGAAGGTGCGAAACTCTGCTTCATCACGCCCGCCGCCAATGACATCGATGGGCCTTTTGGCACGAGCCGCGATGCGGGCAAGGTCGTCCAGGCCTTTTTCCCATAAGAAAGCTCCGAGAAAATAGATCCCTTCGGTTTCCTGCGTAACGAGAGGCACCTGCGCGTAACCGGGCATGACACCGGTCACCCGTTCCACAGGCATCGTGACGCCCGGCAGGGTGAGGGCGGGCGACAGGCTGAGGGGCAGATCGATGCGCAGTCGCAGGGCGCGGCCGTGAAGAAAGGACACCAGCCGGGCGAGGCTGTTTGGAAACGGCAACCCGGACATGCGGATGTAGGTTTCATAATCCGTCATGCTGAGACCGATCGTCTTGTCCGCCCGGATGCCCCTGCGCCCGGTCGTTACCGGATACCAGCACAGATGCTCCGGCTCGCTCGCGATCAGGCACCGGGCCGGCGGCGCGGCGCGGTAGACGTCTTCCATCGGCACTATCGACCCCATGCCTGCCACAAACCTTGCCCGATAAGGCCGGCATTCCGGAAATTTGTAGGGACCGAATGCCTCAAGTTCCGTCCGGAGCCAGTCGACCTGCTCGTCAAAATCGACGAAACGGGTCTCGCCCCACAGCCGTTGCTGTGAAACCTCATCCAGCCAGGGAAGAACATAGACAACCCGATAGCCAAGCGTTGCCAACCCGCAGGCGTGCCACAGCGAGATGAAGGACGGTCCGGTCATCCACGGCAGGGCGGCACTCGTCAGAACCGCAAAGTCATGGATCTCTTGACCTTTGGTACGTTCGCCAGACAGGGGCACTTGTCTCCAGTTTCAACAGCCAGAACCACGGGCAACGATCGGCCAGCGCCCTGAAGCGAAGGTGGCGGCCGGCTGGCGCGAGACACCAGAACACATGATTCTCCGCCCGAGACAATCCACCATCGCAGGTCCGGAAAGCCAGACAGGCCAGAACGCTAACGCCCGTTTCGACCTGTATTTTCCACAAGACGCCTGACACGCCAAATGGTGAGGCCTTGTCACAAACGCGCGAATGAGGCCGTCTAAGACGAAAGTCACCCGCTCGTGACTTTCGGTTGAGTGCTCCATTGCATATTTTAGGGGCAATCGAACAAGGAATTGAGCCAAATGGTGGGATCGTTTTCCCGGAAGGCCGGCAAGGCCCTCCGCACCGCGCTTATTGTAACCGGCGGAATAGTTGCCCTGGCCGCGCCAATCAACGGCGCGCAGGCGCAACCCGAAAAAGTCATCGAACTGTTTACCAGCCAGGGCTGCTCCTCGTGCCCGCCGGCCGATCGGCTGGCGGAAAAGCTGGTGCAGGAAGATAACAACGTCCTGACCATGGTGATGCCCGTCGACTACTGGGATTATCTCGGCTGGAAGGACACGCTGGCAAGTCCCGTCAACTCGCAGCGTCAGCGAGCCTATGCCGCGCGGCGCGGCGACCGGTCGGTCTACACCCCGCAAATGGTGATCAACGGCGAGGAACACGTCGTCGGCAGCCGCGAAGGCGATGTAAGGGCCGCGCTGGCACGTACCGACCCCTTTACCGCGACAATCGACCTGAAGATTACCGACATGGTCGTCCAGGCAACGGTGAAAGGCTCCCTGCCCAAGGGCTTCAACATGGCGACCGTCTATTTCCTGCGCATGCAGGATGAAGCCCTCGTTGATATCGGCCGCGGCGAAAACGCGGGCCGCAAGGTGCGTTACGTCAACGTGGTGCGCAATCTGCAGCCGATGGGAATGTGGTCCGGCGGCCAGGAGACATTCCGCATGCCGAAGTCCAAACTGATGCTGAAAGGCGACGCCCGCTGCGCAGTTGTCGTGCAGCTTGAGAATCCCGACGGCCCCGGCCGGATCATCGGCGCGGCAACCATGAACAAGAGCGGCGGTCTGTGAACCGCCGCTGTGGTGTGGCCAAATATCAATTCCCTCTGAAAAACGAGCCCACCGGCCTCGAAGCCGGGTTGTAACCCCCGAGAAAACTGCTACCCCTTGCCCCGTTCGACCCGCCTCGGGATCGTAAACGCCCAAAGCAAGGGCAATTTGCGAAACGCAGTGGCCGGTCAGGTTCTCTGCTTTGCCGGCGTCTGGTGAAGCAAATCGGTCCTGGGGGAACGCATGAAGTTGAAGCGCAGGCTTCAGATAGCCTTTTTGAGCATCGTTTTCGGCGTGGTCGTTCTCGGTCTCAAGATCGGCGCCTACCTGTTGACCGGCTCCATAGCGCTTTATTCAGACGCGTTGGAAACGACGGTCAATATCGCGTCCGCTATCGCTACGCTTGCAGCCGTCTGGTTCGCCGCCAAACCCGCCGACAGCAACCACCCCTACGGCCACGACAAGGTTGAGTATTTCGCGGCGGTTCTCGTCGGTGTGATGATCGTGCTTGCCGCCCTGTCGATTTTCCGCGCGGCTTGGCTCGGCTTCATCAGTGGCGACAGTCCGGAATATTCGCCAGCCGGTATCGGCATGAACCTGCTTGCCGCCGTCATCAACGGCGCCTGGGCGCGGTACCTGATGAGATATGGCAAACACGCAAGATCACCTGCCCTTGTTGCGGACGGCAAGCATCTGATGACCGATGTGGTCAGCTCCGTCGGGGTTCTGGGCGGTGTTGTGCTGGTGATGCTCACCGGCTGGAAAGTCATGGATCCCGCGCTTGCGGTTCTTGTCGGCCTCACCGTTCTCTGGTCCGGCTGGGGCCTCGTCAAGGAATCCGTCGGCGGACTGATGGACGAAGCCGCCTCGCACGACACATTGGACAAGATCCGTGTTCTGATTTCCGAACATGGCGAAGGCGCCCTGGAGGCACACGACCTGCGCACTCGCATTGCCGGCAAATCCACCTTCATCGATTTTCACCTGGTGGTGCCGGGCGAAATGTCCGTCGACAAGGCACATGAGATCTGCGACCGGATCGAGATTGCCATTGTCGAAGATGTCCCCGGAGCCCGGATCACCATTCACGTCGAACCGGAACACAAGGCCAAGCATTCCGGCATTGTGGTGCTCTAGGCGGTGGCCCGAACCCTCTGGTCTTAAAAATAGTAGGGATAACCGCGCATGAGCGAGGCGTTGTTATACTCGAAGACACCGGAGGTCTGGTCGCCCAGCCCACCGCAAACTCGCTTGCCACCACCGATGGCGCGGCAGAGATGCCGAAGCAGGTGCCCGCCGGCGCGCCCCTCCGCGATCGAACAGGCATTGAGGGAAAGGACGCCGCCAGGGCGGATATATTGGCCCAGCGTTCTCCAAAAGTTCTCCATCCCGGAACTGTGCGACACCATCCCGACCGGACTGGCCGCCGTGAATCCGCCTACGCAGTCTGCATCCAGAAGGGTCACCTGACCGGGAACGCCGCTGTGAAAGACCAGCTCGACCACGCCGAAGCCACCCGATGGCGCGTTTTGAACCAGATGACCCAGAATTTCATCGGTCGAGGAATAGCTGTAACCGGAATGCGCGGCCATATATCCCCGCGTCAAAAAATCAAGCTCACCATTATAAAGGAGTATCCGTGTCATATCGCGCCCCCGGCACCAAATGTGAAACATGGCTTTCAGGATGAAGAAAGTCTCGTAATACCGCGAAATATTGCCTGAAGAACTGCTCCCTGTCACTCAAGGGACAGGATAGGGGTAAAAACAACTTCCAGAACGCCCCCTCCTAAAATAGCAGCACTTTTGGAACGCTACGTCATCGGACGAGGTCTTTTCCGGCCCGGCCAACCAGCCTGTCTCCCGCCGGCGGCACCTGCAGGCAGACCGAATTGCGTCTTGCCCTCGCCCGTCACAATCCATAATACTCTGCACCCGGCGATCCTCGCCGCCGTCTCACCGACGGGTCTGAACCGGGCATTTGCTCACTGCGGAACTGTCTTGGCGCCTGCCCCGGCAACGTCGAGATTTCCCCGCTCCGTCCCCGCAGCACGCCCCGGTTACTTCGGAACGATTTGAGGAACCAGTCTCATATGCCCAACTGGCGGCGCTGGCAGGCCCAGCTTCTTGATCATCTGATCCTGATCGGCGGCGCGCTTGTGATGACGCTGCCTGTCTATTCGATCTTCGCCGCAACCACCCATGAGGGCGGAAGGGTCCGGCCAAGGCTCGATCTGGGCAGTGGCACGCTGGAAAACTACGGACACTTTCTGCAGACCGGCGCGGGCTTTTCCGGTGACGTCACAGCATTGTCGATGATGTGGAATTCCTTCCTGCTGGGCGCTGGATTTGCGACCCTGAAGGTCGTTCTGTCCCTCATGACAGCCTATGCACTGATCTATTTTCGGGTTCGCTTTGCCAGCGCCATCTTCGCCGTGCTTCTGCTGACCCTGTTGCTGCCTCTGGAATCCCGGTTCCTGCCGACCTATGCCGTGACCGTCGAACTTGGCCTCGTCAACACGCGTGCGGGCCTCATCCTGCCGCTGGTCGCCTCCGGCCTTGGGACGCTGTTCTTCCGCCAGTTCCTGATGACGGTTCCGGATGCGCTGCTGGAATCGGCCAGGATCGACGGCGCTGGTCCGCTGAAGTTCTTCAAGGACATTCTGGTTCCCCTGTCGGCGCCGACGGCGGCCGCGCTGTTCCTGGTCCTCTTCGTCAACGGCTGGAACCAGTATCTGTGGCCGGTAATGGTCACCTCGGAGGAAAGCACCTACACCTTGGTGCGCGGCATGCAGTTTTTCGGCAATTCCAGCCTGCGCGGACTGATGCTGGCGGTACTCGCGTTCGTGCCTCCGGCCCTGCTTGTCATATTGTTTCAACGACAAGTCGTTAAAGGCCTGTTCGACGGCTCACACTAACGACATACGGCATTGAAACCGGCGGTCCCTGCCCCAATTTTCCCAGAACGACCCGAAAGGCACCTCATCCATGGCATTTGAAGCGATCCTGTTCGACTGTGACGGCGTTCTGGTGGATTCGGAAATCATCTATGTCGATGTCGAACGCGAACATCTGGCCCGGATCGGCCTGAAGTACGAGCTTCATGAGTATATGGACCGGTTCCAGGGCCTGGGCAGCACGGATTTCTGGGCGGCACTCGACGCGGATTACCAGACCCTTGGCAAGGGACCGCTGCCTGAAACATTCGGACCGGATCTGGACGCTGCCACCCAGTCGCGGATCGACCGCGAACTGGCGGAAATCAAGGGCATCAAACAGCTGCTGGCAGCCCATGACGGCCCACGTGCCGTCGCCTCCTCCTCCCGCCTGCACCGGCTGACCCACAAGCTTCAGCACACGGGGCTCTTCCCTTATTTCGAGCCGCATATCTATTCAGGCGAGCAGGTAACCAACGGCAAACCCGCGCCCGATCTGTTTTTGTTCGCGGCGGATAAGCTGGGTGTGGACCCGAAAGCCGCGCTTGTCGTGGAAGACAGTGTCAACGGCGTGAAGGCGGGCCTTGCCGCCGGCATGACGGTTTGGGGTTTTGTCGGCGGCGGTCATTGTCACGATGGCCACGCGGAACAGCTGCTTGGCGCCGGTGCACATCGGATCGTCGACAGCCACGACAACCTGGCCGCTCTGCTGATCAGTGAAAGCACAGCAGCCTGAGGCTGTTTTGAGTCGATCCAAAAATCTGACAGAACCCGAATACTTCTGAGAGATCCGCGCGCCGTTACCGGCGCGCGGCAGGCCATTCTAGCGTCCGAGATCGTGTTCCGGATTTGCGCTGATCTTGTGGATCGAAAGATCCGCTCCGCGGTGCTCGTCTTCCTGAGACAGCCTCAGACCCATCGTCGCTTTCAGGATACCGTAGACGGCTAGACCCGCCCCAAGGGCGTAGACCGCCCCCAGAACCGTACCGATAACCTGCGAAACGGGAGACACACCGCCAAGGCCGCCCAGGGCCTCGAGCCCGAAGAAACCAGCGGCGATACCACCCCACGCTCCGCAGATGCCATGCAGCGGCCAGACACCCAGAACGTCGTCGATTTTCAGCTTGTTCTGGCAGATCTCGAAACCGGTTACGAAGACGCCGCCGGCGACACCTCCGACAATCAGGCTGCCGATCGGGTGCATGACGTCCGAACCGGCACAGACGGCAACGAGACCGGCCAGCGCACCGTTGTGCACGAAGCCCGGATCATTCCGGCCGACGACCAGCGCCACAAGAATGCCGCCAACCATGGCCATCAACGAGTTGATCGCCACAAGACCGGAAATGCTCTCAAGAGAGGCAGCCGTCATCACGTTGAAACCGAACCAGCCGACACAAAGCATCCAGGATCCCATGGCGAGCCAGGGCAGCGATGAGGGCGGAATACCGATGGGACGGCCGTTGCGGTCGTAACGGCCCATGCGGGCACCCAGCAGCAGAACGGCGCCGAGCGCGATCCAGCCGCCGACCGCATGCACCACCACAGAGCCTGCAAAGTCATGGAACGGCGCGCCGAAGGTCACTTCCAGCCAGCCCTGGAACCCGAAATTGCCGTTCCAGACCAGACCTTCGAACAACGGATAGACGATACCGACCAGCGCAACGGTGGCCAGACATTGCGGCCAGAACTTCATGCGTTCCGCGATGCCGCCGGAGATGATCGCCGGAATTGCGGCGGCAAATGTTGTGAGGAAGAAGAACTTCACCAGGCTCAGGCCCTGAAGTTCGAAGCCTTCACCACCACCTGACAAGGTCGCCGCGTTCACCAGGAACGTGGTGCCGTAGGCAACCGCATATCCGACGAAGAAATACGCCACTGTCGACAGGGCAAAGTCGACAAGGATTTTTACCAGCGCGTTGACCTGGTTCTTTTGACGGACGGTGCCGACTTCCAGAAAAGCGAAGCCGCCGTGCATGGCGAAAACGAGAATAGCTCCCACAAGGACGAAAAAGACGTCCGCCCCGACCCCGGTTTCATTCATATTGACCCCCAGATAGGCAATTTGCCGTTTGTTTTTGCGTTTCGGAGCGCACAGCATTCAAACTGCATGCCAAGCGGGCAAAAGCTCAAAAAAGACCCGGAAGTCAGCCGATTTTTTAATCGAAACCTTTGGAGGCCCCACCAAAGGGAACGTGTGGATCGATTATTTTGTAATCATTCGCAATTTTTTTAGGCAAAAACAGAAACTCAGGGCAACCAACCAAAAAAGAGCCCGGGGTTGCCCCCGGGCTTTCCAAGTTTGCGGTCTGAGCCAATAGACCGCCTGGGAGATTTTTGTCGGTGCCGCCTTAGAGGCGGCCGGAGCCGGTTCCGAATTCCGGATAGGCTTCCACACCGATTTCGACCTTGTCGAGACCAAGGGCCTCTTCTTCCTCGGACACCCGGATACCCATGGTGGCCTTGAGGACGAACCAGATCACCGAGCTTACGACCAGGGTGAACGCACCGATGGAAACGATACCGATCAGCTGGGTGACGTAGGAAGCGTCGGAGTTGGACAGCGGTACGATGAGCGTGCCCCAGATACCTGCCAGCAGGTGAACCGGGATGGCGCCAACGACGTCGTCGATTTTCAGCTTGTCGAGCATCGGAACCGCGAAGACCACGATCACGCCACCGACACCGCCGACGAAGACGGAAACCCACACGCTCGGGGCAAGCGGTTCTGCGGTGATAGCAACCAGACCTGCCAGAGCGCCGTTCAGAGCCATGGTCACGTCGACCTTCTTGTAGAGGATCTGGGTGAGAACAACCGCGACGACGACACCGGCAGCAGCAGCCATGTTGGTGTTGGCGAAGATGCGGGAGATGTCGGAGACGTCACCGATGGAACCCATGGCGAGCTGGGACGCACCGTTGAAGCCGAACCAACCCAGCCACAGGATGAACGTGCCGAGGGTTGCGAGCGGCATGGAGGAACCCGGGAACGGGTGCACGGAGCCATCCGCACCATACTTGCCTTTACGGGCACCGAGGATAACCGCACCGGCCAGAGCAGCCCAGCCACCGACGGAGTGAACGAGAGTGGAACCGGCAAAGTCGGAGAACTCAGCGCCGCCGATAGCCTTCACGGCTTCGCCGTTGAGCCAGCCGCCGCCCCATTCCCAGGAACCGGTGATCGGGTAGATGATGCCCGTCAGGACAACGGTGAAAGCCAGGAAAGGCCACAGTTTGATGCGCTCGGCGAGCGTACCGGACACGATCGACGCAGTGGTTGCACAGAAGACCATCTGGAAGAACCAGTCGGACGCCGTGGAGTAACCGGTGTCGAGTGCGTCGCCGCCGACGGCGTCAAACGCGTAAGGACCGAAGGAACCCATGAAACCGCCGTCAACGCCGGTGTACATCAGGTTGTAGCCGGTGATCCAGAACATCAGGCCAGCGATGGCGTAGAGCGTAATGTTCTTCAGGCACTGCATCGAAACGTTCTTGGAGCGGACGAGACCAGCTTCAAGCATTGCGAAGCCGGCGGCCATCCACATGACCAGGAAACCACCGATGAGGAACAGCAGCGTATTGAAGATATAGGCAACCTCGGGAGAGACTGCGGCTGGAGCTGCAGCGGCAGCCTCGGTATCCTGCGCAAGCACCGGCAGAGCCGTAAGGCTCAGCAGAGCCAGCGCCGTCGCGCCCTTAGCGACTAGTTTTTTCATGATACGTTTCCTTACCTAAATCACAGAGCTTCGGCGTCGGTTTCGCCGGTACGGATGCGCACGACCTGATCGATCGAATGGACGAAGATCTTCCCATCCCCGATCTGGCCGGTCTTGGCAGCGCCGGAAATCACTTCGACGACCTTGTCGACGGAGGCGGCATCCACAGCGACTTCAATCTTCAGCTTCGGCAGGAAGCTGACGGCATACTCGGTGCCGCGATAGATTTCGGTGTGCCCCTTCTGGCGGCCATAGCCCTTCACTTCAGTCACCGTCAGCCCCTGGATGCCGATGCTGGTCAAGGCATCGCGCACTTCGTCGAGCTTGAACGGCTTGATGATGGCCATCACTATTTTCATTGCTCGTTCCATTCCCCTTCTTAGCGCCCCTTCCCGTCGAAGAAGCTCGGCCTACCACCCCGGAAACTGCGCCTGGTTCTGTCCCCCTCTGGAAGGATCTTCTCAGGTCTTCGGCTTCACCACGTGTCGTGGCCCCGGGCCGGTGTCGGCTCTTACTAATCAAGGACCGTGCCAACTTGGCTTTTTCGGTGAGTCTTTCGCGGAATCCCGCGGTTTTGCAGTGCAAAAAACGCCAGAGCCAACTTTGTGGCATAAATGGGATGGCGGCTTTTCAGGCAGTTTTTCTGCCTATTTTTTGCACATCGCATACTTTGAGGGTTAAAAATTGTGCACAAAAGACTGGCAATCGCTCCTCGCATAAAAATGCGGCACCTGAACCGGTCAACAAAGTTACGGCAGTGCAAATGGCCGTGCTTCGCCACTGCGGCGGCAGCCCGCCGCGAAAGCAGCTACCGTCTCAGTGCGGAGGCACAATCCGTATCTCAAGTTCCAGATGGAGGATTGGCGCTGCACGCCTGTTTTCCAACCCCCCAGAGAAAGGGCCGCCACATCGAATAAGTTCGAGCTTGTTCGGGATCCTGGAGTATACTTTTCAGACGCAACCCCGGCAGATGCAGCCATTAGTTGCTCTGTCTTTCAATGACCCCATCCCAACGGACCAACCGGCAGAGGCTGAAATGAGACACAGTGCCAAGCTAGCGGCCATCGCCCTTTCCTTCTTGCCGGGTCTTGCGAACGCGCAGGACGTGGCCGACACCATCTATTCCGGCGGCCCCATACTGACCATCAATGACAGCCAGCCCAAGGTCGAAGCCGTCGCGGTGAAAGACGGGCGAATACTTGCGGCAGGAACGTTGGCCGATATTTCGACCTTTAAGGGCGAAACGACGGAGGCGTTCGATTTGAACGGCCGGACGATGCTACCGGGGTTCGTAGATAGCCACGGACACGTGGTCATGGGCGGAATTCAGGCCCTTTCGGCGAACTTACTTGCGCCGCCGGACGGCAAAGTCACGGATATCGCCGGCTTGCAGGCAACGCTGAAAGCCTGGGCGGAAAAGAACGCTGCGACAGTCGACAAGGTGAAGATGATCATCGGCTTCGGCTACGACAACGCACAACTGGCCGAACTCCGCCATCCAACGCGTGAGGATCTCGACGCGGTCTCGACGGAAGTCCCGATCGTGATCGTGCATCAGTCAGGCCACCTCGGTGTTGCCAATTCCAAGGCGCTTGAACTCGCGGGGATCAGCGCCTCGACCGAAAATCCGGAAGGCGGTGTCATTCAGCGCACTTCAGATGGAACTCCCAATGGCGTTCTTGAAGAATATGCCTTTTTCAATGTGCTCATACCGCTGCTCGGAACTCTGGGGCCGGAAGGACTGTCTGCTTTCGCAGAAGCCGGAGCAGACCTCTGGATGCGCTACGGATATACGACCGCACAGGATGGCCGCTCTTCCGGGGCGGTGGTCGAAGCCTTGAAGGCGGTGGACGCGGACAAGGGCCTTCCGGTGGACGTTATCGCTTATCCCGACGTGCTCGAAGCGAAGGAATACATTGCCCAGCATGTTTCGCGCGACTACGAAGGCAAAGTGCGCGTGGGCGGATGCAAGCTGACAATCGATGGCTCGCCACAAGGCTTTACCGCCTTGCGAGACCGGCCTTACTACGATCCCGTCGGCGATTATCCTCCCGGTTATGCCGGTTATGCGTCGGTGACGATGGAAAAGGTTCAGGACGCCGTGAACTGGTGCTACGAAAACGGCATCCAGATCATCACGCATGCCAATGGCGAAGGCGCCTCCGACATGCTGATTGCCGCCATTGGCGCGGCCCAGAAAAAATATGGAGACCCCGGCAACCGGCCGGTGCTCATCCACGGCCAGTTTCTGCGTGAAGACCAGGTGGACAGCTACAAGCGGCTTGGCGTCTTCATGTCCCTGTTTCCCATGCACACCTTCTACTGGGGCGATTGGCACCGAGACCACACGGTTGGCCCGGTGAACGCGGACAATATTTCGCCAACTGGCTGGGTGCGCGAACGCGGCATGAAGTTCGGCTCCCATCACGATGCTCCCGTCGCCTTCCCGGACAGCATGCGTATTCTCTCAGCGACGGTCACACGGCGCACCCGCTCGGGCGACATCCTTGGCCCGAGCCAGCGGGTAGACGTCATGACCGCCTTGAAGGCCATGACAATCTGGCCCGCGTGGCAACAATTCGAGGAAAACGACAAGGGGTCGATCGAAGTCGGCAAGTTGGCCGATTTCGTTCTGCTGTCCGAAGACCCGACGGCGATCGATCCGGAGAAGCTGGCCGGGATAAAGATCGAAGGGACAGTGAAAGGCGGCAATCTAGTCTATGACGCACAGAAAGACAGCCGTCGGGGCGACCTCTCCCCGCAATTTCCGGTCTTCGGCAATCCGGAAGCAGCGCATCATCTGATGCATGCAATGTATGACGGCTTGAGCGGCGCTTCCAATCAGTAAGCAGACCGCATGCTGCGTCGGGACGGCCTCCGAAGGCCGTCCTGAAGACAGGGCAACTCGGTCAATGCCTCAACCGCAGAAGCAGCTCCCGGGCAGATCCTCAGGCTGAGAAGCCGCCGCTTTCCAGATAGGCGATTTCTTCCGGTGTCGATTGCCGGCCGAGAACGGCATTGCGATGCGGAAAGCGGCCGAAGCGGCGGATGACGTCGAGGTGGATCAGCGCGTAGTGATAGAGTTCCGTGTCACCAAGGACGCGGCACAGATCAACAGACCTTTCCTGATGCGCCATGTCTTCTGCGTGCTCGAACGGCAGGTAGAAAAAGCCGCGCGCCTCCTTGGGAAACGCCCTGTCAAAACCACGATCAAGCGCTTTTTCGGCGACCTCTACGGCCTTCGGGTCGGCCCGGAAAGCCTTGGGGCTGCCGCGGAAGACATTGCGCGGGAACTGGTCAAGCAGGATCAGGAGCGCGAGCGCACCATCGGCCGTATCCGCCCAGCCATCGAGCTTGCCCTCAG
Organism: Labrenzia sp. 5N; assembly: GCF_012395805.1. Classification (NCBI taxonomy): domain Bacteria; kingdom Pseudomonadati; phylum Pseudomonadota; class Alphaproteobacteria; order Hyphomicrobiales; family Stappiaceae; genus Labrenzia; species Labrenzia sp. 5N. The sequence continues at coordinate 48,284 of NZ_JAAZTM010000006.1, read as the reverse complement.
CCGCGTCCTCGATAGCGGCCAGGAACCTGTCCCGGCACAGCTTGTCGAACTTGTCGTCCTTTGCGAACCATTTCGCCGGCCCGGCGTTCCACCAGAAATCAAGAACGTTGAGGGAGGTGATCGGCTGATCTGTCATGGCGGCAATTTCCGGAGATGAAGGAGTGGAACGGGTGCGATCCGTTCCTGCCAGCTTCACTTGCCCGCTGTCAACGCGCCGCAGGCCAATGTCTGCCAGTTGACCTGGTGTTGCCGTGTCTGGGCATCCAGAAAGCCACTGTCCTTCAGGGCGGTCATTTCCTGCCTGAACGCCTCGACCAGCGCGGGATCCGTTCCCTGGCTGAACACGGCCCACAGCGGGTTGGCAAGTGCTTCGACAAAGACCACCGGCTGCAGCAGGCCGCCGTCATATCCCTGCTTGCAGGCGCTGGCCTCTGCCAGGAACCCGGTCAGCGGCAGGACATCGATCCGCTCCAGATAGAGCATCTCGATACCTTGGTGAAAATCGGTGATCGGCACCAGGTTCCCGGTTTTCTCGAACCCGAGCTGCTTGAGGTGGGACAGAAGATTGGAGCCGTCCTGAACACCGATCCGCACCTTCTGATCACGCAGGTCCTCAACCGTGTCGGCTTCGATCTTCGGTCTGGTCGAGAGCTGGTAGAAATTCTGCCCATAGGGCGAGACTTCGCCCAGCCAGATGAATTTATCTTCTCGCTCCGGCGTTCGCGATAGCGAGAAAAAAAGCACTTTCGGCATGGTTTCGGCCAGGAGCATTGCCCGCTTCCAAGGCAGGAATTCGTAAGCGCCGATCTTCAGCGGGATTGTTTCCCCGACCCGCCTGGCAACTTCGAGCATATAGGCCGTGACATAACCGTCCGGCTTGCCCGCGTTGTCCCATTGCAGCGGTGCGAAACTCTGGGTGACGATCTGGATTTCGGCGGGGTCTGCCTTTGCCGGGCCGGCAACAAGCGAAAGGGCCGCGGCCGCAAGCATGATTGCGCTCCGGAGTCCTGCTTTCATTCCTGCACCATGCAATCGTCCCGCACCTTTGAAAAAGCCGTTTCTCGCAGTTAAACCCTGCCGGCGGATTGCGGGTGCGCTTTTGCGACAGCCGTCAATCCGGAACCGGACCCACCTGGCCTCAAGTCTGGGACGGTTTTCATCCCTGTACCCCGATGACACCGGCAAATCAGGCTAGTTTTGACTTCCTAATCTTGTATGAATGGCCAACAAAGGGAAGAAATTTCGACCCGCCACCGACGCCCCTGAAACGGAGACTTTGTTGACGACCGGAACGACACTCGATCTGAAGGGCCTGAAATGCCCGCTGCCCGTGCTCAAGACCCGCAAGGCCCTCACCCGGTTATCCAGCGGCGAGCAACTGACCGTTTTGACCACCGACCCGATGGCGGAAATCGACATTCCCCATTTCTGCAACGAGCAGGGCCATACCCTGCTGGAAGCAGAGCGCATAGAGGGCGGCCACCGTTTCGTGCTGACCAAGGGCGGCTAGATCAACAAACGATCAGCACCCGGCTTGAAGCGTCACTGCATCTTGCCGGCAATCTTGTCGATATCCGCCGCAAGCTGGAGGTCCAGTTTGCTGAGACCGCCAACGTCATGGGTCGACAGGGTGATATCGACACTGCGATAGACATTGAACCATTCGGGATGGTGGTTCATCTTTTCCGCCACCAGCGCGATCTGGGTCATGAAGGCAAAGGCTTCGCGGAAATTGTGAAACTTGAAGGATTTCGATATCGCCTCCCGGTCTTCGCACATGTGCCAGCCCGGCAGATCGTTCAATCCGGCGGCGCGGTCTTCCGGCTTCAGTCGTTCAACCATCTGGTCCTCCTGTTTTGCGTAACGGCCCGGCTCGAAAACGAGCCGTCTGCCTGCCGTGCACCTAATCCAGTTCTGTGTCAGCCCAATGGCGGGCTGCCAGCATCCGCTTGGCGCCTGTTTCAAGGATAACCCGCTTGCCCCACGCCGTCCTCTTCGTTTGCCTTGGCAACATCTGCCGGTCGCCACTTGCGGAAGGCGTCTTCCGGGACATCCTGCAGGAGGCAGGACTGGTAGATAGTTTCGTGGTCGATAGCGCGGGAACCGGTGCCTGGCACATCGGCAATCCACCGGACCCACGCTCCATCGAGATAGCCGCGCGGCATGAGGTCGATATCTCCGCCCAACGGGCACGGCAGGTGCGGGCAGATGATTTCCGCCGCTTCGACACCATCGTCGCCATGGACAGGGACAATCTCGCGGCCCTCAAGCGCATGGGCGGAGCGAGCAGCCCCCGGCTACGATTGCTTTTGAACAGACCGCCGCAGGATGTTCCCGATCCCTATTACGGCGGCCCGGACGGCTTTGAACAGGTGTACCAGCTCGTGCGCACTGGTGGTCAACGTCTCTTTCAGGACCTGATGACGAGCGCCTGACAAAGCCAGGCACGCTGCTTGACCACACGACAAGCCGGGGATTGCCGGGCACGGGTTCATAAATCCGTCTCAGACACCGGTGTATGGGTGTCTGATCTGCACGACTTCCTTGGCACCAAAATGAAAATTCTGTGGTGGTCTCTTGCGGCTGCGCTGATCCTGGCCGGGCTGGTAACGGTCTGGCTGCCGATCCCGACCGGCGTCCCCCTGCTTGCGCTCGGCATGATTGTCATTGTCGGCACGAACCGGAGCGCGGCACGCATGCTGCGCAGCCGAAGACGCAAGACGCCGCCGCTCAATGATGCCATTACCTGGGTGGAAGACCGCTCGCCCTTGCGCTTTGCCCGCATCCTGAAACGCACAAGACCACGCAAGAAGTAGAGTGTTCGTCAGCGTTCGGCAAAAACGCGACCGATGCCGCGAAGTGCCCGTCGGCCCCGAACCGCCAGCCGCTGCAACACCCGCTGCAAGCGCCGCCCCTTCACGGTGAACCACTCGTCAAGCTGGCGATCGCTCACCAGCGGTGGGGTCTTGCGATAAAGCAGATGGTGGATCGCCAGGATCAGGAGCAGCGTCACGCCCCAGGACAACAGCGTATCGGACAGGAAGTGCCCGCCGAAAGCCACCCGGTTGGCTGACAGGATCAGGCCGAGCGGGATCAGAAAGACGAGTGCGCCCTTGCGCCAGGTTGCGGGCACCAGCAAGGTAACTGCCGCCAACAGCCACATGGCAGCCGACCCTTCCCCGGACACAAACGAACAGTTGCTGTCGCAATAGTTCGAGATTTTCCAGACCGGCTGGTACGGCAGATCCCCACCGAAGATCTCGACATTGCGGGGCCGCGGGCGGCCCCAGTTGTCTTTCAGGATCAGGTTGACCAGAACCCCCGGTCCAAGGATCAGCGTCGACAGCAGGAACACCGGCTGACGCAGTGGCATCAGCGGCTGACGGCCCGGCACCAGCAGCTTGATGAGCAGAACCGCCACGCAGACGATGGCGATCACCCGGACAAGAAACGGTCCAAGGTGCCGGACATCGCGCAAGAACGCGACGTTCTCGGCCTTGAAGCCCTCATCGCCAAAATGGAAAAGCCCGCTCGCCCAGAGATCGACGCCGGGAAAGGCCAGAAAGAACAGGGACACAAGGCAGATATAGAGCCCAACGCACACCATCGAATGGTTAATGCACCAGATGGATAGTTTGCTCAGTCCGGTCTTGGGATTATGCTGCTGGGGCTGGGTTTGCGTCATGGCTGCTCTTTAACGCATCCAATTGCCCGATCCAATCCCTTCCTGAAACCGGCCGGTTCAGATTTTGCGGAGATGCGGAATGTGAAAAACAGTCAGCCGCCTGCGGCCCCTACCGGCACGAATATAGTGTCATTGCGGCAGGACCGGAAACCGGTGGTGGAATTCTGGTACGAGTTTGCATCCACCTACAGCTATCTCTCGGCCATGCGGATCGAAACGCTTGCAAGCGACTATGGCGTTGAGATCGCCTGGCGGCCATTTTTGCTCGGTCCGATCTTCAAGAAGCAGGGCTGGCCAACCTCTCCCTTCAACCTTTATCCCGCCAAGGGCCACTACATGTGGCGCGACATGGAAAGGCTTTGCAGACAATACGGCCTGCCGTTCACCTTGCCATCTCCCTTTCCCCAGGACGCGCTGCTGGCCGCCAGGATCGCACACGCAGCACAGAACCAGCCCTGGATAGGGGCCTTTACCCGTGCGGTCTTCATCGCTGAATTCGGACAGGGGCTGAACATCGCCGACGAAAGCCTGATGGCCGAACTGTTGCTGGAAATCGGCGCTCCGGCCCGGACGGCCCTGTCGACCGCCCACAGCCGGGAAAACAAGATAAGTCTGCGCGCAGCCGTTACCGAAGCCGAGAAACTCGGCATCTTCGGCGCACCGAGTTTCGTCATTCCAGGTGGAGACCTCTACTGGGGTGACGACCGGCTGGAACAGGCCCTCGAGGCAGCCGGAAACCTGGTTGGAACAGACGCCTGAAGACCGCATCGCATTCATCCGATATCCCAACACAAAACCCGGCTTGCGGGACCCGAGATCGAAGGCTATATACGAAACATATACGTTTCATATAACCAGCCATTTCGGGAGCCAGTCATGGGCATCGTCAAGATCGACGAGGGTCTGCACGAGGAAATCCGCCGGGCCAGCACCGTCATGTGCCGCTCCATCAATGCGCAGGCCGAATTCTGGATGAAGATCGGCATGCTGGCCGAAGCCAACCCGACCCTGTCCTTCAGCGACATCATCAAGATGCAGCTCGAATCAGCGCAGGCTCCCTCGGCAGATGCGGCGGTTGCCTGACATGGTCAAGACCCCCGAAGAACTGGAACTTATGCGCAACTCGGGCAGGTTGCTCGCCTCCGTCTTCGAGATGCTCGATGGTGTTGACCTTGCCGGAATGTCGACACTCGCTGTCAACGACATGGTGGAGCGTTTCATAACCGAGGACCTTGCCGCCCGTCCGGCCAGCAAGGGGCAATACGGCTTTGAATTTGTGCTGAATTGCTCAATCAACCAGGTCGTCTGCCACGGCATTCCGGACCGGAACGAAATCATCCGCGACGGCGACATCATCAATCTGGATATCACGCTCGAAAAGGACGGCTTCATTGCCGATTCCAGCAAGACCTATGTCGTCGGAAACGCCAGTGCGGCCGCAAGGCGGCTGGTGCGCGTTGCCCAGAAAGCGATGTGGAAAGGGATCGAGCAGGTAAGGCCGGGCGCCTATCTGGGCGATATCGGCCATGCAATCGAAAAACACGCCAAGAAGAACGGTTACTCGGTGGTGCGCGACTATTGCGGGCACGGCATCGGCCGTGAAATGCACGAGGAGCCCAACGTGCTGAATTTCGGACGGCGCGGAACGGGCATGAGATTGCGCGAAGGTATGGTCTTCACCGTCGAGCCGATGATCAACCAGGGCACCAGCCGGGTTTCAACCGAAGAGGACGGCTGGAAGGTTGTGACCAAAGACGGCAAGCTGTCAGCGCAGTTCGAACACACGGTCGCCGTTACCGCCGATGGTGTCGAGGTTCTGACCCTGCGCCGAGATGAAACAGCCCTGACAGGATAGAGGCCGTAAGGTGTGGCCCTCAGCCCGCTTTGCGTCCGCTCGCCAGTTTCATCGCCTCGAAAAGGGCGGCAGGTGACAGGGGTTTTGTCAGGATTTCCCGGAACCCCGCATCCCGCAAACGCGTGTCGCCAACAGACTCCAGAGCCGCCGTCACAGCTATCAGCGGCAGGTCCGGGCGCAGGGAGCCGAGTGCCTCGGCCGTTTCGACACCGCTCATGCCGGGCATGTGCAGATCGAGCAACGCGGCATCGAAGTCGCTCTTTTGAACGAGACCGACAGCCTGCTCGCCCGATCTGGCGGCCTCCGACGAAATGCCGAAGGATTCCAGCAGCGCTGCCAGCAGACGGCAATTGGTCTCGTTGTCATCGACAATAAGCACATGCGCCGACAAAGGCCCGGTGACAGACACATCTTCGGACGTTGTCGACGTTCCATGCTGGTCTGCCTCGGCCTGCAACAGGCCGTCATCGCCCTCGCCGAGCGGAATTTCCACGTTGAACCGGCTGCCGCCGGTCTCGGAACGCGCCAGTGTCAGCCGGCCATTCATGTCCCGGACGAACTGCGCCGTCCCCCACAGACCAAGACCCGTTCCAGGCGCGGTTTCCCGGCCGTGCCGGCCTCGGACGAAGGGCCGAAACAGCCGTGCGCCTTCTTCAGGCTCGATGCCGGGGCCGCTGTCTGCAACGGAAATCAGGATGGAGGACGGATCGCCCTGACCGGATGCATCCTCCGATTTGTGGCCGGCTGCGCGAACATCAACCGTGACCCCGCCCTCAGCAGTGTATTTGACAGCATTGTCCAGCAATGTCGTGATCACCCGGCGCAGTGTCCCGCCACTCGATGTAACCGCCTTGCGGGCCTCGTCGTCTATTTTCAGCGTCAAGGTCAGGTTTTTTGCTTCGGCCGCGACCTGGAAAAGGTCGGCAATTTCCGAAACGACATCGGCGATCCGACTGGGTCTTGTTTCCGCTTGCGATCCCGGTTCGGCAGCCGTGACAAGCTCGCCCGTCATCTGCGTAAGTGCATCGATGGAGCGAATGAGGATCGACAGTTGATCCTTCTGTGTACCGTTCAGCGGACCGGTGCCGATCAGCTCCGCCGTCAGGCGCATGGCGGCAAGCGGCGTTCTGAGATCGTGGGCCAGAAGCGCAAGTTTGACGCTGTCCTCGTCATGATTTGCCATGCGGCCGGAGATCCTTCGCCTGAATGGGTCTCAACCGGGCTTGCCAGACACGCGCCAAAAAGCCAAGTTGGTCGAAATTCTGCTTACCTTGCCGTGTGGCCGCTGTCCATCCAGACCGGCATCCACCTGCACCCAGTCCCAAATCAACCGGAAACAGCCTTTGGGTTGCCGCATAGATGCTTGCTCAAACACTTACGATCGTCGCCCCGGTTTTCCTGCTGATCGGCATTGGCTACTGCCTCGCCAAAACCCGCATTCTGAACCAGAGCATCAGCGAAGCACTCGGGCAGTTCGTCTATATCGTGGCGATCCCGGTGCTGATCTTCCGATCGCTGATCGGCGCTGACCTGAGCGCGGGTGTTCCGCTGGCGCTCTGGGCAACCTACTTCATCGGCGTCGGCTTTGCCTGGCTGCTCGGATCGCTGATCATTCGCAAGGGTTTCGGCCGCGATGCCCGGGCAAGCGCGATCGGCGGGATATCCGCCGCCTTCGCCAACACGATTCTGGTCGGACTGCCGCTGGTCGCCTCGGTATACGGCGACGAAGGCCTGGCCCCGCTGCTGCTGATCATCTCGATCCACCTGGCCACGATGACAGTGCTGATGGCAGTGATGATGGAGCGGGCAGCTGCGATCGACAACGGCACGGCCTCCCCTCCCATTTCCCAACTGTTGATGGGAGCCGGAAAAAGCCTGGTGAAGAACCCCCTCGTCGTCACCATCGTCGCCGCCTTTGTCTGGCGGCAGACAGGCCTGGAGCTGCCGGAGATCGGTCTCGACGTAATCAGCCGCATCGCCGCCACGGCACTGCCTCTGTCACTGCTGTCACTGGGCATGAGCCTCGTGCAATACGGCATGCGCGGCAATATCGTACCCGGACTGATCCTCAGCATCATCAAGATGCTGCTGATGCCGATCGTCGTTTTTAGTTTCGGGGCTTTCGTGTTCCACTTGCCGCCTCTGTGGACAGCCGTTGCGACCTTGACGGCCAGCTGCCCGACGGGTGTCAACGCCTATATTTTCGCCAACCGATACGGCACTGGCCATTCCATGTCAGCAAATGCGATTACCATGACCACGCTCTGCGCCATCGTTACTGCCAGCTTGTGGATCTGGTTCCTGGACCATTGGTTCGGCATGAGCCTGCGCTAATCCCTGAACGCGCTAGAGCCCGATCCTCTTGCGCAATTCGGCATGGGTCATGCCGGCCTCACGCAACGACCGGAGACTGGTGTCCTTGCTGGACTTCGAGAGCTTGCGTCCGTCCGCCCCCAGGACGAGCCTATGATGCCGGTAGACCGGTGACGGCAGGCCGAGCAGTTCCTGCAGGACCCTGTGCACGCTGGTTGCGTGATAAAGGTCCTGTCCGCGCAGCACATCCGTGATGCCCTGCCTGGCATCATCGACCACCACCGACAGATGATAGCTCGTCGGCGTGTCCTTGCGGGCAAGGATCACATCACCCCATGCTGCTGCCTCGACAGGCACCGCGACAGGTTCGGCAAACAGGCTTTCGCCTTCCGCCCCCGTTTCCTGCCACGACAGCACCCTTCCGATCTGTGCGAGGGCGCGCTGCATGTCGAGACGCAGTGAGAACGGCGCATCGCTGGCCGCCCGGCTCCTGAGCTCTTCCGGCGAAAGAACCGCGGCATCGCCAGGATAAAGCGGCGCACCGTCGGGATCCCGCGGCCAGCTTTCTCCATTAGCTTCCTTGGCTGAAACGAACGCCTTGATTTCAGCACGGGTCAGATAGGCGGGATATACCAGGCCCATGTCCTGCAACTTTTCCAGGGCTGCCCGGTATTGCGGAAAATTTTCCGATTGGCGCAACACGGGCTCATCGAGCGGCACACCCAACCAGGCGAGATCCTCGAACATCTCCCGTTCCAGGTCCGGCGTGCACCGGGTCTGGTCGATGTCTTCCACCCGCACGAGAAACCGGCCACTGAGGGCAACAGCTGCACGCGCATTCAGGAGAGCCGAAAGCGCATGCCCCAGATGCAAGTGCCCATTGGGCGAAGGAGCAAAGCGGAACACGGGCTGGGTCATGAGATCGGCAAAGGCTGTTGACGCGGAGCGGGCTGATGAGTGAAGTCCTACCTATCATTCCCCAGCCGCCGCGCAAGAGACAGTATCGCCCGGCAGTTCAAGACATCTCCGGACAAGCCCCGCCGACATGACCCCGATTACCACCGAAGAAGACATCGAAGCCGGTCTCAAGGCGCTGATCCGTCTCGACCCGCGCCTGCAGGAAATTGCAGGAACAGCAGGCCCGATCCCCTTGCGCCGCCGCGTAGCCGATTTTGAAGGTCTTGCACAGATTGTCACCGGACAGCAGGTGTCGGTTGCCAGCGCGGCTGCCATCTTCGCGCGCCTTCAGGTGTTGATTGCGCCGCTGACGGCAGAAAACCTGGAAACCTTCACCGACGAGGAACTGGCAGGCGCCGGCCTCTCCCGACCGAAAATCCGGACCTTGCGCGCGCTGACGGAAGCTTGCGGCAATGGTCTCGACCTGGCTCATCTGGCACAGGCGCCGGCGGATGAAGCCCACCGCGTGTTGTGCGATATAAAGGGTATCGGCCGCTGGACCGCGGATATCTTCCTGCTGTTCTGCGCGGGACATCCTGATGTCTTCCCGAGCGGTGACCTGGCCTTGCAAGTCGCGGTTCAGGAGTCCCTCGGCCTGGCAGAACGTCCAGCACCAAAAGAGCTCGACGTCATCGCCGAGGCCTGGACACCGCACCGCGCCGTTGCCGCCCGTCTCTTCTGGGCTTGGTACAAGGTCAAAAAACAGGGCCGGGAAACCCTGCCAGTCTAGGGTGTGGTCCCTATCGGGCCGACATGTCGGCAACGGCCCGCAACAGAAGATCAATGTCCTCCGGCCGGGACAGACGATGATCGCCATCCGGTACCAGCGAAAAGGTGACATCGTCCAGCGGCAAGGCCTCAACCAGGCGGCGTGCATGACTTTCCGGCACATCCGGGTCCTGCGCGCCCTGCAGGATCGTAACGGGAGCACCGAGATGAAGCGGCGTCCCGAACAGTAGGTGATTGCGGCCATCTTCGATCAGCTTGCGCGTGATCACATAGGGCGCGTCGCTATAGGCGGAAGGCTGCTCCCAGCGGCCATCGGCAAGAATGGCGGCACGGATCTCATCGCTGAAGCGCTGCTTCCACATCAGCTCTTCGGTAAAATCAACCGCGGGAGCGATCAGAACCAGCCCCTTGATACGGCCAGAGTCCTTGCGGGCGAGCGCCAGCAACAAGGCGAGCCAACCGCCCATGGAGGACCCGACCAATACGGTTTCGCCCGGGCAACAAGCATCGAAAACGGCAAGTGCCTCCTCCAGCCAGTCGGAAACACAGGCATCTTCGAAATCACCCTCCGACAGGCCGTGGCCGGAATAGTCGAACCGCACCACACCCTGCCCGTTTCGTGCCCCTTCCTGGGCCAATGCCTCGGCTTTTGTCCCGGACATGTCCGACTTGAACCCGGACAACCACAAGATGCCGGGTAACGAACTTGCCCCGGAACCCGGCGCGTTCCGCACGGCAATCCGGCGTTTCACGTCGTTTTTTCCGATCTGGATGAATTGCGGTTCGGAATCACCCATATTAAGGCTCTCGTTCTGATAGATGTTTTCTGTCCATGCCATTTGGCACAGACGCCCCGCCTTGACCAGTTCACCGGAGATCCGATTTGGTTCATCTGCCTTCTGAGACCACGATTTTGCAAGTGATCCCGGATCTCAACTCCGGTGGCGCCGAGCGCACGACGCTGGACGTTGCCAAAGCGGTGGTGGAAGCCGGCGGAAAGGCTCTCGTTGCAAGCCAGGGCGGCCAGATGGTGCCGGAACTGGAAGCCCTTGGCGCGGAGCACATTGTCCTGCCCGTCAAGTCGAAGAACCCGGCGACCCTCTGGAAGAATGCAGCCAGGCTGGCGGAGATCGTGACCACACGCAAGGTCAGCCTGCTTCATGCTCGCAGCCGGGCCCCGGCATGGTCGTGCCTGTGGGCCGCACGGCGCACCCGAACCCCTTTCGTGACCACCTACCACGGCACCTATAACCAGTCGAATGCGCTGAAGGGCTGGTACAATTCGGTCATGGCACGGGGGGATGCAGTGATTGCCAATTCGCATTTCATATGCGGGCTGATCGAAGACCGGCACCCGTTCGCAAAAGGCAAGATCACCGTCATCCAGCGCGGATCCGATCTGAAAGGCCTGCTACCCGACAATGTCAGCGCTCTGCGGCTGCAGGCATTGAAGGACCAGTGGGGCATCCCGATGGGACGCCCGATTCTTCTCAACATGGCCCGGCTGACCGCCTGGAAGGGACAGCGTGTCGTGATCGAGGCGATGGCGCTTCTGCAAGACAGGCTGCCGTCCGACCCGATCGCCATTCTGGCGGGCGATGCCCAGGGTCGCGATGGTTATCTGGCGGAGTTGAAAAAGTTGATTGCCGACAACGGACTGCAGGACAAGGTCCGGATCGTCGGTCACTGTGCCGACGTTCCCGCCGCCATGGCATTGGCCGATATTGCGATTGTTGCTTCTGTCGAACCGGAAGCTTTCGGCCGGGCGGCAGTTGAAGCACAGGCCGCAAGGGTGCCTGTAATCGTCTCCAACCTCGGGGCGGTACCTGAAACCGTCCTCTCCCCGCCCGATGCGGCCGAAAGCGAACGCACCGGCTGGCGGGTGGCACCGGGCGACCCTCAGGCTCTGGCGGATGCCATTGTCCGTGTGTTGGGCCAGGACGTGGACGAGAAAAACAAAATGGCGGACCGGGCTCTCGCCCATGTCCGCCAGAATTTCTCGGTCGAAACCATGTGCGCCCGCACGCTGGGTGTTTATGCCGGCCTGCTGGGCACCTGATCTCAGCCGGCGCGTACGCGTGCCAGGAAGCCGTCGACCTCCGCCTGAAGCGCCCGGGCATTGCTCGCAAGCGTGCCGGACGCCGCTTGCAGCTCTTCCGCCGCATGCCCCGACTGGGTGGCTGCTTCGCTGACGCTGCTGATGTTGCGGGTCACATCCCGTGTACCGGTGGAAGCTTCGTGCACATTGCGCGCGATCTCGGTGGTTGCCGCGCCCTGCTCTTCGACAGCCGCCGCGATCCCGCCGGCAATCTCGTTGATCTCGAAGATCGTCTTGGTGATGCCGTCGATAGCAGAGACCGCGTCACGGGTCGCCGACTGGACACCGGAAATCTGCTGGGAGATTTCCTCGGTCGCCTTGGTCGTCTGGCTGGCAAGTTCCTTCACTTCCGACGCAACGACGGCAAATCCCTTGCCGGCCTCACCCGCACGGGCCGCTTCAATGGTGGCATTGAGCGCCAGAAGGTTGGTCTGCTCCGCGATATCGGAAATGAGCTTCACCACTTCACCGATGCGCGAAGCGGCTTCGGCGAGCCCCTGAACCTGGTCGTTGGTTTTCTTGGCTTCCGCCGTTGCCGTGGCAGCAACATTTGAAGACTGGGCGACCTGTCGGGAAATTTCCGAAACCGTCGACGACAGCTCTTCGGCTGCGGAGGCAACGGTCTGAACGTTGGCAGATGCCTGCTCGGCAGCCGCGGCAACGTTCGAGGATTGTTGCTGGGTCTGCTCGGCGGTGGCGCTCATGGAACTTGCGCTCGATTCCAGCTGGGACGACGAGGACGATACCGCCTGGACGATTTCACCAACGGAGCTTTCGAAACTATCGGCAAGCTCCATCATCATCCGCTTCTGCTCGGCGGCGGTTCTTGCTGCCTGTTCCTTCTGTTCCGCTTCCAGTTCGCGGGTCCGGACGGCATTGGCGCGGAAAACTTCCACGGCGCGGGCCATGCTGCCGATCTCGCTCTTGCGGTCGGTGTACTGGACGTCGATGTCGATGGATCCGCCAGCGAGCGTTCCCATGGTTCCGGTAAGCGTTTTCACCGGCCTGGTAATGCTGCGTCCGATCAGCCAGCCAAGCCCGATAGACAGCACCAGCGCGATGGCGGAAACGGTCAGGAATGTTGTTTTGGAGAAGACCTGGGCAGTGTCCAGCGTTTCCCCGGCGGCCAGCTTGCCCGCATAGGCAGCTTCAGACATCACCGCCCATTCCGGAGCGACCTGGGCGTAGATTGCCTCGATCTCGGCCAGGTCGGCAGCAATCTTCTGGGACAATTCGGCATAAGCCTGGAAGGAGGCCTGGTAGGTATCCAGCAGCTTGCCGATTTCAGCCTGCTCGGCGTCGGGCAGCCCGCTTTTCGGCAACAGATCTGCGAATTCAGCCCGCCGTTCGCCGATCCTGCCGATATATTTCTCGTCACCGCGCAGCATGAAATCTTTTTCATGACGGCGCATCATCAGCATCTTGACGGTCAATGCATCCAGATTTGCGGCATCCAGCTTGCTTTCCACGTCATGCACGGCAGTGCGCAGAGACCCCTGCAGCCCTGTGCTCTCATCAAGCCCCATTCGGGTAAGCTCACTGGTCAGAGCGTCGAACTTTGCCTTGTGCTGGTCAAGAACATCACGAAGCTTGGCGATGTTATCCTTGATGGAAGCCGATTGCGGCTTCGTATCGACATCGTTCAGGTTACTCTGGGCTTTCTCGAACTCGGCCTTGTATTCCTCGACGAAGGCAAGGTCTTTGTTCAGAAGAAAGTCCTTCTGGCTGCGCTGCATGTTCTGCGCATGAGCCTGAACCTGCGACACCTTGAAGTCCATTTGCGAATATTCAGCCAGATTGTCGATTTCGTGCGACACGATTTGCTGGCTGTAAAGTGCCGTGCCAAGCAATACGCCAATGGCAACCACGGCGATTGCGGACAGCGCTCCGACACGCACCGCGATGGGCAGATCTGCAAAGAACTTCATAATGGTCTCGTTTTTTTGGGGCAGCTCTTGTGAGCCTTGCACAGTGTGCCTAGAAAACGCTCAAGCCATTAATTTTCCTTTACGCAACTTGAATACTGAGCCGACTAATCTTCTAAACCAGAGGTTTATACTTCTACCCACTCAATCATTCAGAGAATTCATTCAACTTATTATTTAGGCAAAACAGCCTTTTTCACTGCTCTGGAATTCCGGCCTGCCCAAAAACCGCACAGTTTCTCGGCCCCCTCCTGTCACTTTTGACCATCACAAAAGGAGTGCGGACGCCAGCGTGCGTCATTTTTTCGCGTCGCGTCGGTGCAATCTTTTTCAGGGTTTCAGCCAAAAGCGACCCGAAACCGGCAAAGGCTTGGGTTCATTCTGCCGATACGCAAATTCTGTGGCCTCGCTGCACGCCACCAGAACGCGGACGTCACGCTGCCAGCGGATAGGCCTCTTCCACCAGATAGGGGCCGCCACCGACACTCGATTTCGCCGAGAACAGCACAAACCGTCCGGCAATGAAGGGCTGCGCCTGGAAGTTGCCGCGCTCGCTCAGCCACTTGGCCACGTCCTCGTTGGTCGAGGTCCTGCAACGGGCAAGGGTGACATGCGGAACATACTTGCGCCGCTCGGCCGGCAGATGCAGACGCTGGATGATGCGTTCCTGCTCGGCCTGCAATTCGGCAAGTTGAGCGGTCGGCTCAACCCGGGCCCAGACCGCATGCGGCTTGCCGTTGCCGAAAGAACCAAGACCGTTGAGGCGGATTTCCACCGGATCCCTGCGGACACGATCAAGCGCGGCGGCGATCTCGTCGGCCGTACGGTCGTCGATGTCGCCAATGAAGCGCAAGGTGATGTGGTAGTTCTCCGGATCAATCCAGCGGGCGCCCCGAAGGCCTCCCCGGAGCATCGAAAGCATGAGTGCCGTCTGGGACGGAATCTCAAGGCCTGTAAATAGGCGCGGCATGGGTGTTCCCTCCGCTGTCGCTGATGAATCCCATGAGGAATCAACTTCATGAAAATCGCAAGACAAAAAGCTAAGTTTTTGAGCGCGTTCAAAAATTCAGCGCCGCACTCAAATGAAAACCGGGCTGGTTCATAACCAGCCCGGCCTCCGATCTGCAGATGATTCTCTAAAAAGATTTATCGATCAGGAAGTTACACCCGTTACGGCGCCGGATTGCCGAATTTCTGATGCAGCGCATCGATTTTCTCCAGAACATCGGCACTCAGCGTAACGTCCGCAGCTCCGATGTCGGTATCCAGCTGCTCAATGGTCGTCGCACCCAGGATGACCGATGTCATGAAAGACCGCGACATGGCAAAGGCAAGTGCCATCTGCGACGGATCAAGTCCCGCCTCCTGCGCCAGGTCCAGATAGGCATCGACCGCCTCGATGGCGCGCGGGTGCTCATAGCGCTGCAGGCGGTTGAACAGCGTCTTGCGGGCACCTGCCGGAAGGGCGCCATTGCGGTATTTGCCCGTCAGATATCCCTGGGCCAGTGCCGAATATCCCAGAAGACCGACATCTTCCCGGCGGGCAACTTCCGCAAGGCCGGTTTCGAAGGTCCGGTTGACCAGGGAATAGGCGTTCTGGATCGAGACCACCCGCGGCACGTCATACATCTCGGACGCGGCGACGTAGCGCATCGTGCCCCAGGCACTTTCGTTGGAGACACCGACGTGACGGATTTTGCCGGCCTTGACCAGATCCCCAAGGATTTCCAGCGTCGACTGGATGCTGTTTTCGTCCGGAGCCGGTTCGACATCCGCCCAGCGCGTCGGGTTTGAACCGAAGCCGCCGACGTTCCGGTCCGGCCAGTGGATCTGGTAGAGGTCGATATAGTCTGTTTCCAGGTTCTTCAGGCTGCGGTCGACCGCAAATTCGATCTCTTCGCGAACCAGTTTCGCCTTCGCACCGTTTTCACGGAACCAGTCCATGTCGGTCCGCCCGACCACCTTGGTGGCCATGACGATCTTGTCCCGCATGCCGGTTTTCTTGAACCACGTGCCGACGATGCGCTCGGTCCGGCCCTGGGTCTCTTTCTTCGGCGGGATCGGATAAAGTTCTGCCGCGTCAAAGAAATTGATGCCCTTTTCCACGGCGTGGTCCATCTGGGCGTGACCTTCGGCCTCGGAGTTCTGCTCCCCGAAGGTCATGGTACCGAGGCAAAGGGCGCTGACCTGTATATCCGTGCGGCCAAGACGGCGCTTTTCCATAAGACTATCCTTCAAATTTTGAAAACGGGGCGTCCCGGAAGCCGGATCGGCTTCCACCCCAGGTCCAGAGCAAAGCCCCTAGGATCGGGCTTTGGCCAAAAGCTCTTCCACTTTCGGCAGAATGTTTTCGACGATGACTTCCACCCCTTTGGCGTTGGGATGCATACCGTCGGAAAGGTTGAGATCGGGATTGAGGGCGGCTCCCTCGAGGAAGAAGGGATAAAACAACGCATCGTGCGCCTTGGCAACATCGGAGTAGATCGGATCGAATGCCTCGGCATATTCCGGCCCAAGATTGCGCGGAGCCAGCATGCCCGCAACAAGCACGGCAACACCGCGTTCCGTCAGGCGCCGGACGATTTCGTCGATATTCTTGCGCGTCAGCTCCGGAGAGATCCCCCGCAACGCGTCGTTTGCCCCAAGCTCCACGATGACGGCACTGGTGTCCGGTCCCACCGACCAGTCCAGCCGCGACAGCCCGCCGCTTGACGTGTCGCCAGACACGCCGGCATTGACGACCTCGACCGATTGCCCCTTCGCATCAAGCGCTTTCTGGAGCTGATCCGTGAAGCCCTCACCTGCCGACAGCTGATAGCCGGCGGACAGACTGTCCCCCAGCACCACCAGTTTCAGATCGGCCGACTGGGCGGCCATTGGCAGGAAAGACAGGATGATTATCGTCAGGCAGGCAATAAACCGGTTCACGTGAACACTCTTTTGGGACTGGAAGACGCTCTTCAACAGGCCCATATGGTCGCAGAGCGTCCAATTGTCGAGGGCTTGTGACTGTCAGGAAGACGATCACACGTCCATTGTAAAGGCCAGAGAATGACAAATTCGCCCGCGATCGCCCTGAAAGACGTCCACCTGACCCTCGGCGAAGGCGCCGGGCGGGTGCATATCCTGAAGGGGATCGACCTTCAGATCGAGAAGGGGGCCTCCGTCGGCCTTGTCGGCCCATCAGGGTCCGGAAAATCGACATTGCTGATGGTCATGGCGGGGCTGGAACGCGCCGATGAAGGCTCGGTCAACGTGGCCGGATCCGAACTCGGCCCCCTGTCCGAAGACCAGCTGGCCCGGTTCCGCGGCCGCAATGTCGGGATCATTTTTCAGTCGTTTCACCTTGTTCCCAACATGACCGCGCTGGAAAACGTGGCCGTGCCGCTGGAACTTGTTGGGGATACCGCCGCCTTCGACAAGGCCAAGGCGGAACTGGATGCCGTCGGGCTCGGCCACCGCATGCACCACTACCCGGCGCAACTGTCCGGCGGCGAACAGCAGCGTGTCGCCGTGGCAAGGGCGCTGGTCGTCGAACCCGCGATCCTGATCGCAGACGAACCGACTGGCAACCTCGATGAAAGCACCGGCGCACAGATTGTCGACCTGATGTTCACCGCCCAGAAGAACCGGGGCACGACGCTGGTTCTGGTCACCCACGACCCGAGCCTTGCCGCCCGCTGCGACCGCATGATCCGCGTTCGCTCCGGAGAAATCGAAGAAGAAACGTCTGACCGCGCCCGCCGCGAGGTGTCTGCATGAGCGCGTTTGTCCCGGGCAGCACACCGGCAAACCACCAGACGATGCGCCTTGCTGCCCGGTTCGCCTTTCGTGAACTGCGCGGCGGCCTCAAGGGCTTTTACATTTTCATTGCCTGTATCGCGCTCGGCGTAGCGGCAATCGCAGGCGTCACGTCTGTCTCACGGGCTCTTACAGAAGGAATTTCGCGCGAAGGTCAGTCCATCCTGGGCGGTGATCTCGATTTTTCCCTGATCCACCGGCAGGCCGACGCCGATCAACTTGCCTATCTGAACGGCCTTGGTGACCTTTCCCGCGTTGCGACCACGCGGGCCATGGCAAGAAGACCTGAGACCGGCGATCAGGCATTGGTAGAGCTGAAAGCCGTCGACGGTCCCTATCCCCTTTACGGCACATTTGAACTTGCCTCCGGAGAGGCCCTGGAAACGGCCCTGGCCCGGAAAGACGGGACCTGGGGCGCCGTTGTGGACCCTTCTCTTC
This sequence comes from Labrenzia sp. 5N, assembly GCF_012395805.1. Lineage (NCBI taxonomy): Bacteria > Pseudomonadati > Pseudomonadota > Alphaproteobacteria > Hyphomicrobiales > Stappiaceae > Labrenzia > Labrenzia sp. 5N. The sequence continues at coordinate 30,483 of NZ_JAAZTM010000006.1, read as the reverse complement.
TGGCGCGGCTTGGTGCGAATGTCGGAGATACGCTCTCCCTCGGGCGAGCCACCATCCGAATTGCCGACACCATTGCCAACGAACCTGACAAACTGGCCGGGGGCATGGAATTCGGTCCACGCCTTCTGATTTCCGATGCCGCCCTGCCTGAAACCGGCCTGATCCAGCCCGGCAGCCTGGTGCGCTGGCATTACCGCGTTCGAATGGCCCCGGCTCCCAACCTGGAAGCAATGGAAGGGATCGTCGAAGAGGCGAAATCCGCCCAACCGGACGCGGGATGGCGTATCCGCTCCCGCGCCAATGCGTCCCCAGGCCTTCAACGCAGCATTGATCGCTTCGCACAATTCCTGACACTGGTTGGCCTCACCGCGCTGGTTGTTGGCGGCGTTGGCGTGGCCAATGCCATCCGCGCCTATCTGGAAACCAAGCGTGAGGTTATCGCCAGCTTCAAGTGCCTGGGCTCGACGGGCGGCTTCGTCTTCAAGATCTATCTGGTTCAAATGCTGGTGCTTGCGCTTCTCGGCATCGTCGTCGGCCTTGTGCTGGGTGCCCTGATCCCCTTTGCCGCGGCTGCCGCACTGGCGCCGGTTCTACCGGTCAAGCTCGCGGCCAGCATCTATCCGACCGAGCTTGCCCTTGGCCTCGTCTACGGCCTCCTGACCGCTCTCGCCTTTGCAATCTGGCCGTTGGGGCGGGCTCATGACGTACCGCCGACGGCCCTTTTCCGGGATATCGTGACCGGCGGCGCCAAGCTGCCGCGCAAACGCTACCTGTTTGCCACCGCGGCAACAGTGCTTGCCCTTGCCGCCATCGCCATTCTGCTTGCCCACGACCAGCGCATGGCCGGCACTTACATCGCCGCATCCGCCGGTGCGTTCGTTTTGCTGGTGCTGGTCGCACGCGCGATCATGGCCATAGCCAGGCGCCTGCCCAGCGTCCGCTCGACCGAGCTCAGGCTGGCGATTGCAAACATTCACCGCCCCGGAGCGCTGACCCCGTCAGTCGTGTTGTCGCTCGGACTTGGCCTGTCGCTGCTGGTCGCGCTTGCCCTTATCGACGGAAACCTGCGGCGCGAGCTGACCGCAACCATTGCCGACAAGGCTCCGAGCTTCTTCTTCATCGATATCCAGAGCCATGAACGCGATGCCTTCGAGGCCTTGCTGAATGCTGAAGCATCCGACGCCAACCTGCAAAGCGTCCCGATGCTGCGCGGACGCATTGTCTCGCTGAACGGTATTGCAGCTGACAAGTTCGTCCCCGCCCAGGAAGGCTCCGGCTGGGTGCTGCGCGGTGATCGCGGCATTACCTATGACGCAAGCCTGCCCAAGAACTCGAAGCTGGAAGAAGGCTCCTGGTGGCCGGAGGACTACACAGGCATTCCGCTGGTGTCCTTCGATGAAGAGGCCGCCACCGATCTCGGCCTCAAGATCGGAGACCGGATCACGGTCAATGTGCTCGGCAGGGAAATCACGGCGGAAATTGCCAACACACGTACGGTGGAATGGCAGTCCCTTGCGATCAATTTCGTGATGGTTTTTTCGCCGAACACTTTTGTCGGTGCCCCGCATGCCCATCTGATGACCCTTGGCTGGGACGATGATGTGCCGGAAGAGACGGAACTTGCCTTGTTGAAGACTGTCTCGAACGCCTTTCCGACAGTGACGGCAATCCGGGTGAAGGACGCGATCTCTCAGGTCAACGATCTGGTGGCACAGCTCGCCTGGGCCATCCGCGGCGCAAGCTCGATCACGCTGATCGCCAGCGTTCTGGTTCTGGCAGGTGCACTTGCCGCCGGTCATCGCAGCCGGATCTACGATGCGGTCATTCTGAAAACCATTGGCGCGACACGGGCTCGCCTGATCTTCGCCTATGCACTCGAATACGCCATTCTGGGCCTTGCAACGGCGGTGTTCGCCCTGCTGGCCGGAGGGGTCGCCGCCTGGTACGTGATAACGCAGATCATGGATGGGTCGTTCGTGATGATGCCGGTGACCGCAGCAGGTGCCGCGCTGATCGCGCTGGTGCTGACGGTAGGTTTCGGCCTCGTCGGCACATGGCGGGTGCTGGGTGAAAAGCCCGCACCTGTCCTGCGAAATCTCTAGCGCAAAATGCGGTCAGCTGCTGTAGCGGCCAACGTGCACACAGAAAATAGCTGATCAAAGGACGTTTGCCGGCTTCGGTCGTGTCTCCTTTGATCAGCAAGGCTATTTCCGGTGAACCGGTAGACTTCCGAAAACAAGATCGAACGAATTCTTGGCGGGCGCTGATCTATTTCGATCCGGCGCCCACAGCTCTTGGCAAACTTCGTTCAGGGAAAAATCCCGAAATACAACCAAATCGCGACAAACTTCAGCTCCACACAACTTGCATACTGAATTGATCTTGGCTATCCGGTTCAGCTCCGGGCAGTTTGTTAAGAAGGGGCCATTCCATGTTCAAGTTTCTCCCGAAAATTCGTTTGAAGACCATTGCCGGGGCTGCTGCCCTGTCCGCAGTCGCCGTTATGGCTTTCGCCCCTGCCGCGTCGGCGGAAAGCCCGTTTCATACCGGGGTCTGGCAGTTGAACACACCGGAAGGCCCGCGTGGCCTCGTCGTCAGTGACTGGCTGGTCTTCGAAAACGGCTTGCCGAAGCGCTGGCTCTATCGCCGGGCCGGCACCAACGACGCCAACCAGTTCGATTTCTTCACCCGTTCGATGAACGATTCCGGCTATACGCCGGTCGGCATCCGGGTGTACCGCACCGGCGACAACGCGATGAAATACACGCTGGCGCCCAAGGGCGAGGATCCGATCGAGGTTTCCGCCGTCCGTCTCTCCATCCCGAATTTCGAGAACTCCTGCCTTTCCGTCGAGAAAAAAGGCAAGCGCTTCTACGGTAACTGGGTCGGCACTGAAGGCTCCAAGCTGAAGAAACTGAACGTGTCGAAAAACCGGCTGACCATCGACGGCGAAGCGCGCAAGGTATCGATTGCGGAAGTCCGCGTCGGCCGCATGGGCATTACCGAAAATGGCAAGCCGATCGCTTTCCTCACCGATGCCGGCGGCGACTATGCGGTTCTGCAGTGGTTCAAACCCGGTGTGACTGTCGAGCAGATGCAGGATCCGGACAAGGAAATCCTCGATTTCGCGTCGGAAGAAATCGTTCGCAACCCCGGCGGCACCTGCGACCGGCAGATCGAATCCCGACTGAAAGCCATGAAATAATACGACTGAATCTGAGCCTGTTTTTAAGGATAGGTTCAAATAATACGTCCTGAGCGCAAAGATTACGAATTTTTCATCGAATTCGACTTGTGCTCGGGATAGGCTTTTCCCATATGTTGAGGGAGTTGTGTTGCATGCGCGATTGCATGCGCACGTCTATCTAGAAGGGGATTTTTACGACCATGTCGACCTATGACCGTCAATCTCAAGGCGCGTATACCGTCGCCGGCGCACGCGCCGAGGCCGGCATCGATCAGGGCCTGCGCTCCTACATGCTGGGCGTTTATAACTACATGACCATCGGCCTTGCGCTGACCGGCTTTCTTGCGCTGGCAACGGTCATGCTTGCAACGACAACCGATCCGAACTCTGCTGTCGCCAGCCTTGGCAACGGCCGCATGCTCACCCAGCTGGGTGTTGCCATCTACGGCAGCCCGCTGAAATGGGTTGTCATGCTCGCACCGCTCGGAATGGTATTTTGGCTGTCCTTCCGCATTCAGTCCATGAGTGCCGGCGCAGCGCGGACCCTTTTCCTGGTCTACGCATCCGTAATGGGTATCTCCCTGTCCTCGATCTTCCTGGTTTACACCCCGGGCTCGATCGCTCAGGTCTTCTTCATCACCGCCGGTACCTTCGGCGCGCTGAGCCTGTTCGGCTACACCACGAAGAAGGACCTCTCCGGCTGGGGCTCGTTCCTGTTCATCGGCCTGATCGGTATCGTGATCGCGTCGCTGGTCAACATCTTCATGGCATCTTCCGCCCTGCAGTTCGCCATCTCCGTGATCGGTGTTCTGGTGTTCGCCGGCCTGACCGCCTACGACACCCAGCAGATCAAGGAAATGTACTACGAAGGCGATAGCGGTGAAGTCGCTACGAAGAAGTCCGTCATGGGCGCGCTGCGTCTGTACCTCGACTTCATCAACCTGTTCATCATGCTGCTGCAGCTGTTCGGCAACCGCGACTAAGCGCAGCCAAACTGAACAAACGGAAAAGCCCGGCCTTGTGCCGGGCTTTTTTGTGGCCGAACGACTGTCCGACACATCGCACGCCGACACTTGCGTCAATGGGCGTCAACGCCAGCCTTGCGCAAATCAATGGAATGAAGCGGCAGAACACTGCGCTGCCAGGCTTGGCCGAACCAATCGTCTGGTCCGCGGCCAGCGGGTAACCGACCAGCATTAGCCGGTCATTGACGCGACCATCAAGGAAATGCCTGTGACCGGATCAACGCAGGGGAAATGAACCTCACCCGGTCATCAGCTGACTGACCGGATGCCTGGTCAGGCGTCGACCACCCGAAGATGTTTTTTCTTCTCCAGAACCCTCAGCACCTGCGCCAGATCGTGGCCACGCTTCAGGATCATGCCCCCGGTCGCCACGACCGAATAAGCGCCCTGGCGGCGGGCCAGCTTCGGGTCCTTCTCGATCCTGTAAAGCGGCATTTCGGAAGATCTGCGAAACACGGAGAAGATTGCCCGGTCCTTCAGGAGGTCGATGGCATAGTCCCGCCACTCGCCGTCGGCGACCATGCGCCCGTAGAGCCTCAGAATGACATCGAGTTCGCGCCTGTTGAATGCAACAATGGGTTTGGGAGGGGGAGCCGGTTGATGTTGTGGCGACGGGCTTGCACCCGCACCACGCTGAAACGCGCTGTCGTCGGCTTCGCTCATTCCGCCTCCATTCCGTTCGCGGTTTCGCTGCTGACAGGTAACCGACAAGAGAATCGTCGGGAGACGCCTGTCACCTGGCTGTCATGATGCGTCTTCTTTAGCCATTCTGGCAAGCCCGCAACGTCATATTGACAGACAGAGGTCCGAAACCAGAGTAATTTTGCCAATAAGTTTTACGGGAAGAAGTGCAAAAACGAACGCAACGGCACTTTGCCAAGAAAGAATGCATAAATTTCCTTGATTTTGCCGCATTCCAGCCCTTGGCCAGCCATTTTAGACACCCATATTAGGACCATACCCTGATGGGTATGGCCCGTAGAAGCCGCGGAATGCATTAGCCCCCCAGCCCCCCGGGGTTTTTACTGGCCAACCAGATTTAGTGAGTCAAACATCAGGGCAACTGAAGGGCCGGCATTATGCCGGCCCTTTTCATTTGTGGACCTGCCTGTTCTTCTGCTTTCAAACTACTTCAGAAAATCCTTGAGGAACGACAGGAACCGCGCATCGGTTCCATAGGCCACATTGACCCGCATTGCCGGTTTCTGCCGGGTCTCGCGGTTCGGATAGAAGACGGCGCCCGGTGCAATGAAGATGCTTTGCTTGCTGGCAGCGGCGCACAGTTCCCTTTCATCCACATCATCGGGAAACTCCACCCAGAGATAGAACCCGGGAATGGAGCACTCCCGCACGGACAACCCGATCGCCTCCAGTGTCCCGAAGGATGCCTTGTAGGCATCTTCCACCCGGTTCCTGAGACGCCGCAGATGTCTCAGATAATGGCCGGCCTGCATCAGATTGAACACGAAGCGTTCGACGTGGTCGGATGAATTGACCACCGTCAGCATCTTGATATCGGCAAGCTGGCGGATGATGTCCGGATTTCCAGCCACGTAACCGCATCTGAGACTGGCCGACAGTGTCTTGGAAAAGGTGCCGAGATAAAGCACTCGCTCCAGCTGGTCCAGCGCTGCCAGCCTTGGCAGCGTGGCCGGAAGAATGTCGGCAAGCGCGTCGTTTTCAACCAGGAGGAACCCCCAGCGCTCGGCAAGCTGCATCAACCCGAATGACCGCGAAGGTGACAGGGAACCGCCGGTCGGATTGTGGCCGTGGGACTGGGTGACAAACATCTTCGGCCGGTAAAGAGCGAGTTTGGCGGTCAGGTCTTCCAGGTCCGGACCGTCCCTGTCCCGCCGGATACCGACAATCTGCACCTTGGCGAAGGTCAGCTTGGAAAAGAGCGGATAATAGCCCGGCTCATCGACAAAAACCGTATCGCCAGGCTCCGTCAGATGCCGGATGATCAGATCCAGTCCATGGTTGACGCCATGGGTCAAAAGAAGCCCTTGTGGATCGGCCGGGATCGACCGCTCCAGCAATTGCATCCGCAGCCGGTCCCTCAGCGGACCATATCCCCACGAACTGCCGTAGCCGAATTCGATCGCTTCGGGAAAGGGCGTCTTGGCGTTGGCGAAATGGCGGCGCAGCTCCGCCCCCTCCATCCACGACGGCGGCGGGCGCCCATCTCCCGGACGCACTTCATAATGCTGTTCCAGCTGCTCCCGCAGCAACGACATGCCGTCGACAGCAGCCGTGACATGTGGCGCTGGCGGGGTCTTGGAAGCCGGTCCGACCTGTGACATGTAGTATCCGGAGCCGGCCCGCGCTTCCAGTAGCCCCCGGGCGACCAGCCGGTCGTAAGCTTCCGCCATCGTGTTTTTCGAAACGCCGTTCTCCCGCGCGGCCTGACGAATGGAAGGCAACCGCTCAAACGTCTTGTACGCCCCTGCCTCCAGCATCAGCGCGACTTTCTCGACGATCTGATCGACGCGAGACAGTTTCCGACCGCTACCTGTAACCCTCATTGTCCCTCAAAATTTACTGGGACAGTGCTGCCCATAAATCCAACAACTGTCCCTTGATTGTCCCAATCATTTTTATGACAGTTTGCCCCATTACGCCAGCAAATGGCAATTTCCTTGGGAGGGAAAAATGACCAAAGTAAGTAGACGCAGCCTTCTTGCAGGTGCAGCCGTTGGCGGCAGCGCCCTCGCAGCACCGATTGCGGCCAAGGCACAGGATGCGGTCGAGTGGCGCATGCAGGCTCTCTGGGACGCCGGCACCACACCTTTCGAATTCGAGAAGAAATTTGTCGAGCGCGTCAGCGAACTGACCGACGGCAACTTCAAGATCACACTGTTCTCCGCCGGCCAGCTCGTGCCTGCCAACCAGGCATTCGATGCCGTTCGCGCCGGCGCCTTCCAGCTGATGAAGACCTTCGACGGCTACGAAGCCGGCAAGATCCCGGCATTCGCCTTCACGTCCACCATCCCGTTCGGCTTCCCCGAGTCCGACCAGTATGAAGCCTGGTTCTACGAAAAGGGTGGTCTGGATCTCGCCCGCGAAGCCTATGCAAGGGCCGGTCTCTTCTACATTGCCCCCACCGTCTATGGCGAAGAACCGATCCACTCGACCGTCAAGATGGAAACCATCGCCGACATGGCCGGCAAGAAGGGCCGCTTTGTCGGGCTCGCTTCCGCGGTCATGGCCGACCAGGGCGTTTCCGTGACCCCGCTGCCGACGGCGGAAGTCTATACGGCGCTTGAAAAAGGCCTGATCGATTTTGCTGACCGCGGCGATCTCACCGCCAACTACGAAGCAGGCCTTGGCGAAGTCGCCAAGTTCATCATCCTGCCGGGCGTGCACCAGCCGACCACCGCCACCAGCTATGTCGCCAACCAGGGCGCCTATGACGCGCTGCCAGACGACTACAAGGCGGCGCTTGCCGTTGCGGCTCGGGAGATCTCCGGATCGCTGCGCCAGCACATCATGGTGCAGAATGTCGACGTCCTGAAGAAATACGGCGAACAAGGCGTCGAGATCATCCAGCTCGACCCGGCCGATGTCGCGGCCAACCGGTCCAAGGCTGTCGAGTCCTGGAAAAAGGCTACCAAGGAAGACGATCTGGCGAATCGCGTGCTTGCGAGCCAGATTGAGTTCATGACAGCTCTCGGGCTGATCTGACCCTTCCTCCCACCGGACGGTAGACGGCACCTCCCTGCCGTCTGCCGTCCGGTCGTCCTTTCGATCGGCAAATGCTCAGCTTCATGAAATCCGTCAGTTCCATCGTCACCGGCGTCAACCGGTTGTTCTTCCTCCTTGCGGCGGCGCTCATCTTCGCGGTGGTGCCGATCCTGCTTTTCGAAGTGGTCGCAAGATACCTGTTCGATGCGCCGACGGTGTGGGCCATGGAAGCCAGCACGTTGATCTTCGGTCCGCATTTCATGCTGGCCGGACCTTACCTTCTGCACCTGAAGGGCCACGTCGCCGTCGACATCTTCAGCGAAAAACTGACGGGATTGCCGAAAGTGGCTCTCGACGTGTTCTCCTATGCCGTCATTGCTGTGTTTGCAGGCGTTTTTGCCTGGGTCAGCTGGCCGCTTGCAATCAACGCCTACTCCCTCGGCGAAACCAGCTTTTCCGCCTGGAACCCACCCGTCTGGTGGCTGAAATTCGTCGTGCCGCTGTCCTTTGCGCTCCTGTTTTTGCAGGCCCTTGTTGAAGCCTGCAACGCAACGCGCCCGGCGCAGGAACAGACGGGAGCAAGCGCATGAGCTCCGAATTCGTTCTTGCCATCATGTTCGCCAGCCTTGTGGGCCTGCTGCTCACCGGCCTGCCGCTTGCCTTCACGCTCGGCGCACTTGCGCTCGTTTTCACGCTAACGCTGTGGGGCCCCGCCGCCCTCTCCGTTACCGTCCTCAACCTCTACTCCACCATGACGTCGGAATCGCTCCTCGCGATCCCGCTTTATGTGATGATGGCCAGCATCCTTCAGCGTTCCGGTGTTATCGAAAGCCTTTACCGGGCCATGGAACTCTGGTCGCGGCGGTTGCCGGGTGGCCTGGCGGTGGGCACCATCGCCATCTGCACGATCATCGCCGCCATGACGGGCATCGTCGGTGCCGCGGTTGCTGCCATGGGCATGCTGGCCCTGCCCTCCATGCTGAAGCGCAAATATAGTCCGGAGCTCGCGATCGGGACGATCTGCGCCGGCGGAACGCTCGGCATCCTGATCCCGCCCTCGGTGATCACCATCGTCTATGCCGTGACCGCACAGGCCTCTATCGGCCAGATGTTCATCGCCGGCGTGGTGCCGGGCCTGCTGCTCGCCTCGCTCTATATCGGCTATATCGTTCTGCGGTCCGCACTCAACCCGTCCATCGCCCCGCGTCCGGACAACGACGCCCCGGCCACCTGGGAAGAGCGCATTGCCTCGCTGAAATCCCTCATCCTGCCGCTGCTGATCATCGTCGGCGTCCTGGGCACGATCTACATGGGCATTGCAACACCCACGGAAGCAGCCGCCGTCGGCGTCTTTCTGGCGTTCCTGTCGTCGCTCATCGAGCGCCGGTTCGGTTGGGAGCTCATATCCGGCGTTGCCCTCGACGTGGTCAAGGTAACGGCCATGATCCTCTGGATCACCATCGGTGCGCGGGCCTTTGTGGCGATCTTCACCGGCACCGGCGGCGCGGACTTCCTCCTGTCCTTCATTCAGGATCTCGATGCCAACCGCTGGATCGTCCTCGCCATCATGCTGGGCATTCTGTTCTTCCTCGGCATGTTCCTGGACGAAATGGGCATCATCCTCTTGTGCGTGCCCGTCTTCCTGCCGGTGATCGACTTCCTCGAGTTCGACCGGCTCTGGTTCGGCATCCTGTTCCTCGTTTCGGCACAGATGGCCTACATCTCCCCGCCCTTCGGCTACACGCTCTTCTACATGAAGGGCGTCCTGCCCACCGGCATCGGCATGGGCACGGTCTACCGTGCCATCGTTCCCTTCATCCTGCTGCAAGCCATCGGTATCTTCATCTGCGCCCTGTTTCCGGAGCTGGTGTTGTGGCTGCCGCAATCCATGATCAATTGACAGACAGGTTTCCCCCGATGAGTGACGTCACTTCGTCCCGTATTGAAGGTTTTCACAAGCTGGACCCGGCCGGCCGGCTCCAGGCAGTCCAGCGCCAGGCGAATCTCGACAACAAGTCCGTCTCCGACCTTGTGGAAGCGGCATCCGGAAACATCGAACTGGCCGACCGCCTTGTCGAAAACGCCATTTCTTCCATGTCCATTCCTGTCGGTATCGCGACCAACATGACCGTGGACGGACGGGACGTTCTGGTGCCGATGGCCAGCGAGGAATCCTCCGTCATCGCCGCCGTGTGCAACTCGGCCAAGCGCTGCCGGCCGACCGGTGGCTTCAAGACCTCCACAAGCGGCCCGCTGATGGCAGCCCAGATCCAGCTTCTGGGCGCCAGCGACCCTGAAAACGTCCGCCTGCAGGTTTTTGAACGCATCGACGACATCCGCACCATCTGCGAAGAGATCGATCCGCTTCTGGTGAAGCTCGGCGGCGGCTTCCGTGACCTCGACATAAGGGTCATCGACACTGCCGAAGGGCCGATGACCATCGTTCACATCATCGTCGACACGCGCGACGCGATGGGCGCCAACGCCGTCAACAGCATGGCCGAGGCCCTTGCACCCAAGCTGGAAGAATGGACCGGCGCCCGCAGTCTCCTGCGCATCCTGACCAACCTCGCCGACCGCCGCGTGGCACGCGTGCGTGCTGTCTGGCCGCTGGAGGAAATCGGAGGTGAAAAGGTTCGGGACGACATGCTGTCGGCCTATCACTTTGCCGATGCCGACCCCTATCGGGCAGCCACCCATAACAAGGGCATCATGAACGGCATCAGCGCGGTGGTTCTGGCAACCGGCAACGATACCAGAGCCGTGGAGGCAGGTGCTCATGCGTTCGCGTCGAAAGATGGCCGCTACCGCTCGATGTCCCGCTGGGAAAAGGACGGCGACGGCAATCTTGTCGGCATCCTGGAACTGCCGATGGCTGTCGGACTGGTCGGTGGCGCAACCAAGATCCACCCCACCGCGCAGGCGAACCTGAAAATTCTCGGCGTGACCACGGCAGACGAACTGGCCCGGATCATCGTTGCCGTCGGCCTTGCGCAGAATTTCGGCGCATTGCGCGCCCTTGCCACCACCGGCATCCAGAAGGGCCACATGGCCCTGCACGCCCAGAACGTTGCCCTGATGGTGGGCGCGACCGGCGAGGAAATCGACCTGGTGGCCAACGAGCTGAAATCGCTTGGCAAGGTGCGGCAGGATCTGGCCGAGGAAATTCTCGCCCGGCTGCGGCAGGGCGCCAACGCCTGAGGCCTTTTGACAAGGTTCGACCGGAGAGGTCTCGGCACTATTACCGTGTTGCCCCTCCGGCCGATCAACTCCCGGATGCCGAACGCAATGAAATCGGCATAATTGGCGTTTCTACGACGCGATTGCCTCTTTTCCGTCGGATTGCTTGTTGTATCTTTCTAAAAGCATGACAACCGACCTGATAGATCTGCGCGCGGCCCGAACCGCCGATTGTGAGGCACTCGCCGGCATCCATAGCGAAGCCTGGCTGGGCGCCTATCGCGGCGTCTTGCACGGTGTCGATCTTCAGAAGATGATTTCGCGCCGCGGCAGCAGCTGGTGGCGTGGCGCCCTTGCCAGGGGTGTCGACATCAAGATCCTCAGCATCGCCGAAATTCCCGCCGGTTACGCGACCTATGGGCCGTGCCGACTGAGGGACACCGGCATGGATGGCGAAATCTACGAGCTTTATCTGAAGCCGGAATATCAGGGCCTCGGTTTCGGCCGGGCCCTTTTCCAGAATGTGCGGGAAACGCTGTCGGCGAAGAGCATGCCCGGTGTCGCGGTGCAGGTATTGAGCGCCAACGAGCCCGCGCGCGCTTTCTACAAGGCCGTCGGTGGCAAGCTCGCGGCAAAGTCCTGGTACAGGATCGGCGGTCGCAGGCTGGAGCTCAGCATCTACGCCTGGCCGCAAATCAGCACCTGAGCCGCAGGGCACCTGCCTAATAGAGAATTCCGGGATTGCCGAGGATCTGCGGCGGCTGCGTGCAGTCGAAAGAACCGGCCATGGTATCGGCAGCCTGGCGCGCCAAATCGTTGGCATTCTTGTTGGCCTGGGCATCGATCCGGGCAATCTGGCAGGTGCCGCCGCCGGGCTGCAGCTGGGTCACGATCAGCACGCTGCCAGTCCTGGACCCCTCATCGAGGCTCGGAAACCAGCGCAGGATGGTCGCAAACGGAACACCACCCCTGAGGCGCCATTCCAGCGTTTCGTTGACCGTGTTGAAATTGGGCAGGGTCTGGCCTGCCGCAGGCTCGTTGGCGGCGTCGGGACCGAAGGAGACGAACATGCGCAGGTCGCCCTCGGCAACATAGACGCCTGCTCCCTTGTAGCCGGGGCACTGCCAGGCACCGCCGAAGGTGCCTTCTTCCTCGTCCCCGGCTTCTATCAGCGGGCAGCTGTCCAGCAGGATCTTGGTATAGGCACTGTCGATCGACGCTGCCCCTGCGGCCTGCAGAGACACAAGCAATCCGCCGAGCATCAAAAGGGAAACAGTAAGCCGTTTCATAAATCTATCTCCTCCAGAGCCTGCCGCGCGAATAGACGCATGTTAATCAATTAGGTGCAATGCAAAAATAAAGGACTTGAACTTCTTCGGCGGGATTGCGATAGACGCAGCAACGAATAACAGGAGTTTCCTAAATGCGTATCGACGCTGTGCCGATTGGCAAGAATCCGCCGGAAGACATCAACGTCATTATCGAGGTCTCCGTTGGCGGCGAGCCGATCAAATACGAGATGGATAAAGAAGCCGGTGCGATGTACGTCGACCGCTTCCTGTACACTCCGATGCGGTACCCGGGCAACTACGGCTTCGTTCCCCACACCCTGTGTGGCGATGGCGACCCGATCGACGTGATCGTGGTCAACCAGCGCCCGATCGTTCCGGGCGCCATCATGAGCTGCCGTCCGATCGGCGTACTGCTGATGGAAGACGAATCCGGCCAGGACGAAAAGATCCTCGCGGTTCCGTCCCACAAGCTCAGCAAGCGCTACGACAACATCAACGACGTGACCGACCTTCCGGAAATCACCGTTGCCCAGGTGAAGCATTTCTTTGAACACTACAAGGATCTGGAGCCGGGCAAGTGGGTGAAGATCACCGGTGTTGAAGGTGTCGAATCCGCAAAGCGGCTGATCGTTGAATCGATCGCACGCGCCCAGAAGGAAGCCGCTGAATAAGCGCTTCCAAACGGACGAAACCAAAAGGCCTCCCGAGTGTCGCAAGACGCGGGAGGCCTTTTTCGTTGCAAGGGTCAGAATTAGCGTTCCGCTGCCGCCTCGATGCGCTCCATATCCTGGTCGGACAGGCCGAAATGATGCCCGATCTCGTGGATCAGCACATGGGCAACCACATCGCCCAGCGTCTCGTCCATCGCGGCCCAGTAGTCGAGGATCGGCCGGCGGAAGAGCCAGATGCGATTGGGCATTTGCCCGGTCATCACGGTTTCTTCGCCTTCGCTCAGCCCCTGGCCTTCGAACAGGCCCAGAAGGTCGTGCGGATCCTCGATGCGCAGTTCATCCAGAACGTCGTCGGGCGCATAGTCCGCAAGGCTGATCTGCAGGTGACCACAGCGCAGCAGAAGATCATCCGGAAGCCCGGAGAGGATCTCGCTCGCCATCGCCTCGAAGTCTTCCAGGTCAGGTGCTTTGCGTTCGGTCCAGCTGCTGTGGCTGACCGGCCGGACGGATGCCATATCGGTTCCTTTGACGGATCGGTTCATTCAGGTGTTGGGCAGTACGTAGGTGACCAGTAGATAAATCGCCAGTCCGATTGCGAACACAAGCCCGAGACCTCGGCCGATCCGGCTGCCCCAAACCTCGATCCGGTCGTCTTCGTCCTTGTCGGCGGCGCTCAGGTGATCCTTTGCCCGGTCGGCCATGCGGACGAAGGTTGAACCGGCAACGGTCTCGCTCTCCGCATTCACCCGGTCGAGTGTGCGGAGCGCTTCATCGCGCAGTTTTTCCTTCGGGTGCTTGTTCTCGCTCATGCACCTACACTGGCCGTGTTGCCACGGCGTTTCAACCCGAAAGCGGCCAAAAGCGCCAGAAGGGCAAGCCCGCCGGATGCAACCGCGTTCCAGCCGGCAAAGGACAGGCCGAACATGCGCCAGCTAGCCTCGGTGCAGCTGACGACGCGCGTCGATTTCAACGCCTGCAGCATGTTGGCCGCAGACGTTGGCGTCGAGGTGCCGCCACCGCAATCGCTCGGGCCGTCCCAGAACTGCCACTCGGCGCCGGACTGGTAGATACCGAGGCCGGAACCATAGGCAAACACGGCCGCAACGACCAGAAGCAGAGCCAACGCCAACCCGGTCCGCCTGGCCTGCATCAGGAAAAGAGCTAGCAAGGCCAGGGGAAGGCCGACGTAATAGGGAATGCGCTGCTCGAGGCACAGCTTGCAGGGCACATAGCCGCCAATCAGCTGAAAGCCCCAGGCGGTCGCGATCGCCGCCAGGCCGCCCACCAGCAAGAGCCTCGTCAGATTGCGCGAAATCCGGTCGGCTGTCATCTCACCCTCTTATTGTCAGATATACCTAAGCACAACAAATCCGCCGACCAGCAGCACCACAAATATGGTGAACATGAGACCAAGCCGCTTTTCGATGAAATCGCGGATCGGCGGGCCGAACAGATAGAGCAATCCGGCGACGACAAAGAACCGGATCCCCCGAGAAACGATGCTCGCGGCAATGAACACCGGCAGGCTGAGCCCCAGCGCACCGGAGGCAATGGTGATCACCTTGTAGGGAAACGGCGTCAGCCCGGCGATAAAGACGAACCACCAGCCGTACTGATGATAGATGTCCTTGAACTCTTCGACAAACCCCATCTTGCCGTAGAAAGTCAGGATCGGCACCGCCACCTGTTCGAACAGGAACAGGCCGATCAGATATCCCAGGATACCGCCGGCGACCGACGTCAGCGTGCACAGCAGCGCGTACCACCAGGCTTTCTCGCGCCGGGCAATCACCATCGGGATCAGCAGGATATCCGGCGGGATCGGAAACACCGAGCTTTCGACAAAGGATACGGTGCCGAGTGCGGCAGGCGCACGCGGTCCGGCGGCAAGGGACAAGGTCCAGTCGTAGAGGCGTCTGATCATGGCGCTTCCCTTAGCCGCTGCGCTGCAAAAAGTCACCTAGGGAAATGCGCGCCGCCAGCAGCACGTTTTCGCGTAGCCACCGGCACATACGATCCCAGCCTGATGTGAAGCCACCTCAAAACCGCGCAACGAGACGCAGGGCAGACTTTTCGCCCGTATCTGGTAGCATTGAAACCTCGCCAGGTTTCGCACGACGTTGGGAGGGGGACATGAACGGAACGGCCTCAAGCATCGCCAGACTGGCAATGGTTCTCGCGATGGGCGCGCCAGCTGCGGCAGTTGCCCAGCAGGTCGAGCTGGAAGGATCGGTCAAGCTGACGCCTTTTGAAGCCCAGGGCGTAACCCTGTCGACGGTCTACACGGTGGATGCGGCGTTCGGCGCAAAACACGATGTCGAGGTTCCCGTCCCGTTCAGTCTTGCCGCACCCCGGCGCGAGGCACAGCAAATTCTGGCCCAGGCGAAACCGGCCGGCGGCGGTCCGATCAAGATCTACTTCACCACCGACGACGAAACCAAACGCATCTATTCGTCCCTGCAGATCGTCACCTACACCATGAAGACCGATGATCCTCAAAAGCGCCTCGAGGTGGGCGACTATATTGCCATCGAGCTCTTGAAACAGCTCGGCACCACAGACGATACACGGCTGAATGTCCGCCGCCAGATCACACTGGGCGATCTGCCTGCGTCCGAAATCGTCGGCAACTTCATCAACAAGGAAGGCGACCAGCTCCTCGTGCGGCTGGTCGCGCTGGCAAAGCCCGACAGCCAGAGAGGCATCGTCGGCATTGCAATCGGCCACCCGCGTCAGGGCCGCATCAAGAAAGTGGAAGACATCTACCAGACCAGCGCTTCCCTGGCCTTCGACACGGTGACGCTGAAGTAGCTGGTTACCTGTGCCGGTGGGAGGCAAACCTCGAACCACTCCGTCGCATTCCTGCGGCAATTCAAACCGCTGGAGATGGTGCCCCCCGCCGGAATCGAACCGGCACTCCCGAAGGAACCGGATTTTGAATCCGGCGCGTCTACCAGTTCCGCCAGGGGGGCAATCCGGTATCGGATTGGGTGCCTATCATGGGGCCTTGTCCGATGCAAGCGGTTCCAGCGCGCCGCGGCTTTCCGCCAGCAAGTGCGGCGGGTGCTGCATTTGATCGAATTTGAGCTTCTCCCTTTACGCCCCCTTAACTCTGGGCTGCGATTTCGCCTGCCACACAGCCTCAGAGGGTGAAATCCGGCGCATATTTAAGCTGTTTGCAACTGCTGCTCGCGCAAGTGGACAGTCAGACAAGTTTGGGAGAAACGGATGACACTGGCTGGCGGCCTTCAAGAGGCGAAACGCACGAAAACTTCTGCTGTGAACGAAGCTGCTCGGCACGGGCAGGCTTTCACACAGTCCTTCGTTGACAAATCACAGTTGATGCCAGCGCCGATCCGACCCGAATGGGTGCTTGAAGGCGACCCGAAAGCCATGTGCGCCGTGCTGGCCAGACACAAGTTCGGCTGGGGAGATGCCTGCCACTGGTCGTGCACTGCCGGCAAGTTCCGCTGGCACTACGGCTGGGATGAGTCGGTCATGTTCCTGGAAGGCGGAGTCCGGATCACCGACGAGGCCGGCCATGTCTATGAAGGCAAGCCCGGCGTGACCCTGTTCTTCCCGGCAGGCACCTCCGCCGTTTGGGAAGTGCCGACCTACATTCGCAAGCTCGCGTTCAATCAGAAGCCGGTACCCTGGTATCTGCATTATCAGTCCCGCATCCTCGAGAGATTGAAAGGCGTCGGGAAGAAACTTTTCGGCTAAAATTTCGGGTTCGCGTCCCCGAATGAAGTCTTGAAAGAAAGGCGCCCTGCGCCTTTCGGCGGGCGAATTTGTTAGCCTGCAAACAAAGGCGCAAATTGTGCGCTTTTTCTGGACAAGCAGAAATGGCTTGGCTAGAAATTCAGCATGAGCAAATCAGGACGTGAAATCGAGCTTAAGCTCGAGCTGGAAACGACGGCACAGGACGCTTTGAAACGCGCCGGTTCCATAGACGGATTCACTGCCAGCCGCGCCGTGAACAAGACGTTGCAGTCGATCTATTTCGACACGCCGGACCAGGCGCTTCGCAAGGCCAGGATTTCCCTTCGCGTGCGCAAGTCCGGCAACAGCTGGGTTCAGACCGTCAAGCTCGGCACGGGCGTCATGGGCGGCCTGTCCTCGCCGGTGGAAGCCGAACATCCGGTCAAGGGCCGTGCCCTCGATTTCTCCGTCATCGAAGACCCCGCCGTCCACGACCGTCTTCTGGAAATCATCGGCGATGCCCCCCTGTCGGAGTGCTTTGAAACGGTGATGAAGCGCACCGTGCGCAATCTGACCCGGGACAGTGACGGCACCTTCATCGAACTCGCCTTCGACAGCGGTAATATTCTGGCCGGCAGCGGCAGCCAGCCGCTGACCGAACTCGAAATGGAACTGAAGTCCGGCCCCAGCCTTGCCCTATTCGAGGCGGCCAAGGCTCTTTTGAAAGATATCCCCTTCCGCTTTTCGCCCTATAGCAAGGCCGAGCGCGGGTACCGTTTTGCCGAGGGCACCGCGCCTGCGGAACGGGCACCCTATTTTGCCGAGATGGTTACCTTCGACAGCGGCATCACCACCGAGCACGCCTTTCGCGACGTGCTGCGTTCTTGCCTGACCCAGATTTCCGAAAACCGGCTTGCCGTCCTGTCGTCGGACGATCCGGAAGGCCCGCATCAGCTACGGGTGGGCCTGCGCCGCCTGCGCAGTGCGTTTCGCCTGTTCCGGCCAATCCTGAACCCGGCGACCATGGCACCGCTCGACAGGACCGCGAAGGTCATTGCCAACGAAGCCGGTTCCCTGCGGGATCTCGACGTCCTGGTCGATGAGATCGTTATGCCCCTGGTCGACAGGGCGCCCGCAACCCTTTCCTTTGACGCTCTTCTGGAAAATCTCAACGCCCTCCGGGACGAAAGCACCCGCACCACGCTGACGGATCACCTGAAATCGGAAGAGGTCAACGGTTTCCTGCTCGACCTTGCAGCCTACACCGAGGGGCGCGGCTGGCTGGACCCGGAAAACTTCGGCCAGACGCAGCTTCTGGCCCAGCCCGTGGAGACTCACGCCGGCGAAGCACTTGCCAAGCAGTGGAAGAAGGTTCTGAAATACGGCAAGCGACTGGAAGAACTTACCGTTCCCGAACGCCACGAAATGCGAAAGGCGATGAAGAAGATGCGTTACGGCATCGAATTCTTCGGCTGCCTCTATCCGAAAGACACCGTGAAGCCCTTCCTGAAGCGGATGAAGAAGCTGCAGGATATCTTCGGCTATCTCAACGATGTCGCCATGGCTGAACAACTGCCGGTGAAATGCAAGGTCAGCGGTGCAAATGCCCTGGCAACCAACCAGGCCATCGGTTTTGTCATCGGCTGGCACGAGGCCCAGTGCCAGGCCATGTGGCTGCACGCCAAAGGGTATTGGGAAGCAACCCGGGAAACGCCTAAATTCTGGACCTGACGCTTATCACCGGCCCGGTTCGATCGTCAGAATGTCCGGAAAGGAAACGGGGGCGAAGGCTCCGGTCAGCTTGAAGGTGGTCAGGTCTTCCTCGCGCGAGACCAGCTGGTCCTGACGGGCCAGCTCGGCGATGGTCTCCTTCAGGGTTTCGATCTCGCGCAGGATGAACGCCCCCGTGTCCGGCAGCATGCGGCGGGAGAGCGTGAAGAACAGGGACTGATTGCCACCCGGATTGGCAATCACCTGCCCCAGGAAGCGCATGTTGATTTCCTTCAGCAGCGGGATTAGCGGCCCGTCCGGACGGAACCTGAAAGGCTCCTTGCGCGTGATCTTGATGCGGTTGCCTGGATGCACTTCTGCCAGCCCCAGCGCCTCCAGCACCCGCCCCAGTCGGAACATGTCCTCTCCCGAGAGATCAAAACGGCGCTCGATTTCCTGTTGCGGGATCGGCTCACGCAGCAGGATGAAGAGATAGAAAAGCGACGGATCCGCAGCGAGCCGCGCTTCCGTTGCCACCGGCAGGACGCTTGCCTCTTCCGAATTCCGCTCTGCCCGGTGCAATACGTCCGCCAGCGGCACCTCCAGAATTTCGCAGATCTCCAGCAACCGGCTTAGCTTGCAATCGTGCCCGGCGAAGATCCGCTTGACTGTCGGTTCCGATATTTCCATCCGGCTTGCGAGATCCGCATAGGTCATGCCACGTGCCTTCAGCACACCCTGCAAGATCTTGAAGGTATCACCGCGCATATTCCTGATCCCGAATTAGACGGTTTGAGTATCGTTTTTTGATACCATATCATCATCAATTGCAAGAAAAGTTCGCCTTCTGCAGGAGAGGTCCAGTTCAACTTTGCGAAAGGACTTCCCATGCAGACCTTCAAACCCTTGGCCGCAGCGCTGCTGCTCGGCCTTTCAACGCTCCCCTCATCAGCCGGTTCACTCTGGTCGACGGACGGCTTCGACATGCCTGAATCCGTAGCCTTTGACGCTGCGGGCAATCGGCTCATCGTCAGTGTCATGGAAGGCGCGCCGAATGCGGTCGACGGCAACGGCCATCTGGCGCTTCTGTCCACGGACGGGAAAATCATCGACGCCAAATGGGCAACCGGAATGGACGCTCCCAAGGGACTGGCGCTGATGAACGGCAAGGTCTTCGCTGCCGATCTCACCAGTTTGCGCGTCGTCGACGCCCAGACCGGCAAATTGCTGCAGTCATTGCCTGCAGAAGGCTCGGTCTTCCTGAATGATGTGACCACCAGCGGCGACGAAATCTTCGTTTCCGACATGATGACGAACACCATCTGGCGCTACGCGGATGGCGCTTTTGAAAAATGGCTGGAAAGCCCCGAGCTCAATCACCCCAATGGCCTTTACTGGGACAACGGCCGCCTGCTTGTCGGGGCCTGGGGCAAGGGCCTCAAGAACGATTTCACCACTGAAGCACCCGGCAGCCTGCTTGCCATTGATCCTGCCACCAAGGCTATCAGCGTCGTGGCGCGGGACATCGGCAACATCGATGGCATCGCACGGCTGAACGGCAAGCTCGTCCTCAACGACTGGATCAACGGCAAGGTCTTCAAGATTGATGCTGACGGTAAATCGAACGAGATCATGAGCGAGCCAGCCGGCCTTGCGGATATTTCCGCCCACGATGACGTCCTTTACCTGCCGCATATGCTGGAAGGCAGGATCGAGGCGGTCAGACTGGACTAGCACCAGCCCCTGCAAACGCTTCATCGCACGGGTCAGACGGCAACAACGGGTTGGACATCACGTGCCCCACCCGCCCCTTGCCACCTTACGATGAGCGGCCCATCAATTTCTGATGTACGCACCTCAGTTTATGATACCTTCCACGCAGATTGGCCCAGTGTTCGCCAAGTCGAACGCAGGATCAGCCACCGGGCCAAGACCGGCAGTGCTGGGCCACACAGGGATCAAGGTCGAGGGATAGCGTGATGGAAGCCTACAAGATCAAACCGGAGTTCGTCATTTCGGACGAGGAAACACTCCGGAGCCACTATTCCGAGCTATCGCCGCTGGCAGCAAAAAAGTGCCTGAGCGCACTGGACAAGCATGCTCGGGACTTCATCGCCCGCTCGCCGTTTCTGTGCCTCGGCACGCAGAACACGGACGGCAAGGCGGATGTCAGTCCGCGCGGCGATCCGGTCGGCTTCGTCAAGGTTCTCGACCCGCAAACACTTGCCATTCCGGACCGTCCGGGAAACAACCGCCTCGACAGTCTGGCAAATATTGTCGCCAACCCGAATGTCGGGCTCCTGTTCCTGGTTCCGGGATATGACGAGACCTTGCGCGTCAACGGCAGGGCAACGCTTGTAACCGATCCGGATCTTCTTCAAACCATGAGCGTGAAGGACCGTGCGCCCAGGCTCGCCATTGTCGTGAAGGTGAGCGAGGTCTTCCTGCACTGCGCCAAGGCGTTCCGGCGCTCACACCTCTGGGATCCCGAACACCAGCAGGACCGCAGCGAAATGCCATCGCTTTCCAAGATCATTCTGGACCAGACGACCGGCGCGCCGGATGAAAAGGAAATGCAGAAGCTGGATGCTGCGCTGGAGGAGACCTACCGGAAAACGCTTTATTGAGCGGATCCCGCACAGCGATTTCACCGGCAGGAGCCAGACCGCAGAGGAGCGCTGACGCTCCCCTGCATCGCCTCATACCCTAAGCGGCCATCTCAGGCCCGAGCCGCTTCAATCGCCGACGCCATGATGTCCAGCCCCTGATCGATCTCGTCATCCGAGATCGTCAATGGCGGGGCGATGCGGAAGACCGCGCCCATGGCTGGCAGTTTGACGATGTTCATGCTGAGCCCGCGTGCCATTGCCTCGGCGCCGATCCGGTCTGCCATCGCGAGATCCGGCTGGCGGCTGGCCCTGTCGGTCACGATCTCCAGCCCGAGCAGCAGCCCACGGCCGCGCACATCGCCAACACTCTCAAAACGCTGCTTCAAGCCTTCCAGTCCGGCTTGCAGGCGCTGGCCCGCCGAAACAGCACGGCCGATCAGTCCATCCCGTTCCACCACATCCATCACCGCCAGTCCGACAGCAGCGGGCAGAGGATCGGACACATGGGTGGTCAGGAACACGAACCCTTTCCGGTGCGCTTCTTCCTCGATGGCACGGCTCGTCAGCACGGCGGAAAGCGGCAATCCGGCACCCAGGGTCTTGGACAAGGTCAGGATGTCCGGTGTCACGCCGTCCCGCTGGAAGGCGAACATATGCCCCGTCCGGCCGATACCGGTCTGGGCCTCGTCCAGGATCAGCAGCATCCCGCGCTCGTCGCACTTCTGGCGCAGTGCCGCGAGATAGCCCTCCGGCAATTCGATGATGCCGCCTGACGACAGGATCGGCTCGGCAATGAAGGCAGCGAGATTGCCGGTGGACTGGCTGTCGACCAGCGCGAAGGCATCGTCCAGCTCGGTCTTCCAGTCCAGATTGCCGTTCGCATCGGTAAACCGCGGCCGGTAGGCATTGGGGGCGGGAATTGCAAACGACCCCGGATTGACCGGCCCGTAACCCCGCCGGTTGTGACTGTAGGTGGCGGAAGCCGCTGCCCCGGTCATGCCGTGCCAGCTCTTGGTAAAGGCCACGATCTCGTGCTTGCCGGTAACCAGCTTTGCCAGACGGATGGCGGCCTCGTTGGATTCCGCCCCTGTGGACAGGAGCAGCACCTTTTCCAGACCAGGCACGAGAGACCCGAGGCGCTTCGACAGGTCGACGACAGGGCGGGACAGCATGCCGCTGAACAGGTGGTCGAGCTGGCCGATCTGCTCGCGCACGGTGCGCACGATATCCGGATGGGAATGCCCCAGGATGGAACTCATCTGACCGGACGTGAAATCGAGGATTGGTGCGCCTGAGCTGTCGTAGACATAACTGCCTTCGGCACGTTCGATGACACGTTGTTCGAACACAGGGCCATACCGCAGGACGTGATCCGACACGTCGGACCAGAACCCGGTATCCGTGCTGTTGCTGGCGCTTTCCAATGCCATGATGCGTCTCCTGATCCGGCCGGCTGAATTGACTGCAGCAAGTTTAGGAGAAGCCTTGCATTCAATAAAATTCATAATTTAGATTATGATATTCAATTGGATTGATATCTCATGCCTGTTCTGGAAATCGCCTTGCTGCGCAGTTTCATGGAAGTCGCCCGCAGCGGCTCGATCAGCACCGCAGCGCGGCAAGTGGGGCGGACACAATCCGCCGTCAGCATGCAGATGAACCGGCTGGAGGCGATTGTCGGTCAGCAGATCCTGCGCCGCACACGCGGGGGTGTGGAACTGACGGCAGCAGGGGACAGGTTTCTGGTCCAGGCGGAACGCATTCTTGCCGTCCACGACGAAGCACTTGCCACCCTGCCGGGGGCAGGCCTGCATGGCCTAATCAGTTTCGGCTGCCCGGAAGACTATCTGACCGCCTTCTTTCCCGATCTTCTGAAAGGGTTTGGCGCGCGGCATGGCGATGTCGAGATCGAGGTGGTCTGTGCTCCGACAACGGAATTGCACCTTCAGCTGCAGCGCAGGCGGGTCGATCTTGCCCTGATTTCCGTTCCCGGCGAAGACGCCTCCGCCCGCATCCTGAGGCCGGAAAGCTTTGTCTGGGTGGCCAATCGTCCCGATCCGGAGGTCCTGCAAAAGGATGTTGTGCCGCTTGCGCTTTCGGCGCCGGACACATTGGACCATCGCGCCGCCCGCACCGCCATGGATCAGGCAGGCAAGGCCTATCGCATCGCCTTTGCCAGCAATGGCCTCGCGGGCCTGTTGGCGATTGCCCGGTCCGGCCAGGCCATCAGTGTGGTGACCCGCTCCGCGGTGCCGCACGATCTCCACATCGTGGAGGCCGGCCTGCCGCCACTTCCCGGCATCGGCGTCACGCTGGCTTATGCGTCGCCAAATCCCTCGGCTGCAACGCAGGCATTCGGAGAATTCGTGGCGGACAAGCTGCGCAGTCCGGCAACGAGCTGACATCACAACACCGGACCGGGCAATATCAGGTCCATTCGGCCGGCCTCTCGGCCCGGGTCGCCCGCATTTACCAATTCCACCTGAAAAGCGTGCAGTTTTCAGATATACTTCCTAAGGTGGAATTGCATTCCGTTTCGTTCCTTATTGCCTTGTGGTCGCCCGTTGTCGCGAAACCTCTACGCAGCGGTCCGCGCCCCGCTATTTCACTGCATTGACCGGCCTTGAACCCATGGAGTGGTCTGATGAAGAAACCCGGCATTTTTTCAACTTTCTTGATGCTTCCGGCGATGGCCGCAGGTTGTCTTGCAATCGGCAGCGCCCTGGCAGCCGACGGCCCCATTGGAGCAGAGGATGGACAGGTAACCCTCCCCTATGCGGAGCAGAAGTTTCGCGGTGATGTGGGCACGACCTATCTGAACGCAGCACCGGCTGAGTTTCCTGCAGCCGTGTCAGCTCCCGAAGGCGCTCCCAACGTGCTTCTGATCCTGCTGGATGATGTCGGTTTCGGCCAGTTCACCGTCACCGGCGGCGGAGTGCCATCACCGGCGATGGACAAGCTTGCCGAGGAAGGCCTGACCTTCACCCGCTTTCATACAACGGCGCTCTGCTCCCCCACCCGGGCAGCACTTTTAACCGGGCGAAACCACAACGTTGCCGGCACCGGTGTCATCACCGAGCTTGCCACCGGTTATGATGGCTATACCGGCATCATTCCGAAAGACACCGTCTCGGTTGCCGAGATCCTGCGCCAGAACGGCTATGCGACAGCCTGGATCGGCAAGAACCACAACACGCCGATCTACGAGACAAGCGCGGCAGGCCCGTTCGACCGTTGGCCGAACGGCCTTGGCTTCGACTATTTCTACGGGTTCATGGCTGGCGACACCAATCAGGTCCGTCCTTATCTTTTCGAGAACCAGACGCCGATCGGAACGCCGGACGGGGACGACTATTACCTCAGCACCGATCTCGCAGACCAGACAATCAACTGGCTGAAGACGCTGGAAGCCATTCAACCAGGCAAACCCTGGTTCGCCTATCTGGCACCGGCTGCAACCCATGCGCCGCACCAGGCTCCCAAGGAGCTGATCGACACCTTCAAGGGCAAGTTCGACATGGGCTGGGACGCCTATCGTGAGCAGACCTTCCAGCGCCAGAAGGACATGGGGATCATTCCCGAAAACACCGAGCTGACCTCCCGCCCGGGCAGCCTGCCCGCCTGGGACAGCCTGAACGACGACCAGAAGAAGCTCTATACGCGGATGATGGAGGTCTTTGCCGCCTACGGCCAGCAGGTCGACCATGAAGTCGGACGCGTGCTCGACTATGTGGCCACATTGCCGGATGCCGAAAACACGATGATCATCTACATCGTCGGCGATAACGGGGCGTCCGCGGAAGGCGGCTTTGACGGTACCTTGAACGAGAATGCTTTCTTCAACGCCTATCTGATGACCACCGACGACATGCTGAGCCGGATGGACGAGATCGGAACGGAACTTCATTTCAACCACTTCCCGGCCGGCTGGGCCTGGGCGGTGGATGCGCCCTTTCAGTGGACGAAGCAGGTAGCAAGCCACCTGGGCGGCGTACGCAACCCGATGATCGTGAAATGGCCTGCCCGCTTCTCCAGACAAGGCGAAACGCGGACGCAGTTCCTGCATGTCATCGACATTGCCCCGACCATCCTTGAAGCGGCCGGCATTCCAGAGCCGCGCAGCGTCAACGGAACAACCCAGACACCGATCCAGGGCAAGAGCTTCCTGAGCACGCTGGACGATGCCGGGGCCGAAGAAGTCCGAACCAGCCAGTATTTCGAGATGTTCGTGAACCGGGGCATCTACAAGGATGGCTGGTGGGCCGCTTCCCTGGCGTTCGAACCCTGGGATCCCGTGCGCGGCGCGTTCGATCCCTTCAAGGCCAAATGGGAGCTTTATAATCTCGATGAAGATTTCAGCCAGGCACGGGACATTGCTGCGGACAACCCGGACAAGCTTGAAGAGCTGAAAGCCCTCTGGTGGGCGGAAGCTTCCGCCAACAAGGCTCTGCCGCTGGACTGGCGCGGGGCTGAACGCTTCAGCGCGGAGGAAACCGGCAAGCCGAACCTTGCCAGCGATCGTACGAGCTTCACCTACGCGGGCGTTCTTGCAGGACTGCCGGAATCCTCGGCGCCAGACCTGAAGAACAAATCCTTTTCTGTAACCGCCCGCGTCAAAATCGAGGACAACGCCAACGGCATGATCTTCACCCAGGGCGGGAACACCGGAGGCTGGGCGTTTTATCTCAAGGACGGCAAGCTGAAGGCGGCCCACAACTATATCGATGTTGCGGTCTATTCCGTTGAAAGCGATGACGCGGTGCCGGCCGGCGAGCGCGAGCTGAAGATGGACTTCACCTATGAGGGCGGCGAGGAAATGGGCAAGAGCGGCACCTTGACCCTTTCCGTCGACGGCAGCCCTGTCGGCACGGGTCAGATCGCACAGACCACTCCGTTCAAATACTCGCTGTCGGAAAACCAGGATGTGGGAACAGACACCGGAACGGCGGTCACGACCGACTATCAGGCGCCATTCGATTTTCAGGGAGAGCTTGAAGAGGTTGTCGTGGACCTGAAGAAATAGCGTTTCGGCGGCTCCGACCGATTGTCATCAACATCCGGATGCCAGGCCGACGGGGATCAAGTGCCGGGGATCAAGCGCCGGGCATCCAGGCGTAGACAGTGTCCAATGCGTCCTGCGAGACGAACCGGAACCCGCAGGCGAGGTAAAAATCATTGGCGGGACTGCCGTTGAGGGCCATCAGCCGGATCGGCAGTCCCATCGCTTCTGCCTCAGCCTTCAGGCCCTCGACGATATCTCGGCCAAGCCCAAGCCCCTGATAGGCCGGGCTGACATAAAGATGGTCGAGATAGAAATGGTCGGCGTGCCTGCGCACGACAAAAAAGCCGGCTATGCCTTCTTCCACCAGGATGATCCTTGTGTCTGTGGCAACAAAGCTGCCCAGGAAACGGTCCCTGGCCCGGAGAGGGTCAAACCGCCCGACGGCTTCGAGGCTTGGCCGCATTGCCTCGACGCGAATGTCGGCAAGCCTTTCCGCATCGGCCTCAGCTGCCGCTTCAATCCGGTAGATTTTTCGAGACATTCATTTCCTCGCCAGCGGGAGACAGACGCAACCTGCCGCATCTGATCACCTTCACGGCGCGGGCAGTCTTGCAGACAGGCGCTCGACCAGTGCCTCTCCGGCAGCCTCGATATGACGCCTCAGGATTTCGCAGGCTTCCGCGCCGTCCCGGCGGCGGCAGGCTTCAAGCAGGTCCCGGTGTTCCTGATGAGAGCGCCGGGTGTAGTCGAGCTGCGCCGCCGCAAGCCGCAAGTACCGGTCGCCGGTTTCATTGAGCGCGGCAATCTGTGCCAGCAACCGCGGTCTTGCGCAGGGCTCATACAGCGCGAAATGAAACGCCTTGTTCAAGGCTCCGAAGTTTTCCAGGTCCGACGCCTCGGCCTTGTCCTGAATGGCTGCGACCCGGTCGATCTGGCTGTTGGTCAGCTCCGGAATGGCAAGGCGCAAGGCCAGTGTCTCCAGCGCCGCCCGCATTTCGTAAACTTCCCTGAATTCTTCCGGATCAAGCGGGGCAACGATGGCGCCCTTGTTCGGCGGCATCTGCACCAGCCCTTCAGCCTCCAGCAGGCGCAGCGCATCGCGAACAGGCATTCGGCTGGTGTCGAACAACACCGCCAGCCGTTCCTGGCGCAGCGCCTCGCCCGGTTTCAGCTCGCCCGAGACGATCTTTTCCCGCAGGGCATCGGCCACCCGAATGGCCTGATCTCCGGTTCTTTTTGCGCTTGTCCGCTCTGTCATCTGTCCGTCCGGCTGGGTCCTACCGCCTTCGTAAACAATCAGCGACTTGACTGCAATCCGGCAAATATGTATCCAGTTTTCAAATTTGGATACAAAAATGGATATTGCAGATGACCGTCTCGCGATTGAAGGACATTCCGGGAATTGGCGTGGACAAGATGGGACAGGCCGCCGATGACGTCGGAAATTCCGACATGCTTCGGCTGGAGAACCTGGATACGGACCTTCGCCCGCCGGAGGAGGCGCTGGAAGCAACGCTGGCTGCCATCGGCCGGGATGACGCCAACAGCTATCTGCCGGTCCTGGGGACGAATGACATCCGCAGGGCCGCAACCAGCCGGATATCGGCCACCACCGGCCAGCCCTACGACTGGAATACCCAATGCGTCATTTCGGCGGGCGGCCTGTCCGGCATCCTCAATGCCCTGCTGGCAATCCTGGAGCCGGGCGACGAGGTCATCATCACCGATCCCGCCTACGCGGGCCTGCTCAACCGCATCCGCCTTGCCGGCGGCGTTCCGAAGCTGGTTCCGCTAAGGGTGGTCGACGGCGGCTGGCGTCTTGATCTGGAAGAACTGCGCCGCGCAGCCAGCGACAGAACCCGGGCCGTTTTGACCATGAGCCCGTCCATGCCGACTGGCATCGTCCACACGGCCGAGGAATGGAACGCCATTGCGGAAGTCGTGATGCACACCGGCGCGTTCCTGCTGCACGACGCCGCCATGGAGCGGATTCTCTACACCGGCAAGCCGGTGATCCACCCGGCCAGCCTGGATGGCATGGCGGAGCGCACGATAACGGTGGGCTGCGTTTCCAAGGAATACCGGATGATCGGCTGGCGGGTCGGCTGGACGGTCGGCCCCGCCCCGATCATGGCGGACATCGGCCTTGTCAGCCTCACCAACGTCGTCTGCCAGGTCGGCATCGCAATGCCCGGCGCTGCGGCCGCCATCACCGCGAAAGACGACGGCATCGCCGCTGCGACGGCAACCTGGAAAGCCCGCCGGGACATCATCCTGCAGGCACTGTCGGACCTGCCCGTCGTGCGCCCGGATGGCGGATGGTCTCTGTTGATCGACACCGCCGAGCTTGGTTACTCCCCAGTGGAAGCCTCCCGGCTGCTGTTCGAAAAGGGGCGGATCGCGGCAACACCGATGGCCGGCTGGGGCAGCGCGGACATCGCCGGACGCTACCTGCGTTTCGTCTTCGCCAACGAGCCGGCAGAAAGGCTCGGCGATATCCGCGAGCGGTTGCGCCTCGCCTGGCAGGTCTGACGGCACCTCCCCAGCCTCGACACCTGACGAAAGCCCTGCCCGGGCTTTCTTCCTCCCTCACGTTCTACCCCGGTCCGCACCGGTTTCATCACCCCGCTTGTACCCAAAGGCAAAGCCTTCCTCGAAAGGACGAAAGACTTGACCACCCGCATCCCATCCCTGGCCGCCTGGCTGTTCCGGCTTGCCGCTCTCTGGATGCTGATCGGACTGGTGCTCGGCATCGTCATGGCGGCAAGCCATGACCACGCGCTCTCGCCGGTTCATGTGCACACCAACCTTCTCGGCTGGGCAACCCTGGCCCTGACCGGGCTCCTCTACACGGTGATCCCGGCCATGGCGGACAACAGGTTTGCCCGCCTGCACTTCTGGCTTCATGCGCTTGGTCTGCCGGTGATGATGGCGGCGCTGGCCGCCTATGCGCTTGGCCATACGGCGATGGAACCCGTCATCGCGGTTGGTGCGATCGCGGTCACGGCCGGGCTTGCCTTTTTCACGGTCAACCTGTTTCGGACGCTTTGACCGGACGGGTTTCACCCAACTCGCCCATGCTCCGTGTCCGGGGCCCGCAGTGGCAACACTGCGGGCCATTTCCGTTTGCCGACGAACCGGCACACAATCGCCGGCCTGTCTTGACAGCGTCACACCTGGCCGCCCCTATATCACCAGTTGTGCCGGGGACGACTCGGCACCCCATCGGCAAACCGCAAGGAGACGGCGCATGAAGATCGGCAAGACCACGGTAACGGCAGCCTGCGCATTGGCCATCGCCTCGTCTGGCCTGCTGGCGCCACGCCTTGCGGATGCCTGCACCCGGGTGGTCTATCTCGGTGCCAGCGAGCAGGTGATCACCGCCCGCTCGATGGACTGGAAAACCGATGTCGGCACGAACCTCTGGCTGTTCCCGCGCGGCATGAAGCGCAATGGCGAAGCCGGTGAAAACTCCCTGGAATGGACCTCGAAGTACGGCAGTGTCATTGCCTCCGGTTACGACATTTCAACGACTGACGGCATGAACGAAGCCGGGCTTGTCGCCAATGTACTGTGGCTGGTGGAATCCGAGTATCCAGAATACGACAGCTCCAAACCCGGCCTGACGATCGCCGCCTGGGCGCAATATGTGCTCGACAATTTCGCGACCGTTGAAGAGGCAGTCCGCGCGCTGGAGGCCGAACCCTTCACGCTCTTCAGCGACAATGTTCCAGGCGAAGAACGCCTCGCCACCCTGCACCTGTCCCTGTCGGACGCAAGCGGCGACAGCGCCATCGTGGAATATATCGGCGGCAAGCAGGTGATCCACCACAGCCGCGCCTACCAGGTGATGACCAACTCGCCGACCTTCGAAGAGCAGCTGGCCCTGAACCAGTACTGGAAGGAAATCGGCGGCACCGTCATGCTGCCGGGCACCAACCGTGCGGCGGACCGCTTTGCCCGCGCATCGTTTTATGTCGACGCCATCCCGAGAACCGAAAGCCCGGTCGAGACGATTGCCAGCGTCTTCGGCGTCATCCGCAATGTCTCCGTGCCGCTCGGCATCACCACGCCCGACCAGCCGAACATCTCCTCCACCCGCTGGCGCACCGTCGCCGACCAGAAGCGCAAGCTCTACTTCTTCGAATCCGTGGTGACCCCGAACATCTTCTGGATCGATTTCAGCCAGGCCGACTTTTCGCCGGAAACCGGCAAGGTCATGAAACTAGACCTCGGCCCCAACCAGACCAACATCTACTCCGGCATGGCCAACGCGCACTTCCAGGAAGCAGAACCGTTCCGGTTTCTGGGGCGGTAGGACGCGGGAAGGGCTGCTTTGCGTCGCCAAGGCGGACTATCACGGGTTTTTCGGTCCGATCTGCAAAGCCACCGTTTGTTGCGCTACGCACGAAGGTTCATAG
>NZ_JAAZTM010000005.1:0-378832 GCF_012395805.1 Labrenzia sp. 5N | reverse complement strand
ACTGATCTTCAAGAATTCAATTCCGAAAAGTGCGGTGTTCGGTTTGGAAATGGGTACACATTTCGAAAGTAATGGGGGCGCAAAGCTGCCATTGAATCAATAGGTGTTGGAGGACTGCTCAGGGCCGAAATTGCCAACGCATGCCGGACCAACGAATGTCAGCTTAACCCTTTCGAGACACGTAAGCCGACCGTCCGCTCCCACCCCCAAATCTACCAGTCGGCAATGCGTCTCTCGGCTTACCCTTTTACTGGAACCACCTCATAAAATTTCCTCATCTTCCCTTACGTTAATTCTTGCATTGCCACACACATCGGCTCACTATCGAGAGCAGTTACTTGTCATACAAAGCCCTGTGACGCGCCATTTCTTGTGCGCTTCAAAGCAAAAGAAAGATGTGCCTGCTGAAGGCATTCAAGGCGCGACAGTCGATCTGGAACCTGACGTATGCCAATTACCTTCGCACCTCGTATCGCCATGTTCGGATTTGACGCCACGGCCTCGCCCAAGTGGCAAATGGTACCCAGGGGGTGGGAGCGCACGATTGTGGTGCGGGGGGCAGGTGCCCTAATTCCCGAATTGACCCCCAATGACATTGCCAGGGTCACCTATCGCCGTGTCGGCGCCGAACATCATCTGACGCTCAAGGGCCTCAAGGCCGGCAAGGGGTTTGTCCGCTTTGTGCCGAATGCCGGGTTTGCGGGGCCTGTTCCCAACAGCGACATTCTGGAAATCTCGGTCAAGACCGAGGTCAAGATCAACACGGCGTTTCACTATGTGAAGGACAACGCCGGCCACAAGACCAACCGCAACATGGGCGACCTCAACGCCCTGATACGGGGCGTCAACCGGTTGCTGGACACCCAGGCCAACGTGCGGATGTACAGAAAGAGCGCACGCACGATAACGGTTCCACAGAACCTGGGCGCCACGGTACGGTTTTCCAGCCACCTGGCGGGTGTTGCGGCCGCCGAACATGAATGGGACGATGTCACGGCCTTTGCCGATGCTGCCGCGGATTTCAATGTCTTCTTCGTGTGGCAGTATGAGCAGGATGCGACGCCTGCGGTCAACAACACCCGGGCCGGAACCCTGGCCGCCGAGAAGAACTGCCTGATGCAAGATACGATCACCGGCTCGACCCATGCCGAAACCCTGGCACACGAGACCATACACCTGCGCGGCATCGGCCCGCACAGCGGAACCGCAACGCACCTGATCGCCAGTGGCGCGGTGCGGACGGGGCAGCTGATTTCGCGCGCCCAGGCCAACATCATCAATCCGTCGGGCACATGATGGTTCGACACCGCAACCTGGCCGGATGCATCGCAGGGGCGTTTCTGGTCACCTGGCTTGCAGGAAGCACTATGGCAGACGACATGAACCTTGAGGCAGAGATCGATACCGCGCTGGCCGGAGGCTCGCCGGAGGCTGTGGTGGAGGCAGGCCCGGCCGCCGTCGCTCCCCTGGCCGCGCGCCTGGCCGCGGCGAAGAGCACCGGGGAAAAATCAGCCCTGGTGGAGCTGCTGTCCGCCGTCGGCGGTGCAGACGCCCTGGCGCCCGTCTTGCCCTATATCGGTGATGCCGACCCGGACCTGCGCGCGCGCGCCAGCGCCGCAGCGCTGAAAGTCGTGCTGGCCAATGGCCCACCGTCTGGCCCCGTCGCCAAGCAGCTTCAGACCGAAGTAACAGCGGCGCTGGAAGCGCCGGACGCGGAAGGCGGCGTGTTGCTGCTGGGGGCACTGGCACCCGGAGCGGAAGACGCGCTTGAAGCTCACCTTTCCGGCACGCGGCTAGTCAAGGCACAACCACAGGGGCCCACGGCCCCCGCAGCCCTGGCAGCCCGGCTGGCGCTTTCGGCTTTGGGGGACGATGAAGCGCGAACCAGCCTCCTGAGGCAAATCCCCGAGGCCGAGCCGGACAGTCTCGTCTTCATGCTGAAGGCCTTGCCCCTGATTGACGCGCCCGAGGTTCTGCATGCCCTGGCCGCAACCACCCTTTCCTCAGACGCCCCCGTCGCAGACGGTCTGCCAAGCGGAGCGGAACCCGCCCGGGAGGTGGCCGACGTCGCGGTCGAGGCGTTTGTCGCGCGCCTGAACCTCACCCCTGGCTTCAAGGTGACGCCGGGTGCCATCTACACGGCGGACCAACGGGCCGAAGTCGAAAGGCTCATCACGGGTTCAATCCCGAACTAGGCAAACCGGTCTTCCAACTCTCTTTTTCGCCCCTGATACTTCAGCCCAGGACAAATGACCGGATTTTACATTAACGAAAGGTCCCATCGGTAAACTGGAGAAAACCTTCCAGAGACGAGAAAGTGATGCCGTCTTCCAGTAACGCCGCTCTCGAAATTCTCAATCTTCACAAGCGTTTCAGCGAACCCGCGGTCAACGATCTCTCGTTGAAGGTGCGCAAAGGCGAATTCTACGCCTTGCTCGGCCCCAATGGCGCCGGCAAAACCACCACTCTGCGCATGGTCGCCGGCCTGCTTCAGGCCGACGCGGGGGCGGTCAGGGTCTGCGGCATCAATGCCTTCGCGGATCCGATTGCCGCCAAGCAGGTTCTGGCCTGGGTTCCGGACGAACCCATGGTCTACGACAAGCTGACGCCGCTTGAATATCTCGAATTCGTGGCAGGCCTCTGGAGCATGCAGCCGGACCTTGCAAGGTTCAAGGCCGACAGCCTTCTGGACGCCTTCGGACTTGCCCCCCATGCCAATGAGCGCTGCGGCGGGTTCTCGAAAGGCATGCGCCAGAAGGTGGCGCTTGCCGGTGCCCTGATCCACGAACCGCGCCTGATCATCCTCGACGAACCGCTCACCGGCCTCGATGCAGGCTCTGCCCGCCAGGTGAAGAAGGTGCTGACCGGGCTTGTCGCGCAGGGCGTGTCGATCATCATGACGACCCATATCCTGGAGGTGGCGGAGCGCATGGCCGACCGGATCGGCATTATCGCCCGCGGACAGCTTGTTGCCGAAGGAACGCTGGAAGAGCTGCGCCAACGGGCAAGCGCCGGCGGCCATTCCCTGGAGGATATTTTCCTGGAAATCGTGGGCGGCGATGCCGGCGCACATGCGAATACGGCCGAACTCCTTGATGAGAAGGTGGCATGAGAGCGTTGGCGGCCCCTTCCGCCCTGATGCGTTTCTCCCGCCATGAATTGCGGCTGGCATGGCGCGACTGGGCCTGGATGTTTTCAGGCTGGCGCAGCACGAGCCTGCGGCGCGCCTTGATCGGCATGAGCATCTTCTACGCGGTCATGCACCTGATCGCCTACGCGGTGCTTTCCCCCCGCTTTGCCACCGGGTTTGTACTCGACCAGACAGCACAGGCAGCGCTTTCGGTCACGGTGCTGCTCAGCTTCACCATGATGCTGTCACAGGCGATGGAGTCGGTAACCCGTGCGTTCTACGCAAGGGATGACCTGGACCTGATCCTGTCTTCCCCCGCCCCCTCGCGTGACCTGTTTCTCGTGCGCATCGTCATGATGGCCTTGACGAGCTGGGCCATGTCGGCGCTGGTCATCTCACCGTTCCTCAACGTTGCAGTGGTGCTTGGCGGGGAACACTGGCTGGCGGGATATGTGGTTCTTCTGGCGGTATCGCTGAACGCGACCGGGGCAGGCGTTTTGATCACGCTCGCGCTGTTCCGAACGGTTGGCGCGCAGCGCACGCGCTTTTACGCGCAAATTCTCGCAGCGGTCGTTGGCGCGGCTTTCCTCATCGGGATGCAGGTGGTGGCGATCCTGTCCTTCGGGTCGATGTCGCGGTTCACGCTGTTCGATCCCGCCTTTCTGGCAAGCCATGCGCCGGGTGAGGGCTCGCCGTGGTGGTTCCTCGCCCACACGGTGGCCGGACAGACCAATGCCGTGTTCCTGTTCCTGGCGCTTTCCGTCGCGTTTTTTGCGGTCGGGGCCTGGCGCGGCGCGGTCCAGTTTCGCAGCATTGTCGTGCTCGCACTTGGCGTTACGGAAAAGACCCCGCGCAGCCGCGCTTCCGAGCGGACCTTTCGCAGTTATTCGCCGCTCGGCGCGCTCGTCTTGAAGGAACTCAAGCTCATCGCCCGCGATCCCTGGCTGATATCCCAGACGCTGATGCAGGTTCTCTATCTCATTCCGCCGGCAGTCATGCTCTGGGTCAGCTTTGGCGAGAAAACCGAGATTTCCGTGATCGTCGCGCCGGTTGTCGTCATGGCGGTTGGACAGCTTGCCGGCGGCCTCGCCTGGCTGACCATCTCCGGTGAGGACGCACCCGACCTGATTGCGACAGCCCCCATCTCTGCGTTCACACGCCTGTGGGCGAAAGTGCTGTCGGTGCTGACGATTATCGCAGCAATCGTGCTGCCGATCTCCCTGGGTCTGGCGCTCATATCGCTCTGGGGCGCTGCCATCACCGCCGCCGGCGCCATGACCGCGGCAGCAAGCGCAGTGCTTGTTCAACTCTGGTTCCGGGCACAGGCCAAGCGCACAACCTTCCGGCGCCGTCAGGTCGCTTCCAAGGCCTCCACGCTTGCGGAGGCCGCCGCATCCATTGCCTGCGCGGCCGGGACGGCCCTCGTCGCGGCGGCAAGCCCGCTGGCGATCCTCCCGGTCTTCCTGCTCCTGAGTGTGCTCGGGATCTCCTGGAGCATCCGCCCGAAACACAGCGCAAGCGCCTGAGGGGCACCACACTTCAAGCAAGTGGCTGTTGACTGAAGCATCGCCAGCCAATCCGCCTATGGGGCGGTGCGAAGGGGCAAATCGACCGCCGGAACGACGCCCAAGCAAGTTCGCTCAAGGATCCTGCAAAGCTCTGCGCGTGCCGCATTCGGCAAGATATCGATGATAGAAATCCGTGTTCAGGTCGCTCGCCTGGCGTTGCAGTGAAGTCGTTTCGATAGCCTGGCCGGGCATGCCCAGCCAGTCCAGCAGGAGCTGTGTTGCCGCGCGGGGATCCTGGGCGAAGCGCTCATAGGTGGCATGGAACGGCACGATGCCGTTCTGTCTGAAATAGGCCAGCCAGCTTTCGCAGTCCTGCGAAATCCAGTTCACAAGCCTGTCGATACTTTCAAAATCGTAGCTGGGCTCGGCGATGCGCTCCTGCGCGGAAACCCATTGCTGGGTCTGGATGGCAATGTGAAGCGATACGGCCTGATAGTAGATATCGCCCCGGAGATTGTAGACGTAGAGGCAGTCGCCGAAGAGCTCCTCCAGCCTCCTCACGCCGAGCTCCCGCAACAGGTCGAACTGATAATTGTGCAGCATCAGCGAGACCGGCAGACCGGAACCGGCGTCAAAATCCCGGATCGCCCGCACATAGCGCTTCAGCTCCTCTGCCGTTGCGGGCAAATCGTGAAACTCCGGCAGGAAGTGCCGGATCTTCTTGTCGAAATGCCCCTGCCCGAACCACTCGTAGCTTTGCCGGGTCACCTTCGACGCACTCAGCGTCGTTGCCAGCGCCGTGCTGCCCGTTCTCTGGGTAGAAGCAAATACGATCGTGTCGCACGCAAGGCGGTGTGGGGCTGTCACAAAGGTACCTCGCCCGGGAGAAATGTTGGCAACCGCAAGCTTGGGCCGCCTGGATTTGCGGGTCAACAGGCGTTCCGACACATCGCCTTGAAACGGCCGGCAGGCGCCTTCAGAGTGATTGATGGATCAAATTGCCACGCAGAACCCTACGAAGCAGATCTCCCCTCCGGTCGATGATTGCGCCAGCCAGTGGGCTCTTATCGACTAAAAGTTAGCCAACTGGAAAACTTTCTTGACATGACGGACGCCGCATCATTACTTAGCCATATGGCTAACTTAGATTCGATCTTCCACTGTTTGTCCGACACGACCCGGCGCGCGGTAATCGCACAATTGGTCAACGGACCAGCCCCGGTTTCGGAACTTGCGGCATCCCATGAAATGGCGCTGCCGAGTTTTCTCAAACACATCAATGTGTTGGAGAAGAGCGGTTGGATCGAAACGAATAAGTCCGGCCGAATCCGAACTTGCCGCCTTCGCCCGGAAACGGTCCGTGCTGCAGAAGGCTGGCTGGAACAACAGCGACGCCACTGGGAGGCGCGGCTCGATCGGCTCGACGCATTTCTGGCCAACATGAATGAGGCAGAGGACAAGGAATGACACACGACCCCGAACTTGATTTGGTGCTCGAACGGAAGGTTTCCGCATCTCCCGCACAGCTTTGGCGCGCCTGGACAGAACCGGAGCTGCTTGCTCAATGGTTTGCCCCCAAACCGTGGACAGTGGCGCGGGCCGCTATCGAACCGCATCCCGGCGGGATTTTCACTGTCGTTATGGCGTCGCCGGAAGGGAACGAAATGGCAGAACCTCCCGGCTGCGTTCTACTTGCAAAACCCGAGCAGCGACTGGTCTGGACTGATGCCATGGGGCCAGGTTTCAGGCCCAACGGCGAAACGTTCATGAGCGTGGACATCACCATGCGCCCTACCGAAGGCGGAACGTATTACCGGGCATTGGTGATGCACAAAAATCCGGAAGACAGAAAACGGCACGAGGAAATGGGTTTCCACTCTGGATGGGGAACCTGCCTCGACCAACTCGAAGCTTTCGCGCGCAGTCTTTGACAGTCAGGCGCGACAGGCAAGGCTGAGGATAACCTTTCCATGAAAAGACATATGACGAGTGCCGCTTTGATCTTGTCGATGCTGGCGTCACCCAGCATCGCGCTTGCCGACTCTACACTACAAAACGGCTATGCCGAGGTGAACGGCATGCGGATGTATTACGAGATAAGCGGTGAAGGCGAACCGATTGTTGTCCTCCATGGGGCATACATGAACATTCAGTCTATGGGTGACATCATCCCAATGCTGGCGGAGACCAGACGCGTTTACGCGGTGGAACTCCAAGGGCACGGCCGGACGGAAGATATAGACAGGTCCATAACTTACCCTGCCTTGGCAGAAGATGTTGCCCTATTCATGGATGCCCTGAACCTGCCAGAAGCAGACGTTTTCGGCTACTCCATGGGCGCTGCAGTCGGGTTTCAGCTTGCGGTGCGCCACCCTGGGAAGGTCGATCAACTGGTCGCCGCTTCCCTTGCCTACGACATTGAGGGCATGCAGCCGGAATATCGCGCCATGGTACCCTCCATGACGCCAGATATGTTCACCGGAACACCGATCGAGCAAGACTGGAAGAGGTTGGCACCCGATCCGGACGGGTTCGACGATTTCGTTACACGCATGATCGGTCTGGAACATGAGCCGGTATCCTGGGAAGAGGACGTCAGGACCTTGCAGGCCCCTGTGCTCCTGATTTCCGGCGACGCCGACGTCTCGACCCTTGAGCACTCGGTGGCAATGTTCCGTCTTCTGGGCGGCGGTTCGATGGGCGATCTGGGAAATCCCTTGCCCGCGTCGCGCCTTGCGATTTTGCCGGCAACCTCCCACACCGCGATCATTCGGCAACCGGAATTGCTTAATGCGTTCATTGCCCCCTTCCTTGCGGGAGAAACACCGAAAGGCATGTTCGACTACCCCTCCCAGATCGGGCTGGCCGGCATCGACAATTTCCGACGCAGGCACCGGTGTTGCCGCTCGTGCAGAACGCACAACAAAATCAAACCTCAACACAGGTCAAGGCATGTACACGCTCGTGAACACCGCAACGGCGGCACACTACAATTGGGGCGACAACTGTGACGGCTGGGTTCTGGCGAACAGCGACCCACTCCTGATTATCGAGGAGTTCATGCCCGCACGCACAGCCGAACAGCGTCACTATCACTCCCGCGCGAGGCAATTCTTCTATGTTCTCGATGGTTGGTTGACGATGGAGATAGAAGGCCATTTGTATAAGGTCCCGGCCCGGCAAGGCATCGAGATCCCGCCCCTTGTATCCCATCAGGCAAGAAACGACGAACGTTCCGGAGTGACGTTTCTGGTCATATCGACCCCAACGTCCCGCGGTGACAGAACTATCGCGCCTCCGAACCAGGATCAGATCACATGATCAGAATTGCAGTTGTTACAGATATTCATCATCACGCAACGCATGGAAAATCTGCTCTCCATTCTCTCGCGGACTTCGTGGTCTGGGCAAACACCGAAAAGCCAGACATTGTTCTTGATCTGGGAGATCGCATTACCGACGTTGACAAACAAACAGATATGCGTCTCCAGAGAGAGGTTGCAGAAATCTTCGCGGAACTGGAAGCACCGGTGCAGCATTTGTGCGGCAACCATGATCGTGACAACCTGAGCGTTGGTGAAAACGCGGAAATCCTGCGCACTGGGCTGGATAACACCGTAATTGACCTCGGTGACTGGCAACTTGCAGTGTGGCGCGCCGATACCAGATTCACATATCATGAGACGAACGCAGGGTTTGTTCTGCCTGAAGCCGACCTTCGCTGGTTATCTCAGATGACCCAGCAGGTCGACAAGCCGACACTGATCGCCAGTCACATCCCGTTTTCAGGACACAGCCAGATCGGCAATTACTATTTTGAGCGAAATGCCGAATATTCGACCTATCCGCAATCACAGCGCATCCGCGCAGCTATTGCCCAGGCGCGGGTGCCACTCGCCTGTATCGCAGGACACGTGCACCGGAACACGGTCACAACAATTGACGGCATTCCACACCTCACACAGCAAAGCCTGACCGAATGCTTCACCACGGGCGGAGAGCCTGCCCACGCCTGGGGTCTTTTGAAACTCGGCTCCAAACTTGAGTGGCAAGTTTTCGGGAACGATCCGTTTGAGCTGAGGCTCACTCCCTCTCGGAAACGCTCGCCGGCTCCTCTCGCTCCCTTCGTCTTCGAGCAGCGCGCATAATTATAGTAAGCATTCGGGTTAACGCAGCGGCTTTTTGGGTTGCCACTAAGACATTCAGCCTCCCGGTTATCCCCTCGCAACATGTCTTGCTTCGTTCAGCGTCGCCATTGTTTCCTTGCGCGGATTTCAGATGACGTGCGACACAAGGCTTTCAGCTCAGCCACAAGACGGATCAAGAATGCCGCGGCCAAAGAAAGTTTCGGATTTTGATGTTCTCAATGCCGCTCTGGAAGTCCTGACGGAAAAAGGAGCAGGCTTCACGTTAAGTGACGTTGCCAGCCGGGTAGCGCTCTCCCGGGCAACTCTCATCCAGAGATTTGGTGATCGCGACGCCATCCTCCACAGGATGGCAAGACATGAGGTCGACACGACCAGGGCCTGGCTTGCCGAACTTCCTGTCAACCGGGGAAAAGACAATCTCTGGCGGTTTCTGGTCGAGATTGTCGAGAGCATGGGCAGCGGAGAGGGGTTCTCCGCACGGGTTGCGATCGCGGCTCTGGAAGCGCGCGATCCCATTCTCCGGGCTTGTGCAAACGAACGGTATCAACTTGTCCAGGCCGCGATAGCGGCTCGTCTCACCGACCATCAGCATGCGGAAGAGATTGCAGTCCATCTGCATGCCCTAATCGCTGGCGCCACCATGCAATGGGTTGCAAGTGACGAAAGAGTTCCACTGCCAACCTTTGTCCTCGAACGTCTCGAAACCGCGTTCAAATGGCTGCCTATCGATTGACAAAACTCACTTCCATTTATAACCTTCGCGTAGGTTATAAATGGAGGGCGCAATGAATCGGCGAGATGCCATGGCGTTGGTCGTGTCAGCTGCAGTCTTTGCAAGAAGCTCTCTTGCCAGAGAGAGCGGAGACCTGATG
This sequence comes from Labrenzia sp. 5N, assembly GCF_012395805.1. Taxonomy (NCBI): domain Bacteria; kingdom Pseudomonadati; phylum Pseudomonadota; class Alphaproteobacteria; order Hyphomicrobiales; family Stappiaceae; genus Labrenzia; species Labrenzia sp. 5N. The sequence continues at coordinate 369,174 of NZ_JAAZTM010000005.1, read as the reverse complement.
TTTGTCGACAGTGGAGACGTTCGCATTGCAACCCAGACCTTCGGAGTTCCTGAAGGTACGCCACTCCTCCTCATAATGGGGGCGACCGCGTCCATGGTCGGGTGGCCGGATGAATTGTGCAGCACCTTGGCCGAACAGGGTTTTTTTGTCATCCGCTTCGACCATCGTGATACTGGATGCTCAACAACAGTGCCGCCTGGTGAAGCGACCTACGCAATTGAGGACATGGCGACGGATGTCCTGGCCGTAATGGAGTCATACGGACTGCCGGCGGCACACCTGGCAGGCATGTCCCTCGGCGGATATATCTCCCAGATGCTCGCCCTGTCTCATCCGGAGCGCATTCACTCCGTCACGCTGATCGGAAGTGAACCTTTGGGCTGGGACGGTGCTCCACTTCCGACAATCTCCGATGATTTTCTTCGACACTTTGCGGGTTTCGGAGAACTGGACTGGCAAGACAGGCGAACCGTTTCCCGTTTCCTCGTCGAAATAGACAGGCTGTGCAGCGGGACTGCAAACACCTTCGATGCAGAAGCGGCACTCGCAAGGGTGGAGAAGGTCCTTGATCGAACCGAGAGCCCCGCCAGCATGTTCAACCATTCTTCCCGGACAACGCGGGAAAACTGGGCTGGCCGTTTCCGCGAGATTTCCTGCCCGGTTTTCGTCCTGCATGGATCGGAGGACCCTATCCTGCCGGTCGAAAATGGCAGAGCCCTGGCTGAAGGCATACCAGGGGCCGAGCTTGCGATCCTCGAAGGGGTCGGCCATGAATTACCCAGGTCGCACCACCGCGAAATTGCAGATCGAATGATACGTTTCGCCTTGGCCCGTTAGGCGGAGAACTACATTCCTACCAAGGTTTTGGAACTAATTCTGTTCACTATTGGAGTTGCCGTTTCCTCGATGTGCCAATGGAGCATGCCATCTGGCAGCAATCGTTGGCTGATCTGAAACCGGACATGCAGTTTACTGAACCTGTCCTTAAGCAAATTCGCGTCTAGTCAGCAATGCGCATGCGCCGCGTTGCCGGAAACGGCAAAGGTTCGAGCGTGCGCAGAGCTTACCGCCGCGCGAGGGGCCGGTGTCCGCATATCAATATGCATTTGAGGTATTTTGGAATGAATTTTAGAGCTTTTGTCTCGGTACTGGCCTTGCTGCCGGCAACAGGTGCGGCTGCCGCGCCGTTCAGCAGCGGCGATTGGGAAGCCGCCAGGATCGGCAGCACCTGCCTTGTCTATAACAACGCCCCGGCGCGCGACACCTCCGGCTCGTTGCAGTTCAGCTTCGACGTCAAAGGCTATAATGCGGATTTCACATACGAATATGCGCCCTACACCGAAAACGAAGAAGACCCCTGGGCCGAAACCGACCTGGTTGAAATTACCATCGACGGAGAAGATTCCTGGCTGGGAGGAGAAATGTTTCCCGTCGGCATGCAGGACCCTTACCAGATCTCGATGACGTCCGGCTTCGTGAAGGACATGGCCGCCGCGGTGGCAGATGCGCAGACAACGATCGACATTTCCGTCGAGCGCGAAAGCCTAGGCGAAACATGGCTCTACGGCCGCTTCTCGCCGGCCGGCTTCAGCGAGAGCCTCGCCAAGGCTGCCGAGATGTGCGACTTCGACCCGGCCAATTTGCCGGAATCCTGATCAAGCGTCGGCCACGCACCCGTCACGGGCGCTTGTTTCCTCAAGTGCCCGGACCATGCTCGAACCCGCCCAACAGAACGCCGTCACACCGGGCTGCGGCAATCCTGTCTTTCTTCAGCGGGGCATAAAGATCGGACTCATACCAGGCTCGGGCTGTCTGGCTGTCGGGAAACTCGATCAGTACCGGGATATTGGGCGTCCAGTCACCTTCCAGAACGCTATCCATGTCGCCGAGAACACGGTAGCGCCCGCCAAAGTGTTCCACGGTTTCAAAGACCTTGGCGCGATAGGCACCCAGGAGTTCCGGATCGTGGATTTCCCTGACGTCGAAAAACACGAATGCAGCCATGGCGAAATGTCCTTCCGTTGATTTCTTACCTGCGGCTGGAAATGCTAAACTCGGACATGTCCCGGCTCCATGCTCCACCGTCCGCAAGTTCTGCCCCCGCATCCGCGCGGGAAACGGCAACCCCTGCCGGGTCTGGACCGGCACAGGATCCACTCGCCGACGTTCTGAACCTCGTGCGCCTGACCGGTGCGCTGATGTTCCTGGTGGATGCCAGCGACCCCTGGTGCGTCGATATTCCCCACACGAATGCCTACCGCGCGATCCTTGCAGATCCCGGGCAGCACGTGCTGTCCTATCATGTCGTCCTGGAAGGCTCAGGCCTGGCCTCCATACCGGGCGAGGCGCCCATCCGGTTCAACCGGGGTGACGTTCTCGTCTTCCCGCAGGGCGATGGGTACCGGATGGAAAGCGCAGCTGGAATGCCTCCCGAGTTCAGTGCGGACGAGGTCGTCGACTTTTTCGAAAACCTTGCCGCCGGACGCTTGCCGAGCATCGTTCTGGAAGGCGGTGGCGGAGACCCGCGGGCCTTGTTCCTGTGCGGGTTCCTCGCCTGCGACGCAAGACCCTTCAACCCGCTGCTTGCAAGGCTCGAACGCCGGCTTCTGGTCTCGTCATCCGAAAGGACTGATGACAGTCTGCAAAGGCTGATCGACATAGCCCGGACAGAAATACAGTCAGACCAGCCCGGCAGCCGCAGCGTACGCCTGCACCTGTGCGAACTGATCTTCATCGAAACGCTTCGCCGCCATGTGCTGTCGCAGGCCCCGGCGAGCGAAGGCTGGCTCGGCGCCCTCACCGACCCGGTCGCCGGTGCCGCGATCACCGCCATACACGCCGACCCGGCATCGGACTGGACGCTGGAACGCCTTGCCCGGCAGATCAACACGTCCCGCACGGTGCTGACCGAACGCTTTGCCGGAAAAATGGGTCAGGGACCGATGCAATATGTGACGTCCTGGCGCCTGCAGCTCGCAGCGCGCCAATTGCGGGACAGCAGGTCTTCAATTGCGGAAATCGCCTGGAACGTGGGCTACCGGTCGGAAGCGGCGTTTTCCCGCGCATTCAAGAAGATGGCGGGCGTGTCACCCGGAGCTTGGCGGCGGATTGATTGATCCTGCGGACATGGCTCACCGGGCGAATAAGACGAACCAACCTCGCGTCAATGTGAGCGTCTAAACCTCGCCGCTGACCACCAGCTGCATACGGTCGGCCGCCACGCGGGCACGGGTGTATTGCAGGGGCTTGCCGGTCATGTCCAGGTTGACGCTTTCCATCACCATCACCGGCTGGCCCAGCGCCAGGCCAAGCTGCTGGGCATCGCGGTTTTCCACCAGCTCGGCCGTGATGCGCGTTTCCTTGCGGCGGTAATCGGAAATGCCGGCACGTTGCAACGCCGCCGTGATTGATCCGGTGTCGGCATAATCAGCGACGAAATTGGGCACGCGGGACTGCTCGAACCAGCTTGTGGCCGCGATCATCGGTACACCGTCGGCAACGCGCAGGGTTTCCACGCGAATGAGTAGCGTTCCGAGCGACACGCCAAGCTGATGCGCCAGAAGGGCGTCGGCTTCCTCGACAGCCGAGCCGATCAACCGTCCGGACGGTGCCCGAAGTTGGCCGGAAACGATTTCCGAAAAGCGCGTGCGTGGCCCGATGGGATAGCTGAGCGGGGCAGAGGCAACAAAGGTGCCACGGCCCTGGTCGGCCCGCAGAATACCATCCGACGTCAGCGCGGCGATTGCCCGGCGCACCGTGTGGCGGTTGACGCCGAACCGGCTTGCAAGCTCGGATTCCGGCGGCAGGCGGCTGCCTTTTTCAAAGGCCCCGCTCACGATTTCCGCCTTCAGCGTTTCCATGATCTGGCGCCACACCGCAATTCCGGCGCTGCGGTCGAGAGTGCTGTTCGTCGTCATGAGCCCGTCATCAAATTTCGATACCAAAGAGTCAACCGGATTATTTGTCTAGACAAATAGACAAATCGAGTCTAGGACAAGGGCGTTTTCAAACGCTTTCCGAAGAACCGCCCAACCCAAAAGGCGCGCTTCATGACAGACATTACCTCTTCCGCCTCCCCAGACACCCAACCCGGCGCAGCCGTGGGCGCCCGCCAGAAGGTGATCGCGACACTGGCCGCAGCCTCCGCCGAGGCCGTCGCGGAAAAATTCAGCGCACTTCCGCCGCAAAGCTACGAGCTGGTGCGCCAGCCCGAAACCGGACTGGTGATGGTGCGCGGCCGCATGGGCGGCACCGGCAGTCCGTTCAACCTGGGCGAGGTCACGGTCACCCGCTGCGTTGTTCGCCTGGAAACCGGTGAAACCGGCAATGCCTACAGCCTTGGCCGCAACAAGCAGAAAGCGCTGCAGTCCGCCGTGATCGACGCCCTGTGGCAACACCCTGCAATGCAGGAGCGCATCGAGACGGACATCATCGCGCCGCTGGCCGAAGCCCAGGCAGGAACGCAGGAAACCGTTCGCGAGGAAACCGAGGCCACCAAGGTCAACTTCTTCACCATGGTGCGGGGAGACAACTGATGAGCGCAGCACAACAGACCGCCGCCGCCCCGCTGGCCGCAGGATTTCAGGACCCGGTTCACGATGCGCAGGGTTGCTTTCGCGCGATCATGAATGCCATGGCCCGGCCGGGTACGCTGCAGGCGATTTCCACCGGCAATCTGAAGCCGCCCGCACCGCTGACGCAGGTGGCCGCCGCCATTGCCCTGACCCTGTTCGACTACGACACGCCGATCTGGCTCGACAAGCCTCTGATGACGTCGGACGCCGTGAAGACCTTTCTGCGCTTCCACACCGGCTGCTCGATCGTCACCGAACCGGTGGAAGCGGCCTTCGCGCTGGTCAGCGCACCGGTGAGCATGATCCCGCTGGCAAGTTTCAACCAGGGATCCGCCGAATATCCGGACCGATCGACAACGGTGATCCTGACCGGTCAGGACTTCGGGTCCCATTCAGCCGTCTCCTTTAGCGGCCCGGGCATCAAGGACACCGTTTCCTTTGGCACCGGTCCGGTTCCACCGGTGTTCTGGGACCAGGTGATTGCCAACAACCGCCAGTTTCCACGGGGTATCGATCTGGTTTTTGCCGGACAGGACGCGCTGTCTGCCCTGCCCCGTTCCACCCGCATCCTCAAAGCGGAGGTCTGAACCATGTATGTAGCCGTAAAGGGTGGTGAAAAGGCCATCCGCAACGCCCACAAGCTCATGGCCAAGCGCCGCCGGGGCGACACCTCCGTTCCCTCGCTGACGCTGGAGCAGATCGCCCAACAGCTGTCTCATGCCGTTGCCCGTGTCATGGGCGAAGGTTCGCTCTACGACGAGACGCTGGCCGCGCTCGCCATCAAGCAGGCACGCGGAGACCTCATCGAAGCCGCCTTCCTGATGCGTGCCTACCGAACGACCCTGCCACGGTTCGGCTACAGCCAGCCGATTGACACCGCGAAGATGCTGGTGGAACGGCGCGTTTCAGCCACCTACAAGGACCTGCCGGGCGGCCAGGTGCTGGGCCCGACCTTCGACTACAGCCACCGCCTTCTGGATTTCGCGCTGGCCGCCGAAGAGGACGGTCTCGAAAAGCCTGTCGAAACAGCTACCGCAGAAGAAGGCAGCATGCCGCGCGTCACCGACCTGCTGGGCGACGAAGGCCTGATGGAGCCGGACCCGGTAACCGACGAGGATGCGCCCGTCGGCGACCTGACCCGCGAGCCCCTGTCCTTCCCGGCCGATCGGGACCTGCGCCTGCAGAACCTTGCCCGTGGCGACGAAGGCTTTCTGCTGGCATTGGCCTATTCCACCCAGCGCGGCTACGGCCGCACACACCCCTTCGCCGGCGAAATCCGCTACGGCGAGGTCGAGGTCGAATTCTTCGCCGAGGAACTCGGCTTTGCCGTGACGCTCGGTGCCATCAAGGTGACCGAGTGCCAGATGGTCAACCAGTTCAAGGGTTCGGCCAAGACCGCCCCAACCTTCACCCGGGGTTACGGTCTCGTGTTCGGGCAGGTGGAGAGAAAGGCCATGTCCATGGCCATGGTCGACCGTTCCATGCGCTGGCAGGAACTGGGCGAGGAACAGTCCGCCCCGGCTCAGGATGTCGAATTCGTCCTGTCCCATTCAGACAACATCCAGGCGACCGGTTTCGTCGAACACCTGAAGCTGCCGCATTACGTCGATTTCCAGGCCGAACTCGATCTGGTGCGCCGGATGCGCGGCGAATGGTTCGAAAAACGCCGCCAGGAAGAAGAAGAGGGCAGCACCGCCCAGGAGGCGGCGGAATGAGCAGCGGCCTTAGTCATATGACGTTCATCGTCAGTGATCTGGACAGGATGACGAACCTGCTGACGACGGTGCTCGGAGCCCGGGAAGTCTACTCCAGTGAAGAGGCCACCTTTTCCCTCTCCCAGGAAAAGTTCTTTCTGGTCGGTGACGTCTGGATCGCGATCATGCAGGGCGATGCCCTGAACGAGCGCACCTACAATCACGTGGCTTTCAAGATCGAAGAGGAAGACTTCGACACGAAGCTGGCAGCCGTCGAGCGCCTTGGCCTGGAAGTCAAACCACCACGCGCCCGCGTCGAAGGTGAAGGCAGGTCCATCTACTTCTACGACAACGACAATCACCTGTTCGAGTTGCACACCGGAACGCTGGACATGCGCCTCGACCACTATCGCCGGATACTCAGGGAACGGAGTGCTGCGCAATGAACGACACGGCTCAGATTTTCGAACAGGGCGAATACAACTTCGCCTATCTGGATGAGCAGACCAAGCGCATGATCCGCCGGGCAATCCTGAAGGGCATCGCGATACCGGGTTACCAGGTGCCTTTTGCCTCGCGTGAAATGCCGATGCCCTATGGCTGGGGCACCGGCGGGGTGCAGGTCACGGCGGCAATTCTGGGCAAGGACGATTGCCTGAAGATGATCGACCAGGGCTCCGACGACACCACCAACGCGGTTTCCCTGCGCGGTTTCTTCGAAAAGACCGCCGGCGTGCGCACGACCTACGAGACGTCGGAGGCAAGCGTCATCCAGACCCGCCACCGCATTCCGGAAAAGGCGCTGCGCGAGGACCAGATCATCGTCTTCCAGGTGCCGATTCCCGAGCCCCTGCGCTTCCTGGAGCCGCGCGAAACCGAGACCCGGAAGATGCATGCGCTCGAGGATTACGGCCTCATGCATGTGAAGCTTTACGAGGACATCGCCAAGAACGGCCATATCGCCACCACCTACGCCTATCCGGTGAAGGTCAACGACCGCTACGTGATGGATCCTTCGCCGACGCCGAAGTTCGACAACCCGAAGATCGACCAGATGGCGGCGCTTCAGCTTTACGGTGCCGGGCGTGAGAAACGCATCTACGCCATTCCACCCTACACCAAGGTGAAGAGCCTCGACTTCGAGGACTATCCTTTCGAGGTGCAGAAATTCGACAAGCCCTGCGGCCTGTGCGGCGCGGAGAATGTCTATCTCGACGAGGTGATCCTGGATGACAAGGGCGGGCGCATGTTCGTCTGCTCCGACAGCGACTATTGCGAGGAACGGCGCGCGGACGGCCATCTCGGCCCGATGGCGGCCGATCCGGCGGCACACCAGTTCGGCGCCCCCCTGGCAGAGGAGACCGCCCGATGAACGCCTTTCCCTCCGCGGACCCGCTGCTGCAGGTTCATAACGTCACCCGCTATTATGGCGACCGCATCGGCTGCGCCGATGTCTCCTTCGATCTCTGGCCCGGTGAGGTGCTTGCCATCGTCGGCGAAAGCGGCTCCGGCAAGACCACGTTGCTCAACTGCCTGTCGACACGGCTCGCGCCGACGGCGGGAGCAATCGAATACCGCATGCGGGACGGCACCATGCGCAACCTCTATCAGCTGACCGAGGCCGAGCGCCGCCTGCTGATGCGCACCGACTGGGGGTTCGTGCACCAGAATGCTGCGGACGGGCTGCGCATGAACGTTTCCGCTGGTGCCAACGTCGGCGAAAGGCTGATGGCGGTTGGCGAGCGCCACTACGGCAACATCCGCTCCACCGCCGACGACTGGCTGGGACGGGTGGAAATCGACAGCGACCGGATCGACGACGATCCGCGCTCGTTCTCCGGCGGCATGCGCCAGCGCCTGCAGATCGCCCGCAACCTTGTCACGAGACCACGGCTGGTCTTCATGGACGAGCCGACCGGCGGTCTGGACGTCTCCGTGCAGGCACGTCTTCTCGACCTCTTGCGCCGTCTTGTGGCCGATCTCGGACTTTCCGTGGTCATCGTCACCCACGACCTTGCGGTCGCCCGGCTGCTGTCGCACCGGATCATGGTGATGCGCCACGGCAACGTCATCGAAAGCGGCCTGACGGACCAGGTGCTCGACGATCCGCGCGAGCCCTACACCCAGCTGCTTGTTTCTTCCATTCTCCAGGTATGAGGACCGAAATGCCCGTACGCCTCTATCTCAACAACGTCGGCAAGTCCTTCACCATGCACCTGCAGGGCGGAACCGTCATTCCCGTGGTCGAGAAAGTCGAATTCTCGGTGAATTCCGGCGAATGTGTCGTCCTTGGCGGCCCCTCCGGTGCCGGCAAGAGTTCGATCCTCAAGATGATCTACGGCAACTACCGCTGTGACGAGGGTCAGATCCTGGTGACGGTCGGCGATGAAATCGTCAACATTGCCGGGGCCGAGCCGCGCAAGGTCCTGCGCCTGCGTGAAGACACGATCGGCTATGTCAGCCAGTTCCTGCGCACCATCCCGCGTGTTTCGGCCGAAGACGTCGTCGCCGAGCCGCTTATCGCCCAGGGCACCAGCGAGGAAGAAGGCGTCGACAAGGCCCGCTCCCTGCTGTCGCGGCTGAATGTGCCCGAGCGCCTGTGGACCCTGCCACCCGCCACGTTCTCTGGCGGCGAGCAGCAGCGCGTGAACATCGCCAGGGGGTTCATTGCCCATTATCCGATCCTGCTGCTGGATGAGCCTACCGCCTCTCTCGACGCTGCCAACCGGGCCGTGGTCGTGCGTCTGGTGGAAGAAAAGAAAACCCAGGGCGTTGCCATGGTGGGCATTCTTCACGACCAGGACGTCCGGGAACAGATCGCCGACCGTATCATCGACGTGACCGGTTTCAGCGCGGAGGCAGCCGCCTGAGCCACGAGATGAGGAAAGGCTTGCAGACGGGCGGAAACTGTCACAGAAAAGTCACCGCCCGCCTTTAGGTCACTCCCTCAGAAAGTTGAAGGATGTGGCCCTGCCACATCCCGGCCAAACCACATTTCAAAATCGCGATTTTCTTCATGCGCTACGCCCTCTATTTCGCCGCCGATGCCGACGACCGCCTGATGCAGCTCGGAAATTCCTGGCTCGGGCGCGATCCCTTTTCCGGCACGGCCCTTCCGCAACCGGAGCTGCCCGGCATGACATCGGCACGCTTCCAGGAGTTGACGACCGCCCCCCGGCGCTATGGATTTCACGGGACGTTGAAAGCCCCGTTTTCTCTCGCAGCCGATCAGACCGAGGCAGCACTGCTGGACGCCTGCGCAGCCTTTGCGGCAGAAATCGCCCCTTACGAAATAGAAGCGCTCGGCGTGAACAGGCTAGGCCGTTTTCTGGCACTGACCCCCGAGGCAGAAGAGCCGGCCCTGCGCGCCTTCGCCGGCCTGTGCGTGCGTCGCTTCGAGCCGTTCCGCGCACCACTGTCCGAGGCGGATCTTGAGCGCCGCCGCAAGAGCGGACTGTCGGAAAGGCATGACACCTATCTCGTCAGGTGGGGCTATCCCTATATCTTCGATGAATTCCGCTTCCACCTGACCCTTTCCAACAAACTGGAAGACGACAGCGACATGGAGCGGATGGCAAATGCCGCCCAGGACCACTTTGCGGATGTCATCGGCAAGAAGCGGCTGTGCCGCCACGTTGCGCTCTACACCGAAGCCGAACGCGGCGCGCCTTTCCAGGTCCATACCGTCTTTCAGCTGACCGGCAGCGTCGCTCCCGCCGACGCCCTCAGCCAGGCCGAGCGTCTTTCCCAAGAGGAATCTGCATGAGCAAGCATCCCAAAGTCTTCAAGAATGCCAGTCTGGTTCTCGCAGGCGAAGTGTTCGACGGTTCCCTGACGGTCGATGATGCCGGTCTGATTTCCGGCATCGGGTCGCCGACCGACGTCGACGGGCATGATTGCGAAGGCGACTTCCTGCTGCCTGGCCTGGTCGAGCTGCATACCGACCACCTGGAAACCCACTATGCGCCGCGTCCCAAGGTGCGCTGGAGTCCGGTTTCCGCCGTGCAGGCCCACGACGCCCAGATCGCGTGTTCCGGCATCACCACCGTGTTTGATGCGCTGCGCGTCGGCATGGATGAAGACGCGGACCTTGGTTATTCGGATATGCGCGCGCTTGCGGATGCCATTGAAACCGGCCAGCGGGAAAACCGCCTGCGCGCCGACCATTTCATCCACCTTCGCTGCGAAGTATCAGCGCCCGACGTACTCAGCGCCTTCAAGGTGTTCGAGGACGACGACAGCATCCGCCTGATCTCGCTGATGGACCACACCCCCGGTCAGCGCCAGTTCGTGTCGATGGATGCCTACAAGATCTACTATCAGGGCAAGAAGGGCTTCACCGACGCCCAGATGGACGACTTCATCCGCAAGCGTCAGGCGCGTGCCAGCAGTCTTGCCCCTGAAAACCGCAAGCATCTCTCGGCCATCGCCCAATCGCGCGGCATCGCCATCGCCAGCCACGACGACGCCACCACCGCCCATGTGGACGAGGCGATTTCACTGCAGACGAAAATCGCCGAATTTCCAACCACGCTGGAAGCCGCCAAGGCTTCGCACGAAGCCGGTATGGCTGTTCTGATGGGCGCGCCGAACGTCGTGCGCGGCGGATCCCACTCCGGCAATATCTCGGCGAAGGCGCTTGCCGAAGCGGGCGTTCTGGATGTGCTCTCCTCGGACTATGTGCCGATTTCGCTGCTGCAGGCTGCGTTCCAGCTGGCAGCAGAGATCGAGGCGATTGCCCTGCCACAGGCAGTCGCCATGGTCACGGCGACGCCCGCGAAGGCCATCGGCCTGCAAGACCGCGGCACCCTGGAACCCGGCCTCAGGGCCGATCTCATCCAGGTGAAAATGGTTGGTGACATCCCGATCGTGCGCGGTGTCTGGCGCGAGGGCAAACGAGTTGCCTGAGGCTGGCTCCGACATGACAGAAAAACTCGGCCCCGGCCGCATGGTGCTCGTGGTTGGGCCGAGCGGGGCCGGCAAGGACACATTGATGGCCGCGCTCAAGGCCCGTCTGGCGGGCCGGACGGACGTCAGCTTCGCCCGGAGAGCGATCACCCGGCAGGCCGATGTCGAGGCCGAGGATCACGACACCCTTTCGCGCGCCGAATTCGATCAGCTGAGAGCTGCCGGAAAGGTTGCCCTGTGCTGGGAGGCCCACGGGCTCGGCTACGTCATCCCGCAAAGCTACGACCAGGCAATCGAAGCAGGCGCAACCGTGATTGCCAATGGCTCGCGCAAGGTGTTGAAGCACGCAGAGGACAAGTACCACAACGCCAGCGTTCTGCTGATCACCGCGCCGGTCGAAGTCCTCGCCGAACGCCTCGCCGCACGTGGCCGCGAAAGCAGACAGGAAATAGAGGAACGGCTGCGCCGTGCCGACCTTGAACCGGAAAACGTCGCCAATCTGATCCGCATTGAAAACACCAGCTCGGTGGAGGATGCGGTCGACAGGATGGTCGCCGCACTCGGCCTTTGACCTCAACCGTACCCGTCTCTAGTCCGCAAAGGCACTCTGGACAGCCTGACTGAAAATCAGGGCCCTGGCATCCAGTGCGTCCTGATGATCACCGTCGAACGCGTGAACCATGGTGCGGAACTGTTTTGCTTCTTCGCCCAGTTCGGGCTCCCCGACCGCCCGGCGGAGATGGATCAAGGCGTGTTCGTGCCTGACCACAAGGTCTGCCAGATGGAGGGCGGAACCGATCATGTAGGCCCGATACTGCAGGCGTTTGACATGATCGAGCCTGTGAACATCCGGTTCCTGCAAAAGCTGCCAGAATCCGATGACATTCCTGCAAGCGGTACGCATCAGGCGACCGCATTTCTCTTCGTCTGACCGGGACATGCTTGCCTCGCAAGATTCGCCTCGACCACTCAAGCGTAGCGCTACACCCGGAAACTGCAATGAACCAGAAGAGTCATGATGCGTCATTACACGCCCAGATTCATTGATTTCGAAATTATTGTTCTTGGACAAAGACTTGTGCGGTGGATTGCAGTCGGAAAAATTTCATTTCAAGGCCAGAAAATACAACCATAGGGTAGAACTTTGGTTCACATCCGGGTCAACGGGCGCCCGCAGCGATCGCCTGGTTGATTTTCAAACCCGCATTCACGGCGTGATAGATCGGGAAAGGTGTGCGCTGTGACAGGTCGATGTCCCGCCTCAGCCACTCCTGCTCTTCCAGAACACCAAGGGACTTCGACAGGGCCCGGTCCGTCACCGGACCGAGGTTTGACTTGATCGCCGAAAACCGGCTTGGCACCCCGGTTACGGCCAGGATAGGCACAGTCCAGCTGCGTCGCAGTACCGAAAAGGCATCCTCGTTCGGAACGATCTCCTCGATCCGGCTCGCCATGGCAGCAACAGCCTTGCCTTTGTCCGTCAGTCGAAACTCGGGCCGCAGGGGATGGCCGTGGCCGGGGTTTCGCTCCAGCAGCCCAAGCTGGAACAGATGTTCAAGGCTTGCTGCAAAAGAACTGCGACTCGCCCCTGTCGCCGCGATCAGCGGGGCTTGCCGACCGGAAACACCTGCATGCAACTGAGCCAGAATTTTCAGCGACCAGGCTTTGGATGTGAGGTTGACAAGAAGCTGCATATTCATATTTTATAGCTACTATACTTTTGATACATAGGAAAGTCTCATGCCTCTCGTTTCTCTGGATAATACGATCACTCTCGCCCTCTCCGTTCGCGACAGGCATGCAAGTGCCGACTGGTACGCGCAAAAACTCGGATTCGAGTTGCTCTATCATATGGACGAAGCTGGCTGGAGCGAGCTGGCAACCCGAACCGAAGGTGTGACCCTGGGACTGGGCGAACAATCCGAACCCACGCCCGGAAACACGGTTCCCGTCTTCGGCGTGGCCGATATCGCAGGTGCCCGCAGTGCGCTGGAAGGGGCCGGTGTCAAATTCGACGGAGCGACGGAGACCATCGAAGGCATGGTCAGCACCGCAACCTTCTACGATCCCGATGGCAACGCGCTCATGCTTGCTCAGGACCTGTCCAAATAGGCGGCTCACAAGGAACAGCCCCCCGAAGAACATCGGCACATCCGGCCGGGCGACCGACCGGATACTGTCTGCAGCGGGTTTTCGCAAACATCCAAGGCACGAATTTACGATCTGACAGGCAGCAGGCGACAGAAATACGTCATGCTTCCCAGAGGAAGCTGACGAATGACGCAAAGGAATAGTCGACACAAAATCTTTGCATTGCCAGAATAGTCGACTACTCTCTTATTCTTGATCTCATTCTGAAAATCGAGTTCTGCGGCATGCCTGCGACATTGTTTGAAAAGTACGGCGGCTTCGGGTCGGTGAGCCGCATCGTAATGACCTTTTACGACAAGGTTCTCGATTCCGACGAGATCGGTGACTTTTTCGACGACGTCGACATGACCCGCCTGATCGATCATCAGACCAAGTTTATCTCCTATCTGTTGGGCGGGCCGGTCAGCTATTCGGAAGAGCGGCTGAGACGGACCCATGCCACCCTTGACCTGAAAAACGAGGACTTTGACGAAGTTGCACGTCTCCTGCGCGAGACGCTGGTGGAACACAAGTTCGACCCTGCAGACATCAAGTCCGTGATGTCGGCAATCGAAGCGCGTCGTTCCGCCATTCTTTCGACCGGTGCGACATGAGCATCACCGCCATCAACCAGCAGCTCTTGCGCGCGATCGGGGTCGGCATTGCCGTCGTCAACAGCAAGGAGCTCCAGTTCCTTTTCCAGAACGCTCCGTTTTCCGATTGGTTCGGCAAGCCGGAAGCCGTCACCACGCTTGCCGATCTGCTGCCGGATATCGACATCGAACAGCTTCGCGAAACAATCAAAGAGCAGGGACGCTTTTCCGGAGAAGTCTCCGTCAAGCTCAAGCGCCGGACCCTGGTCATCGCCCTGACCGTTTCGCCAGCTGAAGAGCAGGACTTCCTCGTCGTTGAGTGCCAGAACATCACGCGGATCCGCGAACTGGAGTCCATGATCGACAGTTACTCCTCCATGGTAGAGCGGAATACGCGCGAACTGGAACGCGAGAAGGAACGTGTCGAGCGCCTGCTGCTCAACCTGATGCCGCGTTCGGTCTACGAGGAGTTCAAGACCTTCGGTGTCGTCACGCCGCAGCTTTACGAGAGCGTTTCCGTGGTCATGCTCGACTTCGTGGACTTCACGAAATTTTCCGCAGAGCACGACCCGACGGTGACGCTTGGAGAACTGAACGACATCTTTACCGCATTCGACCGTATCGCCGAGCAATTCGGCTGTGAGCGCATCAAGACCATCGGCGATGCCTATCTTGCCGTTTCAGGCATGCCCGAGCCCTCGCCGGATCACATGCGCGCTGTTGCCAACTGCGCCGTGCGCTTCATTCGTTACCTGGAGCGTCGGAACCAGAGCCATCAACACAAGTGGCGGGCGCGTGTCGGACTGGGTACAGGATCGGCAGTCGGTTCCGTCGTCGGAATCCAGAAGTACGTTTATGACGTCTTCGGCTCGGCAGTGAACCTTGCCGCACGACTGCAGGAATTCGCCAATCCCATGTGTGTCGTTGCACCGGATGCCATGAAGGAATTCCTGGTGGACGAGTTTCACCTGGAAGACCTTGGCAAACGCGAGATCCGCAGCTTTGGAGAAATGCGGCTGATGCGGGTCAGTCCCGGTGTCGAACTGGCCCATCGGGCGCGGCAGTTCTGACCGAACAACAGGTCCGCTGCCAGGCCACTCGCACCCCCGAACGAAACCCACCCTCTCAGTCCCACGGCAAAAGCAAAGGTGCGGCCCCCGAACGCAGCACCTTTGCGCCAATGTGCCGTCAGTTCTTGTTTTTCTTCTTGTTCCCGAAAACGTTGCCCAAAAGGCCGGAAGGCAGGCCGAAGCCTTCTTCTACCGCTTTCAGAACTTCCTCGTCATCGACCTCGCCGTCCAGAACCTTCTGAACGTCGATCTGGGTCTTGCCGCCGGTCGCCTGGTTGATGACCTTGTTGGCCTGGTCAACCAGCTCCTGGGATGGTTCCTTCTTTCCCTGAAGAATAGAGATCAGCTCACCGCCGGTCTGCTGCAGTTGCTTGTAGGCTGCCTCCGGGTTTTCCAGAATACCCTTGATGTCCGGATAGATCCGCGGATCGTTCCACGGACCTTCGATCACGATGGGCACACCTAGGCCGGCCAACTTCTTGTCTTCGCCCTTCCGCCGAGGCTGCGGGGCCTGGCCTTCCAGCGTCGGCACGATCTTCGGCTCCACACGCCAGGAAAGTCGCTGCGCCGGCATGTCCGTCGTGCCCTTGCCGGTCATGCGAACCAGCGGACCGATCAGGGACAGATCGTCGGTCTTGGCAATGCCGTTCTGGATCTGGAACGTTGACCCGAGCGAGCTGAAATCGGTCTTGGCCGACGGATTGGCCTGCCATCCGAGCAACGTCTCCACCGACAGGCCACGCACCATCTGCGGCACGTTGATACCCTTGATCGCGCCGTCGGCGAACGTGTAGTTGGCTGTCCCGTTCAGGGCCTGCACCAATGCCTGTTCGCTGCCGCCTTTGGAGGTAACATCCAGGTTGATGTTGGCCTTGCCTTCGATCCAGCTGAAATCGGCTGCATCGCGCAGCAACGGATAGGCGTTGAGGTTGGCGAGAGCAAATTTCGCGGCAACTTGAGGTGTTGCGGACGCCCCGTTGAGCGTAACCGTACCGGTGCCGGAGCCGCCGTAAAGTGCCAGCTTTTCCAGGTTCGCAGTCAGCACACCGTTCTTGATGGTGGTCGACAGGGCGCTCTGGTCGATCTTGATCTTGTCCCAGCGGATTTCGCTGGTGGTCAGCTTGAAGTCCGCGTCGATCGCGTTGAGACCGGAGAAATCTATCGGCTCTGTACTCCAGCCACCTGCCCCACCGCGTTTGCCGCCGCCAGCCGAGGAATTTCCGGACGCCTGGCCAGAACCGCCACCACCGCCGCTGCCTGCGCCCGAAGACGATGCGCCACCGAGATAGGGGTCAAGCACAAGTTCCCGCAGATCCAGCCGCGCCGTAACGCTTGGCTTGCCACCGAGGACGATCCGTCCGTTGGCTTCACCCGACGTATCGTCCAGCGTGAACCGTGTTTCCTCGAATGAAATCGTCTCGCCTGCAACGCCGAAGATGCCCGAAGCCTTGAAGCGCTTCAGACCGCCACCGCTGCCAAGTGGTTTGCCGAGCCACGCCATGAGCCCGCGCAGATCGGCAGTATCGACACTGACCGCACCATCAAGTGCACCGTCGCGCGAAGCCCGACCGTTGAAGCCGGCGCTCACCCGATTGCCTTTCACGCTCACGGAAACCGGCGCAGCTCCCCCCGCCAGCAGGCGAGCTGTGTCGCCTTCGCCGGTCAGGCTGAACGCTTCGCCGCGCCAGGACAAGGCACCGCTGAGCGATATCGGGTTTTCCAGTCCCTGCAGATCGATATCCATGGCAAGGTTCGTCAGGCGGTCCGCTTCCGGATCGCCGCCGACCGCCGAAGCAAGCCCAAGTCCGCCAATCTCGCCCTCGGCGATACGTACGGACCCCGTGATATCAAGACCGGCAAGCAGTTCTTCCCCTGTCTGCCCAACGGTTGCAAAGGCAAGGTCGAGGCTGAGTTTGCCGCTTGCAGGCAAATCCCTGCCCGCCAGCTGCAGGAGATCGGCAATCGAACCGTCTTTCAGCACCAGCCGGCCGGAGACTTCAGGAACGCTCCCCGACAGATCCGCGTCCGCCGCACCGCCAAGAGACAGTTGGCCAAGCGTGATGTCGAGATCAGCCAGCGACAGCATGGCCTCGGTGCCTGCAACCTTGGCCGACACGGCAAAAGCACCCGGATCGGCGGCAAGGTCCTGCCCGGCCAGCGCTGCAAGCGCTTTCAGGGAAGGACCGGCTGCAGAAAGGGCCAATTCGGCGCGCATCGGATCGAGGCCGGATTGACCGGTGACGGAGACGCTGTTTTCACCGCTGGAAATTTTCAGGTCCACCGGAACCTGCTCCCCGCCCATGAGAGCGAGCGGGTTGGTCAGGGATCCTGCGACGGCGACCGGCATTTCGCGGAACGTGAAACTGGATGTCAGATCCACCTCACCCGACAGGCTGGGCGCCTGCAGGCTGAGATCAAGGTTGGAGATACGAACCGGCTCGGCAGCATCCGGCGCCTTGTAGGTCACCGTGCCACCAGTGATCTGCAGGCTGTCGACACCAATGCTCTTGAGATAGCCCTCGGGAGCTGCGGCTGTTTCTGCCGGCTCTGCTTCAGACGCAGGCGCTGGCGCGACTTCCGCCACCGCATCGGTTTCGGCGTCGCCGGTTTCAGCCTCGATCAAGTCGCCAATGTCGCTGATGTCGCGGCGGGGCTCCCAGCTCGTGGTGCCGTTCGGGCCGATTTCCAGATAGATGTCCGGCTTGTCCAGGGCAATTCCGGTCACCTGGATATTGCCGGAAACCAGACCACCCCAGGCGAGACCAAATTCGACACGCTCGGCCTTGGCAAACTCGATTCCGTCGGCACCGGCCTCGCCGGCGAGGCCGATATCTTCCGCGACCAGCGAAAATGCGGGAAACAGCGACAAGGACACAGGTCCGTCCAGGCGCACGCGCCAGCCAAAGCGCTTGTCTACCTGTTCAACTACCTGACGCTTGATTTCGTCCTTGGGCAGGAACAGCGGCACCACCAGAATGATGGTTACCAGCATGAACAGCAGACTGCCCAGTCCGATCAAAAGCCGACGCATTTAGTGTCTCCCCGTCGCGAATCGGTCCCCAATGTAGACCAATCGGGCCGGAACGTCCCCAAGCAGAAGCAACCGCTTTCGCAGGAAAGGAGACAGAACGATCAAATACCGGCAAATCGGTCTACAACACCGCATACCGCCCCTGGGACCGGCATACGATCCCGATCACTGTGCCAGCCGATTTTGACAAAAGCAGGAAGTCTGCCGAATTTGCCCCCGGTTGGCACCTTTCAGGCTGAAAACAGCCTGAAAGGTGCAGGATCCAGCCGTCCGATGCTCTGTCTCAGGACAGGGCAAACATGTGATTGTCCCAGGAAATGCCCGGTGGGCGAGCCAGAATTTCCGCCGGCTGGGCAGGATCCTCGACAAGAGACAATGCCCCGTTGCCGTCGGAAATCAGAAAGCTGCCCTGATCGATCGGCGCAACGCCGCATCCGTCGGCAATGGCCTCGGCACCCAGGAATGCGACGGTATCGGCCTTCCAGAACAACGTCTGCCCGCCCCTTGGAGCGGACGTTGCAATCACCTCACCGCTTGCGTTTGCGGTCACCGAGCCGATGTAGTTCTGAAGGCCTGACGCGATACCTGTCGGAATTTCCGTCAAGATGGGTGCCTCGTCCCGCGAAAACACGCCAACCAGAGGCGGCAGGTCTGTTTCCGGCCCCTCGAACTGACCGCCGACCCACGCCCGCCCTTGTCCGTCCAGCGCCATATGCCGGAGCGACAGCTGGTGCAGGGAAGCGTCCAGAGCGTGGCTGGCATGAAGATCACCGGTTTCGCGATCCAGGAACACCACGGTCGGCGCCATGGTGTCGAGATTAAGCTTTTCCCGCCCCTTGTCCGGATGGGTCATGATGCCGCCATTGGCAACGACAAGCGTGCGCCCGTCCGGCGCGAGCAGCAAGTCATGCGGACCGATGCCATGGGTCTCGATCTCGCCGATCCGCTGAACCTGACGGCCACTCATGTCGTAAACACCAATCACGCCACGGGCTACGGCATAGTCGTTTTCGACCGCATAGAGCAGTCTGCCATCAGCGGAAAAACAGCCATGTCCATAGTAATGGCGGCCAGGTTCCGCCGTAAGAACCTCCGGCTCCACATCCTGATATGGCCGAACCACGACAGCGAAAGTGCCGGGCCGGCGGGCGAAGGCTACAAACCTGGACTTGTCGGGAGAAACCGCGACGCCGTGGCCCCGTCCCGGCAGACCGATCCTGGCCAGAACCTGTCCAAGGTCGTCGACAACACCGACTCCATAATCGCCGTTTTCAAGCTTGTAGGCGCTCACGAACAGTGGCACGCCGTCGGAAGCTTCCCGGTTCAGAAGGCTTGCCGCCAGCGTCGAGCCGGAAAATGCCGGCAAGGCGGCAAGGCCGCCGAGTGCTGCCAGAAAACCACGCCGGGAAAGGGGCTTAGTCACCATCGAGCGCATTAAAACCTCCAGCAAGTTCCAGGGCACCTGCAAGTTCAAGGGCAATCGTGTCGCGAAGCGATTTCAGCGTGATCGCCAGGACAACCATCTTGTCGTAGGCATCGCCTTCTTCGAAGGACTGGCGCAAGGGCGGATCCAGGGTCCCCAAAAGAGTGACAGCATTGCCAAACTCGAAGTCGAGCGTGTCGTAAATCCAGGTGAAATCGTCCGGCGTCAGGTCTTTCAGGTCGAGGGAAGCAATGGCCTTCTGAATGCCGAGCAGCTCGCCGTTGAGATAGACCACGCTGTTGCCGGAGCGCGAGAACGGAAAGCGCGTCGCCCTGGCCTTGTCCTTGCCGGTTCCCAATGCCGGAAGCACATCCTGATCCCGCGCGATGATCAGCCCCGTGACCAGCGCGTTGAACACGCTTTCCAGCGCTTCCTTCGACGTATGGAACCGCTCGTTGCCGCCTTCAGCTGTCAAGAGCACCTCGCTGTATCCGTCGGGATCCTGCCAGCCGGCAGCGATTTCGCTGGCCATGGCCGCAAGGTTTTCCGAAATTGCCAGTGCATAGCCGCAGCTAAAGTCCTTGCCGTCGTCCGCCTGCCCAAGCCGAACCGCATTGTCCTTGTCGAAAGCGAGCAATTCCAGTGCTGTCAGTCCCTGAACCGCGACGCTCTTGTCCTTGAGCGTCGCCGCAGACAACGCGTCCTTGTCTTCAGAAGCGAGAAGTTTGCGGATCTGGCGTTGCGTGATGCCACGCGGGTCAGGCAGGAAAGCCAGCCGACTGAGGCGATCGTTGTCGATCAACGGGCCAAACCGCAAGAAATGCACATGGGAGAAGTCCCGCACAGTGTCTGAAAAGGCCGTCCTGAACCCCTCGACCGATGCTTCGTCCGCATTTGCGCAGACCGCTCGAACAGCGTCCGGCAGATTTGCAGAGGTTTCGGCAAACGCACCGGTTGCCGGTTGGATATAGGTCTCGATCAGATTGCCTAGTTTCGGCTCGTAGTCCGTGGCGAACGCGGGCTGGGCGATAACGGCTCCGGAAACGAGAGCGGCAAATAGCAAACAGCGCATCAAAGGGACTCCAGAAAACGTATAAGCGATTGTCGGTCGGCGGGCGGAAGCGCAACCACAGCGTCGCGCGCCTGTCGGGCTTCGCCGTCGTGCCACAGGACCGCTTCCAGCAGATTGCGTGCGCGGCCGTCGTGCAGGAACCGGGTGTGATTGTTGACAGTCTCGGTCAGGCCGATGCCCCATAGCGGCGGCGTACGCCACTCCTGTCCACTGGCGTCACCCACCGGGCGATTGTCGGCAAGGGCTTCGCCCATGTCATGTAACAGGAAATCCGAATAAGGCCAGATCAACTGGAACCTGTGCGCCGGATTTTCCGCCTTTCGGCTGGTCACGAATTTCGGTTGGTGGCAGGCCGGACAGCCCGACTGGTAGAAAACCTGCTTGCCTTTCAGCACCTCGGGATCATCCACGTCGCGGCGCATCGGCACCGCCAGGTTTTCCGAATAGAAAGTGACGAGATCCATGACCGGGTCCGGAGCTTCCGAGACACCAAGGTTTGCCTGTTCGCCATGAGGCAAGGCGCGGCAAGCTGTCTGCGCCGTGGTGCAGTCGCCGTAATTGTCCGGCATCTCGGGTGTCGAAATGCCGATATCACCTGCAAACGCTGCCGCGGACTGGGCACGGATCGAGGGTTTGGAAGCCTTCCAGCCGAAACGGCCAAGCGTTAACGCACCTGTCGCAGGGTCACGAACCCGGCTGACCTTGCCGGAAATTCCATCACTGTCGATGTCGTCGGGGTCCGCAAGCGCTTCAATGTCGCCGGGGTGAATGGCCTGCACCAGACCGAGGCCGATCATGGGCGGGGCCGCGCGGGCCGAAATCATGGTGTCGGGGTGCATGTCGCCATATCCAAGATCCCGGATCCTGTAGACGGGCTTCTGCAACACAGCCTTTTCTCCACCGGCCAGCGGAACCTCGGTCTCCTCCACCTCGATATCGAAGCGTCCTTCACCGGGCAGGCCCGGCACCGCAAAGGTCTGGAACTGACCGCCGTAGGTCGGCTCCGGCACCAGCAGGATATCCTTGTCGGCAAGTGCCTGGCGCTGCGCCTCGGACTGAGGCGGGATGGACAGGCGAAGGAACATGGAAACCGCGTCTTCACCCGCCCGCGGCGGTCGGCCCCGGCCATCCTTCAAGTGACACCCCTGGCAGGAGCGCGCGTTATAGAGCGGCCCCAGGCCATCCGATGCCTGTGTCGATGAGGGAGAAGACGCCCAGAGCTTCTTGAAAAGCCCGTTGCCCACCTTGAAGGTGGCCTGTTCTTCAAAAGTCAGATTGGCATTGGAGTGGGAATAGGCATCCCGGTTGATCCGCCTTCGGGACGTACCGGCCCCGCCCTGCATGATTTCGAATGCTTCAGCGACTTCGAAATCGGCCGGCGGCTGCAGAACCTTCGCGGCCTTGATCCTGTCCTTGGCCGAAAGATCATCCCGGTGAGACAGCGTATCATCTGAAAGAGCGGTTCCTGCCGCCAGGCAGAAACACAAAAAGACGCCCGTCATGGCGCCCGGTCTGGGGACCAGTCTCATATTCGCATCCTGACTGTAATCCGCGAGCCCCAATTCGCGGACAAGCCGTCAGGCGGCCGATGCCGCCTGACGATCTGTTCGATTATTCGAAAACGGCGCCCGGGTTGTCCAGGCTGTCGGAACCTTCAAACGCGATATCGTCGAGTTCAAGCACCTTGACGACCCGCTCGATGGAAGCCGTCTGGTCAACCAGCGCATCGACAGCAGC
Source organism: Labrenzia sp. 5N (assembly GCF_012395805.1). Classification (NCBI taxonomy): domain Bacteria; kingdom Pseudomonadati; phylum Pseudomonadota; class Alphaproteobacteria; order Hyphomicrobiales; family Stappiaceae; genus Labrenzia; species Labrenzia sp. 5N. Next base: position 346,942 of record NZ_JAAZTM010000005.1, on the reverse strand, counting down.
CTGCACGACGGCGTTGCCCTCGTCATTGCCTTCGCCGATCATCTGGTCATAGGCTTCGCCGCCTTCGGCCCGGGCCTTCATGGCTTCGAAAGCCGCCAGCGTGGCGTCGAGCTTCGTCTTCATTTCTTCCGCCAGCGCCGGATCCTTTTCCGCCACCAGATCGGCGAGGGAAGCACCGGAAACATCGTTGCCGACCGGGCTCTTGTACGACCCGAAATAGACGTTCCGGATGCCGACCACGTCGTTGTAGTGCGACATGTGGGTGTTGTCGGAGAAGCAGTCATGCTCTTCTTCCGGATCATGCAGCATAAGGCCAAGCTTGATGCGCTCACCGGCCAGTTCGCCATAGGAAAGAGATCCCATGCCGGTCAGAATGGTAGCAAGACCACCGGCCTCGCCCTTGCCGGCCAGCTCTTCGCGCGCAGCCCCGTCAGGAGCCCAAGCATTGGCCATTTCTTCAAGATCCGAAATCAGAAGATCGGTTGCGGCCTGCAGATACTGAATGCGGCGCTCGCAATTGCCACCGGTGCAGTTGGCCGGATCAAAGTCGGTGGCAGGGCGGTTGCCGGCACCAGCTTCGGTGCCGTTGAGGTCCTGACCCCACAGCAGGAATTCGATGGCGTGGTAGCCGGTCGCAACATTCGTTTCCACTTCGCCGGCTTCCTGCAAGGATTCAGCAAGCAGGGTCGGCGTGATTTCGGTGGCATCGATGGTTTCACCACCGACCTTGAGTGTCGGATTTGCAATCACGTTGGCGACGTAGAGATCGTTTTCTTCCGATTCATCACCGTAGGACGCGTCGACATAGTCGATCAGGCCTTCGTCGAGCGGCCAGGCATTCACCTTGCCTTCCCAATCGTCGACAATGGCGTTGCCGAAACGGTACGCCTCTGTCTGCTGGTAAGGGTCGCGTGCTTCCTTCCAGGCGGTGCGCGCGGCTTCCAGGTTTGCTTCGGTCGGCTCAGCTACGAGCTTGTCGATCGCGGACTTGAGCGTCTTGGCCGTTGCGAGCGAGTCCGCATATTTCGCCTGGGCGATGTCGCCGTAGGTCGACAGAACGTCGGAAGGTGCTGCAGCCAGGGCCGGAGTGACGAAAAGGGCAGAAGCGGCCAGAAGACCAAGCTTGAAAGTATTCATTGATCCATCCCGTAATATGTGTCGCCCGCAGTGCGCGTGGACCGTCTCTGGGCGAAACCTGAATGATTTTGTGGCGCGGAAACACGCGCCGCAGGGAGAGGGAAACCATTTCATGAGGCAGGAAGTCAAGTTATAATTCCAAAAAAATCAATAGTTTAGAACGGTTCCAAAAAGTTGACTTATAAATGCCGGATTTGATTCCCATCTCAAAGTCTTAAAGCCGACATCAACCCTTTGATGGTAAAGAGGGAATGGTATAGCAATAAAAGCCGGCCTGTTTGGGGGGCCAGGCAACAGGAACGACAGACATGCTCAATGCGCTGAAAAGTTTTGTTCGGGAGCTGACCTTTGGTGACAGCGGAGAAAAGACCTTCGCCGAAGACGACAAGCGCCTGGCTGCGGCGGCTCTCTTGTTTCACCTGATCGATATCGATGGCGTGATCGAGGAAAGCGAAAGCTCGAAGCTGCGGGAAATCCTGCGCAAGCACTATGACCTGACGGACAAGGAAACGACCGAACTGATCGCCGCCGCCAAGCAGCGCGACGAGGAAGCGGTCGATCTGTACGGCTTCACATCGGTGCTGAAGCGCACAACCGACGAGGAAGAGCGCCTCGCGATCGTCGAGATGATGTGGGAAATCGTCTATGCCGACGGCCACGTGCACGAGTTCGAGGACAACACAATCTGGCGGGTTGCCGAACTTCTCGGGGTCTCGACACGCGATCGCATGACCCTGCGCCACAAGGTTGCCCAGACTGCCCCGGAGACCGACGAACTGGACTGATCGCCCACGCGATAATCAGCCGGGACGCGTATTTATGCAGGATGAAGTGGCAACGGGACTCGATTTTCGTGCCGACCTCCCTCATATTAAGTCCATGCTTTTTCAGTCCGATCCCGTGAAGAACCGACCGAAAGTCCTGATTGTCCTGCATCAGGAGCATTCCTCGCCCGGACGAGTGGGCCTTGAGCTTGTAAAGCGCGGCTTCGCGCTGGACATCCGCAAGCCTCGGTTCGGCGACCTTCTCCCCGACACTATGGAAAACCATGCCGGCGCCGTCATTTTCGGCGGCCCGATGAGCGCCAACGATCCCGATGCCTTCATTCAAAAGGAAATCGACTGGATCGGTGTTCCGCTTGCCGAGGAAAAACCCTTTCTCGGCATCTGCCTTGGTGCGCAGATGATGGTCAAGCATATGGGCGGCACAGTCACGGGCCATCATGAGAGCCTGGTTGAGATCGGCTATTATCCGCTGCAGCCGACCGAGGCAGGCAAATCCCTGATGGACTGGCCGAAAAAGGTCTATCAATGGCATCGGGAAGGGTTCAACCTGCCCCGCGGCGCCGATCTGCTGGCCTCCGGACCGACTTATCCGAACCAGGCGATCCGCGTCGGGTCTTGCGGCTACGGCATCCAGTTTCACCCGGAACTGACCCACCAGATGATGGTCCGCTGGACGACCAAGGGCGCCCCGCGCATGGAGCTGCCCGGCGCCCAGCAACGCCGCGACCATTTTGCCGGACGCTTCGTTTACGATCCCGCTGTTCGGAAATGGCTCGACCGTTTTCTGGACCTCTGGATCGGCACGGCCGCCGCCCCGGTTTGCCACGGCATGTTGAAGGCAGCGGAATAACCGCGTTTCAGACCCGGTACCCAGGCAGGACATTGCTTTAACGTGGCCCTGAACTGCCTCCACCGTCATTCCGGACAAGTAAGGCGAAGCCGAGCGCTGATCCGGAACGACAGTGGCGGGGGCTCAGGCGCCTCGAATTCGGCAACAATTGTCACCGGGCTCCCCTGCGCGTCTCACCTCCAGTGACAGATGAAAGAGTAACAAAAGTCGCCCCCAATAATCCCGAACGGCTTTTGAAATGAGTGTCGCAAGCACCCAATCTTTTAATGACGCCGATTGCGCAACTCTTGCGAATAAGGCTGTCTATGCGGCGAAACAGAAACCACAAGCTTCTGGCAATCATTCAGGAGCGGGAGTGACACACGCTTTGGGCCGTCCAGCAATTCACCTTCACAACGCCAGGCCCGAAGAAACAGAAACCCTGGCTCGTATTGGCCTGGAGGCCTGGCTGAAGGGCATTGCCCCTCTTGTCCCGGACGGAGTCCGTCAGGAGATCCTTGCTGACAATCCATTTATTCCCTTTCTTAAATCATTCGGGCCTGCGGTGATCGTCGGAACAATCAACGGCGAACCTGCAGGCATCGGCGCCTGCGAACACGCCGAGGACACCATCTCTGACATCTGGGTCGCTCCTGCGTTCGAGGGGCTCGGTGTTGGGACAGCCTTGGTCAGATCACTTGAAACAGAGATCCTCAACCGTGGTCACCCTGTTGCCTACATCCAGGTTGCCGCGCTCAACAGCCGCGCCTTTAGCCTGTACCGCCATCTAGGATATCGGGAAGAATGGCGGCAGATGAGCTTCGATCCGATCCTGAAGGTAGAGATGGAAAAAGTTGGACTATCGAAACAGCTCTAGCCCTTGGCCAAGCGAAAATCGGAGCAGTTCCTAGGACAACATTCGAAGTAACTCGACTATCGTCTCTTGTTACCCCACACACGTTTTCACAGGAGACGCGGGCGGTGCCCCAGAAAAAGACAGGGCTAGACGCAATGTGCATCTGCCCGGGAATACTGGATCCCGGGTCTGCGCTACGCTTCGCCCGGGATGACAATCGAGAGGCACATCCACCGTCATTCCGGACAAGTGCAGCATCGCTGTACGCCGATCCGGAATCCAGCGCATCTGCGTGAGCACAGCGAACCCTCAAGCTGGAAGAAAGACGCGCTTGCAGCGCGAATGATATCCGGCTTCCGGATCTGTGCGCGGTGCCACCCCGCTTGTTCGGAATGGCGGGCAAAGTGGACACAAAAAGGCCGCCCGGAATGGATCCAGACGGCCTTTGGTTGATGCTGTCGCCAGCATCTTAGCTTTCGAAGACCACCAGAAGGTCCTTGGCGTCGATCTGCGAACCCGGTGAGACCAGAACTTCCTTGACCTTGCCGTCTCGTTCGGCGTGGAGCGCGGTTTCCATTTTCATGGCTTCGATCGAGACCAGCACATCACCGGCGGTGACATCCTGGCCGGCGCTGATCGCCACCGTGGAAATGACGCCCGGCATCGGTGCTCCGACATGCGCCGCGTTGCCGTCCTCAGCCTTGCGCATTGCGGCAGCTCCGGTGGCGCCATGGGCACGGTCCGGAACCTTGACGTTGCGCGGCTGGCCGTTGAGCTCGAAGAAAACCTTCTTCTCGCCCTTCTCGTCGGTCTCGCCAATCGCCTGGCAGCGGATCACCAGCGTCTTGCCGGCTTCCAGATCGACGGAGATCTCGTCACCCGGTTCCAGGCCGTAGAAATAGACCGGAGTCGGCAGGACGGACGTCGGACCATATTGCTGCTGGGCCTTGTCGAAGTCGGTGAACACCTTCGGGTACATCAGATAGGAGGCAAGCTCGGTGTTGCTGATGCCGTGGCCGGTCTTGTCGGAAACAGTCTTTCGCTCCGCATCCAGATCGGCATCCTTCAGGAGCGACCCCGGCCGCACGGTGATCGGGGTTTCGCCCTTCAGAACCTTCTTCTGAAGCGCTTCCGGCCATCCGCCCGGAGACTGGCCGAGGTCACCGTGCAGCATCTTGACGACGCTGTCCGGGAACGCGACATCCTTCGCCGGATCCTCGACCTCCGCCACGCTCAGCCCCTGGCTGACCATCATCAGCGCCATGTCGCCGACGACCTTGGAAGACGGGGTCACCTTGACGATGTCACCAAACATCATGTTGACGTCGGCATAGGCCTGCGCCACTTCGTGCCAGCGGGTTTCCAGGCCAAGCGAACGGGCCTGTTCCTTGAGGTTGGTGAACTGGCCGCCCGGCATTTCGTGCAGGTAGACTTCCGACGCCCCGAAGCGCAGGTCGCTTTCGAAGGCACGATATTGGGTCCGCACCGCTTCCCAGTAGAACGAGATCTGGCGGATCGTCTTGGCGTCGAGGCCGGTATCACGGTCGGAACCGCGCAGGGCTTCCACGATGGAGCCAAGGCACGGCTGGGAGGTCAGGCCGGACAGCGCGTCCATGGCTGCGTCCACCGCGTCGGCGCCCGCTTCGACCGCTGCCAGAACAGTGGCCGCGGCGATGCCGGAAGTGTCGTGCGTGTGGAAATGGATCGGCAGGCCGACTTCCTGTTTCAGCGTCCGGATCAGGACCTTGGCTGCTTCCGGCTTCAACAGGCCGGCCATGTCCTTGAGACCCAGGATGTGTGCGCCGGCTGCTTCCAGTTCCTTGGCAAGGCCGACATAGTATTTCAGGTCGTATTTCGGCCGGGCACTGTCCAGCATGTCGCCGGTATAGCAGAGCACGCCTTCGCACAGCTTGCCTGCTTCCTGGACCGCGTCCATGGAAACACGCATGTTCTCCACCCAGTTGAGGCAGTCGAACACGCGGAAGAGGTCAATGCCGTTTTCAGCGGCTTCCGCCACGAAATACTTGACCACATTGTCCGGATAGTTGGTGTAACCGACACCGTTGGAGCCGCGCAGCAGCATCTGCAACAGGATATTCGGCGCCTTTTCGCGGATCTTGTGCAGGCGTTCCCACGGGCTTTCGGTCAGGAAACGCATGGCAACGTCGAAGGTCGCGCCACCCCAGCATTCCAGCGAGAACAGGCTCGGCAGACCGGCTGCATAGGCATCCGCGATGTTGACGATATCGTGGGTCCGCATGCGGGTTGCCAGCAACGACTGGTGCGCATCGCGCATGGTCGTGTCGGTCACCAGCGTCCGCTTCTGGTCCTTCATCCAGTCGGCAAAACCCTTCGGACCCAATTCGTCCAGCAACTGGCGTGTGCCGGAGGGCTTGGCATCGCCGAAGTTCGGGATGACGGGCGCGGCCACATCCTTCGGCGGACGTGCGCGGCTCTTGGTTTCCGGATGACCGTTCACCGAAACGTCGGCGATATAGGTCAGGAGCTTGGTTGCGCGGTCCTGACGCTTGGTCTGCTCGAACAGGGCCGGCGTCTCGTCGATGAACCGGGTCGTGTAGTTGTTGGCCTTGAAGTCGGCATGGCTGATGATGTTCTCCAGGAACACCAGGTTTGTCGCCACACCGCGGATACGGAATTCGCGCAGGGCGCGGTCCATGCGCTTGCGGGCGTCTTCCGCCGTCGGGGCCCAGGCCGTGACCTTTTCAAGAAGCGGATCGTAGAAACGGGTGATGACCGCACCGGAATACGCCGTGCCGCCGTCCAGACGGATGCCGAAGCCCGTCGCCCCGCGATAGGCGGTGATGCGCCCGTAATCCGGAATGAAGTTCTGCTCCGGATCTTCCGTCGTGATGCGGCACTGCAGGGCATGGCCGTTGAGACGGATCTTGTCCTGGGAGGGAACGCCGCTTTCCGGCGTGCCGATCTTCTCGCCTTCGCAGATCTTGATCTGTGCCTGGACGATGTCGATGCCGGTGACCTCTTCCGTCACCGTGTGTTCCACCTGGACGCGCGGGTTCACTTCAATGAAGTAGATGGCACCGGTGTCGGCATCCATCAGGAACTCGACCGTGCCGGCGCCGCGGTAATTCACGGCCCGGCCGATCTTCAGACCATATTCACAGAGCTCGGCCCGCTTTTCGGCCGAAAGATACGGCGCCGGAGCGCGCTCGACCACCTTCTGGTGGCGGCGCTGGATGGAACAGTCGCGCTCGAACAGATGAACCACGTTCTCGCCGTCGCCCAGGATCTGAACTTCAACGTGGCGCGCCCGCTGGACCAGTTTCTCCAGATAGATCTCGTCCTTGCCGAATGCCGCCATGGCTTCGCGCTTGGCCGCCAGAACTTCTTTGGCCAGGGTCGCTTCGTCCGGAATGACGCGCATGCCGCGGCCACCACCGCCCCAGGAGGCCTTCAGCATGACCGGGTAGCCGATCTCGGCGGCCTGGCGCTTGATTTCGTCCATGTCGTCCGGCAGCGGATCCGTTGCCGGCATCACCGGCACACCCGCCTCGATGGCCAGATTGCGCGCGGCCACCTTGTTGCCCAGGCGGCGCATGGTTTCGGACTTCGGTCCAATGAAGGTGATGCCGGCTTGTTCGCAGGCATCCACGAATTCCGGGCTTTCGGACAGAAGGCCGTAACCGGGGTGAATGGCGTCTGCACCGGAGAGTTTGGCAACGCGGATAATCTCGTCGATGGAGAGGTACGCCTCGATCGGCCCGAGCCCCTTGCCGACCTGATACGCTTCGTCGGACTTGAACCGGTGCAATGCCAGTTTGTCCTGCTCGGCATAGATCGCAACGGTCTTCATGCCCAGCTCGTTGGCGGCACGGAACACCCGGATCGCGATTTCAGATCGGTTAGCAACGAGAATTTTTGTTATCGCCAAACGCCTTCTCCCCCTAATTTTACGCAAAACGAAAAGCCAGTTTCGGCAAGATTTCTACTTTGGTCGGAGGCGCTTGAAAAGGGGCAGAAGCTATGTCCTTTTTTTAACTTGGAAAATAATTTTGCGTCTGCGCCCGTAACTGTAGGAAAACGAACACTAATTCGATTGAACCCCAGAGCCTCCCGGACTTTTTGAAAAAGGTGCAGCGCAGCAATTTTCAGATCAGGACAGGCGCCGAAACCGCAAAAACCGGCTTGTGTGACTGCTGACCATTTCGGGACACATTCCTGTCGGCAAGACAAAATCACCCTCGGGACGGCCCAATCGCGTAGACACGGCTTCGCCGGAAACCCACTAGATCTTGTGAGAACAAATCCGCAACCTTGATGAAACAGCGATTCGTCCAAGATTCGTTCACCCTGTGTCCCCGGGTAAACGACATAGCCCCACTGTCGAGGATGCGCGTTTATAGAAAATTAATCATTGACAGAGATTCGACGCAAATCAGCTACAACCGCGCAAAACGACTCAACCTCTTGACCAGATTCAGGATTTTGTGGCTCTACCCACCTCGCAAACCACATGTCGTAGGGAACAAATCCTGAATCGTCCGGAGTCGCCGATTCGGTTTCGGTTTGTTCCAGAGTCGTTCTCCACAACATATTTCAACCGTCAAAAACCTGACCGGCTGGCCAAAAGAATAAGGACATGCCCGCCCCGGCTGTGCTAGACACGCGACACCAGATATAGGCGCCATCCGTTTGCGCCGATCCGAAGAAAGCCGATCACAAGCCTCCCCATGCCCCGTCCCCAGACCCTGCCGCTGCCGCCGTCTGCCCGGTCCCGCACTGTGACGGCCGTGCTCGGACCGACCAATACCGGCAAGACCCACCTCGCCATTGAACGCATGCTGGCCCAGCCTTCCGGGCTGATAGGGCTGCCACTGCGCCTGCTCGCACGTGAAGTCTATAACCGGGTTGCAGACCGCGCCGGTCCGGAAGCGGTGGCGCTGGTCACCGGCGAAGAAAAGATCGTCCCGAAGAACCCGCGGTTCTGGGTCTCGACTGTTGAGGCCATGCCGCTGGACCTGAAGACGGATTTCGTCGCCATCGACGAAGTGCAGCTGGCGGGCAACCTCGATCGCGGTCATGTCTTCACCGACCGCATCCTGAATGTCCGCGGTCAATCCGAAACGCTCCTGCTGGGTGCGGCGACCGCACGCCCGCTGCTGGAAAAACTGCTGCCGGGCATCAATGTGGTCACGCGGCCGCGCATGTCCGTGCTGGAATATGCGGGCTCCAAGAAGGTCTCGCGCCTGCCGGCCCGTTCAGCCATCGTCGCCTTCTCGTCAGACGAAGTTTATTCCATTGCAGAGCTCATCCGTCGCCAGCGCGGCGGGGCGGCCGTGGTGCTCGGCTCGCTGAGCCCGCGCACGCGCAATGCGCAAGTGGAACTGTTCCAGAACGGCGATGTCGATCACCTGGTCGCGACCGACGCCATCGGCATGGGGCTGAACCTCGATGTGCATCACATCGCCTTTGCGGGTAACCGCAAATATGACGGCTACCAGTACCGCCAGCTGACCGCCTCGGAGATGGGTCAGATCGCCGGACGGGCTGGCCGCCACACCAAGGATGGCACCTTTGGCGTGACCGGACGGGTCGATCCGCTGGACGACGACCTGGTCGAACAGATCGAAAGCCACCACTTTGACAGCCTGAAAGTGCTGCAATGGCGCAACAGTGCGCTGGATTTTTCGTCGGCAAACGCCTTGCGCTCAAGCCTCGACATGGTGCCGCGTGAAGAGGGTCTCGCAAGGGCACCCATTGGCGACGACATCACCGCTCTTGAACATTTATTGCGCGATCCCGCAATATCCGGCATGGCAAAGGGCGGAAATGCGGTCGAATTGTTATGGGACGTGTGTCAGGTACCCGACTATCGTAAGATCGCCCCGGCGAACCACGCAGAGTTGCTCAACACCATTTACACCCACCTGATGCAGGACAATGCGATTGCCGATGACTGGTTCTCGCGTCAATTGGCCTTCGCAGACCGCACAGATGGTGATATCGACACTCTCGCAAACCGGATTGCACATATCCGGACCTGGACCTATGTCGCCAACCGTCCCGACTGGCTGGCCGATCCGGCCCACTGGCAGGGCGAGACGCGCGACATAGAAGACAAACTATCTGACGCCCTTCACGAGCGGCTGACGCAACGGTTCGTGGATCGGCGTACAAGTGTATTGATGCGACGTTTGAGAGAGAACGCAATGCTGGAAGCGGAAATTACATCGAGCGGCGATGTGCTCGTGGAAGGTCAGCACATCGGGAATCTGCTTGGCTTCCGGTTTGCCCCTGACGCGGCAGCTGAAGGACCGGACGGCAAAACCGTGCGTGCCGCCGCCCAAAAGGCCCTGACCACCGAAATCGAATCCCGTGCGGACAAGCTCGGCAAGTCCGAGAACTCCGATTTCGTGCTGACGTCCGAAGCCGTGATCCGCTGGCGCGGGGAACCCGTGGCCAAGCTCGTCTCCGGAGAAGAGGTACTGACGCCCGTCGTGCTGCTGCTGGCCGATGAACATCTGACCGGCCCGGCACGCGACAATGTACAGGCGCGGCTTGATCTGTGGGTCAAGGCACAGATCGATACCCTGCTGAAACCGCTTGTCGACCTGAAGGCCGGCGAAGGCCTGGAAGGTCTTGCCCGCGGCATCGCGTTCCGCATCGTTGAAGGCCTCGGCATCCTGGAACGCCAGGAAGCGGCTGACGAAATCCGCCAGCTCGACCAAGACATGCGCGCCAGCCTGCGCAAGCACGGCATCCGCTTTGGTGCCTACACCGTGTTCGTGCCCGCCCTGCTGAAGCCTGCGCCGAGCCAGCTGCTGGCACAGCTCTGGGCCTTGAAGCACGGATCGCTGGACATGAACGGCATGGCCGAGCTGCCACAGCTGTCCGCATCCGGCCGCACGTCCATCCCGGTTGATGAAACCATCGACAAGGCGCTTTACAAGGTTGTCGGTTTCCGCGTCTGTGGCCCGCGTGCCGTTCGCGTCGACATTCTGGAACGCCTGGCTGACCTGATCCGTCCGCTGATCGCCTGGAAGCCGCTTGATGCGGAAGTCAGCCCGCCGGAAGGCGCGGTCGCAACCGGAGGCGGCTTCACCGTCACCGTTGCCATGACATCGCTGCTCGGCTGTGCCGGCGAGGACTTCTCCGCCGTGCTGAAATCCCTCGGCTACCGGTCCGAGATCAAGGAAGTGCAGCGCCCTGTAGCAGCCAAACCGGCAACGGAAGCAACTGCAGAGGCGCCGGTGGCGGAAACTGCCGCGACCGAAGCCGACACTCCCGCCGAAGCAACCGCAACGGAAGCACCGGCTACGGAAGAAACGGTCGAAGCCGTGAGCGCCGAAGCCGCTTCCGAACCGGCCGCTGCCGAAGCTGAAGCTGTGTCCGAACCGGCGGAAGCCCCCACCGAAGCTGCTGCATCTGCCGAAGGCGCAGCCGCTGAAACCGCTGAAACCGCCGCTGTGGAAGCAACACCGGTTGCACAGACGGAAGGCGAAACCGCTGCTGCTGAGGCCACTGCGGGTGAAACCGAACTGGAAACAGTGACCATCGAGATCTGGCGTCCGGGCCGGCACGACCGCCGTCCACGCGGCCGTCAGGACCAGCGCCGAGGCGGCGACAACCGCCGGGGCCAGGGTCAAGGTCAGGGCGCCAAAGGTGGTCAGGGCGAGAAGCGTCACGGCAAGGGCGGACCGAAAGGCGAAGGCCGCGGCCGCGGTGGTCATGGCGGCCAGAAGGGCTTTGACGGTGGCAACCGCCGCGACAAGGCCCCAAGGGACAAGCCGATCGATCCGAACTCGCCCTTCGCGGCCCTGATGGCCTTGAAGGCGAATATGGACAGCAAGGACAAGAAGTAATTCCTGCGCCTGAAAACAATGCTGCCGCCGGCAGCCTGCGCATCGACAAGTGGCTCTGGTACGCCAGGGTCACCAAATCCCGCTCTCTTGCCCAGAAGCTGGCGACATCCGGTCATGTCCGGGTGAACAAGGACAAGATCGATTCCGCCAGCAAGACTGTCCGAACCGGCGACGTTCTGACCATCGGCCTGGATCGCCGTATCCTCGTCCTCAAGATCCTTGCCCTGGGCACCAGGCGCGGTCCCTATGAAGAGGCCCGCAAGCTTTACGAGGATCTCTCGCCGCCTCCCCCGCCGAAGGATGCCCCACCGCCGCCTGCACCTGCGCAGCGCGAGGCCGGCGCCGGACGCCCGACCAAGCGCGAGCGGCGGAAAATCGACGCGTTCCGCGGTGGCGATTGACACTGTTTCCTGCCAAAGCCCGGAAAACAGAAAAACTTTCTCTTTCAGGCCCGGACTGCGTCATCCAGAGCGCTTGCGCCCGTTTGACAAAAACGATACCCAACATCTGCACCAGACGTTATACGTGCGCCTTCTTTGTAAGAGCGGCACGAAACTGACCGCCAGGGCCTTGCGCAAATCGGCTGCAGGCTGCCCGGCGCCGAATGAGGATAGCGATGACCTACGTCGTCACGGACAATTGCATCAAATGCAAATACACCGACTGTGTTGAAGTCTGCCCGGTGGACTGTTTCTACGAGGGTGAGAATTTCCTCGTCATCAATCCGGACGAATGTATCGACTGCGGCGTCTGCGAGCCGGAATGCCCGGCGGAGGCAATTTTGCCTGACACGGAGCCCGGCCTCGAGAAATGGATCGAGGTCAACGCCGAATACTCTGAGAAGTGGCCGAACATCACTGAGAAAAAAGAACCGTTGCCGGACGCTGAAGAGTTTGACGGCAAGGAAAACAAGTTCGAAAAGTATTTTTCGCCGAATCCTGCGTCCTGATTCGCGAAAACTGCTTGTGCGGCAGACTGCCGCAAGACAAACAAGAACTGCTTAAAACGGCGATTCTTCCATCTTTTTCAGGTACCTGCCCGTGGCGACCGGGCGGGGCCATTGTGGTGTTTTGGCACCATTAAAGCTCAGTACTTTAATTTTCCACAAAAGTGTGGTACACATGGAAGATAGTCGCCAACCACGAGAACAACCCCCAAAACGGAGTCTTTGAAAACTGTCCCGGGTATCAACAACCGGACAGATCAAGCTCCCGGCAGCTCATATGACTGATCAAGGTTCTAAAGTGGAAAACGTCGACTGACCAGCCCTGACACGCCGCATATCAACAGGCGTTCCATTACGGATCGCTCTGCGGGGTTCGTGTCGCACAAGAACAGGGGACCGCACTGCGGTCCGTCATCGGTCCGAACCCGGACCGCCAACTGCGCAGGAGAGAATACGAGTATGGCAACGAACACCAAAAAGACCGCGCAGCGCCAAGGTTTCAAGACGGGCGAGTACATTGTTTATCCGGCGCATGGCGTCGGCCAGATTACCGCCATTGAAGAGCAGAACGTTGCAGGTCACTCTTTGGAGTTGCTCGTTATCGTTTTTGAACAGGACAAGATGACCCTTCGTGTCCCGGTGGCAAAGATTGCCTCCGTCGGCATGCGCAAGCTTGGCGACCCTGCGGCCGTCAAGAAGGCTCTCGAGACCGTTCGTGGCCGCCCGCGCGTTAAGCGGACGATGTGGAGCCGCCGCGCTCAGGAATATGAAGCCAAGATCAACTCCGGCGACCTGATCGCGATTTCTGAAGTGGTTCGCGATCTTTTCCGCTCTGAAAACCAGCCGGAACAGTCCTACTCTGAACGCCAGCTCTACGAAGCTGCGCTCGACCGTATGGCCCGCGAAATCGCGGCAGTGAACAAATGTTCCGAAACCGAAGCGGTCAAGCAGATCGAACAGAACCTGGCAAAATCTCCGAGCCGCATCAAAGCCGCTGAGGAAGCTGCAGCGGAAGACGACGAGGACAAGGAAGAAGCCGCTTGATCCAAGCGGATTTTCCGAACGCGAAAATCGACGAGGGCCTGGAGAAATCCGGGCCCTTATTCGTTTTGGCACCACCACCTCGCGCGCTGTTCACGCGAAAGTGCACAAAAACTGCCCCAACGGTAGCGATAAGTGATCTAACCTACGCTTCGGTACGTATTTCCCCCGATAACATATCGGAGCGTCGATCATGTCCCAGAGCGAGAAACGTCAACTGGTAAGGGCCGCGATGAAAGCCCCCTACCTCACGCGCGAAGAGGAACTGGAGCTTGCGATCCGCTGGCGACATAACCGGGATGAGAAAGCGCTTGAAAAATTATCGCTCTCGCACATGCGCCTGGTCATTGCCGTTGCCTCACGATTCCGCAACTTCGGGCTGTCGCTTGGCGATCTGATCCAGGAGGGCCATGTTGGTCTTCTGGAGGCCGCCGCCCGGTTCGAACCGGAACGGGAAGTGCGCTTTTCCACCTATGCCACGTGGTGGATCCGCGCCTCCATCCAGGACTATATCCTGCGCAACTGGTCGATCGTTCGCGGTGGCACCTCTTCCTCCCAGAAAGCCCTGTTCTTCAACCTTCGGCGCCTGCGCGCCAAGCTCTCCGGCAATCAGACTCCTCTGACAGACAGCGAGCTTCACCAGAAGATCGCCGACGCAATCGGCGTCAAGCAGTCCGACGTCGCCCTCATGAATGCGCGGCTGTCCGGCCCTGACACCTCCCTGAACGCCCCTGTAACCGACAGCGAAGGCTCCAGCGCGGACCGTCAGGACTTCCTGGTGTCCGATGCCCCGTTGCCGGACGAGATCGTGACCGTCAACATCGATGCCGAACGCCGACGTCGCTGGCTGTCCTCCGCCCTGGAGGTTCTCAGCGAGCGCGAATTGAAGATCGTGCGTGAAAGACGCCTGTCGGAAGAGGGCGCCACGCTGGAATCGCTTGGCGTGAAACTCGGCATTTCCAAGGAACGCGTGCGGCAGATTGAAAGCCGGGCCATGGAAAAACTGAAATCCGCCCTGCTGGCAGCACAGCCGGACAGGGCCGCCTACAGCACCTGACCTCTATCTCCTCCAAGTAACTCTGACGGGCGGACCTTCCGGTCCGCCTTTTTTTGAGCTGCGTCAGTTTTCAGCCAGACAAATGCCGGAGCCGAACCGGGAGAAAAACCATCAGTCGACGATCAGCTTAATCGCCGTGCCTGTCGGGATCGCCTGATCGGCGTTCAGATCGTTCAGGATGGAGAAGAATTCCAACCGCCGTGAAGGCTCGACACCGCTCATGCCGATCGCCAGTTTCCGCGGTGTGTCGCCCGGCTTGGAGGTGACGACCTTGATCCGGAGCGAGCGCAGGCGGGCACGCTCGGTCGGCGACAGCTGTTGGAAGCTTTCCACCGTCTGGTGGAAATCCCGGTCGAACGTTTCATTGGGCGAGCGGCTGGCAAAGATGAAGCGATATCCTGTTTTGCCGATCCGGATCACTGCAATGCGGAAGGACCAGCCCTGGGTGATGGCCGCCCCGGTGACCGCCGGCAGACCGTTGATCGTCGTTTCGCGGACGCTTTCGGGCAGCAGGCCGTTGATCCAGCCGGAGTTCATGTAATCACGCAGGCCAGAATAGCTGCTGACATCTGCTCCGTCGAACCGGATCGCCGTGCCGTCGCCATTGCTGGCCAGAACCGCTTCGGGCGTGTTTTCCAGAATGTAGCCGGAAGGCACGGTGTAGCTGATGCCGAGCGCCTTGTGCAGGAACGAACGTCCACGGACGAACCCTTCAAGCGGGTCGTCGCCGAACAGCATGCCGTCGATCTGGCTGAGATAGCGGGTGCGGTCACGTTCGCCGATGCCCGGTGCACCGATCTGCCGGGCTGCGCGGATGGCGATCTGCAAGCGCTCCGGCGTGGAAGGGTGGGAAGACAGGAAGTCTGGCGCGGTCGAGCCCGACTTGTCGGCGGACTGGTAGCGGGCGAACGCTGCCATGGACCGCAGGAACCGTGCAGCGGCATAGGGGTCGAACCCTGCCCTTGCGAGGGTCTTCACACCGATATCGTCGGCTTCCAGCTCCTGCACCTGGCTGAAGCGGGCAAAGGAAAGCTGCGACGAGATGATCGCCTTGCGGGCTTCCTCGCTGTCCTGCACCACGTCGGTCAGGATCTTGTTGGCAAGCTGCTTGGCTTCAGCACGTTGCTGGCGCTTGATTGCGTGGTTCGCCGTCACATGCGCCATCTCGTGCGCCAGCACGGCGGCAACTTCCGACGTGTCGTTGGCAAGGGCCAAGAGACCGCGCGTGACATAAAGATAACCGCCCGGCAAGGCGAAAGCGTTGATGGCCGGCGAATTCAAAATGGTGATCTTGTAGCTCTGCGAGGGGTCTTCCGATGCCGCCACCAGCCGGCCGACGACGCTTGCAACAGCCCGCTCCGCCCCGGCGTCCTTGTAGACACCGCCATAGGTCGCCACCACACGCGGATGCTCGCGCTCGCCGATATCGGCCGCAAGGTTGGGACGCAATGTACCGGGCGTTACCGTGCCGACGGTCGGTCCGTCACCCAGCAGCTGGCAGGAGGCCACCAGAAGCGCGGAACCGCCTGCAACAAGGTTGCGCAGCCAGGTCCGGCGCAGGCCGCGCCGTGCGGGCACACATGCCGGCTGACGGAAATCAGTTGCTGCTTTGGCCGTCACGTCCTGCCCTTTTGTCATTCAGTACCACCAGTTGCTCCGGATGGCGGAGCACCATAGACGGTCCGTCCCTTTCCTGGACGGAGCCGCGTATTTCGACAACCTGCCCTTCCAGGGCATCCAGCGTCCAGCCGGATCGCCCGAGGGCCGTGTTGACGTCATCCTCAGCTGAAGCCTTCAGCGTGACCGTGAAATCTGTTTTCCAGTATTTTCCGAAGTTCAGATAACGGGTGCTGCGGGTTTTTCCAAGGGAAACAATACGTCCTCTTGCAATAACATAGTGCCCGGAAGCGTCGCTGAAAGACTTTGGCGCGGCTGCGGAATAGACAAGACGCGGCGATGTCTCGCCCCAAAGGCCCGCTCGTGCCAGGCTTGCCTGCGTTTCCGCGGCTCGCAAGGTGTCTGCGCACTCAGCTCCGGCATGACCCGGAGCAAAAATGGCAACGCCTGCCTTCAAAAGCTGTTCCTGCAGAAGCGCGGAATGGCCATCATCCGAAACGAACACCCAGCCAGGCGTTAGCCCCCAGCGGTTTTCCGGTCCAGCCGCGACTGCGGCCAGCTCCAGATCAGGCTGACTTTCCAGATAGGCTTGCAAGGTGTTCCGGCCGGCATCTTCGCCGCCCGCCTGTCCTGGCGCCTGCATCGGCATCTGGATATCACTCGCGAGGAAGCGGTCTCCGGCAGCGGACACGAACAAGGCTTCACTGCTGTCGAAGGTCACCTGAACGGTTTGTTCCCGCACCCCGGCGCAAACATCGGCGGCCACGGATGTTTCCGGGCGCTCCACCCGCGCGCGCTCGTCAGCGGCAACGGCAACGGCCTGGGTCAGCAGAACGGCAGCACAGCCGGCAAGCAACGGAGCGGCAGCCATGCGCAGGGTTGTCACCTGCCCGGCCTTTCTCCATCCCGTTTTCTGTCGCCACTGTGGCACGTCCGTTTCCTTCACCTTGGTACGCGACCCTTTTCCGGAGCGCTTCCCGCAGGCAGGCAGCGCAAGGCACACGTCACCCGACAACATGCATGGCATCGGGCAAGGCTGAGAAAGCGGTCACGATGATCCAAACTGCTAAGCAGCGAATAAGGCAAGTCCAAGACACGCCAGTAAAACGGCAGTAAAAATCAGGACAACGTGGGAGCGGCCCCAAGGCGCGTCAGCATCCCCCTCGCCGTGCACCGGCGTCCTCGACAAACAATCCCCATCGGCAGCTACAGTCTGTTGCAGCCAGGGGTCGCCACGGACGTCAAATCATGCTAATCGACCGCATCAAGGCCCCGTAGCTCAGCAGGATAGAGCATCAGATTCCTAATCTGAGGGTCGCGCGTTCGAATCGCGCCGGGGTCACCAGTTTTCTCAACATTTCAAAAAATCTGGAAGATCCAGAAAGCTCGAAACAGAACCTGTTTCCGATGGGCGTGATTAGTCGCGCATCGCTTAAAGATGCGCTCGGCTCGGTATGGAAGCTGGCGACTGCGAGGTCTATTGGCAGGCCATTGAGCCTGCTGAGGCGTTGATGATCGAAACAGAACGCTCCGAGTTTACTGAATGTGACTTTAAAGAGCTTGCCCCACGCCTTGCGGAAGAAATCGCAAAGGCCATCTCAACGAAACCTGCAAGCAATCCGGAGATCAGGGCACACGCCCTTCAGATCTATCTCGGCTGAAAGACGGAAGAAGGCTGCGCACAGGGGATGCAGCCAAGCCGAGTGGCTTAAAACAGGTTTGAATGCGCAGGCAAAGGGCGCCTGCGCCGGACGTTTGCTGGTTGCCTTACGGCGTGACCGGCGTGTGCAGCGTCGTGACCGGGATGCCGGTGGCGACGGAGCCGTCGGTCAGGGCATGGCTGGGGTTGGCGGCCTTGGTGGCGGCGACACCGGCGAGGATCATGGCGACGACGGCGATGCTCCAGAATTTCATGGCACTGCTCCCTATGGTGAAGAGCGCTCCTGCCGCGCAGGCGCAAGCTCTGTTCAGACCTGTACGCCCGGCCAGGGGTGACCGGGCGTACAAAAGCCGACCTTTTCAAACAGATGGCGCATCCGGTGACCGTCTCGGCAGACGTGGGAGGCAAATTCGCCACGATTCGAACTTCGACTTTCGTCTATATTAGACTTTAGGATTAGATTGAACAATGCCGTAGAGTTACTTATTTGGCAAGCCTCTGACATGACTAGGCTTTCAGGCTTGGGCGCGACAGAAATCGCCTACCAGCTTCGCATGGACAAGGACAGACATCCCTGAAAAGGGGCGTTATGCGCTGCGCGGCTTGCGCCTTTGCGCCGCCAGTTCCCGCGTATAGGCCGACAGGGCGTCCAGATGCTGAGCGGCCCCGGCGCTGTCGCGCGCGGCCAGCGCATCGGCCAGGGCCTGATGCAGATCGGCGATCCGTTCGCGGTCGCGCAGGCGGTAGACCAGCATGTTCATGAGTGGCTGCATCGCCTCGAAGGCGGCCGACAACTGGAAAACCAGGATCGGGTTGTCCGTTGCCCGCGCCACGGCCGAATGAAAGGCGACGTCCGACGCGCAAAAGTCCTCGTCGCTTGTGTCACGGTTTCTCTGCCGGGAAATTTCACGGGCAAGTTCGGCCAGCTGGTCGTCGGTGCGTTTTTCCGCCGCCAGGGGCAGCGCGGCAGCTTCCAGCGCAAAGCGGGCCTCGATGGCGTCTTCCAGCGGAATGTCGTTCATGCCGATCAGGAGCCGCGTGGTCGTCATCAGGTTGTCCTGAGCTTCGGCCCAGGTCATGCGATTGACGAAAGCCCCACCGGAAGAGCCCCGCTCGCTGCGGATAAGGTTCTGGGCGGCAAGCCGTTTCAAGGCCTCGCGAACAGTCGACCGCGACACGCCGAAGCGCTCCGCCAGATCGGCTTCGCTCGGCAGGCGCTCCTCACCGGCAAGGCGACCTTCGAGAATGGCATTGCGGATGGCATTGGCGATCTGGACCGAAAGGCCCTCTTTTTGAATCGTGTTGAATTCAATCGCCAAAAGAACCTCCGGATTTTCGCCTGAACCCCGGCAAACCTAAAGAGACGACCCGACACGGTCAAACAAATTGTTTAAATGTCTGACAATTAAATGTTTGACTTTTAGAGACTGCCCCCGCAGCCTAGGCGAAAATTTATCGGGAGGATCGGGTGGACACCGTTGCGCGGCTCATGCCTGGCCACAGAGCGTTCTGGCTGACCTTTTATGCCGCCATTCTGGTGGCCTGGGCCATCCTGTTCGCCATGCAGGCAGACGGCCTGAGGGAAACCACGGACTGGCAGCTTACCGGGCTAACCATGGGGCAGCCGCTGGAGGCATTCCTGTCCCTGTGCTCGGCAACAGCCGCCAATGCCGGCTTCGGGGTCGCCGCCCTGATGTGGGCCCTGATGGCCCTGGCGATGATGGCACCAACAGCCTTTCCCGCTTTTCGCACCTATGCGCAGCTGACACAGACTGCCGCCGCAGGCATCTTGCCGCTGGCCGCGCTTGTGGGTGGGTATCTGGCTGTCTGGCTCGGATTTTCGCTTCTGGCCGGTTCTCTTCAGGTCTGGCTGGCAGGACAGAACTTGCTCGATCCATTCGGCAAATCCGTTTCCAACCCGTTGAACGCAGCGCTGCTGCTGCTGGCAGGGGCTTATCAGTTCAGCCGTCTCAAGCAGGCCTGCCTCAGCTCCTGCCGGAGCCCGCTGACCTTTTTCTTCAGCCATTGGCAGCCGGGGGCCCGGGGCGGGCTTTCGCTTGGCCTCAGACTTGGTACCGTCTGCCTTGGCTGCTGCTGGGCCTTGATGCTGCTCGCGTTTGTCGCCGGCACCATGAATCTCGCCTTCATGGGAGGCGCCATGGTGCTGATGACACTGGAAAAACTTCCCGACATCGGCGCGAAACTTACCGCGCCGGTCGGCGTTTTCCTCATTCTGGCCGGACTGGTCGTTCTGGTTCTGCCGTTATTACCAATAACCATATAGGGAGAAAATCATGTCCGGCTGGGCCATCAGAGGAGAACTGATCCTCAACTGCAATTGCACCGTCTTCTGCCCCTGCGTGGTGTCGCTCGGCAAACACCCGCCCACAGAGGGTTACTGCCAGGCCTGGGCGGGTGTGCGCATTGACGAAGGCCACTATGAGGGCGAGGACCTCTCTGGCCTCAATGTCGGCCTCGTCCTGGAAATTCCGGGCCTGATGGCCCGCGGCAACTGGAAGGCCGCCGCCTATATCGACGAGCGCGCCAGCGAAGCGGCCTATGACGGATTGATCAAGATCTTCTCCGGCCAGGCCAAGGGCACCACCGGCCTGTTCCGGGTTCTGGTCAGCGAGTTTCTGGGCGCCGAACGCGCTCCGGTCTCCTACACCAACGAAGGCAAGAAACGCCGCCTGATCGTCGGCAAGGCGATCAAGGGCGAGGTGGAGCCTGTGCGCGGCGCCAATCCGGACGAGGATATCGTCGTCAAGAACACCGAATACTGGATGGGTTCGGACATCACGGTCGCCACCGCCACGCAAGGCCGCGTGCGCGCTTACGGCAGGGTCTGGGATTTTGACGGCAGAAGTGCTGAAATCTGCCAGATCGACTGGTCCGGCCCGGCGGCGGAAGCCGCCGCCTGAAACCGAAGAGAAAAGGGAACAGCTCATGACCTTCAAGGCACTGATTGTCGACAAGGACGAAGACGGCAAAACCCACGCCTCGATTGAGAACATCGACGTGAGCCGGTTGCCGGAAGCCGATGTCACCGTTGCCGTGGAATACTCCACGCTCAACTACAAGGACGGCCTGTGCCTTGGCCCGGGAGGGGGACTGGTTCGAAACTATCCGCATGTGCCCGGCATCGACTTTGCCGGAACCGTCGAGGAAAGCTCCGACGACTGGTACAAGCCGGGCGACAAGGTGGTGCTGACCGGCTGGCGCGTCGGCGAAGCGTGGTGGGGCGGCTACGCCCAGAAGGCACGGGTAAAGGGCGAGTGGCTCGTCCCATTGCCGGAAGGCTTGACCACGCGCAACGCCATGGCCATCGGCACAGCCGGCTTCACGGCCATGCTTGCGGTCATGGCGCTTGAGGAGCACGGGCTGAAGCCTGAAAACGGGCCGGTTCTGGTCACCGGTGCCGCTGGCGGCGTCGGCTCCGTCGCAACCGCCATTCTGGCCAATCTCGGCTACGAGGTTGCCGCCGTCACCGGACGCGAGAGCACCTGGGATTACCTGAAGTCTCTTGGCGCCGCCCGCGTGGTGCCGCGCGATGACGTTGCCGAAACGGTCAAGCGCCCCCTGGAAAGCGAAACCTGGGCGGGCTGCATCGATGCTGTCGGCGGTCCGATGCTCGCACGTGTTCTCGGCCAAATGAAATACGGCGCATCCGTTGCAGCCGTCGGCCTTGCAGGCGGCTCCAATCTGCCGGCAACCGTCATCCCTTTCCTGCTGCGCGGCGTCAACCTGCTGGGCATCGACAGCGTCATGAAGCCGTATGACGGCCGCCTGAAAGCCTGGGAACGGCTGGCGAAAGACCTGCCGATGGACAAGCTGGAAGCGATGATCCACCCGGCAACCCTTGAAGACCTGCCGGCGCTTGGCGCCGACATCCTGAAGGGCCAGGTCAAGGGCCGTGTCGTCGTCGACGTGAATGCCTGAATCAATTCCTTGCCCGGGTGGACAATGCGTCTGCCCGGGCGAACTCTGTCTTCAGAAAATCGATCATCACCCGCACCTTGAGTGGCAGATAGGCCCTGCTCGGATAAAGGATCCATGCGGCGGTTTCGAAGTTCGCCGGAGCACACGTGTGGTCGGGAAAGAGATCGACCAGCCTGCCGTCCTTCAGGTCGCTCGCAATCAGCCAGTCGGCCAGCAATGCCGGACCAAGGCCAAGCCTGGCTGCTTCGCGTAGCGCAAGCGCGCTTGAAATTGTCGTTCTGCCCGACACTTCCACATCGAAGGGCGCGTCATCCCCAAGCCTGAAGCGCCAGGCATTGCGAAAATCCGGCAATGCAAAACACAGGCAATTTCGGGCAGACAGGTCACCCGGCGCTTCCGGATGCCCTTCCCTTTCAAGATAGTCCTGCGAGGCCACCACCCGGTAATGGGTTTGCAGCAGCTTTGTGGAAATGAGATCGCCTTTCGGCGCCGCAGCCAGGCGGATAGCAAGGTCCAGTCCTTCGGCCAGAAGATCTAGATTGCTGTCGGAGGGGAAAAGCTCGACCGAGATATCCGGGTACCGGTCGTGAAACACCGGCAGAAGCGGGACGATTCCTTCCAGCACGAAGGCAACCGACGCCGTCATGCGCAAGGTTCCCCTTGGCTGCTGGCTTCTGGCGGCAATGTCCTCGTTCGCCGCCTCGATCTCCTCCACAAGCGGCGCAACCCGCTGGAGATAGGCCTCGCCCGCCTCCGTCAGCGACAGCTTGCGCGTGCTGCGCTGGAACAGCCGCTGACCAAGCTCCCGCTCGATTGCAGAAACCGTCCGGGACACATTCGAGGCATCGAGATCCAGCGCCCGCGCGGCAGCTGCCAGGCTGCCAAGGTCGCGGACGAGCAGGATTGTCTTGAGGGCTTGCAGATCCATTCATGCAGAATAAGCACGAATATCCTGCGAGCCACAGTGTTTTTCCTCCACATGCGCAGAAATAACCTCCGGGCATCATCCAACCAGGAGATACCCGCATGACACTGCTTCTGCGCATCAATTCCAGTTCCCGCCAGACCGGTTCGCACTCCACCGCCATTGCCGATCATTTCGAGGCAAGCTACCGCCGCAAACATCCCGACTGCCGCGTCATCACGCGAAATGTTGCCGATGGCTCCATCCCGATCATCGGCCAGAAGACCATCGAAGGTTTCTATACCGAGCCCGCCTCCATGACCGCAGACCTGAAGGAAGCGACAGCCCTTTCCGACAAATTGATCGCCGAACTTCAGGAAGCCGACACCCTGCTGATTGCCGCGCCGATCTACAATTTCGCAGTTCCCGCGGCGCTCAAGGCCTGGATCGACCAGATCGTTCGTGTCGGGCACACATTTTCGTTTGACGGCAACAGCTTTCAGGGACTTGCAAAAACCCGGCGCGCGGTGGTGATCTCCGCCTATGGGGCCGAAGGCTATCTTGACGGCCAGCCCTTTGCCGCGGCCAACTTCGTTCAGCCTTACCTCAAGTTCCTGTTGTCGTTCCTGGGCCTTGAGGATATCCGCTTCATTGCCGTGCAAGGCACCGTCGCCGATCCTGAAAAGGTCTCTGCCAGCCTTCAGGCCGCCCGGCAGGAATGCGATCTGGCTGCCTGATCGGCCTTGCTGGCGTACGCCGGTCTCCGCGGCGACTGCTTTCGCCGCGGTGGACCCTGCCGCAGATCTGGCCAAAACCGCCAAAAAAGGCGCGCAAACCGGTTGCATTCCAAGGAAAGCTCCCATATAAGCGCCCGGTCCAGAGTCGTCCGGCTCGTCGTGGACTGGTTTTCTGTGTTCTTGCGCAGACCGTTTTCGACAACCGAGGGCATGCCGTGTCGGCTCTGAATGCACCAACAAAAGAGTATCCGTTCTGAACGGATGCACCAAGGAAAGGATGCAAAATGCCCAAGCTGAAAACGAAGTCCGGCGCCAAGAAGCGCTTCAAAGTGACCGCGACCGGCAAGGTGAAGACCGCGCAGGCCGGCAAGCGTCATGGCATGATCAAGCGCACGAACAAGTTCATCCGCAACGCCCGTGGCACCACCACGCTGAGCGACCAGGATGCAAAGATCGTGAAGCAGTTCCTGCCCTACGCATAAAGCCAGCCCCGAAGGAGATCACCTAAATGTCACGCGTCAAACGGGGCGTTACCGCCCACGCTCGCCACAAAAAAGTAATCAAGGCAGCAAAAGGCTATTACGGCCGCCGCAAGAATACCATCCGCGTTGCCAAGCAGGCCGTCGAGAAAGCCGGCCAGTACGCTTATCGCGACCGCAAGGCCAAGAAGCGCAACTTCCGTTCGCTCTGGATCCAGCGCATTAATGCGGCAACCCGCCAGCACGGCATGACCTATGGCCGCTTCATCGACGGTCTGAACAAGGCCGGCATCGAAGTCGACCGCAAGGTTCTGTCCGACCTCGCCATCAACCAGCCGGATGCCTTCAAGGCCCTGGTTGATCAGGCTCAGGGCTCTCTGGCCGCTTAAGGCAGGCTTCCCTATCCGATTTGAAAAACGCGGTTCATTCGAGCCGCGTTTTTTGTTGCCTGGTGGCTGCCTATCAACCCGGCAATTCAAAGCTGCATTTTCAAGCACCTCTCTTTTTTATTGCAAACCCCGGAAATTGAAGCCTACCCTTCCGGTTCCGATGAGGCTGACCCTTCGTCAGCCTTGCGGAAAACAAGGAGGGTTGGATCCATGCAGCTTGTCGAGGCGTTCTTCGCCCTAATCGGCGACCTGACCTGGGGGTGGGCACTCATCCCGTTTCTCGTCGTCATTGGCATCTTCTTCACGGTCGTTACCGGTTTCGTTCAGCTACGCTTCTTCCTGCGTATGTTCCGCGTATTGTCTTCCAAGAACCAGTCGGGTGATCCCAACGCGATCTCTGCCCGCGAAGCCCTGCTTCTGTCTGTCGGCGGCCGGGTTGGCGGCGGCAATATCGCCGGTGTCGCCGTGGCGATCACGCTCGGTGGTCCCGGCGCGGTCTTCTGGATGTGGGCCGTTGCCCTTGTCGGCATGGCAACCAGCCTGATCGAGTGTTCGCTCGCCCAGCTCTACAAGCGCTCCACGGGTGACGGTACCTATCGTGGCGGACCCGCCCGCACCATCATCCATGGCCTTGGCGCCGATTACCGCTGGCTTGCGGTGCTTTATGCACTCTGCCTCATGGCCTCCTTCGCCTTCGGCTTCAACGCCTTCCAGGGCAACACCGTGGCGGGCGCCGCGGAAGAAAGCCTCGGCATCGGCCGGTTGTGGACGGGCATAGGCCTGACCGTGCTGACCGGCCTGATCGTCTTTGGCGGCATCCACCGCATTGCAAAGGCAGCCGACGTCATCGTGCCGATCATGGCCGTCGGCTATATCGGCATGGCGCTGGTGATCATCCTTCTCAACATCACCGAGGTGCCCGGCGTCATCTATTCCATCGTTCTCAACGCTTTCGGGCTGGAAGAAGTGGTCGGCGGCGGCATGGGCGCAGCCCTTGCGCAAGGCCTGCGCCGCGGGCTGTTCTCCAACGAGGCCGGCCTCGGCTCGGCTCCCAACGTTGCCGCGACGGCGGAAGTCCGGCACCCGATCAGCCAGGGCATCACCCAGTCCTTTTCGGTCTTCATCGACACGATGATCATCTGCACCTGCACGGCGCTGATCATCCTGCTCGGCGATGTCTATGCGCCGGGCGCAGAAGGCGTTGACGGCGTCGTCCTGACCCAGCAATCGCTTGCCTCCCACCTCGGTGGCTGGACGAGCTATTTCCTGACCGGCGCGGTGCTGCTCTTCGCCTTCAGCTCCATCATCTACAACTACTACCTCGGCGAAAACGCCCTCAGTTCGATGACATCCAGCACCATGGCCCTGCACGTTCTCAGGGTCGCCGTGATGGGCGTCGTGTTCCTGGGGGCGACGGCACCGAATGCAACCTCGGTGTTCTTCTTCTCCGATCCGCTGATGGGCGTCCTGGCTGTCGTCAACCTACTGGCTCTGATGATGCTGTTCCCGACGGCAAAGCGGATCCTGGACGACTTCAAGAGCCAGCTTCGGGAAGGTGTCGCCCGACCGGTGCTGAACCCTGACAACTTCGCGGATCTCGACATCGACCGCAGCGCCTGGACCGGCAAGGCGCCGGACTGACGGGCTCAAAAACGATCTCCTGCACTGGCGCGGCCTCCTGGCCGCGCCAGTCTGCCTGCGCCGAGGCCTGCCAACGCTTTTCTTTTGAAGCCCGATGTGGTCCTGTTCCTGTGTCGGTTCCGTCAGCGAAAGCGAGGCAGCAGGTTGCCCCTGACAGTGAAACAACATGGCGTCATGAAGGGCATGATTGCGGCGGTAATCGTCGCGGCCACCGGGCTTGGCCTTGGCGCCGTTCAGTATCCGCAGGACTGGCTGCCGGACGGCTCGCCGCAAGCCCGCCTTACGCTGGCAGCCCAATGTCTGCTGGCCGGCGCTTTTTGGCTGCTTTTGTCGATAGGCCTTCTGGCGCGGCATCGCTTTTTCACACCGGAGGATATCGACGGCAGCGGACTGACCTCAGGCACCGAAAAGGCCAAGCTGTTGCAGGCCGTGCTCCAGAACACGCTGGAACAGACCACGCTGGCCGCCCTTACCTACATCGCATTCGCAGCACTGGCCCCGGCCGGGTATCTCGGCGCTTTGCCTGCCGCCGCACTCCTGTTCTGGTGCGGACGCGCTCTGTTCTGGAACGGTTATGAAAAAGGCGCGGCCGCCAGGGCCTTCGGCTTTGCCCTGACGTTCTATTCAACCGTTCTTCTGTTTCTGGCCGCCCTCGCTTTTTCTTTCTTTTGATCGGACGGACCTCTTTTTCATGCATCACGTGATCATTTACGACTGCGAATATCTGACCGCGCCCAGCGCCATGAGCCGGCAATGGTGCGGCCCGCTGGATCCGGATCCGAATGTCGCCCAGATTGGCGCGGTGAAACTCTCGCTCGGGGGCGGTTATGACATTCTCGACACATTCAATGTCCTGATCAAGCCGAGGGACAGGTTCGGCAGGCACCCGAATGTAGATCCTTTCTTCACCGAGCTGACCGGCATTACCCAGGCGGACATCGACCGCGAAGGCATTGCCCACGCCGACGCACTGGAAAGATTCTCAGCCTTCGCAGAAGGGGCGAATTTCTGGTCCTGGGGCAAGGACGAACTCACCCTTCTGGCGATCAGTTCCTATATCGAAGGCCTGACACCACCCATCCCCGCCCGCCGCTTCGGCAACGCCATCGGCCTGATCTTGAATGCGGGCACCCCCGTTGAGGATATGGGCAAAATGACGAGCGGTCGTCTGGCGGAGTATTTTGGCCTAAAGACGTCGGAAGGGCGGCAACACGACGCTCTCGACGATGCCATGTCGGTTGCCGTGAGCCTGCAGCATCTTCTGAGGAGTGAGAAACTGACCGCCGAGGACTTCGCTCTGCCACTCGCGGTCCGGCTGCCAGAACTGTCGGAACACCGTTCAGCCTGAGTCCTCCCCCCGCAGGTCAAACCTGATTCCCTTTGCCGTCAGGACTTGCCCCTGCCTGCAACGGGCCGGTTCCGGTTACCACCGCTATCCCCACTTCCCACTGAAAAGTGTCCGATTTTGCGCCACTGCATTAACGATTGTTAATGCGGATCGGCGGTTTTCTGCGGACAAAAAGTTAACAAGAGGTTAACGTGGCACGGTGATTGCGACGTTTCGGGTGAGGCAGCCTTGGGCGTGCCATTCTGAAACAATGAGGCGTTAAATCGTGCGAGTTAACCCGGTTTCTTCTGCAGGTCGTGCCAATGTGAGGCGGAAGCGTCCCTCCGTGGGAGAGACGGAGTCCGAGCGGCAGGCGACCTTTGACACGTATCTCCCCGTTCCCGTGGAACCGGAGCTTGAGCGCGAGCAGATTGCCTTCAGCGCGCGCTACCGCCCGAACTCTATTTTCCTCGCCCATCTGATCGCGACGCGAGATGGAGAGCCCCAGACAAGGTTCCGCAGGCAAACTGAGCCTCTCACCGGCGTGAACTCCTATCGGGCAACTGCTGCCTTGCCACGCCAGCGCCCTGCTGGCCGACTGCTCAAGACCGAGCGCTAGGCCAACCTGTTTTAAAGTTCCAGAAGTACCACTGGAGACCTTCAACCCGGGGCATTGCTCCGGGTCTT
This sequence comes from Labrenzia sp. 5N, assembly GCF_012395805.1. Lineage (NCBI taxonomy): Bacteria > Pseudomonadati > Pseudomonadota > Alphaproteobacteria > Hyphomicrobiales > Stappiaceae > Labrenzia > Labrenzia sp. 5N. The sequence continues at coordinate 319,070 of NZ_JAAZTM010000005.1, read as the reverse complement.
TTTTTGGTTTGCCCGAACATGCTTCAGGTGAGGATCCTGGAGGGGGCATATCACCCGAACTGCAGAGGCTGGAGGCAGAAGCACCGCGCGAAATGAAGGCACCGGGAACAAATTCTGCTGACAACCGTTATCTCTAGACAGCAGCGGGCAAATCCCTCTCCCGTCAAAGTGTGACGCGCGTCACATTTTTCTGTTGTCAGAGACACTATATTGAAAAACAGATCCGGACTCCCCGGACCTCCGAAAGACTGGCCACGGACTGGCCCACCCCGGAGATTGAAATGCAAGTAAGACCCGTATCGGCCATCCATCCCATGCGCATCCGGCAGAAGCCGGTAACCGCTCCGACTGAAAGAACCGGCTTCGGTTCGACCTCAAATGGTCAGTTTGGCGCTCTGGATGTCGTCCCCGCACATCTCGCCGCACAGGCTTCTCAGCGTGACGCCTATTACGGCGCCCATGCCGAATATGCCACCCAGCTTCTGGCCGGAGACTCGTTTGACGAGCAGACCTGGCTGGAGCGCCGGCAGCATGTCGCGCAATATGCATCCGCCGCCGAAGACGGCGACGAACGCTCCTACACGATCTCCCTGTCTGCCTGACCTGTCGGAAAACGCTCAGGCTTCTACACGCAGGAAACCGGCCAGGCCGGTTTTCTGGTGTTCGATCACATGACAATGGAATGCCCAGTCGCCTGGATTGTCGGCAACCAGGGCCACTTCCATGGTTTCTTCTTCCAGAAGCAGCGCGGTATCCGTCACCAGCGGCGGCAGCTTTCGCTTGTTCGACCGCAGCAACTGGAACGACATGCCGTGCAGATGGATCGGATGATCGTTCGGTGATTCGTTTCGGAAGCGCAGGATGTAGGACTTGCCGTGCCGCATGGTCGCCAGCGGATCGAACGGCCCCGGCACATCCCCACCCCAGGCCACCCGGTTGATCGACCAGAAGGTATAGCCGAGCGAACCACAGATGCTGGCCTGCGGCGCATCCCCGCCCGGAGACCAGCCGAACACGAAATCCAGAACCTCGGCATTGGCAAGGTCTGCCTGTGGCACAGGGTTCGGCTTGAGTGGCTTCAGTTCTCGCAGGTCCCTGCCGGCTGACGCGCCCTTGGGCTGGAACGTCGCCAGCACCTTGTCGCCATTCGGCTTTTTCAGAACAAGCGTGGCGACCTCGTCTTCACTGTCCGGCACACGCAGGGCAACATCAGCCCGCTGGCCGGGCGCAAGCACGATTTCGTCCATCGCCACCGGCTGCGGCAACGGGTTGCTGTCGATCGCGATTGTCAGTGCCTCGGCACCGGAAACTGTATATCTGCCGACCCTTGTGAGATCGGTAACAGCCAGACGCAGACGCACGAGAGAGCCCGCGGCAAGTTCATAAACGGGCTGTGGTTGCCAGTTGACTGTCGAAACGGTTCCGAGCGTGCCGCCTCGCGCGGCATTGCGAGGCTTGTAGAAGGCAATGAACTGGCCGTCGCCCCCAAGCCGGAAATCACGAATATTCAGTGGCAGGTCGCTGTCGAAGCCGGCATCTTCCTCGTCTTCCACCACGATCACCCCGGTCATTCCCCGGGCGATCTGTTCCAGCGTGTTGCAATGCGGGTGGTACCAGAAGGTGCCGGCGTCAGGCGGCGTGAACTCGTAGCGGAACGCGTTTCCCGCCTCGATCGGATATTGCGTCAGATAGGGTACGCCATCCATGTTGTTGGCGATCCTGAGCCCGTGCCAATGCACCACCGACGCTTCATCAAGCGCGTTCTTCACGTCGATCGTGGTGGTCTGCCCCTTGCGGAACCGCAGCACCGGTGGCGGACCACTGGGGCTGAAGCTCATCATGTCAGCCGTAACCGTTTCCGGCAGCACGGAATGATTGAGTCTTGAAAGGGTCAGGCTGTGCTCGGCGGCCAGTGCCTGCCTGGCACCAAGTCCACCGGCTGCAAACGCCGTCAGCGCCCCGGCGCCGCCAAGCAGGATCTCCCGCCTCGAAAATCCGGGCATATTGAAAACCTCATATGATTATCGGCGCGTCCAACCGCACCAAACACCCGTGAGGCGGCGATCACAAGGTTCAAATTGACGCGGTCCGGAGACCTGCAGCAGCCGGGTCAGTAGCCTCCGGCATGCCCGTCCTTGCGTGGATCGGAGCCTGCGGTCAGCAAGTGCCGGGCCTTGTCGATCATGATGGCCTGGGACCCGCCGATCGGGCCGGACGCCGGAACGACGGAATGGCCCAGCGCGCGAAGGCCATCCAGCGTGGACGGCGGCACCAGTCGTTCCGCCTGCAGTTCGTGGCTGGCGATGTCGAAGAACATGCGCGGGAAGTCGATGGCGGCCTGAACATCCATGCCATAGTCGATGATATTGGTCAGCACATGTGCATGGCCACAGGCCTGGTAGTGGCCACCCATCACGCCGAAGGACAGGAACGGTGCCCCCTCTTTCAGCACCATTGCGGGGATGATCGTATGCATCGGCCGCTTGCCGCCGTCGATGGAATTGGCATGTCCCGGCCCGGCCCGGAACGAACTGCCACGGCAATGGAGCAGCACACCGGTTTCCGGAGCGACAATGCCGCTGCCGAACCCGCTGAACAGGGAGTTGATGAAGGAAACCGCAAGTCCGTCCCTGTCGACGATCGTCAGGTAGACCGTATCCGTCTGCGGAGCCAGCGCACTTGCCGGGACCGAGTCCATCCGCTTGGTCAGCGACACCTGCCGTGCAAGCTGGTCGATATAATCCGCGCCGATCAACCGTGTGTGGCAGACATCCATGTATCCCGGGTCGGTGATGAATTGCTCCCGGACGCCATAGGCCAGACGCGCGGCTTCCATTTCCAGGTGAAAACGTTCCGGACCGAGCGGATCAAGACTTTCCAGGTCGAACTGTTCCAGAATACCGAGCATGATCAGGGCAACGATCCCCTGCCCGTTTGGCGGCAATTCGGCCACCGTGTGACCCTTGTAGTCCCTCAAGACCGGTGACACCGCTGTCGTGTGGCAAGCGGCCATATCGTCCTGGGTCATCAGCCCGCCGCGTGACTGCAGCGCGCTCACGATGTCGTCGGCAACCGGGCCAGAATAGAAGGCATCCGCCCCGCCCTCGGCAATTGCCGAGAGAGTGTCTGCCAGACGCGGATATTTCAGAACCGTGCCGGTTTTGGGTGCTTCGCCCTTGATCAGGTAGCGCGCGGCCGAAACCTCGTCGGCGCGCAGCTTGTCGACATCCCCGGCCCAGTCACGCGCGACACGCGGGGCAACCGGAAATCCGTCGCGGGCATATTGAATTGCCCGTTTGAACAGGGATTTGAAACTCTTGGTGCCATGCGCCTTCAGCAGCGTTTCCCAGGCCCGAATGGCACCGGGTACGGTCACGGCATGCGGCGACGTGTCGGTGATGTCCTTGACGCCGAGCTCTGCAAGCTTTTGCGGTGTCGCGGCCCGCGGGGCTGCACCTGAGCCATTGAAACCCGTCAGGCGTCCATCCGGCTCCATGACAATGGCAAAACAGTCGCCGCCGATACCGGTCATATGCGGTTCGACAACACATTGAACGGCAACTGCCGCGATCGCGGCGTCAACCGCGTTGCCACCTGCCTGAAGCACTTCCAGAGCCGCGCTCGTTGCCAGCGGATGAGAGGTCGCAGCCGCTGCTTCGCGTGCAAAAACCGGGGACCGGCCCGGGGCCTGAAAATCACGCTTCACTGAATTCCTCCTGGCCGAAGTGTCTTTCTTTCCGAATCGCAGCAATAGCTTCTCGGGAATGCCGCCTATTCGCCAATGCCATGTTCTGTTAGCAAATCGGTATCGCGGTCAGCACCTTAAGGAGAAGTGGGAAAATGCGCAAACTGACATTATCAACGGCAGAGACCATCATTTCTGCCGCTTATGAAAAAGCAGCCGAGCTGAATCTGAAACCGCTTACCGTTGCTGTCCTCGATGCGGGTGGTCATGCCATCCTGCTCAAGCGGCAGGACGGATCCTCGATCATGCGTCCGCAGATCGCCACGGGCAAAGCGATCGGTGCACTCGCTGTCGGCACCGGCACCAGATGGCTGAACGCCAATGCAGAGTCCCGCCCGCATTTCGTCAACGCTCTGAACGGCGTTTCCGGCGGGGCCATCGTACCGGTGCCCGGCGGCGTTCTGGTGAAGAACGACGAAGGCGAAACCCTTGGCGCTGTCGGCATTACCGGCGACACGTCCGACAATGACGAAGCCTGCGCAGTCGCCGGCATTGCCGCTGCAAGCCTTGTTGCCGACTGCGGCTAAGGAAAGTCTCTTCCACTCGACGCCCTCTTGAGTGGCGCCCGGGTCAGCGTTCTGAAGGATGGGCCGGTTGCTATCCAGCAAGTCGCCCATTTTTCGGAACGGGCTACCGGCGCTCGTTAGGATGGGTGTCAGTGTTTGCCCGGCCGATCAATTCCGGGCTTCGGCACCGTCTCGGAAAACAGGTCACCTGCTTCCGCTCACGTAGTTTCCAGGGCTTTGCGATAGATATCCAACGGCCCCGAAGCCGATTGAAGTGTTTTGACCTGCTGCCAATCTCGTCTGAGGACGAGCGACCCGGCCGTTGCCGTTGCAGTCAGAATTTCCGGAAATCCGATCCTGGTGGCTTCCCGTTCTGCGGCAGCGATCAGCTTGATGCCGATACCTGCTTTCCGGAAATCGCGATGCACAAGCAATGCGGTCAGCCAGGCGCCGGAATAAAGGTCCGACCCCGGCGAGGTATCGCGCAGGGAGACCGTTCCCAACGGCCTGCGATTTCCGTCCAGCGCAACCAGACAGCGCGGCAGGCGAGCATTTGGCAGAAGGCACTTTTCCAGATCTTCCCGCGCATCGCCGGGTTGCCCCGGGCCATACCAATCGGCCCATTCCTCGACAAACCACGTCTCGAGGATTTTCAGCAACACGGGATCATCGCCAAGCGCAATGATGGCGATGTTCATGCGGTCCAGATCACGGCTCATTGCAGGTCGCGTAAACGCCTCAGGACTTTTCGCTGAGCTGGTTGATCTTTTTCTGCATGTCTTCCAGCTGGCGCTTCATGTCGTCGAGATCGTTCCCGCCGGACTTTGCCGGCTTGGCCTGGCTCGCCGGGTTGGCAGTCGCAGCCGGATCTCCCCCTGCGGCCGGAAAGGGCATGAACATCTTCATGGCCCGCTCGAACATCTCCGTGTTGCGCTTGACCTGGTCCTCGATGGCCTCGAACGCCGTTGCGCCGAAAGCTTCGCTCATTTGCGAACGCAGCTTCTCCTGCTCCTTGGTGAGCGAGGTCATGGAATATTCCAGGAAGCTCGGCACGAGTCCCTGCATGCTGTCGCCGTAAAAACGGATCAGCTGGCGCAGGAACGTGACCGGCAGAAGATTCTGCCCCTTGCCTTCCTGTTCGAAAATAATCTGGGTCAGGACCGACCGGGTAATATCCTCACCGGACTTCGCGTCATAGACGACAAAGTCCTCCTCCCCCTTCACCATCACCGCCAGGTCCTCAAGCGTGACGTAGGTGCTGGTGCCCGTGTTGTACAGGCGCCGGTTGGCGTATTTCTTGATGATTGTCGGCTCGTTGGTCTTGGCCATCCGTGAATTCCGCCTATCAGCCTTGTGGCTAGTTTCCCATTTGACGACAAGGCTTTCGCAGGCCTGTCATCTCCTCCGTGTAAGAGACTAAGCCAATCGTATCGGATCGTGCCAGCCTTTTTATGTGCGCTGACGAAAGGATTATACCGCAAATGCGAAAACAGGCCTTCGATACGGAGTGTTACGGTTGACACAAATCTCAGCGCAGTTTCTAGTCCATGCATAATAAGCATCGACAGGTGCCCCTGCGGCACCAGTCCACTACGGTCAATTGGCCTCAAGTCTGGAGAGTATGATGAGCGCTTTCACCGATATCGTCATTGTCAGTGCGACCCGCACGCCCGTGGGGTCGTTCAATGGCGCCTTTGCCAACACCCCGGCGCATGACCTCGGTGCCATTGTCATGAAGGCGGCCATGGAACAGGCCGGCGTCGAAGGCGGCGACATCGACGAAGTCGTGTTTGGTCAGGTTCTGACGGCCGGTCAGGGCCAGAACCCGGCGCGTCAGGCTGCCATTAAGGCAGGCATTGCCGATAGTGCGACGGCATGGACGCTCAACCAGGTCTGCGGTTCCGGTCTTCGCACCGTTGCCATTGCAGCGCAGCAGATCATCTCAGGCGACGCCACCATCATGATGGCAGGCGGCCAGGAAAACATGTCGCTGTCGCCGCACTGCGCCCACATGCGCGCCGGCTACAAGATGGGCGACTACAAGATGATCGACACCATGATCAAGGACGGCCTGTGGGATGCCTTCAACGGCTATCACATGGGCCAGACCGCCGAGAACGTCGCCGAAAAGTGGCAGATCAACCGCGACCAGCAGGACGAGTTCGCAGTTGCTTCCCAGAACAAGGCGGAAGCTGCCCAGAAGGCCGGCAAGTTCAAGGACGAGATCACCGCGGTAACCTTGCAGGAACGCAAGGGCGAGCGCGTCGTTGCCGATGACGAATATATCCGTCACGGCGCCACGCTGGAAAGCGTCGCCAAGCTGCGCCCGGCCTTCACCAAGGACGGTTCCGTGACCGCCGCCAACGCCTCCGGCATCAACGACGGTGCAGCCGCCATTCTGGTGATGAGCGCCGCCGAAGCCGAAAAGCGCGGCCTGAAGCCGCTCGCCCGCATCGCCTCCTGGGCAACTGCGGGTGTCGATCCGGCAATCATGGGCTCCGGCCCGATCCCGGCATCGCGCAAGGCGCTTGAAAAAGCCGGCTGGTCCGCTGCCGATCTCGACCTCGTGGAAGCCAACGAAGCCTTCGCCGCTCAGGCTTGCGCGGTCAACAAGGACATGGGCTGGAACCCGGACATCGTCAACGTCAACGGCGGTGCGATTGCCATCGGCCACCCGATCGGTGCGTCCGGGGCTCGCATCCTGACCACCCTGCTGCACGAAATGAACCGCCGCGACGCCAAGAAAGGCCTTGCAACACTGTGCATCGGCGGCGGCATGGGTGTCGCCATGTGCCTGGAGCGCTAAGCCGCAAAGGCAAAGAAGGATCATGGCCGGGCCTCCGGCCATGATCGGGAACAGCAAACAAGACTGAATTGATGTCAGAGAGCCCAAAGGGCCCGGAACTGGAAGTCAGGAGGAAGGGGAATGAGCAAGGTCGCATTGGTCACGGGTGGTACGCGCGGTATCGGCGAAGCAATTTCGCGGGGTCTGAAAGACGCAGGCTACACCGTGGCGGCCACATATGCCGGCAACACCGAAAAGGCCGAAGCCTTCAAGGCCGAGACCGGTATCCACGTTTTCAAGTGGGACGTTTCCGATCCTGACGCCTGCGCGGCAGGCATTGCCCAGGTGGAAAGCGAACTGGGTCCGGTGGAAGTGCTGGTCAACAATGCGGGCATCACCCGCGACGGCATGTTCCACAAGATGAGCTTCGAGCAGTGGCGCGAAGTGCTGTCGACGAACCTCGATTCCATGTTCACCATGACCAAGCCGGTGATCAACGGCATGCGGGAACGGTCTTCGGGCCGCATCATCAACATCTCTTCCATCAATGGCCAGAAGGGCCAGATGGGCCAGGCGAACTATTCCGCGGCCAAGGCCGGCGTGATTGGCTTCACCAAGGCACTGGCGCAGGAAAACGCCTTCAAGGGCATCACCGTCAACTGCGTCTGCCCGGGCTACATCAACACCGACATGGTTGCCGCCATGCCGGAAAAAGTGCTGCAGTCGATCATCTCGGGCATCCCGGTCGGCCGCCTCGGCCATCCGGAAGAAATCGCCCAGACGGTGGTCTACCTGGCGTCCGACGCCGCCGCCTTCATGACCGGCGCGGTGATGACCATCAACGGCGGCCAGTACATCGCCAACGGCTGAGCCCAAAAGCTCAATCACAGGAAAAGGCGCCCGTTGCGGCGCCTTTTTTATGGGTGCTTCCAGGAGTTTTCCGGAACGGGCCCCTTGAAGAACTTCCAGATCCGGCTCATCGGGTCCGGGGTGGTCTCCTCACCCAGGCTTTGAGCGCCTGTGACCTCCATCTCGAAGGCTGCAATCATGTCGACCTGACCGTCCAGAAGCGTGATTTCCTGTCGGGTTGTTTTCAAGGACAAGCGCCCGGTTAGCCGGACCGGTTCATAGACATACTCCGCCCTCCAGCCTGTCGACAGCCGGTACCGGATCATCTGGTTGGGATCGGGCGCCGGCATGTGGCTGCACATGCCCTGCTCGGGAACAAGGTAGCCGGCGATTACCTCATCGCTGCCGGGTTCCTGCACGGGGATCACATACCCGGTAATCTCGATGTCCCTCCCGGCCAGAGCCTTGTTGCCGGCAAGCGACGCAGCAGCCCGTTTCTTCGCAACCTCGAAGCGTTGCGACAGCAATTTGTCCGTCGGCACGCCGGCCGCTGCAAGCTGCGCCTCTTCCTGCTGAAGACGACGTTTCAGCGTTGAACGGTCCGCGTCAGTCGCAGTCATCTCGTCCAACTGCTGGCGAAGCCGCAGCACCGTGCCCAGCGACCGCAGCTCTGTGCCGCTCAGCGCGGCAAAGGGGTCCTCATAGGCTGCGGCCTCCGGATCCTTGAGCTGGTCCCAACGAACAGGCATCGCCGCGAAGGCAGAGACCGTAAACAGCAAGGTGGCTGCAAGGCACAGCATCCAACGTTTCATCTTCACGCTTCCCGGCGCCTCTCTACTGGCCCTGAAATTTTCCGGCTCTATTTTCCGAATCGGACCGGGGTCCTTGACCCTGGCACCCTCCATCACCTATGTCCGGAAGCAGACTTCCTGAACAGGATAACGGAAAAACATGGAATTCGAACACGCCCCGAACGACCCCACCCGCAAGGAACTTTCCCCGCTCCTGAAGCTGGCGCTGGAATTGGGACCGCTCGGCGTGTTCTTCCTGTTCAATGCCCGCGGCGAACAGATCGCAGCGGCCTTCCCCGTGCTGCAACAGGTCGGCAAGCCTATCTTCCTGGCAACTGCCGCCTTCATGGTGGCCATCAGCATCTCGCTGGTCGTGTCACTGTGGCTGACGAAGCGCCTGCCGATCATGCCGCTGGTGTCCGGCGCGGTGGTTCTGGTTTTCGGCGCCCTGACGCTGTGGCTGCACGACGAACTGTTCATCAAGCTGAAGCCGACCATCGTCAACTGCCTGTTCGGCACGGTTCTGCTGGGCGGATTGCTGTTCGGCAAGGCGCTGCTCGGCTACGTCTTCGACAGCGCCTTCCGGCTGACGGACGAAGGCTGGCGCAAGCTGACATTCCGCTGGGGCGTGTTCTTCTTCGTGCTTGCCGCGATCAACGAGATCGTCTGGCGCAGCTTCTCGACCGATTTCTGGGTCAGCTTCAAGGTCTTCGGCATCATGCCGATCACCCTTGTCTTCACCCTGACCCAGCTGCCTCTGATCCAGAAACACGCGATCGTCGAGGACGGCAAAGACGCCTGATCCCTTCGGTCATGGCACTGCTCCCTCATTCCGGTTCTGCGCTCGGCCACGTCACCCTTGTCCGGAATAGCGGCGGTCGGCCGGCAAGCAGTCTTAGTGCATGTCCCCATGGCCGAAGGAAACGTCCCGCCGCGCGCCGGTGATGGAGATCGAGAACCCCGCGATCACGTCGATCAGGGAGATCGCCATCAGGATGAAGAACAGCGACGTCGCCGCGGGCTGCAGCACCAGGAACTCCACCAGGTAGGCGACGAACACCAGCACCGAGAACATGTGGTCCAGCAGGGCCGTCGTGCCGATGCGGGTCGCCTTCAGAATTTCGATGAACAGGAAGAACAGCCCGACCGTGATGAGCAGATCGCTCGCCAGAAGCTCGAAGGTTGCGCCGGAAACCATCTGTATGGTGATCATCGGCTGCGCCCAGAAGCCAGGCTCTCCCGCGCCCACCGTGAAAGCAAGGGCGTTATAGATCAGCAGCGAGAAAAGCGTGAAAGGAACGGCTGAAAAAAGGCGCATGAACGGCTCCCGAATTCAAGGACACCCGAAGCGGGCGGAAATCGGAGCGAGCTGACACGATCTTGATAGCCAATTCAAGGCGCTGAAAAGAAAAAGGCCGGCCCGTCGAAACAAGGCCAGCCTCAATCTTGATTTGCCATGCGGCGATCCGGTCCGGACGCTACCTGCATTCACGAAGAATACGGGTGTTATGCGTCGTCTTTTGCGGAAAGGATCTGACGGCCCCGGTACATGCCGGTCTTCAGGTCAACGTGATGCGGACGGCGCAGTTCGCCCGAATCCTTGTCCTCGACGTAAGTCGGCTGCTTGAGGGCGTCCGCGGAACGGCGAAAACCGCGCTTGGAGCGCGAGGTTTTTCTCTTTGGAACGGCCATTTTGTTTTTCTCCGTGGTCCATAACCGCGCGGCCCGGACCGGGTTAGCCCGGGGCGTGGCGTCACGCAGCGTGTTGGAATGCGCGGCGTTATACAGGCAACGCCAACGTTTTGCCACCCCATAGAGAAAAAATTCTTGGTCTGGATAGAACAGGCGGTGGCGAAGCGCTATCCACCTTCGTCTATTTCCCCAGAACACAGCCGAAAATCGGCCCCGCGCCTTTCACACGGGCCAGGTTCGTGCCGGCCAGTTTCCGGTGTCCGGAACCTGGTTTGGCGGGGTTCCGGCCACGTGGATTTGGCAAGGCTGTCGCCAATCTGGCAGCTTCGGTCCGTGTCAGGTCCTTGGCGCTCTTGCCGAACCAGGCCTGCGCGGCCGCTTCGGCGCCGAAGATACCCTCGCCCCACTCGGCAATATTGAGGTAGATTTCCAGGATCCGCTTCTTCGTCAGTATCGCATCCAGCATCAGGGCCAGCGGCAGTTCCAGCCCCTTGCGGATGTAGGACCGCTCGCCCCACAGGAACAGGTTCTTGGCGGTCTGCATCGTGATGGTGCTTGCGCCGCGAGGCTTCTCGCCTTCGCTCAGTGCTTCGACCTGATCCTGAAGCGCGTCCCACTCGACGCCGTCGTTTTCGCAAAAGCCGCTGTCTTCCGAAGTGATGACCGACCGGACGAGGTTTGGCGAAATCTGCTCAAGCGGTACCCACTGCCGGTCGACCCACAGAAACTGGACATAGCGCCCGATCATCAGCGTGCTTATGGGCGGCACGACGGAATAGATGACGGTGAGAACAGGCGGAAGCAGGACAAGGACCAGCAGCAGCTGCAACAAGCGCTTGCGGACAAGGCCGATCATGCCACGGCGGCGCCCCGGCGCGCCCCCGGAGCCTGACTTTCCACCCGTTGCAGGTTTGACCCTAACCATTCAGTTCCCGTTCGTTATCGACGATGAAGTCGCGGACAATCGGCACGGCATCCCTCTCCTTCGACAGGAGGAGCTGGAAGACCATGTTGGATCCGTGCAGGAAACCCAGCTCGACCGCACAGAGATAAAACTCCCACATACGGCAGAAAGTTTCGTCATAAAGATCAGCGGCAATCGCCCTCTTGTCTTCAAAGCGAATGCGCCAGTCGCGAATGGTGTAGTAGTAGTGCAGCCGCAGGATTTCCGCATCGCAGACCCATAACCCAAGCCGTTCGGTAGACGCAAAGACTTCCGACAGCGCAGGAACGTAGCCCCCGGGAAAAATATACTTGCGAATAAAAGGCCCCGTCGTGCCCGGAGGCGTCATGCGACCGATGGAATGCACGACCGCATAGCCTTTTTCGGTCAGGCATCTGCGGATCTGGCCGAAATACTCGTCGAGATGGCCGATGCCGACATGTTCCATCATGCCGACCGAGATGATCCGGTCGAATTGCCCTTCGAATTCCCGGTAATCCATCAGAACGAATGTCACCTGGTCCTCAAGACCCGCAGCGCGCACGCGTTCTTCGGCGATCTTCACTTGCTCTGGCGAGACGTTGAGCGAGGTAACCTTTGCACCGGCCTGAGCCATGCGAATGGCGAGCGATCCCCAGCCGCCGCCGATTTCAAGAACTTCCATCCCTGGTTTCAGGTCCAGCTTGGCGACCAGATGGGCCAGCTTGGCCGCCTGGGCTTGTTCCAGCGTGTCGTCAGGCGAGGTGTAATAGGCACAGCTGTAGTTGAGGCCCTCATCCATGAACAGCCGATAGAGGTCGGTTGACAGGTCATAGTGATGCCGCGCCTGCGACTTTGCCCGTTCGACGCTGTTCTGCTGCTGGCGCCGCCGCAAGAGCTTCCAGCCCTTCCGCAGCAGGCCCTGTACGGGATTGGCCCCAAGCGGCGCCCTGTTGATGGAAAACAGGAACATGAAGTCATAGCAGGTCGACCCTTCCTCCATCGTCAGGGTTCCATCCATATAGGCTTCGCCCGCGGCCAGCTCCGGATTGAGAAAAAGGGATCGGTAAAGCTTTTTGTCATGCAGCCGGATGGTCACTGTCGGACCGTCCTCGCCCGACCCGAATTCGTGCACGGCACCCGCGACGTCGATCACACGCATGCGCCCGCGCTTGATGAAGGATCGCAGAAGGCTCGACAGCAGTTTCATGGAAAAATCTCCAAATGGGTCAGTTTGAAAAGATCGGGCAGGTAGCTCCCGCATTTTTTTGAAATTCGAGCCTTGACGATACAGAGAATTGGTTTCAGGGAAACCCGGACTTTGAAAATGTTGCCGATCCGTCCCGGAGCCAATCGTGACCCTTGACCCAAACCAGCATCTGACATTCCAGGCCAAGTTTGTGGAGGCCACGCTGGAAACGCTTCTGGCCACCCAGGCGCTGCCGGATGAAACCGTGCGCCCCCCAAGGCTGCTTGCCGCCATGCGCCACGGCGCGCTGAATGGCGGCAAGCGACTGCGGCCGGTTCTGGTTATGGAGGCTGCCAATCTGTTCGGGCGGGCGGATGACGGCGTTCTGCAGGCCGCCTGCGCGCTGGAACTGATCCATTGTTATTCGCTGGTCCATGACGACCTGCCAGCCATGGACGACGACGATCTTCGCCGGGGCCAGCCAACCGTGCACAAGGCCTATGACGAGGCGACCGCCATCCTGGCCGGCGATGCGTTGCTGACGCTCGCCTTTGACGTGATCACGGGCGAGGCGGTGCATGCGGATGCAGCCGTGCGCCTGCGGCTATCGCGCGAACTGGCCCGCGCGTCGGGCATCGGCGGCATGGCGGGCGGGCAGATGCTCGACCTGGAGTCCGAACACCGCGAGCGCTCCGAAGCGGAGATTCGCCAGCTTCAATCCATGAAGACCGGTGCGCTGCTACGCTACGCCTGCCGGGCGGGCGCCATTCTGGCGGATGCAGCGGAAGCGGATATCGACCGGCTGACCCGCTTCGGTGAAGTGATCGGCCTTGCCTTCCAGCTCGCAGACGACCTTCTGGACGTGGAAGCCAGCGCGGAAACAATGGGCAAGGCCACCGGCAAGGATGCGGAGGCCGGCAAGGCGACGCTTGTAGGCCTCTGGGGCGCCGACAGGACGCGCAACGAGCTTGGCCGGCTGGTGGAGGAAGCCGAAACGCTTCTCGCGCCCTACAGCGGCCGTGCGGCGATCCTGAGCGCCCTTGCCCGTTTCATCGTCAACCGGACCAACTGACCAGACAAAAAAGCCCTTGAGGGTCGAGCGATCCTCAGGGGCTAGAATGCAATGGGGGCTCAACGCCCGGGAAATTCTCTGGCAAGACCGGTTCCTGATGGAAGCGGTCACTCTGCCGGTGCGCCGGCCTTGTCCTTGGCATGACGGCCGAAGTCGGGGGCGTCGGTTTCCTGACCGGCCTCGATGATCGAGCGGCGGATACCCCGGGTGCGGGTGAAGAGGTCGAACAGCATCTGGCCATCGCCCCAGCGGATTGCCCGCTGAAGGGCGGAAAGATCTTCGGAAAACCGCGCCAGCATTTCCAGGATCGCGTCCTTGTTGTGCAGGCAGACGTCCCGCCACATGGTCGGATCGGACGCCGCCAGACGCGTGAAATCCCGGAAACCGGACGCCGAATACTTGATGACTTCCGACTTGGTGACCGTCTCCAGATCGTCCGCGGTGCCGACGATGTTGTAGGCAATCAGATGCGGCAGATGCGAAACGATGGCCAGCACCAGGTCGTGGTGTCTGGCGTCCATCGTGTCGACGTCGGAACCGCAGGCGCGCCAGAAGGCGCTGAGTTTTTCGAGGGCCTCGGGATTCGTGTCCTCTGCCGGTGTCAGGATGCACCAGCGCTGGTCGAACAGCGTCGGAAACCCGGCATCGGGTCCGGACTGTTCGGTCCCGGCAATCGGGTGACCCGGAATGAAATGCACGCCCTCGGGCACATGGGGGCTGACCTGGTCGACGACGGAGCCCTTGGTGGAACCCACATCGGTCAGGATCGCGCCTTTTTTCAGCGCAGGCGCAATCCACTTGGCAATGGCCTCATTGGCACCCACCGGCGCGCAGAGGATCACCAGGTCGGCCCCCTCCACCGCCACGGCGGCGTCGAGCGCATAACTGTCGCCCAGGCCCAGCTCCTCCGCCCTTTGCAGGGTATCCGCAGACCGGGTGGAAATCGCGATTTCCTTGACCAGGCCGCGTTCGCGGGCGACCTGTGCGAGCGAGGAACCGATCAGGCCGATGCCGATCAGGGCCATGCGCTCGAAAATGGGGGCAACAGTCATGTGTTCTTATTTCTGTTCCAGAAAGTCCTTCAGGTGGCCAATGATGGCCCGGTTGGCGTCTTCCGAGCCGATCGTCATGCGGATCGAGTTCGGCAGCCCGTAATTGCCGACCATGCGCAGCACGCAGCCGCGCTCCAGCAGATAGGCATCGGCATCCGCCGCGCGCTTGCCGTCCTCGTCGGGGAAGTGAACCAGCACGAAATTGCCGACGCTCGGCGTCACCTTCAGGCCGAGCTTTTCCAGCTCCGCCGTCACCCAGGGCAGCCAGGTGTCATTGTGCTCGATCGAGCGCGTGACGAAATCACGGTCACGAACAGCGGCCATACCGGCGGCAATCGCCATGCCGTTGACGTTGAACGGACCCCGGATGCGGTTGAGCGCATCGATCACATGGGCCGGACCGAAGCCCCAGCCGAGACGCAGATTGGCAAGGCCGTAAATCTTGGAGAAAGTCCGCGTCATGATGACGTTGTCGGACGTTGCTGCCAGCTCGAGACCGCTTTCATAGTCGTTGCGGCGGACATATTCCGCATAGGCGGCATCCAGAACCAGCAGGACGTTGGCCGGCAGGCCCTCATGCAGCCGCTTGACCTCCTCGAACGGCAGATAGGTGCCGGTCGGATTGTTCGGGTTGGCGATGAAGACCATGCGGGTCTTGTCGGTGACCCTTGCCAGGATCGCATCGACATCCGTCGTCAGGTCCTTTTCAGGCGCAATCACCGGCGTTGCCCCGGCGGCGCGGATGGCAATGTCGTAGACCAGGAAGCCGTGTTCGGAATAGATCGCCTCGTCGCCCTGGCCGAGATAACCGTAGGCGATCAGGCTGAGAACCTCGTCGGACCCGGCGCCGCAGATGATGCGGTCGGGATTGAGGCCGTAGACTTCGCCGATGGCCGCACGCAGTTCGGCAGAGGATCCGTCCGGATAGAGTTCCAGGTTCCGCGCCACGGCTTCAATGGCCGCGCGGGCAGCATCGCTCGTGCCGAGCGGTGTTTCGTTGGACGAAAGCTTGTGAACGGTCTTGCCGTGGCTGCCCTTGGACTTGCCGGGAACATAAGGCGCAATATCCAGAACGCCCGGCCGCGGCTGCGGACGGTTTGCGGTTGCCTTGCCGGCTTCAGTCACTGTCGTCATCTCGTTCATCCCTGAGGCTCCTCGTCCTCGGCAGCAAATGTGTCGTCCGGATCGCCATTCCCGTCGATCGGTGCGGCGTAGCCGCCGACACGTCTCAAAACTTCCGGGGCGGCGCCTGCGGCGAGGCAGGCGGCGCGCACATCCTCTTCCGTCAGCTCGCCGGAAATCGCAAGCAGTGCGTCGACACCGGCGGCGGACCGGAAGAAACTGAGCACTTCAATGCCTTCGTCCATCAGGTTGCCCGGCAGAAGATCCGACCAGCGGGCGTCATAAACCGCAATATCGGCGTTGTCGATCATGCTGTCGGCCTTGGCCAGCACAAGCGCCGGCAGGTCGGCGGGACGCTCGTCCAGAATGACGAAGGGCAGCCGCGCCCGCACCAGTGCGCCGGATTCGCTGAGGCCACGCCACCAGGGCAGCTCCGCCCGGTCGATCAGTGCCACAAGGCCCAGGTCACCGGCTGACGCCGTCACGGCGCCGACCACGTCGGCCGCATCGCTTCCCGGCACCAGCTCCACGGAAAAACCGAAGTAGAAACGCGCCAGGTCGAGCATCTCGATCAGATCGGCGCTGCCGTCCAGATGGACGGCGGTATCTGCCTGCAGGCTGGTGCAGGCACAGATGAGATCACGCCAGATGTGTTCGACGGTTGCCAGCGGCAGGTCGCCCTGGTGGCGCTCCACCATCTGGCGCATCAGGTCGGCGTCACGTTCGGGTTGAAACAGGGCGGGTGCAGCTCCTGCGGCGCGGCCGGCAGCCTGGATACCGGCTTCGGCCTGGGCGCGTTCCATCAGGGCGGTGTGGATGCGTGCATCGATCTCGTCGACCCGTGTCCTGAGGTCGTCCAACGACAGCCCGCTGTCCGGCAAGTGAGACATGAGGTGGCTCCGGCCTTCGTTTGGGTTCAGCGGCGCATAGTCATAGGCATGTGATTGCCCAAAGGCAAAAGAAAACATTGACTCAGGCGTTCCGGCACGGCTAGGTCGCCAGTCTGGCCGTTCTGCCGGGTGCCTGCCGTTTCCCGGTGGCGGACCGTGGCCCGCTCAACCGGCCTGAAATATTCCCGCCCGGGACAACAGATAATTCTTTAGAGCCATGTCCGCAGACACATCACGTCCAGCCACCCCGGAGGATCTGAAGGCAAGCGAAGCGGTTTCGCCCTCGAGCAAACTTGCGCGCTTTCCCGCAGAAGAACCGCTGGAGCTCGATGCCGGCGTAAAGCTTGGCCCCTGGCAGATTGCGTATGAAACCTATGGCGAGCTCAACGCGGACAAGTCCAACGCCGTCATCGTGTGCCACGCCCTGACGGGCGACCAGTATGTAGCCTCCACCAATCCCGTGACGGGCAAGCCCGGCTGGTGGAGCCAGATGGTCGGCCCCGGCAAGCCGGTCGACACCAATCATTATTTCGTTATCTGTTCCAACGTTCTCGGCGGCTGCCTCGGCACCACAGGACCGGCCTCCATCAACCCGGAGACAGGGCAGCCTTACGGCCTTGCACTGCCTGTCATCACCATTCGCGACATGGTCCGGGCACAGGCGCGCCTTGTCGATCATCTTGGCATCGACACGCTGTTTGCGGTCATCGGCGGCTCCATGGGCGGCATGCAGGTGCTGCAGTGGGCAGCCAGCTATCCCGAGCGCGTGTTCTCGGCCGTACCGATTGCCGCGGCAGCGCGGCACACGTCCCAGAACATCGCCTTCCACGAAGTCGGCCGGCAGGCGATCATGGCCGACCCGAACTGGTGCGCCGGCAGTTACCTGCAGGAAGGACAAAGGCCGACAAAGGGTCTGGCGGTTGCCCGCATGGCGGCGCATGTCACCTACATGTCCGACGAGTCCCTGCACCAGAAATTCGGCCGCAACCTGCAGGACCGGGACAATGTCACCTTCGGTTTCGACGCGGATTTCCAGATCGAGAGCTATCTGCGCCACCAGGGCATGACCTTCGTCGACCGGTTCGACGCCAATTCCTATCTCTATGTCACCCGGGCGATGGACTATTTCGACCTGGCGCATCAGTTCGGTGGCTCTCTGGCCAACGCCTTCAAGGGAACGAAAACGCGTTTCTGCGTCATGTCGTTCACATCCGACTGGCTGTTCCCCACGTCCGAAAGCCGGCGCGTGGTCAAGGCGCTCAATGCGGCGGCGGCCAACGTCTCCTTCGTCGAGATCGAAAGCGACCGGGGTCACGACTCGTTCCTGCTGGACGTACCGGAGATGTTCCAGACGATTTCCGGCTTCGTCACCGGCGCAGCACACGCCCGCGGCCTGCCCGCGCCCGGCGAGGAGGCCTGATCCCGTGAACCTGGCTCCAAGACAGACCAAGAGCGGAGACGTGCGCGGTGACCACAAGGTTGTCGCCTCACTGGTACCGCACAATGCCCGCGTGCTCGACATCGGGTCGGCCGACGGTGAGCTGCTCGACCTTCTGGTGCGCGAACGCCAGGTGGACGGACGCGGCATCGAACTGTCCCAGGAAGGCGTCAATCGCTGTGTTGCCCGCGGTCTGTCGGTGATCCAGGGCGATGCTGACCAGGACCTGTCCGACTATCCGGACGGCGCGTTCGACGTCGTCATCCTGAGCCAGACCCTGCAGGCGACCCGCGAACCGAAAAAGGTCGTCAGCGAGCTCCTGCGCATCGGCAATCAGGTCGTGATCTCGATCCCGAACTTCGCCCACTGGCGCAACCGGGCCCAGCTCCTTTTCCGCGGCCGCATGCCGGTGACCAAGTACCTGCCCTACGAATGGTACGACACGCCGAACATCCACTTCTGTTCCCTGCGCGATTTCGTCGAGCTTTGCCGGGAACTGGACGCGAATGTCGAAAAGGCCATCGCCCTCAGCGGCCGGGGCAACAAGATTCCGGTCAACGCCCCCTGGTGGGTGTGGAACATCGTTGCAGAACAGGCCGTTTTTCTGCTGAAGCGGTAAGCGGATGGGTCAACCGGTGGCAGGCCGGTACGTGGAGAGGTTGAAATCACCCCTGAGATGATCGAAGTCGGGTCGCAAGTTCTGTCATCTTGGGATCACGACTTTGATACTCCGGTCACCTTGGCTCGGAAGGTTTTCGTGTCGATGTAGTGCGCTGCTCCCAAGAGTGCATAGGTTTGAATAGGTCGTAGCGAACTGCAAAACGCGTCAGTGAATCTAGGTAATCAACGATATCCTGAACTAATAAGGCGATTGCATCTAGGTCCCACACCTCTTCGTGCACCCTAGATTTCCCTTTGAATCTGACAACCAATGCCACGGCCTGTTCGTCAGAAAGATTTTGTGGCCAAGTGTTGTGAACAATTCTGTTTCTAATTCCGAGTAGACGGTCGAATTCATTTGCTAATAATGTTAGCTCGCTCCCATAGTCTTCTGTTGCTTCGCTGGATTTAATTTCGGACGCGTATGTTTTAACGAAGTCAGAAATTGTTCTGTTGCCTAAATTAGAGGTCAGCATGAGCCCAGCAGCGCCGTCTGCATCTATAATTGCGATTAGGATTTTTTGAAAAGTGAACTCAATACGAGCCCATTGAATCGCTATCATTCCAACTGAGTGTACGAGCCTTGGGTTTACGTCGAGAGGTTCAACAGTATTAGCCATGTCAGACACCGATAAAAAACCAGATTAGGAAAAGGGTGACGAGATCCTAAGACGGATGCTCAACACGCCGCCAGATCCGAAGGTTAGCAAAGGCAAGCAAACCAAGAAGTCGAAAGATGAAAAGAAGGATCGCTAACGTCATACTTTCGTTGCTTGGGCTATCTGCTTGGGACGAGCGCGGCCT
This sequence comes from Labrenzia sp. 5N, assembly GCF_012395805.1. Classification (NCBI taxonomy): domain Bacteria; kingdom Pseudomonadati; phylum Pseudomonadota; class Alphaproteobacteria; order Hyphomicrobiales; family Stappiaceae; genus Labrenzia; species Labrenzia sp. 5N. The sequence goes on along the minus strand of NZ_JAAZTM010000005.1, from coordinate 299,553 downwards.
TCTGCTCGGTCGAAAGCCGCGCTGCTCAGGAGAGATAGATGAGCTTTAGCCGAAGCGTTCGCTGATCCAGTTGTTAGTGCCCTGATACGCCCTGTGATGATATGGGCGCTGATCGAAAGGAACGACCATCACCGCGTCGTCATCATCGATAAACCCTTGAAGGTGGTCCCGAACTTCTGACGCAGTGTTGTTCAGGTCCAAGAAATAGAACGAGCGCATCACCTTGTGTGCATTCAGGCGCTTCATCTCGTCCCAAAGGGTAGGGTAGTCCTTGGAGTTATTCAGCTGATAGCTGACTGCAAAATAAGCCATAAAAGGCCCTTTCTGTGCTGTTCGCAGAGAGAGGGCTTGCATACTCAAACGAGTCAGGTAGTTTCGGTTGCGTAATCACTAGCGAGCCCTCTTTCGGCTTGTTTCAGTGAGTGGTGGGCACCTGGACCGTGCCCACCACTTTTCAACGAAAACCGATTCTTACTCTCGGGCAAGCTGTAGATTAGGTTGTCCCCGCAGTTCTTGTTCATTTTCGAAACAATTTGGGCGCTTTCTGCTTAAGCGTGCACGCTTTCGTCAATCCGCCGACAGATAAGACGCTTGCCTCGGGCGCCTTCCAGAAGCTTATCGGTGCGCTCTTTGTCGGAAACCTTGAGCGAAGCACGGTAATTGTAACGGAAATTAAACTCCACCAGATAGCACTTCAGGTGCGCTTCTGAAACGTGGCGGTCAACACCGATATTGCGTTCGCTGCGCTCACACTGGCGCGCTGGATTCCGGATCGTCGCGCAGCCTTCTGCAGCGCTAGTCCGGAATGACGGGCTCAGAGGCTGTTAGAAGTCGCCCGTCTCCGCCCGATGCACGGACCTGACAGGTTTCAGCCCTGTCGCGACGCCTTCGGGAATGAAGACAGGCCGCAGAACGCGGAAGCGGCTTTTCTTGCCGTCGACGGGCAGGCTCTGGAACACGACCTTTTCCGCTTCCATGATCAGAACACCGCCAAAGGCGGGCCAGATGCGGCGGCCGATGCCTTCCCAGGTGCGGGCCGCGCGCAGGATGGTGCGGGCGCGCGAGGGCGGCATGAAGAGGGCTTCCTTGTCCTCGGTCACGTTGAACTGGCAGCTCTTCAGAAGATCCTTGAGCTGGCTGCCCGAATAAGGCCGGCCATAGCCGAAGGGGGAAAGTTCCGACTGTGCCCACAGGCCGCGCCGGTTCGGCACGACGGCAATCAGTCGCCCGCCCGGCACCAGCACCCGCCAGGCCTCCCTGAGGACGGCCGCCGGGTCGGAACAATGGTCGAGAGCGTGTACCAGCATCACTCGGTCGAAATAGGCATCGGGAAACGGCAGGTCCTGGTCTTCCACCAGCGCACAGGCGCTATCCCGCTCGCGCGGCCAGTGAACCGCACCCTGGGGAGCGGGCATGGCGGCGATCGCCCGGTCGACCGTGTCGAGGTAGGGCCGCATGAACGGGCCCGCGTAACCGATACCGAGCAGAGCCTGGCCGGTAAGGTCCGGCCACATCTTGCGGATAGGCGCGCCGATCAGGCTGCGAAGCAGCCTGCCGAGTGGCAAATCGTAAAAAGCGCGCAAATGAACGACGTCGAGATACATTCAGCCTTGCTCGGTCAAGAAGGGTCGCGGCGATTGAACATGGAACGGCGGGAGAGCGCAAGATCTCTTGCCTTGCCCTTGGCGCCTGACTTTGCCAGTCTGCATCTCAACCAACAGATCTCAGCAGGGAGCCGTTTCATGGCCTTGAGCGACACCACCGAAATTCACCAGTTTACCTGTCTCGACGACAATTTCGGCGTGCTGATTCACGACACTGACAGCGGAACGACCATTGCCGTCGACGTGCCCGACGCCGATGCCTACGAAAAGGCGCTGGAGCAGACCGGCTGGTCGTTGACGCATATTCTGATCACCCATCACCATTGGGACCATGTCCAGGGTCTCGGCACACTCAAGCGGAAAACTGGCGCGACCGTCATCGGTCCCGAGCGTTCACGCCTGAAGATTGCCGAGTTCGATCGCACCGTGGAAGACGGCGACGACGTCCGGTGCGGACCTTACGAGATCAAGGCGATCTCGACCCCGGGCCACACGCTGGATCAGATCTCCTGGTACATCGCCTCCATCAAGGTGGCCCACACCGGCGACACTCTGTTTTCGCTCGGGTGCGGCCGTGTGTTTGAGGGTGACAGGGACATGATGTGGTCGTCGCTTGCCAAACTGATGCGCCAGCTGCCCGATGACACCACCATCTACTGCGGCCATGAATACACGCAGGCCAACGCACGCTTCGCCCTGACAATCGACCCGGACAACGCCGATCTGAAGGCGCGGGCAGACGAAGTTGCCGCGCTGCGCGAGAAAGGAGCCGCGACACTGCCGACGACCATGGCGAAAGAAAAAGCAACGAACCCGTTCCTGCGTGCAGGTGAAGCTTCTGTCGCCGCTGCACTCGGCATGGAAGGCAAAAGTGCTGCCGAAGTCTTTTCCGAGATCCGCATGCGCAAGGACAACGCTTGATCATACCTATAGGTCCCGCAGCAGAATTCTTGCACCGCCTTCCGGTTTTTCTTGGCCGGAAGGCTTAAAACAACGACTGGTTGCCCCCATATGCACGCCATCGTGATCATGAAGGGGCACACACCATGACACCTGCGAGTTCCGAAGACCACTTGACACGCTCCGCGGAGCAGCGCGCACGGGACGTGGTCAGCCGCATCGTCGGCCAGGCCGAACCGATACCGGGTCATCTGGGCGGCGGACACAGGCTGGACATGCAGCTCCTTTACGAGGAAGTGGTTGCGGCCCTGCGCGAAACCATTGATGATCTGGCTTTCTGCACCGGGTCGAAATCCTCCTGAGCGATCCCGTCCCGGAAATCCAGTTGATCCAGCCGGGACTTTTCATGACTTCTACTGCCAGCCTGACCGCCGAAAAGATCGTCGACCTTCTCGACATGCAGCCGCACCCGGAAGGTGGCTTTTATGCCGAAACCTTCCGCGACAGCGTCACCGATGATGGCGGCCGGGCTGCATCTACCCTGATCTATTTCCTGCTTCCCGAAGGCATTCTCTCCCGCTGGCACAAGGTTGACGCGGTCGAGACCTGGCACTGGTACGCCGGCAGCCCGCTGGAACTTTCCATCAGCACCGACGGCACCACCCGGGAGGTGCTGACCCTGGGCAACGACCTTCTGGCCGGCGAGCGCCCGCAAGGCATCGTTCCCCGTGACGGCTGGCAGCAGGCCCGCTCGCTCGGTGCATGGACCCTGGTCGGCTGCACGGTTGCTCCCGGATTTCAGTTCGAAGGCTTCGTCATGGCACCGGAAGACTGGCAACCGGGGAGCTGATTTTTCGCTCCCTGTTCGATTCCTTGGAACCAATTCCTGTTTGACGAGTTCTCTCTCCAACGAAAGGAGAGAGGCATGAACGGTATCATCTATCTGGTCGGTCTCGTCGTCGTTGTCGGCGCGATCCTGTCCTTCATCGGACTGGTCTAACCTAGCCCCGATAACCCTGCCGCGCCCCCGGCAGACGATCTCCAACAGTTTGGGCCGGACGCAAGCCCCCGCCACGAACGGCCGCCCCCTGCCGTTCACCCAGCGTCCGGCCCTTTTCCGTTTCTGGCAAGGAATTGAACATGCACAACATTATCTATCTCGTCGGACTTGTCGTCGTGGTTGTTGCCATCCTGTCGTTTCTCGGCCTCGGCTGAGCCGGGGTAACCTCCCGATTATCGCAGGTTTGGCAACCACGCCCTCTGGCACCGCCCGCTGGTCGGCCCGCCAAACATTCTGGCGGAGCCGACTTATAGCGTTCACCGATCGTGAAAATGCCGGGATGGCGGAAAGACCAGGGGAATGAAGTACTCGCACTGGTTACAAGCTGCCGCACGCGCGGGATATCTTTCGCGCGGTATCGTCTATGGCATCATATCCTTCTTTGCCATTCTCGCGTCCATCGGCGCAGGCAGCAGCAAGGGCACCAAAGGTGCCCTTGTCACTCTCTTGTCCCAACCCTTCGGCTCTGTTCTGGTGGCTGTCCTAGTGACAGGCCTGTTCAGTTTTGTCGTCTGGCGGCTGGTTCAGGCCGTTCTGGACGCGGACAACCATGGACGGGACCTGCAGGGGATCGTCGTGCGCCTGGCCCTTCTGGCAAGCGCCGCCACCTATAGCGCGCTCGCACTCTACGCCATTGGCCTGCTCGGAATTACGGGCACGGATGACGGCAAACTGCTGCCGGGCCTGATGAACGCTATCTCGCAAGCTCTCGGCCAGCGGATATTCGTGACTGGCTTGTCCCTTGTCTTTCTGGGAATAGCGGTTGCGCATTGGTGGAAGGCCTGTTCAGGCCGATACAGCAAGCACTTCGATGAAAACGAAGCCCCGATGCGGATTGTTCACGTCGTGTCGGTTCTTGGCCTCGGTGCACGCGGGATCGTGTTCGCCCTTCTGTCGGCAATGATCTGGCTTGGCATCGAGGGCGCCTCAACCTCCGGCGGCGATCTGCCGAGCACGCTGGATGCTCTGAAATACATTCAGGGTTTGCCTTATGGGCAGGTCATGCTGTTCGCGCTGGCGGTTGGCCTGATGGTTTTTGCCATCTACTCCTTTGTCGAATCCCGGTGGCGCAGGGTCAGCCTTTCCTGACACGCTGCTCAGGATTTGCTTTGTTAAACGCCTGTCTGTCAGGATCACCTTGCTGATTTAGCCCCGAATTCCTTCGGCGCATGCTCATCGAGAAGGTCGTCCGACTGGGCGGCTTTTCGTTCCAGTTCAACCTGCTTTTCAAGATCCCGGTCGGCTTCCGTATCGTTCGGCACTTCTGCCGATTGCGGAAACGCCGCCTCTTTACGGGTGATCTTCCCGCGTTCCCGATCCCCCTCCTGCCTGTCCGGCAGGAGGTTTTCCAGCGCAGGCGCATCATCGAACCTCAGCCGGTAGATGGGCTCCGGCAGGGAGAAGCCGTTTGATTCAAGCGCCAGCTTGACGAGGCGCATCGCCTCGGAACGCGCCTTTTGGAAATCGGTCCGCGTCTGGTCAATCCAGCCCACAAAACTCAGAACAACGTTGGAATCTCCCAACGCTTCGATCCAGGCGTCGGGAGAGGGATCCTGAAGAATGAACTCCTGGCGGCGAAGCGTCATCAGGCCAACGTCCAGCGCCTTGTCCAGGTTGCTTTCCGCATCGACGCCCAATTCGAAGACGAAGCGGCGCCGTGGATTGGTGGAAAAGTTGACGAGGGTGCTCTTGAAGACGATGGCGTTGGGGATGCGGATATGGTTCCCGTCCTTTTCCATCAGGATCGTAGCACGCGACGTGAGACTGATGACAAAGCCCTCGTAGCCTTCAATCCGGACGAAGTCCTTCGGGTTGAACGGCTGCCGGATGCTGAGCATGATACTGGCAATGTAGTTTTCGACCGTGTCCCGGACAGCAAAGCCGACCGCCAGACCCACAATGCCGGCTGCTCCAAGCAGTGTGCCGATGACGGCAGTGGCGCCCAGCACATCCAGCGCAAGAACGATCCCGATCGTGAAGAACAGGATCCTGATCAGCTGCCTGACAAGATCTGCAATGAAGGCATTGGGCGTGAGCCTGTTCCAGGGCCATTCAAACCGCGCGATCAGCAGTCCGGCCGCACTGGCCAGCATCCAGACGAGCAGGGCAACCAGGGCAAGCGGCAGATAGTTCACCCCTTGGGACAGGCGCGCCTGCAGGCGCTCGTAAACCGGAACGAGACGTTCCTCCAGCGCGGTTTCCTCGGTGAGATTGTTCTGGACCGCGACGACGCCGTCGACACGGCCGGCAAGCTCTTCGGCCTTTGTGGCAAGGCTTGCCTCGGTCACGGTTCCGTTCAGATTAACCACGCCTGATCTTACGACGACCGAAATTCCGGAAAGTCCGTCGAGCTGGTCATAGATGCCGTTGATACGCTGCTCGATGGCCTGATCGTCGCCGGCACCGGGCATGGCGGTGATAGCTCCGGCGGGGCTTTCCGATTGTGAAGATGCAGGCAGTGCTCCGGGCAGAAACAGCAGCAGAGCAACAACAAACGAGTGCAACAATCTGGAAATCATGACGGCCTTTCCGCGCTTGTGCCCGGCTGCCGTCAGTAGAAGGGTTTCCGCGCGCGCCAGACTTCGACGCTAACTAAACGCACGTCGGGCTGCGAGGTTCCCCGGCACTGCTTTGCAAATATCGCAAGGCGCCCAAACGAACGGGTCCAGCACCTTGCGGGACGCTCGCGTTAAGCCATGCCTGCAATCGCGCTGGCAAAATCCTTGGCCGAGAAGGGCTCGAGATCTGCCACACCTTCACCGACACCGATGAAATGCACCGGCATTGCGTGCTTGGCGGCAATCGCGACCAGGATCCCGCCCCGGGCGGTTCCGTCGAGCTTCGTCATCACCAGTCCGGTCACGCCGGCAACCTTGCCGAAGATCTCGACCTGGTTGAGCGCATTCTGGCCTGTCGTCGCATCGAGCGTCAGCAGGACCGTGTGCGGAGCTTCCGGGTCGTGCTTCTTGATCACGCGGATGACCTTCTCCAGCTCATCCATCAGCTCGGCCTTGTTCTGAAGCCGGCCGGCGGTATCGACCAGAAGCACATCGACGCCCTTCGCCTGCGCTTCCTTCATCGCATCATAGGCAAGTCCGGCGGCATCCGCGCCCGTATCGCGCGCAATCACTTCAGCCCCGGTGCGCTCACCCCAGATCTTCAGCTGTTCCACTGCGGCCGCACGGAAGGTATCGCCGGCCGCAAGCATGACGGTCTTGCCTTCGGAACGCAGCTTCTGTGACAGCTTGCCGATGGTGGTGGTCTTGCCCGTACCGTTGACCCCGACCATCAGCACCACATGCGGCTTCTTGCCGGTATCGAGATCGAGCGGCTTGGCGACGGGAACCAGCACCTTCTCAACCTCTTCGGACAGGATCGCCCGGACTTCCTCCGGCGAAATTTCCTTGTTGTAGCGCCCGTCGGACAGACGGTCGGTAATCGCCATCGCCGTGTCGACACCAAGGTCTGCCTGGATCAGGATATCCTCCAGCTCCTCCAGCATGGAGGCGTCCAGTTTGCGCTTGGTGAAGATCGAGCTGATGCCTTCGGTGAGCGATGCGGAAGACCGGGACAGGCCGTTCTTCAATCGCTGGAACCAGGACAGTTTCGGCTCTTCGGCAACAGGTTCAACCGGTGCGGCGGGCACTGGCGCGGCAACAGCCGCTTCTGCGGCGGCCGGCTCGACAACCGGTTCCGGGGCGCTGGCCGTTTCAGGCGTATGTATTTCTGGCACCTGCGGTTCTGATGCCTGGGTTTCTGGTGTCTGGGTTTCTGGCGCCTGTGTTGCAGGTTCTGGTGTTGCAGGTTCTGGCGTTGCGGGTTCTTGGCTTTCGGGCTCTTCCGGCCGGGGCGCTTCAGGTTCCGGTGTTTCTGCCTGCTCGGGCTCGACGTCGGGTCCCGTATCGGTTGGCAGAATGTCTTCCGGCTCCACCGCCGGCTTCATTGGCGAAAGTTCCGGAACGATACCAGGGCTGACATCCATTGCGATCGGCTGGAACGGCTCGTTCAGCGCCGCGACAGGCCGAACGTCCATCTCGACGTCGAGTGCCGGGTCATCTTCCTGCGGTTCTGCGGATGTTGCTTTCTGTGCCGCATCCTCTGCGGCCGGAGCAGCCTCGTCTTCCGGTTTGCTTTTGCCGCCGAAGAGACGTCCAAGAAAGCCGCGCTTTTTCTCGCTCATGAACCTGCCTTAAAAAATCTGCCCATTACTGCGTTCTTAAACTCTCGGCATCCACCGCCGAAGCCAAACCCTATACCTCATCCTGAGAAAGCGCTCAGCGCTGTCTCGAAGGATGGGCCACTTGCGCCGAGACTGCCGCCCATCCTTCGAGACGGCCCTGCGGGCCTCCTCAGGATGAGGGGTACATTGCAATTCGCCCCGGCTTCAATCCAATCTGACACACACCTCAGGCCAGCTCGTCACCACCCGAACCCTGAACCTTTCCTCAGGCAGCCCTGGAAAGGGCTTCGCCCAGAAGATGGCGGCCGGTATGTCCGATAATTCTGGTTTCGACAATCTCACCGGCATTGCCGCTGCCCAGCTCGACCTGCGTGAATTGTTCAGTCCGGCCAAGGCCTTCCTTCTCGATCAGCACGGGGCGGGTCTTGCCGACCTCGGCCTGAAGATGCCTGACCAGCGCTTCCTCGCCCTTGGCCCTGAGGCGCGCGCCGCGTTCCTTCACGACATTGCGCGGCAGCTGCGGCATGCGCGCTGCCGGTGTACCCTTGCGCGGCGAGAACGGAAAGACGTGCAGATGCGTCAGGCCGCATTCGTCGACGATCCGGAGCGAGTTCTGGAACATGTCCTCGGTTTCCGTCGGGAAGCCGGCGATGATGTCCGCACCGAAAACCATGTCCGGCCGCAGGCGGCGAACCTCTTCGCAGAAGCGGATCGTGTCGGCCCTCAGGTGGCGCCGCTTCATCCGTTTCAGGATCATGTCGTCACCCGCCTGGAGCGACAGATGCAGATGCGGCATCAGCCGTTCGTCTTCGGCAATTACCCGCATCAGGTCGTCATCGGCCTCGATGGAATCGATGGAAGACAGCCGCAGGCGCTTCAGGTCCGGAACCATTTTCAGGATCTTCGCCGACAGCGTGCCCAGCTTGGGGGTCCCCGGAAGGTCCGCGCCATAGGAGGTGATGTCGACACCGGTCAGCACGATCTCGTTGTAGCCATTGTCGACAAGGCGCTTGATCTGGTCGATGACCACGCCCATCGGCACGGAGCGGGAATTGCCTCGGCCATAGGGAATGATGCAGAAGGTGCAGCGGTGATCGCAACCGTTCTGGACCTGCACGAATGCCCGCGCACGGCCCGTCAGCCCGTCGATCAGATGGCCTGCGGTCTCCTCGACACTCATGATGTCGTTGACGCGCACTTTCTCGGTTTCGGAAACGCCGAAGGCGGCAACGTCCTGATAGGACTTGCGCTCAAGCTTTTCCGTGTTGCCGAGCACCAGATCCACTTCCTCCATGGAGGAGAAGGTCTCGCTTTCCGTCTGCGCGGCGCAGCCGGTAACGATTACCCTGGCGTTCGGATTGTCGCGCTTGGCCTTGCGCACGGCCTGGCGGGCCTGACGAACCGCCTCGCCGGTAACGGCACAGGTGTTGATGAGGATGGCGTCCTTGAGGCCGGCAGCCTCCGCCTCGCGCTTCATGACTTCCGACTCATATGCATTGAGCCGGCAACCGAAGGTCACGACATCGATGCTCATGACGCGGCTCCAGCCGCCAGCGGGGCGTCGCCCGTGGCGGTCTTGCGCCAGGCCAGGGTATCGAGATCGACCTCACCTTCGAATTCCACTTCCGTCAGACCGGTCATCAGCACGTGGTTGTCGCTCTCGCGCCATTCGATCCCGATGGGACCGCCCGGCAGATGGATGGTGGTCTTGCGGCTGGTCCGGCCATCACGCGCGGCAGCAACCCCAACCGCACAGGCAGCCGTCCCACAGGCCAGCGTCAGACCGACGCCGCGCTCCCAAACCTTTACCCGGATCTGGTCGGTATCAAACACATGGGCCAGCGAAATGTTGGCGTATTCCGGAAAGATCGGATGGTGTTCCAGCAAGGGACCGACCCGCTCAAGCTCATAGGCTTCCACGTCGTCGACCCAGAAGATCGCGTGCGGATTGCCCATGTTGACGACGGCCGGCGTGTGCAGGATCGGATCATCGATAGGCCCGATCTGAAGTTCGATCGCCCGGGTGTCGGCGAACTCTTCCGCAAGCGGAATTTCGTTCCAGGCAAGCCGGGGTACCCCCATGTCGACAGTCACGCTGCGCGGGCCGTCGGCATCGAAAGCGTGCAGCAGCCCGGCACCGGTCTCGATGGTAACAAGCTCCTTGCCGGCTTCTTCCATCAGCAGACGGCCGATGCAACGCGTGGCGTTGCCGCAGGCCGATACTTCACTGCCATCGCGGTTGTGAATGCGCATGAAGGCATCGACACCCAGCGAGGACCGTTCAACGGTGATCATCTGGTCGAAACCGATGCCCGTCTCGCGGTCGCCCAATGCGGCAATGGCTTCGGGTGTCAGGCGCAGCGGTTTTTCACGCGCATCCCAGACCACGAAATCATTGCCAAGGCCGTTCATCTTCAAAAAGGGTCTGGTTTCAGACGCCATACCGGTCGCACTTCTTCAAAGCTTCAAGGAAAAGCGTCCGCCATCTTGCGGACATTTGCCCCTATATGGCGGAAAATACCGCAAATTACCAGTGGGGCAGGCAGTCATCGCAGATATGCGTAAACGCGCCAGCCCGTTATCACTTGGTCGTCATTGCAGGGCTTGCCCCTGCAATCCATCCGTGGCCTTTCAAAGCCGGAAGCGTACGGAAAAGAACCGATCAAGCGGCATGGATGCCATGGACGTGCCATGGCATGACGCGAGGTGTTGGTGCCCTTACAGGCTCGCCGCGCTGAACGTGTCGCAGGTATTGAGGTCGCCGGACTGGAAACCCTTCTTGAACCAGCTTGCCCGCTGCGCAGAGGTGCCGTGGTTGAAGCTTTCCGGCACGACATAGCCTTGAGCCTGGCGCTGCAATGTATCGTCGCCAATCCGGCTGGCCGCGTTCAGTGCCTCGTCGATATCGCCTTCCTCGACAAACCCTTTCTGCCGGGCGGCATAATGCGCCCAGATGCCGGCATAACAATCGGCCTGCAACTCGACACGTACCGATAGAGCGTTGCCTTCCGCCTTGCTGAGCGTACGCCGGGCCTTTTGGAATTCCGGCAGCACGCCAAGCACGTTCTGGATGTGGTGACCGACTTCATGCGCCAGCACATAGGCCTGTGCGAAATCACCCGGCGCATTCAGCTGGTTTGCCAGTTCCTGATAGAAGGACAGGTCGATGTAAAGCTTGCTGTCGGCTCCGCAGTAGAATGGGCCGGTGGCCGCACTGGCATATCCGCAGGCTGATGATACCGACCCTGAAAACAGCACCAAAGTCGGCTCCGGGTACGTCGCACCACCGTTTTCGAAGATCTGGCCCCAGGTGTTTTCCGTGTCGGCCAGAACGACGGAGACAAATTGCGCGGTTTCCTGGTCGGCCGCACTGCGAGGGGCCTGCGTCTGATAGGACTGCGTATCGTAACCCCCCCCGCCATCCAGCTGTCCGAGAAGTGTCAGCGGGTTGATGCCGGTCAGCCAGGCAATGCCGACGATTATCAGGAGGCCCGTCAATCCGAGGCCACCACCTCTCACCCGGCGGCCACCGACGCGCATGCGTGGTCTCCCGCCCATGGAACGCCTGTCTTCAACGTTGCTGCTGCCGCGGCGGCCTTTCCAGCGCATGTCGTGATTATCTCCGTGAGCCCGAACTTCGTCATATCAGACAAGACCGCGGAAACCTATGCGGTTGGCCACCGTCTCTGCCTGTGAGACACTTTTCAAAAAACGCGGCAAGGCGCGTTCGGTTGCCCTCATTGCCAACGGAATCGTGATGCGGGTTACAGAGTTGGCGGTCATGCCGACCTAAAATTGCGTCCATGGGGCAGTTATGAAGGATAACGATCATGCCCGACGTAAACGCTCAACAGGCGCAACGCCTGATCAATTTCGCCACCGAAAGACTTGGCCGGGTGGAAGGCGATGGCCAGTGCTGGACGCTGGTCGACAACGCTTTCCGGCACGTCGGCTTCAACAAGCCGGCCTCCACCTATGTCTGGGGACGGGTGATCAACAATCTGTCGGACGCCCGGCCGGGTGACGTCTTCCAGTTCACCCGCTTTGAAGTCACGGTTCGTGTAACCCAGCCCGACGGTAGCTGGGAGGAACAGACGATGTCCCGCGGCGAACCGCGGCACACGGCGATCCTGGAAAGTGTCAACGGCAACAGGGCGACCTTTCTGGAAAGCAACGTCACCGACGACCAGACCGTCAAGCGCAACGGTTTCGGAATTCGCACGGCAACGACGACCGATGACGCCGGTGTCAGGACCTCGACCACGGTCAGTGGCAGCTTCACCATCTACCGGCCACAGGTCAGTGCCAATCCTTAAGACTGTTCGGGCCGGCTCAGGCGTGGATCACCATCTCCGCGCCAAGGCCGATGTTCTGAAGAATCAGGCGCATGTGTTCCGGCGAAACGGCAACGCAGCCTTCCGTCGGCGAATAGCCCGGCCGCGCGATGTGAAAGAAGATCGCGCTACCCTGCCCCTTCACGGCCGGGTTCAGGTTGCAATCCAGCACCACGACGATGTCGTAGAGCCTGTCGTCGCGCCACATTTTCTCGTGGCTGGCCGAAAAAGGCAGTTGCACCGGCCTGTTGTAGAGACGATGGCCAGGGTCGTCACACCAGCCGGACGCCGGTGTCAGCGGCTCCGTCGGCAGCAGCGTTGCCGGCGGCAAGCCCCGGTCCGGGCGATAGTAGACGTGCAGCAATTCGAACCGGCCCACCGGCGTGCCGCCATCGCCTTCGCGCTTGCGCATGACAATGCCCGACCGGCCGAGCGCACACGGGACCGTGATCCGCCCAAGACTGAGCACGCCGCGTGTCCTGTTCAGAGGCGACGCACGAACTTCCAGCATTCCCGCCGATTTTTTCAAGGTTTTCATGATCCTGTCCGTTCCGCCTGTCCGCTCCGCCGGTCTTCTTGATAAACCACCCCTAAACCCCGCGTGAAGAAGAATTGACGGGACACCGCTTGTGCGGGAACAATTTCCCACGCACATAGAAGCAGGAACGCGCTTGTGTCCTTTGCACAAGTCGTCGTGAAGAGATTTTGGATTCTGGCGAGGGACGCGACGATGACCGCCCGCACGATTTTGATTGTCGATGATGATACCGAACTGCGCGAAGCGCTGGTGGAGCAGCTGTCGCTCTACGATGAATTTGAGACGATCCAGGCGGATTCGGCCACGTCCGGCATCGCAATGGCCAAGGAAGAGCACGTCGATCTGCTGCTGATGGACGTCGGCCTGCCGGACATAGACGGGCGCGAAGCGGTCAAGCTGCTGCGCAAGGGCGGTTTCAAGGCACCGATCATCATGCTGACCGGTCATGACGGCGACAGCGACACGATCCTGGGGCTTGAGGCCGGTGCCAACGACTATGTCACCAAGCCCTTCAAGTTCGCCGTGCTTCTGGCCCGTGTCCGGGCACACTTGCGCCAGCACGAACAGAGCGAAGACGCCACCTTCGCCATCGGCCGCTATTCGTTCCGGCCCGCCGCCAAGGTGATGCAGGACGACAGCGGCTCCAAGGTTCGTCTGACGGAAAAAGAAACCTCCATCCTGAAATTCCTCTACCGTGCCGGCGAAAAGCCCGTGACCCGCGACGTGCTGCTGCACGAGGTCTGGGGCTACAATTCCGGCGTGACCACCCACACGCTGGAAACGCACATCTACCGCCTCAGGCAGAAAATCGAGCGTGACCCGTCCAATGCGGAGCTTCTTGTCACAGAAGCCGGTGGATATAAGCTTGTGCCGTAACCGGTAATCGGCGTATTTCTTGGGCATGAGCCTTGCCCAAGACATTGCGATTCTCAAACAAATCCCGATGCTTTCGGACTTTCAGGACGATCAGCTGCGTCTGCTCGCCTTCAGCGCCGAAAGCATGGATTACAACCGCGGCCAGCGCCTGTTCGATCAGGGCGACCGCGCCGATGGCGGTTTGGTAATCACCAGCGGCACGGTCAGCCTGCAGACGAGGACCAAGGACGGCTTTGAGGAAATCGAGCGCGTCGGTCAGGGCACACTGCTGGGCGAGACAGCTCTTCTTGCAGAAAACAAGCGCCCTTGCCGGGCAGAAGCCGTTGACGGCGTACGCATCATCCGCATTCGCCGCGCGCTCTTCAAACGTATGATCCAGGAATTCCCGGAACTTGCACAGCGCATGCTCGACCAGCGCGCCAACCAGTTTCGCCAAACGGTTTCAGCCCTGCGCCCCATCGGCGAAAAGATGGCCGAACTGGAGCAGATCAACGCCGAACGCCGCGTGCGCGACGACGAGAAACAGTCGTAGGGCAAAAGTCCCGACGCTGATTGTCTCGCAATTCAAACAGCGATGGCTGGATCTGATTCTCGGCTGGTCTTCGAATTCCCTAGAGATAATCTTCACCTGTCGCCGTCATTGCCGGACTTGATCCGGCAATCCTGGCCGTTCCACACATCCAAGCTCATCAGAAGATAAGGGGATCGGCGTGGATCCCATGGTCGAGCCATGGGATGACGGGACTGGGAAACCTGGAAACTCGGCTTAACCCGTCATGGGCTGGCTCCCCAACCAGACCGGGCCCAATTCCTGTGGCCACACACTCTTTCCGTCATTGCCGGGCCGGACCCGGCAACCCATGCCGTGATCTTCCGCATGGAACCACCTGACCTGGGTGGAGGACGCTCGACTTGGGTCCGATGCAAAGCCAGGGGTGGTGAAGGCTCGACGCTATTCTATGCCCGCTTCAATCCCAGCTTGGGGCCAAGCAATCCGCCGATCCATTGAACCATTGCCGCCACGCCAACCCCGAGCCCGATGATCCCGACCCAGATAGCCGGACGGATTGCAACGGAAAGGGCGAAGTTTGCCTGGAACACCCGGTCGGCAGGAATGCCGGTGGCAAGTGCGTACCAGGCAAATTCGATCCCGGCAGTCCCTGCAGCTGCCAGCAGCGCGCAAACCGCCAGAACCAGCGGGTTTGCAAGGCTGAAGCCTGCCTTGACCGCAAGTCTGTAGATTATCAGCAGCACGAACAGGCCTGCCATCAAGGTGGCCTGCGTGACGTCCGACTTGGACTGCAGGAAGAAGTGGAACAGCATGAGACCGCCGATCGGATAGATCAGGGTGTGCAGCCGCTGCCAGTTCCGCCCGAGTTTGCGGATGGCACTGTCGAAGGAGGTCGCACCCAGCACCGCCAGCCCGAACAGCGCGACAAAGCCGATGGTCAGATAGAAACGCAGAACGATTTCAGACACGACCTTGCCGAGGTTCCAGCTTTCCTGCGCAGCGTAAAGCCCCAGGTGCAAGAGCGCATAGGCAAGCACTGTCACACCCAGCATGCGCCTGACACCGACGATCCTGTTCCAGGAGAAAATCCTCCGGAGCGGCGTTACCGCCAGGGTCACAAGCAGGAAGCGCACCGTCCAGTCGCCACTGGCATGAAGCTCCATCTCGTAGGGCTCCGGCAGCACCGGTCCGAAGGCGAGGCTGTAGAAGATCTGCAACGCCGGAAGAAGCAAGGCAATGAATACAGCCAATCGCAGACCGGAAAGGTTGCCGCGTCGGTCGGTCCAGGGAGCGTATGGTGCCAAGGTCATCATATCCATGCGTTCGGACTATCGCACGAAACGTTCAAGGACACTGAAAAGCTTTTCAAGCCTGCGTGAAGAAGATGAGAGGCGGTTATCCAGCTTTCCCTGTCCCGCTTCACCGGCAAGCTCCTTTCGGCGCCGCCCGTTTGTATTCAATCCGACAGGAACCACTCATTCCCGCTTTCTTTGTCATCCCGGTTTGACGCGTCAGCGGCAAGACCGGGATCCAGTACGCCATGGGAACAGACTTCGAAAACCTCGCGAACACAATGAATACTGGATCCCTGCCTTCGCAGGGATGACAAGGTTGATGGGCTTCAGGACAACACGGCTGAATGCGGTTCTGCGATCATGCAGCGGAGGTTCGGTCACAGGGGTGAAGAAGCGAACCAAGGCGGAAAGCGGCGCACCAGAAAACTCCATTTAGCCCATTTGTCGACCCAGTTTTCAGCACGCCCGACTTGTATCCGGTCGGAGCAGGACATCCAATTTGGAACCACTCATTCCCGCATTCTTTGTCATCCCGGTTTGACGCGTCAGCGGCAAGACCGGGATCCAGTACGCCATGGGAACAGCCCCGGAAAACCTCGCGAACCCAATAAATACTGGATCCCTGCCTTCGCAGGGATGGCAAGGTTGATGAGCTTCAGGACAACACGGCTGAATGCGGTTGTCGTGATCGAAATCCGGAGGATTGACCCTGTGAGTGGAGGATCATGTCTTGGCGACGCGTCGCGCGCCTTAAAGAACCTGAGGCAACCAAAACAAAAAAGCCGGGTCGTGAAACCCGGCTTTTCAAAAGTCTTTGCAGTCCGGCTCAGACCCAGGGACGGTCGTTGCCCATCTTGCTTTCAAAGGTGTCGATTTCACCGGCCTTCGCCATGGTCAGGCCGATGTCGTCGAGGCCGTTGATCAGGCAATGCTTGCGGAAGCTGTCGATCTTGAAGGCGATGTCACCGCTCTCAAGACCTTTGATTTCCTGGCTTTCCAGATCGATCGTCAGCGTGAAGTTGGCGCCGCGCTCTGCCGCATGCATCAGGGTTTCCAGCTCGTCTTCGGAGACCTGGATCGGCAGAATGCCGTTCTTGAAGCAGTTGTTGTAGAAAATGTCGGCGAACGAGGTGGAGATCACGCAGCGGATGCCGAAATCAAGCAGCGCCCAGGGCGCATGCTCGCGCGAGGAACCGCAGCCGAAGTTGTCACCGGCGATCAGGATCTTGGCATTGCGGTAGGCGGCCTTGTTGAGAACGAAGCTCTCGTTCTCCGATCCGTCGTCGTTGGTGCGCATTTCGTGGAACAGCGCGGTGCCGAGGCCGGTGCGCTTGATCGTCTTCAGGAACTGCTTCGGAATGATCATGTCCGTGTCGATGTTCACGATCGGCAACGGCGCTGCGACACCGGTCAGGGTCTCAAATTTTTCCATTCTTCTTCTCTCCTGAAAGGCCTGAAAACGGATGCCGCTTACGCAGCAAGGCTGGTTGTCTGATCGACACCGAGCATAAGATTGAGGTTCTGGACCGCAGCGCCGGACGCGCCCTTGCCCAGGTTGTCGTAGACGGCAACGATCGCAGCCTGCGCCCTGGCGTCATTTGCAAAGACGTGCAGATGCAGCTTGTTGGTGTCGTTGAGCGCCTGCGGATTGAGGCTGTCGGATTTCTCGAGTGCTTCGAGCGGCGCGACCTCGACAAAACCGCCGGGTACCGAAGCGAAATGATCGGCGATCGCCGCATGCAGCTGCTCGCCCGTCGGCACCTTGGCAAGGCCTGCCAGGTTCAACGGAACCACCGTCAGCATACCCTTGTAGAAATCGCCAACAGTCGGAGTGAACAGTGGAGCTGCGTCGAGCAGGCCGTATTCCGTCATTTCCGGAAGGTGCTTGTGATTGAACCCGAGCGCGTACGGCGCAAACGAATTTGCGCTGGTTCCGGCGGCTTCGTAATCGGCAATCATGCCCTTGCCACCACCGGAATAACCGGAGATGCCGAAATAGGTCAGGTTGAAGTCCGACGGCAGCAGTTCCGCGGTGATCAGCGGACGAACCGCGGCGATCAGGCCTTGCGGCCAGCATCCCGGATTGGCAACGCGCATGGCCGCGGCGATGATGTCGGCTTGGTCGAGGTCCATTTCGGCAAAGCCGTAGGCCCAGCCCTCGGCAACCCGGTGGGCGCTGGAGGCGTCAATCACACGGGTGGTGTCGTTCTCGATCAGGGCAACGCTTTCCTTGGCCGCCGCATCCGGCAGGCAAAGAATGGCAATATCGGCCTTGTTGAGGTAGTCGGCCCGGGCAGCCGGATCCTTCCGGCTTTCGTCCGGAATGGAGATCAGCTCAAGGTCGCGGCGCATGGCAAGGCGCTCGCGGATCTGCAGACCCGTCGTACCGGCTTCACCATCAATAAACACGCGCGCAACCATCGCCCGTTCCTCTCCCTCTCATGATCGCCGCCAGTTTCGAACCCCAGGGCCCGAAAGCCGTCAGGCAGATCGGTGCAAAATCGCAAGCGTCATACACCCAATCGCGCGGCTTGTCACCGCCGCGCGACGCTCCGTTATCTCAACGGGCCCTTGAGTGATACTCATCATTCGGGCGCATGTCGGACGCCGCAGCCACCCTGTTGGACATGTTGAAGAAGCCCGTTACCGAGGCGATGTCCCAGATGTCGCGATCCGTAAACCCGACATCACGCAGGGCTTGCCGGTCGCTTTCCACGATTTCCGCCGGCTTCTCCGTCAACTTGACGGCGAAGTCGAGCATCGCCCGCTGCTTTGGCGAAAGGTCCGCAACGCGGTAGTTCATCACCATCAGTTCCCCCAGCACGGGGTCCCCGGAAAGCTCGCGCACCGCAGCACCATGAGCCGTCAGACAATAAAAACAGCGGTTGACCGCTGATACCGCAACGGCAATCATCTCTCTCTCGAGCTTGGAGAGTGTACATTCGCCCAGCATGAGGTCGTTGTACATGTCGGTGAAGGCGCGCAGCTTCGTTTCGTCGAACGCATATGCCTTGAGGACGTTGGGAACGAGACCCAGCTTCTCCTGGCACAAGTCGAAATAAGCCTGTGTCTTTTCACTCAATGTTACATTTGAATCGATTTGCAAGGCCGTGACTTTACTTGACAATTTGCTCCTCCCGTCATGAAACCGTTTATGTCGCTGAAATATGAACTTAAGTCTTAGAACGAGCGAGCGACAGAGCCAAACCATACGATCGCCTAAGGGGATGGAAAATGCCGGACAAACACGACGTCGAGAAACTCAAACTCATCGACGCGGTCCAAGCAACCTTGAATCAGGAAGATCCGGCTCTCGCCGAGTTTTCCCGCGCCTTTTATGACCGGGGCGCAGCGGAAGACCTGGTGGCCTATACCGCGGAAGAGCTGACCGGCTTTGCCCGGGACGCCTGGCAGGATTTCCAGAACCACGAACTCGGCACGCATCGTGTCAGCATCGCCGATCCGGCGTTCAAGGCCCAGGGCAGCAAGGTCAAGGGCGTCTCGATTATCGAGATCGTCAACGACAACATGCCCTTCCTGGTCGATTCCGTCATGGACGAGCTGCAGGAAAGCAAGATCGAAGTTCATCTGGTCCTGCACCCGATCTTCATCGTGGAACGGGATGACAACGGCAAACTGACAAGCGCCACGGCTCGCAAGAAACCACCGAAGCGGACCGACCGGCAGGAAAGCCTCATCCATATCCACGTGACACGGATTGATTCGCCCGAAGCCCGCGCGGCACTCAAGGCACGGCTCGACAAGGTTCTGTCCGATGTCCGCGCCGTCGTGTCGGATTTCAAGCCGATGCAGGAACGCCTGGCGGAGGCCATCGACACCTACAAGACCACGCAAATTCCCGGCAGCAGCGACGAGTTGTGGGAGGCAATCCACTTCCTGGAGTGGATGGAGAACGACAACTTCATTTTCCTCGGCATGCGCGAATACATGTTCGAAGGCGGCGTCGAGGAGGGCGAGCTTTCCCCCCATGAGGGCACGGGCCTCGGCCTCTTGTCCGACCCGGACGTGCGCGTTCTCCGCCGCGGCACGGAGTTCGTGCAGATCACGCCGGAAATTCGCGAGTTCCTGAAGAAACCCGAACCGCTGATCATCGCCAAGGCCAACGTGAAGAGCACCGTGCACCGACGCGTGCACATGGATTACGTCGGTGCCAAGCTTTATGACGACGAAGGCAACATGAACGGTGAGCTGCGCATTGTCGGCCTGTTCGCCTCGACCGCCTATACCGAACCGACCAGCACCATCCCGTTCCTGCGCCGCAAGGTTGCCAGCGTTCTGGCCCGCGCCGGCTACGGCTCGGAAAGCCATTCCGGTCGCGCCCTCCGCAACGTTCTGGAAGCTTTCCCGCGTGACGAGCTGTTCCAGATCGAACGGGAGCGCCTGTTCGACTTTTCCATCGCTATCCTGCAGCTGGACGAGCGCCCGCGCATTCGCGTGCTGTCCCGCCCGGACAAGTTCGACCGCTATGTATCCATTCTGGTCTTCGTCCCGCGTGACCGCTATTCCACCGAAGTGCGCCTGAACGTCGGCACCTATCTGGCCTCGGTCTATGAAGGACGCGTGTCGGCCTGGTACGTTACCTATCCAGAAGGTCCGCTTGCGCGGGTTCACTACATCATCGGCCGCGATCGCGGGGAAACGCCGACGCCGCAGCAGGAAGAGCTGGAGGCCGCCGTTGCCGACATGGTGCGCACCTGGTCCGACAGTGTGCGCGATGCGCTCAAGGACGAATTCGCACCCTCGCAGGCCCGCAAGCTGGCCGACCGCTACGCGCTTTCGTTTCATGGCGGCTACAAGGAAGTCTACAACGCCCAGTCCGCGCTGTTCGACATCGTCAAGCTGGAAACCCTGTCCGACAAGAACGACACCACCATCACGTTCCACCGCCAGGCAGGCACCAGGGACAGCCGCCTGTCGCTGAAGGTCTATCACCGCGGTTCGCCGATCCCGCTGTCCGCGCGCGTGCCGCTCCTGGAAAACATGGGCTTCCGCGTGATCAACGAGCGGACCTACCGCGTCACGCCGGCCGATGCCCCCTTGTCCTACCTGCACGAAATGACGCTGGAATCGCGCAGCGGCGAAGACATCGTCTTTTCCGATCAGCTGCAATCCCGGCTGGAAAGCATGTTCATGGCAGTCTGGACCGGGCTGGCGGAAGACGACGGCTATAACCGCCTGGTGCTGACGGCGGAGCTTGCCTGGCGCGACGTGGCGGTGATCCGCGCGCTGTCGAGATACCTGCGCCAGGCCGGCATCCGCTTTTCCGAAGACTATATGTGGTCCACGCTCAACAACTACCCGAAGATCGCGGCCAAACTGGTGGAACTGTTCCACCTGCGCTTCAACCCGGATGTCACCGAAAAAGACAGGGACCTCGGCACGGAACGGCTGGAAAGCGAACTGACCGCCGATCTGGAGGACGTCGCCAGCCTTGACGACGACCGCATCTTGCGCCGGTTCCAGAACACGATTGAATCGATCCTGCGCACGAACTTCTACCAGCTCGACAAGAAGGGGCAGCCCAAACCGACCTTTGCCTTCAAGATCGACAGCCGCCAGATCGACGACCTGCCCCAACCGCGTCCGTTCCGGGAAATCTTCGTCTACAGCCCCCGCGTGGAAGGCGTTCACCTGCGTTTCGGCATGGTTGCCCGTGGCGGCCTGCGCTGGTCTGACCGGCCGCAGGACTTCCGTACCGAGGTCCTCGGCCTGGTGAAGGCACAGCAGGTGAAGAACGCAGTGATCGTCCCGGTCGGTGCCAAGGGTGGTTTCGTGCCCAAGAACCTGCCGCCGATGAGCGATCGCGATGCCTGGTTCAAGGAAGGCACGGAAAGCTACAAGATCTTCATCAACGCCCTTCTGGACGTGACCGACAACCTCGGCGAGGACAACATCCTGCCGCCGGAGCGCGTGCAGCGCTATGACGGTGACGACCCCTATCTGGTGGTGGCAGCCGACAAGGGCACGGCCACTTTCTCCGATACGGCCAACGGCATTTCGGAAGGAAGGCACTTCTGGCTGGGCGACGCCTTCGCCTCCGGCGGGTCCGCCGGCTACGATCACAAGAAGATGGGCATCACCGCACGCGGCGCCTGGGAAGCGGTCAAGCGGCACTTCCGCGAGATGAACCGGGATATCCAGACCCAGCCCTTCACGGCGGCCGGTGTCGGCGACATGTCCGGCGACGTCTTCGGCAACGGCATGTTGCTGTCGAAGGCAACCAGACTGATCGCCGCCTTCGATCACCGCGACATCTTCATTGATCCGGATCCGGACCCGGCAAAGACCTGGGAAGAGCGCAAGCGGATGTTCGACCTCGGCCGCTCGTCCTGGAAGGACTACAACACCGACCTGATTTCCAAGGGTGGCGGCATCTTCTCGCGCCAGCTGAAGTCCATTCCGCTTTCACCGGAAATGCAGTCCCTGCTCAACCTGAACAAGGGCAGCGCAACGCCGCAGGAAGTGATGACCGCCATCTTGAAGATGGAAGTCGACCTGCTGTGGTTCGGCGGTATCGGCACTTATATTCGCGCCAAGTCCGAGACGGACGCCGATGTGGGCGATCGCGCCAATGACCCGATCCGCATCACCGCATCGGAAATCGGCGCAAAGGTGATCGGCGAAGGTGCCAACCTCGGCCTGACCCAGCTCGCCCGTATCGAGTTCAACAAGAAGGGTGGACGCTGCAACTCCGATGCGATCGACAATTCCGCCGGGGTGAACTCCTCGGACATGGAGGTCAACATCAAGATCGCCCTCGGCGCCGCGGTGAAATCCGGCAAGCTGACCATCGAGCAGCGCAACGAACTTCTGGCCGAAATGACCGACGAGGTCGCCGAACTCGTGTTGCGGAACAACTACCTGCAGACCCTGGCCATCTCCATGACCGAACTGCGCGGCATGGAAGACTTCGGCTACCAGGTGCGCATGATGCGCCAGCTGGAACAGGCAGGCCTTCTGGACCGGGTGGTCGAACAGCTGCCGGACGAGGCAACACTCGACGAGATGCGCAAGGCCGGGCTGCTGCTGACCCGCGCCGAGCTGGGCGTGCTGCTGGCCTATGCCAAGATCACGCTTTACGACGCGCTGCTGGAAAGCTCGGTTCCGGACGACGATTATCTGGCGCGCGAACTGTTCCGCTATTTCCCGGACCAGATGGCCGACACCTACAAGGACGAGATCAGCGGCCACCGCCTGCGGCGTGAAATCATCGCCACGATGCTGGCCAACTCGATGATCAACCGGGGCGGGGCGACCTTCATCACCCGTCTGCGTGACCAGACAGACGCAACCGCGACCGAAATCGCTCAGGGCTTCGTTGCCGTGCGCAACAGCTACGACCTGACCGATCTCAACACGGAGATCGACCAGCTCGACACGAAGATCGACGGCGCTCTGCAGCTGGAGCTCTATTCGGAAATCCAGTCGCTGCTTCTGGAACGGGTCGTCTGGTTCAAGCGCAACGTGTCCTTCGACAAGGGCCTGTTTGCCGTTGTCGAGCGGTTCCGTGCCGGTATCGCCGCGCTGCGCGATCGCCTGGAAGCGGTCTTGCCGGAAGAACCCGCCGCGGTCCTGGCGGAGCGCACCGCAGCCTTCGTGGAGCAGGGTGTTCCGGAAAGCCTCGCCCGGCGGATCGCCTGGCTGCCGGCCGAGCGGGCCATTCCCGATATCGTCATCGTGTCGGAAGAAACCGGGGCAGATCTGGATACGGCTGCAAGGGCCTATTTCGAAGTTGCTCACCACTTCCAGCTCGGTGCGATGCTCGAGCTCGCCAACGATCTCGACGTCCGGGACTACTACGACGGTCTCGCGCTCGACCGGGCACGGGCCATGCTGGTCTCCGCGCAGCGCGCCCTGGCCATCGCGGCGGTTCGCGCCGGCGGTTTTACAAGCTGGCTGGAGGAACACGAGGCGGAAGTGGGCCGGCGCAAACGCTCTGTTTCCGAAATCCTCGACGGCGGTCTCAGCGTGTCGAAATTCTCCGTGGCGGCAAGCCTGCTCGCGGAAATCTGCGGCACCGCGTAAGCCAGCGGAAATCGCGTTATGAGGCCGGCAGTTCCGCTGCCGGCTTCGGCTCTTCAGCGATATTGCCGTCGCCCGGCAACGCTATGCGCGAGCGGGGAATGGAGAACCAGCGGCATCCAAGGCAAAGCGTACCTTCCCAAGATGGTCTTTGGCTCACCGATCCCGGATCTTCGCTGCGCTGCGTCCGGGATGACGCGATTGGGGCCTTGAGAACCTTGCTCACGGACGCTTCGTTGTCCGCTTTTCGGATCGCTGGAGGCGCATGGAGGCTGAGGCCCGCCCTTCGAGACAGCGCTACGCGCTTCGTCAGGATGAGGTGATATGTGTTGCCAGGCTGGTGAGAGGCCTACCTTCCCAAACCCTCATCCTGAGGAGCCGCGCAAGTGGCGTCTCGAAGGATGGGCCGCATACGCCAACCGAAACTCTCTCCTGCAACAGACACCGGATATTCGCAAACACCTGTGGGCTTCAGGAGCGGGAAGCGATATGCAAGAATGAGTTGGGCTCGTCCCGGTCTTGATCCCCCAGGCAGCGAGTTGCCCTTTTCCATGACAACCGTTTCAGACATCCCGTTGCAATCTACCGACAGGCGCGCCGTTCTCTCATGGGCGCTGTTCGACTGGGCGGCACAGCCCTTTTTCACGCTGATCACCACATTCGTCTTCGCGCCTTACTTTGCCTCGACGCTGGCCGCGACCCCAGCCGAAGGCCAATCGCTTTGGGGATACGCAACTGCGGCCGCCGGACTGTGCATTGCCTTTGCAGCACCGGTACTGGGCTCAATCGCGGACGCAACAGGCCGGCGAAAACGCTGGATCCTTCTCTTCTCGTTGCCGTTTGTCATCTGTTGCTGGGCATTCTGGTACGCCGCTCCGGGAAGCCCGAACGGCATCGCCATCGCGCTTGTCGCCTTTGCCATCGGCACGCTGTCCATCGAAATCGCGACCGTCTTCAACAACGCCATGATGCCTTCGCTGGTACCGCCGGAACGCATCGGACGTCTGTCCAGTTTCGGCTGGGCACTCGGCTACGCCAGTGGACTGGTCACGCTGGTGATCGCCCTCGGATTTTTCGCCGCCAGCCCCGAGTCAGGCAAGACCCTGCTGGGTTTCAAGCCGGTTCTGGGTCTTGATGCGGCGACACAGGAAGGCGATCGCGCCGTCGGGCCGTTCTCCGCGCTCTGGTATCTCGTTTTCGTGTTGCCGATGTTCCTCTTCGTGCCGGACGTGCCGCACCAGGCAAAGATCGGTCCGGCCATCCATGCCGGCCTTGCAAACCTGCGCATGAGCCTGGCCCAGGCACGCACCAACAGGAATATCTTCCTGTTTCTCCTCTCCAACATGATCTTCAAGGATGGCCTTGTCGCCCTCTTCGCGTTCGGCGGAATTTATGCCGCCGGCCAGCTTGGCTGGGGATCCATCGAGATCGGTACTTTCGGCATCATCCTGACCATCACCGGAACACTGGGCTTGTTGCTGGGCGGGCCGATGGATGATCGTTTCGGCGCCAAGCCGGTGATTGTCTTCTCGCTCATCGTTCTGATGATCTGCGGCCTCGGCATGATTTCCATCGACCGGACAACGGTGTTCTTTGTCATCAAGACCGCCGCTGCCCCCGAGGGTGCCCTCTTCGCATCGCTGCCGGAACAGGTGTTCATTGCACTCGGCGGTGTCATCGGCGCGGTGTCCGGCCCGTTGCAGGCCTCCTGCCGCAGTCTTCTGGTCCGCATAGCCCCGCCGCAGCACGTGACCCAGTATTTCGGCCTTTTGGCGCTCTCCGGAAAGGTCACCAGCTTCCTGGCCCCGCTTACCGTCGGCGTGGTAACCGCCCTGACTGCCAGCCAACCCGCCGGCATGTCCGTCATCCTGGTCTTTTTCGGTGTTGGCCTCCTGTTGTTGTTGCGGGTGCGGGAGCGCTAGCAGACGCCTTTGCCAGGAAACGGTGCGGGCATTGCCCAAACAAAAACGCGCCGGAAAATCCGGCGCGCTTCATGTTCAGATGTTGCCAGTCTCGCCTCAGGCGACCTGACGGACGCTGGCAAGGAAACCTTCAACTTCCTGCTTGAGCCGGTCGGCTTCAGTCTGCAGGACGTTGGCGGAGGCCGAGACCTGACGGGCGGCATTGCCGGTGTCGTCGGCAGAGGCTGCCACCTTGACGATGTTCTGCGCCACTTCCTGGGTGCCGTTGGAGGCTTCCTGGATGTTGCGGGCGATCTCGTCGGTGGCAAGGCCTTGCTGTTCGACCGAAGCCTGGATGGACGAAGAGATCTCGTTCATCTTTTCGATGGTTTCGGAAATGCCCTTGATGGCATCGACCGATCCGGCGGTTTCCGTCTGCACCGACTGGATCTGCAACGAGATTTCCTCGGTCGCCTTGGCGGTCTGGTTGGCCAACTCCTTCACCTCGGCGGCAACAACGGCAAAGCCCTTGCCCGCTTCGCCGGCACGTGCCGCCTCGATGGTGGCGTTCAGCGCCAGCAGGTTGGTCTGTTCGGCAATGTCGGTAATCAGCTTGACCACTTCGCTGATCCGGTTGGCTGCTTCCGCGAGCCCCTCGATCTTGCGGTTCGTCGACTGGGCCTGTTCCACGGCGTGGGAGGCAATCTCGGTGGACTGGGTCATCTGGCGGGAAATTTCACCGACCGATGCCATCAGTTCTTCAGCCGCGGACGCAACCGTTTCCACGTTCGACGACGCTTCCTCGGAAGCGGCAGCCACTGCCGTGCTCTTCTCGCTGGTGTCGTCGGCTCCCGCCGTCAGCGTCATCGACGCCGCGTTGAGGTCCTGCACCTGGTGCATCACCGTCTGGGTCAACTCTGAGATCTGGCGGTCGAAATCCTGCGACAGCTCGCTGATCCGGCCTGCGCGCGCCAGCTGCTGACGCTGCGCTTCTTCCTGCTCGGCGGCCAGTGCCTCGGCCTGCCGGGCCTTGTCGCGGAAGACTTCCAGCGCCTTGCTGATCTCGCCGATTTCGTCCTGGCGGTCGGTATCGTGGATCGGCTCGTCGTAACGGCGATCGATGAGCGCCTGGATGCTGCGCACGGCGCGCTCCAGCGGACGGCGAACAATCGTGTTACCGACAAGATAGATGGAAAGAGCCACGACGATGAGCAACACGACACCGACGCCGACGATCATGGTCGTGATCGAAGACGAAGCCGCATTGAGGGTCGCCAGCGGCACGTTGACGACCACGGCAAGCTTGGCATCGGTACCGGTCACATGCACCGGCATGACGATGCGGTGCACTTCCGTGCCGAGCGTGTTGGAATATCCGTCATAGGCAAATGGTTCGCCGTTCTTGACCGCCGCCAGAAGCTTGTCCTGCACGGCAAGGTCGGCTTCGGACTGGCCTTCCATCCATGGCTTGCCGAGAACGGCAGGGTCGGCGTGGGCAATCCAGACGCCGTTTTGCGACAGGAGGTGAACCGATCCCGTGTCCAGTGGCCGTTGCTGGCCAAGCACTTCGGACAGCGGGGTCAGAAGGATGTCGCCTCCGGCAGCACCAATCACCTTGGACCCGTCTCGGATCGGCGAAGAGAACGACACACCGGTCACGGTCTTGCCATCGGCTTCCCAGCTGTAGGGTTCCGTCATGTAGTCCTTGCCGGACACATAGGCACCATTGAACCAGAGGTCGCTGGTTGCACTCAGATCACCGACGGCGATTTTCTCGATGGGCCGGTAAGCCAGCGTTCCGTCCGCCTTGCGGAAGTAATAGGGCTGCCATTCGCCGTCTTCGGCCCATTTCTCGTCGCCCTTGAACTCGGCATCCTTGCCGTCGAGCTCGTCTCCTGCAACCACGCCCCAGGTGCCCGAAAGATCCTTGTTGGTCAGCGTCAGGTTTTCAACGACGGCGTTCCAGGCTTCACGGTCGACCGACCCGGCCTTCTTCATGCCGCCGAGGGAACTTGCCAGCGTCTGTGCGGATTTCAGGCCGTTTTCAAGGCCGCGCTGGACGAATTGCGCCTGCTCGCGTGCCACTGTCTCGGCTTCGGACCGAGCAAGATCTCCCGTAATGCGGGACGCTTCCCATCCGATAAAACTGATGCCGACCACAAGGGCAACCGTCAGGGTCGCCGCACTGGCCCCAATGAGCTTTGTTGTGACCTTCGCTCTTCTAAACACCGGCAATCTCCGCGAATCGCAAGAAAACGGCAGGCGAATACCTGCCTAAGCTTGCTGCAGACTACCCGTTGGGCGTTAACAAGGTCTTCAGTGGGAGGGTTTTTCTTAATGACCCCTGTCATTTTTGACAGTAATTTTGGATCGTTAGCTTGCTAATGTTTTACAAGCTCAGATGAAGTGCCGGTTCGAATGAAAACCGGCACTTCAATTCATCGGCGAATACCCGAAATCAGTGCCGGAAATGACGCATGCCGGTCATGACCATGGCAAGGCCAGCTTTGTCGGCTGCCGCAATCACGTCGTCATCGCGCATCGAGCCACCCGGCTGGATAACGGCGGTTGCTCCGGCTTCGGCGGCCGACAGAAGACCGTCGGCAAACGGGAAGAACGCATCGGAGGCGACCACGCATCCCTTCGTCAGCGGTTCGGAAAGACCGGCGGCCTCGGTCGCGTCCAGAGCCTTGCGGGCAGCGATGCGTGCGGAATCCACCCGGCTCATCTGACCGGCCCCGACACCAACGGTCGCACCGTCCTTGGCATAGACGATTGCATTGGACTTCACGTGCTTGGCGACCCGGAAGGCGAATTTCAGATCGGCCAGTTCCTGCTCGCTCGGCGCGCGCTTGGTAACGACCTTGAGGTCAAGGTCGTCGACCACACCGTTGTCGCGTGACTGGACCAGGAGACCGCCGGCAACGGACTTGACGAAGAGACCCTTGGCGCGTGCATCGGCGAGGCCGCCGGTGACCAGAAGGCGCAGGTTCTTCTTCGCTGCGATGATTTCGCGTGCCGCGTCGTCCGCATCAGGCGCGATGATCACTTCCGTGAAAATCTTGACGATTTCCTCGGCCGCAGCGGCATCCAGTGTCTGGTTCAGGGCGACGATGCCGCCGAAGGCTGAAACCGGATCGCAGCGCAGGGCCAGCTCGTAGGCTTCCTTCAGGCTTGCGCCTTCGGCTACGCCGCACGGGTTTGCGTGCTTGATGATGGCAACAGCACTGGTGCGGGCCGGATCGAACTCGCTCACCAGCTCAAACGCGGCATCGGTGTCGTTGATGTTGTTGTAGGACAGGGTCTTGCCCTGAAGCTGCCTGGCCGTGGCAACACCCGGGCGCTGCTCACCGGTGGTGTAGAAACCGGCCGTCTGATGCGGGTTTTCGCCATAGCGCATGACTTCGGCAAGCGAACCGCCAACCGCACGATGGGCGGGCGTTGCTTCCCCCAGTTGATCCGCCATCCAGTTGGAGACGGCGGCATCATAGGCAGCCGTGCGGGCAAAGGCCTTTTGCGCCAGTTTCTTGCGCAGGGCCAGCGGGGCCTTGCCGCCATTGGCATCAAGCTCGGAAATCACTGCATCGTAGTCGGCCGGGTCGGTGACCACGGTAACATAGGCATGGTTCTTGGCGGCCGCACGGGTCATTGCCGGTCCACCAATGTCGATGTTCTCGATGCCGGTGGCGTAGTCGGCACCGGAGGCGACAACGTCCTCGAACGGATAGAGATTGCCGCAGAAGAGATCGATACCGACGATGTCATGCTCGCTCATCGCCTTCTGGTGGTCGGCATCATCACGGATCGACAGCAGACCGCCGTGCACCTTCGGATGCAGCGTCTTCACGCGGCCGTCCATGATTTCCGGAAAGCCCGTGACTTCTGAAATGTCCAGAACCGCAAGCCCGGCTTCCTTCAGCGCCTTGTAGGAACCGCCGGTGGAGACCAGCTCGACGCCGCGCTCGGACAGCGCTTTTGCAAAGTCGACAAGACCGGTCTTGTCGAAGACGGACAGAAGGGCGCGCTTGACGGGAACCAGCTCGGGAACGGGTACGGCTTTGGACACAATGGCCATGAATTTGCCTCGCAATTGGGGACGGTCCGGGAGTTGCCGTCGCCCTATCACGTCTTCAGCAAAAGCGGAAGGTCTCTATTCTTCCAGCGGGAGTTCGTCCGGCTCGTCAAAATCGCTGGTGCCGCGCCGGCTGAGTTTGGCGGTCGCCGTCTTGCGGAACTGCCACCCCACGGAGGGGGCCTCGAGCACGGCACCGGAGATCACGATCTGCTCGGTCTTGCGGTGGCCGTAGACATCCGAAAGATAGATGCTTTCTTCCAGCATGACCTCGGTCCCGGGCGCTTCGAATTCCCAGGCTTCGCCGTCCCGGCACACCAGGAGCACCGCTGATCCGCCGCGGATGAGCGAGCTGCGCAGGCCCGGATGCAGGTGAAAGCGGATTGCGTAGCGGTTTTCGCTGTCCACAGGTCCGATTGCCGAAAACGTGTCGATGCCGTCCAGCACCGTGCCGTCGCCTGCAAGGCGAATGTCGCGCTCATGCAGGACATGGAACTCGCTGGCATAACCATCATGGGAGGCAGTGATCCGGCTGCCGGCCGCATCGTCTTCCCGTTCAACCGGCACCCTGACCGGACCGGACAGGATGGGTGCGCCCAGAATATGCCCGAACGGCCGGTTCGACAGGAACCGGCAGGAGGACGTATCCTCGATCACCGCCGTGGAATGGGCAGGTGTCGAGCGGCTGACCCGGCGCCAGGCCGGATTGGACTTGGGCGAGACGCCGCAATTGACGACGATCCGGTTGTTGCCGGAGGAGAATTCGAACGAAAGACAGCCTGCATGAGCGTCGCCGGAAACGCCGATGGCCGGGGCAGGGCCGGTGTCGATCAGGACAACGGAATTACCACCGGTTAAGCGCTGATAGCCCGAATGCGGTGCATTCTGCGGTGGGGCGCCCCGTGCATCGTCATAGGCAAGGATGGTGGCGACAAGGTCGCTCGGCGTCGAGCCCATGCCGTTGAAATGGGCAAGGGCCCCGTCGCCATGACGGAAGAAGCGCAGCAGTGGCATCATCCGGTCCACCGACTGCACCATCGCCGGCGGCACCTCCAGCCCTTGCGCAACGAAGGCCTGGCGAACCGGCAGCAGGTCCGCGAGAATGTCGATCAGCGCTTTCGGATTGCGCGAGATGTGGCCGCCATCGGGCAGGATCTGGCGTGTCAGCTCCTGATCGAGACGCCGGATGCTCTGGCGTGCAAAGCGGCCCTGTCCGGCCATGGAAATACAGGCGGATGCCATGGCGAGGGCGGCATGCAGGCGCTCGACGCCGTCTTCCGTTTCATTGATGGTCTGGCGCAGGTAACGCACCTGGCGGGCCAGCGACCGCACGAAACTGCGGTAGAACTCGTGATCGCCGTCCTGAAGAATGAAGGGCGAATGCGCCAGCCAGGACAGAATGCGGCGGGTCACGACCGACGCTTCCCAGCCGATGTCGTGCCAACGACCACAGAACTTGATCCAGTCCTCCACCAGCGCCCGGGCATTTTGCCGGGAAATCTGGCTGTCGGCGGCGCGGAGGTCCCGCATCCAGCCGAAGCTGTGAAGCTCACGCTGCCAGTCCTCGTGAACGGCCTGAAGCTCGAACGGAGATCTGCCTTGCGTCTCCACCAGATGGCCGGAGAACAGGAAGCGGCCGCCGTAGATATCGGCAGCATTGGTCGCGTCGGCAGTGCGCAGATCCTGCGGCGCGATGAGCAGGCGCGCAGGCACAGCCGAAAACGGCTGCATGCGGAACAGCGGCCCGCCATGCATCCATTTCAAGGAGCGTTGCCAAATATGCAGGGCCACAAGCCGCCAGATGCGGCTTCTTTCACTCAGGCTTGCAGTATTCACCAAACCATCTCCAAAACTGATGGTTTCTGCGCGTTTATGGGGAATCTCCGGTGTCTAATTCAGGAAACGAACCATTAAGGTTAGCATTTCATTTAAAGAATCATTGCAAGTGAACAGTTTATTCCGCGTTAAAACCGGCGGAACCTTGCGGCAAAAAAGCCGTCCATGCCCTTGCTTACCGGATCCACGGCGGCGCTATGGCAGGGCAGACAGCGAAGATAACCTTCATTTGTGACACATTCGGCAAGGCCGCCCACCTCTGAGGCCTCGACCGGAACCAGTTCGATTTTTCCGGCCTGCCGCTCCAGAAAACCGGCCACCTGGGCTTCGCCTTCCGCCGCTTCCAGCGAACAGGTACAATAGACGACCAGCCCACCCGGCTTGACCCAGCCCATCACCCTGTCCAGCAATTCGCTCTGGATTTCCGTCAGTTTTTCAATGTCGTATGGCTTCTTGATCCAGGGCACATCGGGATGCCGGCGGATCGTGCCTGTCGCGCTGCAGGGCGCATCGAGCAGGATTGCATCAAAGAGCTCCTCCGGCTCAAAAGCCCGCAAATCCGCCGCAACCGTTTCAACACTCAGGCCGAGCCGCGTCATGTTTTCTTCAAGACGTTTCAGGCGCGCCTTTGAAATATCGACCGCGGTTACGCTTGCACCCGTGGCCGCCAATTGTGCGGTCTTGCCGCCCGGTGCAGCGCAAAGATCGGCAACACGCAGACCCTTCACGTCACCAAGAAGCCGGGCGGGAAGCGCCGCGGCGGCATCCTGCACCCACCACTGGCCGTCGCCATAGCCTTCAAGTGCATCGACAGCGCCCTTGCGCACGAGGCGGATGCTGCCCGCACCCACAATCTGGCCGTCCAGTTTCCGGGCCCATTCTTCCGGATCCGCTTTCACCGACAGATCCAGCGCCGCTTCGCTTTCGTGAGCCCGCGCGATCTCGCGCGCTGTCTCCACTCCATAGGCTGCCTGCCAGCTTTCCATCAGCCAGTCCGGTGTGTTCAGCACCGCCGGATCAAGATCACCGGTCACTTCGTCCCGCTCGCGCCCGAGCCGGCGCAACACACCGTTGACCAGGCCCTTGTAAGGACGAGCCCGGCGGTCGAGACCGGCATGATCAACAGCAAGAGAGACGGCAGCACGGTCCGGAATGTCGAGAAACAGCATCTGGGCAATGGCCACATGCAGGATATCCAGGATTCGGCCCGTTTTTTCCGGGATCGGCCGATCAAGCAACCGATCCAGGATTTCAGCGATTTCACCCCGATGGCGCAAGGCTGCACCGATGATTGCGCGAACCAGCGAACGATCGTTACCGGCCAGCACCCGAAATCCGGAGTGGCCTGACGTGATATCCAGCTCGCCATCGAGAGGCCGTTTCTTGTGAACGACATTGCCAAGAATATCGGCAGCCACCTTGCGTGCGGCAAACCCCGGCTTTTCGGCCTGTTCGGGTGCCGGTTTGCCTGAAGGCTTCTGTTTGTTGTTCGGCCGTTTGGTCAAGGCTCAATCCATTCACGCGCCCGGCCCTGCTGTTACGGCCGGTATCAAAATCAAGCGCCGCAGACCGGTCTGCCGGTCGCGGCGCATCTGGTCATAGTAAAGCCGGGTGGTCATCCGGCAAAGTTGTTTTTGTCAAAGAAGCTGACGTTCCGGGGGACTGTTGCCTATCCCCACGGCCCTTTTGGACGGCGCGGTGCGGAGGAAGGCCCCGTCGGATCGGCGCCGCTCCACGGGCCGGCCTGCTGTGGAGCCTGGCGGGTAAACGACATGGGACCGCTTCTGCCGCCCCTGCCACCGGTGCCCAGACCTGCATCCGACAGCTTGCGCAGTTCGTCGATCCGGTTCTGGGTGTTCGGGTGGGTGGAGAACAGATTGTCCATCCGCTCGCCTGACAGCGGGTTCATGATGAACATATGTGCGGTTGCCGGGTTCGCTTCCGCGTCCGGGTTATGGATGTGCTCCACCCCGCGCGAGATCTTCGCAAGTGCTGAAGCCAGCCACATGGGTTCGCCGCAGATCTGGGCGCCCATCCGGTCGGCCGCATATTCGCGCGTCCGGGAGATCGCCATCTGCACGACCATTGCCGCCAGCGGTGCCACGACCATCATCAGGATAACCCCGACGATGCCCAGCGGATTGTTGCGGTTGCCGCCGAAGAAGAAGGCAAAGTTGGCCAGCATGGAAATCGCACCGGCGATTGTCGCCGTGATCGTCATGATCAGCGTGTCGTGGTTCTTCACATGGGCCAGCTCATGGGCCATCACACCGGCAATCTCCTCGGGCG
Source organism: Labrenzia sp. 5N (assembly GCF_012395805.1). Classification (NCBI taxonomy): domain Bacteria; kingdom Pseudomonadati; phylum Pseudomonadota; class Alphaproteobacteria; order Hyphomicrobiales; family Stappiaceae; genus Labrenzia; species Labrenzia sp. 5N. The sequence goes on along the minus strand of NZ_JAAZTM010000005.1, from coordinate 266,114 downwards.
TCAGCATGTCGAGCAGGCCGGTCGTTGCCGCAACGGCAGCGTTTTGCGGGTTGCGGCCGGTCGCAAAGGCATTCGGCTGCGGATTGTCGATGATGTAGACCTTGGGCATCGGCAGCTCGGCATTTTGTGCCAGCTGCCGTATCATCCGGTAGAAGTCCGGCGCTTCGCGCTCTCCCACCTCCCTGGCATGATGCATGCGCAGGACCATCTTGTCCGCGTTCCAGTAACTGAACAGGTTCATGGCAGCCGCAATGAGCAGTGCGATCAGCATGCCCGACTGACCGCCGATCATGAAACCGATCCCCATGAACAAGGCGGTCATCCCCGCCAGAAGCATTGCCGTGCGAATGTAGTTCATCGCCGCTTGTTTCCGTTTCTGTCCTGTTTTCGACTGCTTGCAAGAAGGCGCTTAATGGCCTTTGTATCCGTCCAACAGATGGGGAGTGCTGCCATTCTTGGCAAGATTACCCTATATACGCCAGACAAGACTGCAAACTGAACGACCCGAAGAGCCATGACAGAAACACCGGATAACCCGACGAGCCGCTACAGCCAGAACGAGGCTCCCTCCCTGAAGACCAATGTCGAGGAAGCGCCGAAGCGGAAATTCGAGGACCTGCCACCTGCAGCCCAGCGCGCCCTCAAGGAAGCCGAAGAACGACGCAAGGAAATCGACGCAAGACAGCAGAACATGGCCGAAGAGGTCAACGGACGCGGCGGCCTGGAACCCACCCGCTACGACGATTGGGAGATCAAGGGACTGACCTCGGATTTCTGAGGCAATGTTCAGCCGCTCTGCCTGTCGGAGACAGCTCTAACGGCGGCAGGCAATCCAGTCTGCCAATTCAGTTTGCCAGCTTGCGCACTTCCGCTGCCACTGCCCTGGCGAGATCTGCCTGTGGCTCCGCATCGAAATGGACGGCATCAACCGGGCTGGCGGAAATCACCGATCCAGCATCGAAGAAAGCTGCGCCATATTCGGCCGCTTTCTCCCGGTAGCAGGCGGCCAGGCGATGGGATTCCGTGACGCTTTGTTCGCTGAACTGTGCCACGAAGGGTGTACCTGCCAGCGGTGCCAGCGGCGGCGGTGACATCAGCAGCACCTTTGGCGCCCGGCCTTCGACATCGTCGGTTGGCCTGCGGGCCAAATCCAGCAAGCGCCCCATGGCAATCGCGATTGTTTCAGCGTTCATGCCGAAACGGGCCTGAAGGTCGTTGGTGCCGAGCATGATGATCAGAATGTCTATTGGCATATGCGTCTTGCGAACGGTCGCCAGATGCGCAAGACCGTTCTTGTCGCCCTTGACCGGATCCTCGAACACGGTTGTTCGGCCGTTGACGCCTTCTTCGGCCACATAAAACCCGTCACCGAGTTCTTTCTGCAGAAGCCGGGTCCAGCGGATGTCGTGGCCATACCTGGATTTGTCGACCGGATTGAATCCCCAGGTGAGAGAATCGCCGAAGCAGACGACGCTTATCGGATTTTTTGTTGTTTTCGACATCGTATAACCTGTTAAGGTGAGCTGCCTTTTTTAAAGACACCAAGCAAAATTGTATTTTTTACCGATTATCTGCTCTCAAGCACGAGAACAAAATGCCTTTTACAATTATGTCAATTCAGTTCTCCGTCGGAGATTCAGACGCATACAATTTCTACAACGACGTCACCATCGTTCAAGGACTTCTGAACGACCACTATCAGGAAAACGCAGCTTTTGCCGCTGCTGTCGGTGACCGGCTTTCGGTTGACGGCGATTGCGGATCGCTGACCAAAAGCGCAATCCGTTCCTTTCAGACAGTGGTCATGCGCAAAAGCGCGGGTTGGGCAGACGGTCGTGTTGATCCTGGCGGGCAAACCTGGCGCGCGCTGAACGGCAACCTTGCGTCGGTCGGGGCCATAAGTCCCGCTCCGCTGGACCAGAGCACTCTCGGTACCATAGAATCTTCACTTGGCAATTCCGGGTCCTATGCAGTGTTCCGGCAAGGCAATTACGCCACGCACCTGGGCAACAGCTCTCGGTATGATTCCAACAAGAACGATACAATCGACGCGGACGACAAGTTTGCGACCATCGCCAGCCACGGCTGCTGCTTGTGCACGCTCACTATGGCGGCAACCGCAATAGGCAACCGGGTGCCTTCCTATTGGCCGGAAGGTATCACGCCCAAATCGCTCACACCGCTAATTGCCAATACCATTTGCAAGAACGCGGGCGCCTATACTGGCTACAGCTTGAACATGAGCACGGCAGCAAATGCGCTCGGCATGCTGGGAACCCACTACGGCTTCGGGTCAAGCCTGCCGTCCAACGCCGTCGATATTCTTCTGGGGCATCTGGCCGGTGGTAATCCTGTAGCGCTGCATGTCGATTACAAGAAAGGTGGCAGCGGCGATCACTGGGTGCTGGCAACGCGGAAAATTAACGACTTTGAAGCAGATGTGGAGGCGATCGACCCGGCCTCTGGCGGACGGATGAAATTCACCCGGATGAACGTTTTCAACAGCCGCTACAACGACCAGGGTCCGGAGGAGAAAAAAGGCATCCTCTTCGGAATTCCCGCATTCGGGGGCACCGCAAGCCAGTCCAGACGGGACAAGCAGTTCGACTACATCGTCGTGCGTTTCATGACGCTGAGATCCTCGGCCGGAATATCCGGTGTCTATTGACGCATTTCCTGTACCCTGCCCCGCTTGGTTAATAAGGGATTTACCACACTGGCTATAGGGTCTGAGCAAAGTTATGCGTAACGAGTGCCGGATCATTCATGCTTGCCAGCAAAAAAGCCTACCAGCGCGGTGTGTCCCTGCCGAGCTCCAATCCGTTTCAACGACTTGCCGAACTCCTGAGCGGCGAGACGCCGGGGCTTGACCCGATTGTCATGACGATTGGCGAACCGCAACACGCCATTCCTGATTTTACCGCGGAAGTTCTGGCTGAAAATATGGCCGGTTTCCGCCGTTATCCGCCGATCGACGGCTCGCCTGAATTCCGTTCGGCCGTCGCATCCTGGCTGGATCGCCGATACAATCTGGGTGGGTTGATCGACGCCGACCATGGTGTGCTGCCGCTGAACGGGTCTCGCGAAGGACTTTCCTTCGGCGCCATTGCCGCGCGTGATCAGCTGAACAAGGGCCTGGACCACCCTGTGGTGATTCTGCCCAACCCGTTCTACCAGACCTATGCTGCCGCAGCGCATGTCGCCGATGCGGAGGCCGTGCTGCTCGACGCGGTAGCGGGAAACAATTTTCTGCCGGATCTCGACAGCCTCGATGCGGAGCTGCTGGAAAGGACCGTCGCCTTTTATGTTGCCTCGCCCACAAATCCGGAAGGGTTTGTGGCCGATACCGCCTATTGGCAGCGCCTGATCGGTCTCGCCCGCAAGCATCGCTTCTATATCTTTGCAGACGAATGCTATTCGGAAATCTATCGCGAGACGCCGCCAATCGGCATTCTGGAAGCGGCCAGGGATCTGAATGAAGAGCAGGGCGGTGGCTTTGCCAACATCATCGTCCTCAATTCGCTGTCCAAACGCTCCAACCTGGCGGGCCTGCGCTGCGGCTTTGCGGCAGGCGATCCCGAGTTCCTGAAAAAATGGGCGAAGTTCAGAGGCCTTGCCGCACCGCAGGTGCCGCTGCCGGCACAGGCAGTTGCTGTCCGGGCCTATCAGGACGAATCCCACGTCATTGAAAACCGCAGGCTCTACAACGAAAAATTCGAAGCTGCCGAAAAACACCTCGGCCCGATCCTTGGGCCGGTCACGCCTGACGCCGGGTTCTTCCTGTGGCTTGATATCAGCCGCTGGGGTGGCGCCGTTGCGGTCACAAAAGCCCTCTGGACCGAAATCGGACTCAAGGTGCTGCCGGGCAGCTACCTCGCCTCGGACCAGTCGGACGGCAGCAATCCGGGGCGGAATTATATTCGCATCAGCCTGACGGCTCCTCTTGAGCAGACAGAGATCGCTCTGGAGCGTCTGGCAAAATGGTTGGGGGACAAGGCATGAGGCGGGCCAGCGCAGTTCGCGGCAACGGCCGCAGATCTTCGGTTGACCTACTGGACACCGAGAGCCCACTGAAGCGGTTCATCCGGCGCAATCTTGTCGGGGCCGCGGGTCTCGGTATCATCGCGCTGGCGGCAATGCTCGCGGCAAGCCTTGCCACCTGGTCCGTCAGCGACCCGAGCTTCAATCATGCCACCGGTGGCCAAGTGCGCAACGCCCTTGGAACACCCGGCGCTGTTCTTGCAGACATTCTGATGCAGACAATCGGCCTGGCGACGGCCGTGTTTCTGATTCCTCTGGTTCTGTGGGGCTGGCGGCTTCTGACCGGCCACGCGCTTGGTATCGGCCGCAAGCGCCTGGTCTACTGGCTGATCGGTACAAGCCTTGCCGCAGGTGCCCTGGCGTCGCTGCCGGTTCCCGAAAGCTGGCCGCTGCCAACCGGTCTCGGCGGCTTTTTCGGCGACACCGTTCACCATTTGCCTGCACTCGTTACCGACAACATGACAAGCGGCGCCGCCACGATCGTCGGCGTGCTTGGTCTTGGCGTACCGGCTATCCTGTGCCTGCTGGCAGCTGCCGGTTGGCTGGGCAGCATCGGCGCTCCGTCCGAACGGATCGAGCCGGTAGCCGGCCCTGTCGGTCACGGCAAGGCCGCCGAGCATGAACTCGACTTTGACGACGACGATGGCGAGTCCCGCATCGGTATCTTCATGAGTGCCTTCGTCGGCCAGATGGAGCATTTCGGTCTTCAGGCTGCTGCACAGGTGCGCCGGTTGACCGGCCTGAAGCGCAGCCAGACCCAGGATGAAGAAGAATACTGGGACGAGGATGAGGACGACACCGACTACGAGCCGGAAGACACTCGCCAGGGCAGCCGTCTGAAGGCATTCCGCAAGGCCCTTGCCGGCCGGTTGATTCCGCAAGATGACGACGGCCTGGACGACTTCTACCAGCGTGGCCGTCATGCGGACGACGGAGACGAATCTTACGCGGAAGAATACTACGACGAGGAAGGCGATACCTTCGAGCCGGACGATCTGATGATCGACAAGGGGCCCGTCAACGGTCGTCCCGCGGTCCCGGTCGGCATTGCCGCGCCGGAGGCTCAGCAAGCGCCTGCGCAACCGGCAGCGAATGGCCGCGTCATTCCGCAGGCACCGCGTCCGAAACAGAGCAAACGTGCGATCGAGGAAGCACAGCCATCCTTCCTCGGAGCCCCGGAAGAGTACGAATTGCCTCCGTTGCGGCTGCTGGCCGAGCCGAAGGTTGCCGGCAAGGTGCCGGGTCTGTCCGCCGATGCGCTGGAGCAGAATGCCCGCATCCTGGAAGGCGTGCTTGAGGATTTCGGCGTTCGCGGCGAAATCATCGAGGTTCGCCCCGGTCCGGTCGTGACCCTGTACGAACTGGAACCGGCACCTGGCATCAAGTCCTCGCGTGTCATCGGTCTTGCGGACGACATCGCCCGCTCCATGAGCGCGATTTCCGCCCGTGTTGCGGTGATCCCGGGCAAGAACGCCATCGGTATCGAACTGCCGAATGCCCGTCGTGAGACGGTTTACCTGCGTGAACTGCTGGCCGCCCAGGACTTCGAAAAGTCCAAGGCCAAGCTGGCGCTGGCCCTGGGCAAGACCATCAACGGCGAAAGCGTTGTCGCGGATCTGGCCCGCATGCCTCACCTGCTTGTGGCCGGGACCACCGGCTCGGGCAAGTCGGTCTCGATCAACACCATGATCCTGTCGCTGCTCTACCGGCTGACACCCGAGCAGTGCAAGATGATCATGATCGACCCCAAGATGCTGGAACTGTCGATCTACGACGGCATTCCGCATCTGCTGACACCGGTTGTGACCGATCCGAAGAAAGCCGTCGTCGCCTTGAAGTGGACCGTCCGCGAGATGGAAGACCGCTACAAGAAGATGTCCAAGATGGGCGTCCGCAACATCGACGGCTACAACACCCGCATCAAGCAGGCGCTGGAAAAGAACGAAACATTCACCCGCACCGTTCAAACCGGCTTCGACCGCGACACCGGCCAGCCGATCTACGAAGAAGAGCAGCTGCCGCTCGAGGCGATGCCGTATATCGTCGTCATCGTCGACGAGATGGCCGACCTGATGATGGTGGCAGGCAAGGACATCGAAGGTGCTATCCAGCGGCTGGCACAGATGGCCCGTGCCGCCGGCATTCACCTGATCATGGCCACGCAGCGGCCGTCGGTGGACGTCATCACCGGCACCATCAAGGCCAACTTCCCGACCCGTATCTCCTTCCAGGTGACGTCGAAGATCGACAGCCGCACCATCCTGGGTGAAATGGGCGCCGAACAGCTTCTGGGCATGGGCGACATGCTCTACATGGCCGGCGGCGGGCGCATCCAGCGTGTGCACGGGCCCTTCGTCTCCGACGACGAGGTCGAGGATATCGTCAAGCACCTGAAGGTTCAGGGCACGCCGCAATATCTGGAAGCCGTGACCGAGGAAGATGACGAGGCCGAAAGCCCCTACGACGGTGGCGGCGGACTTGCCGGCGGCGACGAGGGCAACGATCTGTACGACAAGGCGGTTGCCATCGTGCTGCGCGACAAGAAGGCGTCGACCTCCTATGTGCAGCGGCGCCTTTCGATCGGCTACAACCGTGCTGCTTCGCTGATTGAGCGGATGGAAAACGAAGGCCTGATCAGCGCCGCCAACCATGCCGGAAAACGCGAAATTCTCGTGCAGAACGGCGTGGAAGAAGATTTTTGATGGTAAACTGCCAAAGCTTTGCCACACACGCTCCCTAGCTAGGGGGAAACGTGTCACACAGAGAACGATTTAGGACATTGCATCATGCTGAAACGCTTCGCTTCCCGCCTGATCAAACCTATGCTGGCAGCTGGCATTGCTGCGGCTCTGTCCCTGTCGGCACTGCTGCCCGCCGCGGCGCTGACCGAGCAGGAACAAAATGCCCTCAGGGATCTCAACTCCTATTTCAACTCGGTGAAGACCATGCATGGCGACTTCATCCAGTTCGGTCCTGACGGAAACCAGTCCGACGGCAAGTTTTACATGGCCCGCCCGGGCAAGGTGCGCTTCTACTACAACAAGCCTTCCGTCCTCGACATTGTGGCCGACGGCAAGTCGGTGTCCGTGCGCGACCGCAAGCTGAACACCCAGGACATCTGGCCTCTTGGCCAGACGCCGCTGCGCTTCCTGCTGTCCGACGACATCGACCTGCAGAAGGACACCAACGTCACCAACGTTCTGGTGGAAGAAGACCTGATCACCGTCACGATCCTGGACAAGACCAAGTTCAATTCCGGTACGCTGACGCTGATCTTCGATGCCAAGGACTACGCGTTGAAGCAGTGGACCGTTACCGACCAGCAGGGCTACGACACCTCCGTTGCGGTCTATAATGTTGTGTCCAACGGCCCGACCAATCCGGACCTTTTCAAGATCGATTATCTGGCCAACGCCCGCCAGAAAAACAACTGACAGCCCGGCTGGCCCCAGCATGACGGAAACGGCCGGCCGGCGCGCACTCGTCTTTGACCTGCTTGAGGCCTATTGCGCCCGCAAAGGCTACCGCCTGACGGCGGGCGACGCCCATGGCCATGCCGGCATGGTCGAACGCCCGTCCGGCAAGCGCTGGTTCTTCAAGGGCACAAGGTTCGACCTCAACACGCTCGGCGCAGCGGAAATCGCCACCGACAAGGCCTATGCCGCGGCCTTTCTGAAGACCGCAGGCCTGACAGTGCCGGACGGACTTCTGGTTTTCGCACACGACATCCGCATGGGCCGAACTGCGCTGCAAGACCTTCTGGATTTTGCCGGGGACCAGGGGTTCCCGCTTTACGTCAAACCGAACTGTGGTCGGGAAGGGCGGGACGTAGTGCGGGTCGACACCAGTCACACCCTTCAAACGGCCCTGCACACCCTCGCCAAGAGCAACGACCAGCTGCTGGTGCAACCGGAAATCCGCGGACAGGAACTGAGAATTATCGTTCTGGACGACGATGTGCTGTGCGCCATCGAACGCCATCCGCCTCAGATCACGGGCGACGGTCATCGCAGCATTGCCGAGATCATCGGCGCCGATCCGCGCTTCGACGCTGCCGACCCCCGCCTCGTCCTCGAACTGCAGCAACAAGGGCTGATGCCGGAAACGGTTCCCGCGCTAGGCCAGACGGTCACGCTTCTGCCCGTGGTCAATCTGTCCGCGGGCGGCACGGCCAGAATTGTCACCGGCTCGCTCGCCCCGGACCTTGCAGCCCTTGCCCGCGAGGCCGCACAGGCCCTGTCTCTGCGCTATGCCGCCGTTGACCTGATCTTGCCAACTGCGGCCAACGCAGAACCTGTTGTCCTGGAAGTCAACGCCGCGCCAGGTCTCGGCAACCTTGCCCGGCAGGGGTCTGAAGAGACCGAAGCGGTGAAGCATATCTACGAGCGTGTGTTCGAAGCGACATTCGCCGAATAGATCCCACTGACCCCGGGAGCCCTGCGCGTCTAAGCGCCTGGGAAGGCTGCGCCAAAGCAGGCTGCCGACAAAACTTGACCTTGGCGGGTGGGTTTTCAGATCCTACATGGAGCTCCAACGGAGATATCCATGCAGCATTTTTCCCTTCTCGATCTGTCCCCTGTGCCGGAAGGCCAGACAGCGGCCGCGGCTCTAGCAAACACGGTCGATCTGGCGCGGTCCGCGGAACAGGCAGGCTACCATCGCTACTGGCTGGCCGAGCATCACAACATGCCGGGCATCGCCAGCGCCGCTACATCGCTTGTCATCGGCCAGGTGGCGGCAGCAACCTCCACCATGCGCGTCGGCGCGGGCGGTATCATGCTGCCCAACCACTCGCCGCTGATCATCGCCGAGCAGTTCGGCACGCTGGCAACGCTGTACCCGGGCCGGATCGACCTGGGCCTGGGCCGCGCCCCGGGCACGGACATGGCGACGGCCAGGGCCCTGCGTCGCCACATGGCCGGTGAGGACAGTTTTCCGCAGGATGTCCAGGAGCTGATGGGCTATTTCAGAACCGCTTCTGAAACCAGCAGGGTGCGCGCGATCCCGGGCGAAGGCACGCAGGTACCGATCTGGATCCTTGGCTCGAGCCTTTACGGGGCGCAACTCGCGGCGGCCTTCGGGCTGCCCTATGCCTTTGCCTCCCATTTCGCACCGGACATGCTGGAAGAAGCGCTGGAGATCTACCGGGCAACCTTCCAGCCGTCGCCGCAGCTCGCCAGACCGCATGTGATGGTGGCAGCTGGCGTATTTGCTGCCGACACCGACGAAGAGGCAGATTACCTGCGCTCTTCCCAGTTGCTCGCTTTCGCCCGGTTGCGCATGGGCAACCCCGGCAAACTGCCCATGCCGGTGGAAAATGTCCCCGCCGAAATTCCGCCCGCCGTTCTGGCGCAGGTCGAACACGCCCTGTCCTGCTCGGCAACGGGATCTCCGGCGACGATCCGCGACCAACTGTCGACAATCATCAACCGCTATCAGCCCGACGAACTGATGATCACCGGCATGATCCATGATCACGGCGCCCGCGTGAAATCCTTCCAGCTCGCGGCCGACGTCCTGAAGGATCTCGTGACAGCTTAGTCAACCATCAAAGGCGCTTCGACAAATATGGGCGGTTTCTTCCAGCCAGTCTTGCCGCTGGGGATAGGAGCTGCCCACAACGGGCCTGAAGACGTGGCGCTCATAATCCAGAGCGCCACAATACGGCAGAACGCACCGGCCCCAGATCAGCTCCAGCGGGTCTCCAAGATCAAGCCGCTCTCTCTCCGCCTCAGTGTCGGACGTGTTGAAGACGACGGCCTTGCGGATCGACAGCAGCCCTTCCGGCAGACCGTCGGCAGTCTGCAGCCGGTAGGCAACGCCCGGCACCAGCACACGGTCCATCCAGCCTGCAAGGATCGCCGGCGGTTTGCCCCACCAGTTCGGATGGACGACCAGCAGACCATCGGCGTTCAAAATACCTTCCCTGTGCCGCGCAACAACGGCATCCTCTGAACGGGACAGCACTTCTTCCAGAGTGTCGCCGATCGAGTAGGCTTCCTCTGCTGTCAGACAGGGATCGAACTCTTCGGCGTAAAGATCGTGGTGATCTATCTGGTGCCCCTCGGCCTCCAGAGCATCACGCGCCTGTTTCGACAGCGCATGGCAGAAGCTGTTGTCCCTGGGGTGCGCCAGTAGGGAAAAGATGCGCAACGGCCTGTTTCCTTGATGCAAATTGAAAATACCGGCTCGCAAATGTGCCGGAGCAATTCCTGTTCCCATGACTTCGCAATTCATTTCAGCCGTTTCAACCCTGGCAAGACCATTTGCCTGGTTTGACCTTCTGGACGGCTGCCGAAGGATCGAAATCCGCGCGTAAGCAACTGCTTATGATGCCCGGCGTCAGCAGTCCGTCAATCGACCGAAGCAGAGTTTGCGGCCAATCAGGACGAAGACCGCAACGGTCGCAGAAACCTGATGAAGGACACAATCATGCTGAAGAAATCACTCGCCGTACTTTGCCTCTGCCTTGCTCCGGTCGCCGCGCAGGCCACGCCCGCCGTTGGTGACATGGTCGGCACCAATCCCGAGGAAGCTACCGCGGCACTGGCCAAGGCCGGTTGTACGGTCAAGGAATTCGAAGCCGAGGACGGCAAGATCGAAGCGAAATGCACCGATGCGCAAAACAAGCTTTGGGAAGTCTACATCGACCCGAAATCCGGCAAGGTCACCAACGTCAAGAACGAAGATTGATCATGGGTGCCTCAAACACCCCGCAATCGAACGAGGGGGCGCAAAGCCCCCCCGAATTGTGGGATCCGCTGGTGCGTATCAGTCACTGGCTGATCGCAGTCGCGGTGATAGCCAACGGTCTCCTCAACAAGCCGGGCGGCACCATTCACATCTGGATTGGCTGGGGTGTTCTTGCCCTGCTCGCGCTCCGTTTTGTCTGGGGTTTTCTCGGACCGGCGGAAGCCAGGTTCTCCGCCTTTCCACCTGATCCGCGCGCTGCGGTGTCTCACCTGATCGATCTCGTTCGCGGTAGCCCGCGCCACTACCGCTCCCATAATCCCGCTGGAGCGATCATGGTCTATGCGCTCTGGGCCTGCCTTGTGGTGGTAACCGGAACCGGCCTTTACATGACCGGCGCCAAGAGCCCCATCACGATTGCCGAGGAAAAGGCGGCGGTTGCCGCCGGAGACTGGTCGATGCTCGTCAGGGACGACGATGATGAAAACGGCGAAGACAGCAAGGTGCTGGGGGAAGCTGCGAAGGAAGTTCATGAAATCGCAGCCAACCTTATGCTGGTGCTGGCCCTGATCCATGTCGCAGGTGTCGCAGTTGAAAGTCGTGTGATGAAGCGTAGTCTGGTTCGGCCCATGCTGGTTGGCCGGAACAGGGAAAAATGACATTTTCAGGGATCAACCTGCGGCAGGGACGGCGTGAGACAACCGCCCTTGCCGCATTCATGCTGTTGCAATCCGTTGCCGCGATCTTCTTTGTCGGCGATGCCTTTACCGATCTTGTGACCGACGTCAGCAGCCCGCATTCCATTTTCGAATTCTTTGTCGCCTTCGTGTTGATCGTCGGCATTTTTCTGGCCGGCTGGCAGCTGCGGCTCACCCTGGAAAGACTGCGCAATCAGGAGCGCGCCCTTGGAGCCGCCCGCGGCGATCTTGCCCGGATCATTGACGCCCAGTTTGCCGAATGGGGCCTGACGCCTGCTGAAAGCGATGTCGGCCTCCTGGCCCTGAAAGGCCTGGATCTTTCCGAAATCGCCCAGCTGCGGGGCGCGGCACAGGGAACCGTGCGCGCTCAATTGACCAGGATCTACGCAAAGGCCGGTGTTTCGGGCCGTCACCAGTTCGCAGCCTGGTTCGTTGAGGACCTGCTTCAGGACGGCATTGCGGACAGGGCCACGGTATCCGCTGAGGCCTGAATCTGTTTGGCGGCACCAGAACACTAACAAATCCCGGGCAAATCCCAGATAAATCCCGAATACGACCCCTCCGTGCATTAAACGTAAGTACTATCACAGCTTGGCTATTTGCCGTGTTGCGTCTACTCTGCCAGAGGAACTCACCGAGCGTGTTCAAGGGAGACGAGGATCATGTCTTTTCGACATCTGCTTGCAGGCTTGCCCATCGCACTTCTCATGACGTGCACAACGTCCATGGCGCAAGAGTCAAAACCACCAAACATATTGGTCATCTGGGGCGACGATGTCGGTTGGCAGAATGTTTCCGCTTACGGCATGGGCACCATGGGTTACACCACGCCCAACATCGACCGCCTGGCGAATGAAGGCCTCCGCTTCACCGATCACTATGCCCAGCCGAGCTGCACCGCAGGCCGTGCGGCCTTCCTGACCGGTCAGTACCCGATCAGGTCCGGCATGACCACCGTGGGTCAACCCGGGTCTCCGCTTGGTCTGAAAGCAGAATCGCCAACGCTTGCGGAAGAACTGAAACAGATCGGATACCGCACGGGACATTTCGGCAAGAACCATCTGGGTGACCGGAACGAACACCTGCCCACCGTCCATGGCTTCGACGAATTCTTCGGTAATCTCTATCATCTCAATACGCAGGAAGAAGCCGAACAGCGCGACTACCAGCGGTTCGGTGAAGCTTTTTCAGGCAGCCTTGAGGAATACGAGAAGCAGTTCGGAACACGTGGCGTCATACACAGTTTTGCATCGGAAACCTTCGACGATACCGAACAGCCCAGGTTTGGTGTCATAGGCAAGCAGACCGTTGAGGACACCGGTCCGCTCACCCAGGAACGGATGAAGAACTTCGACGAGGGTGAAGTCATCCCTCTGGCCAAGGACTTCATGAAAAACGCCCAGGAAGCGGGCGAACCGTTCTTTGTCTGGCTGAACACCAGCCGCATGCATCTCTACACGCGGCTGAACGACGAGTGGCGCTACGCCGCAGAAACCTATACGACCGAAGCCGACTACCACGGCTCGGGCATGCTGCAGCACGACCATGATATCGGCCTGGTGCTGGACTGGCTCGACCAACAGGGCCTGACCGAAAACACCATTGTCTGGTATTCGACCGACAACGGACCCGAGCATTCTTCCTGGCCCCACGGCGCAACCACTCCGTTCCGGGGCGAAAAGATGACCACCTATGAAGGCGGCGTCCGTGTCATTTCCATGGTTCGCTGGCCGAACATACTGGAAGCCGGCAAGACGCTAACCGGAATTCAGGCACACCAGGACATGTTCACCACCCTGGCAGCCGCAGCCGGCATTGAAGACGTCAAGGCTGAAGTGATGGCCGAGAAGCAGCAGTTCATCGACGGCGTCAACAACCTGGCTTACTGGAAGGGCGAACAGGCCAATTCCAATCGCAACCACATCTTCCACTATTACGAAAGCGTGCTGACGGCGATCAGGATGGGACCGTGGAAATTCCACTTCTCGACCAAGGAAGATTATTACGCCAACCTGGTTCCGCGGACAGCACCTTTGGTGTTCAACATCCGAGCGGATCCGTTTGAAAGCTACGATTCAACCGATGGCTACGGACACCTGATGCAGAAGGTATCGTGGCTTATCCAGCCGATGGGCGTGCTCATGGGTCAGCATCTGCAGAGCCTTGCAGACTATCCCCCGGTCCAGGGCGGGGCGTCGTTCAACATGTCGAACATCGTCGAGGACTTTCTGTCGAAGGGGATGCAGTAGCGACCCGAACTTCATGACCCGACAAAGCGAAACGGCCCCGGAACTTTCCGGGGCCGTTGAATTTTCAGCGCTCGCTCAGAGCAACCTGATTCATGGAACCGACTGCGATCAGTAGTCGCCGAGCTTGATGTCCCGGGAGTATTCAACGCCTTCGACTTCCTTTGTCACTGCCTGGCCGCAAATGGTCGCGCCACGCGTTGCGTCGTAGGTGAGCGAAGGAGAACCGGACAGCTGCCAGCCCCTGTTGAGAGCCTGGGTAACCCGGTGGCAGAATTCGCTGTCGTCGATGCCGGTGATGAAGCGGTAGAGTTTCATGAGAGCTCTCTTGTGTGTCAGGTCCGGGCAGCGATGGCGTCGGCGATGGCGATCACCCGCTTGCCCATGTCCGCATGTAGCCTTTCAACCATCTTGCCGTCCACCTGGATTGCGCCCTTGCCCGCATTTTCAGGCTCATCGAACAGAGAATTGATCTTGCGTGCCCAGGCAACTTCCTCTTCCGACGGACTGAAGGCTGCGTGGCAGGGGGCGATCTGTTTCGGGTGGATCAGCGTCTTGCCGTCCATGCCCATGTCGACACCCTGGGCGCATTCGGCGGCGAAACCTTCCTCGTCCTGAAACGCATTGTAGACACCGTCCAGAATGTCGATGCCACCGGCACGCGCTGCCGCAACGCAGGTCATCAGCCAGGGCGTCATGGCGGCGCGGCCGGGCGTGAGGCGTGCCCTTGTTTCCTTGGCCAGATCATTGGTGCCCATCACGAAACAGGACAGCCGCACGGCCGGATCCAGACCGCAGGCGCCGATGGCGGCGGCATTCAGCATGGCGAGCGGCGTTTCCATCATGGCCCAGAGTTTCAGGTCCGCGGACGCCCCCAGAAGCGATAGCTTGTGCGCAACCATCTGCAGGTCGACCGGGCCGTTGACCTTGGGCACCAGAATGGCATCCGGATTGGCCTTCACCGCTGCCGCCAGATCGTCTTCGCCCCAGGGCGTCTCCAGCCCGTTGATGCGGATCACCACCTCGCGATTGCCATAGGGACGGGCCGAAACGGCCTCGACGATCTGCGTGCGCGCCATGTCCTTGGCATCGGGGGCGACCGCGTCTTCAAGGTCCAGCAGCAGGCAGTCCACATCCAGCGTTGCCGCCTTTTCCAGCGCCCGGGCGTTGGAGCCGGGCATATAGAGAGCGGAACGGCGGGGTCTTGGCTGTGTTGTCATGGGTCGATCCTGCAAGTCGGGAAAACGGATTTCCGGTTAACCTAGGGTGTGGACTCAAAAATGAAGACGAAATGGCATGAGAAATGGCGAAACCGCGTTAGGAAGGGTGCGCGGAGCGGGCTTTCTGCCCGGTCAAGCACGCTGACGACACGCGGTGACGCCATTTTCATGTCCTTCGGATTTGACCGGATTGGTCCTCCTCAGCGTTGCGAAAGCTTGAAAATGAACCACATTTCCTGCGCCTCCGCGCCTTGAGGAAGACCAATCCGCCTCAAACCATTTCATATTCATTTTTGAGTCCACACCCTAGTGGATCGCGGCGGCCAGGGGAATTCGCCGAAGGGGGAACGGCCGCGTTCGTGCACCGGGGTACCGCCAAACGCAGTCGCTGCCGCCGATCACAGGAGTTCGTCTGCCTGCATGCTCACCGACGCTTTCTGTCGGCGTTTGAATATCATGTCCTTTGCGGCAATCACCGCCCCCAGCGTAATCGCCACACAGGCGATGCCAACGGCAGGTGTCAGCGCCCCGAAGCCGAAGGCAATCAGCAACAGGGTGGACAGGAGCGGCGCCGAATAGGCCGCTGCGCCCAGCACCTGGATGTCGCCATGCTTGACGCCGACATCCCAGGTGAAAAACGCAAGTCCCACCGGAAAGGCGGCAAGAGCCAGCACCGATGCCCATTCCAGCGACGATGCAGGCAGGATCGTTTCCTCCAGCGCCAGATGGCAGATACCCGAAAGGATTGCGGTCATCAGACAGAACCCTGCAACGGCTTCGGTCGGCACCGCACCCAGTCTGCGCGACAGCACGGAATAGCTGGACCAGAACAGACACGAGGCCACCGCCGCCCCATAGCCGAGCATCGAGCCGGAGGAAAAACCGACACCTTCCCCGCCGGTGATCAGAAGCACTGCACCGGCCAGGCCCAGAACCGTACCAATGACATGATGCAGACGCAGCCGTTCCCCCGGTAACAGGGCGGAAAACAGCACGATCAGGAGCGGCCAAGTGTAGTTGATCAGATTTGCTTCCACAGGCGGCGCGTTGCGGATGGCGGTGAAATAGAAAAAATGAAAGCCGAACAGGCCGAACGTGCCGAATGCCCAAACGCCAAGCGGTTGCCTGAGCAACCGGGTTCTGCCAGTCGCGATCAGCCAGATCAGCGCCATGATGCCTGAGAAGCCGAAACAGAGCGTGTTCAACAGGAACGGAGGCACACTTCCGGAACCGGCACCAAACAGGCCGAGGGTCGCCCACATCAGCACAGCTGTAAGTCCGATCAGCGTCGCCCTCAACTTTTGCTTGTCCGCCATTTCCTGTTCCCGTCTTTTCCGTGCATCGCTCATGGCACGAAAT
The DNA here is from genome assembly GCF_012395805.1 of Labrenzia sp. 5N. Taxonomy (NCBI): domain Bacteria; kingdom Pseudomonadati; phylum Pseudomonadota; class Alphaproteobacteria; order Hyphomicrobiales; family Stappiaceae; genus Labrenzia; species Labrenzia sp. 5N. Next base: position 249,860 of record NZ_JAAZTM010000005.1, on the reverse strand, counting down.
CGCCGCAAGCGAAAGGCCGCAGAGCCCGGACAGGGCCTGCGTAGCCGACCGTCAGCAATGCCGCAGCCATTAATTGATCGAAGTCCTTGATCAGCGAACCCGTTTCGGGACATGGTGGGCCAAAGTCACACTCTTAATCGATTTGCTTTCCGGGGAAATCATGACGACAACGCAAATCAGGGCCCTTCGGCTGGATGATGCTCATAAGCTTGCGCCGCTTATTGCCGAAAATGCGCAGGCGCTGCGGCGCGGTGCACCGCGTCGTCCCGACGCCTATTACGCCGAACGCATTCTGTCGGACAAGACGGCCGAGGTTCTGGGAGCTTTCGAAGGCGACAAGCTGGTCGGCTTCGCAGTTTTCTTCGACCTGCCGGAACTCATTACGGGTCTCAGGATCGGCCAGATGGATGATATCTATGTCCATCCCGATCACCGCAACAAGGGCACCGGCCGCAAGATGATCGAAACCCTGGTCAGCGAAGGCCAGAACCGCGGATGGCTGCATTTGCGCTGGCTCGTACCGGGCAAGAACGCCCCGGCGGTTGCGCTCTACGAAAAGATCGCTGAACCCGATCATCGCAAGAGCTACCTGATCCCGATCGACCGCATCGCCGGCGACTGACCGGGCTTCGCCTTCAGGCAGGTTTCAGTCCGCATACCGCTGTTCAGGGTGCGGACTGAGGCCATCAAGTGATCAGGATCCCGCGGGAAACAACGGCGGGATCTGGCCAAGCGGCAGAAAACCGATGCGAACCACGCCGCGGTCGACCGAGACCGGCAGCGTGATGGTCCGCACACCGTCGACTTCCTTGGCGGCAGGCTCCAGGCTCTTCACCACATTCTGCAGCAGTGAAAAAGTCTGATCTTCAGGCGGGAACAACGGCTTCACGCTGTCCAGAAGCGCGTCCGGATTGCCGAGGTTCAACTCCAGTGATCCGCTCAAGGTGCCGTCACCCGAAAGCACAAGATTGCCGCTTGCCGTTGCCTTGCCAGCTCCGAGCAGTATCTCGGTAAGCACCAGTTCGACCGGCAATTCTCCGCCCTGCGCCCGCACAAGCGAAACGAGGTCTGCCCCTGCAAGCAGGGCCGTGCCGCCTTCGATACGGGCATGGCTGCGCAGGGAAATCGTCTGCTGAAGTTCCGGCAGAGATTTGAGGCTGAGGTCCTGAACCGTGACGAAACTTTCCAGTGTCGCCGCGCTCTCGGGTTGCTTGCGCAGATGCACTTCGGACTTTTCAGCCGCAAACAGGCCCCGGGCGAGGGCGGTGTCGAACGCTGCTTCCGGTTTGTCGATCACCGCATCGAACGATCCGAGCGCATTGTCGCTGAACTTCACGCTGGCGCGGGCCGTCTGCCACGTCAGGCCACCCTCGAGGCCGTTCACCGGCACCGACATGGCCGCAGGCGACTTTGCCTCGAAGATCACGTGCCAGGGATTATAGATCAAGGCGACGGCATTCAGCCCGCCGAGCGATGCGGCTGTTCCCCAACGGTCGGCCGAACGCATGTCCGCGCAGGAGACCTCATAGCGGAACGGATAGCCGGCAATGGCAAGATCCGCGCAGCTCACATCCAGGCCCTGGTCCGCCATGCGGACAATTTGCCGGTCGAGTTGTTCCCGCAGGACGGATTTCCCATAAAACCAGGCGGCCGACCAGCCAGCAATTACCAGAACGACAGCTCCTGCCAGCAGGATATACCCGCGTCTGGTGGGTTTCGACGGCTTGGTCTTGATATCGGACACTGGGAGACACTCTCTTCTGGTTCGGGCGATTTCCGGACCGGTCACACTGCCGACAAGAGCCACCTGCAAGACAGGCGCTGCCGGAGTGCCATTGAAACGACCGGTGCAGCTTGCTATCTCCGCAGCTGCGGTAACACAAGACAGGTCGATATGAGCGATTTTTGGGTCTTTGGCTACGGTTCTTTGATGTGGAACCCAGGATTTGATCACCAGCGCGCCGAACCGGCGCTGCTGCGCGGTGCACATCGCTCGCTTTGCGTCTATTCCTGGGTACATCGGGGCACGCAGCAGAGACCAGGTCTCGTCTTCGGCCTCGACAACGGCGGCGCATGCCGGGGCATCGCCTATCAGGTCTCCGGGGATATCTGGCCGCAGGTGCTGGAATATCTGCGCGCCCGGGAACAGACGACGATGGTCTACAAGGAGCACCATCATCACGTCGAGCTCGACAGCGGCGAGAAGGTGGAAGCGCTGGTCTACATGGTCGATCACGGCCATGCCCAATATGCGGGTTCGTTGCCGCTTGAAGAGCAGCTGGAAATCGTAAGAGGCGCTGTCGGCAAGTCCGGCGCCAATCCGGACTATGTCATCAACACCGCCGCCCACCTCCAGGAAATGGGCATTCCCGATACGGGTCTTGCCTGGCTGGCCGAGCGCCTGAAAGCCTGAGCCAGGCTCAGGGCCCGCAGTACAGGTCTTGCAGGATGCACTCCGTCAGGGAACACCCCACCAGCGCAGTGTTTGCTCGCAATGATATTTCAAGGCTTGCACCGCAGCGGCCTCGTTCCGGGTTTCCAGCGCCTCGATGACCGCAAGATGCTCGTCCATCGCCGAGGCGATCCGATCCGCAAGAAACGGCCGCGCATGCTGGATGACGGCGATCCGGATACGGTTTGCGGCATAGGCAGCCGACAGCAGCGAATTTCCAAGTCCCTCGCCAAGGTATGTGTGCAGGGACAGGTCCACCTCGATCGCCTTGGGCGGCAGGCTGGCCGCAGGCCCCGTCCGCACCTCGTCGCGCATGGTCTCGTGGCGCCGGCGCAAGGCGTCGAGGCTCTCCAGATTTCCCTGTGATATTCGCCGGCGCGCACCTTCCTGGTCCAGGACCAGACGCACGTCCAGACATTCGCGAATGTTGTCCGGGCTAGCTTCCATCACCTGCAGGCCGCGTTTGGGCACTGTCGTCAGGAACCCCTGCGAGCTGGCGTATTTGACGGCTTCGCGCACGGGCGCGATCGGATAGTCCAGCTGGTCGACAAGCTGCGACATCGACAGGAACTGGCCATTGCGCAGCGAACCGCTTCGCAAGGCTTCGACAAGCGCCTGAAAAGCCTTGTCGTTCAGCAATTCACCCTTGTTTGCGTCCTTCATTGCAGCTCCGTCGATCCGGTCCGGATGATCGCAGGTTGTCGCCACTGGCATTTCCAAGCAAAGCCGAAAGGACCTGCTTGAAATTCCGTATAGTCTGTTACCTAACATGCTTTGTAAAATGTTAGATGCAAGCACAAACTTTTTGCAATGCACAGCCAAGAGCTTCCTGCGTCCGGGAGAACGCAAGAAGACCTGCGAATGTCCGGAAAAACACCGAAGCCGCCGGGGATGCGGCCACATGGAGGAGACTATGGCGAATTTATCTGGCAAATCGGGTCCGCGAGACGGAGGCCTCTACAACGAGGACCTGGCGCCGATCCCGGCTTCGGAGCGCAAGTGGGGCGCCTTCGAAATCTTCAACGTCTGGAACAACGATATCCAGAGCCTGTTCGGCTACACGCTGGCCGCATCGCTGTTCATCACCTATGGCCTCAACGGCTGGATGGTTTTCGCGGCAATCGTGCTGGCCGGTTTCTTCGTCATGGTGCTGGTCAATCTCACCGGCCGCCCGTCGGTAAAGCACGGCGTGCCCTATCCGGTAATCGCACGCGCCTCGATGGGCGTCTACGGCGCCCGTTTCCCGGCGCTGGTACGCGGCATCGTCGCCATCTTCTGGTATGGCGTGCAGACCTACTTCGCCTCCACGGCGGTTGCCTTGCTGTTCAACACGTTGCTCGGCACCGAGGGCGGCGCGGAATTCCTCGGCATGACAACGGTCGGCTGGATTTCCTATCTCATCGTCTGCGTCTTCCAGGTTGCCCTGTTCATGAAAGGCATCGACTGGGTCGGCAAGTTTCTGAACTGGGCAGGTCCGTTCGTCTACATCGTCATGATCGCGCTGTGCCTGGTGATCTGGTGGAAGGCCGGCAACGGCATCTTCTCGGCTCTCGGCACCATCTTCGAAGGCAGCGAAGCGACCGACCCGCGTGGACCTGTTGCTGCCTTCGTCGCGGTGGTCGGCACGATGATCGCCTATTTCGCCGCCGTTGTGATCAACTTCGGCGACTTTTCCCGCTTCGTGTCGGATGAACGCGCCATGAAGCGCGGCAACTTCTGGGGCCTGCCGGTTTCCATGGCCTTCTTCTCCTTCATCGCCCTGTTCGTGACGGCAGGCACCGTGGTGCTGTTCGGAGAAAAACTGGTGAACCCGGCTGATATTGTCGACCGTGTCGACAACGTCCTGCTGACGCTGATCGCTGCCGTCACCTTCTTTGCGGCAACGGTCGGCATCAACCTGGTGGCAAACTTCATTCCGCCGGCCTATGACATTGCCAACCTCAACCCGGAAAAGATCTCGGCCAAGACCGGTGGCATCATCACCGCTGTCATTGCCTTCTTCATCGGCGCGCTATGGGTGTCGGTCATCTCGAACATCGGCATTGCCGCGTTCGTCGATACGCTTGGCGCCTTCCTGGCACCGCTCTACGGCATTCTGGTCGCGGACTACTACCTGGTTCGCAAGCAGAACATCGATGTCGAGGCGCTGTTTTCCTCCGATCCGGACGCCCGCTACCACTACAACAACGGCTGGAACATGAAGGCGATCTTTGCCTTTGCCATCGCCGCACTGTTCTCGGTGGCAACCGTTTGGGTTCCGGCCCTGTCGGAACTCTCCGGCTACGGCTGGGTCATCGGCGCGGTTCTGGGCGGTGTACTGCATCTGGGCCTGATGCGCCTGCAGACGACCGAAGCCGGCAAGACAGCACAATAAGGCAGCCTGAAGACAGGTTCAGGCGATGATATCGCCTGGACCCGTTCAAACTGAAAGACCGTCTCAACGCGTTGGGGCGGTCTTTTTTTCAGACCGGCTGTGCCTTGCGGCGCGTGTCGACTTCTTCGAGCATCGGCGAGGGCTTGCGGGCCGTGCGGGCTTCCTCGATCAGCCGATCGCTGGCCGTCTCGATATCCGTGACCATTCTTTCGTAAAAGGCATTGGGCGCCAGGCCCGGCTCGATCGGCGGCAGAATCTCGACAATCACCGTGCCCGGATAGACCTTCCACGAGGCGCGAGGCCAATAGAGGCCGGCGTTGTGAGCTATCGGGACAACCGGACATTTCAAGTCGCGGTAGAGATGCGCGATACCGAACTTGTATTTCGGCTCTGCCCCGGCCGGCCGGCGGGTGCCTTCCGGAAAGATCAGGATCTGGCGTTTCTCGGCTATCGCCTCCTTTGCAGCCAGCATCATTGCCGCCAGCGCTTCTGACCGCTTGCCCCGGTTGATCGGGATCTGCTTGAACTTGGCTGTGTACCAGCCGAAAATCGGTATCCAGCGCAGTTCGCGCTTCAGGATGAAGGTCGGGCTTCTGAAGAGGGGGATCAGCGCCACTGTCTCCCAGGCGGACTGGTGCTTCATGGCGGCGATGAAACCGCCGTCAGGCAGGTTTTCACGTCCCCGGACTTCCACCTTGATGCCCGCAAAGACACGCATCAGCAGCTGCAACACCCGTGACCAGGTCGGCACCACCCACCAGCCCCAGCGCCGCGGCAGCAGCATGACTGGCGCGAACAGGATCATCAGCACGAACGTGACGAAATAGAACAGGATCTGGAAAAGGGTAGAGCGCAGAAAAACCATGGCACCATAAAGACTGGTCGTGGGTGAAGCCACCGCTCGGCCGTGGTCCGACAGCTGTCAGCGCACACCCTGCACGGTAATCCGAAGTCGGGCGAGGATATACTTCACATATTCGCGCATGAGAAGCCGCATCGTTGCCGGTTCCCTGTACCAGCTGTCCAGCTTCAGATCCTTGGAAAAGACCGGATAGGCAATCAGGGCGACATTCGGCAGGGCACCGGCAAGTTCCACCTTGGCACGCGGCAGGTGGTAGGCACTGGTCACGACCAAGAGGGACGAGAACCCGTTCTTCTTGACCCAGTTGGCGGTTTCCACCGCATTGCCCGCTGTATTGAGCGCGACCCGGTCAAGATCGACGCTGTTTTTTTCCAGCGGCATGCTGGACGCAGTAACGGCGGCAAGCTGTTCACGCGTGGTGCCGGGATGAACGCCCGAAATCAGCAACCGGTTGGCACGGCCTTCTTCCAGGAGACGGATTGCCTCGTTGACGCGGGCATGCCCGCCCGTCAGCACGACAATGGCATCCGCATTTGCGGAAGCCGGCACTCTGGCATTGGCAACCTTCTGCGCGAACATGGCAAACTGCCCGACGGTTCCCGCAACAAGAGCCGTGATGACGGCAACGAAAAGGATCCTGAGACCGAAGCGTTTCTTGCGCGCATCGCCGCTTGTGGCGTTCCTGCGCGCTGTGCCCTTGTCCTTTGAAACGGACACACGCCGATCGCCAACGACGGAAGAACCGTCGTCCAGAACGGGGTCTAACACTGTGTCAGCATGGGTCATGGCGCGACTATGATAAGTGATTCGGCCAATTTCACGGCATTGTGCGATAAAATCAATCCACTTTTGCCAAATGGGCCTTGACGGCAAGGCCAGAAGTCAGGGCTGTCAGGATCGCGACGAGGAACACCACACCGAATACACCGAGGTAGCCGGGCAGGCTGACGGAGATGCCGCCGAAGAGAGCCGACATCTGGTCCGACCCCGCCTGGCCGGAGCTCTGCCGGGTCAGCATGTCAACCGTCAGAAAGGCCAGGATGGCCGCAACACCGCCGGAAACACCGCCCTTCAGACCCAGCATCAGGAAGTGGCGCTGGAATTCACGAGCGATGAAACCGTCCTCCGCTCCAACGAAATGCAGAACGGAGACGACGTCCTTGTTGCCGGCCATGGCTGCCTGGGTCGCAAAGACGACGCTCAAGACCATCGAGCCGAGCACAAGCACCATGATCGCAAAGCCGCCCAGCACCACCGCGCCTGCCATGGCCGACAGACGAGACGTCCAGACGGAATGATCGTCGACGCTCGCGCCCGTCACGTTCTGTGAGACCATCGAGCGCAACTGCGACAGGTTCAGAAGTTCCGGATCCCCGACCGTGATCTGAATGAGCCGCGGCACCGGCAGGCCGTCAAGCTGAAGGCCTTCGCCCAGCCAGGGCTCCAGCAATGACTTGGTTTCGGCATCGGACAGGGCCCGTACGGAATCGATGCCCGGAAACTCCTGCGCAAGCGCAACGGCCTTGTCGATCTCCCGCAGCATGTCGACGCCTTCGGCCGGGCGGATCTGAATGGTGATCTCACGCACCAGATCGTTCTGCCACGCATCGGCTGCGTCCCACACCACCGACACTGCACCAACCGTCAGACAGGCCAGAAAGCTCATGATGGCCACCACCAGCGTGAGAGCCCGCCCGGCGACTGCCTGCGGCGGAACGATCGCCGCGGAGGGGCGCAACTTGGCATCGTCCCCCTGGGGTGCTTCGTTCTTCGGCCTGGGGGCGGCCTTGCGCGCCGGCTTTCGGCCACGCTTCGGTCGTTCGGCTCGCTTGGGCGGGCGAACACTGGCGGCGCTTGCCTGTTTTTTGTCTGTGTCGTCGGACTGAGCCATCATGCCGCCTAATCGAAAATTGAGAGGCGCCCGTCGGCAAGCACCATGCGCCGGGCGTCCACCTGTTCCAGCAGCGCGATATCGTGGGTCGCGATGACGACAGAGGTGCCGAGTTTGTTCAATTCGATGAAAAGGCGCAACAGACGACGTGCAAGTGGCGGATCCACGTTACCGGTCGGTTCGTCCGCGAGCAGCACCTCCGGCCGGGTGATCAGCGCCCGCGCAATGGCCGCACGCTGCTTTTCCCCACCCGACAGCACCGGCGGCAGCACATGCATGCGATCCCCAAGTCCGACCCATTTCAACAGATCAATCACATCGGAGCGGTATTCGGATTCGTCCTTTCCCACCACGCGCAGTGGCAGCGCCACGTTTTCATAGGTTGTCAGATGGTCCAGCAGGCGAAAATCCTGGAACACCACGCCGATCTTGCGCCGGAGCTTCGGCAATTCCTGCTTGTCGATCACGCTCAGGTCGCGGTTGAAAACCTTTATCAGGCCTCGGGTCGGGCGCAGGGACATGAACAGGAGCCGGATCAGGCTGGTCTTGCCTGCCCCCGAGGGACCGGTCAGGAACTGAAACGACTGCGGTTCGATCTGAAAAGTCAGGTCGCGCAGGATTTCCGATCCCATTCCGTATCTCAATCCGACATTTTCGAAGCGGATCACAAAATTACTCCTGTTGATGGCCCGAACGCTATAGCCTGGCCGTTAACGGTGCATTAATCATATAAAGGTCCATTAAGGACCTGAAAGCCCGTCATAGGATTTGCTTGGCCCTTGTCCAATATTTCGTGCCGGATTTCGACCCCCCGGTTCCAAAGTGAACCGCTAGAGCATGCCATGGCGAAAGGTCTTCGCACATGAAGATCAAATGTCCGGACTGCAGTACGTCCTACGAGATTAAGGTAGAGGCGCTTGGCCCGGAAGGGCGTAGCGTCAAATGCGCCAAGTGCGGCAACCGCTGGTTCGTTTCGCCCGACGATGACGAAGAAGGCGATGTTGCGTTCAGCGCAAAGAACGACGTCGACGAAATTGCACCTCCTTCCGTTGAAGAAGATCCCGCACAGGACGAAGCCGATTGGGCAGCCGACGCGGAAGAAGAAACGTTCGACGCGGAAGCGGATGACGACGACGACGAACCCGAAGCCGCGGTCGCCCCCGAACCCGCAGCCGCTCGTACGGCCAGCGACGAGGCAAAATTCGCTGCGGATCTAAAGGAAGACGCCAGGACCGGTGAGCCTGAAAACAAGGCCGACATCGAATCCATGGCCAAGCGGCCGAAGATCATCGTCAATCCGAACAAGTTCCGGCGGGACCAGATCGGTGCAATCCTCAACTGGATTCTGCGGCGAAATTTTCGGCGCATTGGCGGTGTTGCCCTGTTCGGCGTCGCGGTTGCGGCCTGTGTTTTGTTTGTCCTCATGCGAGACTCGCTCGTCAAACAGTCTCCTGACCTGGCAAGCCTGTTCCGGATGATCGGGTTTGAAGTCAATCTACGCGGACTTGAATTCCGCAACCTGCGCACCTTCACCGAGGTCGAGGACGGCAAGAAGGTTCTCGTGGTCGAGGGGTCAATCCGCAATCTGCTTGATGAACTGAACTCGGTGCCCGCCGTGCGCCTCTCGATCCGCGGTGCGGACATGCAGGAAGTTTATGCCTGGACTGTCGAGCCCAGAACAAAATCGCTAAACGCACTGGACGAAACCCGGTTCAGGACGATATTAGCCGACCCTCCGAAAACCGCGTCCGATATCCAGGTCCGGTTTGTTGAACGCGGCCAACGCCAGGTAGTTCTAGAGTGACCATGACATCAGATATCCATACTCTGTTCGATGAAGACGCCATTGCCCAACGTGTTGGCGCGCTCGCAGAGGAAATCGCCGAAGGCAAACCGCAAAATCTTTTGGTTGTCGCGGTTCTGAAAGGCAGCTTCATTTTTGCGGCAGATCTTGTGCGGGCTATGCACCGGGCAGGGCTGCAGCCGGAAATGGAGTTCATGCACCTGTCCTCTTATGGCGCCGGGACTGAAGGCTCCGACACCATCCGGATTTTGCGCGATGTTGAAAGTGACGTTAACGAGCGCGATATTATTTTAGTGGATGATATCCTGGAATCCGGTCGTACGCTCGCCTTCGCGCGGGAGCGGCTGCTGAACAGGGGCGCACACTCGGTGAAGATCGCAGCTCTGCTGGATAAACCCGAGCGCCGTAAAGCTGCCATATCTGCCGATTATGTCGGTTTCGCCTGTCCTGATAAGTTTGTCGTCGGATATGGTATGGATATGGGCCACGCTTGGCGGCAGTTGCCCTATATTGGATACGTTGTCGCCCCGGACGACGGAGCGGCTGACGGCAACACAGGAGAGTGAGCATGGCTCGCATTCTTCTTACTGAAGACGATGAAGCTGTCCGCAGCTTCGTAAAGCGTGCCCTGGAGCTTGACGGTCATTCCGTTGAAGCGGCCGAGGATGGCGGCGAAGCCGTCGAGGTTCTGACCCGCGAGAAGGGCAGCTTCGACCTGCTGCTGTCCGACATCAAGATGCCCGTCATGGACGGCATCGCCCTGGCTCTGCATACGGCGCGCGACTATCCACGGCTGCCGATCCTCCTCATGACCGGCTTTGCCGACCAGCGTGAACGGGCCAATGGCCTGGAATCCCTGGTCCATGACGTGGTCACCAAGCCGTTTTCGCTGGCCGATATCCGCAAGGCCGTGCGCAACGCCATTTCCGGCGATCTGCCGAGCGAGACCCGCCGCTACGCGTAAGTCCTGCCGCCGCAATTCCAAAACCCAAGACCCCGCTTCGGCGGGGTTTTTGTTTGGGCTGATCACGCCGGTAGTCACCGTATTCCTTCAGAACACAGAGAATTGAGCAAGCGGCCCATCCTTCGAGACAGCGCTTCGCGCTTCCTCAGGATGAGGGTGATCTTGCGGCAAAGAGATATCCGAACGTGGCTGGGCTCTCCACGGGGCTACAAAAGGCCTCACCCCAAAAAACAACCTCATCCTGAGGAGCGCACGTGTGCGCGTCTCGAAGGATGGGCCACAAACACAAACATCACCGTCAAAAACAACTGACCCCGCCGAAGCGGGGTCGTGAACCTTTGTCAGAAACGGGCCTAGTACCGCTTCAGGAGCCGTTCCAGATAATCGAGTTCCAGCTGCGGCCGGGAAGGATCGGAGAAGCGGCGGCGGAGCTCTTCCAGGATCCGGCGCGCTCGCTGAACATCGATTTCGTCGGGGATGCGCACCCGGTTGTTGAAGTCCGGGCCCTCGGTGCGCCGCGGACGGCCAAGAGGGTCTTCGTCCATCGGCGACGCGCCGTTGGGCGAACCCGGGCCTTCGCCCTGACCCATCATCTGCTCCGTCAGACCCTGAGCGCCGCGCCGAAGGGCATCCAGGGCATCGCCCTGCTCGCCGAGCGCCTGCTGACCCTGTCCATCCCCCAGGGACTGCTGAGCCTCGCCCATGGACTCGCCAGCTTCACCCAGCGCCTGGTTCTGGCCCATGCCGTTCTGGCTAAGCTGGTCCATGAGTTCCTGCAGCCGCTGTGCCAGGTCACCCTGGCCCTCCTGAAGCTGCTGAAGCATCTGTTCCAGTTGCTCCTGAGTCAGCTGTTGTCCCTGGCCCTGCTGTTGCTGACCGGGTTGCTGCTGTTGACCGCGACGCTGCTGCTGCTGATCCTGGTTGAACTTGTGGGTTTCATCCATCAGCTGCTGTTGCCGCTGGATCATTTCACCCAGCTGGTTGAGCATCTCCATCATTTCGCTGGACATGCTGTTAGGCATCATCTGCGGTCGGCCTGCTTGCAAGTTTTCCAGCATCTGCTGCATCTGTGCCAGCAGTTCGCGCGCGGCATCACGGGAACCGGTACGCGCCAGTTCCTCGATCCGGTCCAGCATTTCGCTCAGGTCCTGTTCGCTGAGCGTCTGCTGGTTGCCATCGAAAGGCTGCATGGCCTGCGGATTCTGGCGCATCTGCTCGGCCAGCGCCTGCATGTATTCGTTCAGGGCTTCCCGCAGTTGCTGGGTCAGCTTGGCGATTTCCTCGTCGCTCGCCCCTTCTTCCAGCGCCTTGCGCAGGGCCTCCTGGGCATCACGCAGCTTGCGTTCGGCTGCGGAAAGGTCACCGTCCTCGATCGACAGGGCCAGGTCCCACAAAAGCGGCAACAGGGCCTTCAGGTCTTCGTCGGTCCTCGCGTTCACCAGAGAGCCGTAGGCAAAGCGCATGCCCAGATAGTTGCGCGGCTTGAAGTCGAACATTTCCGGTGCCAGCATCAGGGCATCGAACGCAATGATGACCTCGCTCTGGCTTTCGGCATCAAGCGCAAGATTACGGCGCTGTTCGACGACAGCGCGGGCCAGAGGTTTGCCGAAGCGTCTCTGGGGCAGGGTGATGCGGTACGCGGGCGATTGCCCTTCCTGACCGGCCTGGTCACGTGCCAGCAGCGACAGATTGACTTCAGAACCGGCCCAGGGATGCGACGTCAGGTCCCGGATGGTTTCCGCCGTCTTGGCTGTGCCGGCGCGCGGCGGCAGTGAAAGCGGGAACTGGGGCGCCTCCACAAGCGGGCGCGGAGCCCGGTTGTTGTTGTCCGGATCAGGCAGGGGCGCGATGCGAGCCTCGGCGGCAACAACGCCATAGTCGTCATTCACAAGATAGGAAAACTTGAGCGCACCGCTGAGCTGTTCTTCAGGATCGTCCGTCAACCGGATGTCCGGCGCATCGTCCGGCTTCACCGCAAAGACGTAGCTCAGCATCGGCTCTTCGCCGTTAAGCAATTCGACGATACCGGTGGTTTCCAGCTCGAGCCGGCGTTCAACCGGCAAAAGCGTTTTCAGATCCGGATCTTCCGTTTCTGTCCCAAGTTCAGGTTCGATCACCTGAGGCTCGGTGTCTTCCGCACGGGCGTAGGTCATCTTGAGATCACGTGCGCCTTGCGTACGGACCACAAGAATCGACCCTTCCGGCACGGAGATCGGCGCACCCGGGTCGCGCAACTGGGCGCTTTCGCCCGTCAGGTAAATCGGTGGCTCGCTGGTATAGAGCGGCGGCGTGACCCAGGCATCGAGACGGCTGGGTGGTTCCACTGTCTTGAACGGGTTCTGAAAGGCCGAGACCAGTCGGCCGAAATGATCGCCACTTGCTGTCGAAAACCCGATCAGAAGTACACTGGCGGCCAGGACGCGAAGCGCCCAGGGATCGCGTCGGAAGGCCTGCGGATCCGGCGCTTTCGAACGGATCGCGGCGACTGCTTCGGCTGTGCGGCGCTGATGCAGGGCCCAGATCGCCTGGCTTTCGCGATCGCTCGCACCGACCGACAATTCGTCTTCAAGCGTTGTCAGTGGACGGTGGGTACGGCCTGAGGATTTCTCGACCCGGGAGAGCGCATCCTCGCGCGTCGGCCAGGCAAGGTGGAAGAGATCCCGCGCCGCCCAAAAGGTGGCGGCAGCGAATACCAGAAGCCCGAGCGGGCCTGCCCAGGCAGGAAGAACCAGCCACAGACCAAGCCAGGACACCCCGACAAACAGGCCGAGTACCACCAGCACCGGAAGCAAAGCACGCCACAGGCGTTCGATGAACAAGGCACGGCGACTTTGGCGCACCAGGCTGTCCAGCCGGGATCGGATCAAGGCCCGCCAGCCGTAGGTCTCGGAAGAAATCTGCCGTTCTTGATCGGGATCGCTGTCGCTCGGGCTCAATGGCACCTCCGGTTTTGCCCCCCGAACTGCCCGTTTCTCCGGAAACGCAGCCCGCTGGACCTGCCCACCATACAATAAGGTGAGGCATAGCGGGCTGTCCGGCAACCTGTCGGTTCAACTAATTGTCAGCCGATCTGTTCACGAACCCTTGAGCCAGTCCGGAATCCGGTCCAGACCGAGCAGGTCTTCGTAGCTGGTCCGGGGCCGGATAACGGCAAATTGGTCTGCATTTACGAGCACTTCGGGCACCAGAAGCCGCGAATTGTAGGTGCAGGACTGGACTGCGCCATAGGCGCCGGCCGAGTAGACCGCCAGCATTTCCCCGGCCTCTACCCTGGGCATATCCCGGTTCTGGGCCAGAAAATCACCGGTTTCGCACACCGGACCGACGATATCGGCCTTGATTCGGTCTGTTTCTTCCCCCGGTTCGCGCACCGGGCGCACCTCGTGATAGGCCTCGTAAAGCGTCGGACGGATCAGATCGTTCATGGCGGCATCGACAATGACGAAATTCTTGTCGGCGCCTTCCTTCACATAGACGACTTCGGTAACCAGGATGCCGGCGTTGCCGGCAATCATGCGGCCCGGCTCGAACATGACCATGCAGTCCAGTTCGCGCACATGCTTCTTGACCACCTGGGCATAAGCGTCCGGATGCGGCGGCGGATTGTTGTCGGTGATATAGGGGATACCCAGTCCACCACCGAGATCGACATGGTCGATCGTGTGGCCTTGCGAGCGCAGATCCGTGATCAGCTCGCCCAGACGCGCAAATGCGTTGTCGAAAGGCTCCAGCTCCGTGATCTGCGAGCCGATGTGCATGTCGATGCCGGTGACCTTGATACCGGACAGAGCCGCTGCCTCGGCATAAACGTCACGTGCACGCTGCCAGGGAATGCCAAACTTGTTCTCGGCCTTGCCGGTCGCAATCTTGGCATGGGTCTTGGCATCGACGTCCGGGTTGATGCGCATGGACACCCGTGCGGTCTTGCCCATTGCAGTGGCGACCCGTGAAAGCTGGCGCAACTCGGGCTCGGATTCCACGTTGAAGCACAAGATGTCTTCCTGAAGCGCGTAGGCTTGTTCGGCCTCGGTCTTGCCGACCCCCGAAAAGACGATCTTCGACGCGGGAACGCCCGCAGCCCGTGCACGGCGCAATTCGCCTTCCGAGACCACGTCCATGCCGGCGCCCAGCTGTGCAAGCGTCTTCAGGACCGCCTGGTTGGAATTTGCCTTCATCGCATAGCAGACCAACGACGGAATATCGCTGAATGCGGCGGCAAACACCTGGTAGTGACGGGTGAGCGTTGCCGTGGAATAGCAGTAGAACGGTGTGCCGACTTCACGCGCGATCGTCTCGATCGCCACGTCTTCGGCAAACAGCTCGCCATTCTTGTAATCGAAGTGATGCAAGGGACGGCCCTCATGCGGCTGGATCAGGTTCAGGGCCGGTCGCTATTACCAGACCGTGCGGAAGCTGATCGGCATTGAAACGATGGAGCGTATCGGTTGCCTCGGCAGAGCCGGCTCGCTCCGATGCGCAGCCGGCACTGCCGCTGCGCGCATGGTTTATCGGATCATGAAATCCAGGAAAAAGGGCTTGTCGCTTTGCGGCGCTTCCGGCTGAACCGGTGCTGCCACAGCGGGATCAACCGCGGCGTCCGCCTGCTGCACAGGCGCTCCCGGGTTTTCCAGCCCGCCCTTGCGGCCACACCCTGCCAGGGTCACGCTCAGGCAAAGACCGACCAGAGCCAGGGTTTTGAACCGCATTGTCATCACCATCATGCCTTTTTGGATCGACTGCCCCGCGTCCGGGCGGACACGGGAGTTCTTACAAAGTCACATACCGGTCCTTCTCCTCGCATGACACGGCGCGTTCGGCAAGACCAGTTCGCGCCGTGTGTTGCGGGGAATGCCGACCTTCAATGGGTCATCAGGCCTTGGCCAGCTCTTTCAGCCAGCGGCGTGCCTGCTTGCGTACGTTTACCGGCGACGTGCCGCCATAGCTGGTTCGGCTGCGTACGGATTTGTCGACGGACAGCACCTGGAAGATCTCGTTGGTGATCTTCGGCTCCACCGCCTGCATCTCTTCCAGCGAAATCTTGTGCAGTTCGATGCCCTTCTCGACGGCAATCGCCACGATGCGCCCGGTCACGTGGTGGGCGTCGCGGAACGGCAGACCGAGAACGCGAACCAGCCAGTCGGCAAGGTCCGTTGCAGTCGAATAGCCAGAGCCTGCGGCCTTCTTCAGCGCCTTGGTGACAGGCTCTAGATCGCGGATCATGCCGGTCATGGCCGCAAGAGCCAGGGAAACGCTGGCCAGGCCGTCGAAAGCCTGCTCCTTGTCTTCCTGCATATCCTTGGAATAGGCGAGCGGCAGGCCCTTCATCATCACCAGAAGCGCTTGCAGTGAACCGTAGATGCGGCCCGACTTGGCACGCACCAGTTCCGCCGCATCCGGGTTCTTCTTCTGCGGCATGATCGACGAACCGGTCGAAAACTTGTCCGACAGTTTCACGAATCCGAACTGCGCCGAGCACCAGATGACGATTTCCTCGGCAAGGCGCGACAGATGCATGGCTGTGAGAGATGCCGTCGCCAGCGCCTCGATGACGAAATCACGGTCGGAAACGGCATCGAGCGAATTGGCAGACGGACGGTCGAAACCGAGCGCCTTGGCGGTCATGTGCCGGTCGATCGGGAAGGACGTGCCGGCTAGCGCCGCTGCACCAAGCGGGCACTCATTCATGCGCTTGCGCGCATCGCGTACCCGGCCCCGGTCGCGGCCGAACATTTCGACGTAGGCCAGCATGTGGTGCCCGAAGGTCACCGGCTGGGCCGACTGCAGGTGCGTGAACCCGGGCATGACGTCGGCAGCATGGGTTTCCGCCTTTTCCGCCAGGGCCTGCATCAGCTCACCCAGCTGGTCGTCGAGCGTATCGAGCGTGTCGCGCACCCACAGGCGGAAATCGGTCGCCACCTGGTCATTGCGTGAGCGCGCCGTGTGCAGGCGTCCGGCAGCCGGGCCAATCAGCTCGGCAAGGCGCGCCTCGATGTTCATGTGGATGTCTTCAAGCGCGCGGGAAAACTTGAATTTGCCGCTTTCGATCTCTGACAGGATTGTGTCTAGACCTTGAACGATCTTGTCGGCATCGTCCCGCATCACAATGTCTTTTTCCGCGAGCATGCGCACATGGGCTTTCGAGCCGTCGATGTCCTGCTTATATAGCTTCCGGTCGAAGTCGATGGAGGCGTTGATCTCCTCCATGATGGCGTCCGGTCCCTCAGCGAACCGGCCTCCCCACATGCGATTGCTCATGTCCTGTCCCTTAGAAGGCGCCCCCTTGCGGGGTGTGAACGAATGACAAAGCCAACCGAACCAGCGAAAACCAACAGACGCGGCATTGTTGCCGCCGGGCTTGCGGGTGCAGTGGCCGCCGTAGCGGCTCTATACGTGATCGCTGGACCGAATGGCAACATCGCCGGTGCGCAAAGCTGTTCGGCTGCGCTCGATTTTGCGGCGGCGGCCAAGCCATTTGCCACTGGAGAAGTGGCCGCCTTCCTTCCGGCAAGCGCGCCGCTGGACCTTCAGCACCTGACCTTCAAGGGGCCCGACGACCAGCAGATGGCGCTGTCGGACTTCGGCGGCAAGACAGTGCTCCTCAATCTCTGGGCAACATGGTGCGCCCCGTGCCGCAAGGAAATGCCGGCGCTGGACGAGTTGCAGGCGGAGATGGGAGACGACAATTTCGAGGTGGTTGCGGTTAATCTCGACCGGGGCGGACCGGAAAAGCCGAAAGACTTTTTGAACGAGATCGGCGTCGGCAATCTCACCTTCTATCAGGACAGTTCGAACGATCTTCTGAAGGACCTGCGCAAGGTTGCGCGGGCAACCGGTTTGCCGACAACCATTCTGGTTAGCCCCAAGGGCTGCGAGATCGGCACCATGTACGGCCCTGCCGAATGGGCCTCCGGCGAGGCCAAGGCGCTTATTAAAAACGCAATGGCGGCCCCGGACGCCTGACGTCCGGCTGCCGCCAGAAATATCAAGATCATCAGACCTTTCGAAGCCGGTGGAGGTGACCCTCCGCCGGATCAGACGCTGATGTCGACCGCGTTGCCCAGACCTGGAATGCGGCGCGACTCGCGCCGGTCTTCTTCCTGGGTTGCCTGGGCCTGCTCCAGCCGCTCGGCAACCTGGCGTTCCTGCTGGTTCTGGTCCCTTACCGCATTGGCAGCAAGTTCGCTGCGAACACTTGCAGCGCTGTAGGCGGCCGAGGAAGAGGAACTGTCGATAGCACTCGGCATGATGGGTTACTCCTTCGCCGTGGTGATGAGGCTTGTCCGCAGCCGTTGGTCACCCGTCATCCTTGCAATCGGGCAACTCGGCTTTTTGTTCGTTCGTCTTACGCTTCCAGTCGGCTTATCCGGAAGATGCGTCACATCAGGCCAGGATGTTAACCTGTAATCCGACACCATCTTCCAGCCGACGCGTTTCCGCGCGATTTTCCAGTTGCTCAGCTTGCCGGCTCAGGAATTCTGCCCGGTTCGTGCTGAAACTCGCCTGGCGTTGCGCAATCACGGCTGCAGCTTCGGAGCGTTTGGTCTTGAACGCTTCGGCTTGTTCTGCAACCTGGCCCGCACGCGTGTTGGCCTGGTTCGGCTGATACGCCTGGGATGCTCCATATCCTATTGCTTCAGGCATGGTCGTTCCAATCCTTGGATACGATTTCAAACTTCATCTTGTATGAAATACCTGAATTCAAAGGTAAATTTCCAAAACAACTCTCAGAGTTGCTGACTCAATTACTGAATTGATCAGAATATTTTTCTTAAAACTTTACGTAATTATGGATAAGCATCTGAAAGACAGGAACTTTCAGAAGCATCTTTCGAGAAGTGCTTTTCAGGCTTCACCCGAAAAAAGACACCCGGCGGAGCAACGAAAACGGCCCGTGCGGGGCCAATCCGCACGGGCCGTTAACAAAACCGCAAAGGAACGGGATCAGGCGCTGACGTCTACCCGTCCGCCGAGACCGGGAGGTGGTGTGGCCTGTTGAGCCTGAAGATTGTCAGCCCCTTGCTGCAGCAGCGCCACCAGATTGGCGTCCTGCTGGGCGGCCATCTTCATCATCTCTGTCTGAAGCGTCTGGGCTGTCTGTGCCTGGGTCTGCGCAACGAATGTCGTGGCAATGCCAACGCTGTCCATCATTAACTCCTGAAGTTGTGGCCACCCTAACCCCCTACCCTTAATCAGGTGTTAACGAATGTCAGAGCCCCTCCCGCAAGACACTGCGCCGGACCTTGCCGGACGGTGTGCGTGGCAACTGTTCCAGCACCTTGTAAACCTTGGGACGCTTGTATTCCGCCAGGTTTTCTGCCGCATGAGCGGCAAGACTGTCGGCATCCAGCTGCCCGGGGAGGGCCGGCACCACGAAGGCCGTTATCAGGCTGACACCTTCGCGCGCAGGCACCGCCGTCACGGCCACTTCCTGCACCTGCGGGTCAGCTGCCAGCACCCGCTCCACTTCTTCCGGAGCGACCCTGTAGCCGAAGGCGTTCATCAGATCGTCAGCACGGCCTTCGTACCAGAAATAGCCGTCTTCATCCGTACGCGCCCTGTCGCCGGTCAGGAACCAGTCGCCCCTGAATGCGGCCGCCGTTTCCTCGGCACGGTTCCAGTATCCCAGCATCAGGCCCGGTTCATCCCTGTGAACAGCCAGAAGCCCTGTCTCCGTTCCGGACACCGGCACCGGCGTGTCATCCAACTCGCTGAGAATGGAAACCTTCCGGCCTTCCTGGGGTTTGCCCGGGGAACCCGGCTTTACCGGAACGCTGGGGCTGCTGGAGAGATAGGTGGAGATCTCGCTCATGCCGAGCGCTTCATAAAGTTCGCGGCCGGTGCGTTCCCTCCACTCCCGATAAAGACTTGCCGGAAGCGCTTCTCCGGCCGTCAGGCCGTGGCGAAGATCGGGAAAGGAGGCGGGCGTAACAGCGCCATACTTCAGGATACGCCGGTAGAGACTGGGCACGGCCGCAAACAGCGTCGCCCTTGTGTCTGTCATCAGGTCCGGCCAGAGGTCCGGGTCTCGAGGCCCGTCATAAACAACACTGGTCGCACCATTGGCCCAGGGGTCCATCAAGCCGGCACCCAGAGTATAGGTCCAGTTGAACGCTCCGGCATGAAGCAGCCGGTCGGAAGCACCTATGCCATACCAGCCGGAATACATGGGCCGGCGCGCACTGGCGGCGCGCTGCGCATGCAGGACGCCCTTCGGCGTGCCGCTGGTACCGGACGTATAGACAAGAAAAGCCGGGTCGTCAGCGTGGGTCTCCGCAAAGTCTCCCGGCTCTGCCTGCTTCAGTTCGACCAAGGCCTCTGGACCCAGCAACGTCGCGCTGCCCGTGTTCGGCAGCACAGTATGTCCGTCGTGAAGCACCATCCGTGCGCCGCTGTCGGCCAAGATCGCTTCTGCTTCCGACGCAGTGAGTTGGGAAGACGTCGGGATCGGCACGAAACCACCCGCAATCGCCCCGAAGAACGCCAGCGGAAAATCGCTGGAGTGACCGATCCTGAGAAGGATACGGTCACCGGACGAAAGATCCGTGGCACGCAAACCCGCGGCAACCGAGAGAACGGCCCGCGTCAGCGAGCCATAGCTCCATGTTTCCAGAAGGGCGCCACCGGCCCCCACCAGTTCCAGCGCCGTCTTGCCCGGGTCCGGGGTGGCGCTGGTCAGGCAATAGCGGGCTAGGTTCATCGTTACCGGGGCTTCTGCGGTGGCTGGCGAACCGATTACCGGGTCGGAACCGGGTGCTCGCCGCGGTAATCATAGAACCCGCGTTGAGTCTTGCGGCCGAGCCAGCCTGCTTCAACGTATTTCACGAGCAGCGGGCACGGACGATACTTGGTGTCCGCCAGACCTTCGTAAAGCACCTGCATGATCGACAGGCAGGTATCGAGACCGATGAAATCCGCAAGCTGCAGCGGCCCCATCGGATGGTTGGCCCCGAGACGCATGGCCTTGTCGATGGAATCAACAGAACCGACGCCTTCATAGAGCGTGTAGATTGCTTCGTTGATCATCGGCAGAAGGATACGGTTGACCATGAAGGCCGGGAAATCCTCTGCGACGGCAATCTGCTTGCCGAGACGGACGCAGAACCCTTTCGAGGCTTCGAAAGTCTCGTCTTCCGTGGCTATGCCGCGCACCAGCTCGACCAGTTCCATGACCGGAACCGGGTTCATGAAGTGGATGCCGATGAAGCGTTCCGGACGATCGGTCGAAGCGGCAAGACGCGTGATCGAGATCGACGAAGTGTTGGTCGCCAGGATCGCTTCGGGCTTCAGGATCGGACAAAGCTGCGAAAAGATCTTGCGTTTGACCTGCTCGTTCTCGACGGCGGATTCAATCACCAGGTCTGCATCACGCAGAAGATCGAGGTCTTCGGCTGCCTTGATGCGATCCAGCGCCGCGTTGCGCTCTTCCTCGGTGATCATGGACTTGGACACCTGGCGCGCCAGGTTGCCGTTGATCGAAGCCAGGCCGGATTCGATCCGTTCCATGGAGAGATCGCTCAATCCCACGTCGAAGCCCGCAAGTGCACACACATGCGCAATGCCGCTGCCCATCTGACCAGCGCCGATTACGCCGACTTTCTTGATTTCGACTGCCATCCTGAAAATCCGATCTTTAGAAAACATCCCGATTGGACGGGTTGCGGCTATTTTTGGCAAGTCTTGCGCCGAACAGCAAGAACCCCGGAGCGAAAACTGTTATTCGCCCCGGGGTCCGTGATCAATTTGCCGCAGGTGTTACTCGACGGCAGCCTTCAATTCCGGCAGCACGTCGAAGAGATCCGCCACGAGGCCATAGTCCGCGACCTGGAAGATCGGTGCTTCCTCGTCCTTGTTGATCGCGACGATCACCTTGGAATCCTTCATGCCGGCAAGGTGCTGGATGGCACCGGAAATGCCGCAGGCAATGTAGAGATCCGGAGCAACCACCTTGCCGGTCTGGCCGACCTGCCAGTCGTTCGGGGCGTAGCCCGCATCGACGGCAGCGCGCGATGCGCCAACCGCCGCGCCGAGGGCATCGGCCACCGGCATGATGACTTCCTGGAACTTCTCGGAAGAACCGAGCGCGCGGCCACCGGAAATGATGATCTTGGCAGACGTCAGTTCCGGACGGTCGGACTTGGAAAGCTCCTCGCCGACGAATTCCGAAAGACCTGAACCGTCCGTTCCCGCAACGGTTTCAACAGCGGCAGAACCGCCTGCTTCCGCAGCCGCGAACGTGGAGGTCCGCACGGTGATCACCTTCTTGGGATCGCCGGATTTCACGGTCTGGATCGCGTTGCCCGCATAGATCGGACGCTCGAAAGTGTCCGCGTCGACAACAGCCGTCACGTCGGAGATCTGCATCACGTCCAGAAGGGCTGCGACGCGCGGCAGGGTGTTCTTGCCGTTGGCGGTTGCCAGGGCAACGATCGCGTCATAATCGCCTGCGAGGCCGACGATCAGATCGGCGGTCGGCTCGGCCAGCTGGTGCTCCAGCGCATCGCTTTCAGCAAGCAGAACCTTGGCGACGCCGGAAAGCTTGGACGCGGCATCCGCAACGCCCTGAACGCCCTTGCCGGCGACCAGGACGTGAACGTCGGCACCAAGAGCGACGGCAGCCGTCAGGGCCTTTGCCGTGGCATCGCTCAGTTCGCCACCGGCGTATTCGGCCACAAGAAGTGTTGTCATGTTTTATCCTCCTGCGACGGGTCTTAAAGGACGCCGGCTTCGTTCTTGAGTTTGTCGACCAGCTCGGAAACGGAACCGACCTTGATACCGGCCTGGCGCGATGCCGGCTCGGTGGTGGTGACAACGGTGAGGCGCGGCGTGGTGTCGACACCAAAATCGGCCGGAGACTTTTCGTCGATCGGCTTCTTCTTCGCTTTCATGATGTTCGGCAGGGACGCATAGCGCGGCTCGTTGAGGCGCAGGTCCGTGGTCACGATGGCCGGCAGCTTCAGCTTCACGGTCTGCAGGCCGCCATCCACTTCACGGGTGACATCGACAGTGCCGTCGCCCAGATCGACCTTGGAGGCAAATGTGCCCTGGCTCCAACCGAGGAGGGCTGCCAGCATCTGTCCGGTCTGGTTGCAGTCGTCGTCAATCGCCTGCTTGCCGAGGATCACGAGACCCGGCTCTTCGGCTTCGACGATCGCTTTCAGGATCTTCGCGACTGCCAGCGGCTCGGTGGTGTCGTCGGTCTTCACCAGAATGCCGCGGTCGGCGCCCATGGCAAGGCCGGTGCGCAGCGTTTCGGTGGCCTGTTGCGGCCCGACGGACACGACGATCACTTCACTCGCCTTGCCCGCTTCCTTCAGCCGAAGGGCTTCTTCGACGGAGATTTCGTCAAACGGGTTCATGGACATCTTGACGTTGGCAAGATCGACGCCAGAACCATCCGCCTTCACACGGACCTTCACGTTGTAGTCGATGACCCGTTTTACGGGTACGAGGATCTTCATTTGGTCTCAACCTCTTGCTGGGCCGGCTTTCACCGCACCGCATTCTCCGGCTCTCTGCCTTCATGACGCAAGGTTACAAACGGCAGAATTGAGCCAATCGTGGCGCATGGCGGGGGACGGTACTGACCGACACGGCACCTGTCAATTGCGGTAAAAGGTCTAAGGCGGCAATTTGCCGGGCTTGGAAAAACATGCGTCGCAATGATGATAGTTCGGCAACGCAACAATGCGTGGAAAACCGGGGCTCACCGCAAAAAGGAAACCGCGCGCACCTGTTACGGCAACACGCGGCGACTTCTCTGTTTTCCTGGTGCCGGTCCCCGGTCAGATGCCGGGGGTCTGCGGCGAGAACTTGTCGGACACCGGTTCGGCGAACACGGTCACCCAGGTGCCGTTCTCGTCCCGGCAGGCCGTGCCACGAATGGAAAGGTCCAGCCTGCTGAAGGTGGTCTCGCGAAGGTACTCGCGGCACCAGTGCCCGCTCTTGCTGCGGTAGGTCTTGATCGGCGTCAGGATCTCGCGCCAGTCGCCTTCCTGCCCAACGAACACGGGCTCGCCGCTGACTTTCGTTTCCAGCGCTTCCTGGACGGTCTGTGCCAGGAGCATCCGCTCGGTTTCCATATGTGCGGCAAGAGAAGACACGGCACTGTCCATCCGCGTCTGCATCCAGTAGGTGGTAAAGCCGAAAGTGCCGGCAACCATCACAAGTGCGGCGGCGATCTGGATCAGCACGCCTGTCCAGGACGCATGCGCATGACGGGGCGCAGGACCTTCGCGCTTGGCGAATTCCTTTTCGATGAGTGCTTCGAACCGTGCCATTGATTCGTCAGGCACCGGCGCGGCAACCGCTTTTTGCAGAATGGTATTGTCCTTGGACATCTGCTCCAGCAGATCATGTCCACCACCAGTCGCGTCGACCCGGCGAAGCAGAGCTGCACGCTCCTCTTCCGAACCTTCCTCGTCCAGGATCTTGCCGATATCCTTTGCAAGCAGGATCTGTTCGCGCTTTTCATCAAATGTCATCACATACCCCCTGGCATGCTGCGCAGCCTGACGCCCTGCGGGGCATCGTTCGAGTCCAGCCACTCGCGCAGTTTCAGTCTTGCGCGGGCGAGCCGGCTGGTTACCGTTCCAATCGGAACGCCGAGTTCATCCGCCACATCCTTGTAGCTTCTGCCCTCAACGGCGATCTTCAGAAGCACCTCGCGGTTGTCTTCTTCCAGCTCGCCAATGAAATCCTGCACTTTCTGGAGCTCCAGGCTGTCGGCGGCGGCTTTCGCGCCGTCGTAACTTTCCTCGAAATCCAGCATGGCAAGGTCGAAAAGCCTGGCCCGGTTTGCGGTGTCGCGAACCGAATTGAAGTACAGATTCTGCAAAATCCGGAACATCCAGCTGTCGAGCCGGGTGGCCGGATCGAACTGGTCGAGCGATCGGATTGCACGTTCGCATGTCATCTGCACCAGATCGTCTGCCTGATCCGGATTCCGGCACAGCCTTAAAGCAAAACTCCTCAGCTTCGGGAGCAGACGGATCATCTCCGTCTTTAACGTATCTTCAGGCAAGGAGTTCTCCGCAAAACCGCTCTCAGCGAGACAACACGTAAGGAGACCTTTTGATCCCGACTTTTTTTAGACTATCTTCGGGAAGAACAAAGATTGCCCAGGTGTTATGCGTGCGAAGGTCGTAAAACCGCTCTCGTCGACCGCCAAAAACCCCTTATTACGAATTGAATCGCATCAGATGAAACGCGCCCGCCAGATTACATTGCAAGACCGCCTCTCTGCGATGTTTCGCATACTGCCGGGTGTTGCAGCTGCGGCAATGATGTTCTCTCTTGTCTACTTCAGCCCCTTGTTCGACATGAAGGACAGCATTGCCGCGGCCGCAGATTCGCATGGTGATCGCGGCAGTCGCAGCGATCGCGGTGACCGTGGAGGCCGCAGCGAACGTGGAGACCGCGGCGGCGACAGCGGAAGCAAGAGTTCGGGTGGTGACAGCGGTAGCAAGAGTTCCGGCGGTGACAGCACCGGTGGCAGCAGTTCCGGTGGCGGCGACACAGGTGGCAGCCGTTCGGGCGGTGGCGACTCAACTGGTAACAGTTCGAGCGGAAAAAGCTCCACCGGTAACAGTTCGGCAGGAAACAAATCGGCCGGTAGAAGCTCGGAAAGCAAAGGCAACTCCGGTCGCAGCGGAGGCTCCTCTTCTTCTTCCTCCTCCCGCTCTTCGTCGGGTGGATCGTCATCCGGCGGTTCGTCGTCCGGCGGTTCGTCAGAACGAACTTCTTTTAGCTCTGCCACACAAAAGTCCGGTTCAGGCGGTTTTTTAGATCGCATCTTTGGCGGGCGTCAGTTTAATGGTGACAGCGAGCCTTCTGGTGGGTCCCTCAGCGCGCGGGAAGAACGGGAGGCTATCTCCAACGGCTGGCAATAGATCCAAGAGGCGGGATCGGACTTGATTTTTCGTGGGTTTCACGTTCCGAAAGGGACGTTTTTTCTGTTTTTTTTGGCAAATATCCTCACAGGCTGTTCCGTTGTGTCAGTGCAGGACACGCTTGTCTCCCTGCAGGAACCCGCCGCGGCGGAAACACGCAAACCGGCTTCAAAACTGCAAGCATCGGACAAATACCGGGCTGAAACCACGCTTCAAGCTGCGCTGGAGAAGTCTGTTTCCGGCAAGGACCGGAGCTGGAGAAACCCCTCGAGTGGGGCGAGCGGCACAATTACGCCACTGAAAACCTGGAAAAATACGTCCGGCGACTTCTGCCGCTCCTACCGCGAACGGATCAAGCTGGCTGACGGTCGAATGATCAGCCGCCGGGGAGTCGCCTGCCGCACTGCTGATGCCGTTTGGAAAGCAGCCTAGTTTCCTGACCGGTCCGCATTCTTTTTGAAAACTGTGCCTAGGCGATGTTTCGATCGAACAGGGGCACACCCCTGCGCCGGAAAAACACGATCAGCACGGCACCCGCCGCCATGCCACCGATATGCGCGATCCAGGCGACATCGCTATCGGACGCAATCACGGCATTGACGATCTGATAAAGGATCCAGCCGCCGAGCAACCATCCGGCGGAAAGGCGCAAGGGTATCCGGCCCAGTGCCAGCACCCACACCTTCACCCGCGGGTGCAGCATCAGATAGGCGGCAACAACGCCTGAAACGGCGCCGGACGCCCCGATCAACGGCACATCCGAATTGACGTCGATGGAGGCATATGCCAACCCGCCGGCTATTGCACACAGCAGATAGAAGACCAGGTATCGCAGATGGCCCATGGCATCCTCGACATTATCGCCGAACACCCACAGGAACAGCATGTTGCCGATGAGGTGCATGTAGCCGCCATGGAGGAAGGCATAGGTGACCACCGACATCCAGTCGGGCAGCATCTGAAGCTCCGGCGACAGATCCCGGATATCGAACAGGACAACCGGGATAAGGCCGAAGGAATAGGAGGACGCGGCCACCGCCTGCTGGGAACCTGCACCCTGATACAGAAGAAAGATCAGGATGTTGGCGGCAATCAGGAAAAGGTTCACAAAGGGGCGGGGAACATGGACCAGCCGATTGTGATCGTGAAGGGGAATGAACATTCAGCGCCAGGCCTCCGGCAAGGGGAACTGACCTAACGGTTCTGTCCAGGCACCCAAAGAACGTCCTGCTCACCCTTTTCATTCAGGTACCGCGAGGCAACGAAGAAATAGTCCGACAGGCGGTTCATGTAGCGCACGGCAGCGGGATTGATCTGCTCGCGGGCTGCCAGTTCCACCATCAGACGTTCTGCCCGGCGTGAGACCGTGCGGGCCAGATGCAGGTAGGCAGCGGCAGGACTGCCACCCGGCAGCACGAAGGAACGCAGCGGCTTGAGCTCCGCATTGAGGACGTCAATCGCCTGTTCGATCGCCGTGACCTGGGCGTCGGTGATCCGAAGCGGCTCGTACCCAAGGTCCTCACCCGTTTCCGGCGTTGCAAGATCGGCCCCCAGGTCGAACAGGTCGTTCTGGATCCTGCCGAGCGACTGGTCGACCTCCGGCGCAGACTGCCCGGTCTGAAGGCGAATCAGACCAACCACGGAGTTGGTCTCGTCGACGGTCCCGTATGCCTCGATCCTGAGGTCGCTCTTTCGGCGCCGTTCTCCGGAACCCAGCGCGGTCGTGCCGTCGTCACCCGTCTTCGTATAGATCTTGTTCAGAACAACCATTGTGCCCCCAGTTCCTCCAGTAGTGTCCGGTTATCTTGTCTTAGTGGCCGGTGCCGAAAAAGTAGAGACCGCCCATCACCAGGACAATCACCAGAAACTGAAGACCGACACGCCAGCGCATCAGGAGCTGCGAGCGGTTGGCCGGCCCGTGACGGAACATGTTCCAGATGCCGAGCAGCAACACGAGTGCAACCGCGGCGAGGCCGACGGGAATGAGAAAGTTGATCAGATCTGCCATTTCGTTTTCCTTGTTTCACCACTGTCCGGCGCAGCCACCTGTCGGCAGGCAGCTATTCCTCGCCGTCGGCAGCCCAGATGCAGAACCGGTCGAGCAGACTGGTCGGCAGCACCCGTTTGGCCACCGCCATGACGGTGGTCGGAATTGTTACATGATAGCGCGCTTTCGGCCGATTTGCTTCCACCGCATGCACCAGCCGTTTGACCACGGCCTCCGGCGGCAGCTTGAACGGCCCGGGCTCTCCCGCCTCCATTCGGATGCGGCGCTTTTCGTAGGTCTTACGATGCCGCGACGCCTGCAGACCATCCTCGCCGATCCAGCGCTGAAAATTCGCCAGTGCGTTTTGCGTGAACCGGGTATCGATAGGACCGGGTTCGATCAGACTGACGTGAATGCCGGTACCTTTCAGTTCCTGGCGAAGCGTGTCCGAATAGGCTTCAAGCGCGAATTTGGAAGCGGTGTAGGCTCCGCGGTACTTGAGTGCCACGAACCCCAGTACGGAGGAACACTGCACGATTCGCCCGGAACCGTTGGCGCGCATTGCAGGCACCAACCGGCGGGTAAGATCATGCCAGCCGATGAAGTTCGCCTCGAAAAGCGACCGCAGGGCTTCCGTCGGCAGGTCTTCCAGCGCACCTGGAACCGCATAGGCGCCATTGTTGAACACCGCGCTCAACGCACCATCGGTCCGCTGCAGAACTTCGCTTGCCGTCGCCTCGATGCTGTCCGGATCCTCATAATCCAGGCGGAAGGCTTCGAAACCAAGATCGCTCAACCCGTCAACATCCGCCTGGCTCCGCGCAGTCGGAAAAACACGCCAGTTGCGCCCGCGCATGATGTGGGCTGCCGAAAGGCCGATGCCGGAGGAACAGCCCGTAATCAGGATCGACCGGTGCGCGGAAAAACTCTCCGGATTGGCAATCATCAAATGGAAATCCTGCGGAGTGGAAGACGGTCCGATCCAACTCCTATCAGATAGGTTCGCCGGAAAGCAATTTCGGCACCGGCCCCGCAAAACCGGCAGCTTCCTTGATGAACTGCGTTTTCAGGCCCGGCATCCTGTCCACAATACCAAGTCCGAAATCGCGCATGGCGCGCAACACGTCATTGTCATTGGAAAACAGGCGGTTCAGTACGTCGGTGACAACGCCCATCTGGAACGTGTCGAACCGGCGCCAGCGCTGGTAGCGTTCCAGAACGTCGAAACCGCCGAGATCTTGCCCCAGACGACGGGCATCCACCAGCACTTCGGCCAGTGCCGCGACATCCTTGAAGCCCAGATTGAGCCCCTGGCCCGCAATCGGATGAATGCCATGGGCGGCATCGCCGATCAGGGCGAAGCGCGGCTTGACGAAATCACGCGCCAGCTTCAGCCCGAGCGGATAGGCCCGGCGTGGACCGTCCAGCTCCAGTGTGCCGAGGTGATGTCCGAAACGGCGTTCCAGTTCCAGTTCGAAAGTAAAGTCGTCAGACCGCACAAGCCGGTCGGCGTCCGCTGTCTTTTCCGTCCAGACCAGCGACGACCGGTTGCCCGGCAAGGGCAGGATCGCAAATGGTCCGGCAGGCAGGAAATGTTCTTCCGCCCGACCGTTGTGAGGCCGTTCATGCTTCACTGTTGTGACGATACCGGACTGGCCGTAGTCCCAGTTGACCGTCCGGATACCGGCAAGGCCGCGCAGGCGGGAGCGCACGCCGTCGGCTGCAACGAGCAGCCGGCTTTTCAGAAGGGTCCCGTCTTCCAGCGCCAGTTCGACGTGGTCTGGATGAGTGCGAAAGGTTTCCGCGGTGCCCGGTGCGAAAAAGCTCACGCCAAGCGCCTTGGCCGCCTTGTAGAGCGCAGGCATCATCACGCCGTTCGGCATCATGTGGGCAAAGGGTTCACCCTCCGTCGCCTCGCCGCCGAACGTCAGGAAGACTGGCCGAACCGCATCGCGAAGCTTGCTGTCGGTGACGATCATTTCGTTGATCGGCTGGGCCTCGCCCGAAATCTTCTGCCAGATGCCGAGTTGCGACAGCATGCGTGAGGCAGCTGCCGCGATGGCTGAGGCGCGAGGATCCTTGTGGAGGTCTTCCATCGGCTTGGGATCGACCACGGCACAGGTGAGGCCGGCATCGCCCTGCTTCAACGCCACCGCCAGAGACAGGCCGACATAGCCGCCGCCTGCGATCACGACATCGAACATGTCCGGGACGCTTTTTTTCCTCGCCATCGTCTTCTTCTCCTTGCCTTCGGTTTCCCTAAAGGCATCTTGACTTTAACGTCAACTGCCGTCCAAGAGTGCGGTGCCGGGGCTCCAAGCCTCGAACCAAATCACCTGCCGTCTATCTAACAGGGATCGCGCCGATGAACACGGCCATTGATAATCTTCTCCAGATTCTCGACCTGGAACCGCTGGAACGCAACCTGTTCCGTGGTCGCAGCCCGCAGGTCGGCTGGCAACGCGTATTTGGCGGGCAGGTGATCGGCCAGGCGCTGGTTGCCGCCTCGCGCACCGTGGTGGAAGACCGTCACGTCCATTCCCTGCATGGCTACTTCCTCAGGCCCGGCGATCCGTCAGTCCCCATCATCTACGAAGTCGACCGTATCCGCGACGGTGGCAGCTTCACCACACGGCGCGTTGTCGCGATCCAGCACGGCGAAGCGATCTTTTCCATGTCCGCCTCCTTCCAGGTGCATGAAGAGGGGCTGGAGCACCAGATCGACATGCCGGACGTTCCGACACCTGAAGATCTGCCCAGCGAACAGGAACTGAAGGAAAAATTCCTGTCGATGGCCCCGGAAAACATCCGCCGCTACTGGGAGCGCGAGCGGCCGATCGAGATGCGCCCGGTCGACATGACCCATTATTTCAGCAAGAAGCCCCTGCCACCGCAGCAGTATGTCTGGGTACGGGCGACAGGCCCACTGCCGGACGACGAACGCATGCACCAGTGTGTCCTCGCCTATGCTTCCGACATGACGTTGCTGGACACCTCGCTGTTTCCCCATGGCACGTCCGTCTTCAGCCCGAAGATCCAGGCCGCCAGCCTGGACCATGCCATGTGGTTTCACCGTCCTTTCCGCGCCGACGACTGGCTGCTTTACGCCACCGACAGCACCTCATCTTCCGGCTCACGCGGTATAAACCGCGGATCTCTGTTCACCAGGGACGGGGTCCTGATCGCCTCGACCGCCCAGGAAGGACTGATCCGTCTGCGCAAGAAAGATTGAGTTTCCGAGACGATGGTGCAGTCACCGCTGGCTGCTACTCAAAATCTCAGAGCCTCATCCTGAGGAGGGCCTTTAGGCCCGTCTCGAAGGATGGGCCACTTGTTCCTGTGGGTGCCGCCCATCCTTCGAGACGCCGCTTCGCGGCTCCTCAGGATGAGGGATCCCATTGGAGAGCGCCGGGGTATTGCGGACCTGCCGCCTACCTCACCGGACTGGTGAAACCCGACACCGCCAACGGATTGTCGGTCAGGGCCTGGTGATCCGGCGTATCGGGCAGCAAGGCGCCCGAAAAGGCCTCGAACATGCGCCTGACGAACCCCTCCGGCAGGTCCTTAGTGATGAACACCATGCGGGTTCTGTGATCCGCGTCCGGCCAGGCTTCCAGTGTTGCTGGCGGATGGAAGACGTGCTGGACACCGTGGATCACCACGGGCCGTTCAGGATCTTCAGCCAGTTGCACGATGCCCTTGACCCGAAGCAGTTTCGGTCCGTGCGCGGAACGCAGCAGATCGAGGAACATTTCCAGCGCGGACGCCGGCACCGGTCGATCAGTCGACAGGGTAAAGGCCCGGATGGCATCGCTATGCCGGTTCACGTCATGAGCATGATCGTGGTGATGCCCGTGCGAATGGCCATGTGCATGTTCGTGGCCGTGACCGTGATGGTGGTCATGCTGCTGGTCTTCGTAGGCTTCCGCGTTCAGCCAGGCAGCCACGTCCGGGATCTTGCTCTTCGGATCATAAAGACCGGCGTTGAAAAGATTTTCCACAGTTGCATCATCCGCCTGGGCGTCCAGCCGGCGAGCGCCGGGATTGAGCTGTTGCAAACGCTGCTTGAGGGCGTCGAAGGAGGCCCGCGCCCCTTCGTCTTGAACGAGATCGGTCTTGGTGAAGACCAGCCGGTCGGCAACAGCGGCCTGCTTGCGCGCTTCTTCGTGATTGTCGAGGGTCGACAGACCGTTGACCGCGTCCACAAGCGTGATCACGCTGTCGAGCCGGTAGCGCATCACCAGATAGGGATGCAGCATGACCGTGTGCAGGATGGGCGCCGGATCCGCCAGACCCGTCGTCTCGATGATCACCCGGTTGAGCCTGTCCATGCGGCCGTTATCCAGTCGGCGCAACAGGTTTTCGAGCGTCGTGACAAGATCGCCGCGAATGGTGCAGCACAGGCAACCGGAGGCAAGCTCCACGATGCCGTCGCCGGCCTGATCGACAAACAGATGATCGAGCCCGATCTCGCCGAATTCATTGATGATGACCGCTGTGTCCGCCATCGACGGATCCTTCAGGATCCGATTGAGGAGCGTTGTCTTGCCTGACCCCAGAAACCCGGTCAGGACTGACAGGGGAATGGGGGGCTTCGGACCCTTGGGTTTTTGTCCTTCGGCAACCGGTGTCGGCGAGGCCATGGTATCTCTCCAGATGCATTCGCCGGTCCTTGATCGGACCCGGCGGACTTTCCGCAGACACATAGGCAGAAAGGCGGGTCAGCGCAAATGCTGGTCCCGCCACGTCGGCTTGTTCAGTTGGAAAAACGTCCGGCTGACGCCGAATCACCCCGCGTTGAGGATGATGTCGTCTTCTTCGGAGGCCGCTTCGGCGTCCTTCTTGTCGAGGGCGACAATTTTCCTGTCGGCCTCGTCCTCGGACAGATCCATCGGGGTCAGATCCTGGACGATGTCCGCTTCAGACGCTTCCAGTTCGGCTTCCACGTCTGTGTCGCTGTCGGCTTCGAACTCGAAGTCGTCCAGTTCCTCTTCCGCCTCGACATCAACCACGAGCCGGACAGCCTCCGCCGCCTTTCGCAAGGTGGCGATCACATGGTCGACCGAAACCCCTTCCTCCAGTTGATTGGCGGAAAGTTCCGCAAGGCTGGCCAGAGCCTTGATGGTGGCGGTGGATCTCGGTTCAATCATCATGCGATCTCTCGACCTGTTGTACCGGCATATTCTGTGCCGCAGTGGCATTTCGAGGTCCGGCAGGGAGCACGCCTTTGCCAGAAAAATGCTTACTGCAGTGTTAAGGAGTAGCGTAAATAAAAGGTTAACTCCGTTAACCGCAACGCTACATCATCGGCACCGTCAAAGATCTGGAAATCGAATTACTTGCGAGGACTTGGGGAAGGAACCGGAACGGTGAAATCCAGACCCTTGCGGAAGATCGATCCGGGTGAAGATTTCGAAAGTTCAACCGCGGCTCCCGGGCGTGACACGGTATCGCCACCCTGCGGAATTGCGCCTGCGGTTTTGGCATTGGCCGTCAGCTGCATCTTCGCCCGGATTTCGTTTTCTGCCCGCCGCACGGGATTGGCGACCGGCAGTGGTACGTCTTCCACGGCAATATCCTCGCCCGCGATGGCTGCGACCGCTTCGCTGGCGGCACCGGCGGGAACGGTGCCCGGGCTGACGGAAGGCGACCCTTTCGGGTTGCCGAGGCCGACATCCAGCGGACGGTAGGCAATCCGGCGAGGGCCGAGCGTACGATCAAGGATCTTTGCCCAGTCCGGTTTGCCGTTGGACAGCTTGAAACCGCTGTCGTCGAGCTTGTCCTCATCGGACTTGTTGGCCTTGGCGAAGAACAGGAACCCGCCCTGCTTTTCCTTTTCCATGTCGAACCGGGCCATGTAGCCCTTGGGACCCGGGCTCTTGTTGCGCCGGCAATAACCGTCGGCCGGCGGATTGCCGCTGGTGCCCGAAAGGCTCGTGATGCTACGGCCGCCGCGCTTGCGGAACCCTTCGTCAAAAAGCTGGCGTGCAAAGGCGGTGCGCTCCAGACCGGAACCCGCGCCAAGGATAATCGCGATCAAGGTCTTGTTGCCGCGCGTCGCGGAGGCGGCAACATTGTACCCGGAATTGCAGATGTAGCCGGTCTTCATGCCGTTGGCGCCGGGCACGCGCAGCAGGAATTCCCGATTGGCCGACCGCAGCGTCTTCTTGCCGAAGCGGATCCCCGGGTGGTCATAGTAGTTTCGGGATTCCGGAAAGTCCCGGCGCAGCGCCAGGGCCAGAATGGCAAGGTCCCGCGCCGTGGTCACCTGCCGGTTGTCTGGCAGACCGTGCGGATTGTAGAACCGGGTATTGGACATTCCCAGGCGCTGAGCTTCCGCATTCATCATGGCGATGAAGCCGGCTTCAGATCCCGCGATCGACTCGCCGAGCGCTACCGCAACATCGTTGGCCGACTTGATCAGAATGATCTTCAGCGCCGTGTCGACAGTGAACCGCGTCCCGACCTTGAACCCCATCTTGCTGGGTGGTTCGGCCGCGGAGTTCTTGGACTGCACGACCGCGCTGTCGAGCGAGGCGCGGCCTTCGCGGATCGCCTTGAAGGTGACATAGGCCGTCATGAGCTTGGTGAGTGAGGCTGGGTACCACTTGCGCGTGGCGTTTTCCTGCTCGATCACAGCGCCGGAACTCGCGTCGATCAGGACATAGGCACCTATATCCGCCCGTGCCTGGCTCATGGCCAGACTCATCACAAGAGCGGTTACGGTCAGACAAACGGAAGTCAGGCGGCCAATCGGGCTCAAAAACACGGTTTCCCTCGCTCGTCATCCAGCGGATGACACGTCGCAATTGGGCAATGGCAGTATGAATAGCTGCTGTCTTCTTAAAAAACCGGAACATCGGCGCGAGAGCAACCCCTTCCTCAAATCCACTCCACGCCAATCTTTCTTGCAATTGCCTTATTTTTGAGCAACTTTTGCGAGCAGGCATTGATAAGCTGCGGGAAACAGGGACTTTTTTGGCCGGTGTCGTCTTGCCTTTCCACTTGCCGGCCTTGGCCCGGCTCTTGCTAAGATTGCCGAGGGCATATTGCCCATTGCGGCCCGGCGACGGTCTGGACCAATTTGAACAGATGTGAAAAATAACAATGACTGAATGAGCCCGCAGGGGGGGCGGTCAAGCAATGTATGATGCTGGTCTGGCATCAGAAACGGGCGGGAAAGCCGTAGTTCTGCAGCGCGTGAAAGGCATCGGCAAGGTGCGTTTTTCGGCGCCGGACGGCAAAACCCGTCTGACCGATCTGTATCAGAGCGGGTCGGCCAAGGTTCGCCTGCCGAAGGTCTATGATACCCCTGCCACAGCCGTTCTCATCAACACCGCCGGTGGTCTCACCGGAGGCGACCAGCTCGACTATGAAGTCGGCGCTGACGCCGGTGTACACGTAATTGTGACCAGCCAGACGGCCGAACGTGCCTACCGCAGCCCGGGCGGCACCGCCCAGGTGAGCGGGCATTTCACGGTCGGACCCGGTGCGACCCTGGAATGGCTGCCTCAGGAAACCATCCTTTTCAACGCCTCGCGCCTTCGCCGCACGCTGCAGGCGGATCTGGAAGGTGACGCAAGGCTGATGATGGTCGAATCCTTCGTCCTTGGCCGAAAGGCGATGGGCGAGCAGGTCAAGTACGTATTCTACCGCGACAGCTGGCGCATCCGCCGGGACGGGAAGCTGGTGTTTGCTGACGACATCCGGCTGGATGGCGACCCGGCCGACGCGCTGACCGGCCCGGCTACGGCCGCCGGCGCCCTGGCCGCGGCAACCTTTGTCGATTGCTCCGCCGATGCCGAAGACCGGCTCGCCAGGGCAAGAGAGCTGATCGAAACATTGCCGGATGGAACCGCCCAGGCGGCCGCCAGCGCCTGGAACGGCTTGCTGATAACCCGGTTTGTGTCCAATGATGGCCGCGGCTTGCGCACGGCCCTGATGTCGTTTCTCACCGGATACCGAATGACGGCGCTGCCGCGCGTCTGGTATTGCTGATTTGGAGGACTTTCTTTCATGAACCTGACGCCCCGCGAAAAGGACAAGTTGCTCATTTCCATGGCCGCGATGGTCGCCCGCCGCCGCCTGGAACGGGGCGTGAAGCTGAACCATCCGGAAGCCGTCGCCCTGATCACCGATTTTGTTGTCGAGGGGGCCCGTGACGGGCGCACCGTTGCCGACCTGATGTCCGCGGGCGCCAAGGTACTGACACGCGACCAGGTGATGGAAGGCGTGTCCGAGATGATTCACGATGTTCAGGTCGAGGCCACCTTTCCTGACGGCACCAAGCTCGTGACCGTGCACGAACCGATCCGCTGACCGCAATTTCCAAGGAGACGAGCATGATCCCCGGAGAACTGTTTCCCGCCGAAGGCGAGATCGAACTGAACACAGGCCTTGAGACCGTGACGGTGGAAGTCGCCAACACAGGTGACCGGCCGATCCAGGTCGGCAGCCACTATCACTTCTTCGAAACCAATGAAGGCCTGTCTTTCGACCGGGAAAAGACCCGCGGCATGCGCCTGGATATTCCGGCAGGCACAGCCGTGCGCTTCGAACCCGGCCAGTCCAGATCCGTGACGCTGGTGCCTTATCGCGGCAGCCGCACGGTCTACGGCTTCAACCAGAAGGTCATGGGCGAATTGTGATCAGATCCGCATCATCTCTTTCGTTTTCGCTGATCGGGCTCGGTCTTCTGCTCGCCGGACCTGTCGCCGCGCAGGAAACACCCAACTGCGAAAATGCCATGACGCAGTCGGAGATGACCCAGTGTGCCAACATCGACTGGCTGAAGGCGGATGCGGAGCTGAACGCGGTCTACAGATCCGCAATGGAAAAGATGACCGAGACCGACGCTTATTTGCCGGAAGGGCTGAAAGGGGCGGTCGAAACATTGCGCGAAGCCCAGCGTGCCTGGATCCCCTATCGTGACAAGGCCTGCGACGCCTACGGCTTTCTGGCCCGCGGCGGAACCATGGAACCCATGCTGGTCTACGGCTGCCGCGCAGATCTGACCCGCAACCGCATCGACGAGTTGAGACAGCTCAGTGAAGGTCTGGGGAATTGATGCCTGTGCGCGGTGTGACCCTTCCTGCTTTAGCCTTGTTTCTGGCCACCGCCAGCACGGCGGTTGCTGAGGAAGAGAAGGTCAACGACAACATCGACTGCGGCTATCCGCTGACCGAAGCCGAACGCAGCTTTTGTGCCGACAAGGCCCTGGAAGACGCTGACACGCGCATGAACGAAGCCTTCGACCGGCTGCGTGCACGGCTGGTCGAGATCGATGCGGAATTGCCGGAGGAGCTGAAGGGCGCCCCCGCCAGCCTCGACGATGCCCAGGCCGCCTGGAAAACCTACGCCGACAAGGATTGCACCGCCTACAGCTTCCCCTTCAGGGGCGGAAAACGCGGCAACGAACTGTACCGGAACTGCCTGATCGTCCTCACCATGAAACGCACAGAGGATCTGGATGCGACGGTTGAGGACTACGCGAATTAAACACACCGATTTCTGATCGCCGATTGGAGACTAGATATGGCCTACAAGATGCCCCGCGCCGCTTATGCGGACATGTTCGGACCGACAACCGGCGACAGGCTGCGCCTTGCGGATACCGATCTCATCATCGAGGTGGAAAAGGATTTCACCACCTATGGCGACGAGGTGAAGTTCGGTGGTGGCAAGGTTATCCGTGACGGCATGGGCCAGTCCCAGGCACCCCGTTCCGCCGGCGCCGTCGACACGGTCATCACCAATGTGCTGATCATCGACCACTGGGGTATCGTCAAGGCCGATGTCGGGCTGAAGGACGGCCGGATCGTCGGCATCGGCAAGGCCGGCAACCCGGATGTCCAGAACGGTGTCGACATCATCGTCGGTCCCGGCACGGAAGCGATCGCCGGGGAGGGCAAGATCCTCACCGCAGGTTCGATCGATGCTCATATCCACTACATCTGCCCGCAGCAGATCGATGAAGCCCTGTGCTCCGGCGTGACCACCATGATCGGCGGTGGCACCGGTCCGGCAACGGGCACCAACGCGACCACCTGTACGCCCGGCCCGTGGCACATCACCCGGATGCTTCAGGCTGCCGACAGCTTCCCGATGAACCTCATCTTCGCCGGCAAGGGCAACGCCTCCCTGCCTGCCGCGCTGGAAGAGCAGGTGATGGCGGGGGCCGCAGCCCTCAAGATCCACGAAGACTGGGGCTCCACACCGGCGACCATCGACAACTGCCTGTCGGTTGCCGATGAATACGACGTCCAGGTGATGATCCACACCGACACCTTGAACGAGTCCGGTTTTGTCGAGAACACCACCGCTGCGTTCAAGAACCGCACCATCCACGCCTTCCACACCGAAGGGGCCGGCGGCGGCCACGCACCGGACATCATCAAGGTGGTTGGCGAACCCAACGTCATTCCGTCGTCCACCAACCCGACACGCCCTTACACGGTCAACACGCTGGAAGAGCATCTCGACATGCTCATGGTCTGTCACCACCTGCACAAGGACATTCCGGAGGACGTTGCTTTTGCCGAAAGCCGCATCCGCAAGGAAACCATTGCGGCGGAAGACATTCTTCATGACATGGGTGCGTTCTCGATCATCTCCTCCGACAGCCAGGCCATGGGCCGCGTCGGCGAAATCATCATCCGCACCATGCAGACCGCGCACAAGATGAAGGTGCAACGCGGCCGCCTTTCGGATGAATCCGGCGAGAACGACAATTTCCGGGTCAAGCGCTACATGGCCAAGACCACCATCAACCCGGCCATCGCTCATGGCCTGGACGAGTACATCGGCTCGGTTGAGGTCGGCAAGCTGGCCGACCTTGTGCTCTGGGACCCGAAATTCTTCGGTATCAAGCCGGCGCTGGTGCTGAAGCTCGGCTCCATCGCGACCGCTCCGATGGGCGATCCGAACGGGTCCATCCCGACACCGCAGCCGGTGCATTACCGGCCGATGTTCGCCTCCTACGGCAAGATGCTGACGCACAGCCGTGTCACCTTCGTGTCCCAGGCGGCCTATGACACCGGCGTCAAGCACAAGGCAGGTCTCGACAGCTTGGTGCTTCCGGTCAAGAACACCCGTGGTGGAATCTCCAAAAAGTCGATGATTCACAACAACATGATGCCAAAGATCGAAGTGCATCCGGAAACCTACGAGGTGCGCGCCGACGGCGAACTGCTGACCTGCGAACCTGCCGAAGTGTTGCCGATGGCCCAGCGCTACTTCCTGTTCTAAGCTCCGCAAGAACGCGTTCGGGAGAGGAAAGGCATGTATAAGATCGTCGGATTTCCGCGGACCCGCGCCATGCGGGTGATGTGGCTGCTTGAGGAACTGGGCGAGCCTTACGAGGTTGACCCGGCTCTGCCGCAGTCGGATACCGTCAAGGCGCTCAATCCAAGCGGCAAGGTGCCCGTGCTGGTCGACGGTGACGCCGTCATCACCGATTCCGTCGCAATCTGTACCTATCTGGCCGACAAGCACGGCCGGTTTACCTTTCCTGCCGGAACTCTTGATCGCGCCCGTCAGGACAGCATCACCCAGTTCGGTGTCGATGTGCTGGAAGGCGCGCTCTGGACCGCTGCGAAGAACACCTTCATCCATCCCGAAGATGTCCGTGTTCCGGCGGTCAAGGACGTCTGCCGGCACGAATTCGAGCAAGGCCTGAAAACGCTGGAAACGCTGATCGGTGACGGTCCCTATGCCATGGGCGAAACCTTCACCATTGCCGACATCATCGTCGGGCACTGCTCCGGCTGGGCACTGGCCGCCAAGTTCGACCTGCCCAAAGAAGGTCCGGTCTACGATTATTTCAAACGCCTCAGGGAGCGTCCCGCTTTCCAGGCCATGATGGCAAAGGTGATGGAAGCCGCATGATCCGCGTCGCGAAAATCCACAAGGCCGAAACTTGGACCGGCGATGTCACCGACCGGGTCACGCTTGACCGGGAAGACCGGTATCGGCGCAGGGCAGTTCTGACAGGCGCAGCCGGATTGACCTTCCTGCTGGATGAACCGATGGCGATCCATTTGCGCCATGGCGACGGTCTGGAACTTGAAGACGGTCGGATTGTCGAAGTTCTCGCAGAACCTGAGGAAGTGGTCGAAATTCACGCCGACGACACCGCCCACCTGGTGAAGATCGCCTGGCACCTGGGCAACAGGCACCTGCCGACGCAGCTCATGGGCAACACCCTGCGGATCCGGCGGGACCACGTGATTGAAGACATGGTGGAAAAGCTCGGCGGCCGGCTGACCAGGCTATCCGCGCCCTTCGATCCGGAAGGCGGCGCCTACGGCCATGGTCGCACCCACGGCCACGATCATGGGCACGGGCACGACCACGACCATCATCATGGACACAACCACGGGCACGGGCACGACCACGATTCCGGACATTCCCATGACTGAGCCCTCAGCTCCGCGACTGCCCCTGTCACCGCAGGCGCTCTACCGGCTGCAGGCCTTTCTCTCACCGGCCTTTCCGATCGGCGCCTTTACTTACAGCCACGGGCTGGAACAGGTGATCGAGCAGGGCGGGGTGGCAAGTGCGGCGGAACTTGGCGTCTGGCTGCGTGAAATCCTCCGCTTCGGCGCTGGACGAAGCGACGCCATCCTGCTGAAGGAAACCTACCGGGCCGCTCTTGCGGGAGATCGAGCGACCGTTGACGAGCTGCGTGACCTGGGGCTGGCCCTGCAACCCTCCAGGGAGCGGCATCTGGAATCCAGTGCCCAGGGCAGCGCCTTTTTCAGAGCCGTGTGCAACAGCTGGATGCCGGAAGCGGGCACCGAGGCCGCACGCCTGTTTCACGAATTCGCGGGCGAGGAAAACACCTCCTGGCCTTACCCGGTAGTGCTGGGACTTGCAGCTGCGGCTCACGGCTTGCCGGTGGATGCAGCGCTTCACTGTTTCCTGCATGCTTTCGCGGCCAATCTGATTTCCGTTGCCGTGCGGGTGGTGCCGCTTGGCCAGAGCGACGGCCAGAAGGTGCTGGCTGGTCTGGAACCGGTGATCTTCGAAATTGCAGAAGAGGCCGAGGCCGCAGGTCTTGACGATCTCGGCACCTCCACCTTCCTTGCAGATATCGCCTCCATGGCACATGAAACCCAGTATTCGAGGTTGTTCCGTTCATGACTTCCCAAAATGGTCCCTTGCGCGTCGGCATCGGCGGTCCCGTCGGTTCCGGCAAGACCACGCTGACCGACAAGCTGTGCAAGGCCATGCGTGACCGCTACTCGCTCGCCGTCATCACCAATGACATCTACACAAGCGAGGACGCCGAAGCCCTGATGCGCTCGCAGGCCTTGACCAGTGACCGCATTCGCGGTGTCGAGACCGGCGGCTGCCCGCATACGGCAATCCGTGAAGACGCCTCCATCAATCTGGCAGCGGTAGCGGACCTGACCAAAAGCATCCCGGATCTCGACCTGATCCTGATCGAATCCGGCGGTGACAACCTGGCCGCAACCTTTTCACCGGAGCTCGCCGACCTGACGATCTACGTGATCGATGTTGCCGCCGGCGAGGAAATTCCGCGCAAGGGCGGGCCGG
Source organism: Labrenzia sp. 5N (assembly GCF_012395805.1). Taxonomy (NCBI): domain Bacteria; kingdom Pseudomonadati; phylum Pseudomonadota; class Alphaproteobacteria; order Hyphomicrobiales; family Stappiaceae; genus Labrenzia; species Labrenzia sp. 5N. The sequence goes on along the minus strand of NZ_JAAZTM010000005.1, from coordinate 209,078 downwards.
GCATCACGCGCTCCGATCTCCTGATCATCAACAAGACCGACCTTGCGCCCTATGTCGGCGTCAATCTGGAGGTCATGGACCGGGATGCAAAGAAGATGCGCAAGGAACGACCCTTTGTTTTCGCCAATACAAAGGCGGGAGAGGGCGTCGAATCCGTGGTAGACTTCATCGTCCAAAAGGGTGGGCTGAACGCTTAAATCTTCGATGTTGATGGCCGAATGATCGCTGGCAGACAGGATGCCTGCGCGCATAACAATGCGCTCTGGTGCGATGCGGTCCTGAAAACCGCAGGTGCGAAAACCGAATTTCATGCAGGGTTCTGGTGCGCTCGGGACAAGGCCCTGCCGCTCTATCCGAACATCGTCACCCTGTCGCCGAAGCAGGGAGCGGATTTTTATGCCGCGCTGCCCGATTTGCCGAAGGGGGCCGGGGTAAAGGACAGTTTCGACAGTCTGGATCTGGCACCTTACGGCTTTCAGAGGCTTTTTACCGGCACCTGGCTGTTTCGTCCGCCGCCAAGTGCCAAACGTGCCCCGATCAGCTCCGATTGGCACAAGGTGGCGACATCGGAAAGCCTGAAGAAGTGGCTGGCCGGCTGGAACGAGAACGAAAGCCTCCATGCCGTTTTCCCGTCCAGGCTGCTGGAACGCAAAACCATTGATTTCGCCGCCATCATCAAGGACGGCAAGGTGAAGGCAGGGGCGGTCTTCAACACCGGTCCGAAGCTTGACGGCAAGGATATCCTTGGCCTTTCAAACGTCTTCTGCCGCAAGACCTGGCTCTACAGTGCTCTGCATGATCTTCTGGAACCGTTTCCGAACCGGTCGATTTGCACCTACGAAAATGATGCAAGCGTGCTACCGGTCTATCGGCAACTCGGTTTCGAGCCTTGCGGACAGCTTTCCGTCTGGCTGAAACAGTAGCTCCGAACAGAGAGAAGCCCGCAACTTTTCAGCGGCGGGCTCCGATTTTCGTTGATGACCGGTCGCGCTATTTCACCGTCACGGTCTGCCGCGCAACGATTTCCGCGTCACCTGCGGACAGCACGAAGCGCAGCTCGTAAGTGCCCGGCTCTTCCGGTGTCCGCACCTCCACAACGCCGTTGGAGATGTTGTCCGCAATCTCCCAGGCCCCTGGCGCCGTACTCCAGGCATCCTGAGACGGTTCGGCAAAACCGATGAAGTTGCTGCTGTTGGCCGGGCCGCTCGCCTTTACGCTGACATAGCTGGCAGCCGGAACTTCGGACGGGCCCTCCAGCGTCACCTTCGGATCCGTGATCTTCAAAGGTTGGCTGGCCAGGATCTTCGATCCGTCGGACGTCGAGAGAATGTAACGCAACTCGTAATCGCCCCGAGCCAGTGGCGCGATGATCGAGACGCTGTCTCCATCGGGACGTTCGTAGGTCACATAGGCCGAAGGGTCGGAGCCGACCGGCGCGATGCCGATCCAGTCGTCGGGCGCCTTCGGGCCGCTCCAGGTCACGTTCAGTCTGCCGGCCGCCTCAACCGTGCTGTCGGCCTGAAGCGTTGCTGCACTTTCGCCAACAGTTAGCGGTTGGCGCGTCAGGATCGTCTGGTCGATGCCGGTGACATAGATGACATCATAAGTGCCGGCTTCGCTCGGTGCCTGAAGGGTGACGGGAGACCCGTCGGCAGTGCCTTTCCAGCGGCCCTGGTAATCGTCAACCGTGCCGTCCTTCGGAACGATCCCGATCCAGTCCTCCGGCCCGTTCGGACCTTCAAAGGCAATCTCCACCGGCTGACCGGCGGCAACTTCGGGGGCGTAGGTCAGGATTGCCTGAACTTCGGTCACTTTGATCGGTGCCTTGGCCAGAACACGTTCACCGCTATCGGCCCAGACATAGACGATTTCATAGTCACCCGGCTGGGTTGGCAGGGCCAGTTTGGCGGGATTACCGTCGCGCACATACACCCAGAGATCCCGTTCGAGCCTGTTTCCGTCCGGGGTGACGACACGCAGGAAATCACCATCCAGGCCCGGGCCTTCAAAGGCAACTTCCAGCAGCGAGGTTGCAGGTGCTTCAGGGGAGGCGGGCGTGACACTCGCCTCGGGAAGATTGCCGTCGAGAAGAACAGTCTGCTGGCCGCCCTTGTCGGACACCTCAAGCGATGCACCGCCTGCCTTTTCACCAAGTTCTGCACTGACGACGTAGGATCCCGGCTCGAGCTCGACCTCGACGCTGCCACCTGTCATGCCGGACGCAACCACGGTCTCGTCGTCGACGGTTGCCACTGTCCATTGCACAGGGCCTGAAACAGGCTGGCCGCTTTCCTTTTCGGCTGCTGTTAGGACTGTCACAGGCAGCGACGCTTTTTCCTCAACCGCGGCGACGCTTTCCTTCAGCGCTTCGGTCAGGCCGTCGGCGTCCTTGGCGTTCCAGTAAGTGCCGCCTGTCAGATGCGCAATACAGGCAATCTTGGCCTGATCCGCCTTGGAAGCGATGTCGAAACCGATGACATGGGCCTTGAAATCGACCCCGGACTTGGCAAGTGCCTCGGCGAGGGCGCAAGGATCCCCGCCGCAGGTCTCGATACCATCGGAGATCAGGATCAGCCGTCCCGGGCGGTCGTTCTGCGCCAGAAGTTCCGCCGCCTGCCGAAGTGTTTCGGTAATCGGGGTCTTGCCGCGCGGCGTGAGCGCCTTGACGCTTTGCACCAGTTTGGAGCGGTCCAGCTCACTCACCGGCACCAGCGTTTCCACATCGCCGCAATCCGCCTTGCGGCGGTGACCATAGGCCATCACACCAGCCCTGGTTCCATCCGGAAGACCGGCAACAAAGCCTTCGAAGGCAGACCGGGCAATTTCCGCTTTCGCGGTACCGTCGATCTGGCCCCACATGGAATTGGAAGAATCCAGGACGAACAAAAGATCAGAAGGTGTGTCCGTCTGTGCCCCTGCAGGGGACATGAACATCGTGCAGCCGATGAGGGCGGCTCCCATAAGTCGAAACACAGGTCGCTTTGAAAAGAGCATGAAACCTTGGGCTCCTGTAATGAATTTTCGAAAAAGCCTTATCCGGAAAGGAGATAGGCGAGACGGGCCGAATTTAGAGACACTTGCAATCTCGAAGTGTGATAAAAGTCGCAAGTAGACAGAATTGCCAAGGAAAAAATGACGTTGGGAGACCTGCAATGATGTTCGACGGTATCAACCTGATTGCAGTTGCTGCGGCCGCCATTGTGTCTTTCCTGTTCGGCGCGCTCTGGTACGGCATCCTCGGCAAGGCCTGGATGAACGCCGCCGGTCTGACCAAGGAGCAGACGAGGCCAAACCCGGTTGTCTTTGCAACGGCCTTTTTCTGCCAGATCATCATGGCATTCGTCTTCGCGGGCGTGATCTATCACACCGGTGGAGCCGATATCAGGAACGGCATCATCTCCGCGCTGATGATCTGGGTCGGCATCGTCATGACCACGCAGATCGTCAACCACCGCTTTCAAGGGCTGTCCTGGAACCTGACGCTGATCGACGGCGGTCACTGGCTCGGGGTACTGCTTGTGCAGGGTATCGTGATCGGATGGCTGAGCTGACGTGATCGCCGGGAAATACGCGTAAATCCGTACGAGATTGAAGGTCTTAGGCCTTGCCATAGACCAAAGACTCGCCGACTAAAGTACCAAGTCTAGGTTCTGGACGCTTTGAGGGGCCATACGCATAATGGCCCCGGCAAAACAAGGCCGCGGAAGGGAGAACTCGCTTACCGCAGGTCCAATTGTGGTTTCTGGGAGGTTTCACATGACTGAGTCCGTATTTCCCGTTCCCGCGGAGGTTGCCGCGCGGGCGCATGTCGACAATGCCAAATATCAGGAAATGTATCAGCGTTCCGTGGAAGACCCCGACGGCTTCTGGGGTGAGCACGGCAAACGGGTGGACTGGATCAAGCCTTTCACCAAGGTGAAGAACACTTCCTACGACTATCACAACGTTTCGATCAAATGGTTCGAGGACGGCACGCTCAACGTTTCGGCCAACTGCGTTGACCGCCACCTGGAAAAGCGCGGCGACCAGCCCGCGATCATCTGGGAAGGTGACGACCCGAACGAGCACAAGGTCATCACCTACAAGGAACTGCACCGCGAGGTGAACAAGTTCGCCAACGTGCTGCACGGCCAGGGTGTCAAGAAGGGCGACCGCGTCACCATCTATCTGCCGATGATTCCGGAAGCAGCTTATGCAATGCTTGCCTGCGCCCGCATCGGCGCTGTGCATTCCATCGTCTTCGGCGGATTTTCACCGGACAGCCTTGCCCAGCGTATCGAGGATTGCGCCTCTGAATGCGTGATCACGGCAGACGAGGGCCTGCGCGGTGGCCGCAAGGTGCCGTTGAAGGCCAATGTCGACAAGGCTGCTGAAAAAGCGCCGGTAAAGAGCGTCATCGTGGTCAAGCGCACCGGCGGCGACATTGCCATGCAGGCCGGCCGAGACGTCTGGTACCACGACGAGGCGGACCGTGTGTCCGACCATTGTGCACCGGCGGAGATGAACGCGGAAGATCCGCTCTTCATCCTCTACACTTCCGGGTCGACCGGCAAACCCAAGGGTGTGATGCACACCACCGGCGGCTACCTGGTCTACGCCTCCATGACCCATGAATATGTCTTCGATTATCACGAAGGCGACGTCTACTGGTGCACGGCGGATGTGGGCTGGGTCACCGGTCACAGCTACATCGTCTACGGCCCGCTTGCCAACGGCGCCACCACGCTGATGTTCGAAGGTGTTCCGACCTATCCCGGTCCGGGCCGCTTCTGGGAAGTGTGCGACAAGCACAACGTCAACATCTTCTATACGGCACCCACCGCGATCCGCGCCCTGATGGGCGCCGGCGACGAACACGTCACCAAAACCTCGCGCAAGTCCCTGCGTCTTCTGGGGTCCGTTGGCGAGCCGATCAATCCGGAAGCCTGGACCTGGTACTACAATGTGGTTGGCGACAAGCGCTGCCCGATTGTCGACACCTGGTGGCAGACCGAAACCGGCGGCATCCTGATCACCCCGCTGCCGGGCGCAACCGACCTGAAGCCAGGTTCCGCCACACGTCCGTTCTTCGGCGTCCAGCCGGCGATCGTCGACGCGGAAGGCAAGTTCCTGGAAGGGGCAACGGAAGGCAACCTTGTCATCAAGGACAGCTGGCCAGGCCAGATGCGCACGGTCTATGGCGACCATGAGCGCTTCGTCCAGACCTATTTCGCCACCTACAAGGGCCTCTATTTCACTGGTGACGGCTGCCGTCGTGACGAGGACGGCTACTACTGGATCACCGGCCGCGTTGATGACGTCATCAACGTTTCCGGTCACCGCATGGGCACGGCGGAAGTCGAGAGCGCACTTGTGGCGCATCCGAAGGTTTCCGAGGCCGCTGTGGTCGGCTATCCGCACGACATCAAGGGACAGGGCATCTATGCCTATGTCACGCTGATGGAAGGCGAAGAGCCGAGCGACGAGCTGAAGAAGGAACTGGTCAAGCATGTCCGCTCGGAAATCGGGCCGATTGCCTCTCCGGACCTGATCCAGTTCGCACCCGGCCTGCCGAAGACCCGGTCGGGCAAGATCATGCGCCGTATCCTGCGCAAGATCGCCGAAGACAGCTTCGACAGCCTGGGCGACACATCGACCCTGGCCGATCCGACCGTCGTCGACGACCTGATCGACAACCGCCAGAACCGCGGCTGACCGGCACACTCCGGACTGTGAAATGCAAAAAGGCTCGCCACCCGGCGAGCCTTTTTTTCAGTTTTGTCGATCCGATCCCGGAAGGGTTCAGTTACCTCGAAACGTAGATCTGCTGGATCTTCTTGGCGATATTGGCAAAGGCGTTGATCAGCTCGTCCGAACTCGTTGCCTTGTAGAAATTGCCCGTGCTGGCGCAGGACTGCATGTTTCTCGACCCGGCCGAGGTGTTGCTGGTGCCGAAATAGACGCCGAAGATCGAAATTCCTTCGTCCTTCATGGCCTGGCAAAGCGCGCGCTGAGCCGTTGAGGAATTGTTGCTGTAGCTCTCGCTTTCGCTGCGTTCCTGCCACTGATTGACCGTCACCGTCTCACACTTGTACTGCCAGCCATGGCGTCTGGAATAAACCCAGTCGCATTCTTCCCGTTCGCCGATGTATTCGTAGTACCGGTTGTTATCCCCGTCGGTCATGATGATCGCGAACTTGAGAACATCCTCGTTGTCATAAGGCTCCGGCTTGCTCGCAAGGGGCCATACGTCCGAATAGTTCGGCGAGATGCTGTTCCAGCCCCAGACCACGCCGGTCTGGCCTGCCGTACCGCCGTTATCATCCAGGTCGGCGATCGCATCGAGCAACTCGTCCCGGTCGGATGTCAGCGGGATCATCTTCGACGTGCTGGAACAATTGTTGCTGCCACCGCCGTAAAACACGGCCTTCGGCGGCGGATCGGTCTTGTCGTAGTAATTGTAGGTCTTGTCGGTGTAGCGAACTTCGTAGAGATCTTCGCCGTCGTCGTAATCCTGGCGTTCCGTCACGCATTTGCTGCTGTCGGCATAGCCGAAGAGGCCGCCCTTCACCTTGGAAGCGTAAGCTCCCAGGTTGACCCCCTGGCTGTATGGCACCAGCGAGATACGGACCTTGCTTTCGGATTCTTCGGTTCCATCCGGGATCAAGATGTTCACCAGGCCTTCGGAGGCATCCCGCAGCGTATCCATGTCGTTGCGCATGGACCCGGTAACGTCGACGACGAGGGCCAGTTCGACGTCAAAGCGTGAGTAGGTGACCTGTGAGCTCGTTCCGAAGCTGAATGTTTCCGGGCCGAGGGCACTCTTGCCGTAACCGCCCATGTCGATGAAGTAGTTCTTGAGAGAGGCCGTGGACGTTACCTTGATGGTGCCGTTGTCCGGATCGACGACGAAGTCGAGATTGTCGATTGCCTCGTCCAGGAATTCGACGTCGGCCAGGTTGGCCTTGAAGGAATCCGCCAGAGCTTGCTTGATCTGGTCGTCGCTCATGACGCTGGTCGACAGGTCTGCCGCGACCGAAAGTGCCGCGGCATCAATCGCAAAGGACAGTTTTTCGCGCGCATTCACCGTTCGGGACACGTCGATGGTAATCCCCGCGATCACGACGATCAGGATCACCAGCATACCGAAAATGGGCAAAATGGATGCTTTGCGATCGCCGGTAAACTCTGCAAGCAGGGGTCGGCAAATGAGACGCTTCAAATACTGCATTACTGCCTCGTCATTTTGTGAGACAGTTACTCTAGAAAAGTACCTAATTCCTTAAACGGAATGTAGAAAATAGGGGGTTGTTTCCGTTTGGTAAACCAATCGGAAAGAATCGAGACTGACGCTTTTCGCTGGCCGGTCGTCCGGCAGGTCTTATTTGGACAGGTAGATCGACTGGATCTTCCGCGCGATGTTTGCGAACGCTCCTATGAGTTCATCGGACGATGCAGCCTGATAATAGTTTCCCTGGCTTGCGCAGGACTGCATGTTTTTTGCCCCTGCGGATGTATTGCTGGTTCCGAAGTAAACTCCGAAAACCTGGATGTTGGCAGCCTTCATGGCCGCACAGATGTCTCGTGAGCGGACGGAAGAGGTGTTGTTGTAGCTTTCGCTTTCACCTGTTTCCCGCCAGGCGTTCACGGCCACTGTGCTGCATTGCCAGGTCGACTTGCCGTTTTTCTTGACCCAGCCGCACTGCTCCTCCTGTTCGATATATTGGTAATACCGGTTGTTGTCGCCGTCAGTCATGATGATCGCGAACTTGAGCGTATCGCCGTCTGAATAGGCCGCAGGCGCGCTGTCCGCAGGCCATACGTTGGCGTAGTTCGGCGACAGGCTGTACCAGCCCCAGGCAACCCCGGTCTGACCCGCCGTACCGCCAGTGTTGTTGAGAGCGGAAATCGCCGGCAGCAACGTGGAGCGGCTCTTGGTCAACGGCACCAGCTTGGACGTGGACGAGCAACTGCTGCTGCCCCCGCCAAAAAAGGTCTGTGCCGGAGGAGGGCTGGACTTCTTGTAGTAGTTATAGGGATCGTCCGTGAGCATGACCTCATAGGTGGAATAATCCTGACGTTCCGTGACGCAGTTGCCGCTGACGCTGTAGAAATCGCCGCCCTTCACCTTTTTTGCATAGGTGCCGAGGTTGACGCCCTGGCTGTAGGGAACCAGCGAAATGCGCACCTTGGCATCGTCTTCTTCCACGTCCTCGGGCAGCAGAATGTTGACCACCGCTGTCGAGGCATCGCGCAGCGTGTTCATGTCGCTTGAGGACATCGAGCCGGTGACGTCCACCACAAGGGCCAGCTCCACATTGAACTTGGAATAGGAGACCTGTGAACTGGTTCCGAAGGCAAAGGTCTCCGGACCCAGGTTCTTCATCATGTAGCCACCGAAATCGATGAAGTAATTCTGCAGGCTGGCCGTCGAGGAGACCTTGATGGTTCCATTTTCCGCATCGACCACAAAGGTCAGGTTCTTGATGGCTTCGGCCAGAAACTCGGCACCGTCCAGGTTGGACTTGAAGGAATCCGTCAGCGCCTGCTTGATCTGTTCATCCGTCATGAGCGATGTCGACAGATCCGCCGCCACGGACAGTGCGGCTGCATCGATCGCATAAGACAGCTTCTCGCGGGCGTTGACCGTGCGCGAAACGTCCACGGCTGCGCCCATGACGACGATCAGAAAAATCACCATCAACGCAAAGATGGGCAGCACGGCCCCTTCACGCTGCGTGAGAAATCGTCTGTTTATTTTGAAATTCCAGAAAAGAAGAGACATGTATGGCGCCGCCTCAAGGGAGATAAAGACAGCTACTACACACTTTAAGAAAAAACAGTGAATGAACTTTGGGAACGAGGTTAAAGCCTCGTTAAAATCAAATATTCAACGGCATAAATACATCCACTGGATGTCAACTGCCAGTTGCCTGCAACGTGGAATAGGCGCTCCGACGCAGACGCTTTCGAGCCGTCACAAGGGCTTTTGATGACCCCGCCTGAAGGCTCGCAATACGTACCGGGGACTACGGTTCCAGCTCGGTATCCCAGTAGAGGAAATCCAGCCAGCTATCGTGCAGATAGTTGGGCGGGAAACCGCGGCCGTTGTTGTGCAGGTCCTGGATGGTCGGCTGGAACGGCATGTGCATCGGCCACATGTTCAGTTGCTGGCACGACTTGTTGGACTTGCGCAGATTGCAGGGGGAGCAGGCGGTGATGACATTGTCCCAGGTCGTCAGACCACCCTTGGAACGCGGCACAAGGTGGTCAAAGGTCAGCTCATCCTTGGAGCCGCAGTACTGACACTGGAATTTGTCGCGGAGAAAGACGTTAAATCGGGTAAAGGCAGGGTATCGGCTGGGTTTCACGAAGGTCTTGAGAGAGACCACACTGGGTAATCGGAACTCGAAGCTCGGACTTCGAACCGCTGCATCGTATTCGGCAACTATGTTCACCCGGTCCAGGAACACAGCCTTGATGGTATCCTGCCAACTCCACAGCGACAGGGGGTAGTAGCTCAAAGGCCGGTAATCCGCATTGAGCACCAACGCCGGATGGGCGCCCGACGAAACCGCTATCGTCACCTTCCGCTCCTCATTCCCAGAGCATGCCGAATCCACACGCGGATGCGTTGCTCTAACGACTTACGTTGGATCAACTTCCAGCAATCAGGTGCCAACTGACAGCGCGTTGACCTGTCGGAATGTCCGTTATCCGGTCAATCGGACAGCGGAACAGTCCTTTTGTGACGGGAGTATTGTAGTGCCGAGGTGACAGTCTTGTGAAGCCCGGGAAAATCATTTCTGAGTGCAGTTGTCGCCAGATCAGACCCGGCAAAGGATTTTTCTTAACTACATGAATTATTTACGCAAAAGCAAAATCCCCTGCGTCATTGTGACTGTTTTACGGGGAGAAGCAAAAAGGGCGCCTTGCGGCGCCCTTTCTCATGAACCGAAATGCGGTCGAATCAATTCGTCGTCCACTCGCGGATATCGACAAAATGGCCGGCGATTGCCGCCGCTGCCGCCATGGCCGGCGAAACAAGATGGGTCCGGCCCTTGTGACCCTGACGGCCTTCGAAGTTGCGGTTGGACGTCGACGCACAGCGCTCGCCCGGCTTCAGCTTGTCCGCATTCATGGCGAGGCACATGGAGCAGCCCGGCTCACGCCATTCGAAGCCTGCTTCCTTGAAGATGATGTCCAGACCTTCTTCCTCGGCCTGTTCCTTCACCAGACCAGACCCCGGGACAACCATGGCGCTGACGCCTGCTGCCACCTTGTGATTGCCGATGACGGCCGCAGCAGCACGCAGGTCTTCAATGCGGCCGTTGGTGCACGAACCGATGAAGGCGCGGTCGATCTTGATGTCGGTGATCTTGGTGCCCGGCTGCAGGCCCATGTATTCCAGGGCGCGCTTCTTGGATTCGCGGCGGTTTTCATCGGCGATTTCAGCCGGATCCGGCACGACACCTTCCACCGAGATGACGTCTTCCGGAGACGAGCCCCAGGAAACGATCGGCGGCAGGTTGGCGGCGTCCAGCTCGATGACCTTGTCGAAATAGGCGTCCGTATCCGAATGCAGGGTCTTCCAGTAGCCGAGAGCCATGTCCCAGGCTTCGCCCTTGGGCGCCTTGGGGCGGCCTTCGATGTACTTGTAGGTGATTTCGTCCGGTGCAATCAGGCCTGCGCGTGCACCGGCCTCGATGGACATGTTGCAGACCGTCATCCGGCCTTCCATCGACAGGGCACGGATTGCTTCGCCGGCATACTCGATCACGTAGCCGGTGCCGCCTGCGGTACCGATCTTGCCGATGATGGCCAGAACGATGTCTTTCGCGGTGACGCCGGCAGGGATCTTGCCGTCGACCTTCACCAGCATGTTCTTGGCTTTCTTCTGGATCAGCGTCTGGGTGGCCAGAACGTGTTCCACTTCGGACGTGCCGATGCCATGGGCGAGGGAGCCGAAAGCGCCATGGGTGGAGGTGTGGCTGTCGCCGCACACAATGGTCATGCCGGGCAGGGTGAAGCCTTGCTCGGGACCCACGATGTGAACGACGCCCTGACGCATGTCGAGTTCGGAATAATATTCGATGCCGAATTCCGCCGCGTTCTTGGCCAATGTGTCGACCTGCAGGGCCGATTCCGGATCATCGATGCCGTGACGGCGGTCGGTGGTCGGAACGTTGTGGTCGACCACGGCAAGCGTCTTCTCCGGCTGGCGCACCTGGCGGCCGGCCATGCGCAGGCCTTCGAATGCCTGCGGGCTGGTAACTTCATGCACCAGGTGGCGATCGATGTAGAGCAGACCGGTTCCGTCCGGCTGCATGTCGACCACGTGGTCGTCCCAGATCTTGTCGTAAAGCGTCCGTGCGTTGGCCATGGGTCTCTCCTCGGTCCATCCGAGCAAACGGTCAAACGGTCTAAAGTTTGCGAAATGCCCGGTGATGCCCGTCGCGGCGCGTCCAGCCGCAAGGGTCTATCCTCGTTTATCGTAGCTAGTGAATGACGCAGCGCCGCCTGAAGGTCAAGCGTTCCGAGTTGAGCTGAATTCAACTCAGATTGACCGGCGCAGGAAGAACGGGGTGCAAAACCCCGGATTTGCATCGGACTGCGCCAGGGTTTGGCGCAAATGCAAAAAAGGCGGCCCGAAGGACCGCCTTTTCGAAACGTTTTGCCGGGCTGGCTTATTCGGCTGCGTTCTCTGCAGCTTCCTTGGCAGCGGCCTTGGCTTCTGCAGCAGCTGCCTTGGCAGCAGCCACTTCCGCACGCACTTCTTCGTTGAGGCGCTTGGAACGAGCATTGGTGTTTTCGACGATACGGGCAGACTTGCCGCGACGGTCGCGCAGGTAGTAGAGCTTCGCGCGACGGACCTTACCGCGGCGAACCACTTCAACGCCTTCCAGCATCGGGGAGTAGACCGGGAAAACGCGCTCGACGCCTTCGCCGTAAGAAATCTTGCGAACCGTGAAGCTCTCGTTGATGCCGCCGCCGGAACGGGCGATGCAGACGCCTTCGTAAGCCTGGGTACGGGTACGCGTACCTTCGGTGACCTTCACGTTGACGCGAACGGTATCACCAGGAGAAAATTCCGGCAGCTTGCGCTGCTCTTCGATTTTCGCCATTTCCTCAGCATTGAGCTGCTCGATGATGTTCATGGCATATTTCCCTTTTGAATTACAAAGCGGTCAGAGCGTTTTCCGGTTTTGGCCGGAAACGGGTTCACCGACTTTGGGCCATGTTGCTTGTCGGCTGGACTTTCCTGATTTTCCGGTCCTTTTGGTCCGGTTCAGGACGCAGGTCTTTCCAAGGAAAAGATACAACTTCACCCAGCTTCGGCGCGCGTATACAGGAAATTTGCGCCACTGTCATGCGGATTCTTCAATCCACGTCGTCTTCATCCGCCATGTAGGCATCCCAGAGATCCGGCCGCCGCTCGCGTGTCAGGCGCTCGGCTTCGGCCATGCGCCATTCGTGGATCTTCCGGTGATTGCCCGAGGTCAGAACCTCGGGAATGGTCAGGCCTTCGAACTCGGCCGGCCGCGTGTATTGCGGGTGTTCCAGCAGGCCACCTTCGAAACTTTCGGTTTCCGCACTGTCCATGTTGCCCATGACGCCAGGGATGAGCCGGACAACAGCGTCCAGCATGGTCAGCGCGCCGATTTCGCCGCCGGACAGGATGTAGTCGCCGACGGAGACTTCCTCCAGTCCACGCGCGTCGATCACCCGCTGGTCGACCCCTTCGAATCGGCCGCAGACGATGACTGCGCCAGGGCCTTCGGCAAGTTCATGCGCACGGTCCTGGGTAAAGGGCGCCCCGCGCGGGCTCATCAGAAGCCGCGGGCGCGGGTCGTCAGCGGGGGCCGCCGCATCAATGGCCCTGGCCAGGATATCGGCCCTGAGCACCATACCGGCACCTCCACCGGCCGGCGTATCATCAACGGAGCGGTGCTTGTCCGTCGCAAAGTCGCGGATGTGGCTGGTTTCCAACTGCCAAAGCCCCTTGTCCAGCGCCCGGCCCGAAAGGCTGTGGCCCAGGGGCCCTGGAAACATGTCCGGGTAGAGCGTCAGAATGGTTGCCTTGAACGTCATTACGCCTGTCAGTTCTGCTGATTGGCCGGTATGTCCGGGTCCAAACCCGCTCATTGGTTAACGAGCCGTTTACCGCTTTCCTAAAAACCTGCCGAATTCTTCAGGGTAGCCGCCGGAAAGAAAGCTCTGATTAAGGCTCGCAGTATAAAGTGGCAAGAGCGTTTCAATCGGGTTTATTGCCGTGGCAAAATTTCCAGTCTTGCGTTTCAAGCTTCCCCGTTTCATTCAGGTGCATGTCGACCGCCACTATCTCGACATTTCCCTGAGCCGCGTGCTGCCCCTGTTCGCCCTGATGACCTTCGGCGTGATGGCCGGCCTTGTGTTCAACACCGGCGTCGGCCACCCCTATGACAAGGTCATCCATATCGGCTTTTTCGCCCTTCTGACCCTGTCGATCCATGCGCTGTTCTGCTGCCGGCTGCGCATTTCCGCCGTCGTCGCCTTCGGCATGGGTCTCGCGGGTGAAGTGGTGCAGGGCTTCATTCCCCACCACGAAATGTCGTTGCAGGATGCCTTTGCCAACGGGATCGGGGTTGCACTGGTCGTCGCACTGATTGCGCTGAAGCGTTCCGAGATTCGGCAGGCTGTCCGCCAGGACGTTCCCGCGGAGGAGCGCGAAGAACTCAACCTACGCAAGATGGGCTTGCAGCCCGTGCCAACGCGTTACCTGTCCGGCTCGTCTTCCGAAGGCTCAGGAGCTCCTTCGGAGAAGTAATCCTCCGGCAGCGAAGCGCTGACCCGGCCATTCTCCAGATCGATCTCCGGCACGAATTCCTTCGTGAACGGAACATAGAAGCTGCGGCCGCGTTTTGGCCGGACTTCCAGCAGATCGCCGGCTCCGAAATCCTGCACCGCAATGATCTTCCCGAGTGTCTCGCCAGTCTGGTCGAGCACATCGAGGCCGGTCAGGTCGGAATAGTAGAATTCGTCTTCTTCAGGTTCGGGCAGCTGGTCACGGTCGATAAAGAGATCGACGCCGTTCAGCTCTTCCGCCTGGTTGCGGTCCGCGATCCCCTTGAACTTGGTGATCACCACCGTCTTCTGCACCCGCGCCCGTTCCACCTCGAAGGAACGTTTGCCGTCCCGGGTGGTCAGAATGCCGTAATCGGCAAAGGAAAGCGGGTCATCGCCGTAAGGCTTGACCCGCACTTCCCCGCGAATGCCATGCGCCGCACCGATCTTGGCCATCAGTACCTTCTGATCGTCCTTGGACGTCATCTCAAAAGGCTCCCTGGCCAATGTCTTCCGGTGCCGCTTGGCGCATCTGCTTATTCGGCAGCTGCTTCTTCTGCCGGAGCGGCAGCAGCTTCAGCGGCAGCAGCTGCTGCTTCTTCTTCAGCCTGACGCTTGGCTTCAACGCGTTCCTTCGCCTTTGCGCCCAGCTCGGCTTTCTTCGGGTTGTTGCGCGGCTCACGCTTCAAGAGGCCGGCAGCATCCAGGAAGCGGTGAACGCGGTCCGTCGGCTTTGCGCCGCTGTCCAGCCAATGCTGAATACGCTCGACGTTCAGGGTCACGCGGTTTTCGGAATCCTTCGGCAGCATTGGGTCGTAGGAACCGACCTTTTCGATGAAACGGCCATCGCGCGGGGAGCGGATGTCAGCAACAACGATGCGGTAGTACGGGCGCTTCTTGGAACCGCCACGTGCCAGGCGAATTTTCGTAGCCATTTTTATGTCTCCAGTTTGTTCAGTTGCCGGCTTCAGCGGCAATGGCTTCGTGGTGCCGGATCACTTCCTTGACGATGAAGTTCAGGAATTTCTCGGCAAAGTCAGGATCGAGATTGGCATCGCCCGCAAGCTGGCGCAGCCGTTCGATCTGAATTTTCTCCCGCGCCGGATCAGCCGGCGGCAGGTCGTTGGTGGCTTTCAGCACACCCACTTTCTGGGTGCACTTGAACCGTTCTGCGAGCATGTGAACAAGAGCCGCATCAATGTTGTCGATGGACGCCCGAAGAGCCTTCAGTTCGCTCAAGGCGGGGCTTTCACCCAGCTTGTTCTCCGCTTCGCTCATCGTTTCTTGCCCTTGCCCATACCCGGAAACCCGGGAAGTTTCGGACCGCCGAGGCCTGGAAGACCCGGCATGCCCATGCCTGGCGGCAGACCGCCGCCCAACCCGCCGGGCAGGCCTTTCGGCATTTCCATGCCGCCCGGCAACTGGCCGGACTTGGCCATTTCCTCAAGCTGCTTGGGATCGACATCCGGCATTCCGCCGCCGCCAAGGCCGCCCATCAGCTTGCCCAGCATGCCTTTGCCCTTGCCCATCTTCTTCATCATGTCCGCCATCTGGCGGTGCATTTTCAGAAGCTTGTTGACGTCGGCCACATCCATGCCCGACCCGGCTGCAATACGCTTCTTGCGGCTGGCCTTGAGCAGTTCGGGCTTCTGACGCTCGGCCGGTGTCATCGATTCGATGATGGCGACCTGACGCTTGAACATCTTGTCGTCGATGTTCGAGGCCTCGATCTGCTTCTTCATCTTGCCGATGCCCGGCAACATGCCCATCATGCCGGACATGCCGCCCAGCTTTTCCATCTGGCGCAGCTGCTCGGCGAGATCTTCCAGGTCGAAGTGACCCTTCTGCATCTTCTTCGCCATTTTCGCGGCCTGTTCCGCGTCGATGGCTTCTGCAGCCTTTTCCACCAGCGAAACGATGTCGCCCATGCCAAGGATGCGGTCTGCGATCCGGCGCGGGTGGAAGTCTTCAAGTGCGTCTGATTTTTCGCCGGTACCGATCAGCTTGACCGGCTTACCGGTAACCGCCTGCATGGAGAGCGCCGCACCGCCACGGCCGTCGCCGTCCATACGGGTCAGGGCGATACCGGTGATGCCGACGCGCTCATCGAAACTCTGCGCCAGGTTGACGGCATCCTGACCTGTCAGGCTATCCGCCACCAGCAGGATTTCATGCGGCTGGGCAGCGGCTTTCACCTCTGCCATTTCAACCATCAGCGGCTCGTCGATGTGAATACGGCCGGCGGTGTCGAGCATGACTACGTCATAACCGCCGAGCTTGGCGGCGGACATGGCCCGCTTGGCAATTTCGACCGGGCCCTGGCCGGCAACGATCGGCAGCGTGTCGATGTCGTTCTGCTCACCCAGAACCTTCAGCTGCTCCTGGGCAGCCGGACGGCGGGTGTCGAGCGATGCCATCAGCACCTTGCGCTTGTCGCGCTGGGTCAGGCGGCGGGCAATCTTCGCCGTGGTGGTGGTTTTACCGGAGCCCTGCAGACCGACCATCATGATCGCCACCGGTGCCGGAGCGTTCAGGTCGATCGGATGGGCTTCTTCACCGAGCATCTCGACCAGCTGGTCATGAACGATCTTCACGACCATCTGGCCCGGGGTCACGGACTTGACCACCTCGGCACCGACGGCGCGATTGCGCACCTTGTCGGTGAAGGAACGTACGATCGGCAGCGCAACGTCGGCCTCGATCAGCGCGCGGCGGATTTCGCGCAGCGCCTCGTTGACGTCGTTCTCCGACAGCGCACCGCGGCCGGTGAGCTTGTCGAAAATACCGCTTAATCGATCGGACAGGCTTTCAAACATCAGTAGTCCTTGAATAGTCTCGGTTTCGGGAAGTCTCCCGAACCATATGGGCAACCGCCGGTCATTTCCAACCGGATCAATCCGCGCAAAGCAGTTTGACACCCGAGGGCGCAACGCGCTGTCGGATGTTAACCTCCGGGAACTCTTTACACCTTTGCGGGTCCCGGTCGGCGGATCGAAATTTCAATCACTCATATGGAGTTCGCGGGGATATGCCCGAAACCCGGGCAAGAGTCAAGGAAGCGGCGGAGATTCCCGTTTTCCTTGATCCGGTTTTCTTTCTCTACCCCGTCATCCCGTGGCTTGACCATGGGATCCATGCCGTTTCGCCTTATCGGACACCTGGTTTTCGGTTCAGGCCATGAACGCTTGGGTGCTGATCGCAATCGACGTCAGGATGGCGATGGTGAGGAGCACCGCGGCCAGACCCAGCAGCAGACCGAAGATGACGACAAGTCCGTCGCGCTCGACAATGCCGACGCCGGCGATGAACAGCGCGACCGCCGGAAACCAGCCGCTGAGCGGCACTGGCAGAAACAATGTGAACGCAATGACGAACAACGCAAGCCCGAGCAAGCGCTCATGTTTTCGCGCAAACAGACCTTCGTACCGGTGGGCCAGCACGCGCTCCAGCCGCATTGTGACGGGACGCAGGCGCACCATCGTTCGACGCAGCTTGTTGTGATTGAGCGACAGGCGTGCAAGCGGCCTGGGCAGTTTCACGTGCGGAAAGCCGAGCACCATCTGAAACGTGGTGACGAGCACCGGCAGACCGGTGACGAGCGAGGAGCCGGGAGGCAACGGCAGAAGCGTCAGCAGGGAAAACAGCACGATTGCCCAGCCGAACGACGTCTCGCCCAGCGCCAACAGCAAATTGCCGAGCGTCAGTGTGCCGTCCCGGTGCTGGTCGCGCGATGTCCGCAGGATCGGCAGCGACAGCGAAGGTCTTCGGCGTCTTTCGCCCTGCATTCAAGATTTCCGTTACAGCTTCTGAGTCGCGCAGGGTCTAACATTCCATCTGCAATAAATCCAACGCCGAGTAGCACGGGTTGGCGTATTTTGCAGTTCGGCAGAGCGACCGGATTCCGGACAGTCCGGCGGCATCAATCCCGCTTGGACGTCTCGTATTTGGCCGAAACCTCATAATAGTCGTTGAAGCCGATCCGGTCCCGCAGCTCCTTGAAGTCCATGAGATCCGGCGTGCGGTCCTGGTCGCTCTTCAGCTGCTGCAACGTCGCCACCATTGCCTTCATGGCGCTGGCCATCAGGGTCAACGGATAGGCGGCAATGGCGTAACCGATGTCCCGAAGCTCTTCATGCGAGAGGTCGGGAGTTTCGCCGCCTTCCACGATGTTGGCCATCTTCGGGCCCGGCAGTTCCCGGCAGATTTCCTGCATTTCGGCAACCGTCTTGGGCGCTTCGACAAACAGGATATCAGCGCCGAGTTCCTTGAACTTTGCCGCCCGGGCAATTGCCTCGGCAAGGCCGTGCTCATGACGGGCATCGGTCCGGGCAAGGATCAGGATATCGGCTCCTGCCTCCTTGGCATCCTGCGCCGCCCGGATTCGGTCAAAGGCTTCCTCGCGGGAAACGACCGCCTTGCCCGGTGTGTGACCGCAGCGTTTCGGAGCCACCTGGTCCTCGATCATCACGGCCGCAGCGCCTGCCTTGGCCATGCCGGTCACGGTCCGGCGCACGTTCATGGCATTTCCGTAACCGGTGTCGCCATCCGCCAGCAGCGGAATCCGGACCGCATCGGTGATGTTACGTGCCTGATCGAGCACTTCGCCATAGGACATCAGCCCCAGATCCGGCTGCCCGATCCGCGATGCGGAGGCGGCAAAGCCGGACATGAAGGTGAGATCGAACCCTGCCTGCTCGATCAGCTTGGCGGACAAGGCATCATAACAGCAAGGCATGACGTGAAGTTTCGGCTGCTCCAGCAGCGCGCGAAGGGTAGCTGCCGGTGACGGCATGACAAAAACCTCAGAACTTGAATGGCAGATAGAGCGCAAGATCGGTCCAGACATACAGGATCGCGACCGAAATCAACATGATCACCAGGAATGGCAGCACGCCACGGGAGACGTCGGACAGTTTCGATCGCGCGACCGACTGGATGACATAGAGATTGAGCCCGACCGGCGGTGTGATCAGGGCGCATTCCACCATGACGACCATATAGACGCCGAACCAGATCGGATCGAAGCCCAATGCCATGGCTGCCGGCAGCAGCACCGGCGTCATGATCAACACCATGGACAGCGCCTCGAACACCAGCCCCATGATCAGAAGCACGATCGAGACCACGATGATGAATGCGAGCGGCGTATCGATGGTCTGGCCGATGAAGACCGAGATATCCTGCGGGATCCGGTAAAGCGTGATCGCCTTGCCGAACACCTTGGCCCCGGCGATGATCAAGACGATGGCAACGGTCGTCACCATGGCATCGAACGCCGCTTCCTTCAGACCTTGCCAGGTAAGCGTACGCAGGATGGGCCCGGTAATCAGAAGCGCCACGGCAAAGCCGATAGCTGCAGCTTCCGTTGGTGTCGCCGCGCCGCTGTAGATGGCGCCGATAACAACAAGCGCCAACAGGATCGACGGAAATGCCCGCACAGTTGCCCGCATCCGCTCGTCCCAGCTTGACGCCGGCTCCGGCGTGTAGCCGCCGAACCAGCGGGCATAGACCATGGAAAAAACGATGAAGAACACCACAAGCATAAGGCCCGGGCCAACACCCGCCAGGAACAGCGCGATCACCGACTGTTCGGTAACGAAGCCATAGACGATCATCGGGATAGACGGCGGGATCAGAATGCCGAGCGTGCCACCGGCAGCAAGCAGGCCGTAGACGAATTTCCGCTCATAGCCGCGCTGGATCATTTCCGGGATCGCAACTGTTCCGATGGTGGCGGCCGTTGCCACCGACGATCCGGAAATGGCTGCGAAAATGGCGCAGGACAGGATGGTCGCGACGGCCAGTCCACCCGGCCAGTGACCGACCCAGGCATGAACGGCGGCAAAGAGATCCCGCCCGACCCCGCCTTTCAGCAGGATGTTGGACATCAGCAGGAACAGCGGTACCGCCAGAAGAATGAAGCCATCCAGTGTCGACAGGATCGCCTGGGGCGCCATCAGCGGCGAGAAACCACCGAGAATGAGCATTCCAAGGCCGAGACCGCCCAGCGCGAACGCCACCGGCACGCGGATCAGCAACAAGGTGAACAGCGAAGCGAGAATGAGAACTGTCGTCATTCCATCACCACCGCTTCATGATCGCCCGACTTGGGCTTCTGGCCCAGCTCAATGAGGGCCTGCACGAACAGAAGTGCAAACCCGACAGGAACGGACAGTTCGGAGATCCACATGGGAAGGTCCAGCATGGAGCCCGAGGTGCGGCCTCGCTCGAAAGAATCGTAGAAGATCCCGCCACCCTTCCAGGCGACCAGGATGCTGAACACCGCAACAAAGCCCATGGCAACCACATGGCAGGCGCGGCGCCAGCCCGGGCTTAGCTGGTCTGTCAGCGCATCAACCGCAATGTGCCGACCGGCTTTCAACAGCCATGGCATGGCAAGCATGGTGCCCCAGATCAGGCACAGCTGAGACAACTCCGACGCCCAGATGGTCGGTGCAACGAAAAGATACCGGGCCAGAACTTCATACGTGAGCATGCAGCCCACGGCGACGAACAGCAGCGCGGCGATCCAGGCAAAGGCCTGAAGAAGAAAATAGAAGGCTTTCATGAAACCATCTGTCGATCGAGCAATCGGCAAGGCCGGGAAAAGACGGCCGGTGAAACCCGACCGCGAAAAGACACCGGAACTCCGGCATCCGTGACTGGAAGCGGCCAGCATGGCCGCGGCCGCTTCCGTCGTTCAGGATCCGCGGACCGTCAGAATTTCTGAGCGGCTTCGAGAACCTGCTTGCCGAGGGGGCCCGCTTTTTCGACGAAGTTGTCGTAGACCGGCTGGCTTACGCTTTTCCAGGCAGTCATTTCTTCTGCGGTCGGCGTGTAGATGGTCATGCCGTTCTGTTCCGAAATCTCGTAAGCTTCGGCTTCGATCTGGGACATCCGATCCCGCACATCGGCTTCCGCCTTGAGGGCAGCAGCCTCGATGATCTTCTTGTGCTCATCCGGCAGGCCGTTCCAGAAATCGGTGTTCACCACGACGATGAACTCGATATCCGCGTTGTTGGTCACGGTGATCGTGTCCATGACTTCCCAGAGCTTGCGGGATTTCACGCCGGAAACACCGGTCATGCCGATATCCACGGTGCCGCGCTGGTAGGCCAGATACTGTTCGGAACCGGAAATCAGCGTCGGCGCACCGCCGGCAACCGTGACAAAATCGCCAAGCGTCTTGCCGAAGACGCGAACCTTCTTGCCTTTCAGATCTTCCGGGGTTTTCAGCGGTCCGCCATTGGACAGCATGATGGAGCCGCCATAAGCCTGCCACCACAGTACGGTGGAACCGGTTTCCGCGATTGCCTCATCCAGCGGTCCGCGCACGGGAGATCCCTTGGCTACGGCCGCACGAACCTTTTCTTCCGTGTCGAACAGGAACGGCTGATAGAAAACGTCGACGGCAGGAATGTCGCCGACATAACGCGTCAGCGACGCAACGCCCATTTCAATGGAGCCGCTGCCGACGGCTGCCGGAACTTCGTTGTCCTTGTAGAGCTGAGCGGAATCGTAGATCTCCACGGCAATGTCGCCGTTGGAGTTTTTCTCTACTTCTTCCTTGAAGAGCTGCAGATTCTGGCCGAGGTGGCTCGTCAGAGGCAATTGCAGCGAAATGCGCAAGGTTGTGTCTGCTGCTTGTGCCGAACCGGCTGCTAGGCCAAGCGCCATTGCCGCGCCAAGCGCCCAGGAAAGTACTTTCATGTTTTCCTCCCAAATTTATGAATTCACTCTGGCAAAGCCTCCCGGTCCGGTCAACATGAACTGGCGTATAGGTGTGTTTTAGAAGCAGTTTTGCCGATCGCCCGCAGGTCAGCTACCCTGCCGGTCATTCTAGGCGATTGGCAGGCTCAAATTCCGTTGGCCTTGCTTTTTGCGGTGCACAGGCAGATAACGACTGTCTTTTGACACACACGCCTGCTGTCCTGACAGCCGACCGTTGCGGACGTCCAGTCTATGAATTATCGCGCCATTGCTTTGCCAATCGGACGATTGCTCATCCTGATTTCAGTTCTGATGATCGTTCCGGGTATCGCGGATGTGTTCGCCAGAAACTCGGACTGGCAGGTCTTTCTGGTATCGGCCCTGGTTCTTGGAACCGCAGGCTTGCTCATGACCATGGCTTTCCAGGGAGAACAGCCGCCGAGCCACTTTCGCGAAGCGATCCTGTTCGTCAACGCCGCCTGGTTCACCTTCTCTTTCGCCGGTGCCGTACCCTTCTACTTCAGCGGCCTCGGCATCAGTTTCACAGACGCCTTCTTCGAGACCGCC
Organism: Labrenzia sp. 5N; assembly: GCF_012395805.1. Classification (NCBI taxonomy): domain Bacteria; kingdom Pseudomonadati; phylum Pseudomonadota; class Alphaproteobacteria; order Hyphomicrobiales; family Stappiaceae; genus Labrenzia; species Labrenzia sp. 5N. The sequence goes on along the minus strand of NZ_JAAZTM010000005.1, from coordinate 186,998 downwards.
TCCGGCCTGACCACAACCGGTTCGACAATCCTGACGGGTCTCGACACTCTGCCGCCGGGTATTTTGCTGTGGCGGGCGCTGCTGCAATGGGTTGGCGGCATTGGCGTGGTTGCTATCGGGATCTGGCTTCTGCCGGGTTTGCGCGTTGGTGGCAGCCAGCTCTTCGCGCTGGAATCGTCTGAAAATACCAGCAAGCCCTATGGTCATGTCGGCCCATTCGTCTACCGGCTGCTGGCCCTTTATGCCGGACTGTCGATTGCCTGCGCCACGCTCTACCTGCTGTGTGGAATGACCTTTTTCGAAGCTGTGATCCATTCCATGACCACCGTCTCGACGGGAGGCTTCTCCACGTCCGACCAGTCCTTCGGCCAATTCGACGGCCTCGCCGTTTACTGGGTCGCCTCGGTGTTCATGCTGGGATCCGCTGTGCCGTTCCTCTATCTGATCCGGAGTATCGAGCGACGGCATTGGGTGAAGGACGTCCAGATCATGCTGCTGCTTGCCATTGTCGCCGCAGCTTCGATCAGCGTGTTCCTGTTCGAGCGGTTCATCGGACATGACACGCCGTTCCAGATGTTCACATTCGCGGTCTTCAACGTGGTTTCGGTGATCACCACCACCGGCTATGCCGCCAACGACTACCTGCAGTTCGGTCCGCCCGTGATCGCGATTTTCTTCGTGCTGACGTTCTTCGGCGGCTGCAGCGGCTCCACGTCCGGAGGCTTCAAGATGTTCCGGATCGCAATTCTGGGCAGTTACATCCAGGGCCTGTTCCGTCGGATGATCCGGCCACACCGGGTGGTCGAGCCGAAATATCAGGGCCGGGCCGTGTCAAATCCGGTTCTGGAAGGTGTGCTTGTCTTCGCCGTTCTTTATGCGGGCGCTTTTGCGGCGTTTTCGCTGGTCTACATGATGCTCGGTCTTGATCTCGAGACGGCGCTCAGCGCCTCCATCACAGCCCTTGCGAATGTCGGTCCCGGCGTTGGCGATACCATTGGTCCGTCCGGTACGTTCCAGTCCCTGCCGGATCTCGCCAAATGGTTCCTGGCGGTTCAGATGATCCTCGGTCGACTGGAAATCCTGGCAGGTATCCTGCTCCTGACGCCGGATTTCTGGCTGGACTGAAGCCTGGCCCGGCCGGATTGGCTCAATTGTTCGAGTAAAGTTCGAAAGACCCTTCAAAACGGAAAACCACCGCCGGCGTGACCTTACCGGCGGTGGTCTTGTTCGGGCAATCTGGCTGCTGACGCAGCCGACGGGGGGTTTGATTGCCCGAAGCCCGGTTACGGCTGGACGGAGGAGAACTCTTCCGGATCCAGAAGGCTGTCCTGATTGCTGTCAGCCGCGTTGAATGCATCTTCGGAAAGGGTCGGGACGGCTGCCGCGATTTCCTCGAAGCTGACATAACCGTCCTGATCGAGATCCACCGCCTCGAACGACATGCCCTGGGCAAGAGCTGCGGAAGACGCGGTAAAGGCACCGATCAGAAGAGCAGCAGTAAGACGTTTGGACATGATATGACCTCCAATGGTTTGGGTCTTGTCAGGTGTCCCGTTTGCCATTCGGCTTTGGGCTCACCTGTCGTTCCGTCCGTTCGCCAGGCCCCTGCGACCCGTCGAACCGGAACGAGACAAACACTGCGGGCCGATCGCGACCGGCAAAGGGCAGCTCTTTGAAACCTTCGCGGCAATGTTGTGTTCCGCCATGGGGATCAGCCACAGGTCGGTCAAACTACCGTCATTTTTAACGATTTTAGGCAGTTCTGGGGCTTCCGCTGGAAAAATCAGTCTGAATATCTATTTGATTTTATTTATAAATTCGAAACAAACTGGTTGAAACGGCCAGCCGTGCTTCGGTTCGCGACCAGTCCTGCAAACCGAAGCAATACCAATCCCGGTCTGATTGCCGTTCCGTGAAACGGCAGGCTTTGATCAGGTGTAGTCGCGCGAGCCGAAGATGGCGGATCCGACACGCACATGCGTGGCCCCAAAGCCGACCGCGACCGGATAGTCGGAAGACATGCCCATGGAAAGCTGCTCAAGACCATTGCGGGCGGCGATTTTTTCCAGAAGCGCGAAATGTTCGCCCGGTGCTTCGTCGACTGGCGGAATGCACATCAGGCCGACAATGTTGAGCCCGACATCTTCCTTGCACTCTTTCACGAAGGCATCGACATCCTTCGGTGCGATGCCTGCCTTCTGGGGCTCTTCACCCGTGTTTACCTGAATGAAACACGGCAGATCCCTGCCCTGCTTTTCCATCTCGGCTTTCAGTGCCCTCGCGATTTTCGGCCGGTCAACCGTATGGACGACATCAAAGGTCGCGACCGCTTCCTTGGCCTTGTTGGATTGCAGCGGGCCGATCAGATGCAATTCGATACCTTCAAAGTCCTCACGAAGCCCCGGCCACTTGTGCATGGCTTCCTGCACCCTGTTTTCGCCGAAAACCTGCTGACCTGCCTCAAGTACCGGGCGGATCTCGTCCGCTTCGAAGGTCTTGGAAACCGCAATCAACGTTACCGACCCTTCCGGCCTGCCGAACTCGGCTTCGGCACTTCTGATATCTGCCTGGACGTTTGCCAGTCGGTCTGCTGCGGAGGTCATCAGTTGGTCCTTCAAATTGTCAGGTGCTCTGCCGGATCGCGCGTTCCTTCTCATAGGCCCGGTCGCCCCTTGATCTCAAGTGGTCTTTGCAAAGACCCAAGCAACCTGACATGACTGCACAGCCGGTGAATTTTCACGCCAGGTATTCAATCAGGTTCACCTTTTCCTAGAGGTTTGCCGATAGTGTCTCGCAGCTTGCATCAAATGAAGATGGAGGGCCCGGTGTGAGGCAACTCGGTTCATTTATCTGCATACTGATGTTGTTCTGCTTTCTGAACGTTCCTGCATCGCGGAGTGAAACCTTCACGTTCGCGGTTGGCGAATGGCCGCCTTTTATTGGCGCGAAGTCACCGGGCTTCGGAAGCCACACCCAGATCGTCAGGCGGGTAATCGAAAAAGCCGGGCATCAGGCGAAATTCGACTTTCTGCCCTGGCAGCGATCGTATCAGATGGTCAGGAACGGGACTTACGCCGCAACCTTTTCCTGGTCCTACACGGATGAACGAAGCGAGGAATTCTATTTTCCCGAACGACCCGTCGGACTGGCAACCTACGTACATTTTTACAAGAAAGACCGGTTTCCGGACGGCATTGGGCCACTGAGCTTCGATGATCTTCGCAAGGAAGGGCTCTCCGTGGTTGCGGTCAGAAACTACTGGTATGAAGACATGCTGGAGGCTGCCGGTGTCACTGTTGAATATGTGTCGACGGAACAGCTTGCCTGGTCGATGCTTCTGCACGAACGGGCCGATGTCTATATGGAGAGCACGGAAGTCGGCATGATCCGGAAGGCCGTGTTCCTGGGTGACGAAGCAAGCCTGCTCGTTCACTCCCCCACCTTCCTGGAAGTGCCCATGTATCCCATGTTCAGCAGGAAGCACCCGGATGGGCGGCGCCTGTTGGAAATCTGGGAAGCTTCAAGCCCGCCTGATCGCGAAACAACGCCGGAAGCGGCCATCCGATAGCTTTACGAATGCGGCGTTGCGAAATAAACAGGCATCTGCAAGATCAATCTCTTCTCACATGTTGACCCCGGACGCGATTTCTGGTGACAGTCCGGCAGTCAATCTTTCAGGAAATCCGCCGGATCCGGCGGCAAGAACAAACGGCACATTTGATGGCAACGGAACGGTACAATGCGCGCGAAGTCGAAGCGCGCTGGCAAAAGGTCTGGAACGACAAGGACGTCTTCGTCACCCACAACGACGATCCCCGCGACAAATACTATGTCCTTGAAATGTTCCCCTATCCGTCCGGCCGCATCCACATGGGCCATGTGCGCAACTACGCCATGGGCGATGTTGTTGCCCGTTACAAGCGCGCCAAGGGCTTCAACGTCCTGCATCCGATGGGCTGGGACGCTTTCGGCATGCCTGCGGAAAACGCGGCCATGCAGAACAAGGTTCATCCCAAGGACTGGACCTACGAAAACATCGCCACCATGCGCGACCAGCTCAAGATCATGGGCCTGTCGCTGGACTGGAGCCGGGAATTCGCGACTTGCGACGTCGCCTATTACACCCAGCAGCAGCGGCTTTTCCTGAAGTTCCTCGAGGCCGGCCTCGTCTACCGCAAGAACGCCAAGGTCAACTGGGACCCGGTCGACATGACGGTTCTGGCCAACGAACAGGTGATCGACGGTCGCGGCTGGCGCTCCGGCGCTCTGGTTGAGCAGCGCGAATTGACCCAATGGTTCTTCAAGATTTCTGATTACTCGGAAGACCTGCTGGAGGCGATCGACACGCTCGACCGCTGGCCGGACAAGGTGCGCCTGATGCAGAAGAACTGGATCGGCCGCTCCGAAGGCCTGCGTGTGCGCTTCGAGTTCACCGAGGCTGCGCCCACCGGCGACAAGACGCTGGAAATCTTCACCACCCGTCCGGACACGCTGTTCGGTGCGTCCTTCATGGGCCTGTCGCCGGATCATCCGATCTCGACCAAGCTGGCGGAAAGCAATCCGGAGCTGAAAGCCTTCATCGAAGAGTGCCGCCGGGTCGGTACATCCGAAGAAGCAATTGAAAAGGCAGAGAAAAAAGGCCTCGATACCGGTTTGCGCGTCAAGCACCCGCTGGATGCCTCCATCGAGCTGCCGGTATATGTCGCCAACTTCATCCTGATGGACTATGGCACCGGCGCCATCTTTGCCTGCCCGGCACATGACCAGCGCGACCTGGACTTCGCCCGCAAATACGGCCTGCCTGTCACGCCCGTCGTGCTGCCGAAGGATGCCGATCCGGCAACCTTTGATGTAGCCGACGAGGCTTTCACCGACGACGGCACCATCTTCAACTCCGACTTCCTCAACGGCCTTTCCATTCCGGACGCCAAGGAAGCGGTGGCCAAGAAGCTGGAAGAAATCACCGTCGACGGCGCGTCCCAGGCAGAACGCCAGGTGAATTACCGCCTGCGCGACTGGGGCATTTCGCGTCAGCGCTACTGGGGCTGCCCGATCCCGGTCATTCATTGCGACGATTGCGGCGTCGTTCCGGAAAAGGACGAGAACCTGCCGGTCCAGCTGCCGGACGACATCAACTTCGACAAGCCCGGTAATCCGCTCGACCGTCACCCGACCTGGCGCAACACGTCCTGCCCGAAATGCGGCAAGCCTGCCCGCCGCGAATCCGATACCATGGACACCTTCGTGGACAGTTCCTGGTACTTCGCCCGCTTCACGGCGCCGGACTGCGATCAGCCGACCGACCCGGAAGCCGCCAACGGCTGGCTGCCGGTGGACCAGTATATCGGCGGTATCGAGCATGCCATCCTGCACCTGCTCTATTCCCGTTTCTTCACGCGGGCGATGCAGAAGGTCGGTGCGCTTGATCTGAAGGAGCCGTTCAAGGGCCTGTTTACACAGGGCATGGTCACCCACGAGACCTATCGCGTCGGCGAAGGTGCGAACGGGCGCTGGATTGCCCCGTCCGAAATCCGTATCGAGGATGTCGACGGCAAGCGCCGCGCGGTTCTTGTCGAAACCGGTGAAGACGTTGCCATCGGCTCCATCGAGAAGATGTCGAAGTCGAAGAAGAACACTGTCGATCCGACCGACATCATCGACACCTACGGCGCCGATACCGCCCGCTGGTTCATGCTGTCCGACAGCCCGCCGGAGCGGGACGTGATCTGGACCGAGGACGGCGTGCAAGGTGCCTGGCGTTTTGTCCAGCGCGTCTGGCGCCTGATTGGCGACATTGCCGAGAAGATCGAACCTCGTGGCGGCAAGGCACCGGAAGTCGACGGCAAGGCGCTTGATCTGCGCCGGGCCAGCCACAAGACCCTGGCGGCCGTTTCCGCCGATCTGGAAGGCCTCGGCTTCAACCGGGCCGTGGCCCGCCTCTATGAGCTGGTCAACACCATCAGCAAGGTCTTCAACGAGGGCGAAGCCGATGCCGGCACCGAATATGCCGTACGTGAAGCAGCCGACTACCTCGTGCAGATGATGGCTCCGATGATGCCGCACCTGGCAGAAGAATGCTGGTCTGCACTCGGCCACGACAATCTGATTTCGGAAGCAAGCTGGCCGCAGGCCGACGAGGCCCTGCTGTCCGACGACACCGTCACCTACCCGATCCAGATCAACGGAAAGAAACGCGGTGAACTGACGATTGCAAAAGAGGCTTCCAAAGACGAGGTCGAAGCGGCTACCTTGGCCCTCGACGCAGTCAAGAAGGCTCTTGAAGGCAAGGCGCCGAAGAAGATTATCGTGGTACCGCAAAGGATCGTGAATGTCGTTGTTTAACAACCTCTTCCAGAGCAGCGGCGCGTTGCGGCGCGCTGCCCTTTGCGCCGGACTGGCAGCTGCCATGGCTCTGGGCGGATGTCAGGTCCGCCCGCTTTACGGCAGCAGCACGGGCGACTTCGGTTCCCAGCCCTCTCCCGTAGCGGCGGAACTTGCGGCGATCGACCTGGAATCCATCTCCAGCCAGTACGCCAACGACGATGCATCGCGTGTTCTCTACAACGAGCTGACCTACCGGTTCGAACGTGGGGCCGGCTCTGGTGCCAAGAAATATCGTCTCAAGGTATTGATGGACATCGGCAGCTCGGAAGTCGGTGTCGAACAGTTCTCCGACGTGCCTTCCGCCTACACGACCACGATGAACTCGACCTTCGTCCTGAGCGATCTGGCGACCGACGAGACCCTGATGACCGGCCGGGCGTTCAAATCCGCTTCCTACGACTTCTCCAACCAGCGTTTTGCCAACACCCGTGCCTATCGTGATGCGCAGGAACGTGTTGCCAAGGCAGTTGCTGACGATATCGCAGCCCGGATTGCCGGCTATTTCGCCAGCCAGTCGTGACACTGACCCTGGAGGCAAACGGCCGTGACCGTCCTCAAAGCCGCGGAGATTGACCGTTTCGTCGCCAATCCCCCGGAGGCTGGCGGCGTTGTCCTGATCTTCGGTCCGGATACCGGACTCGTATCGGAACGCGCTACCCGCCTCGTCAACAAGGCCTCCGAAGGCGAAAGCGATCCGTTCAATCTGGTCAAGCTTGATGCGTCCGATCTCGGTTCGGATCCGAATCGGCTGATCGACGAAGTTCTGACCGTTCCGCTTTTTGGTGGCCGCAGGATCGTCTGGGTGAAGGATGCTTCCTCCCGCAATCTCAATCCTGCAGTCGAACCCGTTCTGAAGCTGGACGACTGGCAGACGCTGGTGGTCCTTGAGGGCGGCGACATCAAAAAGGGCGTCGGCCTCAGAAAGCTGATCGAATCGCACAAACGCGCCGTTGCGCTGCCCTGTTATGCCGACAATGACCGGGGCATCGACCAGTTGATCGACGAGGAAACCCGCGAAGCCGGTCTTTCGGTTACCCGGGAAGCTCGGGCAGCACTGCACAGCCTGCTGGGCGGTGATCGCATGGCCAGCCGCGGTGAGCTGAAAAAACTCTGCCTCTATGCCCTCAACAAGGGCCGGATCGACAGCGAGGATGTCGAGGCTATCATCGGCGATGCATCCGCCTTCGAAATGTCGGAGCTGATTGATGCCGCAGCATCGGGAGACCTTGCCTTGCTGGACCACGGGCTGGAACGGCTTGCGGAAGCCGGCTCCAAGGCCTCGGTGATCGCCAACCAGACATTGAAGCATTTTCAACATTTGCACCGGATGCGAATCGATATCGAACAGGGCAAAAACGCCCAGGCCGTCGTCGATGGACAGCGACCGCCTATCTTCTTCTCCCGCAAGCCGAAATTCACCCAGCAGCTGCGGATCTGGTCCCTGACGGATCTGGAACGCGCCATGGACATTTTGAGCGAGGCTACACGCATTTCCCGCCTCAACGATGCCCTTGGTGTACCCGTCCTCTCCGAAGCCCTCCTGAAGCTCGGCAGAGCCGCCAGAGCGCGGCAACAGAGGCGCTAACGAGGTTACCTGCTCCTCTCCCTGAGTCTCTTTGTATTCTTGGCGTTCGCTCACACACCTCCCTCATCGTGAGGAAGCGCGCAAGCGCTGTCTCGAAGGATGGGCGGCAACCACCGGGACATGTGGGCCATTCTGCAAGACAGGCCTGATGACAGTCCTCAGGATGAGGGATGTTGGGATTACAGGCTGGCAAAATCAAAACAAAAAAGCCGGAGCAATAATCGCTCCGGCTCTAAAATTTAAAATAAATTCAATATCTTAGCGCGTCTCAACGCCCAGCTTCTTGCAGATCTCGTCGAGCTGTTCCAGCGACGTGTACTTGATCTTCAGGTCGCCCGATTCCTTGCCCGGCTTGTGGCCGACGGTGACTTTCAGACCGAGCGTGTCGGTGAGGCGCTTTTCCAGCGCCTTGGTGTCGGCGTCCTTCGGGGCCTTCTCGGTCGGGGTCTTCTGGCCCATCAGTTTGGCGAGAGCATCCGGGTCCTGGGCGATCTTTTCGGTCTCGCGGACGCTGAGGCCTTTTTCGACGATCAGATCGGCAAGTACCCTCGGGTCCTCGATGGTGATCAGCGCCCGGGCGTGGCCGGCCGTGAGCAGGCCTTCGTGCAGATAGTCCTTTACCGAATTCGGCAGCTTCAGCAGGCGCATGGTGTTGGCCACGTGGCTACGGCTCTTGCCGATCACCTTGGCGAGTTCGCCCTGGCTGTAGCTGAACTCCGCGGTGAGCTGCTCATAGCCCATCGCTTCTTCGATCGGATTGAGATCGGCACGCTGGACGTTCTCGATAATGGCGAGCTCAAGCGCTTCCTGATCGGTCACGTCCCGAATGATGATCGGTGCTTCGTGCAGCCCGGCCCGCTGTGCGGCCCGCCAACGGCGTTCGCCGGCGATGATCTCGAAACGATTGGCCTTCCCTGCTGCCGGACGTACCAGGATCGGCTGGACGATGCCTTTTGCCTTCAGGGACTCGGAAAGATCCGCCAGGTCTTTCTCGGTAAAGGTCTTGCGCGGGTTGCGCGGGTTGGGCTCCAGATGTTCGATCGGCACCCTGCGGGAGTCGCGAATGATCTTTTCCGGCGGTGCGGCCGCTTCGGGAGCCGAATCCCCGATCAGCGCCGCCAAACCACGGCCCAAACGCTTGTTCTTGACGTCTCTTTCCGCCATACCGCACCTTTTTCTTCTTATATTTCAATAGGATATAGCATGGCGACTGTGCCTCTTCGCCGCCATGCATCAAGGCTCGCCAAAACGGAGCCGAATCGATCGGGCTTTATGCCGCGACGCGTCGCAGTTCGCGCTCACGCTGGATGATTTCAGACGCAAGCCGCAGATAGGCCTGGCTGCCGGCGCATTTCAAATCGTAAAGCAGCGCCGGCTTACCATAGGACGGAGCTTCCGAAATACGAACGTTGCGCGGAATGATCGTTTCGTAAACCGCATCACCCATGGTTTCGCGCACATCGGCGACCACCTGGCTGGAGAGATTGTTGCGGCTGTCATACATGGTCAGAACGATGCCATGGATGCTGAGTTCAGGATTAAGCGCGTTCTTGACCTGCTCAACCGTGCTGAGCAACTGGCTGAGACCTTCAAGCGCGAAGAACTCGCATTGCAACGGCACCAGGATGGAGTGCGACGCAGACAAGGCATTGATCGTCAGCAGGTTCAGTGACGGCGGGCAGTCGACCAGCACATAGGTAAAGCCGATCTCCTGGAACAGACGCGAATGGGTCAGGTTTTCGATGGCACTGCGCAGGCGGAACGCCCGGTCACCCGTGGAGGCGATTTCCAGTTCGAGGCCCAGCAGATCCATTGTGGACGGCGCCACCCAAAGACGCTGCACCGCCGTTTCGCGAACGGCCTCTGCAAGGGAGCAATCACCGCTCAGAACTTCATACGTCGACAGACCACGATCACGATGCTCGATACCCAGACCCGTTGAAGCGTTACCCTGCGGGTCGAGGTCAATCACCAGAACTTTTTCGCCAATCGCCGCAAGCGCCGTGCCGAGGTTAATGGCGGTTGTGGTTTTGCCCACCCCACCCTTCTGATTCGCTAGCGCGAGAACGCGCGGCATTTCGGGAAGCATGCTCATTGCTACAACACCTTCCTGGCTACTCCGGCCGGGCTGAAATATTCGAGAAAAGAAGCATCCGGCTCATTGGATCAACAAGACTGTCTTTTTCTATCATGTCGAACTGCCAACGGGCAGTAGCTTCGTTAACTTCTCGCTGAAAATCCTGACCTTTGTGGAAAACAGCCTTTGCGCCGGCTGCCGTAAACGGCTCTGAAAGCTGAAAAAGCAGATCCAGCGACGCCAAAGCGCGCGCAGAAACAGCGTCCACCCGGCCGTGCTTCCAATCTTTCGCAACCGATTCGATCCGGCCAGGATGCACTGTCCCCTTGGACCCTGTCTCCCTTAAGGCCGTTCTGAGAAATGCCACCTTGCGCTGGTTGCTCTCGATCATGTGCACATGTGCGTCCGGCTCATCGGCGAGCAGGATTGCGGTCACCACACCGGGAAACCCACCGCCGCTGCCGATATCAACCCAGGTCCTTGCTTCCGGATTACACCACTGGGTTTGCAGGCTATCCGCCACGTGACGGGTCCAGATATCCGGGATGGTCGACGGTGCAATGAGGTTTTGCGCAGGCTGCCATTTCAGAACGAGGTCGACATAGATCTGGAGTCTATCCAACGTTTCACGTGAAACATCCCCAAACTTATGCACAACCTGTCCAGAGGTATTCAACATCACCGGGCGGCCCATCAGGCAGCCCCTTTCTGGCTCTGGCGCTTCAGATGCGACAGGATCAGCGTGAGCGCGGCGGGTGTCATGCCATCCATGCGAGACGCCTGGCCAAGAGTGGCCGGACGAATGTCGATCAGTTTCTGGCGCACTTCATTGGAAAGACCAATGATCGCTTCGTAGTCGAAACCATCGGGAATCGACAAGGCTTCATCGCGTTTCAAGGCTTCGATATCTGCCATCTGACGATCGAGGTAAACGGCATAAAGCGCATCTGTCGCAACCTGCTCAGCGATCGCCGGATCAATATCTTTCAGTTCGGGCCAGATGTCCGTCAGGCCTTCGAAGGTGACATTGGGATAGGACAGCAGATCGAAGGCAGACCGGCGGATGCCGTCCTGGTTTACAGGCAGGCCCTTCTTCTGAGCTTCGGAAGGCGTCACGGTCAGTCTCGTCAGAAGTTCCCGCGCAATGGCGATCCTGGCCATCTTGTCTTCAAAGGCTTCTCTACGTGTGGAGGAGACGCACCCGATGCCGATACCCAAAGGAGTCAGGCGCTGGTCCGCATTATCCGCCCGCAGGGACAACCGGTACTCTGCACGCGATGTGAACATCCGATAGGGTTCGGTGATGCCCCTGGTGATCAGGTCATCGATCATGACACCGATATATCCCTCGGACCGGTCAACCACGAACGGCGCCTTGCCAGCAGCCTTCAGAGCGGCGTTGAGCCCGGCCACAAGACCCTGTGCCCCAGCTTCCTCATACCCGGTCGTACCGTTGATCTGGCCGGCCAGGTAAAGACCCGAGCACCGCTTGGCTTCCAGTGTCGGACGCAGCTCGCGCGGGTCGACATGGTCATATTCGATCGCGTAACCTGGCTGCAGCACCACCACATCTTCCAGACCCGGAATGGTCTTCAGAAACGCTATCTGCGCATCTTCCGGCAACGATGTGGAAATGCCGTTCGGATAGACGGTGTGATCGTCCAGTCCTTCCGGCTCCAGGAAAATCTGGTGCCCGTCCCTGTCGCCGAAGCGAACGATCTTGTCTTCGATGGATGGACAATAGCGTGGCCCCCGCCCCTTGATCTCGCCTGAATACATAGCAGAGCGAGAAAGGTTCTCACGAATGATGCGATGGGTCTCGGGCGTCGTGCGTGTGATGTGGCACGGGATCTGAGGTGTCTCGATCCTGTCCGTCAGGGTGGAAAACGGAATCGGGTCGTCATCGCCCGGCTGCTCTTCCAGCCTGTCCCAGTGGATCGTCCGGCCGTCCAGCCGTGCGGGCGTACCTGTCTTGAGACGCCCAAGATCGAAGCCGATTTCCTCCAGTGATTCAGACAGCCCGAGTGCCGGCGCTTCGCCGGAGCGTCCCGCGGGTATCTTCTTGTCGCCGATATGAATGAGGCCCCGGAGAAATGTACCGCTCGTCAACACGATGGCGCGGCAGTTGATCACCCGGCCATCGGCCAGTTGAATACCCGAGACAGAACGCTTCTCGCTGTCACCCGCAAACCGGATCTTGTGGGCTTCACCTTCAACGACGCTCAGACCTTCGACAGCGGCAATCTCACGCTGCATCGCTTCCCGGTAGAGCTTGCGATCTGCCTGCGCGCGCGGACCACGCACCGCCGGTCCCTTGCGCCGGTTAAGCATGCGGAACTGGATCCCGCCCTTGTCGGCAACACGCCCCATCAATCCATCAAGCGCATCGATCTCGCGAACGAGGTGCCCCTTCCCCAGACCACCAATAGCCGGGTTACAGGACATCACACCGATGGTATCGAAGCGATGCGTGACCAGAGCAGTCGCGGCACCAGCACGTGCCGATGCCGCCGCAGCTTCACAGCCGGCATGACCGCCACCAATCACCACCACATCGAAGGTCAGGTCCAGTTCGTTCATAGTCTCTACCGCTCACGAAACCCGACAGCAGAGCCTCGGGTCCGGGTTTTTCCGGTTCGGTTTTCGGGATCTTTCTCCAGCCTAGGCCAGACTATCACAGGCCGCGCAAACCGGCACTTGTTCGCCGAGACTTATACGTGTGACGCGGCTGTAGGTCAAAGCGGAATTCAGGTCAGCAGACAGATCGTCTGGTGGCGCTGGTCATTTTGCACTTACGGCAGAGAAAATGATTCACGTGAAACATGTTCCGGTAGAGAATCGATCCGCAGTTCACCTGAGATGATTCACGTGAAACAGGTCACTTGCCGATACAGAAATCCCGGAAGATCACATCAAGCAAATCCTCGACATCGAACCTCCCGGTGATCCGCCCGAGAGCATCCGCAGCCCGGCGAAGGTCTTCCGCGCGCAATTCCGCCGGCAGGTGCACCATATCCACGGCAGCTCTCAGGCCGGACAGACAATCCTTGAGATAGTGACGGTGCCGTTCCCGGGTGGCCAGTGGTGCTTCGCCGACAGATATCGTTTCCTCGGCAAAACGGGTAAGCCGGGAAAAAAGCGGGTTCATACCTTCAGCGCTTTTGCTGGAACAAGCAATTGCCTGGATCGTTCCGGAAGAGTCTTGTTCCGGAAGAGTCTCAAGATCAGCCTTCGTTCGAACGGTCCAGACAGGCACGCTACGGCGAAGGTCTTCCGGAAGGCCGGCGGCGACATCGTCCTGTTCCACCCCACCAGGCTCCACCGCCCACAGGATGAGATCCGCTCCCCGGCCCCGTTCCTCTGCCCGGCGTATGCCTTCCTTCTCAACCACACCCTCCGTCTTCCGGAGGCCGGCGGTATCGACAAGCGTCACGGGATACCCTGAAAGATCCAGATGAACCTCGATCACGTCCCGGGTCGTTCCGGCTTCTTCCGTGACGATGGCGACCTCCCGTCCTGCGATGGCATTCAGGAGACTGGACTTGCCGGCATTGGGTGCCCCCATCAGCACCACCTGCAAGCCGGACCGTAGACGCTCGCCGCTGCGGGATTTCTCAAGGTGCTCTGCAATCTCGTAATGGAGCTGGGTTGCTTCCGCCCAGACTTCATCGGCCACGCTGCCAGGAACATCCTCTTCATCGGCGAAATCGAAGTCGGCCTCGATCATTGCGCGCATATGGATGAGACGCTTTCTCCAGTCGTCATAGAGTTTGCCGAGGGCTCCACCCATCTGACGGACTGCCTGCTTGCGCTGGCTCTCGGTCTCTGCGGCGATGAGATCTGCCAGGCCCTCAACTTCCGTGAGGTCCATGCGGCCACGATCGAAAGCGCGGCGCGTGAACTCCCCTGCCTCGGCCGGACGGCAATTGGAAAACCGGGAAAGTACGGACAGGAGGCTTGAGACCACGGCACGTCCACCATGGCATTGGAACTCGGCAACGTCCTCTCCCGTGAAGCTGGAAGGTCCTTCAAAGTAGAGTACCAGGGCCTCGTCGAGAACGTCCTTCGTTTCCGGATCCCGGAGCTTGGCCAGCATCGTCTTCCGCGGCTGTGGCACCTTGCCAGCCAGTGTCTCAACGATCTCCCTGGTACCTGGACCAGACACACGGATCACCGCAACGCCCGAAGGCACAGCTCCACTGGAGAGCGCAAAGATCGTGTCAGCCATGGTGTCTTCCGGTTCGTGGTCGAGTCGTGGACCGCCTCTTTATCAACTCTCGTCACCGCGGAAAAGAACAAGCCTCGCCATTCCGCCGCCGAATCGAAGTGATCGGTGAGACGGCGATCTGTTTCACGTGAATCAATTGTCAGAAAAATACCTGTCCTGACCAGGAGCGGCTTTCCTTTCCGGCGCGGTTCTCGTCCCTCACACACGCAGCCTCCGACAGTATCTGTTTCCCCTTCAAATCGGGCCCAGGACGGAAACACACTGAATGAGGGAATTGCATTTCGTTTGGCGAGACTACGTCACAACCTCACAATCTGTTTGTAGGCCTAGGGGCGAGGTCTTTCACCCATGTCGTCACACGATGTAAGTGGAGGCGGTTGAGCTCCTGAACACAACAGTAGCCGATTCAAAACAGGAGATTCACGTGAAACACCGCTTCCGGGATTTTTCCGTCGCCCTCTGGTCCAGCCACTGCAATCAGGCGTGACATCGGGTTCGATGTTGAGCCTTCAGGATGTGAGAAAGAAGCACCCTCCTCAGGTGACAATTCCGGCTGTCGGATCGGAGCCGATTCAAGGTGACGGATTCACGTGAAACAAATTCAAGCTGTGACGTCGCCCCTCTTCTGTTTCACGTGAATCTATGCGCTGGCAGTATTCGTCTTGAAGAGATCTTACCCAGCGCCGGCATCTGGCAATCGGTTTCTGTCAGACTTTTCGAGAACATTCCGTTTAAAGCGGCATCCGTCTCGAAGGTTCGGATGCAGGAAATCGCCGGGTGTATCGCACCCCATTCCAATTCGGCTCGTCAGTCCCTGCGTGGGAAAATTGTCGGGAAAGGCGTCAGTTACCAAGCGATATCGACACAGGCAGCATTGGGCAGCGCATCTTCGTCTTCAACATCAAGCCCGTCGAAACGGATTCGATGCGGTTTTGTTTCACGTGAATCTGATTAACACACCGGAACAGAAGTCAGACTTGCTTCGGGCCGGACATCCAATCCGTCTTCTTGAGCCGATAGAGCACATGCTTTGCGATCGGATGATCAGCCGGAAGACTGGGGTGAAGAAAGTCCCCATCCTTGTCACGTGTCATGCCGATCTTTTCCATGACCCTTTGCGACGGCAGATTGTCCGGGATGGTGAAAGCCACGATCTCTTCAAGACCGATGGTTTCAAAACCGAATCGAAGCCACTCCCGCGCAGCCTCGCCTGCATAGCCCTTCCCCCAGGCAGTCCGCTTCAGGCGCCAGCCGATTTCGACACATGGCTCGAACGGCAGGGGCGCCGCATAGGACGGAACGTTCAAACCGACGAAGCCGAGAAATTCTCCCGTCTCCTTGATTTCAATCGGCGCCATGCTGAAACCATCCTTCACCGTCTTTTCCCGGCACCGCGCAACCAGCAAGTCGGACTTCTCCCGCGTCAGCACCTCAGGGAAAAATCTCATCACCTCGGGGTCGGCACAGAGCCTTGCAAATGGGTCCAGGTCTTCATCCTTCCATGGACGAAGCAGGAGCCGGTCAGTCTCTAACAGGAACGAAGCTTCAGGCATCAGAACGGGTCCGATTCAACAAAGGGCAGGATTCACGTGAAACACGGTGGCGGGGTGTTTAATTCTTAACAAAAAGTAAAGGCGCGAACCCTCGCGGGCCGCGCCTTTGAATAGAACCCGATCCGTTTAGGATCAAGTGTTCATGCTGTCGAAGAAATCGTCGTTCGACTTGGTCTGCTTGAGCTTGTCGAGCAGGAACTCGATCGCATCCACCGTCCCCATCGGGTTGAGGATCCGGCGCAGCACGAAGGTCTTCTTGAGACGTTCGGCCGGTACCAGAAGCTCTTCCTTACGCGTACCGGAGCGCTGGATATCGATGGCCGGGTAAACACGTTTGTCGGAGATCTTGCGGTCCAGGATGATTTCGGAGTTACCCGTGCCCTTGAACTCTTCGAAGATGACTTCATCCATGCGGCTGCCGGTATCGATAAGTGCGGTCGCGATGATCGTCAGCGATCCACCCTCTTCAATGTTACGGGCCGCACCGAAGAAGCGCTTCGGCCGCTGCAGGGCGTTGGCATCCACACCACCGGTCAGGACCTTGCCTGAAGACGGAACGACAGTGTTGTACGCACGTCCCAGACGCGTGATGGAGTCCAGCAGGATGACGACGTCCCGGCCATGTTCGGTCAGGCGCTTGGCCTTCTCGATCACCATTTCGGCAACCTGCACGTGGCGGGCAGCCGGTTCGTCGAACGTGGAGGAAACCACTTCGCCGTCGACCGTACGCTGCATGTCGGTCACTTCTTCCGGACGTTCGTCGATCAGAAGAACGATCAGATAGCATTCCGGATGATTGGTGGTGATGGACTTCGCGATGTTCTGCAGGAACACCGTTTTACCTGTGCGCGGCGGCGCGGTGATCAGCGCACGCTGGCCTTTGCCGAGGGGTGCTACCAGGTCGATAACGCGGGAGGAGAGATCCTTTATGGTCGGATCTTCGATCTCCATCCGGAAACGTTCATCCGGATAAAGCGGCGTCAGGTTGTCGAAGTGAACCTTGTGCCGGGCCTTTTCCGGATCCTCGAAATTGATGGTGTTGACTTTGAGAAGGGCAAAATACCGTTCGCCCTCTTTGGGGCTGCGGATCTGGCCTTCAACGGTGTCCCCTGTCCGCAGCGAAAAGCGGCGGATCTGCGAGGGCGAGACGTAAATGTCGTCCGGGCCCGGCAGATAGTTCGCATCCGGAGACCGGAGAAAGCCGAAGCCGTCCTGAAGGACTTCAACGACGCCTTCGCCGATAATCTCCACATCCTGAGCAGCTAGGTTCTTCAGGATGGCGAACATCAGCTCCTGCTTGCGCATGGTGCTGGCGTTTTCGACTTCAAGCTCCTCAGCAGTCTGGAGCAGCTCTGTCGGTGTTTTTTCTTTTAGGTCTTTGAGTTTCATTTCCCGCATCGAGTTGGGGTCTTTTTTTGTGTTGTTATGGATTTAGGTTTGGAAAGGTCGTTCTGCGCCGGATGGATGGGTCGGCCAGAAGATATCTGAGAGACTTTTAGGCGTGTCCAGATTGTACGGCGACTGCGGAGCGATTGAAAACGAACACTGTGCCGTATGAAGATGCGCGAAAGATACGTTGATTTGCAATAAAGCGCAAGCCCGGAATTCTGCCGGTTTTTTAGGCCACACTTAGAATTCGAAAGGTGAAAATGACGGCCGCATGTCTGCGGCTGTCTCTATTGCCTGTTTCGTGCCGCTTAAAACGGTTTGACGATGACGAAGATGACGATCCCGATCATCAGGACAGTCGGAACTTCGTTGAGTATCCGGTAGTAACGTTGCGACCTTTTGTTCTCGTCGCGGGCGAATTTCTTCACACAGCTGCTGAGATGGCCGTGAACACCGGACATGATCAGGACAAACGTGAACTTGGCGTGGAACCACCCGTCCTGCCAGGCCTGAAGTTCCCAGGCGAGCCACAGGCCAAACCCCCAGGAGGCGATCATGGCCGGATTGATGATGGCCTTCAGCAGCCGCCGTTCCATGATCTTGAAGGTCTCGGACTGTTCCGATCCGATTTCCGTGGCCGCATGATAGACGAACAGCCGCGGCAAATAGAGCATGCCGGCCATCCACGCGATGATCGAGATGACGTGGAGCGCCTTGATC
Organism: Labrenzia sp. 5N; assembly: GCF_012395805.1. Lineage (NCBI taxonomy): Bacteria > Pseudomonadati > Pseudomonadota > Alphaproteobacteria > Hyphomicrobiales > Stappiaceae > Labrenzia > Labrenzia sp. 5N. The sequence continues at coordinate 169,062 of NZ_JAAZTM010000005.1, read as the reverse complement.
CAGAGAAAGAGATCCATGCGCTTATCCCTTCCTGACCAGCTCGACCATGCGGGCAACGTTTTCCGGATCCGCGTCCGGCGTCACACCATGCCCCAGGTTGAAGACCAGTGGACCCTTGTCGAAGGTGTTCAGGATATGGGCCACGCCCTCTTCCAGCGCCTTGCCGCCAGCCACCAGCCGCATCGGATCCAGATTGCCCTGGATCGGGACCTTCTTCTGAATGTCGAGCGCAACCTGGTCCGGAGCCGTCCAGTCGAAACCGACCGCATCCACACCCGTACCTTCCACGAATGCCATCATCCGAGCCGAGGAAGCTTTCGGGAAACCGATGATCTTTGCATCCGACCGCACGGCCCGAACACCGTCAACGATCCGGCGGGTCGGTTCGATCGACCAGCGCTTGAAACCGGCTTCATCCAGAACGCCCGCCCAGGTATCGAAAATCTGGACCGCATCCGCGCCCGCATCCAGCTGTCGGATGAGATAGCGGATCGAGGCCGTGACGAGCTGATCGACGAAACGCTGCATCAGGTCAGGATCGCGATAGGCGCCCACACGGGCGGCAACCTGGTCCTGGGTGGTGTGACCGGCAACGGAGTAGCAGGCAACCGTCCAGGGAGCGCCACAGAAGCCCAGCAGCGTCGTTTCCTCTGGCAGCTCCGCCCGCAGGCGGGAAACCGTCTCTATGACCGGTTTGAGATGATCCTCGGCACGATCCTGTTCCAGACGATCCAGAAGATCGGAAGACAGCGGTTCCAGAACGGGACCACGTCCTTCTTCAAAACGAACCGGGTATCCGATGGCGTCCGGTACGACGAAGATGTCTGAAAACAGAATGCTTGCATCAAAACCATACCGGCGGATCGGCTGGAGCGTGACCTCTGTTGCAAGGTCCGGCGAATAGCAGAACTCCAGAAAGTTTGCCGCCTTCGAACGCACTTCGCGATATTCGGGAAGATAGCGTCCGGCCTGACGCATCATCCAGATGGGAGGCGGCCAGAGCTTTTCTCCGGAGAGTACCCGCATCACGGACCTGTCTTGGGATTTCATGAGGTCGCCTTTCCCACATTTCAAATCAATAAAGATTCTTATTTTGAATCTGTTTTTTCTATTTGTGCGTGGATTACCGGGATCATTTTCTATCCACAATCCATCAGCCTGATTTTCTCGGCGGGAAAAAATCCGCTACTTGTTAAGCAGATTTCCTCCCCAGGAGTCGATAACAGGATTACGAATTGAATTACAATCACTTGTCCGCTTGTTTACGTTTCGTTAAGGAATTGGGCGGCAGTGGACAATCTGTCGATATGTCACAGCGCCTTTGTGAATCCACATCCATGCACAACCGTTTCGGCATCAGTTTCCGCTCGTTTAAGCATTGTTAATAAATTCGGCTGAGCGGGCATAAACTTCGTGCTAGGCACTGGGTGGTAGACATCTTACCCAAATCATCAACAGGCCTGGGGATGACAACGTGAACAAGTCGAGACACTACTTCCATCTCCATCTCGTGTCCGACTCCACCGGCGAAACGCTGATGACAGTGGCCCGTGCGGCAACGGTTCAGTACGAGAACGTGCAGGAAATCGAGCATGTGTATCCGTTGGTGCGCTCCCAGAAGCAGCTCGACCGGGTAATCACTGAAATCGAAAAGGCACCCGGCATCGTCCTCTATACCCTGGTCGATGTGGAAATCGCCGGCCGGCTGGAACTGAAGTGCCGCGAGCTGGGTGTGCCCTTCGTCAATATCCTGGATCCGGTCTTCGCGGTCTTCCAGTCCTATCTCAATGTCACCCAAACCCACCGGGTCGGCGGACAGCATGAACTGGATGCGGAATATTTTCGCCGGATGGAAGCGCTCAACTACACCATGCTGCATGATGACGGTCAGATCTGGGACGATCTGGAATCCGCCGATATCGTGCTGATCGGCATTTCGCGCACATCCAAGACGCCAACCTGCATCTATCTAGCCAACCGGGGCATCAAGGCTGCAAACGTTCCGCTGGTCCCGGGCATTGCCCTGCCCGAACATGTGAAGAAACTCAAGCAGCCGATGATTGTCGGTCTGATCGCTTCTGCCGAACGCATTCAGCAAATCCGCCGCAACCGTGTGCTGTCATTGAATTCGGAAGGCTATAACGACACGTATGTCGACCGGAAGGAGATCTCCCAGGAGATCAACATGACCCGCAGGCTCTGCACGGAACATGGCTGGCCGTTGATTGACGTTACGCGTCGTTCTGTCGAGGAGACAGCTGCGGAGATCCTGACCCTTTTCAAGGAATTCAAATCAGGGCAGGAAGGCGGAGGAGAAACCGGGCGCGCCGGATAACCAACAAAAGGGATGGAAATGGCACTTGTCTTGGCAAGCGGAAGCAGGATCCGCGCTGATCTTCTGAAAAACGCCGGGCTCGACATCGAGGTCGACCCGGCCGATGTCGACGAGCGTGTTGTCGAAGCCCCGCTCCTGGAAGCTGGCTTTCCTCCGGAAGACCTGGCAAGCGTTCTGGCGGAAGCCAAGGCGAATGATGTCAGTGACCGACGCGCCGGTGATCTTGTCATCGGTGCCGATCAGATTCTGGCGTTCGAAGGTGAAAGACGCACAAAACCGGAGGACATGGAAGCTGCGCGCCGGCAACTGCTCGCCTTTTCCGGCAAGACTCACGAACTGCATTCCGCCGTGGTGATTTCGAAGGATGGCGAAGCAATCTGGCGCCACGTTTCCACGGCACGGCTGACCATGCGTGAACTGAGCCCGGCCTTCATTGGCCATTATCTGGCTGCGGCCGGTGAGGACGTGCTTTCCAGCGTCGGTGCCTATCAGCTGGAAAGTCTCGGCGTGCAGCTTTTTGAAAAGATAGATGGCGACTATTTCACCATTCTTGGCCTGCCGCTTTTGCCTCTTCTGGCAGAACTGCGCAGTCTGAAGGTGATCGAAACATGAGCGGATCCGTGAAAAAAGCGGCCATTACAGGCCATCCGGTGACACATTCCCGCTCTCCGCTGGTGCATGGATACTGGTTGAAGAAGCACGGCATCGCCGGAGAATATGGCCGGGTCGATGTTCCGCCGGAAACTGCCGAGGACTTCTACCGGAACTTTGCCGATGCGGGTCTGTCCGGGGCCAATGTCACTGTTCCGAACAAGGAAGTGGCTGCCGCAGCCTGCGACTGGCTGGACGATGCGGCAAAATCCATGGGGGCTGCCAACACGATCTGGCTGGACGACAGCGGCCGGCTGTGCGGGGCCAATACGGATGGTCTCGGCTTTCTCGGCAATCTTGATCAGCTCGCCCCCGGGTGGGACGTTTCACGTGAATCTGCCGTGGTCCTGGGGGCAGGCGGAGCCGCACGTGCCGTAGTGTGGGCATTGCTTTCACGGAAATTCACAAGAGTTCATATCGTCAACCGGACATTCGAAAAAGCAAAAGCTATCGCGGATATGTTTGGTTCCGGAACAATTGCCCATGAATGGGACAACCTGGGGACAGTGCTTGAAGAAGCTCATCTTCTGGTGAACACTACTTCGCTCGGCATGGCCGGCAAGGCGCCGCTGGAAATCGACCTGTCACCCTTGCCGAAGACGGCAACCGTCACTGACGCAGTCTATGCTCCACTTGAAACCGATCTGCTGCGCAGCGCGAAGGCGCGGGGCAACCAGACTGTGGACGGCCTTGGCATGCTGCTGCATCAGGCCGTACCCGCTTTCGAACGCTGGTTCGGGGTTCGGCCGGAAGTGGACGACACCCTGCGCAACCTCATACTCGCAGACCTTGGAGTAACCGCGTGATCCGGATCGGCCTTACCGGCTCCATCGGCATGGGCAAATCGACAACGGCAAAAATGTTCGCAGCCGAAGGTGTTCCCGTGCACGATGCCGATGCCACGGTCCACGCGCTCTATTCGGGCCGGGCCGCGCCGCTGATCGAGGCGGCGTTTCCCGGCACGGTGTCGGACGGCAAGGTCGACCGTCTGCTGCTCTCTCCGCATGTGCTCGGCAAGCCCGAGGCCATGAAAAAGCTCGAAGCCATCGTTCATCCCCTGGTGCGTGAGGAAGAGCAGCTCTTTCTGAAGCGTGCCCGCGCAGACCACCGGCGTATCGTCATGCTGGATATTCCGCTGCTGTTTGAAACCGGCGGTGAGGCCCGTGTGGATGTCGTCGTTGTTGTCACCGCCGATGCACAGGTTCAGCGAGACCGTGTTCTTGCCCGGCCTGGCATGAGCGAAGACAGGTTCGAGGCGATCCTCGCCAAGCAGATGCATGACGCCGAAAAACGCCGCCGCGCGCATTTCCTGGTCGATACCGGCCGGGGCATGGAAGCGGCGAAGCGGCAGGTGAGAGCGATCCTGAAGGCATTGGCCGCGACAGGGTGACGTCTCTCTGATCTCCTCTTGCACCGAAGGTCTTTTCAATTTCGCCCTCATCCTGAGGAGGGCCTGTAAGGCCCGCCTCGAAGGATGGGCGGCATACTCCGAAACCAGTGACCCATCCTTCGAGACACCCCGCAATGCCGGGCTCCTCTGAATGAAGTGTTGGACGGAACAGGCACTGGGGCACTGGGATCAAACGCCAGAACCCCAGAACACCGGGGAAAACCGCGCGCAACTCTTGCCACTCACCCAGCAAGCTGCACAGTGAATCCATAGGCAAAAGGCGGAAAAATGCGCGAGATCTCGTTCGATACGGAAACAACAGGCCTGAACCCGCGCGGAGGCGATCGGCTGGTGGAAATCGGCGGTGTGGAGTTGATCAACCACATCGCGACGGGCAATTCCTATCACGTCTACATCAACCCGCTGCGCGACATGCCGGAGGAAGCTTTCCGGGTTCATGGCCTGTCGGCGGAGTTCCTGTCCGACAAGCCCTTGTTCGAGCACGTTGCGGATGAGTTTCTGGAGTTCGTTGGCGATGCCACGCTGGTGATCCACAACGCGGCTTTCGACATGGGCTTCATCAACATGGAGCTGGAACGGGCCGGACGGCGCACAATTCCGAACACCCAGGTGCTCGATACGCTGGATCTCGCCCGCCGCAAGCACCCATCGGGGCCGAATTCGCTGGATGCGCTGTGCTCTCGCTATGGCATCGACAACTCCAAGCGTATCAAGCACGGTGCTCTTCTGGATGCGGAAATCCTGGCTGAAGTCTATCTGGAGCTTATCGGCGGCCGCCAGACGGCCCTTGGCCTGATTACAGACGAAGAAGAAACCTCTTCGGCAGGTTCCAGCTTCGAACCTGGCGAACTCGGCACCTTTAACGCCCGCCAGCGTCCCTCGCCGTTGCAGCGCCTGTTGCAGGACAGCGAATTTGAAGCCCACAAAGCCTTCATCGAAGGCATGGGCGACAGCGCGATCTGGTCAAAATACAACGGCTGAGGCTCGAAAGACCTCTCAAACGGATTTCATGGATCAATTGTCTGCCAGCAACCAGCGCACCGTTTCAAAGTGCCGCTCGGCATAGCTGCTGCTGAATGCCCAGGCCATGGTCTGGCCGATGGTCCAATATCTTGCCCGCTCCCGGTCAAGCTCCAGTTCTTCCGACAGTCGGTCCAGCCGGTAACGCGCTTCGGCTTTCGAATGCCCGAATTCGAAGCTCCTGACGATCGGGCTAAGCGCAAAGGCAGGATCGCCGGCGAGAGGCTTCGGGTCGATGGCAAGCCAGGTATCTCTTTCAGAGGACAGAATGTTGTGTCCGTGCAGGTCCTGGTGGAGCAGGACCTCTTCCGTCTTTTTCTCACGACAAAGGTCCTGCAAGGCCTTGCGCGCAGCGTCCACGAGATGTTGCTCGCAAGGCTTCCCGGCAGCCATCCAGTTATGGTCGAGGCTATCCCGCCACCGTGCGGCTTCATCGCTGAGGCGGGTAAACGGGTCATCGGCAGGGATCGTCAGGAGACGCAGCAACCCTGCAACAACGCCAATCCGGTCCGTTTCGATGTCGTCGGCCAGAAATTGCCCCGGCCTGCAGCGCTCCAGCAGCAGTGCGCCTAGTTCCGGCGCATGCTTCAAAAGCCGAACAGCACCCTTGCCGTTCCAGCGCGCCAGTGCCTCGGCTTCGTGGCGGCATTCGTGATCGGGATACTGCAATTTGAGGACAACATCCTGACCATCGTGCCTTGCCGGAACGACGAGAGATACATTACCGCCAGAAAACGGGCTCCCTGGGTCTGAAAGCCCGAAGTGTTCGCAGGCGGTTTCAAGCAGCACCGGCAGCTTGTCGAGCCAGATACGGCCGGTTTCGGTCGCCCTCAGCCAGTCGAGACTGGCCGGCACGGCAAACGCGCTGCCGATGAAACGATCAGCCAAGACATGAGACTCGCAAACGGGTCAAAGCATCGATGGCAGAACACGATCCGGCGGGCGGTGTCCGTCCATGAAGGTCTTGATGTTGATGATGACCTTCTCGCCCATTTCGATACGGCCCTCGATGGTGGCCGACCCCATGTGCGGCAGCAGCAGAACGCTTTCCAGCTTGGCCAGCTTCGGATTGACTGCGGGTTCGTGCTCGAACACGTCCAGGCCGGCGCCGGCAAGCTCACCGCTCTCGAGCATCCGGATCAGGGCGTTTTCGTCGATCACCTCGCCACGGGCGGTGTTCACCACGTAGGCATCCTTTTTCAGAAGCTTCAGGCGGCGGGCGGACAGAAGGTGGAACGTTCCCGGCGTGTGCGGGCAGTGGATGGAGACGACATCCATGCGCGCCAGCATCTGGTCAAGGCTGTCCCAGTAGGTTGCCTCAAGCTCTTCCTCGACACTTTCGGCAAGGCGGCGGCGGTTGTGATAGTGGATCGACATGCCGAAGGCCTTGGCACGGCGCGCAACGGCCTGGCCAATGCGGCCCATGCCGATGATACCCAGGCGTTTTCCCCAGATCCGGTGGCCAAGCATCCAGGTCGGCGACCAGCCGGCCCAGTCGCCGGCTTCCAGCGCCTTGATGCCTGTGGCAAGTCGACGCGGCACGGCCAGGATCAGCGCCATGGTCATGTCCGCGGTATCTTCGGTCAGCACGCCCGGCGTGTTGGTGACATTGATTCCCCGGTTGTTGGCACTCACGACATCGATGTTGTCGACACCATTACCGAAGTTTGCGATGAGCTTCAGGTTTTCACCAGCCTGCGAGAGGACAGATGAGTCGATCCGGTCGGTAACGGTCGGCACCAGAACATCGGCGGTTCGCACCGCTTCTACCAGTTCCGCCTGGCTGAAGGGCCTGTCATTATCATTGAGACGCGTCTCGAAAAGCTCACGCATCCGTGTTTCCACCACGTCCGGAAGCTTCCGGGTCACCACAACGACAGGCTTCTTTTTCGCCATACCAATTGCCTTTCGCGCTTCGTTGAGGACTTGTTAACCTCAACGGTACCACTTTGACGCTGCGCGTTGCGCGAGCGGATGAGACCACCCCTTTTCCTTACCAGATGGTCCGGCAGAAACAAGGGATCGGTTTCAATCGCCGCGGATCGCCAACCGGCCAAAACGACCAAGCTGGTTTTCGCGCAAATTTTTCGGTAGAGATTTGCCTCAAATCAAAGATCAATAACAATTGGACAACCGGACAATATGGCTCGCTCGTTCCAGGCTACCCGGATCTTCCTCACTGTGATGACATTGCTGTGCGGTCTGCTCGCAACTTCGGTCGCTTCGCAAGCCCAGGGCACCACGACCGGTGCAAGCGGCCTGCCGGTGCCGAGATTTGTCAGTCTGAAGTCCGACCGGGTCAATGTGCGCATCGGGCCTTCGCGCGAACATGATATCGCGTGGACCTTCGTGCAGTCCGGTTTGCCCGTGGAAATCGTCGGTGAATTCGAGAACTGGCGCCGCATTCGCGATTGGGAAGGCAAGCAGGGCTGGGTGTTCCGCTCGCTGTTGTCCAGCCGCCGCACGGCTCTCGTCACCCCATGGGAAAAAAGCGACCGCACACCGCTGCGCTCCCGCTCCCGCTCCGACGCTGATATTGTTGCCGAACTGGATCCCTTCGTGCTGACGACGGTTTCCGAATGTGCCGGAGGCTGGTGCCGGGTCAACGGCGAGAATTATGACGGCTGGCTGGATCAGACCCGCCTGTTCGGTGTCTATCCGGACGAGCTGATCGGAGACTGACGTCCCCCTCCCTTGATTGCCTGGGTTTCCTGATCCCTCATCCTGAGGAATACGGCGCGGAATTTCTGAAACAAAAAAGGCGGCCATCAGGCCGCCTTTTGCATGTTTGGATTGTTGGACAGGCCTCAGTCGGCCTGAACTTCCTGAACCTTGAGCTCTTCCAGACGCGGCATCGACATGATGTTGTAGCCACTGTCGACAAAGTGCACTTCACCAGTCACGCCACCGGAAAGATCCGACAGGAGATAGAGGCCGGTTCCGCCGATTTCGTCCAGGGAAACGGTCCGGCAGAGCGGAGAATTGCGCTTCTGGAAGTTGAACATCAGGCGGGCATCGGAAACGCCGGATCCTGCAAGGGTCCGAACCGGGCCTGCGGAAATCGCGTTCACGCGGATGTTCTGCTCACCGTAGTCCACCGCCAGGTAACGGACGGAAGATTCCAGAGCAGCCTTGGCAACGCCCATCACGTTGTAGTTCGGCATGACCTTGGTGGAACCACCATAGGTCAGCGTCACCATGGAACCGCCATTGGTCATCAGAGCGGCAGCCCGCTTGGCGATTTCGGTGAAGGAGAAGCAGGAGATCAGCATGGTGCGGGAGAAATTCTCCCGCGTGGTGTCGGCGTATTTCCCGCGCAGTTCCGTCTTGTCGGAAAAGGCGATCGCATGCACCAGGAAGTCAATGCTGCCCCACTCTTCCTTCAACGTGTCGAAAACGCTATCGACCGATGCAATGTCTTCCACGTCGCACGGCACAAGGATCTTGGAACCGACGGAATCCGCCAGCGGCTTGGTACGGCGGCCGAAAGCCTCTCCCTGATAGGTGAAGGCAAGTTCGGCACCGTGATCGGCGAGCGTCTTGGCAATACCCCAGGCAATGGAGTGGTCGTTGGCAACGCCCATGATCAGGCCGCGTTTGCCCTTCATCAGATCAGACATTCAAAACTCCTCAGCCGTGAAAGCGCGACAGCGCGAGCGACGCGTTGGTGCCGCCAAAGCCGAAGCTGTTGGAAAGAACCGTGTCGAGGCCTGCATTATCCACGCGCTCGGTCACGATCTCGCCCGGCTTCAGGGCCGGATCCAGCTCGTTGATGTTGGCAGACGCGGTCATGAAGTCGTTCTGCAGCATCAGCAGGCAGTAAATGGCTTCCTGAACGCCGGTCGCACCCAGGCTGTGGCCGGTGAGCGATTTGGTCGAAGACACCGGCGGCTGGTTTTCACCGAACACGCGGCGGATCGCTTCGATTTCGCCGATATCGCCGACGGGTGTCGAAGTGCCGTGGCTGTTGATGTAGTTGACCTTGCGGTCGCCCAGGGTCGAGGTGGCAAGGCGCATGCAGCGCTCGCCGCCTTCACCGGAAGGCGCCACCATGTCGTAGCCGTCGGAGTTGGCTGCGTAGCCGGTAACCTCGGCATAGATTTTCGCGCCGCGCGCCTTGGCGTGTTCCAGTTCTTCCAGAACCACCACACCGCCACCACCGGCAATCACGAAGCCGTCGCGAGTCGCGTCATAGGCCCGCGATGCGGTCTGAGGGGTGTCGTTGTACTTGGAGGACATGGCGCCCATGGCGTCGAACAGACAGGACAGGGTCCAGTCGAGTTCCTCACCGCCACCGGCAAACATCACGTCCTGCTTGCCGAACTGGATCTGTTCGGTAGCTGCACCGATGCAATGTGCCGAGGTGGAGCAGGCCGACGTGATGGAATAGTTGATGCCCTTGATCTTGAACGGCGTCGCCAGGCAGGCAGAGTTGGTGGAGCTCATGCCGCGGGTCACCATGAACGGGCCCATGCGCTTGGGCGACCCTTTTTCCAGCACGATCTGGTGCGCCTGGAACAGGTTCTTGGTCGACGGACCACCGGAGCCCATGATCAGGCCGGTGCGCGGGTTGGAGATGTCGGTTTCTTCCAGACCGCTGTCGGCAATCGCCTGCTGCATGGAGATGTAGTTATAGGCGGCACCGTCGCCCATGAAGCGCAGCTGGCGCTTGTCGATGAGCGAAGCGATATCGACATTCGGCATGCCGTGTACCTGGCTTCTGAAGCCGTGTTCCGCGTAATCCGGAGCGAAGCTGATGCCGGACTTGCCTTCTCGAAGGCTGGACAGCACTTCTTCGGTGTTTGCTCCGATGGACGACACGATACCCATGCCGGTGACGACAACGCGTCTCATTGCGGTCTCCTATTGTCTTGACTGCACCACAGCTCTCAGGGGGTGTGTCGAGAGCCTGCAGGCACATACATAATATGCAAACCGGCGCTCCCAATGAAAAAGAAGCGCCGGTGCCATCAATTGATCCTGCGAACGGGTGTCAGGTCTTTGCCAGGCCGACGCGCAAATCGGTCGCCTTGTAAATCTGTTCACCGTCCGCCTTCAACCAGCCGTCGGCAATGCCGAGAACCAGGCGACCCTTCATGACCCGCTTGAAGTCGACACCGTATTCCACCAGCTTCACGTCCGGCGTAACCATGCCCTTGAACTTCACTTCACCAGTCGACAGGGCCATGCCCTTGCCTTCAAGGCCCAGCCAGCCAAGGAAGAAACCGGTCAGCTGCCACAGGGCGTCGAGACCAAGGCAGCCCGGCATTACCGGATTTCCCTGGAAATGGCACGGGAAGAACCAGAGATCCGGCTTGATGTCGAACTCGGCGCGAGCGAACCCCTTGTCGAATTCACCGCCGGTTTCGGAAAGTTCCGTGATCCGGTCGAACATCAGCATCGGGGGAAGAGGCAGCTGGGCATTGCCCGGGCCAAACAGCTCGCCGCGGCCGCAGGCGAGAAGTGCTTCATAATCGTAGCTGGAGCGGCGATCGGTCATTCGGGATCCGTGTTTTGTCTCCTGCCAGAGAAATTCCCAAGGCAGGTTTGGTTTGTTTTCGGTTCGTTTGAGGCGCCTTCCTAACACAGGGGAACCATGACCGAAAGATGTCACTTGCGCGAAGTTACTCGGTTTTTTCGGGCGTTTCGCCAAGTTTTGTGCGTATTCGACGTAATCTGCGCATCCGGCTCCGGGACACCGGCTTGCGGCTGTTTGGTCAGCGCTTGCACGAACCATCCGAACGCGCCGCAGTTGCGCCCTGATTTCCGCTCAGGTTGCCCTTTACGTTTAAAACTTGCATCTTGGGTACAAGAAATGGCAGATATAGGCCAATGTTAGTGAAAACGGCCCGGCGCAACGTTTGCGCGGCACATATTTGCGCCGTTTCAAGAAGCGACCCTGGACCTGGATCGGATCGGAATGACAACACTTGTGGTGCATGAAACCGGCGACAAGAAGAATGTGACCGACATGCTGCGGTCTGCAGGCCTCCGGCCGACGCGCCAGCGTGTCTCGCTTGCAGAAATTCTGTACTCCCGGGGCGATCGCCACATCTCGGCCGAGCTGCTTCATGAAGAGGCGGTCGACGCCGATGTGCCGGTCTCTCTCGCCACGGTCTACAACACGCTGCACCAGTTCACCGAAGCCGGTCTGCTGCGCGAAGTCGCGATCGACGGCAACAAGACCTACTTCGACACCAATGTGTCCGACCACCATCACTTCTTCATCGAAGGCGAAAACCGGGTGATCGACATTCCGGGCGAAGGTGTGGGCATCGGCGCTCTGCCGAAAGCACCCGAAGGCATGGAAATCGTTCGTGTCGACGTGGTCGTACGCGTTCGCGAGAAACGCTGATCGTCGCGATTGATTGCGGCGGCCCTCAGGCCAGACCGCTTTCCACATAACGCAATTTCCATTCGTAATAGTCGGAGGTCGTCCCGATCTCCGCCAGATGCCGCTGGCCATCCGGCTCGAAGCCAAGTTTCTTCAGGAGGTTGGCGGAGCGGACGTTTTCCGGATGCGTGATCGCGCACAGCGTGCGCAGCTTCAGTTCCCGGGTAACGAAGTCCAGCACGCTCTGCCCGGCCTCGCGGCCGAACCCCTTTCCGCGGTGGTCTTCCAGAAAGGCAAAACCAAGGTCCGGGTACTTCAGTTCCTTGCGCACCACCAGACCGCACACACCAACCGGTGTCAGCGATGGTTTCAGATCCAGGATCCAAAGCCCGACTCCATGGGCGGCAAAGCGCGCCAGCGTCTTGTTCTTGATGTAGTTGGCCGCATCTTCCTCGGTCTTGATACCGTGGTCGGCGATAAATCGGATGTAATCCGGCTCATTCATGAGCTTGTGGTAAAAAGCGGCATCATTGCTGGAAGGCAAGCGGAAGCGAAGCCTCTCGCTCACGGGAAATGGTCCAAGCGGGAAACTCACGCAACTGTTTCCTTTTCAATAAGGGCTTTGGTGCGCAGGGCAATATCCGGCACCGCATCAAAAAGTTCTTTCTCCGTGCTCCGGCACAGATCGTAAATCACACAGCGCCGGCACTCCGGTTTGCGCGCCTTGCAGATGTACCGGCCATGCAGGATGAGCCAGTGGTGGGCATGGAGCGCAAATTCCACCGGCACGACCTTCTCCATCGCTTTTTCCACGTCGAGAGGCGTCTTGCCGGGGGCAATGCCTATGCGGTTGCCCAGGCGAAACAGATGCGTGTCGACGGCAATGGTCGGGTGGCCGAAGAAGATGTTCAGAACCACATTCGCGGTCTTGCGGCCGACACCGGGCAGCGCTTCCAGCGCTTCGCGGTCTTCTGGAACTTCGCCGCCATGGTCGCGGATCAGCTGCTCGGACAACAGGATGACGTTCTTGGCCTTGTTCTTGTAAAGGCCGATCGTCTTTATTTCCTCCCGCACCCGGTCCTCCCCGAGCGCCACCATCTTTTCCGGTGTGTCGGCAATCTGGAACAGGTGTCTTGTTGCCCGGTTCACACCAACGTCGGTTGCCTGGGCCGACAGCACCACGGCAACCAGAAGCGTGAAAGCATTGACATAATCCAGTTCGCCCTTCGGTTCCGGGTTGTCGGCATGGAAGCGCTGGAAGATCGCAAAGGTTTCCGCCTTCGTATAGCGGGACCGTTTCAGCACCTTGCCGGGGTTGTCCACGGAGGGTGCTTTTCTCCGGGTCTGTTTGGATTTTGCGGGCCGGCGTGCTGCCGCAGTCTTGGAAGGGCTCTTTGCTTGCGTCATCTTCTCTCTATAATCATGCCTCATGAGCGAGAACAATCCGAAACCCCTGCAGGATGGCGAATTGCCGGATCAGGACCGGCCGTTTTTCACTGCCGTTCTGACCCCCCACCGGTCTCTGGGGCCAAACGGATTCCTGGTTCTCATGTGCTTCTTCGGCGGTGTCAGTTTCATCGCCGGAATTCTGTTTCTGCGTATCGGCGCCTGGCCGGTTTTCGGGTTCTTCGGACTTGATATCGCGCTGCTCTGGTTTGCCTTTCGGATGAACTACCACTCCGCACGAACTTTCGAGGAAGTGGTTGTCTCGCGGCACGAGATTGCGATCCGCAAGGTTGGCCCGGGCAAGAAATACCAGGAATACCGTTTCAATCCCTTCTGGGTCCGCCTGACGGTGGATCGGATCGAGGACGAAGGGGTCGTCAAGGTGACCCTCCTCAGCCGGGGTGAACAGGTCGATCTCGGCAATTTCCTGAATCCCGATGACAGAACGAGTTTTGCCGGTGCCATGGCCAATGCGTTGTCCGTCGCCAAGTCAGGCGGTGTCTAGGCTCCTTCTTCAATGACTTTGGGCTGCACCTTGAGCGTTGCAAGCAGAACCGCCAGGGCCGCGGTTGCAGAAAGCGCCGCGGTGTAAAGCACGGTCTGAAAGCTGGCCGCACTGGCGATGAAACCCATCGAAATGCTGCCGATCATGCCACCGAGGAACAGGCTGTTCATGTAAACCGCCGTTGCCCGGCCCGGCCGGTCCGGTGCGAAGCTCTGCACGAAGCTGATCGCGACACCGGCAAATAGGCCATAATAAGTCCCTTCCAGTACCGCGATGGCCAGCACCTGCCAGAGTGCGGTCACCTGGGCAAACAGCACCATGCTGACCGCGGCAAGGCACGCTGCCAGCATCAGCACCTGGCGAATGCCGATGCGCTCGGCAAGGCGAACCGAGCCGAAGATGACAAAGACTTCCAGCAGGCATTTGACCGACAGTGCCAAGCCGGGTGTTGCGCCGGGCAGATGTGTTTCCTGCACGAAGAACAGCGGCATCGCCGAGACGAACAGCGAATTGGTGATGACAAAGCCAAGGCAAGTCAGCCCGGCAATCTGAAGACCCCAGTTGATCGGCGCCTTGCCGTTTGTCTTGGAACGCTCTCGTGCTGACCTGAAGTCAGCCGGAACGACAATGTACCAGAGCATCAGGTAGACAATGCCGATCGCAAAGGCGCACAGGAAGGCGGCGGCAAAGCCGAAGGCTGCAACCACCGAAAAGGAGACCGCCGGCCCGATCATCCACGCAAGTGAAACCATCATGCGCAGCCAGGAATTGACCCTGGCAACGTCCATGCCCTCCTGTTCGGCAAAAAGGCGACCGAAGGTAAAGACGACACCCGCGCCCATGTTGGAAAGGCTCATCAGGGGGGCGATCAGAACAAGCAGCATTGCAAGACTGCTGATCTGGGTCAGCAGTGCGGCGAGCGTGATATAGGCGACAACAGAGACGACCAGCAGGCTCTTGACCGGAAAACGGTTGTCCAGCCGTTCGCCTGCCCATCGATTGACGGCCAGCGTCAGCGGCATCACCAGACCGGAGTAAAGTCCCACCTGCCAGGGTTCGGCGCCCAGCCCTTCCACAATGAAAAAACTCATCAGCGGCACCAGCGCCGAAACGCCGAGGCTGTTGGTGAATTGAAGAAGCAGAATCAGCAATGCCTGTCGGGGCAGTTGCAGGAGGGACAACATGACGATCGCCGGAAAAGTGAAATAAGCAAGAATTACAACCTAACTGGGTTGTATCGCCTCGTCACCGCTTTTTTTGCCGAACGCGCGTCTGCCGATTGCGCAGCCCGTTTCGGAAAGTTTCGAAAACCAGACATTCCCGAACGCTATCGTCACTCAAATCAGCGGCACAATCCGAACCTGACAACTAGTCGTCCGGGGTCAATCGCAATGTCTTCAGCCGGTACAGCGCTTCCAGCGCTTCGCGCGGGGTCATGTCATCCGGATTGATTGCCTCGAGAGCGACCGAAACAGGATCGGGTTCTGCAAACCCTGCCGGAGCGCTGGGCGCAGGCGCGGTCAGGCTGGCGAAAAGCGGCAGTTCGTCGATCAGGCTCTCAGCCGGCGAGCGGCGGTCCTGCTCTTCCAGCTGGCTGAGCACCTGCTTGGATCTTTCGACGACGGATACCGGCAGACCAGCCAGCTTGGCCACCTGAATGCCGTAGGATCGGTCGGCTGCACCGGGAACGATCTCGTGCAGGAAGATAACGTCGCCCTTCCATTCCTTCACCGAGACGGTGGCATTTGAAAGCCGGGCCAGCTTGGCGGAAAGGGCAGTCAGTTCGTGGTAGTGAGTCGCAAACAGGGCACGGGACCTGTTGACCTCATGAAGATGTTCGATCGTCGCCCAGGCAATGGACAGGCCGTCGAACGTGGCTGTGCCACGGCCGATTTCGTCCAGGATCACGAGTGAGCGGTCACCGGCCTGATTGAGGATTGCAGCGGTCTCGACCATCTCCACCATGAAGGTGGATCGGCCGCGCGCAAGATCGTCTGCCGCGCCGACGCGGGAAAACAACCTGTCGACCACGCCGATATGGGCTGCTGCTGCCGGCACATATCCGCCCATCTGGGCCATCACGGCAATCAGTGCGTTCTGGCGCAGGAAAGTCGATTTACCGGCCATGTTCGGACCGGTAATCAGCCAGATATGGCCGATATCCTCGTCCGCTTCCGGACCGAGATTGGCATCATTGGCAACAAAACTGTCGCCGCCGGATTTCTTCAGCGCCTTTTCGACCACCGGATGACGTCCACCCTTGATGTCGAAAGCGCGGCTGTCATCGACCACGGGCCGGACATAGCTTTCTTCCTGGGCAAGTTTCGCAAGCGCGGCCGAAACATCCAGAATGCTGAGGCCGTGGGCGGCGGCCTTGATTGCTTCCCCTGCGTCGATGATCGCCTTGGCAAGCCGGTCGAAGATTTCCAGCTCGATGGCAAGCGAGCGTTCGCCGGCACTGGCGATCTTCGATTCCAGATCCGCAAGCTCCGTGGTGGTGAAGCGCATGGCGCCGGCCATGGTCTGGCGGTGGATGAACCGACCGGGATCTGCGGTCAGCTTTTCCGTCTGCGCGGAAGGCGCCTCGATGAACCAGCCGAGCACGTTGTTGTGCTTGATCTTCAGCGACCTCAGGCCGAGTTCTTCCGAATAGTCTGCCTGAAGCTTCGCGATGACCTTTCGGCTTTCGTCGCGCAGGGAGCGCAGTTCGTCCAGATCGGCGTTGTAACCGGTGGCGATGAAACCGCCGTCGCGTTTCAGAAGCGGCGGCTCTTCTTTCAGTGCCGTCGTCAATTCGCTGCCGAGATCGTGCGGAGCCTGTTCAAGACTGGCGCGCGCAGCAGCGATTTCCGCCGGAATCGTTCCCGCCGTCGCACTGGTCTGGTCGAGCACTGCCCGCGCGGCCTCAAGCCCCTGGGCAACCGACAGGATATCGCGCGGCCCGCCGCGGTTGAGCGCGATCCGCGACAGGGCCCGGGCCATGTCCGGGGCACCTTTCAGTGTCTGGCGCAGACCTTCGCGCATGATTTCGTTTTCAAGAAAGAAGGCAACGCCGTCGAGCCTGTGCTGGATCGCATCGACATTGACCAGCGGTCCGGCCAGGCGGCTGGCGAGCAGGCGCGAGCCGCCGCCTGTCACTGTCCGGTCGATCGTCGCCAGCAGCGAGCCCTGCTTTTCGCCGGAAAGCGTGCGGGACAGCTCAAGATTGGCCCGGGTTGCCGGATCGATCAGCATGCGCCCGGCGCCGGCCTCGCGCACGGGCGGATCCAGCGGAGGGCGTTCGCCGAGCTGGGTCTTCTCGATGTAGGCAAGAATGCCGGCGGCGGCGGAAAGCTCCGCCCGGCTGAAGGTGCCGAAGCCGTCGAGGGTCTTCACACCAAAGTAATGCGCAAGCCGGTCCGTGGCGGTGGAACTGTCGAAAAAGGCACGTGGCACCGGTGACAGCGCACCGCCCGCCTGTTCGGCTGTCAGGCGCAACTCGCTTTCCTGCAGCAGATTGTCCGACAGGATGAGTTCGCGCGGGGAAACCTGGGCAAGGTCGGCGGCAAGGCGCTGATGATCGGTTTCCGACACCTGGAAGGAGCCGGTGGACATGTCGATCCAGGCAAGACCATAGACCGCGCTGCCGTCCAGCGAGCCGCCCTTCAACCGGGTCAGCGCCATCAGGTAGTTGTTGGCACCCGCATCCAGCAGCCGCTCTTCCGTCAGCGTTCCGGGGGTGACGAGACGCACGACATCGCGCCGGACGACGGATTTGGAGCCGCGTTTCTTGGCCTCGGCCGGATCTTCCGTCTGTTCGCAGACCGATACCCGGTGCCCCTTGGCAATCAGCTTGTTGAGATAGTCGTCGGCTGCATGCACCGGCACGCCGCACATCGGAATGTCGGCACCCTGGTGCTTGCCGCGCTTGGTCAGCGTGATGCCGAGCGCGGCGGAGGCAACCTCGGCGTCTTCGAAAAACAGTTCGTAGAAATCGCCCATCCGGTAGAACAGAAGGCTGTCCGGATTGGCAGCCTTGATCTCCAGGAACTGGGCCATCATTGGCGTGACCTTGCTGTCCGCCGGGGTGATTTCTTGCGCGCTCTGTCCACTCATGCCTGATACCTAGCAAACTGAGCGGACCATTCCACCAAGGGCCTATTCCATCTTGGCTTGAGGCTTCATTTTCCAGGGGATAAGGTCGGGCTCCCGCCCGTAAAGAGAGCGCGCAAGAGGAAACGCCCAAACCATGTCCGCCGACAAGAAACCGACCAAGACCAATGTCAGCTTCACCGACCAGGAAGCGCTGCAATTCCACCAGGAAGGCCGCCCCGGGAAGCTGGAAATTGCGCCCACCAAACCGATGGCGACCCAGCGCGACCTGTCGCTGGCCTATTCGCCCGGCGTGGCGGTGCCGGTGCGGTCGATCGCGGAAGACCCCAGCCGTGCCTACGACTACACCACCAAGGGCAACATGGTTGCGGTGATTTCCAACGGCACGGCCATTCTGGGCCTCGGCAATCTGGGTGCGCTTGCCTCAAAGCCGGTGATGGAAGGCAAGTCTGTCCTGTTCAAGCGCTTCGCCGACGTCGATTCCATCGATCTGGAAGTCGATACCGAAGAGGTCGATGAATTCATCAATGCGGTCCGCTATCTCGGTCCTTCCTTCGGCGGGATCAACCTGGAGGACATCAAGGCGCCGGACTGTTTCATCATCGAACAGCGCCTGCGCGAACTGATGAACATTCCCGTCTTCCATGACGACCAGCATGGCACGGCCATCATCGCGGCGGCGGGTCTCATCAACGCCCTTCACCTGACCGGTCGCGACATGAAGGACACCAAGGTGGTCTGCAATGGCGCAGGTGCGGCCGGCATTGCCTGCATCGAACTCGTGAAGGCAATGGGTATTCCGAACGAGAACGTCACTTTGTGCGACACCAAGGGTGTCATCTACAAAGGCCGCGAAGAGGGCATGAACCAATGGAAGTCCGCCCATGCGGTCGAAACCAAGGCACGCTCGCTCTATGACGCCCTCAAGGGCGCGGATGTCTTCTTCGGCGTTTCTGCAAAGGGCGCGTTGACGCCCGACATGCTGCGGGTCATGGCACCGAACCCGATCATTTTCGCCATGGCCAACCCGGACCCGGAAATCACGCCGGAAGAGGCGGCGGAAGTGCGCGACGATGCAATTGTCGCGACCGGGCGTTCGGACTATCCGAACCAGGTCAACAACGTGCTCGGCTTTCCCTATATTTTCCGCGGCGCGCTTGATGTTCAGGCCACCACGATCAACGACGCCATGAAAGTTGCCTGCGCTCACGCACTGGCGGAACTGGCGCGTGAGGAAGTGCCGGACGAAGTGGCCGCGGCCTATCGGGGCAACCGGCCGAAGTTCGGTCCGGAATACATCATTCCGGTGCCCTTCGATCCGCGCCTGATCCACACCATTCCGCCCGCGGTCGCCCAGGCTGCGATGGAGTCCGGCGTCGCCCGCAAGCCGATTGTCGATATGGAAGCCTACAAGCACCAGCTCTCCGCCCGCCGCGATCCTGTCGCCGGCACCTTGCAGCGGATCTTCTCCAAGGTGCGCCAGCAGCCCAAGCGGGTCGTCTTCGCCGAAGGCGAGGAAGAACCGGTCATCCGCGCAGCGACAAGCTTCGTGTCGCAGGGCCTGGGTGAGGCCATCCTGATCGGCCGCGAGGACGAGATCAAATCCATGGCCGAACGAGCCGGCATCGACATCGACCGGCCGGGCATTTCCATCCAGAACGCGCGGCTTTCCAACCGCAACAGCGACTACGCGCAGTATCTCTACGGCCGCCTGCAGCGCCGGGGCTACCTGCTGCGCGACTGCCAGCGCATGGTCAACAACGACCGCAACTACTGGGGTGCGATCATGGTCGCGCGCGGCGACGCCGATGCCATGGTGACTGGTTTGACCCGGAACTACTCCGTCGCCCTCGATACGGTGAAGGCCACCATCGATCCGAAGCCCGGTCACCGGGTCATCGGCGTGTCGCTGGCACTCGCCCGCGGCCGTACCGTATTGATCGCCGATACGGCGGTGATCGACATGCCGACATCGGAAGAACTGGCGGACATCGCCGAGGAAGCGGCCCATGTCGCACGCAAGTTCGGCTACGAACCGCGTGTTGCCATGCTGGCCTATTCCACCTTCGGCCATCCGAAGGGCGAACGCTCGGAAAAGGTCATCGAGGCGGTCAAGATCCTCGAACGCCGCCGCGTTGACTTTGAATTCGACGGAGAAATGGCCGCCGACATCGCGCTCAACATGGACCGAATGGCCGCCTATCCGTTCTGCCGCCTGTCGGGTCCAGCCAACGTTCTGGTCATGCCGGCGTTCCACTCGGCATCCATCTCCACCAAGATGTTGCAGGAACTGGGCGGCGCCACGGTCATCGGCCCGCTGCTCGTCGGCTTCGACAAGTCGATCCAGATCGTGCCGCTCGGCGCCAAGGACAGCGACATCGTCAACATGGCCGCCATCGCGGCGTTCAATGTGACGTGAGGTCGTTTGTTACTTGGTTGGACTAGGGGCTCCCCGATCCCGGGTCGCGCTTTGCTTGCCCGGGATGACGACTGAAAGGTTTTTAGCAGACCTATCGTCGTCATCCCGGACGCAGCGCAGCGAAGATCCGGGATCGGGGAGCCACCCCAAACCTCTCGAAACCCGGAGTGACCATCGCTTGACCGCCTGGGTCTACATCCTTGCCTCGCGCCCGTTCGAAACCCTTTACACCGGCGTGACGACGGACTTGACCCGCCGGATTTACGAGCACCGCGAAGGTCTGATTGAGGGTTTTTCCAACCGATACGGAACGAAATCCCTGGTCTGGTATGAACAGCACGAAGAGACCAGGGCTGCGATTACCCGCGAAAAACAGATCAAGCGTTGGCGCCGACAATGGAAATTCGATCTGATCGAGAAGATGAATCCGGGCTGGCAGGATCTCTTTCTGGAGCTCAATCGGTAATCATTGTCCGGACACCTATCGTCGTCATTCCGGACATAGCGCAGCGAAGATCCGGGATCGGGGAGCCCCGAAGCGCTGCTGCAACACACATGAAATCCAAAGTCCGGTGTCTCGTCGTACCCAAGTTGAAAGTCACTCGACAGGGGTGCGATAGCGTGCAATTGCGCCTTTTCGCTTCGCGACAGCTAATCTTTTTTGACAAACCCTGCCCCAACGGCGATACCTCGAAACCATGTCGGATATTAAAGTCAAAATCTGCGGTCTTTCGACCGAGGACACCATGGCGGCGGCGCTGGACGCCGGTGCGGATATGGTCGGGTTGATGTTCTTCCCGAAGAGCCCGCGTCATGTGTCGCTCAGCCAGGCCTGCCGGCTGGCCGATATGGCGCGCGGCCGGGCGGAGATCGTGGCGGTAACCGTCAACATGGATCTCGACGGCCTGTCGCGTATCAACGAGCTGGTGAAGCCCGATACATTCCAGTTTCATGGCGAGGAAGCTCCGGAAGCCCTGGCAGCGGCCAAGGTGATGCAGGGCACCAAGGTCATGAAGGCGATTTCGATTTCCGACCGTTCAGATCTGGAGCAGGCGCACTATTATGCTGTTGTGGCAGATCGTCTCCTGTTCGATGCCAAGCCGCCGAAAGGGTCCGAACTGCCTGGCGGTAACGGCGTTTCCTACGACTGGACGATCCTGAAAGACCTTGACCTGAAGAAGCCCTTCATGCTTTCCGGAGGACTTGATCCGGAGAACGTCGCCGAGGCGATCCGTTTGAGCGGCGTCAGCGAGGTGGATGTTTCCTCCGGCGTCGAGCGGGAAAAGGGCGTCAAGGACAGTGGTCTCATTCGCGCATTCTTGGCGGCGGCCAAGGGCGTCAAGGTTCCGGGCTGAACCCCGGGTGAAGGAGTAAACGCGTGAACGATATGGCTAACAGCATCCGGACCGGTCCGGACGATCGCGGGCATTTCGGTATTTTTGGCGGCCGCTATGTTGCCGAAACGCTGATGCCGCTGATCCTGGACCTGGAACAGCACTACAAGGACGCCAAGAACGATCCGGCTTTCAAGGCCGAGATCGAGACGCTGAACAAGCACTACACCGGCCGTCCGTCGCCGCTTTATTTTGCCGAGCGTCTGACGAAGGAACTCGGCGGTGCCAAGGTCTATTTCAAGCGTGATGAGCTGAACCACACCGGATCGCACAAGATCAACAATTGCGTCGGTCAGATCCTGCTCGCCAAGCGCATGGGCAAGACCCGCATCATCGCGGAAACCGGCGCCGGTCAGCACGGTGTCGCGACAGCGACAGTCTGTGCCCGCTTCGGCCTGCCCTGCGTTGTCTACATGGGCAAGACCGACGTGGAACGGCAGAAGCCGAACGTCTTCCGCATGAAACTTCTGGGCGCGGAAATCGTGCCGGTGACCGCCGGTGCGGGCACCCTGAAGGACGCCATGAACGAGGCGCTGCGCGACTGGGTGACCAATGTCGAGGACACCTACTACCTGATCGGTACCGCCGCAGGCCCGCATCCCTATCCGGAAATGGTGCGCGACTTCCAGTCGGTGATCGGCAAGGAGCTGCGCGAACAGATGATGGAAGCCGAAGGCCGGCTGCCGGACGCGCTGGTTGCCGCCGTTGGTGGTGGTTCCAATGCCATTGGCCTGTTCCACCCGTTCCTGGACGACAAGGACGTCAAGATTTACGGCGTCGAAGCTGGTGGCCGCGGCCTGCAGGGGGAAGAACACTGCGCTTCCCTGACCGCAGGCAAGCCGGGCGTTCTGCACGGCAACCGCACCTACCTGTTGCAGGACGACGACGGCCAGATCCTGGAAGGTCACTCGATTTCCGCCGGTCTCGATTATCCGGGCATCGGACCGGAGCATTCCTGGTTGAAGGAAATCGGCCGTGTGGACTATGTACCGGTCATGGACGACGAGGCCTTGGAAGCTTTCCAGATGCTGACGCGCGTTGAAGGCATCATCCCGGCGCTGGAGCCGGCCCACGCGCTGGCCCATGTCGTGAAACTGGCCCCGCAAATGGACAAGGACCAGATCATCGTCATGAACCTGTGCGGCCGGGGCGACAAGGACGTCTTTGCCGTTGGCCAGATGCTGGGCTTCGATCTCTAACAGCCCGCTTCGAACGGAACCCTGGAAAACCGCGTATCGAAAGGTTCGCGGTTTTTCTTTTGGCCGCTCCGGAGTGCCATCCCCTCCGCCAAGGGAAAGACCTGGAGCCTGCTTGTCATCAATGCGGGTTTTGGATAGGGCCGACGTTCCGCTTTGGCCGGGATGATAACGGGGTTTGCCACCGGCCCCTAACGCCGGTTAACCAGCCCCGCCAGTTTGGAAATGCTGCAATGCAAACTTGTGCGTTGTGAATCCGCCGGGAAAGACTAAATCAGCCGCGAATGAAACAGGGTCGGCGCTATTGCCGGCCGCTTGAGGAAACCCCGAAATGGCTTTCGATCTTCTGACCGGCTTCGTCCGCGACTTTCGCGCTTCCCGCAAGGTTGCCGGCGAAATCGCACGCATGAACCACCTGAACGACGCCCAGCTTGCCGATCTCGGCCTGGAACGCAGCGAAATCACCAGCCGCGCCTTCGCCCGTCATTTCAAACGGCGCTAAGGCTGCAGCCGGTCAGGCGCTGCGTTTGAAAGCAGCGCGCGGTGGCACGGCTATGGGTTTTGCCGTCAACATGGCTTCCAGCAACTGCTGGCGGCCCCGGGCGTCCAGACCGGTCGCCTGTTGTGCCAGCGCCTGGTCTGATTGCTCGGAAGAAACTTCGGCAACACCCTTGCGCTGGGCAAAACCCAGGTGAAAATCCCTCATCCGGCGCCACAGCTTTTCAGTGAAAGGCCGAGGAGCGGGTTCGAACAGGGAATGGGCCATTTTCAGCTCCTTATTTGTTTGGTGGCTCAGTGGTTCGTTTTACAATAGGTGCACGCAGTGCATTTTTCTAGGCGCAATTTGTGCACATTTCGCCTATCAGCCATGCATTTTTCGCGGGTCTGACCTGCGCTTCCACAGCTTGCTGCACTGCAAAAAAGCCATAAGGTGCGGCCCGGTTGCGATTCCGGATCGCGGCATCAATCTTTTTTGGTTTTTGAGATGAGCACCTTGCAGGCCCTCCATATCAGCGCGCCATCGGCAGCGCCCCTCGCCACCGTGTTTCGCGGTGCCGGAAACCCGTTCACGCGCTCCGGCCGGGCGAAGCCCATGGGCAGCGAACATGTCTACCGGGCGGATGCCGCCCTGCGCGCTATCGGCCTGATCGACTATCCAAGCCGCTGACCGGTCTGGGTTCGGAGCCTGTTTCAACGCTCCGAATCTGCATGAGACAATTGACATTGCACGCACTGCCCCCGTACATCGCTGAAACGGAAACGCCCCGGAGGGTCCCGGATGGCGCGAAAAAGGGTAGCAGTGAATGACGGATACGCGTATCGACCGCCGTTTTAAAGCCTGTGCGGATGCCGGCCGGCCGGCCTTGGTCACCTTTATCACCGCAGGCGATCCGGATCTGCAGACCTCGCAAGCCCTCCTGAACGCCCTTCCGGCAGCAGGTGCCGACGTTATCGAACTCGGCATGCCGTTTTCCGACCCGATGGCCGAAGGCATCCCGATTCAGCTTGGCAACCAGCGTGCGCTGGCTGCGGGGCACACCATGGACAAGACCCTGGACATGGTTCGTGAGTTCCGCAAGCAGGACCAGGATACGCCGATCATCCTGATGGGGTATTACAATCCGATCTACGTGCGGGACCCGAAGGTTTTCGTGCAAGTAGCCAAGGACGCTGGTGTCGATGGCTTCATCATTGTCGATATTCCGGCAGAAGCAGATGACGAACTCTGCATTCCGGCCCTGGAAGCAGGTCTCAATTTCATTCGCCTGGCAACACCCACCACTGACGACAAGCGTCTGCCTGCCGTTCTGGCCAACACCTCCGGTTTCGTTTATTACGTCTCCGTGACCGGCATCACCGGCGCCAATATCGCCGATACCGGTCGGGTGACCACCGCGGTCAAGCGGATCAAGGGCCACACGGACCTGCCGGTTGCCGTCGGTTTTGGCGTGAAGACCGCAGACCAGGCAGCGGAAATCGGCAAGGATGCCGACGGTGTCGTGGTCGGGTCGGTTCTGGTCAATGCCATCCGTGACAGCCTCGATGAGGCCGGCAAGGCGACTGACAAAACCGTTCAGACCGTCGTCGACCTGGTGTCCGACCTGGCCTCCGGATGCGCCCGGTCAAGAACAGCCTGACTGGTCAGCCATCGGCTGGTCTGAATTGAAGGATTTCGGACGGACCCCATATCTCCGTCCAATGGTAACTCGAGTAGCGGGACGCGTTTGACGTGAACTGGATCAATTCTATCGTACGCCCCAAGATCCGTGATCTTTGGAAAAAGCGCGAAGTTCCGGAAAACCTTTGGATCAAGTGTCCGGAAACCGGTGAAATGGTGTTTCACCGGGACCTGGAAGCCAATCTCTGGGTGATCCCGAATTCCGGTCATCACATGCGCATCCCGGCGCGCAAACGCGTTGAGGCTTTGTTTGACGGCGGCAAATACACTGAGGTCGATACCCCGGAAGTGCATGCCGATCCGCACAAATTCCGCGACAGCAAGCGCTACACCGACCGCCTGAAGGAAGCCCGCACCAAATCCGGCGAAGACGAAGCCGTGATCGTGGCCCAGGGCCAGGTCAACGGCATGCCGCTGACCATTGCCGTGCAGAACTTCGATTTCATCGCCGGCTCGCTCGGCATGGCCGCGGGTGAAGCGATCCTTGCCGGCATGCTGAAAGCGGTCGATGACAAGACGCCTTTCGTCATGTTTGCCGCTTCCGGCGGTGCACGCATGCAGGAAGGCATTCTGTCGCTGATGCAGATGCCGCGCACCACGGTCGGTGTGCAGATGCTGCGCGAAGCGGGACTGCCCTATATCGTCGTACTGACCAACCCGACCACTGGCGGCGTCTCGGCCTCCTACGCCATGCTTGGCGACGTGCACATTGCCGAACCGGGCGCCCAGATCGGCTTCGCAGGCCGCCGCGTGATCGAACAGACCGTGCGCGAAAAGTTGCCGGACGATTTCCAGACTGCCGAATATCTTCTCGACCACGGCATGATCGACATGGTGGTGCCGCGCCAGAAGATGAAGGAAACACTGGCACGCATCTGCGGTATCCTGATGAAGCGGGAAGTCGAACTGCCGAAGCTTGAAGCGCCGAAGGAGCCGGCACCGGAAGCCGAAGCCAAGCCTGCCGAAACGGCTGCAGAGCCTGCCAAGGGCGCGGAAGCTGCCAGCTAGGTGGCTTCGTTACACGAATACGTCGCGAAAGCGGCCTGACACGACATTTCCGGGCTGTCCGCTTGTCTCGCGGGCGGCCTTCCCGTAAAGGCGTTAGTCAAACGCAACCGGGAAAAAGGGACCCTGCGGAGGGCGCCTTGGATCAAATCACGAAAATTCTGGACCGTTTGCTGGCGCTGCATCCGAAGGAGATAGATCTCTCGCTCGGTCGCATGTACCGCCTGCTGGAAGCGCTCGGGCATCCCGAACAGCGCCTGCCGCCGGTGATTCACGTCGCCGGTACCAACGGCAAGGGCTCGGTTACCGCCACCAT
This sequence comes from Labrenzia sp. 5N, assembly GCF_012395805.1. Lineage (NCBI taxonomy): Bacteria > Pseudomonadati > Pseudomonadota > Alphaproteobacteria > Hyphomicrobiales > Stappiaceae > Labrenzia > Labrenzia sp. 5N. Next base: position 142,759 of record NZ_JAAZTM010000005.1, on the reverse strand, counting down.
GCGGGCGATCCTGGAAGCTTCCGGAAAACGCTGCCACGTCTACACCTCGCCGCACCTGGTTTCCTTCAACGAGCGCATTCGGCTCGGCTCGGATGGCAAATTCGTCTCCGATCCGGTCCTCTATGAGGCCCTGCATCGCTGCGAAGAAGCCAATGGCGGTGAGGAAATCACCTTTTTCGAGATCACCACCGCTGCTGCCTTGCTCCTGTTCGCGGAAAATCCCGCAGATGTGCTGCTGCTTGAAGTCGGTCTCGGAGGCCGTCTTGACGCGACCAATGTGATCGACCGGCCGCTTGCCACGGTGATTACCCAGGTTTCGATGGACCACGAGAAGTTTCTGGGCGACGACCTGTCGGTGATCGCTGCCGAAAAGGCCGGAATCATAAAGCCGGGCGTGCCGGTCATCTGTGCTGCGCAGGAAGACAGCGCCATGGCAACGATTGCGCGTCAGGCAGCGCGCAACAAGGCGCCGATCGAAGTGTTCGGGCAGGATTTCGCAGCGCAGGAAGACCAGGGCCGCATGGCGTTTCAGGACGAGGACGAGTTGATCGACCTGCCTGTGCCCGTGCTTGGTGGCCGTCACCAGTTCTCCAATGCGGCTGTCGCCATTGCGGCGTTGAAGGCGGCGGGCATGTTGCCGGACGGCGATACGATTGCCCACGGTCTGAAAACGGTCAACTGGCCCGGACGGCTGCAGCCGATCACCAGCGGACCGTTGCATGACCTGTGTCCGGAAGGGTCGGAAGTCTGGGTCGATGGTGGCCACAATCCCGGCGCGGGCATTTCGATCGCCCAGTTCATGGGCGAACAGGAAGAGCGCTCACCCCGGCCGCTTTACCTCGTGTCCGGCATGCTGACGACAAAGGATCCCGTCGGATTCTTCCGTCCGTTCCACGGACTGGCACGCCACGTCGGCACCGTGCCGATCACCACGACACCCACCGCAAGGGAGCCGGAAGACCTGGCCGATCTTGCCCGCTGTGCGGGACTTGAAGCGACGCCGTTTCAATCACTGGACGCAGCGCTGGCAGATGTGGCAGCTTGTGCGGCAAAAGATGGCGAGCCACCCCGGATTCTGATTTGCGGGTCGCTCTATCTGGCTGGTGAAGTTCTGGCGCGCAGCGGTCTGGCGCCGGTCTGAGGCGTCACCGGCCTCTGCCCGAGGAGGCCCTGAATGTTCGGTTTTGAAACCTGTCGCCCAAAACTTGCAGGCGCTTTCCTGGGCGCTCTGCTCTTGAGCGTGCCAGCAAATGCGCTCACCGAACAATATGAGACACCACCGGAGCAGGATCCGGCCACACTTCTCAACGGCAAGGAACTCGGCCCCGGCTATGCGGTACTCTCGCCGGTGCGCGGCGACGGTTTCCTGCGGATTTACCAGGTTCAGACCGATCTCGGCGTCGAGCAGATCGAAGGCGACGGCATGCTCAAGCTGCGCCTGCACGAAATCCAGGTGCTGATTGCCCTCGACAGTCTGAAAAACGACGCCAGCTTCGTAGACGGCCTCAAGCAGGCGGCCATGAAGCCGGTCGAGTTTGTCGAAAGCACGGTGACCGACCCTGTGGGAACCGCAAAGAACACCGTTTCCGGTGTCGGCCGCATGTTCGGCCGCCTCACCAAGGGCGTCGAGGCCGCTGTCAGCGGCAAGGGCGGATCTCCGGCGGAACTTGCCAAGTCGATCACCGGCCAGGCCAAGGCCCGGCGCGAACTTGCGGTCGATGTTGGTGTCGACCCCTATACGTTCTACCGGCCGCTATCGGAAAAGCTCGACGAAACCGCCAGCGTGACCACGGCAGGCAACTGGACGGTGAGCGCAATTACCAGCCTCCTGCCCGGCGGCATCATCGTCAACGCCGCGCGGCAGGCAGACAATTTCCGCAATCTCATCGTCGACAGCACGCCGACCGAGCTGCAGGAACGCACCTCAAGCGTTCTGCGCGCCGTAGGCGTGCCCGAGGTGACGAACGCCAAGCTCATGGGCAATCCGTTCTACACGGCGTCGGAAAAGGCCGCGATCGCCTATCAGATGCAGGCAATGCCCGGTGTGAAGGACCTTTACCTGATTGCCGAAAAGGCCGCTGATGCCGACAGCCGGGATCTTGCCTATTTCCAGCTTCGTCGTGTCGTTCTCATGGAAACCTACAACAGCACGGTTTCGCCGCTGGGGGACATCAAGCTGGTGTCCGGCATCCCCGTTGCCCTGCGCCGTGACGGCATCGCCGCCATCGTCATGCCTTTCGATCATGTGGCCTGGACCCAGACCGTGGCGCAGACCTTCTCCGCCATGCACGAAGGCCTCGGCACCTTGCCCTTCCCGCCAACGGGCGTCGACTTCCTGATCACCGGCGACGTCACACCCATGGCCGCCGAACGCATCGCCGCATTCGGCTGGGAAATCACCGGCAACTATCCGATGCCGAAGGGGCCGGTGTTTTAGGACATCCGGCTGTCATTCCGGACAAGTGAGGCAAGCCGAACGCAGATCCGGAATCCAGATGCTTTTCGCGCCTAAGGCGCGGCCGCTTCTTCTTTCAAGCGGGTTTCGCTTCGCTCATGCTGATGTCTGGATTCCGGATCTGCGCGCATCGATGCTGCGCTTGTCCGGAATGACGGACAGTGGGTTCATTTTGCCCCCTCAAACACACTCCAGAACCGGCCCGGACAAGCCGCTTTCCCAGCCGAGGATGGCGCGTTTGCGGGTGAGGCCCCAGTGGTAGCCGCCGAGTTTGCCGCCTTTGGCGAGCACCCTGTGGCAGGGGACGACGAACGAGAGCGGGTTGCGGCCGACTGCGGTGCCGACAGCGCGGGACGCCTTCGGGTTGCCGAGGCAGGCGGCGATGTCGGAATAGGTGGTGGCCTTGCCCATCGGGATCTTCAGCAGGGTTTGCCAGACCCTGATTTCAAAATCGGTACCAATCATAACGATGTTGAGCGGTTGATCCTCTTGCCACTTTTTCGGATCGAAGACGCGCCGGGCAAATTGCGCCGTCGCATCCTGATCTTGGACGAAAGCGGCTGCGGGCCAGCGCTCGCACATGTCTTCCAGGGCGGAAGTTTCCTCGCCCGGATCGGCAAATCCCAGACCGGCCAAACCCTTGTCGGTGGCCATCACCAGAACCTGGCCAAAGGGGGATGGATGAAAGCCGTAGGCAATTGAAAGACCCGCGCCACGATTGCGATAGTCGCCAGGCGTCATGGCTTCATGGGTGACGAAAAGGTCGTGCAGCCGGCCGGATCCGGACAGGCCCACTTCGTAGGTTGCGTCGAGAACACTGGCGGACTCGCGCAGCAGCGCCTTGGCGTGATCCAGCGTGATTGCCTGCAGGAACTGCTTCGGCGTCAGTCCGGCCCAGCGCGAAAACACACGTTGCAGCTGGATGGGTTGAAGACCGGCTTCCCTGGCCAGCTGGTCCAGCGTGGGCTGCTCGCGCCAGTCCTCGGTGATCCGCTTCAAGGTGCGGCGAACGACGTCGTAGTGCTGCGCAGCCTCCTCGCCGATGGAGATCGGGGTCGGTTCGGACGTCAGGCTGGTAAGGTCAAGCGCTTTGGTCATGGCGGTTTCTTCATGCTGAACTTGAAGTCTGCTCCGATCTTAGTCGGCGAACAACAGGGGATCGACCCGATTTGCGATCCGTCTCATGATCCTTGTCGCTTTGGTACCAGGTTCCGCTTCACACGGCCGGAATGACGGCACAGAAACCGGGACTGGCGTTCCTACCCCAGAACATCCTTGAATTCGCTGGCCGAAACCGCCGGTCCCTTGCGGGTGGTCAGAAGCAGGCTCGTCTCCGTGCCGGTAATACCCTCGATCAGGCGAATGCGATTGAGTGCATCGTCAAAGGCAGCAAGATCGCGCGTGGCGACGTCCAGTACCAGATCCCACTTGCCATTTGTGGAATGGATCGCGCGAACCTCCGTCATGGCGCTGAGCGAGCGGATCACCGGTTCGGTGTTGTGGCCGTCTACGACCACCAGCGTCACCGCGCGGATTGGAAGATCGCGCCAGTCGTCGCGCAGGACGGCGGTAAATCCCAGGATTTCTCCCGTGTCGACCAGCTTCTCCATGCGAGAGCGCACGGTGGCGCGCGAGACCTTCAGATCACCTGCCAATTCGGACACTGACCGCCGCCCGTCATGGCGCAGAAGCGAGATCAATCGAAGATCCAGATCGTCCATTTTTTCATTCCGATAAATTGAGCTTATCAAAATGATAAATCTGGCTGCTCTTTTGATCAAGTGTCCGGATTTACTCCGCCGCGGCGTTTCAGCACACTTTTGACAGTTGAATTTTGGGGCGGAGCAGGACGTGAACGTCGTTGAGAAACAGATTGTGCTGGTTGGAGCTCCGGTGGATGAAGGCGCCGGTCAGCGCGGCTGCCTCATGGGACCGGACGCCTATCGAACCGCCGGCCTGCAGGAGACGCTACAGGAACTCGGCCATTTGGTCGTCGACCACGGAAATCTGAGCCCGGCGGAGGTTGGCAGCCTCACCCCTCCCAACAGGATACTGCGGAATTACCGCGCCTATGTTGCCTGGACCCGGGCGCTCCACCAGAAGGCGGCGGAACTTGGCGAAGGACCGGGTTTTCCGATCTATCTTGGCGGCGATCACGCCATGGCGGCGGGCACCGTTTCGGGTCAGGCAAGGGCGGCAGCCGCACTCGGGCGCCCGTTGTTCGTGCTTTGGCTCGATGCGCATTCGGATTTTCACACGCTGGACAGCACCGCCAGCGGCAACCTTCACGGTACGCCGCTCGCGTTTCTGTGCGGTCTACCCGGATTTGACGATCTGCTCGGCAGCCCGCTGGAACACACCTTGAAGCCGCAGAATGTCGAGATCCTCGGCGTTCGCTCGATCGATGATGCCGAGCGCAACCTGCTGGTCAGCCACGGCGTCGGTGTCAGCGACATGCGCCGGATCGACGAGGAAGGCATCGGCACTCTTCTGAAGCCGTTTCTGGAGCGCGTAAGGGCCGAAAACGGCCTTCTGCATGTCAGCCTGGATGTCGATTTTCTGGATCCGTCAATCGCCCCGGCCGTCGGCACCACCGTTCCGGGCGGCGCGACCTTCCGCGAAGCCCATCTGGTGATGGAGATGCTGCATGACAGTGGCCTCGTCACCTCTCTCGACCTGGTCGAGCTCAATCCCTTCCTGGACGAACGCGGAAAAACCGCGCGTCTGATGGTCGAACTGACTGGCAGCCTGTTTGGCCGCCGGGTCTTCGACCGGCCGACAAGAAGCTTCTAGAGGACCGAACAATGTCAAACAGCCCCATCAATCTCCTGCCGTCGGATCTGGCCTATGTGCCCTTCGTTAGCGTCGACAACATGATGCGCAATGTCCGCGCGATTGGTGTCGAAACCTTCATGCGTGGCATCGCCGAATATATCGAGCAGGATTTCCTGCGATGGGAAAGCTTCGACAAGAAACCGCGTATTCCGGCGCATGCGCCTCAGGGCGTTATCGAGCTGATGCCGACCAGTGACGGCAAGACCTTCGGCTTCAAGTATGTCAACGGCCATCCCGGCAACACCCGTGATGGCCTGCAGACTGTTACCGGCTTTGGTGTTCTGTCGAACCTGACGACCGGCTATCCGGTGCTGTTCACCGAGATGACCATCCTGACGGCCCTGCGCACGGCAGCCAACTCGGCACTTGCCGCCAAATACCTGGCACCCAGGGGGTCCACCACGATGGCGATCATCGGCAATGGCGCACAGTCCGACTTCCAGTGCCTGGCGTTCAAGGACATGCTCGGGATCACCGACATCCGCGCCTACGACATTGATAGCGCTGCAAGCTTGCGCCTTGCCCGCAACCTCGCCAATTCCGGGCTGAACGTGACCATCTGCAAGACGCCGGAAGATGCGATCGAAGGCGCGCAGATCATCACCACCGTAACCGCGGACAAGAAATCGGCGACGATCCTGACCGACAACATGGTCGGCACCGGCGTTCACATCAATGCGGTCGGCGGCGACTGCCCGGGCAAGACCGAACTGCATCGCGATATCCTGCTGCGGTCAGATATCTTTGTCGAGTTCCCGGACCAGACTCATATCGAGGGTGAATTCCAGCAGCTCGACCGCGATCATCCGGTTACCGAACTCTGGCAGGTCTACGCCGGCAAGGCCGAAGGCCGCACTTCGCAGGACCAGATTACGCTGTTCGACAGCGTCGGCTTTGCCATCGAGGACTTTGCCGCCCTGCGTTATGTCCGCGATCTTCTGCCCAGAACCGGTCACTTCGAGAAGCTCGACCTGCTGGCTGATCCGGACGACCCGCGTGACCTCTACGGCATGGTTCTTCGGTCTGCGGCCAATGGAGACAACCAGGCAGCGTGACCTGAGATCACGTGATTGTAGCAAACTGGACCACCGCTTCGGCGGTGGTTTTTTTCTGGCCTTGGTCAACCGGCCTATACCCCTGCTCTCCAGGGAAAGAAACGGTTCCGGAAAGTACTTGTGTCATCCCGGGAAAGCATGGCGGAACCCGGTCCGCGTGGTTCAGGGGAGGAAGTAGGACCCGACAAGGGTAATGCCAAAAAACGCCTGACATCAGTCACGTATTTTAAGGTTTTCGGTGTTGAGTTGGCGTCATCCTACCTTTTCGGGGACTTTTTGATGACATTCAGAATTTTGACCGGCCTCGGACTCGGCCTGCTTGCCGCTTCCGCTGTTCAGGCCAAGGAACAGTATTTTTCTTACAAGGACTGGAATGTAGAGATTCAGTCGTTTGATACGGGCGAAGACTTTCGTATCAACTGCACCATGTGGACCGGCGGCGACGGCCTGCCCACCGTAGGCTTTGCGACGTCCAACAGCGATGCATTGCCGCCGGACTTCTTCCCCGGTGTCCAGCTGACGGAACGTGCCGTCCGCGGCCATGCGACGGTTCTTCAGAATGACCAGAAGGTCAATTTCGTCTTTGATGACGGCGACAGCGCGCAGGCAACGGTCCAAGCCTATTTCGATGAAGACGGTTTCGCCGTCGCCCAGACCTATTTCCCGATCGAGGACGCTCAGCGCGTCCTGCAGGCGATGCAACGGAACGGGCAGATCGATATCGTCGGACCGAGCGGCCTTATCTATACCGCTTCCCTGAGCGGATTTACCGCGTCATATCGAAAAGTTGCCGAAGGATGCGGCTTTCCGGTTACCGGTGTTATCGACTAGCGGCGGCAGGTTCAGCGCCTCTTCTATTTCGGCAACCACGGCATCGGCCGCCGCACCTGGATCTTCGGCCCGGCTGATCGGGCGGCCGACCACCAGGTAGTCACTACCAGCCTGAATCGCGTCCGCCGGGGTCATCACCCGGCGCTGGTCTCCGGCGTCGCTGCCGGCAGGGCGGATGCCGGGGGTGACGATCACAAGCTCGTCTCCAAGGATGGCGCGCATTTTTGTGGCTTCGGTGGCGGCGCAGACGATGCCGCCCATGCCAGCCACACGGGCGTCCTTCGCGCGCGCTTCCACCACATCGGCAATCGGGCCGCGATACCCTGCATCGACCAGGTCCTGCTCGTCCATGGAGGTCAGCACCGTCACCCCAAGCAGGCACAGATCGGGATTGCCCTCTTCCCGCAGGCCTTTCACGGCAGCGCGCATGGTTTTCGGGTAGCCGTGCAGGGTCATGAAGGTCATGCCCATCTTGGCGACATTGCGTACGGCCTTTTCGATGGTGTTGTCGATATCGTGCAGCTTGACGTCCAGAAAGATCTTCTTGCCGTCACGCGCAAGGTCACGGGCGAATTCCAACCCGCCGGCAAACTGAAGTTCCATGCCGATCTTGTAGACACCGACCTTGCCTTCAGTCTGCTTTACCAGCTTCTCGGCCTCGGCAACCGTCGGCACGTCGACAGGCAGCATCAGGCGGTCGAGAGCGGTTTTCGGGGAGAAAGGGCTGGTCGGCATGGGCAGATCCTCGGATTTTGGGGCAGGTGCCAGTGCATAGCACCAAGGATCGCCCAGCGCCAGAACTACCCAGAACTACGCCTTGCCTGTGCGCTCGAATTCCGCGAAGGCATCCTTGTAGTCGTCATGCCAGCGCGACAGCGGCGGCCGGTTTTCAATGATATCGCCGATGGCCCATTCTGCCCGGCGATTGTCCCTGGTGCTGTCGACGTCATTGTCCGGGCACAGGATGTAGAAATCGCCCGCTGACATCCGCTCGATGAAGTGATCGACGGTCTGCTCGCTGGTCCAGGCCGCATCCGGCTTCTCCGGAAAATGGCTTGCGGTCATGCCGGTGTAGGTGAACCCCGGAACGAACAGATGTACCGAAATGGGCGCTCCGGCCTGCCGCAGTTCATGGGCAAGCTGTTCGCTGAGCACCTTCACGGCTGCCTTGGTGGTGTTGTAGCCGGGGTTTCCCGGAGGTGTCGTGATGCCCTGCTTCGATCCGGTGTTGACGATGACAGCCGGGCGGGCAGCCTCGATCAGGCGCGGCGTGAAGGCATGGACACCGCGCAGGACACCGTAGAAATTGATGTCCATCAGGCGGACCCAGTTGTCGAACCCCTCCCAGGCAGAGGTCGGCAGGCTGATGCCGGCGTTGTTCATCAGGACCGCGACGGGCCCGGTCTGAAAAGCCTTCTCGGCCAGGGCTTCCACCTGCGCCATGTCACCGACATCGGTCGGAACCGCGAAAATATCGACACCGACCGTACCGGCGGCACGCACCTTTTCCGTTGCCTCTTCAAGGGCCGGACCGGGCAGATCGGCAAGAATGACGCCCAGTCCTGCCTGGGCGAAGCGGGTGGCAGCGGCCAGTCCGACGCCGCTGGCAGCACCGGTAACGACGGCAATCCCGCCTTCTGAAATGGCTTTTTTGTACATGATGGATTTCCCCCAAAATGGATTTCAGGAACGCGGCGACAGACGAATGCCGATTTGCCTGTCTGCAAGATAGTCCGGCCACAGAACCCTTTCACTATGAAACCGCTATTTTCTTAGACGGTTCAGGCTGCTACAACACCGCGGTTCTTCTTTCCCATTACCCACGGGGCATCAGCACATGCGCACAGCGAGTGTATCGCGCGACACCAAGGAAACCCGCATCGCGGTCGAGATCAACCTGGACGGCACGGGCGCATACGACGTCCAGACCGGCGTCGGGTTCTTCGACCATATGCTGGAGCAATTGTCGCGACATTCGCTGATCGACATCAAGGCCCGTGCCGATGGCGACACTCATATCGACTTTCACCACACGGTCGAGGATACCGGCATAGCGCTGGGCCAGGCAATTTCCGAAGCGCTGGGCGACATGGCGGGCATCACCCGTTACGCCGATACCCATCTTGCCATGGATGAAGCACTGACCCGCTGCGCGCTGGATGTGTCCGGCCGTCCCTTCCTGGTCTGGGACGTCACCTTCGACCGGGACAAGATCGGTGAATTCGACACGGAGCTGTTCGAGGAGTTTTTCCGGGCATTTGCGATGAATTCCGGGATTACCCTTCATATTGCCAACCTTTATGGCTCCAATTGCCATCACATCGCCGAAACCTGCTTCAAGGCGGTTGCGCGCTCCTTGCGCAAGGCGGTGGAGATCGATCCGCGGCAGGCAGACCGCATTCCGACCACCAAGGGCCAGCTCGGCAGCTAGGGCAGGAAACGGCGCATGAGCACATATGTTGTGATGGCTCCGCCAGAATTCGAAGACGTGGCTGGCGATCCTCGCCAGACCGATAGGCTTGCCTTCGTTCCGGACGGCTTCTCGACGCTTGCGTTCCTGTTTGCCGTCATCTGGCTGCTGGTCAACCGCATGTGGCTGGTGCTGCTTGGCTATCTCGCCGCGACGCTGGTGATCGAGTTGCTGGCGCTGTCCGTCAGTCAGGAAGCCATGGCCGTCGTTGCCCTCTTCACCTCCATCCTGTTCGGCCTCGAGGCCCAGGCACTGCGCCGCTGGTCGCTGGAGCGCAAGGGTTGGCGCGTTGTCGGCATCGTCGACGCGCACAACAAGAGCGAAGCCGAACTCCGATTTCTCCACAAGGCGGCTGACCGAGTGTCGCCGCCCAGACCTCAAATCGACCGGCAACAGCGCCCCGCCTCCCAACCGATCATCCCGAGGATCGGTAGCGAGCAGGTGGTGGGCCTGACCCTCGGTCCGGAGACCCGTCAATGACAATTGCGATTATCGATTACGGCTCGGGCAACCTGCGCTCGGCCGAAAAGGCGTTTGAGCGCGCGGCCCGCGCCCACGCCCACACGCCCGACGTTATCGTGACGTCCGACCCCGAAAGGGTACTGAAGGCCGACCGTGTCGTGCTGCCGGGTGTCGGCGCCTTTGCCGACTGCAAGCGCGGCCTGTGGGCTGTCGAAGGCATGCCCGAGGCGCTGGAACAGGTCGTGCGCAAGGACGGCAAGCCTTTCTTCGGCATCTGCGTCGGCATGCAGCTGATGGCAAGCCGCGGCCTGGAATTCGAGACCGTAGAAGGCCTTGGCTGGGTCGAAGGCGACGTTACCGCCATGGAACCGGCAGACAAGACACTGAAAATCCCCCACATGGGCTGGAACACCATTGAGGTTCGCCCGGAAAGCCACCCGGTTTTCAAGGGGCTGGAAACGGGACCGGATGGCCTGCACGCCTATTTCGTGCACTCGTTCCACTTTGCCTGCGCCAGGGCGGAAGACCGCCTGGCGACGTTCGACTATGCCGGCACCTTCACTGCCATGGTGGCGAAGGACAACATGATCGGCACCCAGTTCCACCCGGAAAAAAGCCAGCGGCTCGGTCTGGAGCTGATCGCCAATTTCCTGGACTGGACCCCTTAAACAAGTAGCGCCTGGGAGGCCAACATGAGCAAAGGTTACTGGATCGCCCGTGTCGACGTGCATGACGCCGACGGATATCCGGCATACGTGGAAACGGCAAAGCCCGCCTTCGAGCGGTTCGGCGCCAATTTCCTTGCCCGCGGCGGCAAGACCGATGCCATCGAAGGCCCGGGCCGGGCGCGCAACGTCATCATCGAATTTCCGAGCTTCCAGCACGCGGTTGATTGCTATAATTCGCCGGAATATCAGGAAGCGGTGAAAATCCGCCAGAAAGTAGCCGATGGCGAAATCGTCATCGTTGAAGGAATTTAAAGCGACATGATCCTCTTTCCCGCCATCGATCTGAAGGATGGCCAGTGCGTTCGCCTGAAACTGGGCGACATGGACCAGGCAACCGTGTTCAACGACAACCCGGGTGCGCAAGCCCGGGCGTTCGAGGATCAGGGCTTCGAATGGCTCCATGTGGTCGATCTCAACGGCGCCTTTGCCGGCGAGAGCGTCAACGGCGCGGCTGTCGATGCCATTCTGGGGGCAACGAAGAACCCGGTGCAGCTGGGTGGCGGGATCAGGACGCTGGAACATATCGAAACCTGGCTGGACAAGGGCATCAGCCGCGTCATCCTGGGCACTGTTGCCGTGCGCGATCCGGACCTGGTGAAGGAAGCCTGCCGCAAGTTCCCGGGCAAGGTTGCCGTCGGCATTGATGCCAAGGGCGGCTATGTCGCCGTCGAGGGCTGGGCGGAAACGTCCGAACTTACCGCAGTCGATCTTGCCCGGCAGTTTGAGGATGCAGGCGTTGCGGCGATCATCTACACCGATATCGATCGCGACGGCGTCCTGAAAGGTCTCAATATTCCCTCGACGCTGGAACTTGCCCGCGCCGTCTCCATTCCGGTCATTGCCTCGGGCGGCCTTGCGTCGATCGACGACATTCACCGCCTGCTGGAGCCGGACTGCGCCATCCTGGAAGGGGCAATCTCGGGCCGTGCACTCTACGACGGCCGTCTCGATCCGAAAGAAGCCATGGAATTGATCCTGGCCGCGCGGAGCAAAGCATCATGACCTTGAAAGCCCGTGTCATTCCCTGTCTCGACGTCAAGGACGGCCGTGTCGTCAAGGGCGTCAACTTCGTGGATCTGGTCGATGCCGGTGATCCGGTGGAAGCCGCCAAGGCCTATGACGCGGCCGGGGCGGACGAGCTCTGCTTTCTGGACATCACCGCCAGTCACGAGGGCCGGGACACGATCTACGACGTTGTCCGGCGCACGGCCGAAGCCTGTTTCATGCCGGTTACCGTCGGTGGCGGCGTGCGCACGGTGGAAGACATTCGCAAGCTGCTGATTGCCGGAGCCGACAAGGTGTCGATCAACACGGCGGCCGTTACCAATCCGGATTTCGTGCGCGAAGCGGCGGAAAAATTCGGCGCGCAATGCATCGTCGTTTCCATCGATGCCAAGCAGGTCAACGCTCCGGGCGAACCGGAAAAATTCGAGATCTTCACCCATGGCGGCCGCAATGCCACCGGCATCGATGCTGTTGAGTTCGCCAGGAAGGTTGTCGAACTGGGCGCCGGTGAACTGCTGGTCACGTCCATGGACCGGGATGGCACCAAGTCCGGCTACAATATCGCCCTCACCCGGGCGATTGCCGATGCGGTGCCGGTGCCGGTGATCGCCTCGGGCGGTGTCGGCAATCTGGATCACATGGTGGAAGGCATCCGTGATGGCCATGCCACTGCGGTGCTGGCCGCCTCGATCTTCCACTTTGGCGAATATACCATTCAGGAAGCCAAGCACTACATGAACGACGCCGGCGTACCGATGCGCCTCGACGCCTGAAACGGCCTCAAGGGAACTAGCCGAATGACCGACTTCACTTTGGAAGATCTGGACGCCATTATTGCTGCACGTGCGAATAGCGCGGACGACAAGTCCTATACGCGCAAGCTCGTCAACAAGGGCGTTGCCAAATGCGCCCAGAAGCTGGGGGAAGAAGCGGTTGAGGCGGCGATTGCCGCCGTTCAGAAGGACCGGCAGGAATTGACGGCCGAGGCCGCCGATGTGCTTTATCACTTGTTGGTGGTTCTCAATGTCTCCAATGTCCCCCTCGGGGATGTTATGAAGGAGCTTGCGAGCCGTACGGGACAGACCGGACTGGAAGAAAAGGCGTCCCGGCCTCAGGAATAATCCAGGGCCTGCAGGCTCTGTACCGGATCCGGCGTTCAGCCGCGCAGCAGGAACTGCGAAGTAATGGATCAGAAAGTCGCCACGGCCCTGGACATGGATCTGTCCCCCTACCAGGTGTTCACCGAGCGCGAGTGGGCAAGACTGCGTGCGGACACGCCCATGACGCTGGATGCGCATGAGGTGGCCCAGTTGCAGGGCCTCAATGCGCCGGTCTCGATCGAGCAGGTCGAGACAATCTACCTGCCGCTCTCCCGTCTGCTTGCCTTTTATGCCGAAGCAACCATCAGCATCTTTCAGGCAACGCAGAACTTCCTCGGCACCCGCGACGGCAAGACGCCGTTCATTATCGGTGTTGCCGGGTCGGTGTCTGTCGGCAAGTCGACCACTTCGCGCGTCCTGCGTGAGCTTCTGGCCCGCTGGCCGGCCAGTCCCAAGGTCGACCTGATCACCACCGACGGGTTCCTGTATCCAAACGCGGTGCTGGAAGCCGAAGGGCTGATGTCCAAGAAGGGCTTTCCGGAAAGTTTCGACAGGCCACGTCTGCTGAAATTCCTGTCCGACATCAAGGCAGGCAAGAGGTTCGTCCGGGCACCGGTCTATTCGCACTTCTACTACGATGTCATGCCCGGCCACACGGTGACGGTCGACCGGCCCGATATTCTGATTGTCGAAGGCCTCAACGTGCTGCAGACGCGCGAATTGCCCAAGGACGGGCGGGCTGTGCCGTTCGTTTCGGATTTCTTCGACTTCTCGGTCTATATCGATGCCGATGAAACCCTGCTGCTGAACTGGTATGTCGACCGCTTCATGCGCCTGCGCGAGACGGCCTTCCGCGATCCGGGATCCTATTTCCATAAGTATTCGCGGATCACGGATCAGGAAGCCGTCACGACCGCCAATCGCATCTGGAACGACATCAACCTGGTCAACCTGCGCGAAAACATCCTGCCGACGCGGCCTCGCGCCGACCTGATCCTGACCAAGGATTCCAGTCACAAGATTGCCAAGGTCGCCCTGCGCAAGATCTGAGCTGCAGCTGACGCCTGTCCCTCAGAGGAAGGCACCCAGCTTGGCTAGAACAAGATCCGGCACCTCGAGTTGCGGCAGGTGGCCGGCGTTCGGCAGCGCTTCGAATGTCGACTGCGGAATGGCGGCGTGCAGAGCCCGGCCCCGGTCGATCGGGATCCACGGATCGTCCTCTCCCCAAAGGATCTTCACCGGGCACCGGATGTCGCCGTAAAGCGGTTCGATCTCGTTGGTATAGGCTTCGTCTGCCTGGGCGAACTGGCGATAGAAGCTGCCGCGGCCTTCTTCGGTCAGCCAGGGCTTTGCCAGTGCCGCGCGGGCCTCGGCCCCGATTTCGTTGACAAGGGCGCCGCCGATATAGGCATCGACAACCGCGCGGTGGATATGCGGCGGGAGCCCGACAAAGGCTTCCACATGGCGGCCGACGTGATCGAAGAACTCCGACCCCCAGGGGCTGAGGGCAACGACGTTCATCAAGACGTATTTGTCGAAATCGCAGCCGTGCAGAAGATGCGCCCGCAACGTTGTTGCCCCGCCAAAGTCATGGGCCACAACCGATGGCCGTTCGAGTTGCCAATGATCGAGCATTTCGGCAAAGACCTTGCCCTGAATGTCGAGGGACGTGCGTTGGTCCGGTGACTTTGCCGACTGGCCGTATCCAGGCATGTCGTACCAGTGGACGCGGAACTTCCTGGAGAGTTCCGGAATGAGCCGATGCCAGGACCAGGACGACCACGGCCAGCCGTGTGCGAGCACCAGCGACGGCCCTTCACCCGCCCGGCCCGCCATGACGACACCGGCAGATGTCCGGATTTCTTCGGAAAGGTGCCAATTCGTGGCGTCGTTCATAACCTGGTCTCCATTGAACATGCATCGGCAGACATGCGCTGGAGAAGGTCAGTGTCCGTCTCCCAGCGCCTTCCGCACGTGGTGTGCCACGTCGCTGCTTGCAACGGTTGAACGGTTGGTTTCGGTCTGGCCTGCCTTCAGGCTCGCTGAAACCGGAAGGCAGGTCTGCCGAAAAAGTGTCAGGCGTCGTCGGGAATTCGTGCGATGACCTTAATTTCAAAATCGAAACCGGCCAGCCAGTTGACGCCGACGGCCGTCCAGTTCGGATAAGGCGCTTCTTCGAAAACCTCGTCCTTCACTTTCATCAGGCTCTCGAACTGGTTTTCCGGGTCCGTGTGGAAGGTCGTGACGTCGATAATGTCGTCCAGTCCGCAGCCGGCCGCTTTGAGCACGGCTTGCAGGTTTTCAAAGGCCAGGCGCACCTGGTCTTCGTAGTTTGGTTCAGGCGTGCCATCTGCGCGGCTGCCGACCTGACCGGATACAAAAAGAAGGTCGCCGGAGCGAAGAGCGGCCGAGTATTTATGCGTGTCATATAAGGCGTGACGACCTTCCGGAAAAACGGGTTGGCTCTTGGTCATGTTCTGTCCTTTCAGGGTTGGAGCTTCGGTGTGAAACCGGGCTTAACGGGGAACGCTTATTGAGATACGCTGCGTATGTGAATAACTCACATACGCGCCGTATGTCAATTGACATACGCGAGGTATGCGTATTTGCGAGGTAAGGATGGCGCCTGGAAAACGAGCCGAAATGATGGAGGAAACGCGGGCAAAGCTGATAGCGGCAGGGCGAAAAGCCTTTGCCGAACAGGGCTACGCGGCTGCGTCCATGGATGAACTGACCGCTTCTGTCGGCCTGACGCGCGGCGCGCTTTATCACAATTTTGGAGACAAGAAGGGCCTTCTGCAGGCGGTGGTCAATCAGCTCGATGGCGAAATTGCAGCCGAAGCCAAGGAAGCCGCCAGCCGGCTTGGCGGGAGCGAATGGGAGTCGCTCATGGCAGAAGGCATCGCCTATATCGAGATGGCTCTGAAGCCGGAAGTGCAGCGTATCGTGCTGCTGGACGGGCCATCCGTACTTGGCGATCCGTCACAGTGGCCGAGCCAGAATGTTTGCCTGCAGACAACGACAAGTGCGCTTGAACGTCTGATCGCCGAAGGCCTGGTAAAACCCGTCGACGCGGAAGCCGCTGCGCGGCTTCTGAACGGCGCTGCCTTCAATGCAGCGCTCTGGATTGCGGCAAGCGATGACCCGCAAGCGGACCTGAAGAAGGTGATCGACGCTTTCAAGGTTCTTGGAGAAGGCCTTCTGACGACCCCGCCGGGCTGACATACCACTTGGAAGCAGACACGAAAAAGCCCGCAGTCTTTGAGGGACTGCGGGCTTTTTGCGTCTGGTGGCCGGACCTTAGGCCACGGAGCGCTTGCGGACTTCCTGCAGGAAGGTGCCAACCTGATTGCGCAGCATCGAGGCGTTTTCCTTCAGCTGCTGGGCCGAGCTATCGACCTTTTCCGCGGTGTCGCGGGTGTTTTCGGCAGCCGCTGCAACGGTCTCGATGTTCGTGGTCACTTCAACCGTGCTACGCGAGGCTTCAGTCGCGTTGCTGGCGATTTCCTGCGTCGCGACGCCCTGCTCTTCCACGGAAGAAGCGATGGACGAGGCGATTTCGTTCATGTTGTTGATGATCTCGGTAACCGAGGAGATGGCGCTGGCCGCATGACCGGTCTCATCCTGGATCGCCGTGATCTGGCTGGAGATTTCCTCGGTCGCCTTGGAAGTCTGGGTGGCCAGCTCCTTGACTTCCGCCGCAACGACCGCAAATCCCCTGCCGGCTTCGCCTGCGCGTGCCGCCTCGATGGTCGCGTTAAGCGCAAGGAGGTTGGTCTGCTCGGCGATCGCCTGGATCAGGTTCACGACCTCGCCGATGCGGCTGGCGCTTTCGGAAAGGCCATGCATGCGCTGGTTGGTTGCCTGGGCTTCTCCGGCAGCGCGGGCCGCAATCTCGCTGGAAGACTGCACCTGACGGCGGATTTCGTTGACCGAGGCCGACAGTTCTTCCGCCGCCGCCGCAACGGTTTCAACGTTGTGGGCTGCCTGGGAGGAGGCGTTGGAAACGCGACCGCTCTGTTCCGTGGTCTGTGCCGCGACGCCGGTCATGTCGGCGGAAGCAGCCTGCAGGTTCTGCACGGAGCTGTCGATGATGTTGAGCATTTCCATGATCTGACGATCGAAGTCGCCGCTGAGCTGCTGGATTTCGGCTCCCTTGCGGGCAGCGTCTTCCTGGCTGGAATTCTGCTGCTCTTCAAGCTCGCGCCGTGCAGCTTCGTTCCGGACGAAAACTTCCATGGCACTTGCCATCTGGCCGATTTCGTCGCCGCGGTCGGTGCCGTCAATGGTGATGCTGGTGTTGCCATCGGCCAGCAGGCTCATGTTGTCGGTCAGCGCGCGCAGCGGGCGAACCGTGTTTCGGACGGCGACAAAGGCAATGCCGATCGCAATCAGGGCACCAACAAGCGCCAGAGCGATGATCGAAGTGGCAGCGCTCCAGTAGGCAGCTTCGAGATCGTCAACGTAAACCCCGGTGCCGATCATCCAGCCCCAGGGTTCGAAACCGGAACCCCAGCTATATTTTTCAATCGGTTCTTCGCCGGCTGTGCGCGGCCAGTAATAGAGCAGCGAACCGCCGCCGGCCTTGGCATCCTTGATCAGTTCGGCAACGATCTTCACACCCGTCTTGTCGGAGAAGCCGATCATGTTGGTGCCGACGAGCTTTGCGTTCGGATGAACCAGGTTCATGCCCTGGTAGTCATAGGCGAAGACATAATTGTCGCCTTCGAACCGGATGGCGCCAATGGCTTCCCGGGCTGAGGCCTGGGCCTCTTCGCGGGTCATATGCCCGCTTGCTTCCTGGCCATGGTAATAGGCGGCGATCGAAACCGCGCCTTCGGTGATTTCTTCAATCTTTTTGAGGCGTTCCGCGAACATCGCCGAATAAAGACTGTTGAGACTGACCACACAGATCGCGGCTGTGAACAGCAGGATGGTTGCGATCGGGAGGCTGATCTTCCAGGTAATGGGCCAACGGGCGAAGGACATGGTTAAGTGATTCCTATCGAACTCTGTCCGACAAGGTTTCCTCTTAATGATTGACCAAATGCTTAAGAAGACAGCCGATTTATGCCGTTAAAACGATTAGGGCACCGAAAACTGTCAGACAGTCCGGATTTCTACCAAGTATAAAACCTGTCGTTTTTTACAGGAGTGTCTGAAATCTATCTGCGGGCGCAGAACACGTCCCGCAATCCGGGACGGGACCAGGTGGCATTCTGAACCTGCCCCTTCAGCACATGCCCCTGGGACTCGTAATAGAACGTGTTGGCACTGCCCTGTCTCTGCAGGGTGACTGCGCCATAGCCCATTTCAGCAACGGTTGCGGACTGCATGTCCGGCGAAAACACGACATTCAGGTCAATGCCGGCGGTGCACAGGTAGTCGGCCACATTGGCGCGAGCCGTCTGCTGTTGCTGGAAATTCGGCTGGTTTGAGCCTTCGATGGATCCCGGGGGGACGGGACCGGACGGGAAATCGTTGCCGGGCTGACCGTCGAAGCCGCCACCGTTGGGGGCACCCCAGGTACCGCCATTGTTGTCGAAGCCGTTGTTGCCGAACCCGTTGTTACCAAAGCCGTTGTTACCGGGGGCACCGAAGTTCGCCGGTCCGTTGATAACGACTTCCCGGTACGGGGTCTTGGTGACGTAAATACCCCGGCATTCGCCACTGGAGCCGCGCACGGTCCAGGCGTGGGAAACATAGGTCTGCTGTTCCAGGATCTGCCCCGGCTCAAGGCGCGCGTAGGGCCGCTCGCCACCGCGGTAATCCACCCAGCTCACCTCGATGGGCTGACGGCTGGCGTTTCGGAACACGATCTGACCAGGCCGGACGGCTTCGACCGACCGCACCCGACCTGCCTCGGAGCAGGAAAGATCCGAGTTCGCTTCTTCTGCACCGCTGCCGTAGGCATCGTCCGAAACGATCTGCTGAGGCTGGGCGCAGGTGGCAACGAACAGGCGCACCGGGTTGGCGCTGCCTTTCAGGGAAACTTCGTGTGCAGGCAGGCCTTCGACCGCGATCGACAGGGCAGACTGCTTGATCATGGCCTCCCACAGCGGGTCGGTCATTTCAATGTTGACTTCGGGCAGCGACGTGCCGGCTTCATTGGCGCTGGAAGAACCGAAAGCATTGTAGACGCTGTCGAATTCGCCTGCCGAAATGCGCACTGCCTGCGGCATGCCTTCCAGAAGCCCGGCGGGAGCTTGCTGGAACGTGATCTTGGCAAACCCGGACTGGGTGGTGCAATCGGCCCGGAAATCCCGGTCGTCGGTTTGCGCTACGGCGTGCTGAAGCAGCGATGGTGTTCCGGGCTGCGTACCCGGTTCGGCCAGCCACTCGCGCGCCTCGTTCGGGCTCACCAGAACCGGTTCGGAATTGGCGGCACCCGGATAACCGTCACCGGTAACCGTGTCGATGTCATCAGGCAGGGAGGCCGTTTCGGTGCCGGGTGCGGAAATCGGGGTATCGACCTGGTCGAGCGGCTTCAGCCCGCCCTCTTCGGCAGGCGGTTTGATTTCCTCAACGGATGGGGTCGATGTTCCGTTGGAGTTGGAAGCGGTCTGCTGTCCTTCGGCAGGTCGATCCTGCTGGGAAGACTGTGTTGCTGCCGGAGCATTGGAAACCGGGCCGGCGGCCGTTCCGGAAGTTGTGCCGACGATGCGGGCGACCGCGCCCGGCTTGCCGTCGTTCGAGACGTCAACCACAAGCGTGCCGCCGGAGCAGAAGCTGGCATCCCGATGCAGGACGCGGCTGTTTTCCAGAGTGACTTCAAGCTTGACGTCACAGGGCGGCAACTTGTTGTCGCTGCCCATCGTGTCGATGACGACACCCTTGTCGTCGCGGCTGATGATCGGCCGGTATTTCTTGTTCACGGTGATGGACCGGATGCCGGGTTGCGGCGGTTCCACGTTGATGCGCACGGTTTCGGGAACCGATTGAGCCTGTGCAGGCAAAGCCGACATCATAAGAACCACACTGCACGCGGCCAGCAGGCCGGATTTCAGCGCGGGGGTAACAAGAACATGGGCAGCATCAAGCCGCATAAGCGATCTCCGTGGGAGCGCAGGTTAGCACCGTTTGGGAATACTTAGGCAAAGTGGCAGTCTAAGGGCAAGCCCGCAATGGCGGGAAGCCCCGGCTTTCTCAGCGCGGCGCGCGCTTTGCCAGGATCCTTTGCAGGGTTCGGCGGTGCATGTTCAGCCGGCGTGCGGTCTCCGAAACGTTGCGGTCGCAAAGCTCGTACACCCGCTGGATATGTTCCCAGCGGACCCGGTCGGCCGACATCGGATTTTCCGGCGGTTGCGCCTTGTCTTCGGGCTTGCGCGCAAGCGCGGCAACGATATCGTCCGGATCGGCGGGCTTTGCGAGATAGTCGATGGCCCCCAGTTTGACCGCCGTGACCGCAGTGGCAATGTTGCCGTATCCGGTCAGCACGATGGCGCGGGCATCCGGACGGCGCTGGCGAAGCTGTTCGATGACATCAAGACCGTTGCCGTCTTCAAGCCGCATGTCGACAATGGCGAAAGCCGGGGCATTCTGGGCAATCTTGCCGGCCGCGTCCTGAACACTGTCTGCTGTTTCCGTCGTAAAGCCGCGTTTTTCCATGGCGCGTGCGAGGCGCTGCTGAAACGGCTTGTCGTCGTCAACGATCAGGAGGGTCATGTCCTCCGAACTGTTCAGGGCAGGTGTCTGGTCCGTCATTTGGCTCTACCGGTCTTATTCTTGCGTCTTCTCCTGCACCCCGGATGGATTCACGGGCACAGCATGCATTGTTTGCGCTTTATTGCCGTTATGGGGTGAAAAAGCCGTTTCGTCCACTCTGCCGTCCTGTTCAAACACCTTGCGCGGCCAGCTTACGCGGATGTGAGCCCCTGTCTGGGGTGGGGCCGAATTTTCCAGATGCAGCTTGGCACCCGTGCGTTCCAGCAGGGTTTTGGCAATGAAGATGCCAAGACCAAGCCCTCCGCCGGTGCCGCGTTGCGGCGACTTTCCGCCGCGCACGGAAACGTAGGGGTCGCCGATCTTGCCCAGAATTTCGACCGAAAATCCGGGACCGTCGTCCTTGATTGAAATCGAGAGTGTCGTTTCGTCCCAACTGGCGGACACATCGACGCGGGTCTTGGCGAAGTCGACGGCATTTTCCAGCAGGTTGCCAAGTCCGTAACGGATTGCCGCGTTTCGTGTACCCACCGGCTCGGCGCCGGTTCCGGACCCGGTGGAGTGGATCGCAACGCCCGTGCCCCTGTGCGGGTCGACCACATCTTCCAGCAGTTGCGACACCGGCATGCGCTGGTAGGTCCGGTCTTCCTCGCTCGACAGGCTCGTGAGCTGACGCAGGATCGACCGGCAGCGCTCGGCCTGTGAGCGGATCAGGTCCACGTCCTCGGCCCTGGGGTCGCTCGCCTCGAATTCGTCCGTCAGTTCCTTGGCCACCAGATAGATGGTGGCAAGCGGCGTGCCGAGCTCATGCGCGGCCGCGGTTGCCAGCCCGTCAAGCGCGTTGAGATGCTGCTCACGGGCAAGCACGAGTTCGGTTGCCGCAAGCGCGTCCGCCATCTGGCGGGCCTCTTCGGCAACCCGGAACGCATAGATCGCCATGAAACCGAGCGTGGAGACGAGTGCTGTCCAGATGCCGACCGAATAGACGATTGGAAGCGAGAAGTCGTCGCCCACCGGCCATGGCAGAGGCAGGTGGAAAACCGCAACCAGGCTGGCGCAAACCGTGGCCAGAATACCGAGGATCACCGTGTAACGGGCCGACAGGCCCGTCGCGGACACCATCACCGGTGCCATCAGCAGGAACGCGAATGGATTGCCCAGACCGCCGGTCAGGAACAGAAGCCCGCTCATCTGCAGGATGTCATAGGCAAGCTGCAGGGCTGCGGCGCGTTCCGACAGGCGCATGGCCGAGGGCCAGCGGATCTTCAGGAAGATGTTGAGCCAGGCGGACAGGGCCACCATGGCGAAGGCAGGTCCGGCCGGCGTCGGATAGCCCAGACCGACATGCACGACCAAGAGCGCTGCGGACTGGCCGCCCACCGCAAGCCAGCGCAGGCGCACCAGCGTATCGAGTTTCAGGCGCCGGTGCGGCAGGGTGATATTGGATGTCGGTTGTTCGTGCATCTGGACTTCTTGGAGAACGGCAACTTCCCTCTTTTGAAGCGGATTCCGGCGGCTGGCAAGGCCGGGGCTCTTGTGCCGACAAGGCGTAAGTGGTAGCCACCCGCTAACACGGCTGTCCGGATCACGCGGGCCGGCGGCCAGCCGGAGGGATTTAATAGCTCTTCATTTCAGATCAGCACCGCGCAACGGAATGAGATGATGACCGACACCAATGACGGCGGCGCTCAGCCGCAGGCGGAAAGCGCAGCAGCGCCGGGCATGCACATCCTTGGCCAGTACATCAAGGACCTGTCTTTCGAAAACCCGAATGCGCCGCGCTCCCTGGCACAGGGCGACCAGCCGAAGCTCGATATCAACGTCAACGTCGGTGCCCAGCAGATCGGTGACGACCAGTTTGAAGTCGTCCTGACCCTGACCGCCAAGGCAGAACGCCCGGACATGGTGATGTTCAACGTCGAGCTGGTCTACGCAGGCCTGTTCAAGATCACCGGCGTGCCGAAAGAGCACATGCATCCGTTCGTGATGATCGAGTGCCCGCGCATGATCTTCCCGTTCGCCCGCAACATCCTTTCCGAAGCGACCCGCAACGGCGGCTTCCCGCCGCTGATGCTCGACCCGATCGATTTCGCTCAGCTCTACCGCCAGAACATGGCCCAGCAGGCCGCTGCCCAGCAGGCGACCGAGCAGAAGCCGAACTAAGGTCAGTCAGACCACAGTTTTACAGAACCCGTCCCGGGCAACCGGGGCGGGTTTTTGTTTGCCCGGAAGACTGTCCGGTCAGACTTGAGGGAAGCGGCCAACAGCAGGTTTCTCACTCCCTGCGGGAGGGCGATCTCGTGTCACGCCTCCTCCAGCAGCTCCGCCCAGGTTTTTGGAGTGTCGCCGTTGAGGGGGTTCTTCGCGGAACGCTTGTAGCGAATGGTTTCCATGCGCACGGTTCTGGCGTCGAAGAGGATCATCCGGCCAACCAGCCCCTCGCCCGTTCCGGTCAGTTCCTTCAGAACTTCCATGGCCTGCATGGCGCCAATGATACCCGTCAACGCCCCCAGGATGCCGGCCTGGGCACAGGTCGGCAGCAAGCCGTCGCGCGGCTTTTGCGGGAACAGGCACCGATAGGTCGGGTTGGCGCTGCCGTCCGGGCCTGTCTCATAGGGCTTCAAGGTGGTCAACGAGCCGTCGAACTGGCCAACGGCGGCCGTCACCAGCGGTTTTTGCGCAAAGAAACAGGCATCGGAAACCAGGTAGCGGGTGTCGAAATTGTCCGACCCGTCCACCACGAGGTCGTAACGGGAAACGAGCTGCATGGCATTGTGGCCGGCAAGGCGGGTGGGGTACGGCTCGACCTTCACATTGGGGTTCAGTCGCGCAATCGCTTCTGCCGCACTGGCAACCTTGGGCTCACCCAGCTGGTCGGTATCGTGGATCACCTGCCGCTGCAGGTTGGAAAGAGACACCGTGTCGTCGTCGGCAATGCCGAGCGTGCCGACACCGGCGGCTGCCAGATACTGCAGCACCGGCGCGCCGAGGCCGCCGGCACCGATCACCAGCACGCGAGCATTTTTCAGCTTCTGCTGGCCGGCGCCGCCGATCTCCTGCAGCACGATGTGGCGGGCGTAGCGTTCCAGTTCGGCGGGCGAAAGCATGTCAGGTCCTGTCTGGCTGGTCTCGGGTACACATGGGGGTGGTGGCGGCGGCAGGTCAAGCCCGCGCCCGCTCGGGAAATCCGGTCTCCGGCAGGTTTATCCGAGTATCCGGCTCACCAGCCGGGCGGTGTAGTCGACCATCGGGATCACCCTTGCATAATTCAGCCGGGTCGGTCCGATCACGCCGAGAACACCGACGATGCGCTGGTTGCTGTCCCTGTAGGGCGACACCACCAGGGAGGATCCGGACAGCGAGAACAGGTTGTTCTCCGAGCCGATGAAAATGCGCACCCCGTCGCCCTGTTCGGCAAGACCCAGCAACTGGATAAGATCCTTCTTGCTTTCAAGATCGTCGAAC
The DNA here is from genome assembly GCF_012395805.1 of Labrenzia sp. 5N. NCBI lineage: Bacteria > Pseudomonadati > Pseudomonadota > Alphaproteobacteria > Hyphomicrobiales > Stappiaceae > Labrenzia > Labrenzia sp. 5N. Next base: position 118,691 of record NZ_JAAZTM010000005.1, on the reverse strand, counting down.
AGCAGGCGAATGCGCTCCAGATCCTCGACGGCGTCCAGATCGGTCAGGAGATTGGACCGGCCCCGCACGATCAGCGTGCCCGGATCGGTGGCGCTTTCCCCGCCCCAGACCGCAAGACCCGCATCAATGACCTTCTGGCTCAAGAGATCCAGTTCGGCCTGGTCCGCATCGCGGACCTTTTCCAGTTCGGAGCGGATTTCCGACAGGGTCCTGCCCTTGATCTGGGCATTCAGGTAGTTGCTGGCCTCCACCAGAGCCGAGGACGGCAGGTCACCCGGCAGATCGACAACGCGGTTCTCGACGGACCCGTCTTCGCTGACGAGGATCGCCAGGGCCTTCAGCGGTTCGATGCGCACAAATTCGATGTGCTTCAGCCGCATGTCCGACTTGTGGGTCAAGACAACGCCGGCGCCCATGGACAGGCCGGACAGCATCTGACTGGCTTCCGTCAGCACCTGCTCGGCCGAATTCGCCTTTTGCGAGGCCCGCACCTGGGCATCGATCGCGCGGCGCTCGTCCTGGGTCAGGTCGCCCACTTCCAGAAGGGCATCAACGAAGAACCGAAGCCCGATTTCGGTCGGCAGCCGGCCTGCGCTGGTATGCGGCGAATGCAGCAGGCCCATATGCTCCAGATCAGACATCACGTTGCGGATCGAGGCAGGGGACAGCGAAATGCCGAGCTTGCGCGAAACGTTCCGGGACCCGACGGGTTCGCCGGTCTCCAGATAGGTTTCCACGATCGAACGGAAGATTTCACGGGATCTCTTGTCGAGGTCGCTGAGGCTCAAGGCTTGTTCTCCGAATGTGACCACTCACCGGGGTCGACCGGGCTTTCATCAAAAAGATATAGGCGCAAAAGGGGGCTTGCGTGAAGTATCACAACGCAAGGCCTTTACGGCGAAGGAAGTTGGGGTCTACAAGGCCCCAACGAATACACTGGAGAAACGGCGGTTTTTCCGGAACGAAAGTCGAAAGGGATATGCATGCGTCCGTCCAAACGCGCAGCCGATGAACTCCGTGCGGTCACACTGGAGCGCGGGGTCTCCAAACATGCCGAGGGGTCCTGCCTCGTCAAGTTCGGCGACACCCACGTTTTGTGCACCGCCAGCCTGGAAGAGCGGGTTCCGCCCTGGTTGCGCGGACAGAACCGCGGCTGGGTGACGGCTGAATACGGCATGCTGCCGCGCGCCACGGGCGACCGCATGCGCCGCGAAGCCAGTGCCGGCAAGCAATCCGGCCGGACGCAGGAAATCCAGCGTCTCATCGGCCGGTCGCTGCGCGCCGTCGTCAATCTGGAAGCCCTCGGCGAAAACCAGATCACTGTGGACTGCGACGTCATCCAGGCCGATGGCGGCACCCGTACTGCGTCCATCACCGGTGCCTGGGTTGCCTTGCGCGACTGCATCGAGTGGATGAAGGCCCGTGACATGGTCTCCGGCGAGGTCCTGAAGGATCACATTGCCGCCATTTCCTGCGGCATCTACGAAGGTGCTCCGGTGCTCGATCTCGACTACGCCGAGGACAGCACCGCCGAGACCGACGCCAACTTCGTTCTGACCGGGTCCGGCGGCATCGTCGAAATCCAGGGAACGGCCGAGGGTGCACCGTTCTCCGAAGAAGAATTCGGCAAGCTCATGGGCCTGGCCAAGCTGGGCATCGGCAAGCTGGTCGATCTTCAGAAAATGGCCATTCTCTAAGGGCGCAAACCATGAGCCATCGCAAGCTGGAACCGGGCAAACTGGTTGTCGCAAGCCACAACAAGGGCAAGATCCGCGAGATCAACGAACTGCTTCAGCCTTATGGTTTCGAAGTGATCTCCGCCGGAGAGCTGGACCTGCCGGAACCGGACGAGACAGGTGTCACGTTCGAGGAAAACGCAGCCATCAAGGCCCATGCGGCGGCCAAGGCTTCCCGCTTGCCGGCCCTGGCTGATGACAGCGGCTTCTGCGTTGCGGCACTGAACGGCGATCCGGGCATCTATTCCGCGCGCTGGGCAGGTCCGGACAAGGACTTCGCGATGGCCATGCGCACGATCGAGGAAAAGCTTCAGACCCTGGGCGCAACGACGGACGACAAGCGCCGGGGATCTTTTGTTGCCGTGTTGTGCCTGGCCTGGCCGGACGGCAGCGAAGAGTTCTTCCGTGGCGAGGTCGAGGGACAGATCGTCTGGCCGCCGCGCGGTACGCAGGGCTTCGGCTACGACCCGGTTTTCCAGCCGGATGGCCATGAGCGGACCTTCGGCGAAATGACCTCGGAAGAAAAACACGGCTGGTCAAAGGACGGATCCGCCCTTTCACACAGGGCGCGGGCATTCCAGCTCTTTTCTGCCGGCTGCCTGGAAGGATAAAAAGACGTGACAGGTGTGGGGGCAGCCGAAGGAGGCTTCGGGATTTATATTCATTGGCCGTTCTGCGCGGCCAAATGCCCTTATTGCGACTTTAACTCCCATGTCCGTCACCAGCCGGTCGACCAGGCCCGTTTCGCGGCCGCTTTCGAACGGGAACTCTCTCATTTCGCCGATTTGACGAAGGGCAGGACGGTTCAGTCCGTGTTCCTGGGCGGCGGCACGCCTTCGCTCATGGAACCGGCGACGGTCGACCGTATCCTGAAGGCGGTTTCCGATCGCTGGTCGATGGACGAAAATGTTGAGATTTCGCTGGAGGCCAATCCTTCGTCGGTCGAGGCCGAGCGCTTTCGCGGTTACCGGGCAGCAGGGGTCAACCGGGTCTCGCTGGGCGTGCAGTCACTCATCGATACGGATCTGAGACTGCTTGGCCGCCTGCATGATGCGCGCACGGCCCGCACCGCTATCGAAACCGCGCGGGCAACCTTCCCGCGCCTGTCGTTCGACCTTATCTATGCCCGGCCGGGCCAGACACTGGCCGGTTGGGAACAGGAACTGAACGAGGCCATCGCGCTCGCGGCCGATCACCTGTCGCTCTACCAGCTCACGATCGAGGAAGGCACGCCCTTCCATACGCTGTTTCACGCCGGCAAGCTGAAGATGCCGGATCAGGATCTCGGCGCCGAATTCTATGAACTGACGCAGGATGTGACCGCTGCTGCCGGTCTGCCCGCATATGAAGTCTCCAACCACGCCCGTCCGGGCGCCGAATGCCGGCATAATCTGGTTTACTGGCGCTACGGCGATTATGTCGGCGTCGGGCCCGGTGCCCATGGGCGCATCACGGTGGGTGTCAGCAAGCTTGCAACCGCCACCGAGCGCCATCCGGAGACCTGGCTGGAAAATGTCGAAAGCCACGGTCATGCATTGATCGAAAACGCCGGTCTTTCCGAAGAGGAGCAAGGCGACGAATTCCTGCTCATGGGACTACGGTTGACCGAGGGCATCGACCTGAAACGCTACGAGCGTTATGCGAGCCGCTCCATCGATCCGCTTCGTCTGGCAGCCTTGATCGAGCATGGCATGGTGGAAGAAATCGGGGAAAACCGCATTCGCGCAACCCGTGAAGGTTTTTTCGTGCTCGATGCGGTGGTCGCAGATCTGGCCGCCTGAGCCGTTCTGGAACGCCGTTAATATAATGCTACCAAATTGATTTAAATGTTCTATTGGGTCTTTTGCATTGCACAGTGATTTGGTGCGAAAATGTCTTTCGCCGCGATCCTGAGCACTTAGGCGCGTATTCACATACCAATTAGAAGTATTGCGGGCTGCAACAGGCATAGCTATCCTGTTGCAATGCAATAGATGGTGTAAGAAGAGACGGGCCGAAAAAAATGTTTACGAACAATGCCAATGGGGCCGGCACCAATTGGTTCAGCAAAGGAGAGACGTCTTTGCCGTTTTACCACCTTTACGAACTGAACCACGCCGCGATGGCGCCCTTCAGAGCTTTGGCCGACATGACCCGGCTCTACTTCCAGAACCCGCTGAATCCGCTGACTCATACCAGCTATGGCCGTTCGATCGCTGCCGGCTGCGAGGTGCTTGAACGCACGACGCGCCGCTACGGCAAGCCGGAGTTCGGTCTCAAGGAAACCACCGTAAGCGGTGTGCGCGTTTCTGTACGTGAAGTCAGCGTCTGGAGCCGTCCGTTCTGCGACCTGATCCACTTCGAACGCGGGGTCACGACGCACCGCAACGATCCGAAGATCCTGATCGTCGCGCCGATGTCCGGCCACTACGCCACGCTGCTGCGCGGTACGGTGGAAGCACTGATGCCGAATGCGGATGTCTACATCACCGACTGGATCGATGCCCGCATGGTTCCCGTGCAGGAAGGCAAGTTCGATCTTGATGATTATATCGATTATATCATCTCGATGCTGCACTTCCTCGGGCCGGACACACACATTCTGGGCGTGTGTCAGCCGTCCGTGCCGGTGCTGGCAGCCGTCGCTGTCATGGAAGACCGCGAAGACCCCTATGTACCCTCCACGATGACGCTGATGGGGGGACCGATCGACACCCGCGTGGCGCCGACGGCGGTCAACGACCTGGCGGTTTCCAAGGGTATCGACTGGTTCAAGAACAACGTCGTCATGAAGGTTCCCTTCCCGCATCCGGGTTTCATGCGGGACGTTTATCCGGGCTTCCTGCAGCTTTCCGGGTTCATGAGCATGAACCTCGACCGTCACGTGACCGCGCATCGGGACTTCTTCCAGCATCTGGTGGAAGGCGACGGCGACAACGCCGAAAAACACCGCGACTTCTATGACGAATATCTCGCCGTCATGGACCTGACGGCCGAATTCTATCTGCAGACCGTCGAAACGGTGTTTATCGAGCACGCGCTGCCGAACGGCACCATGATGCACAATGGCCGTCTGGTCGATTGCGGCAAGATTACCCGTACGGCCCTTCTGACCGTTGAAGGCGAGAAGGACGACATCACCGGCCGGGGCCAGACCAAGGCGGCGCATAAGCTCTGCACCAGTCTGGACGACGACATGAAAGCGCATTACGAGCAGCCGAATGTCGGCCACTACGGCGTTTTCAACGGATCGCGCTGGCGGTCCGAGATCGCGCCGCGGGTCATGGATTTCATCCGCTCCAACCGTACGGACCTGCGCAAGCCTGCCGCCAAGGCTCCGGTCGCCAAGGCCGCTGCACCGGCTCCTGCGCCTGCTGCCGCACCGGCTGCGAAAGCAGCTGCCGAACCGGCCGTGAAGGCAGCGCCTGCCAAGGCAAAACCGGCTGCAAAGAGCAGCGGCAATTCGCTGGAGAGCATCCTGCTGACCAAGCCGGACGGTGCCGCGGATGATCTGAAATCGATCAGCGGTGTCGGCCCGAAACTGGAATCGGCTCTCAACGAAGCCGGTATCTTCCACTTCTGGCAAATCGCCGGCCTGACGGAAGAGCAGATCGAGGCCCTGGACACCAAGCTGGATTTCCGTGGCCGTATCGCCCGGGACAACTGGATCGAGCAGGCCCGCCAGCTTTCCGAAACGGTGAGCTGAAACAAGCATCGGTAAAGGCACCCACCATGGGTGCCTTTGGCCGCGTGCCTTTAACTTGTCCCAAAAAGTCCGGTTTCTGGCGGCAGCCTGCCTGCTGCTATTGATTCTGGCCTTTCGGCCCAATACAAGTGCCGGTCAGACAGCGAGGCCGGAGGTTTCAGTAGTGCTCAATATTTTTATTGGTTTCGATCCGCGTGAAGCGATTGCCTATCATGTTTGCGCCAACAGCCTGACCCGGCTTTCGAGCGACGTGCTGGCGATTACGCCGCTGTCGCTGCACAATTTGAAGACCTACAACGAGACCCATACCGACGGGTCCAATCACTTCATCTACACCCGCTTCCTGATCCCGAGCCTGATGAACTACAACGGCTGGGCGCTGTTCATGGACGGCGACATGATCGTGCGGGACGACATTGCCAAGCTGTTCGCCATGCGCGACGAGAGCAAGGCGGTCATGTGTGTCCACCATGACTATCAGACCCGGCAGACCACCAAGTATCTCGGCTCGAAGAACGAGAACTACCCGCGCAAGAACTGGTCCAGCGTGGTGTTGTGGAACTGCGGTCACCCGGCCAACAAGGTGGTAACGCCCGACTTCGTGATGAATGCCACCGGTGCGCAGCTGCACCGGTTCACCTGGCTGGACGACGAGCTCATCGGCGAGCTGCCGAAGGAATGGAACTGGCTGCCGGATGAATTCGGCCCCAACCCCGACGCGAAACTTCTTCACTTCACGCTCGGCACGCCCTGCTTCCACGAATACGCCAACGCGCCGATGGCGGCTGAATGGCACCGCGAGAAGCTCCTGGCGAACTATTCGGCGCAACATGTGATCGACGGACCATTCGACTGATCCGTTTCGCATTTTACATATAAATCAATGAAGTAGGCCCGGTCCGCAACTTTGCAGACCGGGTTTTTCGTTGCGGGAATTCTGTGATCCCTGTCACGAATCCTTGAAGGAGCCTGCAATCGTCCCCACTTGGAAAGTCGTGGATGTCTGAAATGGATAGGACGATGACAACAGCCAAAAGTTGCATGATCAAACCTGCCTGGACGCCGGTAACTATCGGCCTGATGGTGCTGGGTTTCGTGGCATTCTGGCCGCTTGGCCTTGCCATGCTTGCCTACATTTTGTGGGGCGACCGCTTTGAAGGCATGCTCCGCGATGCGAAAGATCAGTGGCGGGGCAGCCCGCTGAAGGGAGCCTTCGAGCAGATGAATACGACTGCCTATGCCCGCACGGGCAACGTCGCATTTGACGACTATCGCGAGCGCGAACTGAAGCGACTGGAAGAAGAGCGTGCCAAGCTCGACACCATGCGCGCCGAGTTCGATGATTTCCTCCGTGAATTGCGCCGCGCGCGCGATCAGGAAGAATTCGACCGCTTCATGGCCAATCGGGGCCGCAGCACTGGCGACGAAGCCGCACCGCTGTAAAGTCTCCTCCTCCCGGACCCGTTCCCCGACGGCCAGACCAAGAGCGGCGCCTGAAAAGGCGCCGCTCTTGTCCGTTTCAGAACAGCCAGAATTGCAGCCGGCCTTCAGAAAGCCGGAATCTCATTCAATTTGCCCCCTTTAGAATTGCCGCGAAATCGCTCGCAAATTCGCTAAAATCGGAACAACTGATTCGATGGACCTTCGCCCTTGATGTTTCTCCGCGCCGGCAAGAAAACGCTGCCCGACCATATCGAGATCCAGACCGGTGCCAGTGCCGTGCGCATCCGCCTCAAGGCCAATCCGCGCGCGCAGCGGTATCTTCTGCGTCTGCCGGCCGACAGGTCCGGTCCGGTGCTGACCGTCCCCAAGGGCGGCGATCTTGCCCGTGCCGAGCGGTTCGCGCGCCAGCACATCGACTGGCTGATAGAGCGTCTGCAGGACAGGGCGGACCACGTCACGTTTCTGCCCGGGGAAATCGTACCCCTGCGCGGTGAGGATCACGTCATCGTGCCAACCGGCAAGCTGCGCGGGTTGATTACCCTTGGCCGGAACGACGCCGGTTTGCCGGCGCTGTTCGTGCCGGGGGCTGAAGACCACATCCCGCGCAAGGTCACCACCTGGCTGAAGGAACAGGCCCGGGCGGACCTCTCGGCCCGCACAACACTCCACGCCGCAACCATCGGCAAGAAGGTCGCGGCCATCAGCATTCGCGACACCACCAGCCGCTGGGGGTCTTGCGCCTCCAACGGACGACTTTCCTTTTCCTGGCGGCTCATTCTGGCACCAACGGAAATCCTCGATTATGTCGCGGCCCACGAGGTGGCGCATCTGAAGGAAATGAACCATTCGGCGCGCTTCTGGCGCCTGTGCGAACAGCTTGCCCCGCAAACACCGAAGGCTCGCGTCTGGCTGAAGCAGAACGGGGTTCGCCTGCACGGGTACGGCTGAAATTGCCTTCCTAGCCGCCCGTCCGGCGCAGGCGCGCTGCAGACTGCCAACCGAACAGATTGACGCAAAGACCCGATACCACCAGCGCTGCCGCGCCGAGTTTCCACGGCTCCAGAGGTTCGCCCAGAACAAGGGCAGCTGAGAGCATGCCTACGATCGGTACCAGCAGGGTGAAGGGCGCCACGGTCGCCGCCGGATATCTTGCCAGAAGTCCGCTCCACACCGAAAAGCCCAGCAAGGTCGTCGGGTAGACGATGTAGAACAGAGCAAATAACCCCCGCCACGAAACGGTTTCATAGACCTGCCGGTAGACGTCGAGACCCTCGACGAAGGCCGATAGCAGCAACAGCGGCAGCGGAGCCACAAGGCTGCCCCAGGCAACCAGCGACAGCAGATCAACGGTGCCGATGCGCTTGGTAACGAGATTGGCGATGGCCCAGCAACAGGCGGCCAGAACGACCAGACCAAGCCCGGTCAGTGTTGTGCTGCCCGTCAGGTTGAATGCCACCAGGCCAAGGCCCGCGGTCGCCAGCGTGGCTCCGGCAATCTGCGCCGGACTGGCCGTTTCACCCAGAAAGGCAACGGCCAGTGCTATCGTGATGAACACATGAACCTGCAGCACAAGCGAGGCCAGTCCTGCCGGTATTCCAAGGTGCATGCCGGCAAACAGAAGTCCGAACTGCAGCGCGAACATGAACAGGCCGAACAGGACGACCAGCTTCATCGACGTGCGCGGCCGCTTCAGGAAAAGGACGGCCGGAAAAGCTGCCAGGGCAAAGCGCAATGCGGCAAACAGGATTGGCGGCAGTTCCTGCAGACCGATCTTGATCACCACGAAATTGAACCCCCAGACCGACACCACAACAAGCGCGAGCAAAATGTCTTGTCCCTTCAAGGCCGGGTCTCCGTCCGGTCCTTCGCCGCCGCTTGGCGCTTGTGCGCTTCGGTAATGATCGTCTTGTTGAGGATACGCACCTCGCCGACCATCAAGAGGCGCATGTCGCGCACAATGTAGTCTGCAAGTTCGTCGTCCGAGATGGTCTCTCCGGGGATATCGAGCCGGAAGCCCTGCCCCTGAATGCCGCCACCGTTCGAGAAATCGATCTCGAAATCGAAGCAGACCCGTTTTTCGTCATTTGTCTGGATGTGTGTCATGGCTTGTCTCCTCAAATGGACATAGCCAACCATTGGTCCTATTGTGAAATTAATTGTTCTGGACTTATTGAAAAGAAAAGTTACTCAATGGATGAACATGTCCTGCGTACCTTCGTCGCCGTCTGTGACCGGCAGAGTTTCCGTGCTGCCGGCGAGGATGTCGGGCGCACCCAGTCTGCCGTCAGCCAGCAGATAAAGGGCCTGGAAGCCGAACTCGGTGTTCAATTGTTCAACCGCTCCACCCGTTCGGTCGAGATGACGCCGGCAGGACAGACCTTCTACAGCCATGCCTGCAGCCTGCTCAGCCGGCACCGCGAGGCGGTATCCGCCGCGCGCGGGGCCTCGGTGCTGCCGTACCTGCGCATTGGCGCAACGGACGACATCGCCGCCTATGGCCTCGTACCTGTCTTGAGAGCGCTGGAAGACGGACCGGAGCCCTGCTCTCTCGATCTTGAAACCCACTCCTCGCAGATGCTTCTGGCAAGTCTCGGCTCCCGGTACGATCTTGTCATCGTGGTGTCGCCCCAGCGGTCCCGGACCGGTGACCTTGTTGCCAGCGTGCCGCTCGTCTGGCTCGGCAGCGCGTCGCTTTCAACATCACAAAATGCCCTGCCGCTTGCGGTCTATGCCGACAGATGTGCCATGCGCGATGCCGCCATTGCCGCGCTGGACACGAGCGCCGTGAAATGGACGATCAAGGCCACCGTGTCCGGCCTTGTCGTCATCGAGGCGGCTGTCCGTGCCGGCATCGCCGTGGCTCCGGCCCTCGCCGGGTTCCATGCCGCCGACCTGCCCACAGTCACCTCGTTGCCTGCCCTGCCGCACCTGGAACTTCGCATCGTCGCCGGAACGCCGGTAGGGGAAACATACCTGCCTTATGTGCGCAAAGGCCTGCAGGGGCTTCTGGAGGCAAAAGGGTAAGCGGCGGCCGGGCAAAACCAGTTGCAAACACGGGAGAATCTGCTTCGATTCCCCAGGGGAAGCTGGGAGATGCAACATGAAAAGCTTGAGATATCCGATCAAAGTCGTCGCGCTGGCCTTGCTGGGCTTTGCCCTGCCGGGACTGACATTCTCCGGTCAGGCCATGGCCGACAGCTGCTGGAACCACAATGGCTCGCTCATGCGGCTGCAGGCGCAGGGCAATCAGCGATGGCTGTCCTATGAAGTTCCAAAACCCGTCCTGCGCAACGCCGGCGTCCAGCGCGGCACGTTGCTCTTCAACGGCGCCAAGAACGGCAACTGGTATTCCGGCACCGCCCGGGTGTTTTCCAAATACTGTCCGGGTTCACCGCTGGAATATTTCGTCGAAGGCCCGGTGCGCGGCGACCAGCTTCAGGTTACGGTCACCGGCACCCGTGAAGTCTTCAACCAGTGCCGTCCCACCGGCCGCTACACCACCGACACGCTGGTGTTCACCTACAGCCATCAGTGCTGAGGTGGAATTAACGGATATGTGTCGCAGGTATTTCTGAGAAATGGAGCAAGTGGCCCATCCTTCGAGACAGGCCTCTGGCCTTCCTCAGGATGAGGAAGATGTGTGTTGAAGGCCAGGGAAGATCAACATAGTGAACCTCATCCTGAGGAAGGCTGAAAGCCTGTCTCGAAGGATGGGCTGCACACGCACGGTCGGAACGCGCAGTTCCACCGGTTGAAGCCTCAAACGCGGCCTTGTGAGCCGTGAACAGCAGTGCCCGGATCAGCCGCCACCAAACAGATTGCGCAGCAGGTTCAGCGGGCCGCGGCGTTCGCCGTTGCCTTCGCCGCCGCCGCCAATGGGGGCTGGCGGTATCGGTTCGCTGCCGGAGCCGACGGTTTCCACCGGGCCGGGCTTGCGCGGGGCGGAGACGGTTGCCGGTACATCCGGCACGCCGGGCAGGTCTGCCACCGGCAGGCCTTCGTGGGAGGCATCCATCACCTCCTTCCAGACAGTGGCGGGCAGCCCACCGCCGGACGCCTTGCGCGTCGGTGAGTTGTCGTCATTGCCGAACCAGACAGCGGTGGTCAGATTGCCCGTATAGCCGATGAACCAGGCGTCGCGGAAATCCTGGCTGGTGCCGGTCTTGCCCCCGGCGGGACGCCCGCTTTCCAGCCGTGCCTTGCGGCCCGTGCCGGTTACCAGGGTTTCCGACATCATCATGTTCATTTCGCCGACCAGACGGCGGTCAATGACGCGGCCGCGTCCATCGCCGGAGCGGGAATAAAGCGTCTTGCCGTCCACGGTCTTGATCCGCCGGATCACATGGGGGAGCACGCCATAGCCACCGTTGGAGAACGGCACATAGGCACCGGCGATTTCCAGCGGCGTGACTTCGGAGGTGCCGAGCGCGATCGACAGGTTGTTCTTCATTTCCGAGGTGACACCCAGCCGTTTGGCCGTGTCGGCAACGGTTCCCGCGCCAACCTCATAAGTCAGCTGCGCGGCCACTGTGTTCAGCGACAGGCTGAGCGCTCGTGTCAGCGTCACCGGGCCGTAGTAGTCCTTGGAATAGTTCTGGGGCGACCAGTTGCCGAACCGGACCGGCTGGTCCTGGCGGATCGTCTGGGGCGAAAGGCCGTTTTCAAGCGCGGCCAGATAGACGAAGGGCTTGAAGGACGAACCCGGCTGCCGCTTGGCATAGGCTGCGCGGTTGAACTGGCTCTTGGAATAATCGGCCCCGCCAACCAGCGCCTTCACGGCGCCCGCGGTGTCCAGCGTCACGACAGCTCCCTGGGAGACGCCGTATTTCTCGCGGTTTTCCTTCAGGGCGCTGCGCAGGGCCTGTTCGGCAGCCCGCTGCATCTTTGGGTCGATGGTGGTGTCGACCACGATGTCGGTTTCGATCGAGCCGATGAAATGCGGCAGCACGTCCATCACCCAGTCGGCGGCATAGTTCTCGCTGGCGGTGGTGTAGCGGCGCACCACCTTGGCGGGCGCGGCCAGGGCATTCTTGGCTTCATCGCCTGTGATGTAGCCTTCCTCGTTCATGGCAGCGAGCACAAGCTGGGCGCGGTCTTCTGCGAGGTCCGGATTGCGGGCGGGCGAATAGCGCGAGGGTGCCTTGAGCAGGCCTGCGATCGTGGCAGCTTCCGGAATGGTCAGAAGCCGTGCCGATTTGCCAAAGTACCTGCGGGCAGCAGCATCCACGCCATAGGCGCCGGAGCCGAGATAGACCCGGTTCAGGTACATTTCCAGGATCTCGTCCTTGGAATATTCGGCCTCCAGCCAGAAGGCGAGCACCAGTTCCTGAATCTTGCGCTTGATCGTCCGGTCCTGCTCCAGGAACAGGTTCTTGGCAAGCTGCTGGGTCAGCGTCGAGCCGCCCTGCTGCAGGCGGCCGGAGGTGAAGTTGGTGTAGACGGCGCGGGCAAGACCGACCGGGTCGACACCGAAATGGGAGCGGAAGCGCCGGTCCTCGATGGCGATGACGGCATTGGGCAGATAGGGCGGCAATTGCTCCAGGCGCACGGCCTCGCCGCCGGTGTCTCCGCGGTTTGCCAGCAATTCGCCATTGGCGGCGACAATCTTGACGTTGGGCGGTCGCGCCGGAACCTGCCATTCGGAGGTCGGCGGCAGAAAGGCGGCGTAATAGCCGACCAAGCAGACAACGGCGATGGTGCCCCAGATGCCGAGCACCATGCTCCAGTAGAAGCCGCGCTTGAGAAGGCGGCCGAAGGCGGTCGGGGCCTGGAACCTGTTCTTGCGTTTGGCCTTGCGCCGCTTGGCGCCGGACCGGCCGCCGCCCCTTCCGTTGCCTCGGCCATTGCCGTTGCCGTTCTTGGCCGTCTTGCGCGGAGAGGATCCGGTTTTTTTCTTGACCGGAGCCTTGCGGGTCTTGCCCTTGCCGGACGACTTGGAAGAAGGCGCAGCTGGACGGTCCTGCGGGCTCAAGCGCAGGTCGAGCAGGCTGCTGCCTGAATTTCCGAATGTCGGTTCAACACGCGGCTGGCGTTTCGCCCGAGGCGCCATTGATCCTTCGTCCCCTAACTCCGTACCAACCAGGGTTGGCGTTATCCGGCAAACGCCGGTTTCCCCGGAGATGAGCTTAAATTGCGGCGATTTAAGGGGGCGTTAAGGCTACGGGCTTTTGCACGGGCAAGACGACGGGATGTTCAGCTACAGGCGGCGCGCACTAGCTCGATAACCATCCCGCACAAAAGGCAGCAAACCCGCAGCACCGGGAAGCGAGTGCCGCTCAAACGCAGGAAAAATGCAAAGGCTTGTGCCTCCGCGATCCCGGCTAAGGGTCAAGCCTGGCCGGGAGGACGAAGGAAAGCTTGGCAGCAATCGCCGGAGCTAGCTGGAGTAGCGGCTTGCGTCGGCGCCGTAATAATTGACGTAGCGCGTGTTCAGTTCGGACACCGGCATGATGATCAGCACATCCGTCGTGCCGAACTGGTGATCGATCACCGCTCCGTCGCCGATGAACGCGCCGAGGCGCAGATAGCCCTTCACAAGCGGTGGCAGAGCCCGCAGCGCTTCCTTGGAATTGAGTTCCTCGGCCGGCATGCGGTTCATTTCGACGTATCTGTCTTCCACCGCGCGCACGCGCCATTCTTCCGGGGCGCGGGCATTGTGATGCAGGAAGGCGAGCTGGCCGGCGATGGCATCCGGATTGGTGCCTTCGATCGATGCACAACCGAGCATGACATCGATGTTGTGGCGCAGAACATAGGACCAGATGCCATGCCACAGGAGCTCGACGGTCTTCTTGTTGCGGTACGGCTTCAGAACGCAGGACCGGCCGAGTTCCATGAAGCGCTTGCCCGGGTTTGCGTCGATCAGCGACTGGATGTCGTATTCGGCGGCGGTATAGAAACCGGCATGCTGATCGGCGATTTCCTGGCGCAGGATCCGGTAGGTGCCGACGATTTCAGGCTTCAGGCGACCCAGCTTGTTGCGCTTCTGCAAGTCGTGGTCGACCACGAGCAGGTGATCGCAATAGGCGTCGAAGGGGTCGGCATCACGGCGGGTTGCCAGCGTATGCGCATCGGCAATGGCCGACATTTCCTCGTAGAAAACGTCATAGCGCAGGCGCTGTGCCTTTTTCACTTCCTTGAAGTTGCGGGCCATCCGCACTTCCAGGGATCCGATCCGGCCGAGCGTTTCGCCGGTCTTGACCGGGGTTTGCAGCGCTGGCCCGATGCGCTGCGCGTTGGGGAGGTTGGCGTCCGGACGCATTGCCGGTGTGAATTTCCTGACCAGTTTCCTGGGAGAAAAAAGCCCTTGGCGCATTATGGACATTCCACCCTCGTGTATTCCTTATGGCGCACTGACAGGTTTCACAGGTTCTCGTCTGTTTCACTTGCCGAATTACCTTCGCCGGAACATTACGTCCGAACCCGGTCAGTGTGCTTCAAGCCTGCCGTAGAACATACTATTCCGACAGCTGGATGACACTCGGTTTTTTGCGCCGTGTTTTCCACGTGCAAGCTTAGCCCACTCTTGCGGCTTTGTGAATTTCTACGAGCGCCGGTGGAAGCGTTTCCACTTCCAGCTGTCGCGACAGGGAAAGTTCGCTGCGTCAGGCGCGGCTGATTTCGGCCAATGCGTCGGAAATCGCTTCCACGGAAAGCGGTTTCGTCAGATAGCCGGCAGCGCCCACTTCGGTCGCCTTGTCCCTTGCATCCTTCATGACATCGGCGGTCACGATCAGCACCGGTACATTGGCCCGGCCGGCGGCCTGTTCGTCGGACCGGATCTGGCGAATGGCCTGGAATCCGTCGAGGCCTGGCATGTGCAGGTCCATCAGGATTGCGTCATAAGCGCCGCTGGCGGCTTCCTCGACGGCCTTTTCGCCGTCGATCACCATCACCGGCACATGGCCGAGCTTGCGCAGCATGGCTTCGCTCAAAAGGCGGTTGATGTCGTTGTCTTCCGCCACGAGCAGGCGCAGCGGCCGGGCCGGAACCTTGTAGCGGTTTGGCAGGAAGCCGTTGCTGACGGGCTCCGCGCTTGCGTCCCAGGCGTGTTCCATGCCGTCGTCGTCCAGCAGGCCGGAAAAGATCTGGACCAGGGTCTCGATCCGCACCGGACGGATCAGATAGGCGGCATACCCGGCTTCGCGCAGATGTTCCAGGCGCTCGCGCTCCGGCGGGGCGATCATAACGACGGCAGGAGCCTTGCATCCGGTCAGGCGGGCAGAGGCCAGCCAGCCGCCGCTGTCGGACAGGGCGCCGTTGTCGACAACAAGTAGATCGGCCTCGGCCAGCGCGGCATCGAGATCCGAACTGCCCGGTGCATGCACGGAAACATTGGCCTCGTGATATTGCAGCCGTCTGGCCAGCAGCGGGCATTCGATCTGGCTGGTGCTGACGAACACGATCCTGCGGCCCTCAAGCTTGGCCAGGCGTGGATCCGTGTCGGCAACAAGGGATTCGGGGATCGGCAAGGACACGCGGAACTGCGCGCCGCCGTCTTCGGAGGGCTGCGCGGCAATTTCGCCACCCATCAGGCCGGCAAGCCGCTGGGCGATGGCCAGACCGAGGCCGGTGCCGCCGAACTTGCGCGCCGGGCCATGGTCGACCTGCTCGAATTCCTGAAACAGCCGCTCGGCCTCCTGTTCGTCAAAGCCGATGCCACTGTCGCGCACGTCGATATCCAGAAAACCGCCACCGTCCGGATTGGGGCGCCCTGTCAGTTCGACGGCAACGCCACCCTCATCGGTGAACTTGATGCCGTTGCCGATGAGATTGTAGAGGATCTGGCGGACACGGGTGGCGTCCAGCGTCACCTCTTCCGGCAGGTTCGGGTCAAGCATGGAGCCGATTTCAAGCGACTTGGCGTGGGCCTTCGGAGCAAGCAGTTCAACGACGCTTTCCACCAGGGCGCCAACCCGAACCGGGGCAGCCTGAATGTCGAGCTTGCCGGCCTCCACCTTGGAAAAGTCGAGCACTTCATCGATCAGGAGCAGCAATGTTTCGCCGGAGGTTTCCAGCGCCTCGATATAGGCGCTCTGTTCCTTGGTCAGGCGGGTGTCGCGCAGGAGCGCGGCCATGCCGAGCACCCCGTTGAGCGGCGTGCGGATCTCGTGGCTGACGGTCGCGAGAAAACGGGATTTCGCCTCGTTGGAGCTTTCCGCGGAATGACGGGCAGCCAGCAGTTCTTCCTCGATCAGGCGCCGCTCGGTCACGTCGCGCAGAACGGTCTGCACCAGCTGGCGATCCGTCGTGGTGTCGCGCACCGGAATGTCGATACGTGAGAACCAGCGCGGGCCCTGTGCTGTGTCGATGTGGAGATCCTGAAAGCCCATGCCCGGGGTCGTCTTGTCCAGGGCCTGCGTGACGGCGCTTTCAAAGCCCACTTCCTCAAGCAGCGGCAGATGCAGGGTTGCACCCGGCTGCAAGGCATGTCCGAGCCCGAACACATCGTCTGCAGCAGAGTTCACATAGGTGATGGTGCCGTCCTGGTCGCGCCGGACGACGACATCGCCAAGCGTTGCCAGGATGCTGGCGTGACGTTCGTCGGATTCGCCAAGTTCCCAGGCGCGGTCTTCCAGTTCCTCGCAGCGTGCCATCAGGCGGCGGATCTTGTCATCCTTCACCTGTAACGCCTGCACCGAGCGCTGCATGTCGTCGGCAAACAGCCGCCAGACAGCCAGCCCACCGGCAAAGAAGGTCAGACCAAGACCGAGAAACCGGTTCAGGCTGTCGCTGGAAACCATGATGAAACCGGCGGCAAGGCCGATGATCATGCCCGCCAGGGCAAGATGCTGCAGCGATTTGGCAGGCGCGGAGACGGGCGCGTCGGTGGCCCGGCGGCCTGGGCCGACTTCGGGACCGACGTCCTCCTCGTCGAGGGGTTTCGTGATGCTGGAAGAATATTCGTCTGTAGTTACGGTGTCCGCAGAGGAAAGCTTTTGCTCTTCGGCAAAGAATTTGTCCTGCGTGTCATCGGCTTCTGGCGCGGCATTGACGGCGCGTTCGCTGTTTTGACTGACCAAGATAACTACTCTCTACAAGATCCTGTTGCCTTGAGAGTGCGTTGTAAACTTTGAGAAACCGTTTCATTGCCTGACAAAAAAAGTAAATCGGGAATTTCGCGCCGCGTTCATATCCAGTCTTTCAGCACCGGATGGGTCTCGACATTGGCAATTCCATCAAGGGCAGCAATACGGTTGCGAAGCTCGGCGAGGCTCTCCAGCGTCCGGGCGCGCACCAGCAGAACCATGTCCCTGTCACCGGAAATCGAGCGGCACTGGAGAACCTCCTCGAATTTCGAAACCACCGGCGCAATCGCCGCACAGGTCGCCGAACCCGTCCGGATCCACAGATAGGCTTCGATTTCGGCCGGCTCCGGATCGCTGATCCGGATCGTGTAGGCGCGAATGACGCCGGTTTCTTCCAGCTTCCGGACCCGGGCCTGAACGCTCGACCGGGCCAGGCCGACATGGGCAGCCAGCGTTTTCACAGGTGTCCGGCTGTCGGCTTCCAGCAGTTGCAGCAAGGTCCGGTCGATTGAATCCATGGGTCTTCTGTCATTGTCCTGTGTGTCGAACTGCCAGCGTTCACCGGCAATTGACCGGCCGAACCGGTCAAATTGCCGGAAGAAACGAGAGCCTGTCCGCGATAGCACCCTTGAGTGATTTTGCAGCGGGAGAGTTTCATGGATTTCCATCTCGATACAAGCAGCTTTACGGCGGAAAGAGCCTGGGGGTCACGTCTGATCGGTGAACTGGACGGCATCACGGTCCGCCTGCACTGGACGGACAAGCCCTACAAATGGCACGTCAACGACGGTCCGGAAGTCTTCGTGGTTCTGTCGGGCACTGTCGACATGCACTACCGCGAGGCCGGAACCGAGAAGGTTCAACGCCTGACCGAAGGACAGATCTTCTTCGCCAACGACGGCGATGCCCATGTGGCCCACCCGGTCGGAGAGGCAAGAGTGCTCGTTGTCGAGCGCAAGGATAGCGTTTGACAGTGTAGATCACGGGGCAGCCCAGGGAGTGGATCCAGTGGCAATGTACAAACCGGCTGGTGAGCCCCGTCGGCCGGATGAAAGTCCCAACCTCTCAACCCACCCCGTCATTGCAGGGCTAGACCCTGCAATCCATCCCCTGACCTTCGCCCACCGCAAAGCTTTGCCGATTTGGAGCGTAATGGCATGGATCCCATGGTCGAGCCATGGGATGACGGAATTAAGGAAGGGGAAAAAGGCTGCCTTTTCATCCCGGGCAATGCGTAGCGAAGCGCGGGCTTCAGCATTTGCTGTCGTCAGGACCGGCTTCCACGCGCTGCCATGATTTGTCATCCCGGTTTGGCGCAACGCGGCAAGACCGGGATCCAGTACGCCGTGTCGTCCGAGGCGAATAATCGCAAATCAGCTGGATACTGGGTCCCTGCTTGTGCGGGGATGACAAGTCGCCTTGCCGTAACCTTTGCTCACGGCAAGGACTTTTCTCTTTGCGGCGCAATGGCACGGATCCCATGGTCGAGCCATGGGATGACGACCTGCAAGGGTATGAGACGGATCTCCGCTTTTTCCGGGCAAGGCGCAACGGTGTAAGGTGGAACGTTGCGGATTGCGGTTACCCAAACAAAAAAACCCGGCAGAAACCTGCCGGGCTTTCAGGATCAGGTTGTTGTCGCGTCGGTTTACCGGACGTCGAGGAAACCGATGATCTTGCGAACGTCCTTCAGCACCGGTTCGGCGATGGCGGAGGCCTTTTCGGCGCCTTCCTTCAGGATGGCGTCGATCTGTGCCTTGTCGTCCATCAGGCGGCGCATTTCGTCGGTCATCGGCGAGAGTTTCGCCACCGCCAGGTCGGACAGGGCCGGCTTGAAGGCCGAGAACTGCTGACCGCCGTATTCCTTCAGGACGTCGGCCTTGGTCGCGCCGCTCAGGGCGGCATAGATGCCGACCAGGTTGTCTGCTTCCGGACGGCCTTCCAGGCCGTCGGTTTCGCTCGGCAGGGCGTCCGGATCGGTCTTGGCTTTCTTGATCTTCTTGGAGATCGAGTCCGCGTCGTCCGTCAGGTTGATGCGCGACAGGTCCGACGGATCGGACTTCGACATCTTCTTGGTGCCGTCACGCAGCGACATGATCCGGGTAGCCGGGCCGGCGATCATCGGCTCGGTCATCGGGAAATAGAGATATTCCGGCAGCTCCGGCGACGGCGTCGGGTTCTCGATGCCGATATCCAGTTCCTTGATCCGGTCCGCAAAGTCGTTGTTGAACTTGGCGGCGATGTCGCGTGTCAGTTCCAGGTGCTGCTTCTGGTCGTCGCCGACCGGAACATGGGTCGCGCGGTAGGCCAGAATGTCGGCAGCCATCAGGCTCGGATAGGCGAACAGGCCAACGGAAGCGTTTTCCTTGTTCTTGCCGGCCTTTTCCTTGAACTGGGTCATGCGATTGAGCCAGCCCATGCGCGCCACGCAGTTGAAGATCCAGGCAAGTTCGGTGTGTTCGCGAACCTGGCTCTGGTTGAAGATGATCGATTTCTTCGGATCGATGCCGGCTGCCATGTAGGCAGCGGTCACTTCACGGGTTGCCTGGGCAAGCTCGTGCGGATCCGGAAACCCTGCCGTAATGGCATGGCTGTCGACGACGCAGAAGATCGTCGGCATCTGATCCTGCAACGGAACCCAGCGCGAAACGGCGCCCAGGTAGTTGCCAAGATGCAGGTTGCCTGTCGGCTGGACGCCGGAAAAGACACGGGGCTGGAACTCCGCCATTTCAAATCCCTTTGATGGTGCGGCCGGTTGGAAGGGCGCTATGAATGTTTGGGCGGGCCGGGTTTAAGCCCGGTCCGTTATGCATGCAAGCTGGAAACGGCGTGCGCCGGCGTTTCGCGGTCAGGTGTTGCGCCGTCTCAACGCTTTCAGCATGCCGACAAGGTCGGATCCGCCGCTGAGCTGGGTGAAGACGGCAAAGGTGACCATGCCGACGAGCACGAGAAGAACGAGACTGCCCGCACGCACCGCCAGCCACGGCGCCGATAGCCAGGAGGCCATGTAGATGGCAGCAAAATGCACCGCGACCCCCATCAGCAGGCTGGCGAGCACTACCAGCGACAGCCGTCGGAGCAGCTTGAAATCGGGCTGGAAATGGCCCCGTCGCCACAGAACGATGATCAGGAGGCCGGTGTTCACCCAGCCAGCCAGCGTTGTGGCCAGCGCGATGCCCACATGCTGGAGCATGGGAAACAGCGCGATCGAGAGGCCGACGTTCACGACCATGCCGACAACGGCAAAGATCATCGGCGTCTTGGTGTCTTCCCGCGCGAAATAGCCGGGCGAAAACACCTTGTTGAGCACAAAGGCGGGCAGGCCAAAGGCAAATGCCGTCAGGGCTGCAGCCGTGCCTTCCACGGCGGCGGCATCGAAGCGCACCCGCTGGAACAGCACCGAGACGATTTCCTGCGGTATGACCGCCAGAGCAACTGCGGCCGGCAGGGTCAGCACCAGTGAGAACTCCAGTGCGCGGTTGAGGCTGTGCTGGTAAGCGCCCATCTGCCCGGCGCGCAGTTGCCGCGTCAGGCTGGGTAAAAGCACCACGCCGATGGCGATACCGATCACCCCGAGCGGCAACTGGTAGAGCCGGTCAGCGAAATAGAGCAGCGCATTGGCGCCTTCCTGCATGGAGGCGATGATCTGGCCGACGGCAATGTTGATCTGGGTGACGCCGCCGGCAACGACGCCCGGAATGCCAAGCATCAGCAGGCGTTTGGCCGATTTGGTATAGCGCGGGCGGAAGACGGGGATCTTGAAGCCGAGGCGCTTCAGGTCGATGAGGACGACGATCAACTGCACGATCCCGCCAACGGTGACGCCGATGGCCAGAATGACTCCGAGCGACGTGTCGTCCTTGATACCGAGATAAAGCACTGCGCCCAGAACGGCGCTCATCACCACGTTCAGCATCACCGGTGCGAATGCCGCGGCGGCGAAGCGCTGATAGGTGTTGAGAATGCCGCCGATGAAGGCAAGCATCGACATGAAGATCAGATAGGGAAACGCGATCCGCGACATCAGAACTGTCAGGTCGTACTTGGTGGGGTCTTCCACGAAACCCGGTGCCAGTGCCCACACCACCAGCGGCATGAAGATTTGCGCAAAAGCAGTCAGCACCAGCAGGCAGAACAGCAGCGCTGCGCCGATTTCCCCGGCGAACCGCTTGGCGCCCGCATCGCCCTCTTCCTCGACCGTTCGCCCGAACAGCGGGATGAAGGCGGAGTTGAAGGCTCCCTCCGCGAACAGCCGGCGGAACAGGTTGGGCAGACGGAAGGCCACCACAAAGGCATCGGCAACCGGACCGGCCCCGACGACGGCGGCCAGAAGCACGTCGCGAACAAAGCCGAGCAGGCGGCTCAGCAGGGTCGCGCTGCCGACGGTTGCGAAATTGCGGACGAGACTCATGCCGGAAGGACTCCGAAGAGGAAGGTATGCACTTATGAAGCCTGCCGCTGAACCTTGCGGGTTGCCGGAGCTGCCGGATCGAGTTCCACATGGCCGTCGACCGCATTGGCAAGGCGCTCACGGATGATTTCCTGACGCCCGATGTTGGCAATTTTCTGTCCGGTGAGATCGGTGACGTAGAAAACGTCGACCACTTTCTCGCCGAAGGTCGAGATATGGGCCGAACCGATGTTCAGATTGAGCGTCGCGATGGAGCGCGTCAGGTCGTAGAGCAGGCCTGGCCGGTCGAGACCGGAAATCTCCAGCACCGTGTAATCGTCAGACAGCGCGTTGTTGACCAACACTTCGCTCGCCACCTTGAAGGCCTTCATGCGGCCCTTGACGCCGGTCTTCTTGGAAACGGGCTCCGGAAGCCGCTCTTCGCCGCGCAGTGTGGTCTCGATCAGCTTGGCAATCCGCTCGCCGCGGCGCTTTTCGTCTTCGTCGTCCGGCAGTTCCCGACCGATGAAGATCGTGTCCAGAGCATAGCCGTCTGTGGTGGTGTCGATCTGTGCGTCAACGATATTGGCACCGGTCGTGTAGCAGGCCCCGGCAATGATCGACAGCAGGCGCGGATGGTCTGGCGCCATGATCGTCAGCTCGGTCACACCCTCGAAGGCGCGTGGGATGACCTGGAAGGCAAGCTGCCTCTTGTCCTTGTCGGCCTTGTGCAGAAGTTCGGCATGGGAAACCAGCCGCTCCGGCTCCGTACGCAGCCAGTAGGCCGGATAATGCCGGTTCAGATAGGCATTACGGTCCTTGGCGGACCAGTGCTCCAGCTTGCTGCCGAGCTCTTCCTTGGCCTTGTCGATGGTCTGGCGATGCGACATCTTCGTGTGTCCGCCGGACAGATGCGGTTCGGTGGCATAGTACAGCGTGCGCAGCAACTGGCCTTTCCAGCCGTTGAAGACGCCGGGCCCGACGGCGCGAATGTCGGCCACGGTCAGGATCAGGAGCAGTTTCAGCCTTTCGAGCGACTGCACCGTGTTGGCGAAATCCGTGATCGTCTTGCGGTCCGACAGGTCGCGCGACTGGGCAATGGTGCTCATGTCCAGGTGATGCTCGATCAGCCAGGCAACCGTCTCGGTTTCCGCGTCGTTCAGTCCGAAACGCGGGCACAGCTTGCGCGCGACCCGGGCGCCGGCGATCGAATGATCTTCCGGCCTGCCCTTGGCGATGTCGTGCAGGAACATGGCGACAAACAGCACCTTGCGGTTCTGCAGCGTCAGGATCAGGTCGGTTGCCAGTGGATGGTCGTCGCCGGAGTTGCCGCGCTCGATATCGGCCAGCACGCCGATGGACCGGATCAGGTGCTCGTCGACCGTGTAGTGGTGATACATGTTGAACTGCATCATCGCCACGACCTTGCCGAACTCGGGCACGAAGCGGCCGAGCACGCCGGTTTCGTTCATCTTGCGCAAGGTCTTTTCCGGCGCGTGCCGGGAGGTCAGGATCGACAGGAAAAGCCGGTTCGCTTCAGGGTCGGCGCGCAGGCTTCCATCGACCAGCTTAAGCGAATGCCGCATCAGGCGGGTCAGCTGCGGATGCATGTTGTAGTCGTGCTTGTCCGCGATCTGGAACACCCGCAGGAGGTTGGTCGGATCGGTTTCGAACACGGTGTCAGATACCGCATTCAGGCGGTTGTTCTCCACCACGAAGCCGGTCGCCCCTTCAACGGGCTTGGCGGTTGCCGATACGCGGCCTGCGCGCAGGCGGCGCATCATGCCGGTCAGGCCCTTGCCGCGCGGTTCCTTGACGTGCTCTTCCTCCAGCGCGGCGCAGATGATGCGGGTCAGATCGCCGACATCCTTGGCCACCAGGAAGTAGTGCTTCATGAAACGCTCGACATCCTTCATGCCCGGGTGCTGGGTGTAGCCGAGCCGGATCGCGATCTCGCGCTGGACATCGAAGGACAGGCGCTCTTCCGGCCGTCCCGTCAGGAAATGCAGGTGGCAGCGGACCGCCCACAGGAAGTCGTCAGACTTCTTGAACCGCGCATATTCCGAGCGGGTCAGAACGCCTTTCTTGACCAGTTCCGACTGTCTGTTGACCCGGTAATGGTACTTGGCGATCCAGAACAGGGTATTGAGATCGCGCAGACCGCCCTTGCCTTCCTTGATGTTCGGCTCAACCAGGTAGCGCGAGGCGCCCTGGCGCTTGTGGCGGTCATCGCGTTCCAGCAGCTTGGCGGCGATGAATTCCGAGCTGGTGCCTTCCACCACTTCCTTGTCGAAACGCTGGACGAGTTCCTCGAAAAGGGCCTCGTCGCCCCAGATGTAGCGGGCTTCCAGAATGGCGGTGCGGATGGTCATGTCCGCCTTGGACAGGCGGATGCATTCATCGATATTGCGGGTCGCGTGGCCTACCTTGAAGCCCAGGTCCCAGAGCATGTAGAGGATATATTCCACCACCTGCTCGCCCCATGGGGTCTGCTTGTACGGCAGCACGAACAGGAGATCGATGTCGGACCCAGGCGCCAGTGTGCCGCGGCCGTAACCGCCAACGGCGGCAATGGCCATGCGCTCCGCGGCGGACGGGTTCTTGATCCGGTAGACGTGGTGCAGGGCGAAATCGTAGATCACGCGGATCAGCTCGTCCTGGATATAGGACAGCCGCCCGGCGCACAGCAGCCCGCCGCCGTCCTCGTCCAGCATCGCCTGGGCCTTGCCGCGAGCGTCTTTCACCACCTGCTTCAGCATCGCAAGAACAGCCGAGCGGGTCTTCATGTCCGAACCGTCGCCGTCATTGCCGGCGGTCAGCGCGGTCAGGCGATTTCTCAGGTCGTCGGCATCGATCAGTCCGGCAAGGTCTTCCTGGGAGAGTTTCATACTGGTCCAGTGTTCCGTTCAGCAGGCGCAGGTTTGCTGGAGGTTATATAGAGGATGGGGTTGAAGGACACGTAAATCCTGAACTGACCTGAAAGAGGCTGCGTTCCAAGCGGTACAGAAACAGCAATGCACCGCCATGCCATGGTTTGAACCTGGCGAGGGCATGCGTCGTCACACACCGTCCTTCACGGCAGCAACCCGGAGCTGGTGCAGGAGGGCTGCAAGAGACTCTTCGGAAAGGCCTCCGATCTTCAGCGCAAGCTGGTTGGCAAGTTCGGTGGCCTTCGGGTCCATGCCGGCCGTGTCGATGGTGACGCGCGGATCGGACAGTTCAGCCAGGCGCTGGATTTCTTCCGCTTCATCCCAGATGACGTTGAAATAGGTGATGATTCGCTGCACCAGAAACCAGGTTGGCTTGCCACGCTTGCCATGTTCCAGCGCGGACAGATAGGCACTGGATACCGACAAGGCCGCTGCCATTTCCTTCAGCGACACATCCCGTTTTATCCTGAGTTCCCGGATTTTTGCGCCAAGTGGGGTCACGGCCCTACCTTCTTTTTCGAATGCGAACGTACAGTGCGCCGCCGCCGCCGTGGTTGGCATGGGCTTCCTCGTAGCCAAGTACCACGGATCGCAAGTCGGGCATCGACAGCCACTGGGGCACCATTCTGCGCAAAACGCCGCGCTCGTCCATATAGGCGCGTGCATCACCGCTGCCCTTGCCAGTGATTACCAGCACAACCTTATGACTTCTCGCCTGCGCCTGGTAGAGAAAGCCGCGCAGCCGGTCATGCGCCTGATGCTGGGTCAGGCCGTGCAGGTCTATCCGCGCATCGATGGCCTTCACGCCGCGCACCAGCTTGCGGCGGTAGCGGTGTTCCAGCTGATGCAGCGGCAGCGGTGTTGGCGGCGCCTTGGCCGCAGCGGGAGCCTGGATCGCGGTCGCGGTTTTCAGCGCCTTTGCGGGTGCCGCCGGTTCGGTTTCGGTGATTTTCTCAAGCTCGGCCTTGAGGTCCTGAGCCCTGTCCGGATGCAGCGGCGTCAGGGTTTTGGCAACCTTGCCCCACAGTTCCCTGTCTTCCGGCGACAGTGTCCCTTTTTTGCCCCGTCTTGCCATCTCTCAGTCCGCCGCCACACCAGCGGGACCAAGACGGATGTTCGGCACCAGGATCGTGAAGTCGGCCTTGTGGCGGATTTCTCCGGCAATAGCGCCTGCCGTCTGCCCGGATCCGACGAAGATATCGCCCCGCGCTGGGCCCTTGATTGCCGATCCGGTGTCATCGGCCACCATCAGCCGCTGGAAAACGCCGTCGTCGCTGTCGTGATCCTTCAGCGCGGAGGCGACGAAAACCAGGGACCCATAGGGAATGAAACTCGGATCGACCGCAAGGCTGCGGCCTGCCACAAGGGGAAGGCCCGCGGCCCCGACGGGCCCGTCGTTCACGCCGATTTCGTCGACCTCCCGGAAGAAGATGAAAGACCGGTTTTGCCGGAACAGCTGATCGCGCTCTTCCGGATGCGCTTCCAACCAGGCACGAAGTCCGGCAGCCGTGAAGTCCTCCGGCGTGCCTTCTCCGCGCGTCACCAGCAACCGGGCAATGCCGGTATAGGGGTGGCCTGTCTTGCCCGCATAACCGACCCGCATCGCGCTTCCGTCCGCAAGACGCAGCCTTGCCGAGCCCTGAACATGTACGAAATAGGCGTCGATCGGATCGGCAAGCCAGACGAGTTCGAGATTTTCCGGATCGAGCTTGCCATCCATGATGGCGCTCCGATCCGGCATTTCGGTGACGCGTCCCTCAACCCGCCGTCCATGGCTGAGCGTTTCGGGCCAGTCCTGTGGCCGGTTTTCCGGCGTGATCGCCTCCAGGCCTTCCGGTTTTTTGAGCAAGGGATACCGGAATATGTCGGTTCTGACCCGCGAGGCGGCCAGTTCCGGCTCGAAATAGCCCGTCACAAATCCGCTCTGGGCAATTCGGTGCGGCGTGAACCGGCTTTCGAAAAAGTCTCGCGGTGCTTCATCACCGGACTTTGCCGCCTTTTCGGCGTCGTTACAGAGCTTTTGCAGATCTGCTGCGGCGATGGAGGGAAAAACGGTGTCCTGGGTCAGGATTTCCGGTTTGCGGCACAGGCGCAGAAAACCGGCAAGGGCGGCGGCATGATCGTCGTTCAGCCAGCCCGGCAGACTGGAGAAGGAGATTGCCTCGAACCGGTCCGGGATCCGTTGGCCTGGTACCATGGCTGAGGCAGCTCCTGAAAAGAAAAGCGGCGCGGCCAGAACCGCGCCCTTTAGCAGTGGGACAAGCCGGAAGTCCGGCCGGGGCCGCGTGTTCCGCTTGCCCTGCATCGTGATTACTCTGCGGATTCGGTCGCGACCAGCTTCCAGTTCGGATCGCGGGACGTGGTGTCCCGGGCGAAGGTCCAGATGTCGATCACTTCGCTTACCTTGGCCGGATCGCCGTCGACCACTTCACCGGCCTTGTCGCGGGTGGCGGAAATCAGCTGGCTGTGGATCTTCACGGTTACCTGGGCGGTCGAATTCTTCAGCGCAGCTTCGACGATTTCGGCCTTGTCGATGCCGACAAAGGTCGATTCGATGGTCTCGCCACGCTTTTCGCGGTCGTCGATTGCCGTGACGAAGCCTTCATAGACTTCGCGGGAGAGAAGGTTCTTCAGCGCTTTCTTGTCGCCGTCCGCAAAAGCCATCACGATCATCTCGTAGGCGGCGCGTGCGCCTTCCAGGAAGGGTTCCGGCTCGAAGCTGCGGTCAACGGACAGAATCTGTTTCAGGGCGCTGTTCAATGCGGAGCCCGCCGGGGCAACCTTGTCGATCACGACGTCGCCACCACGACCGCTCTCCTCGACCGGCTCGGCCTCCAGCGTGGTCTGGTTCGGCATCGGGATGACATTGTCCTGATCGTTGCCGTTTTTGCGTTCGCGCGGCTGATCGGGCTTGGAATAGGGGTCGAATGGCGGGCGCTCATTGCCGGTGCGTTTGCCCAGCACCGATCGCAGTCTGAACAGAATGAAAACCGCAAGTCCCATCAGGAGGAGGTTCAACGGGTCAAAAATCTCGTTCATCGTAACTTCCGGTTACCCTTTTTGAGGCCCTAGAGCCGCCTGCTCTAACTGCCAGGTGAGCGCAGCCTCGTACGCAAGGCCTGTCTGCTTCCTATTTAGGGGGTCCTTGAACCAGCATCCAGACCCAAGAGCAAGACTGAATCTTTGCATTCATAGCCATTTCGTGACTGCCTGCTCGCATTTTTGCGAGTGAATGTCTACCTTAGGTCCGAATAGCTTATCAGACGATGGAGCTCCCGTGGGACTTTATATCATTGCCGCAATTCTTCTTCTGCCCCTGATCGAGATTGCGATGTTCATCTGGGTGGGAGGCTTGATCGGTGTGTTCCCGACAATCCTGCTGACGGTGATCACCGCGTTGGCCGGGACAGTGATGCTGCGCCAGCAAGGCCTGTCGCTGCTGATGCGCATGCAAACAGAGCTGGATGCCGGCCGCACACCCGGAAACGAGGTGATGCAGGGTGCAATGATCGTTCTTGCCAGCATTCTGCTGCTGATCCCGGGTTTCGTCACGGATGCCATCGGCCTGCTCCTGTTCATACCGCCGGTGCGCGAAGCGCTGGCGCGGTTCATCATTGCCCGATCGAACGTCGTTATCGTCGATGGCGGCGGTGGTATGCGCCGGCCGGATGACGGCGTCGTGGATCTGGACGAAGGCGACTGGAGCGAAAAAAACAGCGGCACGGGTGGTGGCTCCGGCCAGCCGAAGCTTAGCCCCTGGCAGGATGGCTCGGACAACGCGAAGCCCTGATTTCCCAAACGCTCACTAAAACGTGACTGCTGGTGTATGCGTAAAATTTACCAGTCAAGGTTATGTCTGCGCTGAATTGGACCCGAAACCGGACTGAAGCGGAGCAGGCAGCGGGAGAATGAGCGCCAGGCGTGTAGATTGGGTGGATACCGCCAAGGGCATCTGCATCATCTTCGTCGTGATGATGCATTCGGTGCTCGGCGTGGAAGCCGCCGCTGGCCAGACAGGCTGGATGCATGTGGTCGTCGCCTTTGCAGCCCCCTTCCGCATGCCGGATTTTTTCCTGATCTCCGGCCTGTTCCTGTCGAACGTCATTACCCGCGACTGGAAACTCTATCTTGATCGCAAGGTCGTCCACTTTGCCTACTTTTATGTGCTGTGGATGACGATCCAGTTTCTGGTGAAAGCGCCCGTCTTCATCGAGGAAACCAGCGTTCGCGCAACGGTGGAACTCTATTTCCTGAGTTTCATCGAGCCCTTCGGTACCTTGTGGTTCATCTACATGCTGCCGGTCTTCTTCGTCGTGTCGAAGGTCGCCCACGACAAGGGTGTGCCGTGGCAACTGGTTCTGGCCATCGGCGCACTTCTGCAGATCGCGCCGATCCACACCGGCTGGCTGCTGGTCGATGAATTCGCGGCCCGTTTCGTTTTCTTCTATGCCGGCTTCGTTTTTGCTCCGCAGATCTTCGCTCTGGCCGACTGGGCGCGCGAGCGGATCGGGATCAGTCTCGCGTGTCTGCTGGTCTGGGGCCTGGTGAACGGCACGCTGGTTTATGCCGGCTGGGCACATCTGCCGGTCATTGCCCTTGTTCTTGGCGCGGCCGGTGCGGGTGCGATCATCCTCACCAGCGCGTTGATCGTGAAATGGGGCCGGTTCGGTTTCCTTCAGCATTTCGGCGAAAACTCGATCGTCATCTATCTCGCCTTCTTCTTCCCCATGGGCGTGACGCGGGTGATTCTGCTGAAGCTGGGCATCTTTGATATCGGCACAACGTCGTTGATCGTGACGCTGGTGGCGTCGGTCAGTCCGATGATCCTGTTCTGGCTGATCCGCCGCACGAACATCGGCTGGTTCCTGTTCCGCAGGCCCGCCTGGGCCTATCTCAGCGGAACCTTTGGCGGCAAACGTCAGGCACAGGCAGCTGAGTGATCGGCAAGCTTGGAATTTTTAACTTTAGGACTTTTCTCCAGAACAGGCTGCGGGCATGATCCGCGCCATGTCGACGCAAAGCACCTCCTCCGCCCTCACCGCCGATGACCATCTCATCCTGGTCGACGGGTCCACGTTCATTTTTCGCGCCTATCACGCGCTGCCGCCGCTGACGCGCAAGCCGGACGGGCTTCCTGTCGGGGCGGTTTCTGGCTTCTGCAACATGCTGTGGAAGCTGCTGCAGGAAGGCCTGACACCGGAGGAAGGCGACGAGCCCACCCATTTCGCGGTGATCTTCGACCATTCCGCGCAGACGTTCCGGAACGAGATTTATCCGGAATACAAGGCCCACCGGCCAGACCCGCCGGAAGATCTGGTGCCGCAGTTCGGCCTTATCCGCGAAGCGACACGCGCCTTTTCGGTTCACTGCATCGAGCAGGAAGGCTTCGAGGCGGACGACCTGATCGCGACCTATGCCCGTGAGGCTGCCGAACAGGGCGCGCGCGTCACCATCGTTTCAGGCGACAAGGACCTGATGCAGCTGATCGGCCCGATGGTGGGCATGATCGACACCATGAAGAACAAGACCTTCGGCGAAGCAGAGGTGTTCGAGAAGTTCGGAGTCGGTCCCGACAAGGTCATCGAGGTGCAATCGCTGGCGGGCGACAGCGTCGATAACGTGCCCGGCGTGCCGGGTATTGGCCTGAAGACCGCGGCCCTCTTGATCAACGAATTCGGCGATCTGGAAACGCTGCTCGCCAAGGCCGACACGATCAAACAGAACAAGCGCCGGGAAAACCTGATCGAATTTGCCGATCAGGCACGGATTTCCAGGCAGCTCGTGACCCTCAAGCAGGATGTGCCGGTCAAGGTGCCGGTGGGCGAATTGTCGGTTACCGATGTTGACGGACCCAAGGCGCTCGGATTCCTGAAGGCGATGGGGTTCACCACCCTCACCCGCCGCGTTGCGGATGTGACCGGGGCCGATCTGGATACGGTCGATGCATCGGACCTCAAGGTTCCGGGATGGGATGTTCCGGACCACAAGGGCCGGATGATGGAGCGTGCAGCCGGCAGTGACAGCGCGGGTTCGGAAGCTGCAAAAACCCCGGGTGACGCCGATCCGGACAATTCCGGCCTGCTGGTACCGCAGACGGTTGCCGATGCACGCGCCCAGACGATCCGGGCGATCCCGGTCGACAGCAGCGCCTATGAAACCGTCACCAGCCTCGACCGCTTGAAGGAATGGTGCGACGCGGCCTTTGAAAAGGGGTACGTCGCCTTCGACACCGAAACGACATCACTGGACGCCATGCAGGCAGAGCTTGTCGGTGTTTCGCTGTCCACCGAGCCCGGCAAGGCCTGTTATGTGCCGCTTGGCCACGTCGACGGCGAGGGTGATCTTCTTGGCGGCGGCGGTCTTGTCGAAGGCCAGATCCCGCTGAAAGACGCGCTGCAAGTGCTGAAGCCGATGCTGGAGGACCGTTCGGTTCTCAAGATCGCGCAGAACCTCAAGTACGACTGGCTGGTGATGACACGGTACGGTGTCGACATCGCGCCATACGACGACACGATGCTGCTGTCCTACACGGTCGATGCCGGCAAGGGCGGCAACGGCATGGACGAACTGTCCGAGCGCTGGCTCGATCACAAGCCGATCCCCTTCAAGGAAATCTGCGGCTCCGGCAAGTCGATGATCACCTTCGACAAGGTCGCCATCGACAAGGCAACCGCCTATGCGGCGGAAGACGCCGATGTGACGCTTCGTCTCTGGCTGATCCTGAAGCCGAGGCTGGCTTCCGAGCGTATGGCGACCGCCTACGAGACGCTGGAACGGCCGATGGTGCCGGTGCTTGCGCGCATGGAAAAGCGCGGCATCTCCGTCGACCGGCAGATGCTGTCGCGTCTTTCGGGTGAATTCGCGCAAGGCATGGCGGGCAAGGAAGCCGAGATTTACGAGCTGGCCGGTGAAAGCTTCAACATCGGTTCGCCCAAGCAGCTTGGTGATATCCTGTTCGGCAAGATGGGTCTTCCCGGCGGCAAGAAGACAAAGACCGGCGCCTGGTCGACCTCGGCGCAGGTTCTGGAAGATCTGGCCGCGGAAGGGCATGAACTGCCGTCGCGGATCGTCTCCTGGCGCCAGCTCTCCAAGCTGAAATCCACCTACACCGACGCCCTGCCCGGTTACATCAATCCGGAAACGGGGCGTGTGCACACATCCTACGCGCTGGCGGCAACCACCACCGGGCGCCTGTCCTCGTCGGAACCGAACCTGCAGAATATCCCGGTCAGGACCGAAGAAGGCCGCAAGATCCGCAAGGCCTTCATTGCCGAAAAGGGTCACAAGCTGATCTCGGCCGACTACAGCCAGATTGAGCTGCGCGTCCTGGCGCATATGGCCGATATTCCTCAGTTGAAGAAGGCGTTCGATGACGGGCTGGACATTCACGCCATGACGGCAAGCGAAATGTTCGGAACGCCGATCGAAGGCATGGACCCGATGGTCCGCCGCCGGGCGAAGGCGATCAACTTCGGCATCATCTACGGCATTTCCGCATTCGGCCTCGCCAACCAGCTCGGCATCTCGCGCGGCGAAGCGGGCGACTATATCAAGACCTATTTCGAGCGTTTCCCGGGCATCAAGGACTACATGGAAGCGACCAAGAAGCAGGTTCATGCGAACGGCTACGTGACCACGATCTTCGGCCGCAAGGCGCATTATCCGGAAGTGAACACCAAGAACCCGAACATGCGCGCCTTCTATGAACGTGCCGCTATCAACGCCCCGATCCAGGGGTCTGCCGCGGATATCCTGCGTCGGGCGATGGTGCGCATGGAAAACCGGCTGGAAGGCTCAAAGTTGGATGCGCAGATGCTGCTGCAGGTGCATGACGAACTGATCTTCGAAGTGCCGGATGCGCAGGTGGAATCCACCATTCCGGTGATCAGGGACGTAATGGAAAACGCCTGCGATCCGGCGCTGAAACTCTCCGTGCCGCTTCAGGTCGACGCCCGCGCCGCCGACAATTGGGACGAGGCGCATTAGAACACGTCGCGTTTAACCTGAAAAATCCTGCATCGCTTTTTGCGTTGAAATCTCTGATTTCAGACAGCGAGAAGCGATGCCGACAAAACGCGATTTGCTCTGGGTGCCTCAGTCCCGACAAGAGAGCAGGCCTCAGGCCTGCTGGGCACGGCGCCGGAACAGCGGCTGGATCAGCCGGCGATAGGCAAGCGCAAAGCCTGTGTAGAAGAGAAACACCGACGCCAGCGAGGCAAGTCCCGCGAGCGTTTGGCCGATGAAGCCATAGACCTCGCCGGTGTGCAGAAATCTGAGGAAGACCCTGGCGCGCCGGCCTGCCGGCTGGTCTTCAGCGCCGCTGACGCCCAAGACCTCGCCTGAAACCCTGGAGACCGTATAGGTCGTCTGGCGGGAAAGCTGGGTGCCGTTGCCTGTATCGACGGTCATCACCACACGTGCAGCCTGTCCGTTGGGCAATTTGACCGAAAGTGTCTGCCAGTCCGGTTCGGCTTGTTTCAGCGTGTCGGCAATGGCCTGCAGACTGACGGCTTCACCCTGAGCGCGGTTCTGACCCTGGCGTTCTTCACTGGCAGCCTGGCCGATTGCCGCGGGCGAAACCGGCCCGAAGACGGCGGCCACCATGTTGCTGGCCCAGGGATAGGAAATGACGACGCCGGAGACCACAACGGCAAACAGCGGTACGAGCGACCAGATGCCGAAGACATGGTGCCAGTTGTAGTCGCGCGCCTTCGCGGTCGGCAGGTTTCTGCGGAAGAGAAGGTTCAGCTTGACGATCCGCCACGTCCATTTCTTCGGCCACCAGAGATAAATTCCGGACACCAGAATGAACAGGAAGCCGAGATTGGCAGCACCGGTCACGGCCCGCCCAAGGCTGCGGTTTTCACCTGTAAGGGCAAACCAGCGGTGCAGCGCGGTCACCGTGCCAAAGAAGGATTTTGTGCCCTCCGCGGCATTGTCGATCCGCTCCCCGGTATAAGGGTTGAGCAAATGGTTCTCGCGGCGGCTGACCGAAAGTGTGGCCGGGGCGCCGTCCTGCCTTGGCAGAACCAGCGAATTGCCGGGTTGGCCGCCGTTGGCCAGAACGGCAGTTGCCAGTTCGTCGACAGAGAGGAGCCGCGCATCGGCCGGTTTTTCGACCGCGCGGCTTTCCATGTAGGAGATGATCTGGCGCTCGTAGGTCAGGACCACGCCGGTGGCTGACATCAGGAGGATAACGAGACCGAAGGCGACCCCGACGACGAGATGCGCCCAGAAAACGATGCGTTTGAAAGACATGGTGCTGCTGCCCGTTTCAGACCGGATTTGACGGTTGCCGGGTCCTCCTCCACCGGCTTCAACAGGCCTAAGCCGAAGATCTCGCTGCGTCAAAGGCAACAGCAGGGTGTTTGGCCGAGAATTTGTAACCAGTTGTCGCCATCGCGAAGAAACGGGCGCTTGGTGATTTCCGTCAGCAGCTCAAAAGCCCAGGGTTTCCGGGAGTCCACATCAGGTCCCGGTGCCAAAACCCTCAGGAGTGTCCCAAGCCGCATACAATTTGCCGCACCACCGGCCGGACGGAAAAGGCTTCGATAGTGACGGGAGTGGGTGACAGGGAGGTCTTGAGGAAGCGGTGCGAATTCACCCGATGAGGAAATCCGGGGCGCGAGCAAGAAGCGCTGCCGCCTCTCGAACAGTGTTATCCACGATCCTTGCCGCCGGTTGAACGGTTTTAACAAGATCGAGGGATTCTCCGGCAATCAGGGCGCGAACGGAATAGTCGTCCGGATCGGCAGCCTCATAGGTTTTCTGGATCTTGTGAGCCGCGCCGGACAAACCTGCAGGGTCTTCCAACCAGGGGCGGGAAAACGCATTTTGGACAACCCGTCCTGTGAATTGCGACGGCCAGTCAAGACCGCGAGCAACGTCGAAAACACTGGACCGGGCCGTGTCGTCTCCGTGCGCCTTGGTCAGGGCAACCTTGGCCTGTTCCGATCCGTTCGCCTCGACGCTTGCCCAGAAACGGGTCCCCATCATGACACCGTCCGCGCCCAGCATGAGAGCTGCTGCCAGTCCGCGCCCGTCCGCAAGCCCGCCGGCCGCCAACACGATTGCCTCCTTGCCGGCGGCATCGCGAACCGCAGGAAGAAGGGCGGACAGGCCCCGGTCCATGCCGTGACCGCCGCCTTCCTGGCCTTGGGCGACGAGAACGTCCGTTCCGGCCTTCAGGGCCTGTTCGGCCTGGTCCAGTCGTTGCACCTGCCAGATTGTGGGAATACCGCGCTCCCTGGCGGCCTTTACGATCGGTTCCGCGTCACCGAAGGAAACGAACAGGGCCGCCGGATTGCGGTCGAGGATCCGATCCACGAGGGCCGGTTTTTTCAGAAGACTCCAGGTGATGACACCAAGACCGACCCGCTGGTCGCCGGCCGCATCGAAGGCAGCGTCGATCCAGTCCGGGTCGCCGTAACCGGCGCCGATAATACCGAAGCCACCGGCGCGGCTGACTTCAGCGGCCAGATGGCCGTCCGAAATCCTGTCCATCGGCGCCAGCACGACCGGATGGGAAACGGCAAAGCGGCGGGTAAAGGGCGTGTCGAGCAGGGGTTTCATGCAGACACGCTGCCATGAAAGTCATTTCAGGAAAAATGATTGAAGAAGGAATTTGATATCTCTAATTTGGATAGTATGGACATCGTGCTTTTGAAAACACTGATGGCAGTCGCCGAGACAGGCTCCTTTTCGGGGGCTGCCCAGGCGCTGAACTGCGTGCAGTCGAACGTCACCTCCCGTATTCGGCGTCTTGAGGAACAATTCGGCCAGAAGGTCTTCCAGCGCAGCAAGGCCGGGGCCCGGCTGACGGAATTCGGTGAACAGGTTCATGCGCGCGCGATCGTGCTTCTGCAACAATTTGCGGCGGCCGAGCGCGATCTTCTGGAAGCTGCCGGGGCAGGTGCGCCGCTCAGGCTCGGCTCCATGGAAACAACGGCAGCCGTTCGCCTGCCCGCTCTTCTCAAACGTCTGAGAGACAAAAGCACAGCACCGCTTTCCCTGACGACCGGCCCGACCGCAGACCTGCTGTCAAAGGTGTGGGATCAGAAGATCGATGCCGCCTTTGTCGCCGGGCCTGTCGACAAGGCCAGGTTTCAGGCGGTTCGCGCCTTCAGTGAACAGCTTGTCTCCGCCATTGGTCCGGCCACTTCGGAGCAGGGCCCGCTGTTGGCCTTTCGCCATGGCTGCAGCTACAGGGCGGCGGCGCAGGCGTGGCTCGGCAGTATCGGCCAGAGCGACAGGGAAGTAACGGAAATGGGCACGCTGGAAGGAATTCTGGGCTGTGTGGAGGCCGGTCTCGGGTTCACGGTTGCTCCGGAAAGCGCCGTCCTGGGCTTTCGCAATGCCGACCAGTTGACGACGACCCCGCTCCCGCCGCCTTTTGGCGAAACCGTCACCTATCTTGTCTGGCGCGTCGACCGCAAACCGGTCGAGGCGCACAGGAAGCTGCTGGAAATCCTGGCAGAACGGGCCTGAGGCTTCAGGCCGTCAGACCACCCGCAAATCCGGCTGTATCTTGCCCGCCAGCGCCGAGCGCGGCGCAATGGCGTTCTGCAGGAGGTCGTTGAGATGCTCTTCCAGGTAATCGACGATGGGCGATTGCGTTGTCGACTGGGTGTAGATCGCGAGCTGTGTTGCCGGAAGCTTCGGAAAGCCATCCTGCTCCTTCAGGATCTTGAAGCCTTCCAGAATGGCTCCCGACGGCAGGCAGCAAAGGCCTGCACCCGACAGAACGGCTACCTGGGCGGCGGCAACGCTGGTGGTGGTGATGCGCTCGTACCACTGCCGTCCGGCGCGGGCGAGCGAACCGAAGGAGATTTCCCGGAAAGGGCAGGGTTCGGGAAACATGATCAATGGCAGCGGATCGGTTAGCGGGCAGTTGTCGCCAACCGCCCAGTGCAGCGGCTCCTCGAAAATCTCGACCGGCATCTGCTTGGTAGACGAGACAAGGGCTATTGCGAG
This sequence comes from Labrenzia sp. 5N, assembly GCF_012395805.1. Classification (NCBI taxonomy): domain Bacteria; kingdom Pseudomonadati; phylum Pseudomonadota; class Alphaproteobacteria; order Hyphomicrobiales; family Stappiaceae; genus Labrenzia; species Labrenzia sp. 5N. The sequence goes on along the minus strand of NZ_JAAZTM010000005.1, from coordinate 82,506 downwards.
GTTGATTTCGTTGTTGGACAGCATTTCGTGCAGTGTGGCGCTGTCGGCGACCGTCATCTCAAGTTTCACGTTGGGGTGAATGCGCACGAAATTGCAGAAAATCGATTGCAGCTGGCCGGTCGCATACCATTCTGGCAGGCCGACATGCACCGTGCCGGTCAGTTCCGGCGCAGACAGGCGCAACCTGGCTTCCTCGTGTGAGCGCAGGATTTCCGTGGCGTGCTGATAAAGGATACGCCCGGCGGGCGTGAGGTTCATTGTGCGCGCGCTGCGCTCGATCAGCGGTTTGCCGACCCGTTCCTCCAGACGCCGCAGCTGAGTGCTGACGCAGGGTTGTGTGCGGTTCAACCGAGATCCCGCATGTGTGACGTTGCCTGCTTCTGCAACAGCCACAAAGGCTTCCAGCAACTCGATATTAAAACGGCCTATGGTCATGTCCCTGCCTCCGTTTTAGCGCAAGACGACCTATGCGGTTTTCCGCCGGTCCAGCGCCACACAAGCATAACGTTCCATTATGGGGCGCTTCAATTATAAATTTAAGGGTCGGTAAAAAATCCCGTAATCCGAGAGTCTCTTTTGTCAAAACAGGTATCCGCCATGACTTTAGCGCTTTCCTATGGCCAGCCGGAGCATGGGCCAGATCACCAGACGACCGGCCCCCTTTCGCTGCAACAAAGAGTTCACAGGGCAATTGCCTGCCACACGGAATTCAGTCTCGATACGATCCTGACCCAGGACAACCGGGTGAAATACACAAACGAAGGCAGTTCGGAGACCGCAACCGGTCCTCTGGACGAGGTGTTTCAGCTGATGCGCCAGCTAAACGAGACCGGTATCGCATCGGACACGCTTGGCCGAATTCATGAAGACGGCAGGTCTTTTCGGGCGGCGCTGGAAGAAAGCTGCGGGCGGATTGCAACCGAGCTTGCAGGCGAGCGGCTGGTGTATGTCGAACTGGGTCCGGAGCCGGTCAAGACCGGGTTCATTCTCAAGACACTGCAGGGCCTGGGCGTCATCATAGATCGTTATATCGCCGTCGACATCAACCCGATGTCGGCTGCGCCGATGCGGGCAGCCCTCGCGGCGATCCTGCCGGACACTCCACTTGAGTTTGTCACCGCGCCTTTCGAGGCCTGCCGCCTGGAAGACATGATCGAAGACGATGCGCCGCCCGCCCTCGTGACAATGCTCGGTTTTCAGGAAGGCAATGACGATCCGGCAGTGGTCAACGGCTGGCTGCGGGACATTACCCGGCCAGGAGACTTGCTGCTGTCCGAAAGCCAGCTCTACACCATCGAACAGACCGACAAGATCTCCGGTTTTTACGCCCACCCGGCCATGCAGCGGTTTTCGCGCATCGCGTTCGAACGGGCGGTGGACCGCAGTTTGCCGACGCTGAATCGCTTCTTTTTGCTGCCTGTCGTGTTCGAGGATGGCCAGAGTGCGCAAGTGGCCATTCTGGCCGAGGAATTCGCGCATTCAATCAGCGGAAGAAACTTGCATGTTTCCAACTTCTGCCTGAAACTCACGCGCGATCAGTATCGCTCGTACCGGCAGGAGGGTGGCCATTTCGAAATATTCGGCGAGAGCTACACGGATGACCAAACACTTCACTTCCAGCTCTCCCGCCGGGTTTGAGATGACCTTGGCACAGACCCGCGGTCTTACTGCCGCGGGCCTGGCCATCGTCGCTGTCACCTACGGACTGGCACGCTATTGTTTTGGCCTGTTCCTGCCGGAAATCCGTCAGGAATTCGCGCTGTCGCCGGAAACGGTCGGCCTGATCGCCGGTCTGTCCTATCTGGGGTATCTGGCGGCGACTTTCGTCGGTTCCTGGCTGTCGACGGTGTTCGAACCGCGCTTGCCGATCCTGCTTGGCGGCCTCGCCGCCACAACAGGCATGGCCATGATCGCCCTGGCACAGACGCCGTTTGTACTGGCGCTTGGCGTCTTCGTTGCAGGAGCAAGCCCGGGCCTTTCCTATCCGCCTTTTTCCGATGTCATCGTGCGTCATACGGAACTCAGCCGGCAGAACAGCGTCTATGCCTGGATCAACTCCGGCACCGGTTTCGGCGTTGCCTTTGCCGGGCCGCTGGCTCTCTTCGCCGGTGGTGACTGGCGGCTCGCCTGGCTGGTTTTCGCGGTTATCGCCTTCAGTGTAACGATCTGGAACGCAGCCACCTTGCCCAGGCGCAGCGTGCATCTGGAACATGCCCGTCCCAGGGTGTCCGTCTGGATCCTTATGGATCGGACAGCGCGCGGACTGTTTGTCGCGGCATTTCTTTTCGGCATCGTCACCGCCGTCTACTGGACCTATGCCGTCGAACTCCTGACCATGCTGACGGGCAATCCTCGAGACGCAATCCTGTTCTGGATCGTGTTGGGCATTTCGGGCGTTACCGGCTGCTTCGCCGGTGGTCTTGTCGATCGCTGGGGTTTGCAGGCTGCCTATCGTGTCCTGGCGGTTCTGGTCGGGACCGCAATCGGCACTCTGCCGATGCTTGTGGAAACAAGACTCGGGATCTACGTGTCAGCGGCTTGTTTCGGCGTCGGTTTCATCGTGATGACCGCCCTTTTCGGCATGTGGAGCATGAGGCTGTTCCGGCAGGCACCGTCCATCGGGTTCGGCTTTACCTTCTTCCTGATTTCCCTGGGGCAGGGGGTCGGGCCCGTGCTGAGCGGCTTTCTCATTCCGGTTGTCGGCCATTCGGCGCTTTTCTTTGCAGCCGGGCTTCTGTGCTGCGGCCTGGCGGGCTTTGCGGCCGGAAAGCAGACCGAAGGGGTCAGACCATAACAGCGGGTTATGGTGGCCAACGCCCTCATAACCGCTATGTGCTGGCCTTTCCCGGAAATTGCAAGCATGTTGGCAGCACGCTATGATTGATGAACAGAATGCGATTGGATCGATGATACTCACCGCCGCCAACACCGCCGGGGCCAAGCTCGACATGGAGCTGTGTCGGGCCCTCTATGAAAAAGACCCGGACCGTCTCCTCGAACTTGTGTCCGACTGGCTGGAAACCAACGGTTTGCAGCCGAGTGAAGACTTTAAGGTGCCCGCTTATCTCGATGCAGTTCTGACCCGTGCCAACTTCACTGTTGCCAGCGGAAGCAAGCTGCGCGTGCTGGTCTCCTGACCGGACTGACCCTGTCTGTTCCATATTTGTTCTTGCGTCTTTTATCGACATATGCTTCGTTGACCTGCATCTGTAAGTAGAGGTGAATATGGTCAGCCGGATCACGACGGTCGCGTTTCGGGGCATCGAGGCAGTTCCGGTAGACGTGCAGGTACATGTCGGGCCGGGCATGGTTGCCTTCACCATCGTCGGCCTGCCGGACAAGGCTGTTGCAGAAAGTCGGGAACGAGTTCGCGCGGCGCTTGCCGCTTCAGGCCTGGCGCTGCCGGCCAAACGCGTCACAGTCAATCTCGCCCCTGCCGACCTGCCCAAGGAAGGCTCGCATTACGATCTGCCGATCGCGCTGGGCGTTATGGCCGCCATCGGCGCCATACCGGCTGAATTTCTGGAAAGATACGTTGTTCTCGGCGAGCTTGGTCTCGACGGCACGCTTGCGCCTGTTGCCGGTGTCCTGCCGGCCGCCATGGGCGCCAACGGCATCGGCAAGGGCCTCATCTGCCCGGAAGCCAGCGGCGGCGAGGCTGCCTGGGCCGACGCAGACATGGACATTCTCGCGCCCCGCTCGCTGATCCAGCTCGCCAATCACTTCAAGGGAACACAGGTGCTCTCCCGGCCGGTGGCCCGGCTGCGCGGCAATGCCGGTGTGCTGCCGGACCTTGCGGAGGTCAAGGGACAGGAAAGCGCCAGACGGGCGCTGGAGATCGCCGCTGCCGGCGGGCACAACCTGCTGATGACCGGTCCTCCCGGCTCCGGCAAATCCATGCTGGCGCAGCGCCTGCCGTCCATCCTGCCGGCCCTGACCCCGCGCGAGCTTCTGGAAGTGTCCATGATCGCCTCGCTTGCGGGCGAGCTGGCCGAAGGCAAATTGACCGATCGACGTCCCTTCCGCGCGCCGCATCATTCCGCTTCCATGGCCGCCCTTGTCGGTGGCGGGATGCGCGCCCGGCCCGGTGAGGTCTCGCTCGCCCATAACGGAGTGTTATTCCTCGACGAGCTTCCCGAGTTCAATCCGCAGGTTCTCGACAGTCTGCGCCAGCCGCTGGAATCGGGCGAAGCGGTAATTGCCCGCGCGAACCACCGGGTCACCTATCCGGCCCGCATCCAGCTTGTCGCGGCCATGAACCCCTGCCGCTGCGGCCATGCGGGCGAGCCGGGCCACCAGTGCCGCCGGGGCGAGCGCTGCGTCACCGACTATCAGGCCCGGGTGTCTGGACCGCTGCTTGACCGGATTGACGTCAGGATCGATGTTCCGGCCGTTACGGCGGCCGACCTGATCGGTCCTGCGGCCAGCGAACCGTCCGCCGTCGTGGCCGCTCGGGTCGCTGAAGCGCGCAGGATCCAGGCAGAACGCTTCCTGGAACTTGGCCTTGCCTGCCGCACAAATGCCCAGGCACCTGCATCGATTGTCGAAACCATGACACGGCCAGATGACAAGGGGCTCGCTTTCCTGCGCGATGTTGCCGAGCGTCTTGCCCTGAGCGCCCGCGGATATCACCGCGTCCTCAAACTCGCCCGCACGCTGGCCGATCTGGACGGTGCGGATCAGGTTGGCCGCATTCATCTGGCGGAGGCCTTGAGTTACCGCGGCGAAGACATGTCCCGCAAGGCGGCGTGACAGCGTTGACCGTGACACCGCGAGGGATTGTCTGACGCAATGACAGCAGACGTCATCATCATCGGCGGCGGTGTTGCCGGGCTGAGCGCGGCCTGTTTTCTGTCCGAGTTTGCGCAAGTGACGCTTCTGGAGCGCGAGCCGGCGCTGGCAACGCAGTCTTCAGCCCGCACGGCAGGGCAATTCACGGCCGGCATTTCCGCCAACACAATGCGCGCACTGGCCGCGGCAAGCCGTGCGTTCTTTCAGGCGCCGCCGCCGGGGTTTTGCGAGCAGACGCTTGTCGCGCCCCGCGGCTGCCTGACGGTTGGGCGTGAGGAGCATCGGCCTGTTCTGGACAGGCTGATGGCAAGGCTGCAGGAGGCCGGGTCGGACTGCCGGTTTGTCGACAGACAAGAGGCTTTGGCCCTGTTTCCGGCCCTCCGGCCGGAACGGGTTCATGCGGGTGTTTTCGAAGCAGATGCGATGGATATCGATGTCGATCTGCTGCTGCAATCCTATCGCAAGGTGGCGGCTGCCAATGGCGCTCGCTTCGTCTGCAAGGCGGAAGTCACTTCCATCCGGCGGATTGCCGACACATGGCAGGTGACGGCCGGAGACCGGACGGTGGCGGCGCCCGTTCTGGTCAATGCGGCCGGGGCCTGGGCGGACCGGATTGCGGATCTTGCCGGTGTCCCGGCGCTTGGCCTCAAGGCCTTTCGCCGTTCGGCCTTCACGTTTCCGCTTCACCGTCAGGACGCCGGTGTCTGGCCACATGTCACGACGGCTGATTACACCTGGTACGTCCATCCGCAGCCGCACGGCTTCACGGCGTCACCGGCAGAGGCCGATCCTGTTTCTCCGGGAGAGGTTTATGCAGATGACCTTCGCCTTGCAGAGGCGATCCATCATATCGGCATCGACACCGAGCTGGCCGTGCCGCGTCCATCCGCAAGCTGGGCAGGATTGCGCACGTTTGCGCCTGACCGAAACCCAGTCTGCGGCGGATTTCCCGATCATCCGGGTTATTTTGTCAGCGCAGGCCAGGGCGGATGCGGGGTTCTGACATCCCCGGCGATGGGCAGGGCACTGGCGGCCCTTGTTGCCGGCCGGAACCTGCCGGGTGATCTGTCCGCCTGCGGTATCACACAGGACCAGCTTGCACCCGGACGGTTCCTGCAGGCCTGAGCTTCTTCATTTGACAATGACGGCAATTTCCAGGAAAAAATTCCTCAAGCCAGTCGGGGTTCGGCAAGCCAGATAACCTGTAATGCCGGAGATACCCCTTGCGTTTTCTATCCAGCCTTTGTTTTTTCGCAGCCCTGTTGCCAACCTTGTTGCCCGGCGCCCTGTCCGCTGCCGAGATTACCCATGCCATGGGCACCACCGAGGTGCCGGACACTCCGCAGAAGATTGTCGTTCTCACCAACGAAGGCACCGAGGCAATGCTCATGCTGGGCAAGACGCCTGTTGGGGCTGCGTCATCCTGGTATGGCGATCCCTGGTACCCGCATCTGGGCGACCGGATGGCCGGAGTTGAAGTTGTCGGGACGGAGCTTGCGGTCAACCTGGAACGGCTGGCCATGCTCGAGCCGGATCTGATCCTCGGCAGCAAGAAGCGGCACGAGGAAATCTATCCTCAGCTCTCCGCCATTGCGCCCACGGTGTTTGTGGTCAATGCCACGGATTTCAAGGACAACATGAAGCTCTATGCCAGCTCGGTCGGTATGGAAGCGGAAGGCGAGGCGCTCGTCAGTGCCTATGAGGCCGACGTTGCCCGGTTGCGCTCAGCCCTCGGCGAGAATGCCGGGGACACGGTTTCCGTCGTCCGTTTCGTGCCCGGCCAGCTTTACGTTTATCGCCATGACAGTTTCTCCGGTGTTGTGCTGAACGACATCGGTTTCAAGCGGCCCGAGGTACAGGCGCAGGACGGTCTGGCTCTTGCCGTGGGCAAGGAAAGCATCCCGAACATGGAAGCCGACCGGATGTTCTACCTGACATATGACACCGGCAATGGAGAGGGCACGGCCCTGGAGGGCGAGACGCTGAAAGACCCTCTCTGGGCCAATCTGGAAGTCGTCAAGACAGGAAACGCCCACAAGGTCGATGACGGTGTCTGGGCAACGTCGCAGGGTATTCTTGCAGCCCGCGCAATGCTTCAGGACATCGCCCGGATCTACGGGACGGATGTCGACCTCAGTTCCAACTGAACTCCTTTGAGGCAACAGGGCCCGGATCAAATGTTTTGACCCGGGCCACCTTGCTGTCCCGAGCGTCTGGCACGGAGCAGAAATGATTGCCGGAACGAAGAAATACAACCCGGTGGCCAAATCAGGTTGTATTTCAAAAGGATGCCGTCACACCACCGTGACGGACAACGGCCGGAAACCTTCCCTTCCCTGAAAATAAAAGCTAGCCTTACGTAAGGTAATTAAACGCATCGGCAGTTGAAGAGCCGGTCCATGCGTTTGACCCACCAACGCGAGAGGGCGGGCTGAATGGCCTCGAGAGAACCGGCACGGCCGGGCAAATCGGAAACCGGTGGAGACGCGGGGCTGATCGACAGCATCGCCCGTACCAATGTCGAGGCCATTTGCACGGTTCCCGGTCTGGCCCGCCGCCCACAGCACCCGAAACATCACGGCTGTGTCCGCGCCCGCTTCAGTATCGGCGAAGTGCCGGAGGACTTGCGTCACGGTCTCTTCGCCTTGCCAGGCACATATGACGCCCTTGTCCGGTTTTCCAACGGCCGCCAACTGGATGACCGGAAGCGGGATGCCCACGGCATGGCCATCAAGGTGCTGGGCATCGACAGGGAGTGGCTGTCGGCTGAAAACCCGGACGGCAGGGTGCAGGATTTCATTCTCGTCGACCATGAAACCTTTTTCACCGGTGACCTCGGCGACTACGACGACATCAACACCCTGGTGCTGAAACGCGGTGTTGCCCGCCTGAAGCCCTTGTCCCGGCTTCTGTTCACGGGCTTCTATCTCTTCGGCAGGATCCGGGCCTTTGTCTCTCATCGCCCCGTGTCTCCGCTTGCAAGCCGATACTTCAGCACCACGCCTTATCGGCTTGGCGATCTTCTGGTGAAATATACCGCAACGCCAAGGCCGGTGCCGGTGGATCCGCCTGAGGTCCGGTCCGGACGCGATCAATTGGCCGTCGCGCTGAGGGAAACCCTGATCCGTTGCCCGGTCACTTTTGAATTCGGCGTCGATGTGCAGATAGATCCGGCCGCGCAGCCGATAGATGATCCGTCGATTGCCTGGTCGGCGGTGCCGGGCGCGCGTCACGAAAAGCTGGCGACGCTGGAAATCTTTCAGCAGGACGTCGATCAACACGCCCCACTGGCGGAGAACATCGCCTTTTCACCCTGGAACAGCCTGCCGGCGCACGAGCCCGTCGGCGCCATCAACCTTGCCCGGCGACAAGCCTATGAGAGTGCCGCTTGCAAGCGGCATGAAGTCAATGGCGTTGTTCCACCCGTCTTTGCCGGCATTCCGGAAAGCTACAAGATGCAACAACCCTCCGTATCGCCCAGAAACGACGGCATGCCGCTTTGGTTGGCGATTGTCGCGGCGCTGCTGCTGATCACCTGCCTGGTCCTGGAAGGCAAGCGCCTCACAATCAAGCCGGGTCCGCCACAAACCTTTGACAATCCGGTCGCCGAATTCAAATACGGTTCCATCGGCGCCGAATGGGACGGTTTCCCCTATATGGTCTGGCGCGAACTGCCGGCAATTTTCAAGGACGAGCTGCCCGAAGGCTGGCGCACATTCGGCTTCATCGAGGAACCGGGACAGGAACTTCCGATCGGCTTCAGCATCCGGCGCGTCGGTGTGCCGAGGGTCGGCTTCAATTGCGCCACCTGCCACAGCGCGGAAGTCACCGCAGGCGGCAACACCATGTTGTTGCTGGGTGCACCTGCCGAAATGCTCGATATCCAGTCCTACATCCTGTTCCTTGGCTACGTTGCCGCAAGCGACAAGCTGACGGCGGATGCGGTGATTGAAAGCGCCGCGCAGGCCGGCAGACCTCTGGGCCCAATCGACCGTCTTCTGGTGCGCACCATTCTGGTACCTGGCATCAAGGACCAGGCCGATGGACTGGCGACCGCTTTCAGCTGGATGAAGGTAAAACCGCAGCATGGCCCCGGGCGCACGGACGCGGGCAACAACTGGCGCGCACGCTGGGGCTATGGCCCGGAAAAGGACGAGGCGGTCGGAACGGTCGACTTTCCCTCGGTCTGGAACCAGGGCATCCGCGAGGGGGGCTGGTTCCACTGGGACGGCAACAACAATTCGCTGATCGAGCGCAACTATTCCGCCGCCCTTGCCGGCGGCGCCAAGGAATGGCTGCTGCAACGCGGGCTGATCGATGCCCAGGCGGAATGGCTGCGGGACCTGCCACCGCCCGCCTACCCCTTGCCAGTCAATGCAGAGATGGCAGCAGACGGCGCCGCGATTTACGAAAGGGAAGGCTGCGGCACCTGTCATGACCCAGGAGGCGAGAGCTTCGGGCAGGTCACGCCGCTTTCGGACCTTCAGACAGACCCGGCACGATCTGATCTCTTCGACGAAGCCTTCGTCAGCCGCTTCGGCGATGTCGGCAAGGGGTACACCTGGCGGTTCTCGCACTACCGGGCAACGGACGGCTATGCAAACACGCCGCTGGACGCCATCTGGGCACGCGGGCCTTATCTCCACAATGGTTCCGTGCCGACGCTTCGGGCGCTTTTGTCAGCGCCGGAAGACCGTCCAGCGACCTTCTATCGCGGCTGCACGGATTTCGATCCGGTGGACGTCGGCTTTGCCTGCGAAAGTGGCTTCCTGTTCGACACGCAGCTGACCGGCAACGGCAATGGTGGACATCTTTACGGCACCGGTCTTCCGGACGGCGAGAAATCCGCACTGATCGAATATCTCAAATCCAAGCAATATGCGGGGCGGTCATGAGGCTTAGCGCATCCTTCAAGGGAACGTTTCTCGACATCATCTGCCTGCTTGTCGGGACGATCATGGCCTATCGCGGCGTCGAGGAATTCTTCCGCTACGATTTCGATCCGATACACATGGTCCTCGGGCTGGCGCTGGGGGCCGGCGCCTATGCCAACTGGCTCATGTTCCGGCGGCTGCGCATCGGTTACTGGATCTTCATAGGTGGCAATGTGGTCGTCGCCTTTGTGTTCATATTCGTGCTGCAGGATGTCTGGCACCACCACGTCTGGCCGCATATCCTCTATGCCCTGGTGTTTGTGCCGTTTCTGGATCAGCTCGGCGTCCGCTCTGAACGGGACGTTCTGCGGGACCCGTCGCTCCACAAGCGGATCCTCGGTTTCATCGGCGGCCAGGCACTGAAACTGGCCGAGGCCTTTCCCGCCCTCGTCCGGCTGGTCAAGCGTTGCGGTCCGCTCAGCCGGGTGATCAACCGTCTTGTCATCAACGGCATCTCGAACGCGCCACCCGGTCGTCCGCTCCCGCTCTCCCTCTGGACACCGCATGATCCGGAAACGCATCTGGAAATGGTTGCGGGCCCAAAGGATCCGGAAAAGACCACCAGCACCTTCGCCAGCTGGCCGGGTCTGGTCGACCGCCGCTACACCGGCCGGCACCTGCCACCCGTCGATCAGGATTTTGTCGATGCCCTGCCGGAAGTGCCGAGGGTGGCGGAACTTTACCGGCGCAAGGCGATGGTCGAGAGCGACACCAGCACGCTGTTCTGCTTCTTTGCCCAGTGGTTCACCGACAGTTTCCTGCGCACTCATCCGCTGAACAAGCGGCTGAACACCTCGAACCACGAAATCGATCTTTGCCAGATCTATGGTCTTGGCGAGGAAACCACCTCGTTTTTACGGGAAGGCGCTTTTCTGAAGTCCCGGCAGACGTCCGTCGGCGAGCTGCCGCCGCTGCTCGCGGGCCCGGATCTGGCAGTCAAAGCCGAGTTTGCCGGCATTCACTTCATGCCCATGTGGGCAACGACCTTCCTGGGAGCCGATCCGGAATGGGGCGCGGCGAAAAAGCTTCGGGAACTCCTGGCCGGTATCGGGGATTGGGCCGTCACGCCGGAGCGCTGGAAATGCCACTATGCGGCCGGCCTGGAACGGGCCAATTCCACGATCCTCTACAGCGCGCTCAACACGATCTTCCTGCGTGAGCACAACCGTCTCGCGCGTGAAATCGGCAAACGGAACCCGCACTTCGGTCCGGACCGCGTCTTCGAAACGGCCCGCAACATCAACATCGTCAAGCTGCTCAAGGTCATCATCGAGGACTATATCAACCACCTTGCCAATTCGCCGTTCAAGATCTTCGTGGAGCCTGGCGATGCGGACAAGCGCCTGTGGTACCGCACCAACCGGATCTCGCTGGAATTTGACCTGCTTTACCGCTGGCATGCCATGGTTCCGGATCGGTTCCTGTTCCAGGGTGAGGTACTGGAAAACGAGAATTTCCGCTTCAACAACACGATCATCGAAAAACACGGCGTCGAGGCGGTCATCGATGCGGCGGCGAGCCAGCGGGCAGGCAAGCTGACCCTTCACAACACCCCGTTCTTCCTGCAAGGCGCGGAAGAGCGCACGCTGGCGTTTGCCCGCAGGTTCCGGCTCGCCCCCTTCAACGCCTACCGCGCCTCCTGGAAGCTGCGTCCGTACGACAGTTTCCTGGAACTGACCGGAGGCGACGCCGGTCTGGCGGGAGAGCTGGAAGCGCTTTATCCCGACTGGAACGGCGTGCGCGGCATCGATCGGGTCGATCTTCCCATCGGACTGCTGGCAGAAGACCAGATGCGGGCGCGCCCGCTGCCGCCCCTGCTTCTGGCGATGGTCGGCTCCGACGCCTTCTCCCAGGCACTCACCAACCCGCTTCTGGCAAAGAATATCTTCGGTCCGGAGGTCTTCACCGAGTATGGCATGACGGAAATCGAGGCGACGTCTACTTTCCAGAACATTGTCGATCTCAACGTTGCCGCCAACGCCAGAAGGCCGAATGCGAATTTCACTATCAACAAAGACACGCTTCTGACCTGGCCAGGCTGATATCCCTGGCCGGCTTCCCCGCTGCACAAGCTTTACGAACGCAGAATTGCGCCGGCAAAATTTGCAAAGCCTGCCCGAAAGGCTATCGTGAAGTGCTGTGTCAAGGGAGGATGACATGCGCGACCTTGAACATGTGAGTGAAATCGACCGCGTATTGAAGGGGTACGAGACCGGCAGGGATGGGCTGGTGTCGGAAAGCTGGCGGCGCTGTGTCCAGACGTACGGCATGGATCCGGCGCGTCCGGAACCGGCACATATCGTCACCGAGCAGCAACTGCGCGAACATCAGGAGCAGTCCGAGCGGTTGATCGCGACGGCTCGTTCCGGCCTGCGCACCCTGTTCAAGCAGGTGGCCGGGCACAACTACGTGCTACTGCTGGCCGATGCCAAGGGTGTGTGCGTCGACTTCTTCGGCGATCCGCGGTTCGAGGACGATCTCCGGCAGGCGGGCCTTTATCTCGGGTCCGACTGGTCCGAGGATCTGGCGGGAACCTGCGGTGTAGGCTCCTGCATCGTGACGGGGGAAGCTGTCACGATCCACCAGAGCGATCACTTCGGGCTGTCGCATACACCGCTGTCCTGCACGGCGGCCCCCATCTACGACACCTGCGGCAAGCTGGCGGCGGTTCTGGATATTTCCCTCCTGCGCTCCCCAAGCCCTAAATCGAGCCAGAACCTCGCGATGAACCTGGTGAAGGCTTCCACCCGCCGGGTCGAGATGGCCAACCTGATGGCGACCACGCGCAAGGAATGGGTCTTGCGCTTCTCGACATCGCCGGAGTTTCTGGAAGTTGATCCGGAAGCCGCCATCGCCCTGGACGACAGCGGACGGATAACGGGAATGACGCACGGCGCGCTCGCGTGTCTGGCCCCGACCGGCTCCACAGACCTCATAGGAAGCCGGATCGACATGTACCTGGACCTCGATGTCGACGATCTGCCATCCCTGATGCGAGGCCGCCCGGCGGAAGATCGGGTTCTGCGCCGGCGCGACGGTGGTGGGTTATACGGTCATGCCATCGCTCCGCAAGCCGCACGCATGGCACGCAGCCCCGTTTCCGGGACCTTGCCCACGCCGCTGCGCGGCATCTGCGGGCAGGATGCGACGCTGTCGCAGGTGGTGTCGAAAGTTGCCCGGCTTGCACCAACGCAGGTTCCCATCCTGCTGTCTGGTGAAACCGGAACGGGCAAGGAATATCTGGCAAGAGCCATCCATGTTCTGGGTCCGGCCGACCGGTCGTTCCATACGCTCTGCTGTTCCGCCCTGAAACCGGAAAAGGTCGGCGCCTTGTCTGATGCTGCAGCCGGAACGCTGTTCCTGCGCGGGATCGAAGATCTTGACATGGCGGGCCAGGCTGCCTTGCTTGCCTTGCTGGAACATCGAAGTGACCTTCGCGTGGTCGCCACCACGCGGCAGGATCCGGCAGGTTCCACAAGCATCCGCGCATTGCGGCCGGAACTCTATTTCAGGCTTGCCGGGTCTCTCATCCGAATCCCGCCGCTCCGGCATCGCCAGGATTTCGACTGGCTGGTCGATCGTCTGCTGCGACGCTCTCCGCGGGACCTGCGCCTGTCACCTTCGGCACGCGCCGAACTCAGCGGCTGGCATTGGCCGGGCAACATCCGTGAACTCGCGACCTTGCTGGATGTCGCGACAGCGCTTGCAGAAACCGATGTGATCGACCTTACCGATCTGCCGCAGGCGTCTCTGTCCAGACGCGTCGAAACCGACCCGAAACAGGATCTGGAAGCACTTCTGGACGCCTGTGGCTGGAACATGTCCCATGTCGCCCGAAGGCTTGGCGTCAATCGGTCGACAGTGCTCCGGCGGATGCGCTCTCTCGGCCTGGAGCCACACCCCAAGCCGCGTGCATGACTATCTGTTGCGTCCTGTTGCGTGCGCAACAGCAAACGGAGTTTCTATCCCTTAACGTCATCAATTGACGGGCGTTCCATGGAAAAATGCAGGGGCGCTCTGCATTGTTTCCTCCATAAACAGGGAGGAACTGGAATGCTCGACAAACCATTGGTTCACGAGACCGAGACTTTTCTCAACACTTTCGGCAAGGCGCTGGAAGACGGCAAGATCGATGCTGCAACGGACATGTTCCTGGACGATTGCTACTGGCGGGACCTGATTGCCTTTACCTGGAACATCAAGACCGTCGAGGGCAAGGATCAGGTCAGCGACATGCTGGAAAAGCAACTGGCCTCCACCGGGCCGAGCAACTGGCGCATCGCGGAAGGTGAAATACCGACGAAAGAGGGCGATGTCGTCACGGCCTGGATTCAGTTCGATACCGAACGGGCCCGCTGCTTCGGCCTGATCCGGCTGAAGGGCGGCAAGATCTGGACCCTGCTGACAACCATGGCCGAGCTGAAGGGCCATGAGGAGCCAAAGGGTTTCAACCGGCCGCTGGGGGCCAAGCACGGCGCCAGCAAGCACCGCACCAGCTGGAAGGAGGAGCGCGAGCGTGAACTGGCGGACCTCGGTTACAAGACCCAGCCCTATTGCCTGATCATCGGTGGCGGCCAGGGCGGCATCGCGCTCGGCGCGCGCCTGAGGCAGCTCGGTGTGCCCACCATCATCGTGGAAAAGAATGACCGGCCCGGCGATAGCTGGCGCAACCGCTACAAGTCCCTCTGCCTGCACGATCCCGTCTGGTACGACCACCTGCCCTACATCAAGTTTCCGGAAAACTGGCCCATCTTCAGCCCCAAGGACAAGATTGGCGACTGGCTGGAAATGTACACCAAGGTCATGGAACTGAACTACTGGACCCGGACCGTTGCCAAATCCGCAACTTACGACGAAGCAAAGAAAGAATGGACAGTCGTCGTGGATCGTGACGGCGAGGAAGTGGTTCTGAAACCGAAACAACTGGTTATGGCAACCGGCATGTCGGGCAAGGCAAACGTTCCGAAATTCCCCGGCATGGACACCTTCAAGGGTGACCAGCATCATTCGTCCAGACATCCGGGGCCGGATCAGTATCGCGGCAAGAAGGCAGTCGTGGTCGGCTCCAACAATTCGGCGCACGATATATGCGCGGCGCTTTGGGAAAATGATGTCGATGTGACCATGGTGCAGCGGTCCTCCACCCATATCGTGCGCTCCGACACCCTGATGGATGTTGGCCTCGGCGCGCTTTACTCGGAAGAGGCGGTCCGGTCCGGTGTGACGACGGAAAAGGCGGACCTGATCTTCGCCTCACTGCCCTACCGGATCCTGCACGAGTTCCAGATCCCCGCCTATGCGGAGATGAAGAAGCGGGACGCGGACTTCTACGAAGGGCTGGAGAAAGCCGGGTTCTGGCTGGACTGGGGCGACGACGAAAGCGGCCTTTTTCTGAAATACCTGCGCAGGGGCTCCGGCTACTACATTGATATCGGCGCCAGCCAGCTGATCATCGACGGCGAGATCAAGCTGAAGCGTGGCCAGGTCGCCGAGATCGTGGAAGACGGTGTCATTCTGGACGATGGCACGAAACTGGAAGCGGACGTGATCGTCTATGCCACCGGCTACGGTTCGATGAACGGCTGGGTTGCCGACCTGATGGGCCAGGACATGGCCGACAGGGTTGGCAAGGTCTGGGGCCTTGGTTCCGACACCACCAAGGACCCGGGCCCCTGGGAAGGCGAACAGCGGAACATGTGGAAACCGACCCAGCAGGAAGCGCTCTGGTTCCACGGTGGCAATCTGCACCAGTCGCGCCATTACTCCCAGTATCTGGCGCTACAGCTGAAAGCGCGGATGGAAGGCCTGCCGACCCCGGTCTACGGCCTTCAGCAGGTGCATCACCTGTCCTGACCGGAAACGCGGACAGAACCTGACCAAATGGAAGAGCCGGGGGAAATGTCCCCCGGCTTTTTCCGTCTTTACCACCCCCTCACCCACACCCTCACCATCGTTATCCCGGACGTAGCGCAGCGAAGATCCGGGACCGGGGAACCACCAACGCGTGGCTGCAACAGGTTAGCGTCCATATCGAAACGTTCGTGCCTCCCCGATCCCGGCTCGCGCTTCGCTTGGCCGGGAAGACGACGTGAGGTTGGTGACAGAATTACTTGGAAAGCGGCCTACCATTTCACGAGTGCGGAGAGGCCCTGGAACAGCACCCTCCCGGCCCCACCGAAGGCTTGAACCTTTCCCGCCCCGAGACGCAGTGGTCTCTGCGCGTAGCAGAGCTTCGGCAACGCCGGAAAAGAACAACGTCAAAATCACTTTTACCGCACCGGTTTGGCGCCTATTGTGCGAAAAAACCACAGTAATTTCCGTCAGGATACGGTCCATGAGCAGGTTCTGGAGCCCCATAGTCAGCAAGCTGGTGCCCTATACGCCGGGTGAGCAGCCAAAGGACCGCAGCTTCATCAAGCTGAATACGAACGAGCATCCCTATGGCCCGTCGCCCATCGCGCTCGGGGCAATCCGTGCAGCTACCGAAGACAGCCTGAGGCTCTACCCCGATCCGTCAGCCGGTTCATTGCGGGCAACGATCGGGGCAAGCTTCGGTCTGGGCGTGGATCACGTTTTTGCAGGCAACGGCTCGGACGAAATCCTGGCCCATGCCTTTCACGGATTTTTCAGTGGCAAGGACAAGCTGCTGTTCCCCGATATCACCTACAGCTTCTACAAGACCTATTGCGAGCTTTACGGCATTTCGCACCGTTCTGTGCCACTCGATGATGATTTCCGGATTGATCCGGCCAGTCTTGGTGGGCCGTGTGGTGGCATCGTGCTTGCCAATCCGAACGCCCCGACCGGCATTGCGCTTGATCTTGCAGCGGTGCGAAGCGTTCTTGAGCAAAACCCGGATGTGGTGATGCTGGTCGACGAAGCCTATGTCGATTTCGGCGCGGAGAGCGCCGCTCGTCTGGTTCCCGAGTTCGACAATCTTCTGGTGGTACAGACCTTTTCCAAGTCGCGCGGCCTGGCGGGCCTGCGTGTCGGATTTGCTCTTGGTCAGCCGCACCTGATCGAGGGACTGCAGCGGATCAAGGACAGTTTTAATTCGTACCCTCTCGACCGCCTGGCACTCGCGGGAGCCGAAGCCTCCTGGCAGGACACCGCCTGGTTCGAGGAGACCCGGCGCCTTGTGATCACGGAACGGCATCGGATGGCGGAAGGTCTGCGCTCTCTCGGGTTCAACGTGCTGCCGTCGGCAGCCAATTTCCTGTTCGTCTCGCATGAAACAAGGGCAGCAGGGGATCTTCTGACAGGCCTCAGGGATGAAGGCATTCTGGTGCGCCACTTCAACAAGGACCGCATCGACAACTGGCTGCGCATTTCCATCGGCACGGAAGAGGAAGGCGAGGCCTTGCTGAAGGTGATGGCGGGACTTGTCGCCGGCTAACCTCTTCCAATCCAGCCATTTCTTGCAAAACCAAGAGGACGAACCCATGTCTCGAACATCGGTTCAAAAGGGAGACAATGCATGCTGGTCACCACCACCAACACCATTCAGGGCAAGGATCTGGACTACAAGGGTCTGGTGACGGGCGAGGCGATCCTTGGCGCGAATATCTTCAAGGATTTCTTTGCCGGCATCCGTGACATTGTCGGCGGCCGCTCCGGTGCGTACGAGGAAGAGCTTGGCAAGGCGCGCAAGATCGCCATCGACGAAATGTGCCAGCAGGCCCAGGCAATGGGTGCCAATGCGGTGATCGGCGTCGACCTCGATTACGAAACCGTAGGCCAGAACGGCTCCATGCTGATGGTCAGCGCCACAGGGACCGCGGTCTTCATCCGCTGATCCTGCCATGTCATCCGACATTTTCATTTCTCCCGGCTTCCCGGAAGACCAGCGGCCGGTTGCCGCCCGCCTGTTCTGGCAAGCCTTTTCCGGCAAGCTCGGCAAGGTACTGGCCCCGGAAGAAAAAGCGCTTCGACTTGTCGAGCGCATCCTCAACCCGGATTTTGCCATCAGCGCTCTCGACCGGGAGGGACGGCTGCTAGGCCTTGCCGGTTACAAGACCCGGGACGGGGCTCTTGCCGGCGGCAGCCTCGCCGACATGACGGCGGTTTACGGAACGTTCGGTGGCCTCTGGCGAGGACTTCTTCTGGAAGTTCTGGAACGCAAGATTGAGCCGGACTGCCTGCTGATGGACGGCATCTTTGTGGCCGAAAGCGCCCGCGGCCGCGGCATCGGCGGCACCTTGCTGAAAGCCATTGGCGAAGAAGCACGCCAGCGTTCGCTCACCCGTGTGCGGCTGGATGTGATCGACACGAACCCAAGGGCAAAAGCTCTTTACGAGCGCTCGGGGTTCAAGGCGGTTGGGGAAGAAAAGACCGGGTTTCTCGAACTTCTGTTCGGCTTTTCCTCCGCGACACGTATGGAAAAGCAGGTTTAGGGAGTTCAGCTAGCTTCAGAGCCAGTAGTTTTTTGGTTGCCTCAACCCCGCCCTTTCCCCTCTTCTGCAATGATGCTCTAGTTGGCCGGTCCCCAACAGGAGCCTTTGAATGTCCTCACACGGTTATGAAAGCGGGCGGTTGAACCTGCCCTTTGTCGGCATCTGCACCTTCGGCAAGTTTCCCTATCAGCCGGATTGGGACGCCATCGATGCGGATGTTGCCGTCATGGGGGCTCCGTTCGACTTCGGCACCCAGTGGCGTTCGGGCGCGCGCATGGGGCCGCGCGCGATCCGGGAGGCCTCGACGCTGTTTTCCTTCGGCCATGCGGGCGCTTATGATTTTGAGGACGACATCACCTACCTGCCGGCGGAAACGACCCGCATTGTCGATCTGGGTGATGCCGATATCGTCCATACGGACACGATTGAAAGCCACAGACGCATCGAATTCGGCGTACGCAAGATCCTTAAGGCCGGCGCCTTGCCGGTGGTGCTGGGCGGGGACCATTCGGTCAACATTCCTTGCATCAACGCCTTTGATGGCGAAGACCCGATCCACGTCGTTCAGATCGATGCGCATCTGGATTTCGTCGACGAACGACACGGCGTGCGCTATGGCCACGGCAATCCCATGCGCCGCGCGGCGGAAAAACCCTATGTCACCGGGCTGACGCAGATCGGCATTCGCAACGTCTCCTCCACCTCGCGCGATGGCTACGAGGATGCCCGCAGGATGGGCTCCGACATCCTGTCCGTGCGTCACGCCCGCAAGCTCGGCACCGAGGCGCTTCTGGCGCGGATACCGGCCGGAAAGCGCTACTACCTGACGCTTGACATAGACGCCTTCGATCCGTCCATCGCACCGGGCACGGGCACGCCGAGCCACGGCGGATTTCTCTATTATGAAGTGCTGGAGCTGCTCGACGGTCTGGCAAGGCAAGGCGACATCGTCGGCATCGATCTGGTGGAAGTTGCGCCGGACTATGACCCGACCGGTTCCACAAGCACCCTTGCGGCACAGGTTCTCATGAACACCATCGGCAGGGTTCTGCATCACCGCAAGACATGAAAAACCCCGCCGGCCGGAGTGAACCGGCCGACGGGGTGAAATTTCGCGCCTGGATGCTCACAGGCCGTCGAACAGAGCCGTGGAAAGATACCGTTCTGCGAAGGACGGAATGATCACCACGATGTTCTTGCCTTCCATGCCTTCGCGCTGACCGACGCGGATGGCAGCGGTGAGCGCGGCGCCGGAAGAAATGCCTACCGGCAGGCCTTCGGTCTTTGCCACTTCCCGGGCCATGGCGAAGGCATCTTCGTTGGCGACGGTCTGGACTTCATCGTAGACGGAGGTGTCGAGCACGCCCGGCACGAAACCGGCACCGATGCCCTGGATCTTGTGCGGGCCGGGCTGGCCACCGGAAAGCACGGGGCTGTCGGCCGGTTCGACGGCAACGACGTGAAGGCCCGGCTTGCGTTCCTTCAGCACCTGGGAAACGCCGGTGATGGTGCCACCGGTGCCGATGCCGGAGACGAAGACGTCAACGCCGCCGTCGGTATCGTTCCAGATCTCTTCCGCGGTAGTGTTGCGGTGGATTTCAGGGTTGGCGGCGTTTTCGAACTGCTGCGGCATCACCGCGCCGTCGATTTCACTGATCAGTTCCTCGGCGCGGGCGATTGCGCCCTTCATGCCTTTTGGCCCTTCGGTCAATTCCAGCTCGGCGCCCAGGATCTTGAACATCTTGCGGCGTTCCACCGACATGGTCTCCGGCATTACCAGGATAAGCCGGTAGCCCTTGGCGGCAGCGACAAATGCCAGCGCGATGCCTGTGTTGCCGGAGGTCGGCTCGACGAGTGTGGTCTTGCCCGGAACGATCTGGCCGGCCTGCTCCATCGCCTCGATCATCGCAACGCCGATCCGGTCCTTGACGCTGGAAATCGGGTTGAAGAACTCAAGCTTCGCCAGGAGGTTGCCCTTGACACCGTGCGCCTTGGCCAGTCGGTCCAGCCGGACGATCGGTGTATCGCCGATGGTCTCGGTGATGGAGGAATAGATTTTTCCGCGACCACTGGTCTTGATCGTCATGGCAGGTCTCCCAAGTTGGCCGGATCTTCTTCCGCCGGCATCGTTCGACTATCGGAGCGATAAGATAGTACGGGTTTCGGCAAGTTATAAGGGGCCGAAAGCACCTTTGCGATCCTGCGGGTAAAACCTTTTTCCAGAAAAGGTTCAGGTCTTGGAAAAGAGCAGGTCCGGCAGATCCGCCATTGCCTCGAACAGGACGGCCCCGGCGCCCTGCATGGCCTCGCGGTCGCAAGCGGGATCCTCGACAAAGGCATAGACGCCCATGCCCGCTGCCCGGGCTGCCAGAACGCCGGGCAGGCTGTCCTCGATTACCGTACAGTTTTCCGGGGCGTGGCCCATGGTGCGTGCTGCCAGCAGGAACACATCCGGCGCGGGTTTGCCGCGCTCGCAGTCCTGTGCGGAAAACAGCCGGCCTTCCAGCCGGGGCAGCAGACCGGAACTGCCGAGCGTTGTGCGCATCTTTTCATATTTGCCGGAAGACCCGACGCAATAGGCGACGTCGCGCCGGTCGAGTTCGTCCAGCACGCCGGCGACGCCTTCGATCGCCGGAACACCCGCCTTGAAGCTCTCCAGATCGCGCAGCCGCACCTGGTCCGGCCAGTCGGTGGGGAGTACCTGACCTGTCAGGTCTTCGATCATGGACTGCACGTCTTCCAGTGTCCGTCCCATGAACCTGCGCTGACAGTCCGGCCCGGTCATCGGAACGCCAAGCTCGCTGATGATCGCGGCCATGTTGGCGTTGGCCATGCGTTCCGTATCGACCAGAACGCCGTCGCAATCGAATATGATCAGCTCGGACATCACGCGCGGCCAGTCGAACCGAAACCGCCGGAACCGCGCTCGGTCTCCGAGAGGACCTCGACTTCGACAATGTCCGCCTGCAGAACAGGTGCAATCACCATCTGGGCGATCCGGTCTCCCCGTGAAATCTCGAAGGGGTCGTCACCGAGATTGATCAGGATCACCTTCACCTCGCCGCGGTAGTCGGCATCAATGGTGCCCGGCGTGTTCAAGACGGTGACGCCATGTTTGGCGGCAAGGCCTGACCGGGGGCGAACCTGAGCCTCGAAACCCGCGGGCAGAGCCATGGCAAGACCAGTTGGCACCAGGGCACGGGCACCAGGTGCAAGGGTTATCTTGCCGTCAACGGCTGCCAGAAGGTCAAGTCCGGCGGCCAGCACCGACTGATAGGCGGGCAGTGGCAGATCGCGACCGTGCTCCAGTCGCTTCAGTTCCAGGGTAACAGGCATTGAAAGTGTCCGGCAGTGAGCGTTGCTGGCGAGTGACGATATTCGCCGGTCCGTGTCAAGGCTGGCGGGCATTCACGAAACTTCGCATGAAAATCAGATATCTACTTGAAGTCGTAATCTTCACCTGAAACACTCTGACGCATCGTAACGTGCCAGCGATTGGGAGATTGGCAACATGAGACGATTGATTTTTGCATTTACCACCGGGTTGATGCTGGTCGCTGCACCGGCTGCCTTCGCCCAGACCGTCGGCTATGCCGACGCCATCAAGATCCTGGCCGCCAGCTGTGGCAAGGACATCGAATCCTATTGCAAGTCCGCGACACTGGCCAACAACGGCATCACTCAGTGTCTTGAACAGAATCAGTCCAAGGTTTCGGAAAAGTGCAACGCCGACCGTCTGGTCGTGACTTCACTCATTCAGGCACGGCTGGCGGCCCAGGCGGAAGCGCCCAAACTGTGCCAGCGCGATGCCGCGCAATATTGCAAGGGCGTCAAGGCCGGTGCGGGCCATCTTCTGCGCTGCCTGCTGAAGGCCCAGCCTTCCGTCAGCGAAAAATGCAACACGGCCATTGACCTGGCCGGCTACCGCTAACACGGCACCGGGAGATTTTTCATGAACAAGATGCTTCTGGCCGGTTTGTCGGCCGCCTTTCTCGCCGTGTCCGCTTCGGGCCTTGTGGCCCAGACCAAGCTGAGCCGCAACGAGATCATCAACTCCCTGCAGGGGGCCCAGCAGAAGGTCGACCTCACGGCCGACGAACTGCAGAAGGCAGCGCTGGAGAATATCCAGAAATATCCGGGTGCGAACGCTCCCAACACTCTGCCGCTTGCCGACAAGCTGGCCTCTTTGCGCCAGTTCAACGTGGAAATCACGTTCGATTTCGACAGCGCGCGCATTCGCCCGGAATCCTATGAAACCGTTGGCCTGATCGCGGATGCCCTGCACACGCCTTATCTGCAGGGGCAGACTTTCTTCATCGTCGGTCACACGGATGCAAAGGGTGCACGCGAATATAACCTGGAACTTTCGCTGAAACGCGCGCAGGCGGTGCGTGAAGCACTGGTGACCACATTCCGCGTACCGGGCGACTATCTCTTCGCTGTGGGCCTGGGTGAGGAGCAGCTGCGCGATCCGTCCAAGCCGGATGCCGCCATCAACCGGCGCGTTCAGCTGATCAACCTGGGTTACAGGTAAGGGCCGCTCGGGCGGGTTTGGGCCAGGCGTTCTGAAGCCCGCCTGATACCGGCAAGCAAGGACACATACCGCTCCCGTAAGCGGAAGCGGTATGGCTGAACAGTGGAAATCGAAGGCCGGGATTGTTCACATGTGTCGAACGAGCCTTCTTCCCTTTCTGGTCTAATCCTTCCGGCCGAATAGCTTATCTTCTCGGGTAGAAACAATTCTCCCGAGGAGTGGTCCCATGACGGCTACACCAAACCGTATTTCGCCCGTCTTTTTTGCTCACGGTGCGCCAACCCTGGCACTTGAAGACACCGCTGCCAGCCGGTTCCTGAAGAGTTTTGCCGCAAGCCAGCCACGCCCCAAGGCAATCCTGATCCTGTCCGCGCATTGGGAAACAGACGGTTTGAAGCTGTCGGCACCGGGACCGCTGCGGACCTATCATGACTTCCGCGGTTTCCCGCGCCCGCTCTACGAGATCTCCTATCCCGCAAAGGCCGATGTGGATCACGTCGACGAAGCGGCACGCCTCCTGGAAGCTGCCGGCCACGATGTGGAACTCGACAGTCACTGGGGGCTTGATCACGGCGCCTGGGTGCCGCTGTCGCTTGCCTATCCGGATGCCGACATTCCGGTCGTGGCGATGTCTCTGCCGCACGGCAGCACGCCTGCATCCCTCTATGCCCTTGGCCAGGCGCTGGCACCTCTCAAGGACAAGGGCGTGTTGCTGGCAGGGTCCGGCAGCACCACGCACAACCTGCGTGAATTCGGGCCGCAAGGCTCGCCAACGCCTGTGTGGGCGTCTGATTTCGACCGCTGGCTGGACGATGGCCTCAAGTCAGGATCGATCGGATATTTCGACGATATCCAGAGCGCTCCGAACTTTCGCCGCAACCACCCGACGGACGAGCACCTTCTGCCGCTGTTCTTCGCCTTTGGCGCAGGCGGAACGGATGCAAAGGCCCAGCTTCTCCATAGAAGCTACGAGTACGGCTCCATCAGCATGAGCTACTTCCGCTTCGCAGCCTGACCAGCCCCATCGACCGCCCCTGCTCCGGCAGGGGCGCAGGCCAGCAGAACGGTTCCGGTGAAAAAAGGCAGAAAGCTGCCGGTCAGAAGCACCCGTCCTTCATCGCTTAGGTTTGTGAAACAGTTTGGCTCGGCTCAGTCCGAGCCGAGCGCCTCGGCTGCGCGGGCGATGATCCTGCGGGCTACCTCACCCTTGTCCATTTCCGGCCAGTCTTCGACGCCGTCACGGCTGACGACGCGAATGGTGTTGGCGTCGCCGCCCATGATGCCTGTCTGCGGACTGACGTCGTTCGCGATGATCCAGTCGGCCTTCTTGCGTTCCAGCTTGCCACGGGCATTGTCGATCAGGTTTTGCGTCTCGGCGGCAAAGCCGATCAGCAACTTTGGCCTCAGGTCCGGATGATGACCGACAGTCGCCAGAATGTCCGGGTTTTCCGTCAGCTCCAGCGCGGGCGGTTTGCCGGTCCCATCCTTTTTGATCTTCTGGGCACCCTCGCTCGCGACACGCCAGTCGGCGACGGCGGCGGCCATGATGGCGATATCCGCCGGCAGGTTGCCTTCCACCGCCTTCAACATCGCGGAAGCGGACTCCACGTGGATGACATCGATATTGGCCGGGTCCGGCAGTGTTACCGGGCCGGACACCAGCGTTACCCGAGCGCCCGCTTCATAGGCGGCGCGGGCCAGCGCATGGCCCTGCTTGCCGGAAGACCGGTTGGCAATGTAGCGGACGGGGTCGATCGGCTCATGGGTCGGGCCTGAGGTGATCAGAACATGCTTTCCGGCAAGCGGCAGGCTGCCGGCCCGGATCGCCTCTTCCCGCAGCACGGCCTCGGCAGTTGCCACGATCTCCAGCGGCTCGCTCATCCGGCCGGTGCCGGCTTCGCCCCTTTCCGCCATTTCGCCGGATGCTGGGCCGCAAAAGGCAATGCCACGCGCCTTGAGTATCGTCCGGTTACGCTTGGTCGCCTCATGCTGCCACATCTTCGGGTTCATGGCAGGGGCAACCAGAACAGGCTTGTCGGTTGCCAGCAGAACCGCTGTCGCCAGATCGTCGGCAATCCCGTGGGCCATCTTGGCCATCAGATCGGCGGTGGCGGGCGCTATCAGGATCAGGTCGTGGTCGCGGGCCAGGCGGATGTGGCCGACGTCGTGTTCGGCCTGCCGGTCGAACAGGTCGGTGAAGACGGTTTCCGCGGCCAGAGCCCCGGCAGCCAGAGGCGTGATGAACTCTTGCGCGCCCTTCGTCATCACCGGGATCACCCGGGCGCCGCGTTCCTTCAGCCTGCGGATCAGGTCAAGGGACTTGTAGGCAGCGATACCGCCGCTGATGATCAGGACGATCTGTTTGCCGCTCAGCATCTTAACTCAGCACTCCTAGGGTGTCGGCGGATAAGATCAGAATCCGGTGCGGAAATCCCGTGGTGCCGGAGAAATCACCTGTGTGCCCTGCCCGGTGATCTGATAGACGGCAAGGCCCCGCTGGTTGAGGCCATTGGATTGGAAGCGGAACAATCCGTCAATGCCGATGAAGCCATCGCGGTTTGTGATGATGTTCTGCTGGAAGCGCTGCTGTCCGGCGGAGCGGATCAGGCCCGCGGCCAGCGTGACACCGTCATAGACCAGGCTGGCATTGCGCGGCGGCGCGGAGCCATAGATGCTCTGGTAGCGTTGGGCAAAGGCCAGGAAACCCTTGTCCTCCGGCCCGGCGAACCAGGCACCGGCAAGCACCGGGTTGTTCTTGACCTGGGGAGAGTCCCACTGTCCGGTACCGAGCAATTTCACATTGCCCAGATTGGCGCCCTGGCTGACCAAGGTCTGCACGACAACCGCCGGCACACCGCCGCCGGCCGGTACGAACAGGGCGTCTGCATTGTTCAGAACCGATTTCAGCGCCGTGGTCTTCGCAACAAGATCGGATGTGTCCGATCCGTTCATGGAATAGCGCTGGATCGATGCGATCCTGCCTGCTCCTCGGCCGACTTCCTGGCGGAACGCCGCCTCGACGATGGCACCATAGGAGCCTTCGGGGATCAGGGCGGTATAGGAATGTCTCTTCTGGCTGTTGGCATAGCCGACGACCCGTTTCACGTCGCTTTCCGGCAGGAAGCTGAGCAGATAGACGCCCCGGGATGCGACGGAGGTGTCGGTAGAGAAGGCAATGACCGGAACGCCGGTTGCCCGCGCAGCCTGCGCAGCGCCGGATACCGCTGGTGAGAACACCGGGCCAAGGATCAGTTCCGCGCCTTCCGAAATGGCGGCCTGCGCTGCCGCGCGTCCGCCTTCGGACGTGCCGCCGGTATCTTTCACCAGCAACTGCACATCCGCGCTCGGGAAGTTCTGCAGCGCCAGTGAGGCGGCGTTCTTGAAAACCGTACCGATGGAGGCATTGCCGTCGGAGCTTGCCAATGGCAACAGCAATCCGATGCGCACCCCGCCCGTGCCGATGATTTCACCAGTCGGTTGCGGCTGGGCACTTGGCTGGATCTGGTCACCCGGCAGAGAGCCGAGCGTGGACCCCATGCAGCCACCCAGCAACATCGTGCTGGCTCCAGCCAGCGCCGTTTTCAAGAAAACACGTCTGTGCTGTTGCACGATGTCGCCCCGTCTTGCACTTGCCATATTTGTTGGTTCACCCTTTGGGAAAGACTTACGTATTCGCTACAGGCCTGTAAAGATTTAGTGGCCTTTCAATGGCATATCGGCCCGATCAACGGTGGATTTGCCTTGCATCGGTTGTATTGAAAGGCTAGCGCAAGGGCGCAAACGGGGCCGATGCTGCAATTCGCGGCGGAAAAGAGGAAAGGCGACATGGTCAAGGAAACAGCCGGGCCGGCTGCGGACAAGAACCGCTACAGCCTCTCCGAACATGTCTTCACTGCACCCAATCTGGAACCTGCGCTCTACATCGTCTCCACGCCGATCGGCAACCTCGGCGATATCACCGTCAGGGCCCTGGAAACGCTTGCTGCAGCAAGCGTAATCGCTTGCGAGGATACGCGGGTCACGGCAACGCTCACCCAGCGGTTTTCGCTGAAGACGCCGCTTCTCCCCTATCACGAACACAATGCCGACAAGCAGCGGCCGAAGATCCTGGAAACTCTGGCTGACGGCCGCGCCGTGGCGCTGGTGTCCGATGCTGGCACGCCCCTGGTCTCGGATCCGGGCTACCGGCTGGTGCGTGATGTGGTCGCAGAAGGGCATAAAGTCATCCCGATCCCCGGTGCGTCGGCGCCGCTGGCTGGCCTTGTCGCGGCGGGCCTGCCGAGCGACACGGTGCTTTTCGCCGGCTTCCTGCCTCAAAAGGGAGGCCCGAAGACCCGACGGCTGGAAGAGCTGGCCAAGGTGCCTTCGACGCTGATTTTCTTTGAATCGCCCCACCGCACCGCCGCGACCCTGGCGCTGATGGCGGAACTGCTTGGCCCCGGCCGCGAAGCCGTCGTTGCGCGCGAGCTGACCAAGCGGTTCGAAACCTTCGAGCGTGGCACCCTGGAAGATCTGAGCACCCGGTTCGAGGGCCGGCAGGTCAAGGGTGAAATCGTCATTCTTGTCGGTCCGCCGGAAGACAAGCCGGAAGCCGAGGTGGACGATCTGGATGCCTTGCTGAGTGAGGCGCTTACCGAAATGCCGGTCAGTGCCGCGGCCAAGAAAATCTCGAAAGCGACGGGGCTTGACCGCAACGAGGTCTATAAACGCGCGCTGGAACTGAAGGCGGACGACGCCTGATGGCACGTCGTCCCGGCGGAGCCGGAAGGCAACCGGCAGAAACCGATCGCCGCCGCCGGGCACATGCCCTGGGCCTTTCTGCCGAAACCCTTGCCGCCTGGTACCTGCGCCTCACCGGCTGGCGCATTCTCAAGCGCCGCTACAAGACAAAGGCTGGCGAGATCGATCTCATCGCCAAACGGCGCAAGACAGTCGCATTCATCGAGGTCAAGGCCCGCAAATCGCGGCAGGCGGCGCTGGAAGCCGTCACGCCCGCCAGCCAGAAGCGCATCTCGCGTGCCGCGAAGATCTTCGTCACGGAACACCCGAAGGCCGGGTTCTTCACCCTGCGTTTCGATATTATCGTCGTCCGGCCCCGCGCCTTGCCCGTGCGGATCGTGAATGCGTTTCAGGCCTGGGAGTAGTTCGGGACGCAATTTTTTGGCTGCCGAGAAAATTCACCTTCGGCGTCACGCCGGACAAACGGAGCGCAGATCCGGGGCTTGCTCGCTGCCCTGCTTGCTCACAGTGGTCTCAATGTCCCGGATATTTGCTTCGCCTTACGAGCACTCTTGAAACGACCAGGCCCCGGGTCTTCCGTCGGTCGCCAGGGTGACGCTGATTATGGCCGAGAGACTTCACCTTGTTTGACGGTCCCCGAAATGACGGGAACCGAAGTCGGATCCTTCTGACCTCCCCCTCTGGACAAAGCCGACTGCGCACCGCATATCTGGACCAATCGTTCTGAAAATCCCAAAGGCGCTCAAGTGGCGCCGCCCGCCGGGAGTTGCCTCATGGCTTTGAAAGTTGCGGTCCAGATGGACCATGTTTCGTCCATCAACATTGCCGGCGACAGCGCCTTCGCAATGATGCTGGAAGCACAGTCTCGCGGACATGAACTTTATCACTACACGCCCGACCGTCTGGCGATGCGCGGTGACGAAGTGTTCTGCGCACTGGAGCCGATCGAAGTGCGCGATGTGAAGGGTGATCACTTCACATTGGGTGAAAAGAGCCGGTTCAACATGCGCGAGATGGACGTGGTGCTGATGCGCCAGGACCCGCCGTTTGACCTGTCCTACATCGCCGCGACCCATATTCTGGAAAAGATCCATCCGGACACTCTGGTGGTCAACGATCCTGCAGCCGTTCGCAACGCGCCTGAAAAGCTGTTCGTGACCGAATTCGCCGACCTGATGCCGCCGACCCTGATCACCAAGGACAAGTCGGAAATCGATCTGTTCCGGAAGGAATACGGCGACATCGTCATGAAGCCGCTGTTCGGCCATGGTGGCGCGGCCGTCTTCCGCATCACCCAGGACGACCTCAACTACGGTTCGCTCTACGACTTCTTTGCCGCGACCTTCCGCGAGCCCTGGGTCATCCAGCAGTTTCTGCCCAATGTGAAGCACGGCGACAAGCGCATCCTGCTGGTTGATGGCCAGTTCGCCGGTGCGGTCAACCGCGTTCCGGCCGCGGGCGACCTGCGCTCCAACATGGTGCGGGGCGGTGCGCCGACCGACAGTGAGCTGACCGAGCGCGAACGCGAGATCTGTGCGCGCCTCGGGCCTTCGCTGAAGGAGAAGGGCCTGATCCTGGTGGGGATCGATGTCATCGACGGCAACCTGACAGAAATCAACGTCACCGCCCCCACAGGCATCCGCGCCATCCGCAATCTCGGCGGACCGGATGTGGCTGGCATGGTCTGGGACGTGCTGGAAGCGAAGGTGAAGGGCTGAGCAGCCCTTCCTGCCAGCCAGTTCGAATATCCGCTTGACCTCAATTTAAGTTGAGGTTGTAGAGCTTTTTCTCCTTTCAAATCCCAAGGAGAAAAGCATGAAATCGGACACGGAATCCCGGCCTATCTACCGCGTTGACCGCTTTGAAGTGCCGCTCGAGGCGCGAGACGTTCTACTGGAACGGCTCAATGTCATTCGCGGCCTGCTTCAGAACATCGAAGGGTGCCGCCAGAACCTCGTGCTTGAGCAGCCTTCCGGCGAGGGGATGGCAAAATTCGTCACCTTTGTCGAATGGCAGAACGAAGAGGTCTTTCTGGAGGCGAAAGCCCGAATTGCCGATGAATACCGCAAGGTCGCGTTCGACCCGCAGGCCTTCCTGAAGCAAATCGGTGCAAAGGCAGTCATGGCGAACATGAACGCTGTCTGATGTCTGACGGCACGAACGGGAATACCCGTATGCGGAGGCCGCGCGCTTAGCCCACGCCGAGGCGAAAAAAAACCTCCGCATGGGGGTGCGGAGGTATAAAGAGTTTGTGCTTAGACAATGCAACAGAGGGCCTACTCGGCAGCCTCTGTATGTAAAACCCGTTCCACATGGAATCGTTCCTTGGAAAAACGTGATTCACGTGAAATTTTTCAAGTTTCTACTTCAGGCTGTCGTTATCGTATTGAAAATACGGGATTAATCCGGCCAAGGACGCTCAAGATTTTTTTCCATTGATACCCGCTGAAACCCCGGATCGCGCTGTCAGCGAGGCGCAACACCCGGAAATGGCGTGACTTTTCGTGTTCCCCCGGGGCATGTCGCTTGGCAGGGCGGCCACTCCCTCGGGCCGTGCAAACAAGATCAAGTCCTGAGCCGGATCCGGGCTTTGCTGCATCGGAAAAAGAAAAATCTGAACCGCAGGGCAAAACAAAGGCCGCTTTCCCGAAGGACAGCGGCCTTTCAGAAGCAACCTGCAAGTGGGATTATTCGGCTGCTTCAGTCTTGATGACGCCGCGGCGGATCTGGTCTTCCTCGATCGATTCGAACAGGGCGCGGAAATTGCCTTCGCCAAATCCTTCGTCACCCTTGCGCTGAATGAACTCGAAGAAGATCGGGCCGATCACGGTCTTGGAGAAGATCTGCAGCAGGATCTTGGTCATGCCGCCGTCGATCACACCCTCACCATCGATCAGGATGCCGTGGCGCTTCATCCGCTCGATCGGCTCGTCGTGGCCGTTCACCCGGGCATGGGACATCTCATAATAGGTTTCCGGCGGGCCGGGCATGAATTTCAGGCCGTTGTCCGCCAGAAGGTCCGTGCTCTGGTAGATGTTGTCCGTGCCGACAGCAATGTGCTGGATACCTTCGCCGTTGTACTTCTTCAGGTATTCCTCGATCTGGCTGGTATCGTCCTTGGATTCGTTCAGCGGAATACGGATCTTGCCGCAAGGGCTGGTGATCGCGCGGCTGACGAGACCGGTGATCCGCCCGTCGATGTCGAAGAAATGGATCTGCTTGAAGTTGAACAGGTCGCGGTAGAAGTCCCACCACTTGTCCATGTTGCCGCGATAGACGTTGTGGGTGAGGTGGTCGAGATAGTAGAAGCCGACGCCCTGCGGCTTGGGGTCGAACTCGCCCAGCCAGTTGAATTCACTGGAATAGGCCGAGCCTTTGGCGCCGTAGGTATCCACGAAATAAAGCAGCGAGCCGCCGATGCCGACAATTGCCGGAACGTCCAGGGTCTTGTCGTCGCCTTCATAAGGCGTCGCGCCTTTGGCAACCGCATGCTCGAACGCCTTTTGCGCATCGACGACGCGCCAGGCCATGGCAGGTGCACAAGGGCCGTGCGTGTCGACGAACTTCATGCCGAAGCTGCCCGGTTCGGCATTCAGCACATATGTGACGTCACCCTGGCGATAGAGCGTGATGTTCTTGCTCTTGTGCTTTGCAACGGGGAGGTAGCCCATCTTGCGGAACAGTTCGTCCAGCTTTTCCGGTTCCGGATGGGCGAATTCGACAAATTCGAAGCCATCGGTCCCTGCCGGATTTTCAGACGTGATCTGTGCCGGCGGCGCGTCGTGCGGGAACGGTCCCATGAAAGTCCTCCTCGGTAAAACGGGTCATTGCAGACAGAATGCCGTGAAGGACGCGCAGTGTGTGTGCAATCCACGTGTTTTCGCGTAAGATGATGCACGAAACATGCAGGATATTTCGGAGTGACGCATGACGATTGCGCTGGATGGCTTTGATGTGAAGTTGCTTGCCGCCTTGCAGAACAATGCCGCCCTCACCAATGCCGAGTTGGGTGACGTGATCGGCCTGTCCGCAAGCCAGGTTTCCAGGCGGCGGCAGAAACTGGAAGAAGCGGGTATCATCCGCCGGTACCGGGCGGCACTGGATCCGGAAGCCCTGGGTCTGATGGTGACGGCCTATGTCGGCGTGACGCTTGGCGCGCATTCCAGGGAAAACGCCCGCAAGTTCCGCAACATGGTGACCGCCATGCCGGAAGTGCAGGAGGCCCACACGCTGACCGGCGATGTCGATTACATGCTGAAGATCGTGGTGCCGGACCTGAAGGCGCTCAGCCACATCATCAACGACGAGCTACTGCCTCAGGAGGCGGTCCATCATGTGCGCTCGTCCATTGCCATGGAAACCTTGAAGGACGACAATCTGCTGCCGCTGAAATGACCGCTCAAAGCCCCAGCCAGCCCATGAGATCGGTCCAGAAATCCTTGCGCAGGCCTTTGAGATCCGGTGCCGGGTTGCCGTATGGGTCCGCCAGGCAGACATCGGAAAACCCGGTCTTGCCGGAGAGAAGACATCGCTCCGGTTCACAGGTGATCGTGTCGGAGAGATAGATCCGTTTTCCCGCAAAGGTCTTGAATGCGAGTTCCGGTTTGTCCTGCCTTGTTCCCGAGGTGAAGACATAGGTCGGAAACTCGCTGCCGCGCGGCTGGCCGCGGTCCTGGATCGCATGGATGTACAGCAGGCTTCCGGGCGCATCTTCACGCGAGCAGCCCTTGATGTT
This sequence comes from Labrenzia sp. 5N, assembly GCF_012395805.1. Lineage (NCBI taxonomy): Bacteria > Pseudomonadati > Pseudomonadota > Alphaproteobacteria > Hyphomicrobiales > Stappiaceae > Labrenzia > Labrenzia sp. 5N. The sequence goes on along the minus strand of NZ_JAAZTM010000005.1, from coordinate 50,379 downwards.
GAAGGCATATAGATTGCCGGTCGTGCTTTCGCCTGCATCGGCAAGCGTGCGCGAATAGGCGCTCAGCAGATCCTCCTGCCAGATCTTGCGGTAGGTATCGGCCTCGTCGTTCAGCGACAGGGCATGCGCACTCCCGCTCCCCAAAGTCCCGACGATGAGGCAGCATCGTAGGGAAAGACTGCGGACTGAGGCGAGGAAGTTCAAGATTGTTCTCGTTGTTGTCTGGAAGACAAGCTTTGTGGATTGGAGAAGTGTGACCGAGTGTAACGCAAACTTGCGTCCCTTGCAGAAAATCCCATTTGATAGTGCAACCGTGATTTAAGCCGTTCCACGCGGCAATTTTAAGGAGCCGAATATGTTCGACGCAAAATCCTTGCTGGATCAGTTTCTGGGGACCCAGGGCGGTGGTCAATCCGGCCAGCGCGGGACTGCCCGCAAGGGCGGATCCGGTGACCTCCTGTCCCAGGGCAAGGATTTTCTGTCGTCCCAGGGTGGCGGTCTGGCACTCGGCAGCCTGGCCGGTCTCATGCTTGGCAGCAAGAGCGGACGCAAGCTCGGCAAGAAGGCAGTCACCTACGGCGGCCTCGCACTGGTTGCCGGCCTTGCCTACAAGGCCTACCAGGGCCACAAGGCCAACCAGCAGAACGCACCGCGCCCACAGTATCCGGCCGATGATCCGATCCCGCTGGAAGCACCGCGCGGCACCGCCTTCGATCCGTGCGAGCATCCGGGCGGCGAACATCAGGCCGCAATCGCTCTGTTGACGGCAATGATCTCCGCCGCAAAGGCCGACGGTCATATTGATCGCGACGAACAGGACCGGATTTTCGACAAGATCGACGAGGCCGGACTGGACAGCGAGGCGAAGGCGTTCCTGATGGACGAATTGCGCTCGCCGCTTGATCTGGACAAGGTCGTGGCCAGTGCAACCTGTGAGGAGACTGCAGCCGAAATCTACGCCGCGTCGCGTCTTGCCATCGATCCGGATCATCCGGCGGAAAAGGCTTACCTGCAGATGCTCGCTGCCCGGCTTGGTCTGGAAGACGGCCTCGTTCAGGAGATCGAATACGCCGTTCGCGAAGCGCAGATGGCGGGATGACCGGCAAAACGGCGTAAATAAAATCGGGCGTCCCGTGACCACAGATCACGGGACGCCCTGAATAACCGGCACATGCCGCGCGGCCGTCGAAAAGGCAAGCCGCGAAGCGAGCCCAAAGGCACGCAGCCCTGTGGGGGAGCCGCACACCACCCCTGGCCGGCTATTTCCCGGTGTTCTCCTCGATCAGCTCGATGGCGCGCTTGTAAAGCCCTGTGCCGTCCATGCCTTTCTCGTCCATTTCGGCCACCCATTTTTCAATCGTCGGTGCCGAGGCTTCCTTCCAGCGGGCAACCTCCTCCGGTGGAAGGACAATCATCCTCGCCCCCTTCTCGATCGCTTCGTCGCGAGGCTTGGCATCGTCCCGCTGCATCTGGCCACCTGCGAATCCGGACAGTTCAAGACCGGAGTTCTTGTCGATGATCGCCTTCAGGTCGTCGGGCAGTCCGTCATAGGCCGCCCGGTTCATGCCCAGCACGAAGGTTGCCGTGTAAAGAGCATCGTCACCGAAATCCGTGTGGTTGCTGACGAGTTCGTTGATCTTGAGTGCGCCGGTCACCTCCCACGGCACCACGGTGGCATCGATAACGCCCTTGGACAGGGCTTCCGGAACCGCCGGCACAGGCATGCCGACAGGTGTTGCCCCAAGTGAACTGAACATGTCGTTGGTCACCCGCGTCGGGGCCCGCAGCTTCACGCCGTTCAGGTCGTCGAGCGAGTCGATCGGGTCCTTGGAGTGGATCAGCCCGGGCCCATGCACCCAGAGCCCCAGAACCTTCATGTCCTTGAAGTCCTGCTCCAGCATGGTTTCCTCCGCCAGTTGCCAGAAGGCACGCGACACGGCTTCGGCATTGGTCATGACGAAGGGCAGTTCGAAGACTTCCGTCCTTGGAAAGCGGCCGGGTGTATAGCCAGGCAAGGTCCAGACGATGTCAGCGATGCCGTCGATAGCCTGGTCGACCAGTTCCGGCGGCTTGCCGCCAAGCTGCATGGCCGGGAAATGCTGGAACTCGATCCGCCCGCCCGATTCTTCCTCGATCCTCGCCATCCACGGTTCAAGGATGTTCTTCGGCACACTGGCTTGCGCCGGCAGCATCTGGTGCAGCCGCAGCGTGACCTCCGCTGCCACGGCCTGGCCAGCCGTAAGGCTCAGTGAAAGCGCCGCCACGGCGACCGCTCCCACGGTGAGCGCACCTGCGGCCACCGATCTCATCATCCGGTACTTCGACATGGTTTCCTCCCTTGTTCGAAATCGTTTCCTCACGCCTGCTCGTCCGGCAGATGCACCACCAGTCCGTCGAGCGCACCGGTCAGCCTGATCTGGCAGGACAGGCGGGATGTTTCGCGCAAGTCTGCGGCCGCGCATTCCAGCATGATTTCCTCGCCCTCCGTGCGCGCGCCGGTCCTGTCGCTCCACGCCTCGTCCACGTAGCAATGGCAGGTGGCGCACATCATGGCCCCGCCGCATTCGGCAAAGATGCCATCGACCCCGTGGCTGACAGCCGTTTCCATGACGCTCGCCCCTTCGCTCGCATCTATGGTCTTCCGGCTGCCGTTCGGCTGGACGAAGGTGATCTGCACCATGCGGTTTTCCCTTCAGCCGGCTCTAACCCGGCCCGGTTGGTTTCTTTTTGTCAGTTCAGTTTGACGGGCAGGTTCAGGGGGCCACGGAAACCGAAACCGCTCCAGACAACGTCTTCGGGCTTGTCCAGCGTCATGCCGGGGAACCGTTCGAACAGCATCGGCAGCATGATTTCCCCGACAGTCCGCCGCGAGATATGGGCGCCGGCACAATGGTGCGGGCCGCTGCCGAAGGCCTGATGCGGCGCTTTCTTTCGAAAGACGTTGAAGGATTCGCCGTCCTCGTAGAGATCCTCGTCGCGATTCGCCGATGCCTGGATGGTCATCAGCGTCACGCCTTCGGGAATGTCGATGCCGTCGATTTCCAGATCCCGCGTCGCCCGGCGAGACGACGCCTGGATCGGCGCAACCCAGCGGACACCTTCCTCGAATGCATCCGCCCAGGCGTCCTGCCGCTTCACTTCCTCAAGCTGGTCCGGATTGGTCAGCAGGCCATAGATGATGGTTGCCAGCGCATCGCGCGGCTCGTTGATGCCGCCACCGATGGCAATCTTGATGTTGGCGTAGATCTGGCTTCTGGGGATCGGGTCGCGGGCATTCAGCATGACAGAGAACGCGGAGTTGTTGGGCTCTGCCAGATGCCGGGCAATCAGGCTGTCGAACACGGCATCCATTTCGGCATTGGCCGCATCGGACCGGGCAAATGGTTCATCCGCGAAGCCGAAATTGCCGGCGCCGTCGATCAGCACCTGCGACCAGCGCTGCATGTCGGCGTCGCAGACTTCGTCGAGACCCAGGATGTGGGCGAGGATGCGGGCTGCCACCGGTCCGCAAAGGTCAGTGAAAAGGTCGACCGTTTTGCCTCGTGGGAGCCGGTCGAGATACTCCGCGGCAATCTTGCGGTAGAGATCGGCCCAGTCTGTCTTGATGACCTTGGGCGAGAAAGCCGGTTGCATGGCCATGCGCTCGCGCCGGTGTTCCTCGCCGTCCTTGCGCATCAGCGTGTGGGCCAGAAAGGCGCGCCGCATTGGTGTGACAGGATCGTCCGAACTGTAAAGTTCGGGATCGTCCTTCACCATCTTGGTGTGTTTCGCCTTGGTCAGAAAGATACGGTTTGCCGCCGGAACCTGAACGATCGGCGTTTCGGCCCGCATCCGTTTGTAGATCGGATAGGGGTCGCGCGTCAGGTCCGCAAGCGTCAGCGTTTCGTCGACAGGTGCGACCGCCATCTGCCTTCTCCTCCCAAATCCGGCACTGACGGCAGGTTAAGCGGGCGGAATAATATCAAGCAATACGATTGACTTTATAGTTGTCATCGAATTTTTTGATTTTACAAACCGTGGCGAGTGTTCTTGCCGGATCCGGGAGGAAATTGCCGATGCCGGGCGATCCGTTGGAAGTCGATTTTCGGGCGCTGCAGGTCTTGGTCTGGGTGCACCAGCTCCGTTCGTTCACGCGTGCGGCGGAAGAACTCGGCGTCAATCAGTCAGCGGTCAGCTACACGATCAACAAGTTGCGGGACGTGTTTCAGGATCCGCTATTCGTCCGTCAGGCCCGTCGGCTCCACCCGACGCAACGCTGCGAAGATATCGTCCATCAGGCCAAACGGTTGACGGCCGAGTTCCGGCAACTGGTCGCTCCACCTGATTTCGATCCGAAGACGGCGGCGCAGACCTTCACCATCGCCTGCAACTTCTATGAACGCGTGCTGATCATTCCGGAAATCGTTCATTTTCTGAAACGCGAAGCGCCCAACCTGGACCTGGAGATCATCGATGCGTCGGGGATCGGTCACGAACGCCTGCTGCGCAACGAGGCGGATCTCCTGCTTGGTCCGTTCGAACGGTCGGACCCGCATTTCTACAGGCGCGACCTTTATCAGGATCGCTACGTCTGCCTGCTCGACCCGGAGCATCCAAAAGCCGGAGCGGCACTGAGCCTGGACGATTATCTGGATCTCGACCACGTGCTCGTCACCTACGGCGGTCAATGGCGGTCGCGCTACATCATCGAGCTTGAGCGCATGAACAAGGACTTGAAAGTCGCCTTGCGTGTGCCGAGCCCGGCCGGGCTGGAGCGTCTGGTTGCCGGATCGAACCTCGTCGCCACGGTGCCGGAACGGCTGTCCAGATCAGTTGCGGATGGACTTCTTGTAGTTCCCTGTCCAGTGGAAACGTCGGTGACGATCAGCCTCGTGTGGACCACCCTCAACCACCGTGCACCGCTGCACATGTGGGTGCGCGACATGGTCTACCGGCTGAACACACGCGCCCGGAAGGCGGATGATCCGCCTTCCGGACTGGGTATCTCGCGGTAACAAGCTTTCAGCCGGTCTCCGTCATGCGGGGCTCGGCCCGACATAATGCGACGATGGCCGGATCAACTTTCCGGTTTCCTGCTGTTCCAGAACATGGGCGCACCAGCCTGGTGTCCGGCCGACGGCAAACAGCGGCGTGAACAGGGTCCGGTCGATGCCGATCGCGTCCAGCAGGACGGCGGTATAGAACTCCACGTTGGTTTCCAGCGGGCGGTCGGGCTTGGCGGTTTTAAGTGCGGCAAGCGCTGCCTGTTCGATCTCCTCCGCCAGACGTACTTTCGGGTTCTCAGGCCCAAGCAAGCGCAGTCCTGCCTTCAGGACGTCCGCGCGCGGATCCCTTGTCCTGTAGATCCGGTGACCGAAACCCATCAGCCGCTCCTTGCGTGCCAAGGCTTCGCCAATCCAGGCAGCTGCGTTTTCCGGACTGCCGATCGCATCGATCATGTCCAGCACTGGGCCAGGCGCGCCGCCATGCAGCGGCCCGCTGAGCGCGCCCATCGCACCAACAACGGCCTGTTTGAGGTTCGCCTGGGTCGAGCCGATCACGCGCGCCGTGAAGGTGGAAGCGTTCAGCCCGTGATCCAGGATTGTCACCAGATAGCGATTGAGCGCGGCGGCATGGTCGGCAGGCGGCAGCTCGCCTGTCAGCATGCGCAGAAGATCGGTCGCGGTCTCCAGAGTGCTGTCCGGTGCGATCGGCGTCTGTCCCCTGGCAATCCGGTGAGAGGCGGCCAGAAAGACGGGCAATGCGCCGCTGATCGCAATCGCGTCGGGCAGGCCGGTGGACATCGGCAAGGCAGCCAGGCCCAGCTGCATGCGTTCATAAACGCCGAGGCTGGAAGGGGCAGCTTCAAGAACCGGCATGACGGCAAAAGCAGCCCGCCGGGCATCACCGAAAGCCTCACGCAGGGAAGAAGCCTCAGACATCTGAAAATCCTGCCACAGATGCCGGACGGCCTCCTCGAAGCTCAGCTTGCCGGCCAGATCTTCGATATGGCGGCCATAGAGGATGAGGACACCTTTTTGGCCGTCGACATGGCTGAGCATGGTGGTGGCTGCAACAACGCCCTCCAAACCGGCAATCGGGTCCGGCGTCATCCCGGCGGGGTTCGGCGCTTCGGTCATGGCTATCTCCTTTTCTTTCCCGGTCAAATAGAAAGAGAAGATTGCATTGATCAATGTTGATAATTAAAATCAATGTATGAGCAAGCCAATCTACCTGTCCGCCCGTGAAGCCGCCGCCGAACTCGGTGTTCAGCCGGCAACCCTCTACGCCTATGTCAGCCGGGGGCTGATCAATTCCGTTGCCGGTCCGGGCAAGCAGCGCCGCTACGACGCGGTGGATGTGCGCCGCATGAAAGGCCGCAAGGCTGCCGACGACTACTCCGGTGCTCGGCCCTTGACCGGCGACCCGGTGCTGGAAACCGAACTGACGCTGATTTCGGAAGCCGGTCCGGTCTATCGTGGCCGGCCGGCGGTCGATCTGGCGCAAACCTCCACGCTTGAAACCGTTGCGACCCTGCTCTGGGCGTCGCAGGAAGACCCGTTTGCCGAAAGCGCTCCATTGCCCCCGCCCAACCTGCCGGAAGGGCTTGCGCCGCTGGACCGGCTGATGGTCGCGCTTGCCGCCTGGCCGCTGCAGGACAAGGCGGCCTACACCCAGGCACCCAAGCTTCTGCAGGTGAAAGGCGCTGCCCTGCTGCGCTACGCGGTTGCAGCTCTTCTCAACGCAGATCCGGTCGACGTGCCGATCCACACGCAGATTGCCAACGCTTTCGGCGTGTCGTCTTCGGCGAAGAATGTGATCCGGGCGGCGCTGATCCTGTGTGCCGATCACGAGCTCAACACCAGTGCCTTCGCGACGCGCTGCGCTGCCTCCACCCGGGCGCCCCTCCACGCAGCCCTCATTTCCGGTCTGGGGGCCTTTGCCGGTCCGCGCCACGGTGCTGCATCCGACAGGACAACGGCATGGCTGTCCGATGTCGGGCCGGACACCGACATAGAAACCCTGCTTTCGGACCGGTTGAGCCGGGGGGAGCCCCTGCCCGGCTTCGGTCACACGATCTACCGCGGGCCGGATCCGCGCGCCGCATGCCTGCTCGACGTGCTTTACCGCAGCGAGCCCGCGCACCCCTTCGTCCAGCGTCTGCCGGGTTTGATTACGGTCGCGCGTGACCTGTTCGGCGAAGCGCCGAACATCGATCTTGCCCTGGCGGCCACACAAAAGACCTATGACCTGCCGAAGGACGCCGGCAAGATCATCTTCTGCGCTGCCCGCATGACCGGATGGATCGCTCATGCGCTGGAGCAATACGCGGCGCCGGAACAGATCCGGCCTCGGGCCGCCTATGTCGGCGAGCGACCGGAATAAGCCTGGTCACTTTTGCGGGATGCTTGTATCGGGGCGTCTTTGCGACTACTTGTAACGGGCACCTTCGAGGTGCGTCCCATGGAGATTGGATGTCAGAGATTGCGTGAGCAGGCTCTCTGAAGATCAGAGAGCCTTGAATACATGAACCGGTGCCTTGGTGGGCGCCCGATGACGTGTGTTTAATTCACGAGACAATCCAATGGTACGGAACTATTCCGACTTCTTTCCCGCACGCCCCAAAAACGATGGGCCGGACAAAAACACTTCACGGCTTCTTTCGCTTGGCTGGCGGCCCTATTTTGCACAACAGATCAGCTCCGACGAGCTGACGGCAACACCGCCCGTCCGTGTTGTCGAGGTCCATCGAAACGCGCTTCACGTGGTCGGCGAAGGGCTGGACGAAGCGATCCTGCCTGTCAGGAACGCCACGGTAGGCGACTGGTTGCTGCTGGACCGCGCTCATCCGCCATCAAGCCGGGTGCTGGAGCGGCAGAGCCTGCTCAAGCGTCGTGCATCCGGAACCGATCGACAGATCCAGCTGATCGCGGCCAACATCGACACGGTGTTCGTGGTGTCTTCCTGCAATCAGGACTTCAATATTGCCCGGCTGGAGCGGTACATCGCGCTTGCTTTCGAGGCCGGTATCGATCCGGTGATCGTCCTGACCAAGTCGGATCTGGCGAGCGATCCGGAAAGCTATGTCGATCAGGCTCGGACGATTTCGAATTCGGTTCCGGTCGTGACGCTGGACGCGCGTGGCGATGAGCCGGGCCTGAAACTCGCGGCCTGGTGTAAGCCGGGCAAAACAGTTGCCTTCCTTGGCTCTTCGGGCGTCGGCAAGTCGACGCTAACCAACGCGCTTTCAGGCACCGAGGACATAGCCACGCAGGCTATTCGCGAAGATGACGCCAAGGGCCGCCACACGACGACCCACCGGCAACTTCACGTGGTTCCAGGCGGTTGTCTGGTGCTGGATACACCGGGCATGCGTGAACTGCAGCTGACGGATGTGGCAGCCGGGATCGATGATCTGTTCTCGGATCTGAACGAACTGGCATCCCGTTGCCGCTTCACTGACTGCCGGCACGAGACGGAGCCCGGTTGCGCCGTTCAGGCCGCGTTGGCGGAGGGCACCCTGGAACCTGGCCGGCTGAACAGGTGGCGAAAGCTGAAGGCGGAAGAAGCCTTCAACTCTGCAAGTCTGGCGGAGCGCAGGTCCAAGGATCGGGCATTCGGCAAGATGGTCCGAAGCGTCATGAAGCAGAAGAAGCAGAAAACCTGGGGCGCGGAGTAGCGGGTCTGGAAGGCCAAGGCTTACGTAGCTGCTGCCATCCGGGGTCGGGCTCTGCCCGGCCCCGGATCAATGCTTTGCAGCGCATCCGGAGTTGGCAAGCAGCTTGGTCACAGTTTCAGCCGCATGTGGACGATCCGCTTGTCGCCGCGCTGTTCCTCATGGGTTTCCGTGAAGCCCGCACGCTGGTACCAGGCCCGGTTTTCGGTCATGAGCACGTTGGTATAGAGCCGGATTTCGCTCAGCCCGAAGTCCGCTGCCCGCCGCCGCGCCCAGTCGAGCAGCTGCCTGCCACGGCCCTTGCCCTGCTCTTCCGGATCAACGGCAATGCTTTCGATCAGGAGATGGTCCGGATGCCGGATCAGAACGAGGCTGGCGGCAAGAGTGGTGCTGGAGCGGAGCACCCAGACGTCGTCCTGCCGGATATGGGCGGCATAATCGGCGGTCATTGGCACGGGCACGGCGTTGATGACCGGGATATAATGCGCATAGGCCCGCCGGGCGAGTTCGGTCATTGCGACTGCATCACCCGGGTTCGCCAGGTCAAAGCCTTCGGAAACCTGTGAGGCGTCCATTACGGATCAGGGCCTTGTTTTCATGAAGGATTCGAAATCGGGAATTCCTTCCGGCATGGTTTCGGTCCTGTCGAAACAGCCGAACGTGCCACCGTCTTTCATGTCTTCGGCAGCAGCAATGAAGGCGCGGTAGGCAAGCCGTGCCAGACCTGCCCCGATGGAGACACGCGTAACGCCCATGTCGCCCAGTTCCTTGCGGGTCAGGTGGAAGTTCTTGCGCCCGGCCAGGACGTTCATCGGCGCTTTCACGGCGGCCAGAACGGCGGCAATCTGTTCCTTGTCCTTCAGCTCCGGTGCATAGACGCAATCGGCACCCGCCTCTGCAAAGGCGTTCAGCCGCTTGATGGTCTCGTCAAGTTCATGCTGCGTCTGGACGGGTCCTTCACTGCGGGCAGTCAGAACGAAATCCGGAGCCAGCCGGTTCTTGGCATCCACCGCCGCCTTGATCCGCTCCACCGCCAGCTCCAGATCGTAGTAGGGATGTTTCGGATCCGTCGTGTAATCCTCGATGGAGCAGCCGGCGAGGCCGACCTCGATCGCCCCCTTGACCGTTGCCACCACATCGTCCGGGCTGTCGCCGAACCCGTTCTCCAGGTCACCGTTCACCGGCACGCTGGTCGCGGCAATGATGTCGGCGGCATGTCCGAGCGCATCGTCGCGCGTGATCAGTCCTTCGGCATCCTTCACGCCTTGCGTCCAGGCATATCCTGCGCTGGACGTGGCCATCGCGTCAAACCGCAACCCGTCCAGCATGCGGGCTGTACCGATATCGAAGGGATTCGGCATCAGGAAAGCACGCCCTTTTTCGTGAAGAGCTTTGAAGGCGGCACGGCGTTTGGCTGCGGTCGGCATGGCCGGATCTCCCTTGAGGTGTATTTCGCAAAGATTACCGCTAAAGTTTAAATCGGCAATGCGATCCCTTTATGATGGGTGCGATGTTGCTCAGGTAAGATCCAGTTTAGCCATAATCGGGGCGCCAGTTTGGAAAAACCGTGATTCCAGCGAAACGCCTTGTCTTTGCGTTCGCAGCGCCGTTTGATGGTGAAAGCGCCAGCAGGCAGATCCAGGGAGGTTGCCATGCCGGAAGATCCCACGACTCTTTCAGATTTCAACGACCCGATAACAACAGTTGACCAGCTCGAAGCCCATGCCGGAACCGCGCCCGAAAAGGTGAGGGTAAAGGAGATCAAGGCACTGGACGACCTGTGCAGGCAGTTCATTGCACGGTCCCCCTTCTGCCTGATCGCGACGGTTGATCCGGAGGGCGTGATCGATGTGAGCCCCAAGGGGGACCCGGCCGGTTTTGTCACCGTCTTGAGCGACAAATTGCTGGCGATCCCCGACCGCCCCGGAAACCGCCGCCTCGACAGCTACCACAATCTGCTGAAGGACCCGCGCGTCGGACTTATTTTTCTGATCCCGGGCAAGGGCGAGACCTTGAGGGTGTCGGGCAGAGCCCGCATCGTCCGGGATGCCTGGTTGCTGGAGCGGATGCAGGTGGAGGGCAAACAGCCGGCGATGGCGCTGGCAGTGGAGATCACCCGGGCATTCATGCATTGCCCGAAGGCGATGGTCCGCTCGAAGATCTGGCAACCGGAAAGCTGGCGCAATGCCGATGACCTGGGCGACATCGGCGATGCGATGATCCGGCATGGCAAGCTGAAGCAGACCCCGGAGGCTCTTCTGGAAGAAGCCACCTCCGAAGGCTTGCTTAGGCTTTATTGATCAGGTCCATGCGGTGCGTGAAACCCTTGCCGCGTAGCAGCCGCGGCGAGCAAAATGCAGGTGAATGTAGTCGACTTGCGGATTGTCGAAGAACGTCCGGATGACACCTTCCAGCTCGCGGCCTTCAACGACTTCCGCGTCGATCATCTCGTGGGCCCGGTTGAAGGCTCGTGCCGACAGCAGGCGCTTCGCCACGACTTCCGGGATCGTGTCCGGGTCCGGATGGTTTTCCTTCGCGCCATCGGCGACAAAGATCGCATGCCGGGAGCGGTAGGGCGTTTCGCCAGGTTGATGCTCGAAATTGAGCAGGTAAACCCGGGTGCCCGGGGCTGCATCGGCAAGTGACACACGGCAGGGAAACGCTCCGTCCGAAATGTGCACCTGAATGCCCTTCTGCGCGAGTTCCGTGTCACTCAGGCTGCTCAAATGTGCAAACTCGGTGGCGGGAAGAGGCTCGATCTGAAACATGGTGTTGTCTCCTCAATGGTTGTGAGAAGACCCTAGGCGGCTCAAAACGCCCAAACGACCCGATTTGCGAGCGGGAATATATTTTCCCGCCACCGGTCTGTCAGGCCGGGTTTTTGACACCTGCCCGGCGTGCCATACCCAGGGAAACCGGCGCGGTTTCTTCAAAGCCGAATTGGGCATAAAGCGCATTGGCGGGAACATCGGCAATCAGGCTGACATAGGTCGAGGGCGGGAATGCGCTTTCGATATGGGCAGTCAGGGCTGCCATGATGCGCTTGCCAAGGCCCTGCCCCTGGTAGGCGGGCAAAACCGCGATATCCGTTACCTGGACAAAACAGCCGCCGTCACCGATGAGACGCCCCATGCCGATCGCTTCATCACCGTCATAAAGCATCACGCAAAACAGGCTGTTCTTCAGCCCGATTTCCGCCGCGTCCCTGCCGTAGCCGCTCAGCCCGGAATCGACCCGCAGGCGCAAATAGGTATCGATGTCGGGGACCTGGGTCTTCAGCGAGATTGTCATGCAGTGTCCTGGAATCGGCTGCAACAAGGAGGGAACGCGACCCTAGCCGATCGCACCGGCGCTGGCCATCGGAATAGACATGCTCAAGCCGGACAGGGGCTGTTGACCCCAGGCACGCTGCTTTGCATTGAAGGCTCAGGACAAACGACATCTTGCGTTCCTGCGGTGTTCTAACCGATAACGGCAGGTGGCTGAGAAAATTCGGCCGCGTACCCGAACGAGAAGACTGAGCAGACGTGGATTTTTTCAATCTCCAGCCCGGGGAATGGCAGGCCCTTCTCTTGACCCTCAAGGTCGCTTCTGCCGCCCTCGCTGTCGCGCTGCCGCTTGCCGTTCTGATGGCCTTCGTACTTGCCCGCTACCGGTTCACCGGCCACGGCGCCGTCAATGCTCTTGTGCATCTGCCGCTCGTCTTGCCACCGGTGGTCACGGGCTACGTGCTGCTGCTGACCTTTGGCCGCAAGGGTCCGGTCGGATCGTTTCTGGACAGTGTCTTCGGTGTCACCTTCGCCTTCAATTGGACCGGTGCAGCGCTTGCTGCCGGTGTGATGGCTTTTCCGTTGATGGTCAGGCCGATCCGTATTTCCTTCGAAGCCGTGGACCCGAAACTGGAAGAAGCGGCCAAGTCTCTCGGTGCCCATCGCCTGACCGCCTTTCTGACGGTCACCCTGCCTCTTGCCCTGCCGGGAATTCTCGGTGGCGCGATCCTGGGCTTTGCAAAGGCCATGGGCGAATTCGGTGCCACCATAACCTTCGTCTCCAACATTCCCGGGGAGACAAGAACCCTGTCTCTGGCGCTCTATACCGCCACCCAGACCCCTGGTGGAGAACTGGCTGCCTTCCGCCTGACGCTGATTGCGGCCTTTGTCGCCTTTGCGGCGCTGATCACCTCGGAAGCACTGGCGCGCCGATTGCGCGCGCGCATGGGGGGCGGTCATGCTTGATGTCGACATCACCGGCCGTGTCGGTCAGCTCGATCTTGAAGCCCGGTTCAACAGCCGGGGCGGGGTGACATCGCTTTTCGGCCAGTCGGGCGCCGGCAAGACAACGCTCACCAACATGATCGCCGGGCTGATCAAGCCGCTCAGTGGACATATCACCGTCAACGGCACGACCCTCTTTGACGCGAACAAGAATATCAACCTCTCGGTGCAGGCACGCAGGATCGGTCACGTCTTTCAGGACGCCCGGCTGTTTCCGCATCTCAGCGTTGCCTCGAACCTCACCTATGCGCGCTGGGCGGGCCGCAGGCCTGGGACCCGGGACATGGCCGAAGTGGTCGATCTGTTGGGGTTGGCTGGGCTCCTGGAGCGAAAGCCCGGAACTCTCTCTGGCGGCGAGAGGCAACGGGTGGCCATCGGGCGGGCGCTTCTGTCGGACCCGCGGCTCCTGATCATGGACGAGCCGCTGGCCAATCTCGATCAGGCGCGGCGAAACGACATTCTTCCCTATCTGGACCGTTTGTGCGTGGAGGCGGGAATCCCGATCCTCTATGTCAGCCATTCCATCGAGGAAGTGGCGCGCCTGTCCAACACGCTCGTGATCCTGTCGGATGGACGCACGCCCGCCTTTGGACCGGTGGCCGACATGCTCGCGCGAACCGATCTGGGCCGGGCAACCGGCCGTCACGAGGCCAGTGCACTGCTGGAAGGTATCGTCACCAGATGTGACCCGGACTGGGGCCTGACCGATGTCGATATCGGCGGAGCCACACTGCAGATACCGGATATGGCAGCCGTGCCGGGCGATGCGGTGCGCCTGCGCATCCGGGCCAGGGACGTTGCCCTGGCAGTCAAACCGCCGGAGGGCCTGTCCATCCGCAATGCCTTCGCGGCGACAATCCGCAGTATTTCGAGTGAAAGCGGTCCCTATGCGGAAATCCTTTGCTCCGTCAGCGGACAGGTGCTGCGTGCCCGCATCACCCGCGCGTCCGTTGCCGACCTCGATCTCCACACAGGCAAGGACGTCACGGTTCTGATCAAGAGCGTTGCCATTGACCGGCGCCAGCGTGCACCGGCCCTGTCGGACACGGCTACCGGGGAGGATTTCGCTGGATAAGGCTCCCGCTTCACGCGGCGCGCGGCTTGTTTATACTGACGCGATGTTGCGCAAGACCAAGCGCCGGACCTGGCGCAGGCTGAAGATCGGTATCGGAGCGGCGGCGATCCTGTCGACGGTCGCACTGATGTGGCTGACCGGGCTTGCCAGCTTGCGGATCACGCTTGCGGAGGTGGAAACCGGTGCGCGGGCGAATCTTGCTGTTCAGACAGCCGTGCTCGAAAGACTTCTCGACAAGTTCCGCCTGCTGTCGCCGCTGTTGGCACGTGGTCCGGATATCGGTCAGTTGCTGATGAGCACGGGCAGGTCCGGAGACCCCGGCATCGCCGCGATCGCTGCCGGCATGTCGGGCGCGGAAGAGATCTGGCTGATGGACAGGCAAGGCAATGTCGTGGTTTCCAGCCAGGATGGTGTGCCGACGGGCTCCTTCGGCGGGGCGGAACGCATCGGACATGCCTTCGAACAGGCCCTACAGGGCCAGCTCGGCCGGCAGCTCATCCCCGGTACGCCAGAGGCCGCATCGAACTATGTCTTCGCCTCGCCCTTGCGCCGGGGCAGCTCCATCGTCGGCGTGATTGCCGTCCGGGTCAGTCTGGAAGACGTCGAGCAAGCCTGGGCACTCAGCAAGGAACCGCTGGTCGCGCTGGATGGCAGTGGCCGGATTGTGGTCACCAACGTTCCCGCATGGCGCGGCAAGCGGATGGACGAGCTTTCTGTCGGCCGGGATATCGCCGACATGTCGGTAGCTGAGCGCATCGAGGTCCTGCTGCCGGCAACGCCGTCTCCCTACTATTACCTGCAATTGACGGAGAACTTGGCCGTTCTCGGCTGGCAGGTCAGAACGCTTGTGACGATCGAGGATGCCCGCCAGCGATCCGGCTGGGCCATGCTGGTCGCGCTTCTGGTCTGTGTGATCGCCGCCGGAGGTATCGCCATCCTGATCGTCAGGCGGGAAGAATTCGTGCGCCAGGAACGACGCAACCGGGCGAGCGCGCTGCGCCTGGAGCGCCGTGTGCAATCACGGACTGCGGATCTTCGCCGCACCAACGTCCTTCTGGAACAGGAAGTGCGCGAGCGCGAACAGGCTGAAGCCGATTTGCGTCTGGCCCAGGCCGAACTCGTGCAGGCAGCCAAGCTGGCAACGCTCGGCCGGATGTCTGCGGCTCTCAGTCACGAGTACAACCAGCCACTGGCAGCTATCCGTTCCGATGCCGAAGTGGCAGGCATGCTGATCGAGCGGGGGCGTGCGGACGAGGCCCTCGGCAATCTCTCGCGGATCGAAGGCATGGTCAGCCGCATGGCCGAAATCGCCAAGACGCTGAAAGGCTTCACGCGCAAGTCGGGCACCGACATCAAGCCGGTGTCCCTGCGCCAGGTGATCGACGAGGCAACGTTGCTGCTACAGCCACATATCAAGCAGAGCAAGGTGCGTCTCGATCTGGCGCTGCCGACAGAGGATATCATCGTCAAGGGCGGGCGTATCCGCCTGGAGCAGGTGGTCATCAATCTCCTGTCCAACGCACTTGATGCGGTCAGCGGCAACGCCGCATCGCTTGCCATGCCCGAAGTGCGCCTGGAACTGAGGCAGGAAGGCAGCGAAGCGGTGCTGACCGTCAGTGACAACGGCACAGGCATCGATGCCGATGTGTTGCCACAGATTTTCGACCCGTTTTTCACCACCAAGGATGTCGGCGCCGGGCTCGGGCTGGGCTTGTCGATTGCCTACAAGATCGTTCATGACTTTTCCGGATCGCTGAAAGCGGCGAATCGCGACGGTGGCGGTGCGGTGTTCACCATGCGCCTGCCGGTGGCCGATGAGCATGTCCTTGCAGCGGAATGAAATGAGATAGGCGTTAATGGATCAGGCGACCGTCCTACTGATTGACGATGAAGCGGACCTGCGTGGCTCCTTGAGCCAGGGGCTGGAGTTGTCCGGCCAGGCGGTGTTTGCAACCGGTGAACCGGAAGAAGCCCTGGAGCGGGTCAACCGCGGGTTCTACGGCGTGCTTGTTACAGATATTCGCATGCCCGGGACGGACGGGTTCCAGGTCATGAAGCGGGCCTTCGAGATCGATCCCGCCCTGCCCGTGGTGCTGATCACCGGCCATGGCGATGTGCCACTGGCGGTCGAGGCCATGCGCGCCGGTGCCTATGATTTCATGGAAAAGCCCTTTTCCGTTTCGCGCCTTGCCTCCGTGGTGGAACGCGCGCTCGACAAGCGCCGGCTGGTGCTGGAAAACCGAAAGCTGCGCGAGGAACTGGCAGACCGAACGGGCCTGGAAAGCCGTCTCGTGGGGCGCACCGCCGCCATGGAACTGCTTCGCCGCAATGTCACGGCCCTGGCGGCAACCGATGCCGATGTGCTGATCCTGGGGGAGACCGGCTCCGGCAAGGAGGTGGTCGCCCGGGCACTGCATGACGAAGGTCCCCGCAAGGAAAAGCCTTTCGTCGCCCTCAATTGCGGCGCGCTTCCCGCCGAAATCATCGAATCTGAACTCTTCGGCCACGAGAAGGGCGCCTTTACCGGTGCCAGCGGACAGCGCATCGGCAAGCTGGAACATGCCCATGGGGGCACCGTGTTTCTGGACGAAATCGAATCCATGCCGCTGGAACTGCAGGTCAAGCTGCTGCGCGTGATCGAGACCCGGACAATCGAACGGCTCGGCTCCAACAAGGCGATCGAACTGGATGTGCGCTTCATCGCGGCCACCAAGGAAGACCTTGAGGCCGCCGGCAAGGAAGGCCGGTTCCGGCTGGACCTGTTCTACCGGCTCAATGTCGTCAACGTTGCCATTCCACCGTTGCGCGACCGGCTGGAGGATATCCCTCTCCTGTTCCGGCATCTGGCGGTGGAAGCCCGGGCACGCTACCGGCGCGAGATCCCGGACATCAACGAGGAATACCTCGCCGAGCTGATGGCTCGGGACTGGCCGGGCAACGTCCGCGAGTTGCGCAATGTCGCCGACCGTTTCGTGCTCGGTGTCGAGCTGGTCAACGCGCCCAGCAGCGGGGCCGGATCCACCTTATTCGAACAGGTCGCGACATATGAACGGGCGTTGATCGTCGCCGAACTCAAGCGCAACGACGGTGCCATCAAGCCCACTTACGAGAACCTTGGGCTCTCGCGAAAGGCGCTCTACGAGAAGATGCGCAAATACGGTCTCGGCAAGGACGAAGCGCTTTCCGTCTGACAATGACCTGATTTCCTTGCCGTCCCGGCTCGCTGGGCGGGTCGGCAAAACGATGGCCGGAAAAAGTTTCGGGCCGGTGTCACAAATCGCTGCACCCGGTCGTCAACCCTGTGTCACACCCTGAAACCTGAATGGAAGACACGCCAATGACGACCTCTAATGCCATCAATCACTACGAAAATGTCCCCGATATCGTAAAGCGTTTCGTCGCTGCCAGTGGTGAGATCGGCAAGGCAGGACTGGAGCCGAAACTGCGGCACCTGATCGATCTGCGTGCATCGCAGATCAACCAGTGTGCCTATTGCGTGAAGATGCACACCCAGGAAGCACTCGACGCGGGCGAGACCCAGGAGCGTTTGCAGCGCCTGACGGTCTGGCGGCACGTTGATGACTACACGCCGGCGGAGAAGGCGGCCTTTGCCTGGACGGAAGCCTTGACCAGTCTTCAGGTCGATACGAACTATGAGGCATTGCGCGGTGAATTGCGCCGCCACTTCGATGACGCCGAGATCAGTGCGATCACCGCCGCGGTCGCGATGATCAATCTGTGGAACCGGGTACAGGTATCGAACCACTGACATGAGTGACGCTCCAGGCATCGATGTTTTCGAGACGGTACGCCCGAAGCTGATGGGGCTGGCCTATCGCATGCTCAGCTCCATGGCGGATGCCGAGGATGCGGTGCAGGACACATACCTGAAGTGGCAATCCACGGATCGTGCCGGAATTCTGAATCCGGAAGCATTCCTCACCACGGTCTGCACCAATTGCTGCCTGGACACTCTCAAGGCCGCTCACAGGAAACGGGTCGACTATGTCGGCCCGTGGATCCCCGAACCGCTTCAGTTCGAAAGTGGCTCGGACCCGGAGACCGACCTGGACAGGGCACAATCCCTGACGACGGCGTTCCTCCTGCTGCTGGAGCGCCTCAGCCCGAAGGAGCGCGCCGCCTACCTGCTGCGCGAGATCTTCGCAAAGCCCTATGACGAAGTTGCCGAAACTCTGGGGGTTACCGAACAGGCCTGCCGCCAGTTGGTGTCCCGGGCAAGCAGACATGTGCAGGGTCCGACCTCCCGTTTTGTTCCTCCGGCCGATCATCAGGACCGGATCCTGTCTGCCTTTCTCACCGCAATTGAAACAGGGTCCACGGACCACCTGACGGGCCTTCTCGCCGAAACAGTACAACTCCAGTCCGATGGTGGCGGCAAGGCAACGGCCATGAGCCGGATCCTGGAAGGCGCGGACGAAGTCGCTCGCTACGCGGTTCTTATTCTTGGCCGTCTCTGGGAGCCCTGCCAGATCAAGATACTGGATCTGAACGGAACGCGTGGCCTCGTCATGTTCTACGGCGACGAGATCGTGACAGCTGTGATGTTCGCCTATGACGCCGATGGGCGGCTGGAGCGTATCTACAACATGCGCAATCCGGACAAGCTGGGAAGCCTGAAGGTCAAGCTTCGCCACGACCGGTCTTCAGGCGCTATCTGGCACTGATAATTCGGCGCTTTACGGCTTAAAATATGATGTAGCAGGCCTGAAATGTGTCGGTTTCGACACATCCGGTTTGATGCCATGTGTCTGACTCGACCCATAAACGAAAGTCTCTCCCGACCAGGTTCATTTGAAACTTTTTGTTAACCTGCAGAAATCGGCGCTTTTTGTTGTTCTTCCGGCACTT
Source organism: Labrenzia sp. 5N (assembly GCF_012395805.1). Taxonomy (NCBI): domain Bacteria; kingdom Pseudomonadati; phylum Pseudomonadota; class Alphaproteobacteria; order Hyphomicrobiales; family Stappiaceae; genus Labrenzia; species Labrenzia sp. 5N. The sequence goes on along the minus strand of NZ_JAAZTM010000005.1, from coordinate 31,505 downwards.
GGCACGGACTTTGCCAATAAGGTGCCGACCAGCCACCACGCTGTCCGGCCCGAATGGCCGTCATACTGAAATGTCTGGGAGGACATCCGATGAAAAAATTCGCTCTCGCCGCAGCTACCGCGGCGTCTCTGGCCCTGTCTGCGAACGCTTATGCGGCTGACGATTGCAATGACGGTGAAATCGTCATCAAGTTCAGCCACGTGGTTGCCGCAACCGGCCACCCGAAAGGCGACGCTGCCACGCTGCTGGCGGAACGCGTCAACGACGAGATGAACGGCAAGGCCTGTATGCAGGTGTTCCCGAACTCTCAGCTGTTCGACGACGACAAGGTAATGGAAGCTCTTCTGCTCGGCGATGTTCAGCTTGCTGCACCGTCGCTTTCCAAGTTCGAAGCCTACACGCTGAAATTCCGCCTGTTCGACCTGCCGTTCCTGTTCCAGGATCTGGACGCCGTCGAGCGCTTCACCACCGGTGAAAACGGCAAGGAACTCCTGAACTCCATGACCGACTACGGTTTCCAGGGCCTCGGCTACTGGAGCTCCGGCCTGAAGCAGTTCTCCGCCAACAAGCCGCTGCTGGTTCCGGACGATGCAAAAGGCCTGAAGTTCCGCGTGCAGACCTCTGACGTGGCTGTTGCCATGATCGAAGCCATGGGCGCCAACGCTCAGAAGCTGGCCTTCAAGGAAGTCTACGGTGCACTGCAGACCGGTGTCGTGGACGGTCAGGAAAACTCCTGGTCCAACATCTACACCCAGAAGTTCTTCGAAGTGCAGGACGGCATCACCGAAACCAACCACCAGCTGCTTGCTTACCTGCTCGTCACTTCCGACGAGTGGCTGGACAGCCTGGATCCGGAAGTTCGTGACCAGTTCCTGACCATCGTGGAAGAAGTCACTGCAACCGCAAACGGTAACGTGGCAGCTGCTGAAGCCAAGAACCGCCAGAACGTTCTGGATGCCGGTTCCACCATTCGTGAACTGACCCCGGAGCAGCGCAAGGCATGGGTTGGCGCCATGAAGCCGGTTTGGGACAAGTTTGAAGGCGATATCGGTAAGGACCTGATCGACTCCGCCGTCGCTTCCAACAACGCCAGCTAAGGCTGACCTGAAACAACTCCTGGAAGGGCCGGATCGTCCGGCCCTTCTGCCAAGGTCCTGCGGCCGCCTGCGCAACCATGCCGGCGGACACGCTGATAACCAAGAGGCCAATTCGGGGGAAACGCATGCAACGCGTCGACAATTGGGTCACGCGCTTCGAGGAAGGTGTACTCGCCTTTCTCCTGGCCGCCATGACCATCGTATCCTTCACCCAGGTGGTGGCGCGATACGGCTTTAATTCCGGCTGGACCGGTGCCCTGGAATTCACACGTATCCTGTTCGCCTGGCTGATCCTTTTCGGCATGAGCTATGGCGTCAAAATCGGCTCGCATCTGGGCGTCGATGCGGTCATCCGCCTGTTTCCCAAGCCGGTGTTCCGGGCTGTTGCCGTATTCGGTGCGCTCTGCGGCGTTGTCTATGCGCTGACGCTGCTCTGGTCGGAATGGCTGCACATCTTCGGTCTCGATACCAGAGGCGGCGCGATCGACTATTGGTCCAAGATGTACAAGATCGGCATCGGTCTCGACGACCTGCGCTATCCCGACGCGATCATTGAAACCTTCGGCACGAAAGAGCGTGTTCAACGCTGGATCGCTTATCTGATCCTGCCCATCGGCCTGTTCCTGTTCATGTTCCGCTGCATCCAGGCGGCCTGGCAGATCATTACCGGCGAGCGCGAGATGATGATCGCCGCGCATGAGGCGGAAGACCTCGTCGCTGAAAACAAAGACGTCTTGAAGGACTGAGGCCGGGGCAATGGAAGCAGCAATTCTCTTCATTCTCGTCCTCGGCTTCTTGTTCCTGGGCGTTCCGATCTCCATTTCGCTCGGCTTGTCCAGCGTTCTGGCGATTGCCATCTTCTCCAACGATTCCATCTCGTCGGTGGCGCTGCAGCTGTTCACGGCGTCGCAGAATTACACACTCCTGGCGATTCCCTTCTTCATTCTGGCATCGGCCTTCATGTCGACGGGCGGTGTTGCAAAGCGCATCATCCGCTTCTCGATCGCGTCCGTCGGTGCGATCCGGGGCGGTCTGGCCATCGCCGGCGTCTTCGCCTGCATGCTGTTTGCAGCTCTGTCAGGCTCTTCGCCCGCAACCGTGGTCGCGATCGGTACCATCGCCATCGCCGGCATGCGGCAGGCAGGCTACACGAAGGAGTTTGCGGCGGGCGTCATTGCCAATGCCGGTACGCTCGGCATCCTGATCCCGCCTTCCATCGTCATGGTGGTCTATGCGGCTGCAACCAACGTTTCCGTTGGCCGCATGTTCCTTGCCGGTGTGGTTCCAGGGCTGATCGCCGGTCTGATGCTGATGATCGCCATCTATGTCATGGCACGGGTCAAGAACCTGCCGGCCCAGCCGTGGCCGGGCTTCAAGGAAATCTGGCATGCCATGATGGAAGCGGCCGTCGGCCTGTTCCTGATGGTCATTATCCTGGGCGGCATCTACGGCGGTATCTTTACCCCGACCGAAGCTGCGGCCGTGGCAGCCGTTTACGCCTGTCTGGTGGCACTCTTCGTCTATCGCGACATGGGCCCGCTCAGTGGCATTCGCTGGGTGCAGGAACAGGACGGCCCTCTGGGACTGGCCGGTTTCAAGACCATCACCTACGGGTTTGCTGCAATGTTCGCCTGGTCGAGCATCGCCGGCATGGTCACGGACAGACAGGGTTTCTACGGCATCGACAGTGCCATTGTCCTGCTGGCTGCGCTGATTGGCTATCCGCTTCTGCGTGGCCGTGTCAGCCCTGCCGAGCTGCCGTCGATCTATGGTATCGGCGCAAAGATCTGGGGTCGGAATATCGGACTGATCGTCTGGAAGTTTCTTCCGGCCATGTTCCACAAGGACACCAAGAAGGTGATGGTGGATGCGGCGAAGACGACCATCATGCTGATGTTCATCATCGTCAACGCCCTGCTGTTTGCCCACGTGCTGACATCGGAGCGGATTCCGCAGGCAATCACCGACTGGATGGTCGGAGCCGGTTTCAACTGGTTCACCTTCCTGATCGCGGTTAACCTGCTGCTGCTGCTTGGTGGTCAGTTCATGGAACCGTCGGGCCTGCTTCTGATCGTGGCGCCGGTGGTCTTCCCGATCGGCATGGAACTCGGCGTCGATCCGGTTCACCTCGGCATCATCATGGTCGTGAACATGGAAATCGGCATGATCACGCCGCCAATCGGGCTCAATCTGTTCGTCACATCGGGGATAACGGGGATGAGTCTGGTGCAGGTGGTCAAGGCGGCAGCGCCGTTCGTGCTCATCCTGCTCCTGTTCCTCATCCTGGTGACCTATGTCCCGGCCCTGTCCACCTGGCTGCCCTACAGCCTGATGGGACCGGAAATCATCACAAACCGGTAACGACCCGGACCATCCAGAATCTCGAACGGCGGGCCTTGCCCGCCGTTTTTTTTGTTTGCCGGACCCGGGAGGGAGCCTTCACGTCCTTCACCGGGCCACATCCCCGCCACCTCATCCTGAGGAAGGCCAAAGGCCTGTCTCGAAGGATGGGCGGCACACTCCGAAACAAGCGGCCCATCCTTCGAGACGCCCGGCTGTACCGGGCTCCTCAGGATGAGGCTGATGGGAATGGGGGAGGTGGGAGTGGAGATCGTGGAACAAAAAAAGCCGGCCCTGTTGGGACCGGCTTGAAAAGGTCTGCTGTAAAGGCTTGCTTAGACGATGCTGCCGAGTTTCATGGCAACGCTCATGTCACCTTCCACCTGCATCTTGCCGCCCATGAAGGCAGCCGTCGGGTTCAGATCACCCGAGAGAAGGTCACCGAGGTCTTCGGCGGACATCTTGATGGTGCAGTCTGCCTCGTCATCTTCGTTGGAAACGCTGGAGCCTTGCAGGAAGATGATACCCGTTTCCCCAAGATCGAACTTGACGGATTCTTCTATACCGCCATCGGCAACCTTTGCGCGGACACCTTCGGTAAGCTGTTCCAAGGACATGTCGTTTTCTCCCGTTTGATTTGGGCCGGAGCCCGTCTTTGCCCTCTTGAAGCATGACGTTTACGTAATCGTCAAGTAGAAATCTGTGTCGAAAGAGATGCGCCGCCGGGAGCGTTTCGCCACACGCTCCGTCATCCCATGGCTTGACCATGGGATCCATGTCGTTTCACCGGCAGTGCGGCCGCCGTGATCATCGCATGGATTCCCGGATCAAGTCCGGTAATGACGGAGAATTTCAACATTTCGCGGTGCCAGAGGCAATCCAACTGACAGGATCGTAAGATCAATGATTGTCCCGCGGCAGCCCCTTGGTATGCGCGACGTCCTGGTATTTAACCGCCGGCTCCAGAACCATGCCCTTGTCGAACTGCCCGATCATGGCGCGCTGGATCTCCTGCCAGGGTGTCTGGCTCTCCGCAATCTTGAAGCCGCCCGCCGCTTCCAGGTCCGTGCGTCGTTGCGCAAGTTCCTCATCGGAAATCAGGATGTCGGCAGTGCCTTTCCTCAGATCGATGCGCACACGGTCCCCGCTTTTCAAAAGCGCGAGTCCACCCATGGCGGCAGCTTCCGGTGATGCGTTCAGGATCGACGGCGAACCGGATGTGCCCGACTGACGGCCGTCGCCGATGCAGGGCAGGGATGTAATCCCGCGTTTGATCAGGGCTGCGGGTGGCTGCATGTTGACCACCTCGGCACCGCCCGGATAACCGATCGGGCCGGTGCCCCGGATGAACAGCATGCAGTGCTCATCGATCTCAAGGTCCGGATTGTCGATGTTGTCGTGGTAATCCTCCGGTCCTTCGAATACAACGGCACGGCCCTCGAACGCTTCCGGATCGTCCGGATTGGAGAGATAACGGTCGCGGAACTCTTCCGAGATGACGCTGGTCTTCATGATGGCGCTGTCGAACAGGTTGCCCTTCAGGTTGATGAAACCAGCCTTGTCTTTCATCGGATTGTTGAAGGGCTTGATGACGTCCGGCAGATCTGTAACGACACCGTCGCAATTGTCGCCGATGCCCTTGCCGTTGACGGTCAGCGCGCCCGGATGCGGCAGCTTGCCGTTTCGCATCAGCTCCGCGACGACGGCAGGCACGCCGCCTGCGTGGAAGTAATCCTCGCCGAGATATTCTCCGGCTGGCTGCAGATTGACCAGCAGCGGCACGTCATGGCCGATCTCCTGCCAGTCGTCGTTGTCCAGCTCCACACCCAGATGGCGGGCAATGCCGTTCAGGTGGATCGGTGCATTGGTCGAACCGCCGATGGCCGAGTTGACGACAATGGCGTTCTCAAATGCTTCGCGGGTCATGATGTCGGAGGGTTTCAGATCCTCGCGTACCATGTCGACAATGCGTTTGCCGGTCTCGTAGGAAATTGCACCGCGCTCACGGTAAGGCGCCGGAATGGCGGCCGCACCTGGAAGCTGCATGCCCAGGGCTTCGGCCAGCGAGTTCATGGTCGTCGCCGTGCCCATGGTGTTGCAGAAGCCGACGGACGGCGCGGAGGAGGCGACGAGGTCCATGAAGCCCTTGTAGTCGATCTCGCCAGCGGCAAGCATCTGGCGGGCTTTCCAGACGATGGTGCCGGAGCCCGTGCGTTCGCCCTTGTACCAGCCGTTCAGCATCGGACCGACGGACAGCGCGATGGCCGGAATATTCACCGTTGCGGCGGCCATCAGGCAGGCAGGTGTGGTCTTGTCACAGCCGATTGTCAGCACCACGCCGTCGATGGGGTAGCCATACAGCAGTTCGACGAGACCAAGATAGGCCAGGTTCCGGTCCAGTGTTGCGGTCGGGCGCTTGCCGGTCTCCTGGATCGGGTGAACCGGAAATTCGAAGGCAATACCACCGGCGTCGCGAATACCTTCGCGCACGCGCTTTGCCAGCTCCAGATGGTGGCGGTTGCAGGGTGAAAGGTCAGAGCCGGTCTGGGCGATGCCGATAATCGGTTTGCCCGACTGCAGCTCTTCACGTGTGATGCCGAAATTCAGGTAACGCTCGATATAGAGCGCGGTCATGCCCGGATTGTCGGGATTGTCGAACCAGGCGGCGGACCGCAGTTTCGGTGTTTTGGTGTCGCTCATGTCGCCTCATCCCTCAATGCACTCACAAAGTGTCAAAAGCCGATAAACACCAGCTCCATGAGGCTGTAAAGGCGCTGAAACCCGATTTCGGTTCCACAATCTGAGAATGCGCGCGTCATGTATTCCGGTGCAGCGTATCTGCAATGGAAAATCGGGCAAATGTCCAAAGGACGGCAAGACAGATAGCAAAAAGAATGGGTGCGGCCGACAGCGGAAGGAGGGTCAAGGCACCGCACAGGCCGGCGAAAAGCCAGAGACCTGACAGCAGCCGGCGGGCGTGCACTGCCAGCAGATTGCGGCGCATGGCCAGCGCCTTCAGGGCAGGGAAGGCTCCAATGTCGTCGGTGTCGCTGACAGCAAGCGGGGAATGCCTTGCATCGGCCCCGTCCTTTCCGGGCGTGGCGCCTTCGCGCAATTCCAGCGCCATACGGTCCTGCGACAGGGTCAGGACAAGGGGAGGCATGTCCGGAAAGCAGCGGGAGGCGGCCTCAGGCGCGGTTTCTCCCGGCTTCGGATCATCGGTCAGCTCTAGGCCAAGCATGCCAGCCAGCGCGCTGCGTGTGTTGGGACTGTCACCACTGAACAACCACGGCACGAGGCCCTCTTTGCGCAGGGCCATCCCCGCAACGCCGGCGTCCTGACGCAATGTGCCTTCCAGACCTAAAACACCCACGACGCGTCCCCCGACAGCGACACGCAGCACCGTCTTGCCGTCTGCTTCCAGCGACCGGGCAATGGCGTCGGCGGTAAAACTGTCGATCTTGAGGCGCTTCAGGAGGTCCGTCGTGCCGATCACCACGGTCTGTCCGCCGAGCAGCGCAACAACACCCAGACCAGGTGTCGGTTCGAACCGGTCCGGCATCTTGAGGGCGACTTGCCACTGGCTGGCCAGTTCGCGCAGGGCCTGGGCGACTGGGTGGGTTGATCCGGCTTCAGCGGAGGCGGCAACAGCCAGGAGTGTTTTCGGCTCGTTGTTGAAGGCCATGACATTGGTGACCATCAGGTTGGGTCCAGACATCACGGCAGCCTTGTCGATGAGGATATCGCGGGCATGAGCGACCTTTGTGAAGGCGCCGGGGGCAATGTCACGGGCGCCTGCCGCCAGCGCTGCGTTGTGAAAGACCTTGTCCGCGAATGCGTTGATTCCGTCGATCAGTTGCGGCCAGGAAAGAAGCAGCGCGGCTGCAAGAGCGGCCGGGGCCTCGGTCCTGTCGAGGACCCACCACCAGGTACCGGCAGCCAGCAGCGCCAACAAGACAGACCATGCCGCTTGTGGCACTCCGCTGAGGTCACCCCTTGGTGGCAGCAGAACCACACCGAACGCCCGCAGCACCATCAGGAAAGCTGCGGCAAGGGCAGGTGCATTGGACTGGGGCGATGTCGGACCGGACAGGAGGAGGCCGGTCGAAACGGCAAGCAATCCGGTGCTGACCAGCGCCGTGAAAAGCGTCAAGGGCCGGCCGACAGAGGTGTTGAGCGAAAAAGAGAGGCCGAGAAGCGAAAAAATCGCGGAAAACATGCTGAAAATTAAGGCGCTGTAGGAATCGAAAACCAAAACTGCCGTCGCGGCGTCAGAGGGTTGTCCGCCTGCTGCCGCCAGAGCCAGAACAAGGCACACTACGGCAGTGACAAGAAAAAACGCCCAAAGAACTGAAATCAATGATGTTTTCGGCATAGCCGGTCGGCTCTCGTATCTGGAATTCTTCTGCTGGAACCGGGTCGTGGGCCAACTGGAGATACAAACGGCACGCCCTGGGGACCGTCTGAAAATGCGGGAGCGGCCGGAGACAGGCAATGCCGCGGAGTCAGTTCGGTAAGCATGTTGCCTGTCCCAGTCGCAGTGCATCGGAATGGGTGCCGACCATTTGTGCAGCGTGGAACTTGAGCGAAACTGAATTGCAGGTAGTATAAACGGGTAATTTTTTAAACGGCCTGCAAGTATTGAGGGCCTGTATTTAGTAGTCCTCTGGACGAAGATTATTTCGGGGTGTGGTATATTAATGGGAGAGCCGAAAGGCTCTCCCTTTTACGTTTGGGCGCGCCGGAAAAACATGGTTAACATCTGTTAACAATCGCGTCCGGACTGAAAGTCAGAATGAATCTATTTGGATGCAGATCGTAGTGGCGCCCTGGGCGGCAAAAACTGCCCGGTTCGGACTGGATTGTGACTAACGTTTTGCGGTCACCGGAGAATCGGGGTGGGGCTTGGAGTCAAGTCAGCGACTCGGCCGAATCCGAAAAAAGACTCATCTTCAAAGACTTGGGAAGGCCGGCGACAACGCCGCCGGTTCCTTCAGGCCGTTGCGAGGTTTGCCCGCGACAGCAACTCCAGTGACGGCATCAGGTTCAGGAGTTCGCGGGTATAGGGGTGTTGCGGCGCTTCGAAGAGCTGGTCGCAGTCTGCCACCTCGCACAACTCGCCATGGCGCATGACGCCGATGCGGTTGCACATCTGCCGGATCACGGCCAGATCGTGGCTGATGAACAGCATGGTCAGCCCAAGTTCTTCCTGAAGATCCTTCAAAAGGTTCAGGATCTGTGCCTGGATCGACACGTCGAGTGCCGAGGTGGGCTCGTCGCAGATCAGAAACCTGGGCCGCGTCGCGAGTGCCCGTGCGATGGAGATGCGCTGGCGCTGACCGCCGGAAAACTCGTGCGGAAATTTCCTGCCGGCCGCCGCGCCCAGACCGACATGATCGAGCAGGTCGTCGACGATCTGGCGCACTTCCGCATTGCTTGACGCCAGACGGTGGAACTTGATCGGTTCCGCGATGATGTCGCTGACGCGCATGCGGGCGTTCAGCGAGGAATAGGGATCCTGAAAGATCATCTGCATCTGGCGACGCATCGCCAGAACGTCCTTGCGATTCTTGAGCGACGTCAGTTCGGTCTTGCCGAACAGGATCGACCCTCCGGTCGGCTGGTAGAGGCCGGTGATCAGGCGTGCGATAGTCGATTTGCCCGACCCGCTCTCGCCGACAAGACCGAAGGTCTCGCCTTCGTTGATGTCGAAACTGACCTTCTTGACCGCCTGGAAGTATTTGCGCTTGGACGGGAAGATCGAGCCACGGGTCTCGAACCGCATGTCGAGGTCCGTTGCCTTGACCAGCGGACCGGACACTTTTTCATAGTCGCGTGCCTTGCCGAGCCAGTGTGTGGCGATGTCGATCTGCTTCTGTGGCGTGCCGGCCTTTTCGATGTAGTTGACCACCGGAAACCGCTCGACCTTGATATCTGGGCGTGGCACGGCGGAAATCAGGCTCTGGGTGTAGGGGTGTTCCGGAGCGCCCAGCACCTGGGTCGTCTCGCCGTATTCCACCAGTTCACCGTGGTACATCACCGCCACATGGTCCGTGATGTCGGCAATCACGCCCATGTCATGGGTGATCACCAGCATGGCGACGTTACGCTCCCGGCACAGCTTCCTCATCAGTTCAAGGATCTGCGCCTGGATGGAAACGTCGAGCGCGGTTGTCGGCTCGTCCGCGATCACCAGTTCAGGTTCCGCACACAGCGCAAGCGCGATGACCACCCTTTGGCGCATGCCGCCGGAAAACTGATGCGGATACTGCTTGATGCGTTCGGGCGCATCTGGAATGCCCACGGCCTCGATCAGTTCGATCGCGCGCTGGCGGGCCTGCGATCCGGAGAGCGGCAAATGGGTGCGGATCGTCTCCACAAGCTGGCTTTCCACCGTCTGCAGCGGATCGAGAGACGTCAGTGGATCCTGGAAAATCATGCCGATCTTTCGGCCGCGCAAACGACGCTTTTCCTTGTAAGGCAATTGGTCGATGCGCTTGCCGTGAAGATAGACTTCACCGCCGGCTATGTGTCCGGGTTCCTGCAGCAGCCCGATCACCGCATTGCCGACTGTCGACTTGCCTGCACCCGATTCTCCGACGACGCCGAGAACCTTGCCGGCATCGACGCTCAAAGTAACGTCATCGACGGCGACGAAGACGGATTTTCGGCCCGGAAACTCGACCCTCAGGTCCTTGATATCGAGAACGCTCATACCGGCCTCACCTGAGTTTCGGGTTGAGGGCGTCGCGCAGCCAGTCGCCCAGAAGGTTGACGTTCAGCACCAGCAGGGCCAGTGCAAGGCCCGGGAAGATCGCGATCCACCACTCCCCCGAATAGAGGAAATCGTTGCCGATGGCGATCAATGTGCCGAGGGACGGCTGGGTAGGCGGCATGCCGACACCCAGGAACGAGAGCGTCGCTTCGGTCACGATGGCAAGTGCCAGGTTGATGGTCGCGATCACCAGCACCGGTCCGGTGACGTTCGGCAGGATATGGCGCACCATGATGATGACCGAGGGAATGCCGATCACGCGGGCGGCCTGAACATATTCCTTGTTCTTCTCCACCATGGTGGAACCGCGAACCGTGCGCGCATATTGCACCCAGAAGGACAGCGCCAGCGACACGATCAGAATGTAGAAGGCGAAGACCTCCCGGTCGATCGCGCCGAAAATGCCATGCGCGACACCGTCGATCAGAAGGGCGATCAGAATGGCCGGAAACGTCAGCTGAACGTCGGCAATCCGCATGATGATCGCATCCACCCGACCACCCATGTAGCCCGCGACCAGCCCCAGCGAGATGCCGATGAAGGCGGCGACGACAACAGAGCAGAAGCCAACGATCAGCGAAATTCGCATGCCGTAGAAGATGCCGGAGAGCATATCGCGGCCCTGATCGTCCGTTCCCAGGAGGAAGCGGGGATCGGCATATTCCATCCAGACCGGAGGAACGCGGGCGTCCATGATGGAAATCGACGCCAGGTCGAACGGATCATGTGGAGCAATCCACGGCGCCAGGAACGCAAGGAGAAACAGGATTGCCGTGCCGGTGGCAGCGACTACGGTGACCTTCGATTTCAGGAACGAATGAAAGAGGTCGCTGTCGAGAGCGCGGGCCATCCTCCCGGGTTCCTTGACCGGTGCCGCCCTGTCCTGAACGCTGGATTTTGCTTCTTCGTTGGTGACGAAAGGCATGGCGTCGGTCTCCCTTATGGCCGACCGACCCGCAGACGCGGATCGATGAAGAAGTAAAGGATGTCGACGATGAAATTGATCGTCACGAACAGGAAGGCAGTCAGCAGCAGATAGGCGGACATGATCGGAATATCGACGTTCTGCACGGCCTGCAGGAACATCAGGCCCATGCCGGGCCACTGGAAAACGGTCTCGGTGATGGTCGCGAAAGCGATGATCGCGCCAAGCTGCAGACCGGTGATGGTGATGACCGGAACGAGCGTGTTCTTGAGGGCATGCCGGAAATTCACCAGCCGGTCCGGCAGACCGCGCGCCCTGGCGAACTTGATGTAATCGGTCCGGATGACTTCCAGCATCTCGGCTCGGATCAGCCGCATGATCAGGGTCATCTGGTAGAGGCCGAGCGTGATGGAAGGCAGGATCAGCGCCTTCAGGCCGGAGATAGTCAGAAAGCCGGTCGTCCACCAGGATCCGATCTGCACGGTCTCGCCGCGTCCGAAGCTCGGCAGCCACTGCAGCGTAACGGAAAACAGGAAGATCAGCAGAATCCCGATGAAGAACGTCGGCAGGGAAATGCCGATCAGCGAAACTGACAGAAACAGCTTGGAAACGGGCGATTCCCGATTGAGCCCGGCGTAGATGCCCATGGGAATGCCGACAACGAGCGCAAACACCGCAGACGCGAAGCTGAGTTCGAGCGTGGCTGGGATGCGCTTGGCGAAAAGCTCGGAAACCGGCTGACGGAACTGGTAGGACGTGCCGAAATCGAATTGCGCGGCCTTGGTGACGAAACGGAAGAACTGGACCGGAACCGGGTCGTTCAGACCCAGGCGCTCGCGCAGGGCCTCCCGTTCTTCGATCGAGGTTTCGATGCCGACCATCTGGTTGATGGGATCGCCGACAAAGCGGAACATGGTGAACGCGAGAAGGGCGACCACCAGCATGACAATCATCGCCTGCACGATGCGGCGCGTTGCAAATCCAATCATTTCGGCTCTTTGAATGCTTTAGTCATGAAAATACGCCCCCGGCGGAGTTGCCGGGAGCGTCATTTGCTGTGCTTCAGGATCAGTTCTTGGTCACGAAGCGGAACTGGAACTGGTTGTCGGCACGCTGGACAAGGTCCAGCTTGTCGGAAACGCCCCATGCCAGACTCTGCTGGTGCAGCGGGAGGTAGTAGGCGTTCTCGTGGCTGATGCGGAAAGCTTCAGCAATCATGGCGTCACGCTTTTCCGGATCGATCTCGACCAGGATTTCATCGGTCAGCTGGTCGATCTTCTCGTCGCAGAAGCCACCGTTGTTGAACGGCGAACCTTTGCCGGATTCGTCGCGGCAGTTCATCAGGTTGTCCAGAACGTTCCAGCTGTCGAAGGATCCGGGGGTCCAGCCGAGCAGGTAGAACGACGTGTCGTAACCACCGGAAGCAAGGATCTTGGCGAAGTATTTCGCCTTTGGCTGGGCGTTGAGGTTCACCTTCACGCCGATACGGGCCAGCATGGCGGCAACCGCCTGGCAGATCGCCTCGTCGTTGACGTACCGGTCATTCGGGCAGTCCATGCCGATGGAAAAGCCGTCTGCATAGCCGGCTTCGGCCAGCAGTGCCTTGGCGGCTTCCGGGTCATAGGGATAACGCTCGAAATCGGCCGACTTGGAGAACAGCAGCGGCGAAACCATCAGGGCAGACGGGTTGGACAGGTCCCGCATGACCTTCTTCTTGATCCCCTCGATGTCGATCGCCTGGTAGAAGGCCTTGCGCACCCGGGCATCCTTGAGCGGGTTCTTGCCCTTGACGTCGGAATAGAGCAGCTCGTCGCGCATCTGGTCCATGCCAAGGAAGATCGTGCGCAGTTCCGGTCCGGTCAGCGCCTTGGTTCCCGCATTGTCGTTGATGCGTTTGATGTCCTGCACCGGGATCGGATAGACCATGTCCATCTCGCCGGACAGCAGCGCGGCAACGCGCGTTGCATCGGAACCGATCGGCGTGAATTCCACCGTGTCGATATTGTGCTTGGCTTCGTCCCACCAGCCGTCGTATTTTTCATAGACGGTCTTCACGCCGGCTTCATGGCTGACGATCTTGAAGGGTCCGGTGCCATTTGCATTGAGCGCGGCATGGTTCGCAGAAGTGTCGGACGCCGAGGTGACTTTCACCGCGTCGTTCTCCGTCGTCCACTCCTTGTCCATGATGTAGAACGTGTCCCACTCGTAATGCAGGATCGGGTTCGGACCGGTGAGAACGAAATCGACCGTGTAGTCGTCAACAATCTCGACCTTGGCATCAGCCGGGACGCGGGTGGTCAGGTCAGACCCTTCCGAGCGCACGCGGTCGACGGAAAAGGCAACGTCCTCGGCAGTGAAATCGCTGCCGTTGTGAAACTTTACGCCCTTGCGCAGGTGGAAACGCCAGCGGTTCGGATCGACGATTTCCCAGCTCTCGGCCAGGGCCGGTTCAATGGCCAGGTCCGGACCACGGCGCGTCAGGCCTTCATAGGTATTGCCGAGCGACGACAGGGTGAAGGTCTCGTTGAGACTGTAGGGATCAAGCGCGTTCAGTGCACCCTGAAAGGCAAATTTCAGCGTTTCAGCATGAACAGCAGTCCCCGTTCCCGCCGCAAACAGCGCTGCGGCGATGACAATTTTTCTTTTGTTCATAGTCCCCTCGTTTTCCGGTTTCGGCTTTGCTCCACGGCCGCACCCCCCTGCCAGGACCATGCGGCCATGTTGTCAAAAACGACTATGACATCGTAAATCTCTGTGTTCAAACCCGTTTAGCTGTCAAATTGCGACATTCTGTCAATCAGCTTGTCGAGGAAGGCAGCGCAGCGGTCGAGTTCGGAAAGCTCGATAAATTCGTCGGACTGATGGGCCTGATCGATGGATCCGGGACCGCAAACCACGGTCGAAAGTCCGTGATCCTGGAAGATCCCGCCTTCGGTGGCATAGACCACGACGTTGCGGCTGTTGTCGCCGGTCAGGCGCCTGGCAGTGGTTTCCGCCAGCCCGTCCGGTTCCTCTCCCAGCCCGGGCACATAGGCAAGTTCTCTCACCTCGATGGCGCAGTCCGGCGAGATCGCTTTCATTCCCGGCAGAACCTCATTTTCGATGAAGGCCCGGTAGGCTGCGACCCAGTCCTTCGCGTGTTCACCCGGCAGCAGCCGGATATCGGTCACGAATTCGCAGTGCTGGGCCGTGATGTTGTGCGCCTGGCCGCCGGAAATGGTGCCGCAATGCAAGGTGGTGTAGGGCGGTTCGAACGGGCAGTCAGGATCGGCCTTGGCCCGGTTCTCCGCGGTTCTGGCATCCAGCCAGCCGATCAGCCTGGCCGCCACCGAAATGGCCGAAACACCCCGGTGCAACTGGCTGGAATGGACCGGATGACCCTGGATGCGCGTCTTCAGTACCGTAATGCCCTTGTGGCCCGTAACGACCTTCATGCTGGTCGGTTCGCCCACAATCACGACCGAAGGGCGCGGGCCGTTTGCCAGCATTTCAGGGATCAGCACCCTGGCCCCGTCGCAGCCGGTTTCCTCGTCATAGGACAGCGCGATATGGATGGGCCGTCTGAGCGGTGCATTCAGAAAATCAGGAACCTTGGCAAGTACAGTTGCCGCGAAGCCTTTCATGTCCGCCGCGCCACGGCCGTAGAGGCGGCCGTTTTCCTCCCAGGCGGAAAAAGGATCGTGAGACCAGTTCTGGCCCGCCACCGGAACGACATCGGTGTGGGCGGACAGGACCGTTCCGCCGTCTCTATCCGGACCGATGCGGGCATAAAGAGCGGCCTTTTGGCCCGTTTCATCCAGCGCCCGCCCTGAAGCGACACCCCATTGGCTGAGATAGTCTTCGACGAAGGTGATCAGATCGAGGTTGCTTCGATCCGAAACGGTGTTGAAGGAGATCAGTTTCTCCAGCATTTCCCGAGGCGTGTAGATCCGGCTCACGTGGTCTCCAGAGGTTTTGTGACAGGGAGGATGGGTCTCAGGCGGGAACGGCGTCAGCGAGATGGAGACCATCTAAGCTTTTCACCGCAAGGATTTGCAAGGGGATTTCCTTGCCGCGCACCTTGATCTCGGCCTCTTCGGCACCGTCGATCCGGGCGCCTGCCGCATCGACAACAGCCTTGGAAACAACCATGAAGCTGCCGTGGTTCTTGTTCTCCGTTTCCAGCCGGCTTGCGGTGTTGACCACGTCGCCAAGCGCAGTCAGCCCGCCGCGTTTGCCTGCCGTTCCGGCGGCGCCGATGCGACCGAGAATGGCCGGCCCCAGGTGCAGTCCAATGCCGAGCCGGATCGGATCGCGAAACTGCGGACCCTTCTCCTTGTCGAGCGATTTCATGACCTTTTCGATACGGCGACAGGCGGCAAGAGCCTGCCGGGCGCCGGTTTCCGCGTTGCTGTCCATGCCAAAGATGGCCATGATGCCGTCACCAATGAACTTGTCGACATAGCCGCCCTCCTCCCGGATCGCGGCTGAGGCCTGGTCCAGGTAGCTGTTGAGCAGATAAACCACGTCATAGGCGAGCTGGCTTTCGGTGATGCCGGTGAAATTGCGCAGGTCCACGAACATGACCACCACATCCTGCTCGACGCCCCAGTAATAGGCGTCCTTCAGGTGTTCGCCGATAATTGCACTGGCCTTGACCGGTACAAGGGGCTGCACTTCCACGTTGCTTTCCGGGCGCGCCTGGCAGGCCAGCCGAATGTCGCTTCCCGCACCGATCCGTGTCAGCACCGCAGCTTCGGCAACACTCGGTTTCGGCAAGGTTTCGCCGCCCTCCAGAATTTTCACCCGGCAGGTGGAGCATCTGGCCCGCCCGCCGCACACCGATGCGATCGGTATGTCGTTCATGCGGCTGATTTCCAGCAGCGTTGCGCCCGGTTGCGCCTTCACCGTCAGTCCGCCTGGATAGACCACGGTCAGGCTGCGCGCTTTCAGGCTGAGAAGGTAACGGATCAGGATGGCCAACAGGCTGACGGCAATCAGGCCGAACACGACCGCACGGAACTGAACGACGACCTCGCTGGCCCACAACTGCTGGTCCGGAGTGATTCGGAGGGTTACCTCACGGCTGAGGGCCAGCCGGCGGGCGCCTTCAATCCAGCCCCAGATGGCAAGCACCGGCATCGCAAAGGCAAACCCGGCCGCCAGCGGCTTCAGCTTCTGGTAAACCGGATAAAGGCGCAGGAAGAAGTGCAGGCCGATCATGGCGTGGGTCCACACCATGAGCAGCAGAATAGACTGATTGACCGCCGCATTCGGCCACAGCAGCGTCAGCATCTGCTCGTAGAGCGGCAGGAAGCCGAACTCCTTGGCAACGCCAATGGTCGTGGTGACATGCGGTATCAGGAGCCAGGGAATGTAAAGACCGAGGGCGAGCTGCAGAAGCTCCCAACGGGACATCTTCAACGTTCGCCGTTTGCTTGTCCGCCACAAGGCGAGCAGCACATGGGTCAGCGCGGCGAGGATGAGGACAGTTTCCCCAAGCGGGCTTCTCCAGACCCAGTAGTGCCAGACCGAGGCCTGGTCCATGGCCTGGAAGGAAATGATGCCGAGGGCGTGATTTGAAAAATGGCTGAGGCAGAAAGTGAACAGGATCAGGCCGCTCCACAGCCGGAGCCGCTGACGCCAGTTCCCTCCGGCGACCATGACACTGTCGGACTTCTTGCCCGGTCTTGCAGCCGAAGCGGACTTTTCAGAAGATTTGACGGCCGTCGCGGGCCTGTTTGGCCGGCTTGTGCCGGGGGCCTCTTCCTGCATGTATTTTCAGTCTCCGGTCTGGCCGTTCCGGCCTTCTGCCGGTCTGCCCTGTCAATTGCCACTTGAAGCGCGGGGGGCAGCCGAGGTCAAGGAGGCAAAAAGGAAATGCGGTGAACTGCCCGTGAAGGCACGCGAAACGTGGAAAACTCCTCGGCATGCAGGCACTGTCAGGTCAAATTTCGCAAAATTTCGGGTTTTCTTCGGCTATGACCTTGCATCCCGGGCGTCAGTCGGCACATTCCGGGCCGGACATCCAACAACCGGGAAGAGGCGATGAAGGTCTACGGCATCAAGAACTGCGACACCGTCAAGAAGGCGCGGAAGTTTCTGGAAGAGGCCGGCGTGCCTTATGAGTTCCACGACTACAAGAAGGATGGCGTCGATGCCGATCGACTGGCCGGCTTTGTCGGTGAATTCGGATGGGAGTCTATCCTGAACAAGCGCGGCACCACGTGGCGGCGCCTGGACGAAGCAACACAGGACAGCGTTGTCGACGCCAAGAGCGCGCTCGACGTGATGATCGAGAACCCGTCCGTTATCAAAAGGCCGATCGTGGCAGGCGAAACCAAGAATTTCGTCGGCTTTGACCCTGTCGCCTGGGAAATGGCACTGGAATTGGGCGAACTGAAGTAGCGTTTGCCGCCACTGGCCAATCAGGCCCGGTAAACACCGGGCCGGGCTTTTGCCTGCCAGACGGTTACCAGGTCCGTCGCGGGCCGGTGTCGATGTGATAGTGGCCGGAAGAATAGTGCTTGTATCCGCCAACTTCCGGCTGTGATTTCAAGAAGGCAATGACGGACGACGGGTTGCCACGGACCGAAAAATCGACCGCCCGGCAGTTGAGGTGATAGGAATCCCTGGCGCCACCCTTCCACCAGTTCTCAAGCCACCAGCGCTTGGTCGAGCTGACAGTCACTTTGCCATAGCGGGATGCAACCCGGTTTAGAACCTTCTTCAGCTTGCGCGGCACGCACCAGGAACTGTCGTTATAGTCGATGGAATTGTGGGATGCGGTCATCCAGCCCATGCCGGTAACACCGGCGACGGTTCCGCAGCCGGCAAGAGTGACAGTCAATCCTAGGAATACGATCCAGGCGGTGAGGCGCTGACGCATGACGGGCGGCCTTCGGTTACTGATTACAATCTCGTCCCCCGCGCGCAGGCTGATTGAATTTTATTAAAATTCTAATGAAAAACGTGGTTAACGCGCCTTCGAAACAAATGTTTCAGGCACTGACGTTTTCTGATACAAATGCGTCAACCCAATGTGGGCTGTCCCGTCAGTTGTCGGATGCGTTTGCCATGTCTCATGTTTTTCCCCGCTACACCAAAGCCGATCTCCCCGTCGCAGTAACAGGGGACGGTTGCTACATTCTCGATCGGTCCGGAAAGAAATATTTCGATGGATCCGGCGGCGCCGCGGTCTCCTGTCTCGGGCACAGCGATCCGGATGTGATCGCTGCCATCAAGGCCCAGGTGGACCGGATCGCCTTCGCCCACACAGGCTTTTTCACCAGCGAACCTGCCGAGGAACTGGCGGATCTCCTGATCGGAAAAGCACCAGGCAATCTGGACCGCGTCTATTTCGTCTCCGGTGGATCGGAAGCCATGGAGGCGGCGCTGAAGCTGGCGCGTCAGTACTTCCTGGAGAAGGGTGAAGCGTCGCGGCACCGGGTAATTGCCCGCAGGCAGAGCTACCATGGCAATACGCTTGGTGCGCTGGCAACCGGCGGCAACCAGTGGCGGCGGGAGCCTTTTGCACCGTTGATGATCGATACCACCCACATTGCCCCCTGTTACGAGTATCGAGACCGCCGCGAGGGGGAAACCGCCTTCGACTACGGTCAACGGATCGCCAACGAACTGGAAGCGGAAATCCTTCGGCTCGGGCCGGAAAACGTCATGGCTTTCGTTGCCGAACCGGTTGTCGGTGCGACGGCGGGTGCCCTGCCGCCGGTCGATGGCTATTTCAAGCGGATCCGGGAGATCTGCGATAATTACGGCGTGCTTCTGATCCTGGACGAGGTCATGTGCGGCATGGGCCGCACCGGCACCCTGTTCGCCTGTGAGCAGGATGGTGTCGCGCCGGATATTCTATGCATCGCGAAAGGGCTCGGAGCCGGCTATCAGCCGGTCGGTGCCATGCTGTGCACCGCTGCCATTTACGAAGCCATCGAGACCGGATCGGGCTTTTTCCAGCATGGCCACACATACATCGGCCATCCGACCGCCTGCGCTGCCGCGCTCGCCGTTTTCAGGAAACTGACCGGCGGCGTTGCCGACCGGGTGATGCCGATGGGCGAGAAACTGACGACGGCGCTTAACGATGCTTTCGGTCAGCACCCGCATGTTGGTGATATTCGCGGCCGCGGACTTTTCCGAGGCATCGAAATCGTCGAGGACCGGGCCAGCAAGGCGCCGTTTGATCCGAAGAGGGGCATCAACAAGGCGCTCAAGAAGGCAGCATTCGAGGCCGGTCTAATCTGCTACCCGATGGGCGGGACGATTGATGGGGTGCTGGGCGACCATATCCTGCTGGCGCCGCCTTTCATTCTCGAGGACAGACATATCGGAGAGATCACCGACAAGCTCAACCAGGCGTTCAAGGCGGTCTTCTGAACATGAGTGCGCTTTTTGTTCCGCCGCCTTTATCATTGATCATGGTGGCTCCCAACGGTGCCCGCCGGACCAAGGCGGATCATTCCGCCCTGCCGATGACCATCGCCGAAACGGTGGTAGCGGCAAATGCGTGTTTTGAGGCTGGAGCCGGTGCGCTTCATGCCCACGTACGCGACCTTACCGGCGCCCATGTGCTTGACGCCGGGCTTTATCGTGAGCTCTTGTCGGAAATGCGTGTTGCGGTGCCGCAAATGCAGGTTCAAATCACCACGGAAGCTGTTGGAAAATACACTCCGGAAGAGCAACGCGAACTGGTCTACAAGGTCAAGCCGGATGCGGTCTCCGTCGCGATCCGGGAGATGGTTCCGGAAGGCGGGCAAGACCAGGCAAAAGCCTTTTACCACTGGGCGTTCGACCATGAATGTGCGGTCCAGCATATCGTCTACAGCGCGGATGATCTGGACCGGTTTTTCGACCTGGCGGCAGCCGGCACCCTGGCAGGGGAAAGCCATCAGCTGCTGTTCGTTCTGGGGCGTTATGCGGCAGGCCAGGAAAGCACACCGGAAGATCTGGTGCCGTTTCTGGAAAAGCTCGCGGAACGCGACAAGGGGCAGTCGCTGGACTGGGCGGTCTGCGCTTTCGGACACCGCGAGACGGAGTGTCTGGTGGAGGCGGTCCGGCGGGGCGGCAAGGCCAGGATCGGTTTTGAAAACGGCCTGTGGAACAGGACCGGAGAACGCGCGATAGACAATGCCGACCGGGTCAGCGATCTGGTATCGGCCCTGAAGGAACACAGTCTGATGCCTGCCTGATTGTTCGGGCCGGCATCCGGCACGAAGCAAAATCAGCGGGCTGCGGCCCTCAAGGTTGGAGACTGGAAAATCATGGCGGATAGCCTTTACGTTCTGACGCTGTCTTGCGCGGACAAGCCTGGCATTGTGGCGGCAGTCACGACGGAACTGGCGGATTTTGGCGCCAATATTGCCGAAAGTGACCAGTTCTGGGACCGGGTAACCAACCAGTTCTTCCTGCGTATTGCCATTCTGGCTCCGGAAGGCGTGACCCTGGAAAGCGTTCAGAGGGCGCTTGACCCGGTCATCAGCCGCTTCGACATGAAGGCCAAACTGGTCGATACGGCCAAACGGCCGAAGGTCATCGTCATGGTGTCCAAATTCGACCATGCCATGTTGCACCTTCTCTACCAGATCCGCGTCGGCTGGATGGATGCCGAAGTGGTCGCGATTGTTTCCAACCACACCGATAGCCAGCGCACGGCCGAGCACGAAGGCATTCCGTACCACCATTGGCCGGTGAACAAGGAAAACAAGGCCGAGCAGGAAGAGAAACTGCTGAAGCTGGTCAAGGAAACCGGAGCCGATCTGGTGGTTCTCGCCCGCTACATGCAGGTGCTTTCCGACAGCCTTTCCAAGCGTTTGTTCGGCAAGATCATCAACATCCACCACTCCTTCCTGCCGAGCTTCAAGGGTGCAAAACCCTATCACCAGGCGCATGCTCGCGGCGTCAAGATGATCGGGGCCACCGCTCACTATGTGACGCCGGATCTCGATGAAGGCCCGATCATCGAGCAGGACGCCGAACGGGTAAGCCATGCGCTCTCCGCTGACGATTTCGTCGCCCGTGGCCGCGACATCGAATCCCGCGTGCTGGCCCGTGCCGTCAAGTATCACCTGGAAAACCGGGTGATGATCGTCGGCAACAAGACCATCGTGTTCACGCCGTAAGGCAAACCTTGGTGTTCCAAAAGCAATTGGCCCCGGTCGTCCGATGGATGGCCGGGGCTTTTTCATGATCCGGAAGCTTGGGTTGGGGGGGGCGGATGTCCTCAGGCAACAACTGCCATCGGCGCGCTGACAGGCATGCCGTCGCGCTTCAGTTCCGCATGAACCCAGTCACGGAACAGGCGGACCTTGCGGCTGGTGCGCAGGGCGGGCGGGTAACTCATGTACCAGCTTTCGTCATCGGCATGGCAGGTCAGCTTGAACGGCTGGATCAACTGGCCGTTTTCAAGGGCGGTCTTGCAGAAATAGGGGGTCAGGATCGCGACGCCCTGTCCTGCGATCGCCCGATTGGCCTCGAGCGCCTGTGACCCCATGCGCGAGCTAGGGTGACCGCTCAGGTCGACATTCGGCAGTCCCGCTGCCTCGAACCACATCTGCCACCAGGGGTCCTGCGGATCGACCAGCGGCAATTTCAGAATGTCCTCGGGCTTGCTGACGCCGCCGATCGTGTCCGCAAGCTTCGGGCTCAGCATCGGCGTAAAGTCCGCACGCACGATTTCATGGGCGAGCCAGTTTTTCGGAGGAGCCTTGCAGGCGGAGATCACGACGTCGGATTCGTTGAACTCCGGTTCAGCATGCGGGCCATAGGGAACGATGCGCACGCCCACGTCCGGGTTCTGCATCTGGAACTCGAACAGGCGGTTTGACAGCCAGTTGACCGCAAACGTGGTGTTGCTGGAGACGACAAGCTGGCCGGCGTTCTTTTCGGAAATATCCTCGAAGGCACTGCGAAGCGAGGAGAACGCATCCACCACCCGCGCCGCCAGTTGCCCGCCATTGTCGGTCAGCTCGATCTTGCGGGCCTTGCGGGTGAACAGCTGAAAGCCGAGACGATCTTCCAGGATCTTGATCTGGTAGCTAACAGCCGCCTGGGTCATGCCCAACTCGTCGCCGGCCTTGGTAAAACTCAGGTGCCGGCTTGCAGCTTCAAAGGCCCGGATTGCGGAAAGTGGTGGCAAATTCACTGACATGCATAAGTCTCCCTTATGCATGTCTATCGAATTTTCGTTGGTAAGACAACCGGAACTCGCCGATATGTAACTCACAAGAAACAGGAGTTATAGACGTGTTCAGGCTCTCCCAGACGAAATCGGGCTGCGCGACCCATCAGCAAGACTTGGGCTTTTCATTAAGGTCGCTTATCGGTTCTCTGTTCGCAAGGATGGCAACCCGTGGCCGCAAGCGTGTGAACGTGGCTCATCTGCCGGACGAGCTGCGCCGGGATATCGGGCTTGGCCCCAACCCGCATGAAACGTCGTTCGAGGCGCGTTGGCAAAAGGAACTGAAGGACCTGCAGCGGTAGAGTTTACCCGCTGCCTGACCTTCACCCGGCCGCGGTCTCCCCTGTGGCCGGTCGGGCAGATCCGGCAGGCGCATGCTGCCGGATCTGTCTCGCTTCACGCAGTGCCTCCGGTCAGGTCAGTTTCTTGAGCGCCGGCAGAATGGTCTCATAATCCAGCGTGCCGCCGGTGAAATGGCGCATCAGCAAGGTGCCCATCAAAAGGCACAGCACGCTGTCGGCCGCCTCGCTCCCCACAAGGCTTCGAACGTGCCCGCGCAGCTGGTCATTGGCGAGCTTCATTGCCGGGTCACTGGCGATTTCTTCCCCCGTCTTGCCGCGCAGGTAGTCGAACAGCAGCGAGATTTCGGCTGCAAATCCAGGCTCCAGGCTCCGGGCGAAGTCAACCAGTGCTGACGCGGGCACCCGTGAAGCATCATTCGCGCCGGCCTCTGACGTCATCTGCGCCATGACTGTTTCGGTGCAGGCCAGGAACAGGCTCTTCTTGTTTGGAAAGTAGTGATAGAGCGCGCTTTTCGACAATCCCAGGGCTTCCGCAACGCGGCGCATTCCAAGGCCGGAGTAGCCGAGTTCGGAAAAAAGCGGCGCAGCCTTGCGCGCAAGTTCCAGCCGGTAGGCCTCGTGATCGATCTGTTTCGGCATTATTTCGTCCAGTTGGTCGATAAACATATTGACCACCTGATGGTGCGTCGTCTAGATCTCTTTTTAGTCCAGTTGGACGAAAATAAATTGACGGTCCACAAGCTCCAAAAATCGAGCTGTCGGATCGAAGGAGTATTCATGGCGCAACCTGGAGGCGTGAGCCGCGAGCACGAAAGGTCCCTGCTGCAAAAATGTGTCTTCGCAGCACTTCACCTCATCTGTGTGCTCTTAAGCATCTGGCTTCTTCTGGGCGGTGGATGGGTACGGGTCGGTGCCTGGTTCGGGCTGGAACTCACCCTCGCCGATCCGCAGCGTGGTCTGCTCCTGCTTGCCTGCACTGTGCTCTATTTTGCCCGCCATCTGTTGACCCTGTTCTACCTGCTTGCCCGGAAGGTGGCTTTTCCGGAGGTCTTTGGACTGGGAGCCTTCATCGCCTTCTTCGAAATAGGCTTTTTGTTGCTCGGCAGCGGTGCCTTTCGGCAGGTCGCCGTACCCTTCTCGGTTCTCGATGGTGTCGCGCTTGCAATGGTGGTCGGCGGTTCGTTTCTCAACAGCTGGTCGGAACTGCAGCGCAAGTGGTGGAAACGTGATCCCGCCCATCACGGTCAATGCTACACCGGGGGTCTCTTCGCCTCATCGATGCATATCAACTATTTCGGCGACACGGTGCTGTTCACAGGCTGGGCTCTGCTCACCCACAATCTTGCGGCGCTTGCCGTTCCGGCATTCATGGCGGTTTCCTTTGTGGTCTTTCATATCCCGGCGCTCGATGCCTATCTTTCGCGGAGATATGGCCCGCAATTCGACGCCTATGCAGCCCGCACGCGCAAGTTCATCCCGTTTGTTTATTGACTGACACGCAGGCTCAGATCAGCAATGCCCAAACAGTCGCCGCCAACATGGCGATTGCCATGGTCACCGTGATGGCTCGCATGAGCGGGCCTTCGCCGATCAGGGCGAGGATCGACACGCCAACCAGGGCCCATAGGGAATGAAACACCATCCCGCCGAGGGTAAAGCCCGCCACCAGGATCATCGCGTTTTCGTGGATCCCGAGCCCGTTGCCGGCCAGGAAGGTTGAAAAGGCAACCAGGTTCATGGCCCAGGTTTTCGGGCTGAGCGGGTGTATCAGCAACCCTTCCCAGAAACTGGGCAGCGCGACCTCGCCCTTCGGCTTGACGCTGAGGCAAACGATCCGCCAGGCAAGATAGGTCATATAGGCCATGCTCAGCACCTTGAAGACAGTCACCACCGTGCCGCCTCCGGCCATCACATGGCCCAGGCCATACGCAACGCTGAGCTTGAGCGGCAAAGATCCGATCTGCGAGGCGACAATCACGGGAAAGGCGGTGCGGTACCCTGCGGATGCGCCGATGGCCAGAAAGGTCAGGTTGCCCGGACCGGGTGTCCCGGTCATGACGATGACGAACACCGCGAAGGCGAGAAACGTGGCGTAATCCATGGGTATCTCCAGACACAGCATCGAGTGCTTCGATACAATCGATACAAAATAGCGGAGATACTAATTGTCTTGAGGTATTGTATCAGTCAATGATAACATTGTTCTCATGACAATGTGGATCCCGAACATCGAAGCGGCCGGTGGCCCGATCTATCTGGCGATCGCGGACGCGTTGGAAGCCGACATCAAGACCGGGGCGCTTGCCCAGGGCGACAGGCTGCCGCCACAGCGCGAACTTGCCTATCAGCTTGGCGTGACGCTCGGCACCATTACCCGTGCCTACGGCGAAGCCGAGCGGCGCAGGCTGGTGAAGGGAGAAACCGGACGGGGCACCTATATTGCCTCTGAAACCCAGAAGGTTTCGCCCCTTGCCCCGAAGGAAGACGAGCCGGAAACCTGCGATCTGGCGCGAAACTTTGCCTATCCGCATCTCAACCCGAGTCTTTCCGACGGGCTGACGCGGATGGCGCGCACGGTGGGGATCGACCGGTTGAACGGGTTCGTACCGTCTGAAGGGCTGAAGGCGCATCGCGAAACCGGGGCTCTCGTCTTCAAGGACTACGGTCTGGAAGCCGACCCGGACCGGGTCGCGGTTACCTGTGGCGCGCAGCACGGAATTCAGGTCACCTGCCAGGCCCTGTTCCGCCCGGGCGATGCGGTTGCCGTCGACCGGTTCACCTACCCGTCGATCTTCAGTTCCTTTGCCAGCATCGGCCTGAAGCCGGTGCCTTTGCCCGCATTGATACGGGCCGATGGCGGCTTCGGCGCCATGGATCCGGCAGCGCTTGCCCAGGCCGCGAAGACGCATGGTGTCAAAGGCGTGTTCCTGATGCCGAACATGCAGAACCCGACCACTCACACCATGTCTGTTGAAGAACGGCAGGATCTGGTTGCGGTTGCCCGGCAATTCGACCTGAAGATCGTCGAGGACGATCCCTATACGCCTTTTCTGCCGGATGCTCTGCCCGCCTTCGGTGCGCTGGCGCCGGAGCGCACGGCCTCAATCGCCAGTATCTCCAAGGTCTGTTCACCCGGAAGCCGGATCGGCTTCGTCCATGTGCCCGGGCCTTTCGGTGACAGCATTCGCAACAAGATCGGTGAAAGCACCTGGATGGCCTCCCCCATCACGGCAGAACTGATTGCCGGCTGGGTACGCGAGGGACATCTGTTCAAGACGCTGCGCCTGAAGCGCAAGGCAAACCGCACGAGGTTCCTGGCGGCGCGTGACCTGCTCGCGCCGCATTTCCTGCAGAGCGACGTCAACAAGGTGTTCGGCTGGCTGCGCCTGCCGGAAACCGTCGATCCCGACGCGCTTCAGAACGCGCTCGGACACCAGGGCATTTCGGTCTTGTCATCCCGGTATTTTCAGGCGAAGGACCACCAGCCGGCGCCCTATCTGCGCCTGACCTTCGGATCCGAGCAGTCCGACGACCGATTCCGCTGGGCCCTCCAGCGCATCAGATCCACCATCGGCCAATTGGCCGAATTGCCCGATCTCACCCGCCCGGTAGGGTAAGGCCTTGCGGTAATGTGTGATTTTGCCAGGCACCTGTCAGTCTTTGACAAGCCGGCAGATCCGACCGATAAGCTGCGCGCAAAACAGGACCGGCCCTTGCAAGGAGTGCCGTCCGCGACGAGGTGACATGGCATTCTGGCCCAAAAGCAGGAAACTCAAGGACAGGCCCAGTGTCTGTAATCCCGACGCCAGTCCCTACGCGGTCTTCGATCGGGTTGGCCTGAGTGTCGGCAAAGAGCATATCCTGCAGGATCTCACCTTGCAGCTTGCCGAAGACCGGATCGGCATCATCGGCCTGAACGGGTCCGGCAAGAGCTCTCTTGTACGCCTGTTGAACGGCTTGCGTACACCGACGAGCGGCGACCTCACGCTTTTTGGAGCCCCCTCCGCCGAGGCGGAACTGGAGTTGCCGCGTCATGTCGGCTTCGTGTTCCAGAACCCGGATCATCAGGCCATTTTTCCCACGGTGGAAGAAGAGATCGCCTTTGGCCTCACCCAACTCGGGGCCGGCAAGGAAGAAAGCCGCAGCCGTGCGCGGGCGTTCCTCGCCCTGCATGGCTGTGAGGGGCTGGCCGGCAAACCGATCACGGAACTTTCCGGCGGTCAGAAACAGCTCGTCTGCATCCTGGCGGTTCTGGTCATGGAGCCGCGCCTATTGGTGCTGGACGAGCCGATGGCCAGCCTCGATGCACTGACGACAGTGCGAATCCGCCAGAAAATCCTGTCACTGCCGCAGAAGATCGTTCTCGTCAGTCACGATCTCAGCCAGTTCGACGGTTTCGACAGACTGCTCTGGCTGGAGGACGGACGTTTGCGCATGGATGGCGCGCCGGATGCGGTTCGGGCGGCGTTTCAGGAAGACGTCGTCTCGCGGCAGGGCATGAATGTGGAGGTTGCCGAGTTATGATGTCGGTCTATCTCCAGGGCAACAGCTGGGCCCACCGGATGCCCGCGGGCCTGAAGCTTCTGGCTGTTGCCGTCGCCAGCCTGCTGCTGCTGCGATACACATCATTTTGGGTTCTGCTGCCGGCTCTTGCAGGTGTTCTCCTGTGTTATGCCTCCCTCGGGCGCGAGGGACTGGCGCAACTGAAGCTCCTGCGGGCAATGTCGTTTTTGCTTGCCGTGCTGCTGGCGCTTCACTGGGTGTCCGGAAGTCTTCTGGAAGGGGTTACGATCATCCTGCGGCTTGCGATCATGATCCTGGCTGCAAATTTCGTTTCGGTGACCACCCGCATGGACGATATGCTGAACGCTGTCCAGCCGCTGTTCAGGCCGCTCGAGTTCCTCGGTTTCTCTCCCCGCAAACCGGCGCTGGGCGTTGCACTGGTGCTTCGCTTCGCGCCCTATATGCTCGTCGTTTTCGGTCAGTTGCGCGAAGCCTGGCAGGCGCGAACCGGCACGCGAAATTCGTGGCGTCTGCTGGCGCCTTTCGCCATTCAGTCCCTGAGCATGTCGGATCATGTTGCCGAAGCACTGAAGGCGCGCGGCGGCTCGGAAGGCTTGTCAAGATGACCGAAAAGAAGCTCCATATGGCTGGCATTCGGCCAAAAACTGGGATATCCCGCCCACAGATGACGTTGCCTGACCCTCATGTGGTAAGATCCGCGCGAGGTTGAACGGCAGCACCCTTGTTAACGAGAAGAAGGTCGATTTCATCATGGCTGACAGGTCTCTTGTGCACGTTGCTTTCTATGCCGCGCTGATTGCCGCCCTGGGGCTGGTTCCGCCGGTGGCGATCGCCTTTCTCGGCGGTGTACCGATCACGGCGCAGACCCTCGGTGTCATGCTGGCCGGTGTCATGCTCGGCCCGATCCGTGGTGCGCTTGCCGTGCTGCTTTTCCTGTTTCTCGTCGCGCTGGGCTTGCCGTTCCTGTCCGGCGGCCGCGGTGGTCTTGGCGTCTTCATGGGTCCGTCTGTCGGTTTCCTGATCGGCTGGCCGGTCGGAGCTCTCGTGGCCGGCTTGATCATGCAGTCGACCCGCGAGCTGAACATTCTGGTGTCTTCGGCAATAGCGGCTGCGGTCGGCGGCATTCTGGTGGTTTACGCTTTCGGCATCCCGGGGGTTGCCATCATGGCCGGACTTTCCCTTCCGAAAGCCGCGCTTGGCAGCGCAATCTATATTCCCGGTGACCTGGTCAAGGTCGCACTTACGGCGCTCATCGTTCAGACCGTCGCACGCGGCCTGCCGGGTGCCGTGTTGTCCCGGTCTTAATTCCGTAGATCCAGCAAGGCCACATCATGGCCTTCGTCGGCGACAATCTCGACCGGTTTGCCAGTGAGAAAGCCACTGGGGCCGCACTCACATGCGGTCCGAATTCTCTCTCCTGGCAGGAGCTTGCAGTCCGGATCAACCGGATCGAGGCAGTGCTTTGTGATCGGACCGACCATGCAAGCTATGTGGTTCTGCGTCTTCGGGACCCTGCGGACCTGGTCGTCTGCTTCTTTGCCTGCGCCCGCACCGGGCGTGTCGCCACGGTCATGGACCCGGACTGGCCTTCAGCCCAGGCATCAGCAGTTCTGGAAGCGGTCGGGCCAGACCTCGTCATCGATGACCAGTCCCTGCCGGTGTTGTTGACGGCTGGTACCGGTTCCACTGAAGCGCGAAGGTCACCGGAAACTCCACCTGAGATCCTGCCGGACGAAGACGACCTCTTTTATGCAGGCTTCACCTCCGGTTCCAGCGGTGTTCCCAAGGGCTATGTGCGCTCTCACAGATCGTGGCTCGAAAGCTTCAAGCTGTCAGCACAGGCTTTCGGTATTTCGAAAGGCAGCCGCGTCGTCCTGCCCGGGCAGCTCACGCATTCACTTCACCTTTATGGCGCTGTCTGCGGCCTCGCCTGCGGCCAGCAGGTGGTGCTCACGCCGCGGTTCGACCCGCGCGTCGTCCTGAGGGAACTTGGCAGTGCCCCCGAAGGCTCTGTCCTTTATGCAACGCCGACCCAGCTGCACTTTCTGGCCGAGGCTGCCCGGCGCAGCGGTCCCATCGCTGCGGTGAAACAGGTTCTCGCGAGCGGGGCCAAATGGCGTGAAGCCGACAGGCAGGCCTTGAAGTCGGTTTTCCCCGAGGCACGCCTTTTCGAATTCTACGGGGCTTCGGAAACCAGCTTCATCACGCTGTCCTCACCTGAGGACAATGTCCCTGCAGGCTCGGTCGGGTGTGCCGCGCAAGGGGTCGATATCGTGATCGGTGACCCTTCGTCCCCCGCTGCCCCTGGCCGGGCCGGGCCGGTCTGGGTGCGGAGCGGACTGCTGTTTTCGCACTATATAAGCGGCACATCGCCGGACACGCTCTGGCGGGACGGTTGGCTCACCGTCGGCGATCACGGTTTTCTCGATGAGCGAGGCTTCCTGTTTCTGACAGGACGGGAAAACCGCATGGTCATCACTTCCGGGCTGAATGTCTATCCGGAAGAGGTTGAGGCCGTATTGGCCGACCATCCCGCCGTCGCCCTTGCAGTCGTCGCAGGGTTACCGGATCAGGTGCGCGGTCACCGGCTGGAGGCGGTGGTTGAGCTGGGTGCGTCTTTGGCGGGGGCAGAGCAGATCTTGCTGCGCCATTGCCGCGAACGTCTCGCACCCGGCAAGGTGCCGAGGCATATTCACATCAGGGCAAAGATGCCGCTGACGCCAGGGGGCAAGCCGGATATTCGGAAGGTCGTGGCCGATTTGGCGAAAACCGGAGGCAGCGGGTGACGCAGACACGCAAGGCAGTGATCGCAGCAGCACGGCGGACGGCGGTTTGCCCGCGCGGTGGCGCACTTGCCTTGTTTCAGACCGACGAGCTTGCCGCACCCGTTCTTGCACAGCTTGTCGTTGACGCCGGAATAGAGCCAGAAGAGGTCGACTGCGTCTTTCTGGGCAACGCTCTTTATGGCGGCGGCAATCCGGCCCGCCTTGCCGCGCTTCGCGCCGGGTTGCCTCAAACGGTTCCCGCTCTCACCATCGATACGCAGTGCTGCTCGGGACTTGATGCGATCGTCATGGGCGCAAGATTGATCGAGGCAGGTGCGGCGGACATTGTTCTGGCAGGAGGAGCGGAAAGCTTCAGCCGGTCGCCGATCCGGATGATCAGACCTGTCGATCCGGAGGTACCGCCCGTTGCTTACGACCGTCCTGCTTTTGCGCCCGCGCCATTCGGCGACCCGGATCTTGCAGATGCAGCTGCAAGGCTCGCCGCTGAAACGGGAACATCGCGAGAAGACCAGGCGGTCTTTGCTGTGACCTCACACGACAAGGCGAGGTCGGCAAGGGGCTATCTTCGCGGACGTCTGGTCAATGCCGGAGGGAAACTTCCGGAAGAGGACGGGTTCACGAGACACCTGTCGCTCAAGACAGCCCTCAGGGCACCGCTTCTGAACGGAGATAACGAAACCGGTCTTAGTGCCGCAACGATCGCCTGCGAAGCAGACGGCGCTGCCGCGGTATTGCTGATGTCCGAGGGAGCCTTTCAAGAACGCTTTCATTTGTATTCAAGTGAGAGCCGGAAGTCAGGCCTGAAAATACTTGCGAGCCGAAGTGCCGGCGGTAACCCCGCCGAACCGGCTCTGGTTCCGATAGAGGTGGCGAAGGCCATGTTCGCAGAACTGGGTATGGATGCGACGGAGCTGGCTGCTACAGAACTCATGGAAGCCTATGCGGTTCAGGCAATGGCGACAGCAGCGCCCCTGGGTCTTGAATCTGAAGGTCTGAACCGGATGGGCGGCGCACTTGCAAGAGGGCATCCGATCGGCGCATCAGGCGCAATTCTGGCTGTGCACCTGTTTGAAGTGCTGACACGCAAGGAGACCCCTGCGGAAGGTGCCCGGAACGTAGGCATGGCGCTCATTGCGGCAGCTGGTGGACTAGGCTCGGGGATAGTGGTTTCGCCTGCTGTGCGCAAAGGTGGATAACTATTAAGTATCTGAAATATTACGACTTTTTGCGTTTGATGAAAGTTTTTTCGCTTTTTTTGATTTTTTTCGAAAACCGGTGTTGACGGGTTGGGTTGGTCTGCGTATAACCCGGTTCATCGACGGCGGCAACGTCGCTGGCGACAGGGTTTTGTGACCTTAATTCCAGAAAATTGGTCCTAGTGGCCGGGCTTGATGGTTCGGCGAGTGGCTTGTTTTTGTTGAGTTCTGGTTACGGCTTGAGAGGTTTTGATGCCTCTGTTCTTTGACAATTTGATTATTGAAGGAAGGGAAGCGTAGGCGGCGTTGGCCTTGCGATCATCGGATGTTTTTGGATGTCTGATGGTTTTAAGGAGTTACGCAGGTACGCTGATCTTTCAAACAAGG
>NZ_JAAZTM010000004.1:0-950034 GCF_012395805.1 Labrenzia sp. 5N | reverse complement strand
GCCCGGTAGCTCGTCAGGCTCATAACCTGAAGGTCGCAGGTTCAAATCCTGCTCCCGCAACCAACAAATAACCCGGCCTCGCGCCGGGTTTTTTGTTGGTAACGGATACAGATTTTAAACTGACCAGGGGAACGCAAGGAGGGCTATGCCCGACGCACCGGCACAAAAACGCTCAAAGCAACCTACCGAAACCAAATAAATAAAAAGGCCGTCCAATAGGGCGGCATTTTTTGTTGGATCACGCGCGGAAGGGCGGAAGAACGGAAACCTAGGCCGTTTCGGAGAGAACTTGTCCCAGCGTTTCCACCATCTCGTCAATCATGCTTTCTTCTACAATCAATGGAGGCGAAAGGGCAATGATGTCGCCAGTCACGCGGATCAGCAAGCCCGCCTCGAAGCACTTGACGAAAACCTCATAAGCACGTTTTCCGGGCGCGTCCTCGCGGGAGTTGAGTTCAATGCCGGCAATGACGCCAACAGTGCGGATGTCCTTGACGTGTTTGGCGCTCTTGAGCGTATGGATACGGTCTTCCCAGGCATTTGAAATTTCCGAACCACGGGTCAGAAGCTTATGTTTTTCGTAGATATCGAGCGTGGCAAGGCCGGCAGCGCAGGCAACCGGGTGACCGGAATAGGTATAACCGTGGAAGAGTTCGATTGTCTCGGACGGACCGCCCATGAAGGCTTCATAGATAGCGTCTTGCGCGAAGACCGCTCCCATCGGAATGACGCCGTTGGTAAGACCCTTGGCAGTGGTAAAGAGATCCGGTTTCACGCCGAAGAAATCGGATGCGAAAGGGGCGCCAAGGCGTCCGAAACCGGTGATGACCTCATCGAATATCAACAGGATACCGTGACTGTCGCAGATCGCACGCAGCCGTTCCAGATATCCCTTGGGCGGGATCAGGACACCGGTGGAACCGGCGACCGGTTCGACGATAACGGCCGCGATTGTCTCTGCACCATGTAGCGCGACGATCCGTTCCAGGTCGTCAGCAAGATGCGCGCCCCACTCCGGCTGGCCTTTGCTGAAGCTGTTGTGTTCGGGAGCATGGGTGTGCGGCAAGTGATCGACACCGGTCAGGAGCGACCCGAAATGGCGGCGGTTGTTGACGATACCGCCAACGGAAATACCGCCGAAGCCGACACCGTGATAACCGCGTTCGCGACCGATCAACCGGGTTCGGGAAGCGTCCCCCCTGGCGCGGTGATAGGCGAGCGCCATCTTCAATGCTGTGTCGACGGATTCAGACCCGGATCCGGTAAAGAAGACATGATTGAATCCGTCCGGAGCAATCTGTTTCAGTCGCTCGGCAAATTCGAACGCAATCGGATGGCCCATCTGGAAGGAGGGCGCGTAGTCCAGTTCGGACAGCTGCCGGGTGACCGCATTGGTGATCTCGTCATAACCGTGTCCGGCATTGCAGCACCAGAGGCCCGCAGTGCCGTCGAGAATGCTGCGGCCGTCGTCGCTGCGGTAATGCATGCCCTTGGCGGAGACCAGCATGCGTGGAGACTGCTTGAACTGACGGTTCGCGGTAAACGGCATCCAGTAAGCGTCAAGCGGCTGGTTGGATCTGTTATCTGTGTTGTTGTTGACGATGTTCATGTGCGCCTCCTCGGTCGGTCGCACTAGAAAGCACTGATTTTGACAAGCCGAATAGTCTGTTTCTTGCAGACATCAAGGCATTGAAAAGACGCATTTTGAATGAGAAACTGTTTAGGATGATAAACACACTAAACACCGATGACTTCTCACGCGACGTCGGATTGCGCCTGCGGGCGATCCGGGAAGCGCATGGCTATTCACAGCGGGAATTGGCCAAACGGGCCGGTGTCACCAACGGTTTCATCTCTCAGCTGGAAGCGGCCAAGATCAACACCTCCCTGAGCGCGCTGAAACGTGTTCTGGACGGTATACCGATCGGTCTTTCTGAGTTCTTCGCCTATGAACCGGAGCGGCAGGAGCAGGTGTTTTTCGGCGTCGATGAGCTGACCGAAATCGGCAAGGGCAACATTTCCTACAGGCAAGTCGGCAACAGCCTCTTCGGCCACGAGCTTCAGATGCTTTACGAAGTTTATGAAGCGGGTGCGGATACAGGGCGGGTCATGCTCAGCCACGAGGGCGAGGAAGCCGGTATCGTCATTGAGGGACGGCTCGAAGTTACCGTCGGCGAGCAGAGAAAGGTCCTCGGACCGGGAGATGCCTACCTCTTCAAGAGCTCGATCCCACACAGGTTCAAGGCACTGCGAAACGGCCGCTGTGTCGTTGTCAGCGCCTGTACACCGCCGACGTTCTGACCCTACGCTAGAACAGTCCGAGCTTCTTCGAATTCGCCTTCCATTGCACCAGACGGTGGCTCGAGGTCGTCTCGTTGGCCCTGGCTGCAATGTCGACCATCAGGCTGAGCGCGGCAACGATCCCGATTGTCGATTCCAGAAAGAGGCCCGTTCTGGAAGGCGCATAGACGGCGGCATCGGCGATCTCCCTACTCCAGTGGCAATATTCGTCTGAAACCACAATCACTGATCGGCCCTGGCTCTTTGCCAGCCGGGCGAGCTTCAGCGATTCCGATGCATAGGGCACGACGTCCACCAGGATAAGGCATGTTGTGGCGGCCGTTTCCGGACCGTGATCAAGCCACTCGCTCAGCATGCCGTCATGAGCGGACAGGAAATGGACATTCTTTCGCGCAAGCGCCATTCGGCGGGCGAAATCCTCCACCGTTCCCCGGATCGACTGAAATCCCGTGGCGTAAATCGTCTCGGAAGTCGAAACCAGTCGGATGACCTCTTCCCAATTATCGCCTTGCGTCTGGTTGAAGACGTTGGTCAGTCCCTGGACCTCGGCTTCCAGCGTCTCGACGAACCGCAAAGGGATGTCCCCGTCGGTGACGAAGGAGGCCGTGGTGACCGAATAATGTTCGCGCAGAAGCTGCTTCAGCCCTTTCATGCCGTCGCATCCGAGCCGGCGCAGCAACCTTCCGACAGTGACCTCTGAAACCCCCGCCTTTTCCGCGAGAGATTTTCCGGTTTCCAGCCCGAGAGATGAAATATTCAGGCTGACAAACTGCGCAAGCCGGGCCTCCTGCTTGGGGAGTTTGGGTGTTTCATCCTGCAAGCGTTTGATGAATTCATCGAATTTCGCCTGGGGGAAGGAGGAGAAGCCGGCTTCCATTTCAACTCCCAAATGACAGAAAAATAACATTTGACAGAAATGTCATAATTCAATCTCCTTTTGGACGCAAGCCCGTTCACCTCCCAGAAACGTGGCAGCAAACCAGAGGGTTCCATGACTAACAACACGCTGAAGAGAGTTGCCAAGGCAACACTTGGGGCAGCGGCACTGGTGGCTGTTGCCAGTGCTGCGCAGGCCGAGGAAGAACTGAATCTCTACAACTGGGGCGACTACATAAATCCGCAGGTTCTGACCAGATTTACCGAGGAGACGGGGATCAAGGTCAACCTGGACACCTATGGCTCCAACGAGGAAATGCTTGCGAAGATCCAGGCCGGTGCCACCGGTTACGATATCGTGTTCCCGTCGGTCCATATGCACGACATCATGTTCCAGCTTGGTTTGCTGGAAAAGACCGGCATCGGCAGCGATCCGGCTTTCAAGAACATCGACCCGCAGTTCATCCGCGCGAAGACAGATCCGGACGCGGAATACTGTCTGCCGTATGCCTGGGGCACCGTCGGCATCGCCTACAACAAGCAGAAAGTGGCCGAAATGACCGGCTGGGAGGATTTCTTCGCCCTGGCTGACAAGGGCGAGAAGATCATCCTTCTCGACGATCTGCGCGAGACCATCGGCATCGGTCACATCATGAACGGCACGTCGGTCAATTCCACTGATGAAGCCGAGATCAAGGCCGCGGCAGATTACATTCTGGAGCGCAAGAAGAACGTCACCGCCTTTACCTACGACAGCATTCCGCTGGTCCAGTCCGGCGATGTGGCGGCTGCACACTGGTATGTCGGCGCGAACATTTTCGTGCAGCAGGCTCCGGACGTGCTCGCCTACGTCATCCCGGAGGAAGGCGCGACCATGTACCAGGAGGATATCTGCGTCCTTGCCAGCGCACCGAACAAGGACAACGCAAAGAAGTTCCTGCAATTCTATCTTCAGCCGGAAATTTCCGCGTTGAACGTACAGCAGCAGCTGAATGGCACCCCGAACCTGCCGGCCCGGGAGCTCCTGCCGCCGGAAATTGCCAACAACGAAAGCATCTACCCGCCTCAGGACGTG
Source organism: Labrenzia sp. 5N (assembly GCF_012395805.1). Lineage (NCBI taxonomy): Bacteria > Pseudomonadati > Pseudomonadota > Alphaproteobacteria > Hyphomicrobiales > Stappiaceae > Labrenzia > Labrenzia sp. 5N. Next base: position 945,782 of record NZ_JAAZTM010000004.1, on the reverse strand, counting down.
ATGGAAAAGCTGCAGATCTTCGTGGACCTCGGCCGCGACCTGCAGCTTTACAACAGTGAATGGACGCGCATCAAAACGGCACAATGAGTGCGGATGCGGATGACCGTCACATTCAGACTGCGCGGCCACGGGCCGCGCATGTCGCCTGACGTTCCGAGGGGGTAGAATGCAAGGAATTTTGAGGATCGAAAGCGCCTCCAAGAGCTTTCAGGCTCCGGAAGGTGGCGTCATCCGGGCACTGGACAACGTGTCCCTGACGGTGGCTCATAACGAGTTTCTGACGCTGCTTGGCCCGTCGGGCTGCGGCAAGACCACCTTGCTGAGGGCGGTCAGCGGGTTTGAGGATCTCGACGGTGGCGAGATCTACATAGACGGCCAACCGGTATCGGATCAGCCGGCACACAAACGACCGGTCAACACCGTCTTTCAAAGATATGCGCTGTTCCCGCACCTGTCGGTGCAACGGAACGTTGCCTACAGCCTCGAGGTTAGAGGCGTCGCGAAAGCGGAAATCAGACAGCGTGTCGGCAGCATGCTTGAGCTTGTCGGCCTTGCCGGAATGGGCGCGCGCAAGATCGGCCAGCTTTCCGGTGGACAGCAACAGCGAGTGGCGCTGGCAAGGTCACTGGTTGCCCGGCCAAAAATTCTTCTACTGGACGAACCTCTGTCGGCGCTGGACAAGAACCTGCGCCACAAGATGCAGCAGGAGCTGAAGACCCTGCAGCACGAACTTGGCATCTCGTTCATCTTCGTCACCCACGATCAGGAAGAAGCGCTGGTTATGTCGGACCGGATCGCGGTGCTGAACGGCGGCAACATCCAGCAACTGGATGCGCCTGAAGAGCTCTACCGACGTCCGGCGAACGAATTCGTTGCCCGCTTCATTGGCGAAAGCAACCTCCTGGACGCGACAGTGGTTTCGGTTGCCGGTACGCGTTGCGACGTCGTTCTGACCGATGGTACCGTCATACGCGATTGTTCGGTAAACGGCCTGAAGCGAGGCGATCCGGCTAAGGTATTGATCCGGCCGGAAAACCTTCTGGCGGACCTGGGGCAAAGCGGTTCTGGCGAGCGGGCGGGACACGAAATCTCGGGCACCGTCAGCGAGAGCTTTTTCGCCGGAACCGATTACCGTCTTGTCCTTTCTTGCCAGGGGCTGCCGCCGGTCAGGGCATCGCTTCGGGCGGGACCTGGCACGTCGCATCACACCATCGGCGAACAGACCTCGCTGTTCGTGCCGCATGATGCCGTGCACCTCATTCCTGGAAATGGAGCTCCGGCATGAGCAGGGGGCACAACACACTGGAAAACAGGCGAAAGCTGACGCTGTTTGGCCTCTTGCTACCACCGTCCGCCTTTCTCGCGGTCTTCTTCCTCGGGCCGCTCGCTATCATGATCGTCTATTCCTGGCTCACACCGGGTCTTTATGGCGGCGTCGAATGGAAATTCTTTCACCTGAACTACGGCCGCATCCTGGGCTGGGCCGACACCAAGTACGAGCGCTTCGATCCGGTCTATATCGAGATCTTTCTGCGGTCGGTGAAACTGGCGGCAACCACTGTTTTGCTCAGTCTCATCCTCTGTTACCCGGTCGCATTCTGGGTGTCGCGGATGTCGGACAGGATGAAAAACCTGGTCATCTTCCTGATCACGCTGCCTTTCTTCATCAGCCTGATCGTGCGTCTGTTCGCATGGGTCCTGATCCTGAGGCCGACCGGTTTCTTCAACCAGGCGCTGATGGGACTCGGACTGATCGATCAGCCGCTGGAGATCATCTTCACAGGCACGGCGGTGGTCATCGGCATGGTCTATGTGTTCGTGCCGTTCATGTTCCTGCCGCTCTATGCCAGCATCGAAAAGCTGGACCACAGCCTGATTGAAGCCTCGCAGGACCTGGGCGCCAACCGGCTTCAGACATTTTTTCGCGTGATCCTGCCGATGACCCTGCCAGGTATTGTTGGCGGCTCGATCATCGTTTTCATCCCGAGCCTCGGGAATTTCATCGTACCGTCGCTTCTGGGCGGAGCAAAGGTGGTCATGATCGGCAATCTGATCGAGCAGCAATTCCTGTCGGCGCGCAACTGGCCCTTCGGAGCGGCGCTCGGAATGATGGTCATGGCCGCTGTTCTGGTCCTCCTTCTCTACTACATCCGCATTGTTACCCGTGAAGAGCGGCGCTCCGGCGGATCGAAGGTGGCAGAGGAGGTCGCGGCATGAGGCGCAAGATTTCCTGGCGAAACCTGTTCCTGTCGGTCTACGGGTGGCTGTTTCTGGTCTTCATTTATGTACCGATCCTGTTGATCACGGTGTTCTCGTTCAACTCCAACCCGGTCAACATGATGATCTGGCAGGGGTTTACCTTCGACTGGTACCGCACGATCTTCGGCTTCCCGACGGAACTGAACGAGCTGACGCTGTATGTGGAATCAACCGATCAGCTCTATAACGCGGTCCTGAACAGCCTGACGGTGGCCCTTATCACGACGGCAGTGTCGACGGTGCTCGGAACGTCGGTTGCGTTGGCGGTCGCCCGCTTTAGGTTCCGCCTCAAGAATTTCTACCGGGCCCTTCTGTTCATGCCGATGATCATGCCCGACATCATCCTCGGCATCGCACTGTTGATCTTCTTCGTGTCCTTCGGCTTCGGTCTTGGCCTGCACACGATCATCATCGGCCACTGCACGTTCCTCAGCAGTTACGTGTTCATCGTGGTCAGCGCCCGCATCGCGGATATGGACGACAGCCTGGAAGAGGCATCGGCGGATCTGGGGGCCGATGGCTGGACGACATTCCGGCGGGTCACCCTGCCGCTGATCGCACCGGGCGTCATCGGCGGTGCGATGCTCGCCTTCATCATCTCGATGGATGATCTGGTGATCACCTATTTCATCTCCGGCGTCGATTCCACGACCCTGCCTGTTCACATCTACGGGATGCTGCGCAGGGGCATCAAACCGGAAATCAATGCAATTGCCACGGTCATGCTGGTGTTTTCGTTCATCATCGCATCCGTTGGCCTCTACATGCGGTCCCGCAAGAAATGACGCAGAAACATAACTCCAAACGTGCCCGCGATCTGGGACTTCCCATGCCGGGCACTCCGGGTCCGCAAAACGCGATTACCGATGTCGAAGGGGTGCTTGTCGGCTATGAAACGCTGTCCTCAAGGCTGACACCTGCGCTCGCGAGCAACGGCCTTCCCGTGCAGACCGGCGTCACGGCAATCCTGCCCAGGGGGCGGACATCGACACCGCGTCCGGTGTGGGCAGGGCTGCATGCGCTCAACGGCAACGGTGAAATGACCGGCAGTCACTGGGTCAAGGACGCGGGCTATTTCACCGGCCCGATCCTGATGACCAATACGCACAGCGTAGGCGCTGCGCACGAGGCCGCCGTACGCTGGATGGTCGATACCTATCGCGATGCCTGGGAGAACAACCACCTTTGGGCGATGCCGGTTGTCGCGGAAACATATGACGGTGTCCTGAACGACATCAATGGCCTGCATGTGCGGCCGGAACACGCGGCAAAAGCCCTCGAAAACGCGACATCCAATCCGCCTGCCGAAGGCAATGTCGGCGGTGGTGCGGGCATGATCTGCTACGAGTTCAAGGGTGGAACGGGCACCGCCTCACGGCGTATCGAAGCAGGCGGCAAGCCCCACACGCTCGGGGTTCTTGTGCAGGCGAACCACGGTCTTCGGCCATGGTTCAAGGTGCTGGGACAGTCCGTCGGGGAAAAGATGATGGAAGACCGGTTGCCTGGCTTCAAGGCGGAGCGTGGCTCGATCATCGTGATCATCGCAACGGATCTGCCGCTGCTGCCTTCCCAGCTCGACCGTCTGGCCCGCCGCGCGACCATCGGCATTGGCCGGGGCGGAACGCCGGGCGGCAACAGCTCCGGCGACATTTTCCTTGCTTTCAGCACGGCCAACGAAATGGATCTGCCGCAGCTCAGCGGGCCGTGGAAATCCATGGTGTCGCTGAACGACGATCTGCTCGATCCGGTCTACATGGCTGCGGTGGAGGCAATCGAGGAAGCTGTCCTCAACGCCATGCTGGCGGCCGAAGACACGCCAACCGCAAGGCCCGCAGGTGCGGTTTGCCGGGCGATCGACGCCGAAGCCCTCAGGGAGCTCTTCGCACGGGTTTGAAAGCCCCGCCGGCGCCGATAGGTGCAAGAGATCGGCGGGGCTGTGGTGCCGTCTATCGACCGATCGCGTAGGCCTGCATCAGGCGCGGGGTCGCCGCTGCTTTCAGGACGCCGTCAGCGCTGCGCTTGGCGGCGGTCAGCCGGCCAATGGTCCAGTTGCCGGAAACTTCCACCGAATGCCCGCGGGCCCGCAGCAGATTGATTGTCTCGGAGCTGAAATTGCCTTCCGCCATCACGTGCCCCGGCTGACGCTGGCGTGGGTGGAACGACGTCGGGAAATGGGTCGTGTGGAACAGCGGCAGATCGATGGCTTCCTGCAGGTTGAGGCCGTGATGCACCAGCCGCAAGAACAAGGAAAGCTGCCACTGATCCTGCTGGTCGCCGCCTGGTGTGCCGAACACCATCGCCGGTCGCCCTTCATGGAAGGCCAGGCTCGGCGTTAGCGTGGTGCGCGGGCGTTTGCCGGGCGCCAGGCTGGTCGGCAGGCCGTCTTCCAGCCAGAACATCTGCGCGCGGGAATTCAGGCAGAAGCCGAGCGCGGGAATGATCGGAGAGGATTGCAGCCAGCCGCCGGACGGGGTCGCGGCAACCATGTTGCCCCAGCGGTCGATGATGTCGAGATGAACCGTGTCGCCCCGCCGCTCGGAAAGATGCGCCATCGTCGGTTCGTAAAGACCCGTGTTGGCAATGCCTGCGCGCTCGATCACGGCCATGTTGGCAGCCACCTGGTCTTCGAAGCCCGGTAGAACGCCAGGGCGCAGGTCGAAGGACGCGGTGTCGGAAATCAGTTTGCGCCGCGCATCGTTGTAGTCGTCCGACAGCAGCGTGCTCATCGGAACGTCAACAAAGGCCGGATCGCCGTAATAGACCTCGCGGTCCGCATAGGCGAGCTTCATGGCTTCGGTCACATGGTGGACGAAGTCGGCACCAGCCGGGTCCATCGCGCCGATGTCGAAGCCTTTCAGAAGCGCCAGCGCCTGCAGGAGCACAGGCCCCTGTCCCCATGGGCCGGTCTTGGCAACGGTCCAGTCGTGATAGTCGCTCAGGAGCGGATCTTCGTAAGTCGCGCTCCAGGTCGCCAGATCGTCGGCGGTCAGCACACCCTTGTGCTTGGTGCCCGAGCCGTCCATCACCTCGGCGGTTTCCAGGAAGGCCGCTATCTCCTCGGCAATGAAGCCGCGGTAGAAACAGTCGCGTGCCGCGTCGATCTGCTTCTCGCGGCCGGATTGGCTTTCCGCTTCGCTCAAGAGCCGGGTCCAGGTCTGGGCCAGAACCGGATTTTTGAACATCTCGCCGGCTTCCGGAACGTTTCCGCCAGGTACCCAGGTCTCGAAGGACGTCGGCCATTCTGTCTGGAAGAAGTCCTTCAGCCCGCCGATGGTTGCCGCTGCACCCGGCAACATGGGCTGGCCGTTTTCAGCGTAATAGATCGCAGGCTCCAGCACATCGCGCAGGCTCAATGTGCCGTGGTCGCGCAGCATCAGCATCCAGCCGTCGAAGGCACCCGGAATGACGGTCGACAGCAGGCCGTTGCCCGGAATGAGATCCAGCCCTTCCGCCTTGTAATGATCGATGGTGGCTCCCGCCGGAGCAGGTCCCTGGCCGCAAACGACCTTTGTTTCGCCGGTTCCGGCCTTGTGGAAGATCACCGGCAAATCGCCGGCAGGGCCGTTCAGATGCGGCTCCAGAACCTGCAGCACAAGCCCGGTCGCAACGGCGGCGTCAAAGGCATTGCCGCCTTTTTCCAGGATGCTCATGCCGACGGCGCTTGCGATCCAGTGGGTGGAAGTGACGACACCGAAGGTGCCGGTGATTTCGGGGCGGGTGGTAAAAGTCGACATGAGTTACTCTTTGGGTTTTAAAAAACGGGTCAGCTTTCGCGCGGGTCGAGAGCGTCGCGCAGGCCATCGCCAAGCAGGTTGAAACCGAGAACGACCAGGAAGATCGCCGCGCCCGGCCACCAGGCCATCCAGGGCGCCTGGGTCATGAAGTTCTTGGCAACGTTCAGCATGGAACCCCAGCTCGGTGCGGGCGGTTGCTGGCCGAGGCCGAGGAAGGAAAGGCTCGCTTCGGCAATGATCGCGGTGGCGACTGTCAGGGTCGCCTGAACCAGAACCGGCGCAAACACGTTGGGCAGGATGTAGCGGGACATGATCGCGAAATGGCTGAGCCCGATGGCCCGTGCCCCTTCGACATAGTCTTCCGTCTTGACCGACAGCACCTGGCCGCGCGTCAGGCGCACGAAGATCGGCATGGCCGACAGGCCGATGGCGATCATGGCGTTGCTGAGGCTCGGCCCCAGGAACGCGGCAAGCGCAATAGCCAGAATGAGAAAGGGCGTTGCCAGAAGCGCATCGGTGACCCGTGAGATTGCCTGGTCGATCCAGCCGCCGAAATAGCCCGACAAAAGTCCGAATGGGACACCGATCAGGACAGCTATCAGCACGGACACGACGCCCGCCATCAACGAAGCCTGTGCCCCCCAGATCATGCGCGAGAGGATATCCCGGCCGATCTCGTCGGTGCCGAGCCAGTGGGCGGCGGATGGCGCCTTGCGCACGGCGCTCCAGCTGGTTGCGGCCGGGTCCGCAATGGGCAGCAGCGGCGCGGCAACCGCTATGCCGATGAAAAAGGCGACGATGACGAAACCGAACAGCGCGCTCTTGTTCGCCTTCAGCTTTTTCCAGGCGCGGCTTTCGAGGCGGATGGTTTCCTCGGCCGGATCTGCGGCGGTGGTCACGGCGCTCACAGGCTGCTCCTCATGCGCGGGTTGAGAAGGAAGTAGAGAACATCGGCAATCAGGTTCATCAGGATGAAGCCGGCAGCCGTGCACATGACGTTCCCCTGGACGACGGCATAATCGCGAGTGAAGACCGCATCGACGATCAGCTTGCCGAAGCCCGGAATGGTGAAGATCTGTTCCGTAAGCACCGCTCCTGCCAGCAATTCGCCGAACAGCAGGGCACTCAGGGTGACGATGGGCAGAAGCGCGTTGCGGAACGCGTGTTTCAGGATGACCACGTTCTCTCGAAGACCCTTGGCACGGGCGGTGCGGACGTAGTCGGCCTTCAGGACACCCAGCATGGCCGAGCGGGTGTGCCGCATCAACGTGGCCGCCAGTGCCGTGCCCAGCACGAAGGCGGGCATGATCATGGTCTGGAGTGATTTCAGCGGATCGACGAAGGGCGATTCATAGCCGGAGGCCGGCAGCCAGCCCAGGTGAACGGAGACCAGCATGATCAGCATGATGCCGAGCCAGAAATTCGGGATGGAAAGGCCGGACAGCGCCACGAAATTGGCGATGTAGTCCACGGCGGTTCCCTTGCGCACCGCGGACAGGATGCCGGCCGGAATGCCTATGGCAAAGGCGATGACCATCGCCATCACCGCGAGCTGGATCGTGACCGGCAGCTTGTCGGCAATAAGCTGCGTCACCGGCTGGTTGGTCCGCAGCGAAATGCCGAGATCGCCCTGCAGCATGGCCTTCATCCAGGAAAAATACTGGTAGAGGATCGGGTCGTTGAGCCGGTATTTCTCGCGGATAAACGCCAGCACTTCAGGATCGCGTTCTTCTCCGGCAAGCACGAGTGCCGGATCGCCGGGCAGCAGTTTCTGCAGCACGAACACGAAGACCGAGACCAGAATGAGCGTCGGGATGGCGATGAGCAGCCGGCGTACGATGTAGGACAGCATTCAGGCAAAATCCGTTTGGATCGGGACCCGGCAAGAGCCGGGTCCCGTCATGCGTCTGGTTATTTGAACTTGACGTTCTCGAGGCGGATCATGCCGTCAGGATAGGCGGTGAAGCCTTCCAGCTTGCCGGACAGGGCCCAGATCCAGGTCGGGTGGTAGAGATAGACGATCGGCAATTCGTTGATCAGGATATCCCGTGCCGCGTCATACTTGGCCTTGCGCGTGGCGGTGTCATTGCTCTGCCGCGCCTCGTCCAGCAGCTTGTCGACTTCCGGAATGCAGACCTTGGAATCGTTGATCCCGCCCTTGCAGGTCATGAACTGGTGGATGTTGCCATCCGGATCGACACGACCCGACCAGCCCACCTGGCTTGCCTGGTAGTTGCCCGCGGACTGGTCCGCCAGCAGGCTGGCGAATTCCATCGACTTCAGTTTGACGTTGAAACCGGCTTCCGCCGCCATCGACTGAACAACCTGCATCATTTGCGTCTGCACGGGGTTGTTGGCTACCTGCACCTCGACGTCGAGGCTGTCATAACCGGCTTCCTTCAGCAGGGCCTTTGCCTTTTCGACATCCCGTGCCGGAACCGGATAGTCCTTGTCGTACCAGGGGCTGGTCGGCGGGAACGGCTGGTTGCCGGGTGCAAAGGCACCTTCGAAGACAACCTGGTTGATCGCGTCACGGTCGAGCGAAAGGCTGAAGGCTTGGCGGATCTTCGGCTCGTTGCCGAACGGGTTGTCACCCTTCTCGCCGTTGTTGAGGTTCACCGTAATGCCCTGGTAGCCAAGGCTGACGGCTTCCGCGAAGCCGAGGTTGGCATCGCCCTTAACCGAGGCGACGTCGGTTGCAGCAAGGCGTTCCAGCATGTCGATATCGCCGGAGCGCAGGTTGGCGAGACGTACGGTTGTATCGGGGATCGGCAGGAAAGTGACGGTGTCGAAGTTGATGGCATCCTTGTTCCAGTAGCCGTCGAACTTGGACAGAACGATGCGATCCTGCTGGACGCGTTCAACGAACTTGAACGGGCCGGAACAGACCGGGTTATTGCCGAGGTCGGCCCCGGCGGCTTCTGCGGCGGTCGGGGAAACCATCATGCCGGCGCGGTCGGCAAACTGGGCCAGCAGCGTTGCATCCGGCGAGGCGAGGCTGATCTTGACTTGTAGCGGGCCGGAAACTTCCACGCCTTCGATGGACTTGACTTCACTCTTGCGGCGGCTTTCCGGAAGGGTCTTCGAGCGCTCGATGTTGGCCTTCACCGCTTCCGCGTCAAAGGGCGTGCCGTCGTGGAAGGTCACGCCTTCGCGCAGGTCCATGGTCAGAACCTTGCCGTCGTCGGACCAGGTCCAGCCGGTGGCCAGCTGTGGGATGATTTCCAGATCTGGGGTGATGTCCACCAGCTTGTCGCACAGCGAGGTGTAGACGATACGGCCGACAAAGGTCCGGGACTGATCGGGATCCAGCACATCGGCATCGTCCTGCAGGCCGATACGAAGATCGGCGGCTTGGGCGGCCGTGGCCAGGGTCGTTGCGCTGAGCAGCAGCGCGGCAAGGAAATCCTTACGCATGTTTGTACTCCTCTCGGAAGGGCTCGATTTATGGTCTTGCGGCCGTCGTCGGCTCTTTTTGTTGACTTCGGGTCCGGAACAGCGCGAAGCGCTTTTCCGCATTGGGGCTCCTTGGCGGTTCCTGAACCGGGGGCTGGGCATCGTCTGCAATCTTTTCCCAGTGGTGACAGGCGACGGTCCGGTCACCGGCAACATTGGCTGGCGTCGGTTTCTCCCGGCTGCAAATGTCGGTTGCGTGCGGACAACGCGGATGGAAACGGCAGCCTGAAGGCGGATCCAGCGGCGAGGGCACGTCGCCCAGGAGAGCGGCCTTCATCGACCGCCCATGGGGTGAGGCAATCGGGATCGCGCGCATCAGGGCCTGGGTGTAGGGATGCAACGGCTTGTCGAAGAGCGCGTCGTTCGGTGCCAACTCGACAATTTCGCCCAGATACATGACAGCCACCCGGTCGCTCATGTGGCGGATAACCGCCAGATCGTGAGCGATCAGGATCAGCGTCAGGTCGAATTCCGACTTCAGGTCTTCCAGAAGATTGATGACCTGGGCCTGCACCGAAACATCCAGTGCCGAAACAGGTTCATCACCGACGATCACCTTGGGACCGCTGGCAAGCGCCCGGGCAATGCCGATGCGCTGGCGCTGTCCGCCGGAGAACTCGTGCGGATATCGGTTGGCAAAGGCTGGACGCAAACCGACCTTGTTCAGAAGCTCGGCGACCTTCTGCCGCCTTTCGGTGCGGGTCAGCGCCGTGTGAACCTTCATCGGTTCCTCGATCAGCGCACCCACGGTCATGCGCGGATTGAGAGAGGAAAACGGGTCCTGGAACACGAACTGCAGGTCTTTCCGCAACCGGCGCATTTCCTGTTCGGACAGGGCGGAAATGTCGTTGCCGTCGTAAAGAATCGCACCGTCCGACGGTGTCAGCAGGCGGACGAGAAGACGTGCCAGCGTGGATTTTCCGCAGCCGCTTTCTCCAACGATGGAGAAGGTTTCTCCGCGTTTGATGGTCAGCGATACACCGTTGACGGCACTGACCGAGGTTGCCGGTTTGAATAGGCTCTTGCGGCCGCCGAAACGCTTGGTGACGGCGCGCGTCTCGATGATCTTGTCCCGGGTTGGCAGGCTCATCCGGCAGCCTCCGCAAATGCGCTTTCCAAGGGGGCGTAATGACAGGCGGCCCGGTGAGATGGGCCAAGTTCGACAAGTGCCGGCGTTGTTTCGCAACCGGTTCCGGCAAAGGGGCAGCGCGGTGTGAACCGGCACCCTGACGGCATGTTGTCGATGGCAGGCACCATGCCGCCAATGGTTGCCAGCCTGCCGGACCGAGGCCCGACCGACGGCACGGAGCTCATCAGGCCGATGGTGTAGGGGTGCTGCGGATCGTCGAAAATTGCGGCGACCGGGCCTTCCTCCACCGCGCACCCCGCGTACATCACACAGACGCGGTCGGCGATTTCGGCGACGACGCCCAGATCATGCGTGATCATGATCAGCGCCGTTCCGCTTTCCTTCTGCAGGTCTTCGATCAGGTCGATGATCTGAGCCTGGATGGTCACGTCCAGCGCGGTGGTCGGCTCGTCGGCGATCAGCAGAACCGGGTCGTTGGCAAGTGCCATGGCAATCATGACGCGCTGACGCATACCGCCGGAAAGCTCATGCGGGTAATCGTCCAGCCGGCTGGAAGCGGCCGGAATCTTGACCCGTTCCAGCATTTCCAGCGCCCTTGCACGGGCCTGCACACGGTTCACCGGGCGATGCCGCAGCACGATTTCCGATATCTGGTCGCCAATCCTGTAAGACGGATTGAGCGAGGTCATCGGCTCCTGGAAGATCATGGAAATACGGTCACCGCGCAGGTCGGCGAGCGCGCGCGCTGGCAGGGCCAGAAGGTCCTGCCCCGCGAAAGTTGCCGTGCCGGACATGACCCTGGCAACACCTCGGGGCAGCAGGCCCATCAGCGACAAGGCGGTCACCGACTTGCCACAGCCGCTTTCTCCGACGATGCACAGGGTTTCGCCCGGACGGACGGCAAAGGACAGACCATCGACGATGTTTGCCGGGGCACCCTTGAAACGGAGCGAGAGGTCCTGAACCTCAAGAACGGGGGCCTCAGTCGGCATTTGCCGCCTCGCTTGCACTCTGGAAAAGGAGACGCTCCTGCAGCGCCAGCAGGTGGGCGCGCATGGTCTTTTCCGCGGCGATTGGGTCCCGGTTGGCAATGGCTGCGATGATGTCGACATGCTGCGCCCGGTACAGCGTCAGGGCATCGTCGGTTCTCAAGGCTTCGCGCACATGGCGCCAGGCGGTGTCCTGCCGGACCCGGTCCACAACGTCGAAAAGTGCCAGGAACAACGTGTTGCGTGCTGCCCGTTCAATGGCCCGGTGCAGGGCGCTGTCCCAGAGTTCGCGGCTGTCCATGTCCTCGGCCTTGCCGACGCGGTCCGCAAGGTCGCTCATGGCGGCAATATCGGAAGGCGCGGCGCGCAGCGCGGCCAGCCGGGCCAGCACCGGCTCGATCTGCAGCCGGACTTCCATGACCTCGAGCATGTTGGAGTTTTCGTGCAGCGACAGGATCTGCTTTTCCGGCTGTGCAGGTTCGCTGCCGATGAAGGTTCCCGCTCCCTGCCTGCGCCAGATCTTGCCTTCGGTTTCAAGCACTTCCAGGGCCCGGCGTACGGCCCTGCGGCCGACACCGATGGTTTCGGACAATTCACGCTCGGTGGGAAGCTGTTCCTCGCCCTCAGCCGTGAGCTGGTCCACGATGATCCGAAGTCGTTCCAAGGCCATGCTGGAGTTGCGCTGCGAAGGTTTGTCGGTGCCGCTCATGCCATACCAATTCGAACCAATTTGAATTGGTCGCATTATTGGCGCGATATTTTTAGCTGTGCAAGTAGTGCATTTTGCCAAGATGTGCCCGATGCGAGTTTCGGACCGGGCTTGAGAGTTCAGGAATTTAACGGCAAGGCTTCAGTCAGGAATTGTGTAAATAACTGTAAAATATGAAGAAAAATATCAGTGAGGCCTGAAGTGAACACCTTTTGGAAAAGGCTTTGCGAGGTGCTTGCCTGAAATTTGTGCTGGGGAACAAATTTTAATCGGTTCCGCTATTTTCGTCAGGTTATCTCCTGAGGCGAAATTTTGTATTGCATGCCCTTCTTCAAGGGGTTGATTGTTGCTTGGTTTGGGAGAAAATTTGCCATTCTTTTCAAGAAAAAGAGTGATTTTTGATGCTCTGGCTCCCGGTTGGCGAAACTCCCGGAATTGGTTCATAGGAGGCCGTTTGTCGCCGTCGTCATTTGTGGCGAAATTTTATGCGTGGCTGATCTTTGAGCTTTGCGGCGATTGACAAGATTTTTTTCTTCGGCGATCCTGATATCGAAATAGCGGCAATCGTTCAGCCGCATGGCAATCGCGCCCCGATCTGTCGCAGGTGACCACCTGCGGGTCGGGGTTTTTTTATGTTCAGCCCCCGCGGTTTGCATCGTTCGGCTGAAGGGCAGGGTAATACATGGCCTTTGGTGAAATACCTGTTGGCGTTCTGTTTTCGAAATCCGGTTCCTATGCCGCGATCGGGCAGGAAGGCTATTGGGGTGCCCGGATCGCCATCGATGAAATCAACGCTTCCGGTCTGTTCGATTTCCGTTTCCTGCGCGTGGATGGTGACCCGAAGGGCTCTGCCGAAAACTACGCCGTGGAAGCGGACAGGATGATGCGGGAGGCCGGCTGCCGGCACATCATCGGCACCCAGACCTCCTCCTCCCGCAAGGAAGTCTTGCCGGTGATGGAGCGTGGCCGCGGGCTGCTCTGGTACACCACGCCCTATGAGGGCTTCGAAAGCCATGATCGTGTGGTCTACACAGGCGCTTGCCCGAACCAGGGCGTGGTTCCGCTTTTCCGCCACATCGTTCCGGAATCCGGCCGCCGGGCTTTCCTTCTCGGATCCAACTACATCTGGGGCTGGGAAACCAACCGCATTGCCCGCGAACTTCTGGCCGGGTGTGACGGCGAAGTTCTGGGCGAGCGTTATGTCGCCATCGGCGACGAGAACATCGACCATCTGATCGTTGAAATCCGCGAAAAACGGCCGGACTTCATCTTCAACAACCTGATCGGCGAAAGCAGCTACGCCTTCCTGCGCGCCATGAAGAGGCTTGCGAAGGAAGATCCCGCCTTTGCGCCGAACCGCTGCCCGATCCTCAGTTGCAATCTGACGGAAGCCGAGCTGCCGATCCTGGGGGCTGCCGCCGAGGGTCTTGTGTCCACCTCGACCTATTTCGAAACGCTGGACACCCCGGAAAACGAGGATTTCCTGAGCCGGCTGGAAGGCTTGCGCGGCCCGGATGCGTCGATTTCATCGATGTTCGTCGGACCCTATGAGGCCGTCTGGCTGCTCGCCCGCGCTATCGAGGCGTGTGGTTCGGATGCGCCGGATCATGTCCTTGCGGAATTGTGTCGCCGGCCGCACCGGACGCCGTTGCGAGACATCCGGATCGATCCGCAAACGCAGCACGCTTACCTGCAGCCGTTGATCGCGGTGGTGGAAACCACCGGGCCCGAGCGCATCCGCTCCCGGTTCCGCATCATCGAAAAGACGTCCGGCCCATTGGCGCCGGATCCCTATCTGGTCCACTATGACCCGCTGGAAAGCAACGCCGGTACATCTGGTGATACACCGGTACCGGACAACGGTAATACGCCGAGACTGAGGCTGGTGTCGTCATGAGCAGCCTGTTCCGCACCCCGAGTTTCCGCGGTTGGTCCGCGACTGTGCTGCACAAGCCGCATTCCGACAGGGATGCCGTCTGCCGCCAGCTCGACCGTCTCGGCATTGCGGTGTCGACCGCCTGGCCGGAACTTCCCAAGGAAGCAAGGCAAGCCGATCTGGTGATCTTCGACGCCGATGCCGGTCATGATGCCCAGTTCCCCTGGCCGGTTGAAGAACACCCAATGCCGATGATCGCGCTGATGGGCAGCGAGGCTCCCGGGCGGGTCGAATGGGCCATCCGGCGCGGTGCCATTGCCCATCTGAGCAAGCCCATCGCCTCCAGCGGTGTCTACGGCGCGCTCGTCGTTGCCACGCGAACCTTTGCCATGCGCCGCGCATCGGAGGAAAGGATCGCGAAACTGGAAGCCCGCCTTGCCTGTCGGCCTCAGGTGGCCGAAGCCATCCTGCTCCTGATGCAGCACCAGGGCAGCGACGCCGATACCGCCTACAAACTTCTTCAGGATATGGCGATGGCGAGCCGGCAAACCATGGAAGACGTTGCGCTTGATCTGCTGGCGCGTTCAGGAGGGCAGAATGCCGGCCGACGTGAAGCCTGAAGCGATGCCAGACACCGTGAAAACCGCCGCACCCGAGATACCGAAAGGCGTCTGGCGTCGTCTCCTGGAAAGGAAACTCGCCGTCTTTGCCCTGGCTCTGGTCGGCGTAATCGTCGGGGCCGCAGTCTTTGCTCCCTTTGTCGCGCCTTTCGACCCGGCGGAACAGTTCTTCGAAGGGCTGACCCTGGAGGGCGCGCCTTTGCCTCCGGGCGAAACCTTCTGGCTGGGCACGGATCTGCTCGGGCGCGATCTCCTGTCACGTCTGATCTACGGCGCGCAGACGTCGCTCATCATCGGGGTTGTCGCCAACGGGATCGCCGTTGCAGTCGGTGCCTTTGTCGGCATCCTCGCCGGTTTTTTCCGTGGCTGGGTGGAAACGGTGCTGATGCGCTTCACCGATCTGATGATGGCCTTCCCGGCGCTGCTGCTTGCCATCACGCTGGCGGCACTGTTCAGACCATCGCTCTGGATCGTTGCCATGGTGATCGCCATGGTCAACTGGGTGCAGATGGCGCGTGTCGTCTATACCGAAACCAGGTCGCTGTCGGAACGCGAATTCATCCTGGCCGAACGGGCCATGGGCGCAGGCCTTTTCCGGATACTATTCCGCCACATCCTGCCGCATCTTCTGTCGACCATCGTCGTCTTCGGCACGCTGGGCATCTCGACGACAGTGCTGCTGGAGGCAACACTCAGCTATCTCGGCATCGGCGTACAGCCGCCGACCCCTTCCTGGGGCAACATCATCTACGAAAACCAGACCTATTTCACCTCGGCGCCCTGGCTGGTGTTCTTCCCGGGGATCGCCATCATCGCGCTGGCGCTGGGCTTCAACCTGCTGGGCGATGCCCTGCGTGAGGTGCTCGATCCGACACAGAAGGGGAGGCACTGATCATGGGTGGATATATTCTGCGCCGGGTGTTCCAGTCCGTGCTGATCCTCATCGGCATTACCTTCCTGACCTTCGTCCTGCTCTATCTGATCCCGGCCGATCCGGCCCGCCAGATCGCCGGCCGCAGCGCCACCGCGCAGACGGTCGAGAACATTCGCGAACAGCTTGGTCTGAACCTGCCGTTTTACCAGCAGTACTTCCGTTATCTGACCGGGCTGCTGCAGGGCGATCTCGGCCGCTCCTACCTGCAGAAGACGGAAGTGGGCGCGCTCATCTGGTCGCGTCTGCCGGCAACGCTCCTTCTCATGGTCGGCGCCATCGTCTGCGAACTTGCGATCGGACTTACCATGGGGCTCGTCGCAGCCCTGCGCCGGAACACGGCGACAGATACGAGCCTCATGGTCCTTTCCTTCGTCGGGGTTTCCTCGCCCCAGTTCGTGATCGGCATCCTGCTGCTCTACGTCTTTTCGGTGCAGCTCGGGTGGTTCCCCATCGGCGGTTACGGCACCTTCATGCACATGGTGCTGCCGTCGTTGACCCTCGGGTTCCTGGGAGCCGGCTGGTATTCGCGCATGATGCGCTCTTCCATGATCGACGTGCTACGCCAGGACTTCATCCGCACGGCGCGCGCCAAAGGCCTGAAACGCTGGCAGGTCCTGTTTGGCCACGCCCTTCCCAATGCCTTGCTGCCGATCATCGCCATGATCGGGATCGATATCGGTCTTTTCATGAGCGGCATCGTGGTGGTTGAGAGCGTGTTCGGCTGGCCGGGCATCGGCCAGCTCGCCTGGCAGGCCATCCAGCGGGTCGACATTCCCATCATCATGGGCGTCACGCTCGTGTCCGCATTCGCGATCGTGCTCGGCAATTTCCTTGCCGACCTGATCGCTCCCCTGATTGATCCGAGGATCAAGCTGCGCTGACGCGCGGCAACCGCCGGAAAACCGCCTTCAGAGCGGCCCGGCACATCACCGTAAGAACCGGAGGTTGGACTATGAAGAAGACAGTATTGGCAGGGGCTGCCGCCCTTCTCGCCGCCACCGCCCTGACATCGGCATCCGCTCTGGCGGACGACATCAAGCAGGGCGGATCGATGATCGTCACCTACAAGGACGACGTCTCGACGCTTGATCCGGCAATTGGCTACGACTGGCAGAACTGGTCGATGATCAAGAGCCTGTTCGACGGCCTGATGGACTATGAACCCGGCACCACCAACCTGATGACGGATCTGGCCGAGGACTACACGATTTCCGATGACGGCACGGTCTTCACCTTCAAGCTGCGTGAAGGCGTGAAGTTCCACAACGGCCGCGAGATGACTGCGGAAGACGTCAAATATTCTCTCGACCGTGTCACCAATCCGGCTACCCAGAGCCCGGGTGCCGGTTTCTTCGGCTCCATCAAGGGCTTTGATGCCGTGGCTGCCGGCGATGCCACCAGCCTGGAAGGTGTCACCGTCGTCGATCCCTATACGGTCAAGATCGAACTGTCCCGCCCGGATGCGACCTTCCTGCACGTGATGGCCATCAACTTCTCGTCCATCGTGCCGAAAGAGGCCGTGGAAGAATTTGGCGCCGACTTCGGCAAGCATCCGGTCGGCACCGGTGCGTTCTCGCTGGAAGAATGGACGCTCGGCCAGCGCCTGGTGTTCAAGCGCAACGAGGACTACTGGCGCGCTGGCGTTCCCAAGCTTGACGAAATCACCTTTGAAGTCGGCCAGGAGCCGGTGGTTGCGCTCCTGCGCCTGCAGCGCGGCGAAGCCGATATTCCGGGCGATGGCATTCCCCCGGCGAAGTTCCTGGAAGTGACCAAGGACCCGCAATACAAGGACCTGATCATCGAAGGTGGCCAGCTGCACACCGGCTATGTCACCATGAACGTGAAGATGCCGCCCTTCGACAAGCTGGAGGTGCGCAAGGCCGTCAACATGGCGATCAACAAGGATCGCGTCGTGCGCATCATCAACGGCCGCGCAGTCCCGGCAAACCAGCCGCTGCCGCCCACCATGCCGGGCTATGACAACGAGTACACCGGATATGCTTATGACCCGGAAGCCGCCAAGGCGCTTCTGGCCGAGGCCGGTCTGGCTGACGGGTTCGAAACCGAACTCTATGTCTACAACACCGACCCGAACCCGCGCATTGCCCAGTCCATCCAGGCCGATCTTGCCGAAATCGGCATCAAGGCTGAAATCAAGGCACTGGCCCAGGCCAACGTGATCGCGGCCGGCGGCGAGCCCGACCAGGCACCGATGATCTGGTCCGGCGGCATGGCCTGGATCGCCGACTTCCCGGATCCGTCCAACTTCTATGGCCCGATCCTGGGCTGTGCCGGCGCGGTCAAGGGCGGGTGGAACTGGTCCTGGTACTGCAACGAGGAGCTGGACAAGCAGGCGACGGCTGCCGACAGTATCACCGACCCGGCGAAGAAGGCCGAGCGTGAGGAAGCCTGGCGCAAGATCTTCATCTCGGTGATGGACGACGCGGCCTGGGCGCCGGTGTTCCACGAGCAGCGTTTCACGATGCGGTCCGAGCGGCTGGGTGGCCCCGATGCCATCTTCGTCGATCCGGTCCACATTCCCGTCAACTACGACTACGTTTGGGCGAAAGATGTGCAGTAACTGCAAGGCCGCTTACACGATCCACGCGGCACAGCACCACTTCGGTTGGGACAACTCCAATGCCCCGGCCGAAACGGTGGCACCGGGCACGGTGCTGGAATTCGAATGTCTCGACAGTTCGGCCGGGCAGCTCACGCCCGAAAGCACTGTCGCGGATGTTTCGACGCTGGATTTCGGCAAGATCAATCCGGTCAATGGCCCCATCTATGTGGATGGGGCCGAGCCGGGCGATGCGCTGGTGGTCAAGATCCACGAGTTCAAACCCTCCGGCTTTGGCTGGACCGCCAACATTCCGGGGTTCGGTTTGCTGGCGGACCAGTTCAAGGATCCGGCCCTGCATATCTGGTCCTATGACAAGGATAAGCTGGGAACCTCGGCGTTTGCCCCGTTTGGAAAGGTGCCGTTGAAGCCGTTTGCCGGTACCATCGGTGTCGCTCCGGCGGAAGCAGGTCTTCATTCCATCGTTCCGCCCCGGCGGGTCGGTGGCAATCTTGATATCCGCGACCTTGCCGCCGGAACAACGCTCTACCTGCCGGTGGAAGTTGCCGGAGCCCTGTTCTCCATCGGCGACACCCACGCGGCGCAGGGTGATGGCGAGGTCTGCGGAACCGCTATCGAAAGCCCGATGAACACGGTGGTCGAGCTGGACCTGATCAAGGGTGCCAATCTCAAGATGCCACGGTTCGAAACCCCGGGCCCGGTGACCCGCCATCTCGACGAGATGGGCTACGAAGTCACCACCGGTATCGGCAGCGATCTCTTCGAAGGCGCTCAGGCAGCCGTTTCCAACATGATCGACCTCCTGTGTGCCCGTCACGGCTACAGCGCGGTCGATGCCTACATGCTGTGTTCGGTCTGCGGCGATCTCCGGATTTCGGAAATCGTGGACATGCCCAACTGGGTGGTCTCGTTCTACTTCCCGAAAGTCGTGCTTCAGTAACGCAGCCGGGCGGCGGTCACCGCCGTCGCCCGTTTTCCAGAGTTCAAGAAAGACCAGGGCGTCCGGATGTCCAGCCAGTCAGACCATGTAGCCGTTGCCGAAGACGTTGTTCTTTCCGTAAGAGATCTGCGCACGGACGTCGCGACGCCTTCCGGCCGCAAGACCGTGGTCAAGGGCCTGTCGTTTGACCTGAAGCGCGGTGAAACCCTTTGTATCGCGGGCGAATCCGGATCCGGAAAGTCGATCACGGCTCTGTCCATCATGGGACTTCTGCCGGAGCCGATGGCCCGGGTCTCCGGTGGTGAGGTGCTGTTTCAGGGCAAGGACCTGATCAAGCTTCCCGAGGACGCCATGCGCCGCATTCGCGGCGGCGACATTGCCATGATCTTCCAGGAGCCGATGACCTCGCTCAATCCCGTGCTGACGGTTGGTCGCCAGTTGCGTGAGGCGATCCTGGCGCATCAGGATGTCTCGGGTAGTGAAGCCAACAAGCGCGCACTGGCAATGCTGGAATCGGTACGTCTGTCGGAACCGGCACGGCGGCTGAAACAATATCCGCACGAGCTTTCCGGCGGCATGCGCCAGCGGGTGATGATCGCCATGGCGCTGGCCTGCAATCCGAAGGTGCTGATTGCCGATGAGCCGACGACGGCGCTCGACGTGACGATCCAGGCACAGATCCTGCAGCTGATCCGCGACTTGCAGCGCGATTTCGGCACGGCGGTGATCATGATCACCCACGACATGGGTGTCGTTGCCGAAATGGCCGACCGGGTGATCGTCATGAACCACGGCAACATCGTTGAAAGCGGCACGGCTTCCGACGTGTTCGAACGTCCGGCGGACAGTTACACACGGCACCTTCTGGAGGCCGTACCCAAGCTTGGCGCCATGACCGGTGTCGACAGTGCGGCCCGGAAAAAGGACCAGCCCGAAGCACCGGTCCTCGAGGTGGAAGACCTTGTCGTCCGCTTCGACCTGCATGGCGGCCTGCTCAATCGGGTGACATCCCGTGTTCATGCGGTCGAAGGCGTTTCTTTCACGCTGGCACCCGGGGAAACCCTTGGCCTCGTCGGAGAAAGCGGCTGCGGCAAGTCCACCATCGGCAAGGCGCTCATGAACCTGGTGCCATGGGAAGGGAGCATCCGGGTCGCCGGCCAGCATGTCGGCATCGGCAGCGCACAGGAACAGCAGCGCCGCAGGCGCGACATGCAGATGATCTTTCAGGATCCCTATGCCTCCCTCGATCCACGCATGACCGTCGGCGATATCGTCGGCGAACCACTGGTGATCCACGGTCTGGCGCGGGGCAAGGACCTGAAGGACAAGGTGGCATCGCTGTTCGACCGGGTCGGCCTTCCGGCCGATGTGATCACCCGTCATCCCCACGAATTCTCCGGTGGTCAGCGCCAGCGCATCTGTATTGCCCGCGCACTGGCGCTTTCGCCCAAGGTCATTGTTGCGGATGAAAGCGTCTCGGCGCTCGATGTTTCTGTGCAGGCACGTGTTCTGGATCTTCTGCAGGAACTGCAGGAGGATCTCGGCCTCTCGTACCTGTTCATTTCCCACGACATGGCGGTTGTCGAGCAGGTCTCGCATCGGATCGCGGTCATGTATCTCGGCCAGATCGTGGAGATGGGAACACGCCGTCAGGTGTTCGAAAACCCGCAACACGACTATACCAAGCGACTGTTGAAGGCCGTGCCGATCCCTGATCCCAAGCGCCGGCGCACCGTTTTCGATGTGCCGACGGGCGAAATCCCCTCACCGGTACTGCCGCTTGGGCAATCGGTCGAGCGGGTCCGTTACCATGATGTCGGCGACCGGCATCTGGTGGCTGTCGCCTGAAGCCGTAGGAACCGAGCGTGGGGCTGGCGGCGCTTTACCTCGCATGCATCCTGCGAGAATGCACTGCAGGCGTTACTCCCCGGCAAGTTCCTCGATGATGGGTGACGGCATGAAACTGTCGTAGAAGGCGCTCAAGTCGACCGGAGCCACCGCGAGGCAGGCGTTCACAAGGCGTTCGATCTCTGCGCGACTGGCGACGCGCGTGCGCCCTTCGATAAGTTCCCTGTGCCGCCTTTCCAATGCCTGCCACTCTTTCGTTCGGGCAAGTGTCTCATCGCCGACAAGCGCGTAGAGAGTTGCCGGCTGAGCCTTGCCTTTGAGTGTAATCGACCCTGCTTCCAGAAGTGCCATGGCCTTGCACGCGGTGGCAGTTGGTTGCGTCAGCAAAATAGGCCAGCCGACCTGCTTGCAGGCTGTCTCGACTCTGGAAGCAACGTTGACGGCGTCACCGATGACCGAGTAGTTGAACCGCGAACTCGAGCCCATGTTGCCAACGCAACCAGGTCCGCTGTTCAGACCGATGCCAATGCGAATGTCGCCCAACTTATGGGGGCCGGACTTGAAGCCGAAGGCATCCCGGTCGTTGAGTTCCTTGACGATTTTTATCATGTCCAGCGCAGCATGGGCGGCCTTGACCGGATGATCGGCAACGTCAAGCGGCGCGTTCCAGAACGCCATGATTGAATCGCCAATATATTTGTCGATTGCGCCTTCCCGTTTCTGGATGCAATCCGATAGTGGAGACAGCAGACGGTTCAGGAATGCGACCACCTCTTCGGGAGGCAGTTTCTCGGATATCGGCGTAAACCCCCTCACGTCCATGAACATCATCGTCATGTCGCGGATTTCGCCGCCGAGACGCAGCGTGTGAGGCTGCTCCTCCAGCTTTCTGAGCAAATCCGGTGCGAGATAGCGCTGGAACGCCCTTCGGACAAACCGCTTTTCCCGCTCCGCGAAGGCAAACATCAAGATTGTGGTCAGAAGAAAAATAAGCCCTGAAACCAGCATGGGGAAGACCGGATCCAGAAGGAGGCCATAGCTGGAAAAGGCAAACCAGCTTCCGCCGCTAACTGCCGCGCTCAGGACGGCGCCAACGGCAGCTGACGGGATCGCGCCCGTTGACGGCAATATGGCACCGATGATGAGTGTCACGATGAACAGCGCCGCGATTTCGGCTCCGGTCGCCCAGTCGGGACGGTTGAGAAACGTATTCGACAGGATCTGATCAATGATCTGATGATGCATGAAAACACCCGGAACGCTCTCGCCGAGAGCCGTGAGCCTGATGTCTCGCAATCCGGCAGCCGACGATCCGAAGAGGATGATGTGACCCTCGATCAGGGGGGCCAGCTCCTCGTCCGACAGGTTCAGAAGATCCCGCGCAGAAAGATAGAGAGACGGGTCATTGCGCGAATAATAGATCAGCAGATGGCCATTGGCAGTGACCGGAACCTGAAACTCTCCGACCTTGAATTCGGTCATGGCGAGTGTTCCTGCACTGAACTCGCCGCTCGCTTCCGAAGTCTTGAGAACAAAGGTTTTGTCGCCAAGTGCGACACGAAGCGTCTCAAGTGCCAGGGCCGGATATATTTCACCGTTCGTGCCGGCGATGAACATTGGAACCTGGCGCACCACCCCGTCGGAATCCGCCTGCCCAAGGGAAATCGTACCACTTCCCTCCGCGACAGCCTGATAGGGCGGCAGGCTCATCACGCTGCCTCTGATCGGGTCGAGGAGCGGTGTCGGATCCTCCCCGAGGACGACGTAGGCAGCCTTGGCATCGGGCAGTCCCATTGCCGATCTGGGTTCGTTGAAAAACCCGAGGATCGTTGGCAGCCCGGCCATTGATTGAACGAAAACGGCATCATTGTCGGGTATTCCCGAGAGCAGTGGCCTGATCTCGTCGCGGCCGGGCCAACCGCGTTCTTCCAGCTCCTGCAAGAACCCCGCCGGTCCCGTCCGGTCGGGCTCCGAAAACACCATGTCAAAGGCGGCGCAGGCAGCTCCCAGGTTCTGGATACGCTCCAGAAGTTTGGCAATCTGCGTACGCGGCCAAGGCCATTGGCCTAGCTGCGCTATCGACTTCTCATCGATGTCGATGATCCGGATCGGTTGCCCCAAAGCCTCCCGCGGTTTGAAGCGCTGATAGGTGTCGAAGGTGATCCAGCGCAGGGACGCTATGAACGGGGGATCGGACAGGCGTAGTTCACGGGCGCCGAAAAGGAGGATCAGCGTCAGACCCAGGACGAAAACGTGCCTGTTGCGTAGCAAGTTGAAAAGCGTCTTTCCCACCGGCATGCCCCTGACCGACAGAGCTGTTCGGGAGCCGCGACACCGTTCCCATGTCTGGTGTCCACTCTACGCTAGAATACGCGTTTCTGAGAAAAATAGACCTTGACAAAAAGAACAGGGTTTGAGCTGAGAAATCGGAAACGATTCGTCTATTGGTTAAGGATGTGGTAAGATCTCATCGGTCGGGCCGGAGTGGGAGCTATGAGGTTTGCCCCGGTTTTAATAGTTTTATCGTTATCCATCTTTTATTCGTCGGTGTCCTTGGCCGACAAGGTTGGCATAACTGTTGATGCAAGAAAGACCGTCAAAGCGACGGGGGGAGGTGACCCCCGCATCTTGGCATCAAACACATCCATTTTCAGGGACGACCGGTTGCGTGCCAATTCCAGCGGAAACGCACAGATCCGGCTGATCGACGGCACCAAGATTGTTGTCGGTCCCAATGCGGATGTGAAGATCGATGACTTCGTGATCACGGGTCAGACTGTTAGCAAGCTTACTGTTAGTGCAACGCGCGGCGCCTTCCGCTTCATCAGCGGGCGCAGCAAGTCTTCCGCCTACAGCATCCGGACGCCGAATGGCACGATCGGCGTGCGGGGCACGGCTTTCGATGTGACAATCACGCCTCAGGGAACCAATGTCGCCCTGTTGCGCGGTGCGATCAACGCATGCGACAGGAGCGGGCGCTGCCAGTTGGTCAGAAACCGGTGCGACTATGTCCTTATCGGTCGGCGCGGGGTGAAACAGGATCGGCTGAATTCGGATTCGCTCAGAAATCGGTCGAAGTCACTCTTTCCGCTACTCGTAAATGAGTCGAACCTGAACAGACAGTTCAGGCAGCGCGGATCTGGATGCACCGTGAAAAATGCAAGACTGGCACCCGATCGGGTTCCCGAGCAGCAACCCAGGAACATTTTCCGCGCCCTCTTCAGCCCGCGACAACCAACCGAGAACCTGAACAGCCCCGAGCGGAGCAGCCCCGAGCGAAACAGCCCCGAGCCGAACAGCCCTGGTTCGAATAGCTCAGAGCCGAGCAATTCCGTTTCCAGTTCGCCAGAACCGGCGGCACAATCTGGCGGTGCGCCTGCGAGCGCTGGCGTTCCCAACAATCCGGGCAACGGCAATGCTGTCGGCAACGCGGGAGAAAGATTTTCCGGCGGCTCTCGCGGAAACAGTGCAAACGCACCCGGCCAGAGCAGCGATTCACCGGGCAGGAGCGGCAGCACACCGGGAGAAAACAGACAGGCCCGCAACCAGGCTGAACGCCGCAACAATTAGCCTTGTATCAGGCGGGCGGCGCGCCGATGGCATCCGGATGGGCGTCCTTGAACGCGTCGAGCGCTTCGGCAGCAGCAGCAGCACGCAGAATTTTCCGAAATCCGGAAACATCCACACCCCAGCGATTGGCGTTATAGAGCTGAGGCATCAGGCAGCAGTCGGCCATGCTCGGCGTTTCGCCGTGGCAAAACGGACCGTTGTCATCCAGTAGGTTCTCGAAGGCGGCAAGGCCCTTGCCGATAAAGCGCTGCATCCAGGCTTTCTTGGCATCATCGCCACCGCCGGTCAGCTCCGCCACATGACCAACAATGCCGAGATTGCAGACCGGGTGGATTTCCATGGCAATAGCATAGGAGAGCTGACGCACCCGGTACTGGCCGTCGACATCGTCCGGCATCAAGGTCGAACCGGGTGTGGTCGCATGCAGATATTCGATGATGGCCAACGACTGGGTCAGCGTCTTGCCGTCAACGATCAGCGCAGGCAACAGGCCCTGAGGGTTGAGAGCGAGATAGTCATCTTCCAGATGGGCGCGGGTCAGAAGGTTCACCGGCCGGTAGTCAACATCGAGCTTCAGCAGATTGAGCGCAATGCGCACGCGATAGCTCGCCGAGGACCGCCAGTAGTCATATAAAACAATATCTTTCGCCACGAATCCCTCCCAGCAACACGGTGTGCATTGATACACTTATTTGGCCATGAATTGGCAAGTCCGTGTGCGCGGAACGGCATCAATAGCCGATTTTTTGCTGAGCCGGTGAAGAAGCCCTTGCCGTTATCTTTTCTCTTCTTCTGTAGGTCATCCCGGGACTCGCGATGCTCGCCCGGGGTGACTTCGAAGTTTGCGTCCAGGTTCGCAGGTCAGGACAGGACAAGGTCCTTTTCTCGGGCAGCAGGCGTTTTGCGTGTCCTTGCTGGTGAGGGCTGCGGAACCGCCGGTGCCTTGCCCTTCTGCGGTTTGCCGGCGACATAGACCTCATCTATGGCCCGGTCGTCGCCCAGCATCTGCAGAACGAAAAGCTCTTCCGCAAGGGTCGACGCTCGCTCCATGCGCAGGGCCATCGCCTCGGTCGCACGGCTGTCCAGCACCACGATGTCCGCTTCCGTGCCTTCGTCCAGGGTGCCGATCCTGTCTTCCAGGCCGAGCGCAACGGCATTGCCGCGGGTGATCCAGTGGAAGGCGCGGAAGGGATGTAGTTTCTGGTCCTGCAGTTGCAGGATCTTGTAACCCTCGTTCAGTGTCTGCAGCATGGAATAGCTGGTGCCGGCGCCGATGTCGGTGGCAATGGCGTTGACGATGCCCTTCGAGCGCAAGCCTGCATCATCGAAAAGACCGCTGCCGAGGAAGAGGTTCGACGTCGGGCAGAACACCGGCCGGGCGCCGGTTTCGGCCAGCGCATCAATCTCGCGCTGTTCCAGGTGGATCGAGTGGCCGAGCAGCATCTTGTCCGACAGAAGTCCGTAGCGCTGGTAGACATCGAGATAGTCGCGAGCTTCCGGGTAAAGCTCCAGCGTATAGGCGATCTCGTTTTTATTTTCGGACAGATGGGTCTGGACGAAGCAGTCCGGATGTTCGGCAACCAGCGCGCCGGCCATCTCCATCTGATCCGGAGTTGAGGTGATCGCGAAGCGCGGCGTAATGGCGTAGCTCGCACGCCCTCGTCCATGCCATTTGGCGATCAGGTCCTTCGTGTCGTCATAGCCGGATTGCGGCGTGTCGCGCAGACCGTCCGGGGCGTTGCGGTCCATCAGCACCTTGCCGCCGATCATCCGCATGTTGCGCTGCTCGGCTTCCTCGAAATAGGCCTCTGCCGAGGCCTTGTGGACCGAACAATAGGCAACGGCCGTCGTGGTGCCATGGTCGGTCAGCAGGTCGAAAAAGCGGCAGGCCATGGCGGCAGCATGGCCTTCATCCGCAAAGCGGGTTTCTTCGGGGAAGGTGTAGGTGTTCAGCCAGTCAAGAAGTTGCGCACCCCAGGAGGCGACGATCTGAACCTGCGGAAAATGGATATGAGTGTCGATGAAGCCTGCCATTAACAGCTTCGGCCGGTGATCGATGATTTCCGCATCACCCGCCCCGGCAACCACTTCGCAATAGCTGCCACGCCGCAGGATGAGGCCATTTTCGATCAGAAGCGCACCATCCTCGATGTAATCGAAGGCGGAGGTGTCATCCGGGGATTGTGGCTCTGCAGAAAAAGTCAGCAGGCGGCCACGAAGCAAGAGACGGTCGGAAGGCATCGAGAAAGGTCCCGTTTGTCGGAGTTCGGGGCGGAAGATCCGCCCCGAAGTGGTTTTAGGTCTGGTTCATTCGCCCGGGCTGACCTGGGCAGTGGCAATCGGTTCGGCTTCCGGCTCAGCCGCGTCTTCACGGTGGAAGATCGGGTAGATGAACAGGAAGGCGGCGGCGATCAGGTAGCCGAGGCTGACGGTGGTAAATTCTGGCCAGTGGAGCGTTGCCGAATGGATGATCCCGACCGAGGCCATTGCAAAGGCGGCAAAGGCGAAGCCACCGGCATTGCGGAACTTGCCGTCAATGACACTGGCAACGATGGCGCCCCAGATCAGACCCGTCAGGATGGCACCCTGGCTGAGGGCGAGGTGACCTTCGTAATGGGCGCCCTGCTGCAGCAGCGCTGCGGTCAGTTTCGGATCGCCAAGGGCCAGCATGCCTGTGGCCCCGGTCGCGCCGAGCGCGCCGATCAGCGAGCCCCACTTGATGATGAGGAAGCTGGAGACATGCGGCATCATTGCGATGGTGACGGCGGCCATATGGTCGGTACGCACGGCATGGGCGGTGTTGGTGATCAGGCTGAGCGCGACGAACACCAGAACGGGGGCAGCGGCAGCCACCGGGATCAGGTTGTTCAGGAAGGCAAGCAATCCGAAAAAGGCCGCCAGCGGAATGATCGCGCCGACGCCGATCACGTAACCTGCATGAGCCCCCATGCGCTTGTAGGCCGGATGGCCGATATAGGCGGTCGTCGGGAAGGGCGAACCGAACAGCGCGCCGATCATGGTGCCGACACCGTCGGTGATCTGGCAGGTTGCCACCGGATAGTGGTCGCCTGCGGCTTCCGCGCTCTCCACGTTGTTCATCGTTTCGATGAAATTGTAGATCTGCACCGGCACCAGCACCAGGAACAGCTCCGGATGGTTGAACAGGTGCTGGACCCCGGCCATCAGGTCGCCAAGGTAGGGAACAGGCGGATAGAAGCCGACACCCTCGAAGCTGATTGTCGATTGACCGGTGGCCAGCGCGACCCCGGTGCCGACCATCAGGGCCAGCAGGCCGGCCGGAATGTTGAACGGCAGGCGGAAACGCCCGACGAGGCCCCACAGGATGATGATCATCGAGGCAAAGCCAATGAACGGGTTCTCGAACACCGTTGCCAGAGGCACGGTGCCGATGAACACCAGGGCGATGCCGCACAAGGTACCGAGCATGCCCGCACGCGGGGTCACCTTTTTCAGCCAGGGGCCGACAAGCGCACCAAGGGCTGCGACGATGCCGCCCATGAAGCCCGCGCCGATGCCGACCTGCCAGGCGAGAACCGGATCATTGGTCGCCCAGTAGATCGGTCCGATGACGCCGAAGAGATAGACGAACATCACCGGTGTCGAAATGCCGTAAGGCAGCGCGGTCACGTCGCGGCCATGTTGTGCGGCGGCGCGTTTGGCCAGCAGGACATAGGCGGCGACACCGGCCAGGATCGCGATGGCGGCACCCGGCACGATCTTGCCGTAGACAATGTCTGCCGGCATCTGGAATACGAACTGGCAGATGCCTGCCAGGACCATGAGGTTTACGAGGTTGTCGGTGAACAGGGCCCAGAAGGCGCTGAAATCCCCCCTCGAAAACAAAGTGTAGTCGTTCCTCCCAACCCGCATGTCGGGTCTCCTTTCAGGGTAAGACAGCCGTCCTGTTCCATCTCCCAAAGGACAGGTCAGCCGTTGTTTCACTGCGCGGCCTCCAGCAGCGCAGCCTCCTCCGTATCGCCGGCAGCTCTTGCGCCCGAGGTCAGGGCGGTCAGGACTTCTGCGGCGACAAAAGCGGCAATGATCTCGGGGCGCTTGTCCCGGCTGGCGGTTGCGCCGATCGGGCAGGTCAGCTGGTCGATGGAAAGGCCATTGCAATGGCTGTTGCACCAGGAGCGCAGCTTGGCGCGTTTTGTGGCCGACCCGATCATTCCGACATAGGATGCATGACCGATCTCCAGGGCGGCCGACGTCAGCAGGAAGTCCAGGCCGTGGTCATGGGTCAGCACGATAAAGGCGCTGCCCGCGGGCGCATTGTAGATTTCGACTTCCGGAATGGCCCGCAAGCGCATGTCGACACGCGCCTGGCATTGCGCCAGCTCTTCCTTGCGCATGTCGACCAGTACGCAGTGCACCGGCGTATGCTGCAGCAGGTTGGCAATCGCCCGGCCGACATGCCCGGCGCCCATGACATAGACATGCGGCAGCGCATCGTCCTCGTCCCGCAGGCGGCTGATGACTGCCTGTCGTTCGGCTTTGCACATGCGTGCAAGTGATACTTCCACCCGTCCGCCGCAGCACTGGCCGATTTCCGGGCCGAGCGGCAAGTCGAGCCTGGAGGAAAGCGTGCCTTCGGCCAGCATGGAACGGGCCTGGGTAATGACAATGTGCTCCAGTTGGCCGCCGCCGATGGTGCCGAAGAGGCTGTTCGGGGCAACGAACATCTCCGTTCCGGCTTCCCGGGGGGACGATCCTCGAACCCGCGTCAGCACGACACGGACGATCGGGTGGGCTGAGCCGAAGAAGCTTTCGGTCTGGCTGGAGCGCATTGTCATGATTTACTCCCGGGTTTTCAGCCGCTCGATGGCCATCAGCACCCGCTCCGGCGTTGCCGGGGCATCAAGGCGCGGGCATTCGCGGTAATCGGCGACACTGGCAACGGCCATGGAAAGCGCCTCGAAGACGGAAACCCCCAGCATGAAGGGCGGTTCGCCCACGGCCTTGGAGCGCTTGATGGTGCGTTCCTTGTTTTCCGACCATTCGGCAAGCTTCACGGTGAACTGGCGTGGCCGGTCGGAAGCGAGCGGGATCTTGTAGGTCGACGGCGCGTGGGTCCTGAGGCGTCCGGCCTGGTCCCACCACAGTTCTTCCGTCGTCAGCCAGCCCATGCCCTGAATGAAGGCACCTTCCACCTGCCCCTTGTCGAGGATCGGGTTCAGCGACTTGCCGACGTCATGCAGGATATCGGTCCGCTCCACCCGGTATTCACCGGTGAGCGTGTCGACGGAAACTTCCGAGCAGGATGCGCCATAGGCGAAATAGTAGAACGGACGGCCCTTTCCGGCGGCGCGGTCCCAGTGGATCTTCGGGGTCTTGTAGAAGCCGGCGGCCGACAGGTGCACACGGGCCATGTAGGCCTGGCGGACAAGATCATTGAAGGACACCAGTTCGGACCCGATCTCGACCATGTTGTTATGGAAGCGGATGGTTTCCGGTTCGGTGTTCCAGCGCTCGGCGGCGAAGGCGACCAACCGTTCCTTCAGCTGTTCGGCCGCGTTCAAGGCGGCCATGCCGTTGAGGTCGGAGCCCGATGAGGCGGCGGTCGCCGATGTGTTCGGCACCTTTTCGGTCGTCGTCTTGGTGATCTTGATGCGCTCGAAATCCACCTGGAAGGCATCTGCCACGACCTGGGCCACCTTGGTGTTCAAGCCCTGGCCCATTTCGGTGCCGCCATGGTTCAGGTGGATCGATCCGTCATTGTAGATGTGGATCAGCGCGCCGGCCTGATTGTACCAGGTGGCTGTAAAAGAAATGCCGAACTTGACCGGTGTCAGCGCAATACCCCGTTTTAATATGGAGGAACGGGCATTGTGCTGCAGGATCGCCTCACGGCGGGCCTGGTAGTCAGAGGAGCTTTCAAGTTCTCCGATCAAGCGCGGCAAGATGTTGTCCTCGACCTCCTGGTGATAGGGGGTGAGGAGACGGCCGTCGTTGCGGTCGCCATAGAAATTGGCCTTGCGGATCTCCAGCGGGTCCTTGCCGAGCGCATAGGCGATCTCTTCGATCATGCGTTCGGCGGCAACCACGCCCTGCGGCCCGCCGAACCCTCGGAAAGCGGTGTTCGAGACCGTGTTGGTTTTCATCGGCCGGCTGGTGAGCCGGACATTCGGATAGAAATAGGCATTGTCCGCGTGGAACAGCGCGCGGTCGGTCACCGGCCCGGAAAGGTCGGAGGAATAACCGCAACGTGCCGCGAAGGTGCCGTCGACAGCCTCGATCCGGCCGCTGTCGTCGAAGGCAACGTCGTAGTCGACCACGAAGTCGTGCCGCTTGCCGGTGGCGGTCATGTCCTGGTCGCGGTCCGGGCGGATTTTTACCGGGCAGTTCCACTTCTTCGCGGCGATGGCAGCCACCGCGCAGAAGAGGTTCATCTGGCTTTCCTTGCCGCCGAAGCCACCACCCATGCGGCGGACGTTGACCGTGACCGCGTTCGACGGCACGCCGAGCACATGGGCAACCATGTGCTGTGCCTCGCTCGGGTGCTGGGTCGAGCAGTGGACAGCAACGTCGTCGTCCTCCCCCGGAATGGCAAAGGCGATCTGGCCTTCCAGGTACATGTGGTCCTGGCCGCCGATCGTCATCCGGCCCTGGATGCGGTTCTTCGCGCTGTCGAAGGCGGGGGCGATGTCGCCGCGTTCCAGCTTCAGCGGTGCGGTGACATGCGGATAGCCGGCATCCATCGCACTGACGGGATCAAGCGCATGCGGCAGGACCTCATAGTCGATCTTTGCCAGTTCGGTGGCCCGCCGGGCAGCGTCGCGGCTTGTTGCGATGACGGCAAACAGCGGCTGACCATGGAATTCCGTCTTGTCGACCGGAAACACCGGTTCGTCGTTCTGGCCCGTGGGGCTGATGTCGTTGCAGCCCGGAACGTCCGCCGCAGTCAGCACTCCGATGACACCGGGAGCTGCCAGAACCGCCTCCAGATCCATTGACTTGATCAGGCCGTGGGCAACCGTGGACGTGCCGAGATAGGCATGAAGGGTGCCCTGCGGTTCGGCAATGTCGTCGCAATATTCTGCCCGGCCGGTGACGTGTTTTTCCGCGCTGTCGTGGCGGCGGTCGGTATGGACAGCGCCGCTGATCGACTTCTTGGCGTCCGTGATGATGTCGTGTTTCATGTGGTTCGCCTCAAAACTCAAGCAGACAGCAGATCGACCGCTTCCGAGGTCGTTTCGTCATGGGTCAGGAAGAAGCGCTGCAGCAGGTTGCGCGCGGCAGTCGCCCGGTACTCGGCCGAGGCGCGCCAGTCGGAAAGCGGTGTGAAATCGGCTTCCAGCGCCTTGCCGGCAGCCACGAACGCAGCTTCCCCCCAAGGCTGGCCGCGCAGCGCGGCTTCTGCCTTGGCGGCCCGCTTCGGCGTGCCGGCCATGCCGCCGAATGCCAGGCGGCAATCGGTGATGCGGCCTTCGGAAACGGTCACGCAGAAACCGGCGGCCACAGACGAGATATCCTCGTCCCGGCGCTTGGAAATCTTGTAGGCAGCGTGAAACTGGCCGGGACGAGGCCGCGGGATCAGGATGCTCTCGACGAATTCGGAGGGCGCCCGGTCCTGTTTGCCGTATTCGATGAAGAACTGCTCCAGTGGCAGGCTGCGCTGCGTGGTTCCCTTGCGCAGAACGATTTGCGCTCCGAGCGCGATGAGAACCGGCGGCGTGTCGCCGATGGGCGATCCATTGGCGATGTTGCCGCCGATGGTGCCCATGTTGCGCACCTGTTGGCCGGCGATCCGGTCCCAGTAGCTTTTCAGATGCGGAAAAATCTCGCAGATGGTCTCCTGCGCTTCCGAGTAGGTGACGCCTGCACCGATCTCCAGCACTGTGTCGCTCAAGGTGACCGATTTCAGCTCTTGAAGGTGGCTGATGAAGACGGCCGGGTCGATGGGGCGAATGAACTTGGTGACCCAGAGACCGACATCGGTGGAACCCGCAACGATGGTCGCCTGCGGAAAGTCTTCCAGAACGGCTGCGAAGTCGGCGACATCCGCCGGAAGGATCGCCTGGTTGTCGTCAGGGCCGGTGACGACACGGCGGCCGTCGGAAAGCGCTGTCAGCCGTTCGGTGATGGTTGCCCGTTCGCTTTCCAGGAAATCCTGTGCCGGCGAGCCGTAGCGGTTGGCGGCCATGGCGGCGGCAATGATGGGCTGGTAGCCGGTGCAGCGGCAGAGATTGCCCTGGATCGCGCTTTCGACTTCCGTTTCTGTCGGTTCCGGATTGCCCATCCACAGCGCGTAGAGCGACATGACGAAGCCCGGGGTGCAGAAGCCGCACTGGCTGCCGTGGAAATCGACCATCGCCTGCTGGATCGGATGCAGACCGCCGTTTTCTCCCCGCAGATGCTCGATGGTGACCACGTGGCATCCATCAAGCGACGCGAGAAACCGGATGCAGGCATTGACGGTCTCATATTTCAGAACGCCGCCGGCCAGCCGGCCGACCAACACCGTGCAGGCCCCGCAGTCGCCTTCCGCACAGCCTTCCTTGGAGCCCGTCAGCCGGCGCTCCAGGCGCAGGTAGTCGAGTAGGGTCTTGTCGGCAGGCGCATCCGTGACAATCACGTCGGCGCCGTTCAGCAGAAACCGGATTTCTGTGCGGTGGGTCATCGCGTCCTCGGGCAAAGTCTTCTCTCAGCCGAGGACGGTACGCTTCAGGACACTTGCAAAAAATCCGGTGATTCCGGAAATTCTTTCAACAGATCATTGAAAATGGCCGTGCGATACTGTGGCTCGGGAAATGCGACCAAAGTCGATCATGAGAACGAGCGCCCTGTAATCGCACGAGAATTCAAATCCGAGGCAAGAGGCCATGTCCTATCTGGAATCCCTGCGCGTCTTCACCCGCGTGGTCGAACTGGGCAGCATCACATCCGGCGGACGCGACTTGCGCCTGACACCGGCGGTTGCCAGCAAGCGCATAAAGGAGCTGGAAAAGCATCTCGGCGTGCGGCTCTTCAACCGCACCACAAGGTCCCTCACGCCGACCGAGGTCGGCAAGGTGTTCTACGATTATGCGGTGAAGGCGCTGGAATCCATCGAAGACGCGGAAGCCGCGGTCGCCAGCTTTTCCGATACGCCGCGCGGGGTCATCCGGGTCACGGCACCGCTTGGTGCCGGCCGGCGCATCATCGCCCCGCTGGTGCCGCGTTTCGTTGAAAAATTCCCGGCAACGGAAGTGCATATGCGCCTGTCGGACCGCAAGGTCGACATCCTGTCCGACGGGCTGGACGTCGCCTTTTTCATCGGCACCCCGCAGGATTCCAATCTGAAGCTCCGCAAGATATCCGATTGCCCCCGGGTGCTCTGCGCGGCTCCGGAGTATCTGGAAAAGCACGGTACGCCCCGAACCCCGGATGATCTGCTGAGCGACGAGCATAATTGCCTGCTGCTGCGCTACCCGCGCTCGCCGGAATATTATTGGGTTCTGCAGACACCGGCCGGGCCGCGCAAGCTTCAGGTTTCCGGCAAGATGGATGCCGACCATGGCGACGTTCTCACCGACTGGGCCTTGTCAGGATACGGCATCGTCAACAAGCCGAGGTTCGACGTAGCCCAGCATCTGGAAAGCGGCCGTCTGGTGGAGATCCTGAAGGACACGCCGCCTCCCCCCACCATCTTCGGCTGCCTCTATCCGCACAGGCGTCTTCAGGACCCAAAGATCCGCCATTTCGTGGATTTCGTGATCAGCAACGCGGATGTGGCCGGGTAGGACCCGACCCTGTTCAGTCTCTGCGGCGGGTCTGAAAGATCCGCGCCGACATTTCCCTTGCCGGTGCGACGACCTGTTGCGGGTCCAGTTCCTTCTGCCAGTCAAGGCTGACCGGCGAAATCCTTGCTAGGGCTTCGGCAAAGGGGGCCGGGTCCTTTGCAGCTGCCGCGACAAGATCCTTTGCCTCAGCGCGGGAAACGCCGTTCCGGGCGAGAACAAAGCTGGCGGTTTCGGCCATGATTTCCGGGTTTGAGGCCAGTGTAGCGGCGAGGTTGGCCTCATGCGCCTGCAGGCTGGTGGCAAGCTCTTCTACGTGAACCAGCGCAGCGCCTGCGGCCAGCAGCATTTGTGGCAGGAAATGCCATTCCAGCGGCCACGCTGTCCCGTCGCGCTCCTCAAGGGGGCTGGCGGCAGCGGCAAGCCCGGCCTGGGCGGCAATCGCAATGCTGTTGAGCACCTGAATGGTCTCGGCCTGCACCGGGTTCGCCTTTTGCGGCATGGTCGAGGATCCGCCACCGGTCCCGCTGGAAACTTCCGCAATGTCCGTGCGCCCGGAAAGCGCCAGGTCTCCAGCCATCTTCGCAAGGGCGGAGGTGACCTGCTGCAGCCAGCCCGCAAGCGCCAGAATTGGCGTCCGGTTGACGTGCCACGACGGGCTGTCCTCAAGGCCGAGTTCCAGTGCGAGCGCCGCCGAGACGGCGGTTCCATCTGGAGCGATTGCGCTGTTGATGCCTGAGGCGCCGCCAAACTGGACGCGCAGCACGGCGGACCTGAGCGCGGGCAGGGCATTTTCCGCATCTATCAGCGGATGCGCCCATTGCGCGATCCGGTAGCCGAGAGTGATCGGTGTCGAAACCTGGCTGCGCGTACGCCCCGCCATGAGCTGATCCGCATGGCGCTCGCTCTGCCGTTCCAGCGTATCGACCAGTTTTTCCAGCCGAGCGCCCAGGATCTCCAGCGCCACTTTCGCCTGAAGGACCAGCGCCGTGTCGATCACATCCTGACTGGTCGCGCCCCAGTGCAGCCAGGCCCCGGCGTCGGCGCTGAGCTGCTTGCGCAGTTCCGCCACAAGCGCTGGAACGGGCACGCCGGCGGATCTTGTACCGGCCGCCAGGTTTGCGGGCTCGATGTGAACGTCGGCGAGCTTCTCTGATATCTCCCGCGCGGCCTGCGCCGGAATGATCTCCAGGCGCCCCTGTACGATGGCAAGGGCGCGCTCAAAAGCGATCATATGCGCGACATCGCTGCCGTCAGCGAGAAGCTTGGTCAGGTCACCGTCAGCAAAGAGGGAGGAATGGATCTGGCTGGAAAATAGCGAAAGAGGCATGGCTCGGCAGGGTCTCTGGATGGGCCCTTATTGAGAGCCAAGTGGAAAGGCGGGTCAAGCCGCCTTCAGCGGCAGACCCAGGATCTCGCGCGCCTGCTGCCAGGTCGCGACGGGACGCTCATATTTCTCGCAAAGATCCGCCGCCCGTTTTACAAGCGCCGCATTGGAAGGGGCAAGCGTGTCCCGGTCGAGGCGGATGTTGTCTTCCAGGCCGGTGCGGGTATGACCGCCTGAGGAAATGCACCACTCGTTGAGGGTGAACTGATGTTGGCCGATCCCGGCGGCACACCATTCGGCGTCCGGTACCAGCCGTTCAACGGTCTTGATGTAATAGTCGAAGACGTCCCGGTCGATGGGCATGGCATTCTTCACGCCCATGACGAACTGCACATAAAGCTTGCCGGGAATACGCCCGTCGCGGTTCATGGCAGCCGCCTGATGAATGTGGCTCAGGTCGAATGCCTCGATCTCCGGTTTCACATGATGGGTCCGCATCTCGCTGGCAAGCCAGTCGACCAGATCCGGCGGATTCTCATAGACCCGGGTCGGGAAATTGTTGGAGCCGACGGACAGCGACGCCATGTCGGGCTGAAGGGCAATCATGCCGCCGCGTTCCTTCCCGGCGCCCGAACGGCCTCCGGTCGAAAACTGGATGATCATGCCCGGGCAGTGTTTTTCCAGCCCTTCCTTGAGCCGCGCGAATTTCTCCGGATCCGAGGATGGCGTCTCATCGTTGTTGCGCACATGAGCGTGGACAATGGTCGCACCGGCCTCGAAGGCAGCCTGCGTGCTTTCCACCTGCTCCGTAACGGTGATCGGCACCGCCGGATTGTTTTCCTTCTTCGGCAGCGATCCGGTAATCGCGACGCAGATGATGCAGGGCTTGGACATGTTTCACGCCGCTCCGGTTTCGCTTGCGCCTGTCCCATCAAGGAGCGGCGATCGTTGCATAAGCCTCCCTCATCCTGAGGAAGCGCTTCAGCGCTGTCTCGAAGGATGGGCCGCATACTTTGAGTGCGCCGCCCATCCTTCGAGACGCTTGGCTTGGCCAAGCTCCTCAGGATGAGGAAGAGTGGTTTGTGCCTTCTCAGATATCGAAAAACACCGTTTCGTCCGGGCCTTGCAGCTTGACCTCGAAACGATAGACCGTCTTGCCGTCGCGCTCGGTCTTCCGGGCGATCAGGGTCTGGCGGCGCTTTTCCCATTCGATCAGGTTGATCACCGGGTCGGCCGCGTTGGCCTCAGCCTCGTCCTCGAAGTAAAGGCGGGTCTGAAGCCCGACATTGATGCCGCGTGCGACGATCCAGAGGCTGATATGGGGCGCGGAAACCTTGCCGTCCGGCAGCTTGACCGGGCCTGGCTTGACCGTGTCGAACCCCCATTCGCCGGTGTCGAAATCGGTGATGACACGGCCCCAGCCGCGAAACCCGTCTTCCACGTCGCCGGCATGTTCAGGATGGGCGTAAATGCCCTCGCTGTTGGCCTGCCAGGTTTCCAGCATCACGTCCTTGATCGGCGAGCCCATGCCATCGATGACGACACCTTCCACACGAATGCGCTCACCCTTGGCATTGGGGCCTGCGATATCCCAGCCCAGTTCCTGCCGATAGATGTCGAAACCGGCGGCGCCTGGCGCGAGGCCGATATGAACGTAAGGTCCGGCCGTCTGGGAAGGCGTTTCCTTCAGATAGTCGAGTTGCTGCGTCATGATCAGTTCCCCTCCGGCCGGTTTTCAAACAGGGTCGAGCGGCGTCCGCGCAGGACGATGTCGAACTTGTAGGCGATCGTGTCCAGCGGGATGGTGGCATTGAGGTCGAGCTTGGCGACCAGTTGCTCGATGGCCGCCGGATCGGGAATGGTGTTCACGATCGGGCATTTCGGAATGAGCGGATCGCCCTCGAAGTAGCATTGGGTGATCAGGCGCTGACAGAAGGCAGTGCCGAAGATAGACATGTGGATATGGGCCGGCCGCCAGTTGTTCACCCAGTTCCGCCAGGGGTAGGCGCCCGGTTTGAGCGTGCGGAAATAGTAGTAGCCGTTCTCGTCGGTCAGGGTGCGGCCGCAGCCGCCGAAATTTGGGTCGATGGGCGCAAGATAGGTGTCCTTCTTGTGCCGGTAGCGTCCGCCCGCATTGGCCTGCCAGATCTCCACCAGGGTGTTCGGGATCGGCTTCGCGTTCTCGTCCAGCACCCTGCCATGCAGGATGATCCGCTCGCCGATCGCGCTTTCACCCGCCTTCGCGTAGTTGTAGATCAGGTCCTTGTCGAGCGGGTCGATATCGTTATGGCCGAAGGTCGGCCCGGTGATCTCGCTGACGTTGTTTTCCAGGCTGATCATCGAATATTGCGGCGAGCGCGACACGCTGGTCTTGTAGTCCGGAGTATGTGCCGGCGGATGCCACTCGCGGTCCCGCTGATAGAAAGGTCCGGGTTTCAACATCGATTTTCCTCCGTTAACCGCCTGTCGCGGTCAGCTTCTGGCCGCTGCGTTCCATTTCGGCGTAAGTTTCCTTGGCGATCTTGAGCGCCTGGTTGGCACGTGGCACGCCCGCATAGACTGCCACATGCTGAAACGCCTCGAGCACGTCCTGCTTGCTGGCGCCGGTGCGGGCAGTTGCCCGGACATGCATGGCAATCTCCTCGAAATTGCCGAGTGCCGCCAGAAGGGCGAGCGTCAGCATCGAACGCTCCCGCGGACTGATGCCGTCCGACGCCCAAACCGTGCCCCAGGCACCCTCGGTGATCAGGGTCTGGAATGGTTCGTCAAGTGGCGTCTTGGCGGCTTCTGCCCGGTCGACATGTTCATCGCCAAGCACGGATCGCCTGACCTTCATGCCGGTTTCAAAACGCTCAGACATGGAGGTCCTCCTTCAGGAAAGTCATGAGATGGCCGGCAAAGACATCCGGCTTTTCGACGCAGGGCAGATGGCCCGCACCGGAAATTTCAACGTAGCGGCTGCCGGCGATGAGGTCCGCCGTGCCGCGCACCATGGCCGGTGGGCTGGCGAGGTCCTCGCTGCCGCCGATACCCAGCACCGGCAGGCGAAGCCCGGACGTGCTGTCCGTCAGATCTGCACCGGCTATTGCCTCGCAACAGCCGATGTAACCTTCCGTCGGGGTGCGAACCAGCATGTGGCGCCAGGCCAGGCATTCGGCCGTCTGGCGGAAATCTTCCGAAAACCAGCGCTCCAGAATGGCATCGGCAAGGCTCTCGATACCGCCTGCACGGATCCGGGCAATCCGGTCTTGCCACATGGCGGCTTCACCCATTTTCGCCCCGGTGTTGGACAGCACCAGACCCTTGATGCGTTCCGGCTGCCGGTGCGACAGGAGCTGACCGATCATGCCGCCGATGGAAAGCCCGACAAAAACACAGGAGCCGATCTGAAGGTGATCGAGCAGCTGTTGCGTGTCGCTGGCGAGATCGTCCATGGAGTAGGGGCTCTCAGGGCAGGAGGACAGCCCGTGGCCGCGCTTGTCGAAGCGGATCAGCCGGAGGCCTGTTTCCGGCAGAAGGTCGATGACCTTGTCCCAGAGCCGCAATTCCGTGCCGAGCGAATTGGCGAAGACGACAGGCGCGCCGCCGGGGTCGCCATCTTCGCGCCAGTGAATGTCGGCAGAAGCCAGTCGCGCGATCTTCATCAGTAGGGCAGTCCCACATAGTTCTGCGCAAACCACTTCTGCGCGGTTTCATTGTGATGCAGAGACTCGATTTCCGCCCGCTGCATCTTCAGATCGAAATCCGACTGATCCGGGAACCGGTGCAGCATGTTGGTGGTCGCCCAGCTGAAACGCTCCGCTTTCCAGATCCGAGCCAGGGCTTTCTCCGAATAGGTATCGATGCCGTGGCTGTCCTTGTCCTGATAGTAATGCACCAGACCCTCGTAGAGGTAATGCACGTCGGAGGCAGCGGTGTTGAGGCCCTTGGCGCCTGTTGGCGGCACGATATGGGCGGCATCGCCGCACAGGAACAGACGGCCCCAGCGCATCGGCTCGCACACGAAGGACCTGAGCGGGGCAATGGATTTCTCGATAGAGGGTCCGGTCACCAGCTTGTCGGCAACCGCTTCCGGTAGCCGGCGTCTCAGTTCGTCCCAGAACTTCTCGTCGGTCCATTCGAAAATGTCGTCGCTGACATTACACTGGACGTAGTAGCGCGACAGGTTTTCGTTACGCATGGAGCAAAGCGCGAAGCCGCGTGCCGAATTGGCATAGATGAGTTCTTCATGCACCGGCGGCGTCTCGGACAGAACGCCCAGCCAGCCGAAGGGAAACACCTTCTCGTAGTCCTTGCGCACGGTGTCGGGAATGGTCTTGCGGCTGACGCCGTGAAACCCGTCACAGCCCGCCACGAAATCGCAATCGATGCGCCGCGCGCTGCCGTCCACGGTAAAGGTGACATAGGGCGCGTCGGTGTCCGCATCGCGGATCTCGACCCCCTCGACCTCGAAAATCGTCTGACCGCCAACCGCATCGCGGGCGTCATAAAGATCACGCGTGACTTCCGTCTGGCCGTAGACGACGACATTCTGGCCGATCAGCTTCTGGAAGTTGATGTCGAACATCTCGTTTTCGTACGAGATGCAGGTGCCGTCATGGACGAAGCATTCCTTGTCCATCCGCTCGGCCACGCCTGCTTCGCGCATCATGTTGACGAGACCCGTTTCCAGAATGCCGGCCCTGATGCGGCCAAGCACATATTCACGCGTCTTGCGCTCCAGAATGATGGTCTCGATGCCCTTCAGATGAAGAAGCTGCCCGAGCAGCAGGCCGGACGGTCCACCGCCGACAATGACAACCTGAGTTCGCATCCGATCCTCCCTTGTTGAATTGATATTGAATGATCAAAATTGGGAAGTAAAATGAGATATTCGGCTTCTTTCTTTCCAAAATGAGAAATTAAATGATCGACCGACGCATCAAGTTCCGGCACATCCAGTGCTTCGTGGAGATTGCGCAGGAACGCAGCCTGAAACTGGCTGCCGACAAGTTGAATCTCACCCAGCCGGCGATCTCCAAAACGCTCAAGGAACTGGAAGACATCATCGGCGCCAGCCTGATGACGCGAAACCGGGCCGGCATCGCGCTGACCAAACAGGGCAAGGTGTTTCTGCATTTCGCGCAGATCTCGCTGGCGAGCCTGCAGCAAGGCCTGGACGGGGTTGAGAAGGAAGGCGAACACGCCCGTGCGACCTTGAAGGTGGGCGTTCTGCCGAGTGTCGCGGCCAGCTTCATGCCCCCGGTCATCAAGGAGTTTTCCGAACTGGCACCTCATGTCATGGTCCAGATAATGGACGGCCCGCACGGCTACCTGATCGAACGGCTGAAGATGGGTGAACTCGACCTGGTGATCGGCCGGCTCGGCAGGCCGGTGTCCATGGAAGGCGTTTCCTTCACCCAGCTCTATTCGGAGCGGGTCGATGTGATCGTCCGGGTCGGGCACCCGCTTCTGGAAAGGCCGGATATCAAGCGTATTGTCGAATGGCCCGTTCTCTATCCGCCGGAAGGTGCGGCGATCCGGCCGCTGGTCGAGCGCTTCATGATCGCCAACGGCGTCGGCGAGATCCCGAACAAGATCGAAACGGTCTCGGGTGCTTTCGGCAGGG
Organism: Labrenzia sp. 5N; assembly: GCF_012395805.1. Lineage (NCBI taxonomy): Bacteria > Pseudomonadati > Pseudomonadota > Alphaproteobacteria > Hyphomicrobiales > Stappiaceae > Labrenzia > Labrenzia sp. 5N. The sequence goes on along the minus strand of NZ_JAAZTM010000004.1, from coordinate 904,501 downwards.
TCTATACCCGCCGGACCGACGCGGTCTGGATCATTTCATCCGGCGTGGTGCAGAACGAAACCGCCGACGGCCACCTGGTCCGCCTGCCGTTCGACACCGACATGACAAAGGGCCCGGTCGGCCTGATGACGCGTCCGGACACCCAGCCGGGAGCCGAGGAACAGGTCTTCCGGCTGGCGGTTCAGACCGTGATCGAGGAGCTGGGGCTGAGTTCGTGACACCTTGGTTTTACTAGCTGAGGCGTAAAGCTTAACTCTTTCCATGTAGAGTTCTCGGCTAACAACTTCGAAAGTTTATTCGGAGAATAAAGTGTTTGAATTCAATGAATATACTGGAAAAATAGGAATGCTGTTGTGGGTGGCGGGGATGATATTTCTTGTGGGGGCCCAATATTCACAAGAGGTGTTGCTAGGAAAATGGAAAGCAAAAGAAAATAAATGGGTAACAGCAGGCTACAAAGGCTTTGGTCACCGCATAATTAAAGAAAACAATCCGCCAATTGAGTTTGAGGAAGCATTCAACAATAGAGTTTTTAAAAAATATGGCTGGATTGGCTACATTAGTTTATTCGGCTTTTTTCTAATGATAATTGCAGGATCGTAGCGCGAGATTTTTAATCAATGAGAGTAATCGAAACCTCTCCTGTGCAATGATGTCTGCCTCATCGACGGGCAGAGTTTGATAGCGATTGTCTGCACTTTGCATAGGCGGAATCGTAGGATTTGCGCTTCGAAGGTTCCAATCCGCCGAATTAGCGAGGCAAAACTCCTTTTACATCCGCGACGCACACCCCGCCAGAGCTGCGAAATCGTCATCAAGCAGATGAACCGGAATGCCGGAAACCAGCTTTTGCTGGCGGCCTTTCGCGCAAAAGGCGTTGATGAATTCCGGTTCTGCCAGGAACCTCGCCAGGCTTCGGGTGACGCCGCCTGTCAGCACGATGCCGCCAAGGGACAGGAACACCAGCGAGAGGTCGCCAATCACCCGGCCGAGAAATGTCACCCATTGCCGGGCAGCGGAAACGCATAGCGGATCGGACCCGGAATTGGCGCGCTCCGCAATGTCTGCAGGTGACAGGTCGCGGGGCGACAGGCCCTGCTCGAGACAGTACCACTCGTGAATTTCCTTGAGGCCGCTTCCCGACAGCGCCCGTTCGACGGAGGCGCGTCCACGGTTGAGAGCGAGGTAATTCCAGAGCCGAAGTTCGTCTTCGGTTTCGACCGGCAATGTCGAGTGGCCGCATTCACCGGTGCCGACATGAAATCCGGCAGGTGTCTGAAACAGCGCGGCAGCATTGAAACCGGTTCCCGCGCCGACGACGAGGCGCGTGGCGTTGCTGCGCAGTTTCTGGCTCGGTTCATAGACGGGCTGAAGCCGCTCCGTTGGGACCTTGTCCAGCGAATAGGCGAGCGCCTCGAAATCGTTCAGGAAGGTAATGTTCGCTCCGCCCAGAACCTTGCCGATGCAGTCGGCACTGAAGGTCCAGGGATGGTTAGTCATCCGGATCGCGGGGCCATCAATGGGGGCTGCGATGGCGATGACGGCAGACGCACAGGCCGGTCGCCCGGCTTCCGAAAGATAGGTGCCGATGGCCGCTTCCGGTGTTTCGAAATCCGCATTGCGGAACCGCGCGATGGTGTTTTCCAGAACGCGGCCGTTTTCGACCAGCGCCAGCCGGGTGTTGGTGCCGCCGATGTCGGCGGCAAGGCCTCGTTGAATGCTCATAGGCGATTACCCGATGCAATGTCGAAATAGGAAATCTTGGAAAGGTCGAAAGCGATCGGAACGCGCTGACCGGCAGTGACCGGCGCATCCGCCGACAACCGGGCAACGGCTTCCGTTCCGCCAAGTTGAATGACCGCATAGGTATCGGCGCCGGCCGGTTCGACCACGTCCAGAAGGCAGTCGGCGCTTTGCAGGCTGCGGCCGTCGATGCCACCGGACCGCAAGCCAAGATCCGTCATCGCCTCCGGGCGAAGGCCGATGGTTAGCTCTGCCGTACCGCCGGCGGACAGCGTTTCCGGCCCCGGACCATAGTCGAACAGTTCCAGCGGCGGTCCGTCCGGTGTCGGGATCTGCAGCCGGAGATGGTCGCCCTCGCGTGTAGCAGTGCCGGTCATCAGGTTCATGGACGGTGCGCCCATGAAGTCCGCGACAAAGGCATTCACCGGCTTGTTGTAGATCTCCTGCGGCGTGCCGATCTGCTGGACCACGCCGTCTTTCATCACAACGATCCGGCTGGCCAGCGTCATGGCTTCGATCTGGTCATGGGTGACGTAGACGATGGACGCGTTCGTTGTCTGATGGATGCGCTTGATTTCGGTGCGCATGGTCACGCGCAGCTTGGCATCGAGATTGGACAGCGGTTCGTCGAACAGGAACAGCTTCGGTTCGCGCACAAGGGCCCGGCCCATGGCGACACGCTGGCGCTGTCCGCCGGAAAGTTCCGCCGGGCGGCGGTGCAGCAGGTGTTCGATCTTCAGAAGATCCGCGACCTCGGCCACCTTCCGTTTCTTCTCGGCCTCTTCGACCTTTCGGACTTCAAGACCGAAGCCGATGTTGCGTTCCACGCTCATGTTGGGGAACAGGGCATAGGACTGGAACACCATGGCGATATCCCGGTCGGCTGGTTCGTCGTTGGTGCGGTCCTTGCCGGCAATGCGGATGGTGCCGGAGGATATGTCGGTCAGTCCGGAAATGCAGCTCAGCAGGGTCGACTTGCCGCAACCGGACGGTCCGACCAGGACAAGAAACTCGCCGGGCGCCATGGAGATATCGATGTCCTTGAGGACATTCACGTCCCCGTATCTCTTCTGCAGGCGGCTGATTTGGAGGATGGGGTCTTGCGGCATTGCGGCGTTCATTCCTTGTCGGTCTCCTGCTGTGGTCAGCCCTTGACGGATCCGGCGACCAGTCCGGAGACGATGAATTTCTGGAAGGCGATGGCGAGGATGGCTGGCGGCAATGTCGCCAGAACGCCAACCGAGGCGATGACGCCGTAGTCGGTAACGCGTCCGGCGGAGAAATCCGCGATCGCCACAGGCAGGGTCTTCGCGCTGAGATCGTTGGTGAAGATCAGGGCGTAGAAGAACTCGTCCCAGGCCACCAGGAAGGACAGCATGGCGGTGGCGGCAATGGCCGGAAGGGCCAGCGGCAGCACCACCTGCCGGATGGTGTAGGCGGTTCCGGCACCTTCCATGAAGGCAGCCTGCTCCACTTCCACCGGCAGCACGTCGATATTGGCCTTCATCAGCCAGGTGGCGAAGGGCAGCAGCATGGCCGTATAGACGATGATCAGCGTCACCGTGTGGTTCAGCATGCCGAAGCTGCTGAAGGTCGAATAGAGCGGCAGCACATAGGTGATCGGCGGCATCATGATCGTTGCGAGAAACGCGAACAACAGGACCATCGACGCCTGTCTTCTGGAAAAGGCATAGGCAGCCGGAATGGCCAGCAGAAGCGCGATGACGGTTGCCCCGCCCGCTGTCAGGAGGGAATTCCGGAGTGCGCTCAGAAATCGCTCGCCGTTGCCGCCTTCAAGGCTGAGCAGGCTCGTGTAGCGGCTGAAGTCAAGTTCGGAGGGGATCCAGCGCAGCGGCACCTCGGTCAGGTCGGTCGGCGCGCTGATGCTCATGACGGCAAGCCAGAGCAGCGGACCTGTTGTGAAGGCTGCCAGCAACAGGGCGCAGCCATAAAGCAGGATGGATTGAACGAGCGAGCGTTTCATGCCGCGCCTCCCGCCGTCTGCCGCTTGGTCGCGGAATAATAGAACACGATCAGAACGGCACTGATCCCGGCGACCAGCACCGCATAGGAGGCCCCGCTGCCGCTTCTGAGGTAGTTGAAATATTCCTGGTAGACGTAAAAGCTCGCGGTCTTGGTGCTGTCCGCGGGGCCTCCACCGGTCATCACGTAGATGATGTCGAAGACGCGGAAGGCCTCGATGGTTCGCAGCACCATGACGACCATCAATGGACCGGCGATCCAGGGCAGGGTGATCGAGCGGAACCGTTTCCAGGGCCCGGCGCCTTCGATGGCTGCCGCCTTGTTGAGGTCACCGGGCACTGTCTGCAGGGCGGCCAGTGCCACATAGGCAACCAGCGGAAAGTTCTTCCAGACATCTGCCAGGATGACCATGTTCATGGCGGTCGCCGGATCGCCGATCCAGCTGCGGTAATCGGAAATGAGGCCCAGCTGGAACAGCAGGGAGTTCAGCGCGCCATAATCAGGGTGATAGATCAAGCGCCAGGCAACGGCGTTGACGATGGTCGGCACCGCCCAGGGCAGGATGATCAGAGCCCGAAGCAGCGTCCGGCCACGGAATTCCTGGTTGAGCAGCACGGCAACCGCGACACCGAGAATTCCTTCCAGACCCACCGAGACGATGGTGAAGTAAAGCGTCCTGAAGAGGGCGTCCTGAAAATCCGTGTCGGTAAGCGCGTAGACGTAGTTTTCCAGGCCGATGAAATGCACCGGCTCGGGAAGAGCGGAAATGCGCGTGTCGGTGAAGCTCAGCCACAGTGTGTTGGCAAGCGGTATCAGCGTGACCAGCGCAAGCAAAGCCAGGGCCGGCGCCAGAAGGATCCATTTTTCACGTTTCTGGCGTCGGCCAAGCATGGTCAGTCTCCCGTCAGTCGCAAACTTAGCGGATGCGCTTGACGCGGTCTGCGGCAGCTTCCAGCGCTTCATCCACACTTGCCTGGCCGAGCAGGACCTGATGGATGTTCTTCTGGAGAATGTCGGAGACTTCGGTGTAGGACGGCACCAGCGGACGCGGATACATGACAGCGATGGATTCTTTCGCCGCCGCGATCAGGTCTTCCTGGCCTTCGATCACCTTCGGTTCGGAATAGGACGCCTTCCAGATCGGCAGGCTGAGCTTGGCATAGTTGTCCTGAACGTCCTTCTGGGTCAGGAAGGAGATATAGGCCCAGGCTTCATCCGCATGCGGGCTGTTGGCCGGAATGCCGAGACCCATGGAGCCGTTGACGCTGGAGGCGGTTGACTTGCCTTCGACGCCTGGTGCCGGAGCTACCTTCACCTTGCCGGCGACCTTGCTTTCCTTCGGATCGTTGGCGAGGGCATTCATGTAGGTCCAGTTGAGGGCGAACGCCGCTTCGCCGTTGGAGAACACCCGGCGGACGTCTTCTTCGAAATATTCGCGTGAAGAGGGGTTGCTCAGGCCTTCGTCCAGCGTTGCCTTCATGAAGGAAACGGCATCCTTGGCACCGCCTGCGGTAAAGGCCGGCTGGCCTTCATCGAAGAACGCGCCGTCATTGGCCGCCGTCAGCGTGGTGAAGTCGCAGATCATCGCTTCGGACTGGGACCAACTCCAGACCAGCGGATATTCGACAATGCCCTTGTCCTTGATCTGCTTGGCCTGTTCCGCCAGTTCGGCCCAGGTCTTGGGCGGTGCGGAAATGCCAGCCTCTGCCAGCATGTCGGCATTGTAGAAGAGGTATTTCGTATCGAGGATCCAGGGCATGCCATAGCGCTTGCCGTCATATTCGACGGTCGTCCAGGCGCCGTCGAAAACCTTGTCGGTATAGTCGGCCGGAATGCGGTCGGTGACATCCTGCAGGAAGCCGCGCGTTGCGAATTCGGCCGGCCAGATCACGTCGAACAGGACAACGTCATACCCGTCATCGCCCGCACCTGCCGCTGCAATGATCTTGTCGTGCAGGGCTTCATAGGGAACGAATTCGAGTGCAACCGTGACGCCGGGATTTGCTTCCTCGAACTTGGCGGTCATCGACTTGATGTCGTCTTCGCTGTAAGCCGCCTGGCTCATGAAAAGTGCATTCAGTGTGGTGTCGGCCAATGCCGTCGTGGTCATGGCCAGGGTCGCGAAGGCGGACCCCAAAATCATCTTTCCAAACGTGTTCATCTCGCCCTCCGGTTTTTGTGTAGGCAAAGCATCCTATGTTCGGTTTTTTTATTTTGTCAAATTGATAGAAAAAATAATTTCTGGTCTATTGGCGCCATGAACGACAGTGCTCCGATCCCCGCATCCTTCCGGACCAGCGGCACAAACCTGACCCGCGCCAAGACGCATAATCACCGCGTGGTGCTGGAAGTCATCCGCACGCGCGGTCCGATCGGTCGCACGGAAATATCTGAAATCACGTCGCTTTCCCGCCAGACGGTGCAGAATATCGTCGGTGAGCTGGAAAGCCGCGGCATTGTCGAGATGCACGCCCAGAAGGCCAGGGGCCGCGGCCATCCTGGCATGACGGTGCAGCTCAAACCCGATCATGCCTACAGTCTCGGGTTTCATGTCGATCGTCTGTCAGTGACGGCGATTGCCTGCGATCTTCTGGGCAGCATCGTCTGGCAATCGGCCGCTCCCATGGCCGCTGCCACGCCCGAGGCAGCCAACAGCCGGATCCTGTCGATGGCAGAAGAGTTCCGTGCTGCGCATCCCGGTATGGCCAAGTGTCTGTTCGGCGTCGGTCTTGCCGCTCCCGGCCCTTTCGAAACCGGATCGCAGACCTCCAGCGGCACCGATGCCACCACATTTTCGGATTTTGGCTCGCCGGAAAATCTCGCGCAGCTTCAGTCGGCGATCGGCTTGCCGGTGGTTCTTCAGAACGATGCGTCGGCCGCCGCGCTGGGCGAGCATGTTTACGGGATCGGCCGCAGCTTCAACAGCTTTGCCTTCATCCAGTTCGGCATGGGGCTTGGCGCCGGCTTTGTCCTGAACGGCGCACTCTATCCGGGCGCAACGAAAAACGCCGGCGAAATCGGGCACGTTGTGATCGACCCGACAGGCCCGGCCTGTTCCTGCGGCAACACCGGCTGTCTGGAACGGTATCTGTCACTCAACGCGCTGTGCGAAAGGCTTGGCCTGGAGCCGACCGAGCCAGGCTCCGTTGGGCGGATCGAAGCCTTGTTCGCCGAAGGAGATCCGGCAGTCCTCGGCTGGATAGCCGATGTCGCGCCGCTCATGCGCCAGATGATCAACATGATCGAGATGATGCTCGACCCGGAAGCGCTGATCCTGGGCGGCATCATTTGTCCGGACTTCCTCCAGGCGCTGCTCGACAGTGCCTCCCCGCTTCCCCGCCGTCTCGACGGTTCGCTTGAAGAAGACAGGATCCGGATCGGTACGTCCGGTGCAACAGCTGTCGCCCTCGGTGCGACGGCGGCCGCCGTCGATGCGCTCTACGCACCCTCGGTTTCGCACCTGCTGCTGTGAAGCCGCATCTCTCGCACATAACCGAAAAGCAACCCTCATGCTGAGGAGGACCGTCAGGTCCGTCTCGAAGCATGGGCGGCATATCCCGAGCAAGCAGCCCATCCTTCGAGACGCCGCCAGAGCGGCTCCTCAGGATGAGGGGAGGAAGAGGTGCCGCATTGAAGATTGTCACCCCGGACAAGCGCAGCGCAGATCCGGGGTCCACTCTCAGCGCCGCTTGTTAACGCCGTGGGGGTTTCGCAGACGCCTCAGCACCAAACCGAATCTCTGGCAACGAGTAGGCCTACGGTCTTCCTTCGGTCCTCCGGGCTGACAACCGAAATACCGGCAAAGCAGAGCCGGCCAGGACTGGTTACCTTGCCGGAATGAGGATGCGCGGTCAGTCTGCCCCTAACTCAGCCCCAGCATCTTGCGGATCTGCTCCTGGTCGGTCTCGCCGCCGGCGAAGTCGTCGAAGGCCTTGTCGGTGACTTCGATGATGTGGTGCTCGATGAAGGGCGCGCCTTCCGCGGCGCCCTGTTCGGGTGACTTCAGGCAGCATTCCCATTCCAGAACGGCCCAGCTGTCATAGCCATGCTGGGCGAGCTTGGAGAAGATGCCGGAAAAATCCACCTGGCCATCCCCCAGGGACCGGAACCGGCCCGCGCGGTTGACCCAGCCCTGATAGCCGGAATAGACGCCCTGGCGGCCGTCCGGATTGAACTCGGCATCCTTCACGTGATAGGCGCAGATGCGCTCGTGGTAGATATCGATGAACGCCAGATAGTCGAGCTGCTGCAGCAGGAAGTGCGACGGATCGTAGTTGATCTGGCAGCGCGTGTGGCCGCCGAGCGCCTCCAGGAACATCTCGAAGGTGGCGCCGTCGAAGACGTCCTCGCCGGGATGGATTTCATAGCCGACATCAACACCGTTTTCGTCATAGACATCGAGGATCGGTTTCCAGCGTGCCGCCAATTCCTTGAACGCTTCCTCGATCAGCCCCGCAGGCCGTTGCGGCCAGGGGTAGAGATAGGGGAACGCCAGTGAACCGGTGAAGCTGACGGAAGCAGTGAGGCCAAGCCGCTTGCTGGCGATCGCCGCCTTTTTCATCTGGTCGACCGCCCAGGCCTGCCGGGCTTTCGGATTGCCGTGCACTTGGGATGGTGCAAAGCCGTCAAAGGCCAGGTCATAGGCCGGGTGAACCGCCACGAGCTGGCCCTGCAGATGGGTCGAAAGCTCTGTAATCTCGACGCCGGCGTCCGCGCAGATGCCTTTGACCTCGTCGCAATAGGTTTCGCTTTCGGCGGCCTTGTCGAGGTCGAACAGGCGACTGTCGAAAGTCGGGATCTGAATGCCCTTGTAACCGAGATCCGCAGCCCATTTGGCGATTGCGGGAAGTGAATTGAACGGAGCGTCGTCTCCGGCAAACTGGGCCAGGAAAATTGCGGGCCCCTTGATCAGTCCAGCCATGTATATCTCCTTAGGGTGTGAACTCACGTTCCCTCTGGTGCGTATGAAAACCTGCTGAAATCGGCGGTCTTGCCTTGTCCGGTTATGTCGAAGGCCAGCATACCGACAAAAGCGCCGGTAAAGGAGCCGTGCTCACCGCGCCCGCCTTCATCCGAGATCACGCTGGCATCGAGATCCGGGCCGAAGGGCGTCCAGTCGCGGCCTTGCTGGCGCCAGAAGAATTGCTGGCGGGCACCATCAACCTCAACGGCAAGCTCGACCGGTCCGCCGCCAAGCGCGACCGGGTCTGCCGGAAACGACATGCGTCCATCCGGCCAGTCGCCGGGGCAGGAATGCAGCGTCAGGCAGCGGCCAAGCTGTTCCGTCCAGCTCACGCCCAGAAAATGGAATTTGTGCCGGTTGTAATAGGTCGTCAGTCCGGCCGCCTGCTGGTAGGTCGTTGGCGCAAAGTCGGTAAGCGTGGTTTCCACGCGGTAGCCGAGGTGCTCCTGGCGCCGGGCAACCAGTGACTGCTCGTACCAGCTGCCGATGCTTTCCCGCCCGATTAGGCGCAGGGCCGTTCCCGTCAGCGTGAACAGCCGCTCCGGATAAGGCGTGCGCAGCCACTGGAACTCTGGCGGCAGGATTTCGCCAATGAAGGTGCGGTCCACCCGTTGAGGGGGGCGAGGTTCTGTCGCCGTCAGACCCGGCACCTCAACCTTCGGAACCATGCCGCCGTCTTCCAGGTAAAGCCAGCCGTCCTCCCGCCAGACGCATTTCTGGATCGCGGTCTCCCGTCCCAGAGGCGAGAACCGTCCGGGCAGGGGCCGGGAACACAGATGGGTGTGGTAGACGTCGTCATCCGGCGTCTCGACAATCTGGCCGTGACCAGCCCGTTGCAGCGGCGCGTCCGGATCGTCCTTGGCGGTGATGAGGTGGGTTTGCGGGTGAAGCTCGTACGGCCCGTCGATGGACCGTGACCGGGCCATGGTAACGGCGTGCCCGTAGCCGGTGCCGCCTTCGGCAACTGTCAGGTAGTACCAGCCGCCGCGCTTGTGAAGATGTGGACCTTCCGTCAGACCGTGCGGGCTTCCGGAAAAGATCTTGCGGATCTCGCCTTTCAGGCCTTCCGTTTCCGACCATTCCTGCAGCAGGATACCGTCGAACGCCGGATGGCGCGGATGCCCGCCGACGGAATTTGAAATGTGGTTCCATTGCAGGACCAGGAACCATTTGCGGCCATCGTCGTCATGAAACAGCGACGGATCGAACCCGTGTGAGCTGACGTAGATCGGGTCACTCCACGGCCCCTCGATGGAAGGGGCCGTGACGATGTAGTTATGTGCGTCCTTGAAATTCCCATCCAGCCGTTTGACGTCCGTATAGACCAGCCAGAACCGTCCGTCCGCGTAGGAAAGACACGGTGCCCAGATGCCGCCGCTGTCCGGATTGCCGCGCATGTCGAGCTGGCTTGCCCGGTCCAGGGGCCGGCAGGCCAGATCCCAGTTGACCAGGTCTTTCGACCGGTGAATCTGGACGCCCGGATACCATTCGAAGGTCGATGTGGCGATGAAATAGTCATCGCCCGCACGGCAGATCGAGGGATCCGGGTTGAACCCCGGCAGGATGGGATTTCGGATCATTTCCGGCTGGGTCCTTTCCGTTCAGCCGAGGCCGCCCACAGGTTGATATCCGCCTCGCGGGTGGTTTCCTCGATCAGCTTCAGCTCCTCGTCGGAAAACTGGAGATTGGCGACAGCTCCGACGCAGTCCTTTACCTGGCTGCCCCGGCTCGCACCGATCAGGGCCGTTGTGACCCGTCCTTTGCGCAGTACCCAGGCAAGGGCCATCTGCGCCAGCGTCTGGCCGCGCTTTTCGGCAATGTCGTTGAGAGCCCGGATGGTGGCGAGGTTGTCTTCGCTCAGGAACTGGGTCTTCAGCGATTTGCCCTGATTCGCCCGGCTGTCTTCCGGAATGCCCTTCAGATATTTGCTGGTCAGCATGCCCTGGGCCAGCGGCGAGAAGGCAATGGAACCGATGCCAAGGTCATCGAGCGTATCCAGAAGGCCGTCTTCCTCGACCCAGCGGTTGATCATGGAATAGCTCGGCTGATGGATCAGGCACGGTGTGCCCAGCTCCTTCAGGATGGCGGCGGCTTCCCGTGTTCGTTTGGAATTATAGGACGAGATACCGACATAAAGCGCCCGTCCGGACCGCACGATGTGGTCGAGGGCCATCATGGTCTCTTCCAGCGGTGTGTCCGGGTCGAAGCGGTGCGAATAGAAGATATCGACATAGTCGAGGCCCATCCGCTTCAAGGACTGGTCGCAGGACGCGATCAGGTATTTGCGGCTGCCCCACTCGCCATAAGGCCCGGGCCACATCTCATAACCGGCCTTGGACGAAATGATCATCTCGTCCCGGTAAGGCGCAAAATCCGTCCGCAGCAGTTCACCGAAGGCGGTTTCCGCCGAACCCGGCTTGGGGCCGTAATTGTTGGCAAGATCGAAATGGGTGATGCCGAGATCGAAGGCGGTCCGGGCAATCTCCCTTTTCTTGTCGAGCGGCGTATCGTCGCCGAAATTGTGCCAAAGGCCAAGCGAGATCACCGGCAGTTTCAGGCCGGATTTCCCGCATCGGCGGTATTCCATGGTGTCGTAGCGCGTTTCCGCTGCTGTCCAGGTCATAGGGTATCCCGTTATATTAAAAGGCCTTTTGCCGCCTGCGGGTCCAGGGCTTCCGGGCGCTCGCAGGTGGTTTTGATGTCAATGAAAGTCCCACTCTCGCCAGAAGCGAGAATCGACGTCATCACATCGACAACATGCAGAGCAAATTCCAAAGAGCAACGGTGCGGCCGATTTTCCAGGATGGCGAGGGCCATATCGGCCAGGCCCGCCGTGCGGTAATTGGCGTGGCCACGGTCGTTTGATTTGGAGAACGGATGGTTCCAGGCTTCCGACAGGGTCACGAAACTGCCCTTGTCCGTCATGCGCACTTCACCACCGAAGAAATTCGGATCCGGCACATGCAGCGTGCCGGAACGGCCGTAAAGCTCCATGTTGGAATGGCCGTGCTGCCACACGTCCCAGCTGGCGCAATAGGTGATCTGGGCGCCGGACTGGAACTGCATCACCGCGTGGATGGTCGTCGGTGTTTCCACCTTGATCTTTTCGCCGTTGCGCGGCTCGGAGGTGATGGTGCGATATTCAGATCCGGCGGAACTCATTGCGCAGACCCGCTTCACCGGTCCAAGTAGCTGCACCAGGTTGGAAACGTAGTAAGGCCCGAGATCGAGGATCGGGCCACCACCCGCCTGGAAGAAGAAGTCCGGGTTCGGGTGCCACATTTCCATGCCCGGGCTCTGTACGAAACAGGTGCCTGACGTCACCTTGCCGATGGCGTCACTATCGATCAGGTGCCGGGCAAGCTGGTGTGCTCCGCCCAGGAAGGTGTCGGGGGCCGACCCGACCCTGAGGCCTTTTTCCTTCGCAATCGCGGCAAGGGATTCGCCCTCTTCCAGGCTGAGCACGAACGGCTTTTCCGAATAGACATGCTTGCCGGCTTCCAGCACGCGTCTGGAGACTTCGTAGTGAACGGCCGGAACCGTCAGGTTGACGATGATGTCGATATCGCTTGCCGCCAGCAGGCCGTCGACGGTTTCGGCTCTCAGGCCGAATTCCTCGGCACGTGCTTTTGCGGCAGCTTCATTGATGTCGGCGCAGGCGCGCACCTCGATGCCCTTGAAGAGCGGAGAGAGGCGCATGTAGGCGGCCGAAATGTTTCCGCATCCGAGGATGCCGATGCCAAGTGTCTTGCTCATGGGGTTACCTCAGTAGGTGCGGAAGGCCGCAACGGAGCGGGTGGCGAAACGGTCGAAGTCGGAAGGCTTGTCGTGTTCCATGACGAAGAGATCGACCCCGACGCCGCGAAGCGCCGACATGATGCCCTTCCAGTCCATGGTGCCCTGGCCGACGTCCGCCCAGCCGTCCTCGTCGGCACATTCGCCCTCTGGCGCGATGTCCTTCACGTGGGCCGTGGTGATGCGGCTGGCGTATTTCTCGATCCAGTCGAGCGGATCCTGATTGCCGCGCACGATCCAGGCAATATCGGCTTCCCATTCGATGGAAGGGGCGGCCTCCATCAGTATGTCCATCGGCAGGCGACCATCGGCGCAGGCATTGAATTCGAAATCGTGGTTATGCCAACCGAACCGCAGGCCGGCATCGCGGATCTTTTGACCGATGGCTTCCAGCCGCTCGGCTATGGACTGCCACATGGCCGCATCCGGAATGCGTTGCTCGGGCGGCACGGCGGGAACGAAGATCCGCTCCATGCCAAGGGTCTGGGCAGTGCTGATCACCTTGGCGAGGTCATCTTCGAACTGCTCCATCGGAAAGAAATGGCCCGACGGCATCTTGAGGCCCTGGGCGTCGAGCATGTCGCGAAAGGCTGCCGGGTTCTCGTAGTTTCCGCCGAACCCCTCGACCTGGGTATAGCCGAGGTCCGCAAGCCGCTTGAGAACGCCGTCCCATGGGGTGAATTCGCGGGCTGAATAGAGCTGGAAAGAAATATCCATCTTGATTGTCCTGAAGTGGTTAAGGACCGGCCTACAGCCGGGATTCCGAGGTTTTGTCGAAAAGATTGGCGCGGGCGGGATCGAACCCGACCGTGATTGCGTCGCCGTGCCGGATGTTCGCCTGCCCGTCCATGCGCACCCACAGCGTCTGGTCGCCGGTGGTAAAGCGGACAAGCGTGTCCGAACCGAGCGGCTCCACCAGTTCCACCTGCCCGTCCAACCGCACGAGCGCGGTGTCTGCTTCCGCGCCGCTGACCATGTGTTCCGGACGGATGCCGAACCAGGCTGCGCCTGCTGCAGGAGGGCCGTTCTGGAAGGTGTATCCGTCAAGCGAGAAGGTCTTTCCGCCCGACGCGAACCGGTAGTTTCCGCCGGTTTCTTCCAGCTCTCCTTCAAAGAAATTCATGGTCGGCGAACCGATGAACTCGGCCACATACTTGTTGGCCGGCCGGTTGTAGATCTCGTTGGGCGAGGCCAGCTGCAGGATCTGGCCACCACGCATGATGGCAATCCGGTCGGCCAGCGTCATGGCCTCGATCTGGTCGTGGGTGACATAGATCATGGTGTTGGACAGCTTCTGGTGCAGCTGCTTGATCTCGACCCGCAGGTCCGCTCGCAGCTTGGCGTCCAGGTTCGACAGCGGTTCGTCGAACAGGAAAACGTCGGCATCGCGCACCAGAGCCCGGCCGATGGCGGCACGCTGGCGCTGACCACCGGAAAGGGCGGCCGGCTTGCGGTTGAGCAGCGGTTCGATCTGCAGGACCTTTGCAGCCCGGTTCACCCGCTCCTGGATTTCCGCCTTGGGCAGGCCCGCGTTCTTCAGGCCGAAGCTCAGATTCCCGGCAACGGTCATCTGCGGGTAGAGCGCATAGGACTGGAACACCATGCCGATGCCACGCTGGGAAGGCTCGGCCCAGGTCACGTTGCGCCCGCCGATGAAGATCTGCCCGCCGGTCACGTCCAGCAGCCCGGCAATGCAGTTCAAAAGGGTTGATTTTCCGCAACCCGAAGAGCCGAGCAGCACGAGAAATTCACCCTGGCCGACATCGAGGTTGAGATCCTTCAGAACATCCAGGCTTCCGAAACTCAGGGAAAGGTTATTGATGGAGATACTTGGTTCCATGGGTCGTCTCGTTAGCCTTTCACCGCACCGGCGGCGATGCCGCGCACGAAGAGTTTTCCGGAGATGAAGTAGATGGTGAGGGGAACGAGGCCGGTCAGAATGGTCGCGGCCATGTTGACGTTGTATTCCTTCACCCCTTGCGTGGAATTGACGATGTTGTTGAGCTGCACCGTCATCGGATAGAGGTCCGGCTTGGTGTAGATCACGCCGAACAGGAAGTCGTTCCAGATGCCGGTCACCTGCAGGATCATGGCGACAACGAAGATCGGCAGGCTCATCGGCACCATGATCTGGAAGTAGATCGCCCAGAACCCGGCCCCGTCCACGCGCGCCGCCTTGAACAGTTCCTGCGGCACGGAGGCGAAATAGTTGCGGAACAGCAGCGTCAGGATCGGCATGCCGAAGATTGTGTGCACGATCACCAGCCCGGTCAGGCTGCCGTAAAGGCCGATTTCCCGCAGCATGATCACGATCGGATAGATCATCACCTGGTAGGGAATGAAGGCCCCGACGATCAGGATCGTGAAGAAGGTTTCCGAGCCCTTGAAGCGCCAGTTGGCAAGCGCATATCCGTTTACCGAGGCAATCGCGATCGACAGGATTACGGACGGGATCAGGATCTTGACCGAATTGAAGAAGCCGCGTGACAGGCCATCGCAGTTGAGGCCGGTGCAGGCTTCCGCCCAGGCCTTCACCCAGGGCTGGAAGGTGATCTCCACCGGTGGTGAGAAGATGTTGCCAAGCCGGATCTCCGGCATGCCCTTCAACGAGGTGACGATCATCACGTAAAGCGGCAGCAGGTAATAGAGGCAGACGACGATCAGCGTGCCGTAGATCAGGATGTTCCTGCGGGACAGCGCCTTGCGCGGCTTGCGGCCGGCGGGGCCTTCGACCATCCGGCTGCCGGATGGTGTGCCGTCGCCGTGGCGGAGCGCCCGGTCGGGGCCGGCTTCGGCCGGGCCGGCATCGTATTTCATCGAGCCATTGAGGAGGTGGGGCGTCTTGGTCATTTGCGCTTGCCTCCGAATTCGAGATAGGCCCAGGGAACGACGATGATGACGACCGTCAGCAGCATCATGGTGGAAGCGGCAAAGCCCTGGCCGAGGTTCTGCGACAGGAACATGGCGTCATAGACGTATTTGGCCGGAACTTCGGAGGAGATGCCGGGCCCCCCGCCGGTCTGGGCGACGACCAGGTCGTAGACCTTGATGATGCCGGAGGCGATCAGCACGATTGCGGTGATGAAGATGCCGCGCATCATCGGAATGACGATGAACAGATAGGTCTTCCACATCGGGATGCCGTCGATCTTGGCGGCCTTCCAGATGTCCTCGTCAATCCCCCGAAGACCCGCCAGCATCAGGCACATGATCAGCCCGGTTCCCTGCCAAAGGCCGGCGATGAGGATGCCATAGATGACGATCTCGGGATTGTAGAGCGGGTCGAAATTGAAACTCTCCCAGCCGAGGCTGCGCACCACGTGCTGGATGCCGAAGTCGGGATTGAGAATCCACTGCCAGGCAAGACCCGTGACGATGAAGCTGAGCGCGAAGGGATAGAGCAGGATTGTTCTGAACGTGTCCTCGAACCGGATCTTCTGGTCGAGCAGGGCCGCCAGCATGAAGCCGATCAGCAGCGAGAAAATCAGCGAGAAAGCTCCGTAGATGGCCAGGTTCTCGATGGAGATCAGCCACTTGCTGCTGCTCCACAGCCGGTCGTACTGGGCAAGACCGACGAATTTCTCACGCGGCAGGAGCTTGGAGTTGGTGAAGGAATAAAGAACCGTCCAGGCGGTTCCGCCGATGAAGACCACCACGGCGGTGATAATCATCGGAACCGCGGCCACCTTGGCGCTGATGTTCCGATGCCACCTTGCGGGGCGCGTAGCTGCGGCCATGCCGAAAACTTCCTTGTCGAGACGTCCAGGGTGATGTCGGGCGTTCCCTGCGCGCCGGAGCGCGCAGGGCTGGAGGACGCCGCCTGGCCGCGGTCCCGGTAAAGTTGGGACCGTGCGGCGCGGGCGGCGGGCCTTTTTCCGCTGTTAGTCGGCGTTGCCGACGATCGACGCGAACATCGACTGTGCGTCTTCAGCGGTCATGGACGGGTTGTTGAAGAACTCGACGAAGAGGTCGTTCACCTGGGTCAGGCTGTCGGCGGACATCAACTGGTCCGGAGACTGGATGACATTGCCTTTGGCCAGGATGTCGAGGCCCTTCTTCATGCAGTCATTTGCAGCCGCCAGATCGACGTCGCCACGCACTGGAAGCGAGCCTTTCTTCAGGTTGAAGGCAACCTGGGCTTCGGGGGAAAGCATGACCTTTGCCAGTTCGCCCTGGGCTTCGGTGATGGCCGGGTCGTCCACTTTCGGGAAGTAGAACGCGTCGCCGCCGGTCATGATGACCTCGTTGACGCCAAGTCCGGGCAGGCAGGTGTAGTCCTCGCCGGCAACCTGGTTGGCGACCTGGAACTCACCCTGCGCCCAGTCACCCATGATCTGGCCTGCGGCCTTGCCGGTGATGACCATGGTGGTGGCATCGTTCCAGCCCTGGACGTTGGAGTCCTTGGACATGTCGCGAGCAGTCGCGGCGGCCTGGAAGACCTTTGCCATTTCCTCGCTGCCGGCAAGCTCTGCATCCTTCTCGCCGAAGATCTTCGTATAGGCCTCAGGTCCGGCGAGCGCGGTGAGAAGCACCTGGAACGCCAGTGTCGTCTGCCAGGGCTGCTGCCCCATGGCCAGCGGCACGATGCCCGCCTCCTGAAGCTTGGGTGCTGCGGCAGCGTATTCGTCCCAGTTGGTCGGAACCGCCAGGCCGTTGTCCTCGAACACCTTGTTGTTCAGCCAGAGCCACTGCTGCGAATGAATGTTGACCGGAACGCAATAGATGCGGCCATCCAGCGTGCAGCTGTCGAGCAGACTGGAGGGATGGATGACTTCTTTCCAGTTGCCTTCCTCTGCAATGTCCGTGAGGTCGCGCATCAGGCCGGCTTCCACCAGTTCCTCTGCCTGGCGGCCATGGTTGAACTGCGTTGCGCCCATCGGGTCGCCACCGGTGATACGGCTGATCATGATCGGGCGGGCTGTGCCGCCGGAACCGGCAATGGCACCGTCAACCCACTTGTTGCCGGTCGCGTCAAATGCCTTTGCGAATTCGGCAACCGCAGCCGCTTCGCCGCCTGAAGTCCACCAGTGGGTAACTTCCAGGTCGGTCGCATTCGCGGCCGTTGCTGCACAAAGGGCGGTCGTTGCTGCAAAAACTGCACGTAGTGCTTTCATCATTTCCTCCCATCGAACGTGAACTGTCCGATTGTCCTCACCATGCGGCCTCCACCGCATTTTGTAATCGATTACATTTTATTGTATGCTATATGTAATCGATTACATTCATCATTCTCGGGAAACGGTCTTGTGTCAACCCGGAATGTCGGATCAGACAGTTTCGAGGACGAACCCGCCGTCATGGCGGCAGGCGCCCAGGCTCAAAAAAGAGAAATACCGGAGAAGGCCTTGGCCCAGAAAATAGCACGAATTCAGGATGTTGCCAAAGAGGCGGGCGTATCGACCGCAACAGTCAGCCGGGCGCTGAGCAATCCTGAACTTTTGACAGAGGCAACCCGCGACATCGTCTTCGCGGCGATCCGCTCTACCGGTTACCGGGTCAACCGGGCAGCGCGTAACCTGCGCACCCAGCAGGCCGGAGCCATCCTGGTTCTGGTGCCAAACCTCGGCAATCCGTTCTTTTCCCAGATCCTGGCCGGGATAAGTGCCTCCTTCGGCAACCGTGACTATTCCGTCCTGATCGCCGATACCAAGGACCATGCCACGAGTGGTAAACACGTGGTCGACTACTTTCTGGACGCCCAGATCGACGGCATGATCTGTCTGGACGGAGCAATCTCCCACCAGGAATTGCAGCTGTTCGAAGACAACGGCGTCTCCGGCAAGATCGTCTTTGCGTGTGAATGGGCGCACGACGTCGCGTTGCCTTCCGTGCGCAGTGACAACGTTCGCGGGGCGCAACTGGCCGTCCGGCACCTGTATGACCTTGGCCATCGCAAGATTGCCCATATCACAGGTCCGCAGGAAAATGTTCTGACGCATGCCCGGCGCGAAGGCATGCTGGCCGAACGTGCAAGGCTGGAGCTGCCTGCCCGTGAGGAATGGATCATCCGGGGCGACTTTTCCCTGGAATCCGGCCGGATGGCCGGTGAGAGGATCCTGGAGATGAACGATCGGCCAACAGCGGTTTTCTGTGCGTCGGACCAGGTTGCCTTCGGGCTGATTTCGACCCTGACCGCAAACGGTGTCCGCGTTCCGGAAGATATTTCCGTCGTCGGGTTCGATGATATCGAGCTGTCGGAGTTTTATGTCCCGGCACTTACAACCATACGGCAGGACCGGCGCGCGCTTGGTGCCAGGGCAGTTTCCCTCCTGCTGGATTGTATTGACGTTGCGCACACCAAGGCAGACGTCGCGATGGAACCGGTGATGGTTGATGTAGAGCTGATAGTGAGGGCCAGCGCCGCGCCGCTGGTTTGTTGAATAGCGGCCCTGTTGCCCACTGCTGACAGGGTCGAAAATCCAATCGGCAAGTTTTGCGCAAGCATGAGGTTGTAAATTTTCTCGCTACCCGAATTCGATGTAAGCGTTGATCAGCAGTGAATCTACCCTGCAGCATAAATCATGCAACTTGATGTTTGTGCGAAAAGAAAATCTAAGGTTGTATCGAATACATCTTTCTTGGTGGTAGTCAGGTCATGTTTACCGGTCAATTTATTGGGTGAACAAATTTGCTAAGTCGGTAAATTATTCCTACTAGGAAAATATTGCCCAAATCAGATCGAATTTTAATTTCAGGATTATTTTGCTTTTATTTCATTACTTTAATTAGACTACACATTTATTGTCATTTATCGCGGGGGTTTAGCGTTTAATTAACTTGAATATGTCACTCTAGATAGTACCGTCAATTTTTGGGTGATAAAAATGCGTAGTTTGGCTTTTGCCTTGGCATTGTCCCTTTGCACTTTTTTCTTACACACTGAAGTTTCGTCGGCACAGGGCCCGCTAAAAGTAGTAGGCACGGGTGATGGCCTTGAAATGCTTCAGGAAATTGGTGCGGGCTTTGTCGAGAATCGTCCCGATATCAATCTTGAAATTCCACCGAGCATTGGCTCGGGTGGCGGTATAGCCGCCGTCAGCTCCGGCACGGAGCGCCTGGGCCGGGTCGCGCGTCCCCTGAAGGACAGTGAGGTGGAATTCGGCCTCGTTTATCTGCCGATTGCAAAAATACCCAGCGCAATCTTCACGCACCCGTCTACCGGTATCGATGCTTTGACCAGCGAAGAACTGGTCAAGCTGTATTCCGGTGAAATAGTCAATTGGTCCGAATTGGGCGGTGCCGATCTGCGTGTCCGCCTCGTCCGCCGCGAAGACGCGGACAGCACCTTGCAGGTTTTGAAATCGTCGATGCCGGGCTGGGCGGATATGGAGTTCTCGCCGCGCTCGAAAACGGCCCTTACCACCCAGGAAGCAATTTCCAGCGCGCGCGAAGTCGAAGGCGCGATTGCTTTCGGTCCTTATTCGAAGCCGCTTGAAGACGGACTGTCGGTCCTCAAGATCGATGGTCACCATCCGACTGATCCGGGGTACCCGAGTTCGGTAACCCTCGCCTTGATCTACAAGGAAGGCACGCTGGACGATGAGATGAAGGCCTTCATCGACTACGCCCAGTCGGGTCAGGCTCACACATTGATCAGTAACTACGGTGGCGTACCCGTCGGTAGATAACCCAATTGGTCCACATGATCCGTCACTCGTCCCTTCTCTGGCATTATACATACGGCGCCGTTTTCACGGCGGTGTGTGCATTTGCCGGTCTTATCGGACTGGTGGCTTTCCAGCTTGAAGACAGCATGCAGCGTCAGGAGGCCGAGCTTCTGGAGCTTTCCCGCGCGCGTCTTGTGGAAACCCTGTCCGCCGACGTGAAGCTTGCCGGGACCCGTATGGAGTTCCTGTTTCAGGACAGGCTTCGTCGGATAAATGCGTTGTCGGAGAGGGTGGATACCGCCAAGGCCGTTGAGTCACGCAATGTCGTGGCCATGTCGGAACTGCTCGGCCCGGCCGCGAAGCTGGCGGATGTGGACGGCATCGTCGTTCTGGATGAGGAAGGCCATGTTATCGGCGCCTCCTCCTATTCTGCGGACCTCGTCGAACTGGGGTCCAAGATGCAGGGTCTGAGCTTCTTCAACGAGGTCGCCAAGTCGCTGAAAGACAGCTTCCCGGGAGAGAAGCTGACCTATTCCGGTGTCTTGCCCAAATCCGAAACGGGTGTCTTCGTGCCGGGCGATCGGGTCAATGAAGTGTCTCAGATCGCGTTTGTCCCGGTTTTCGATGATTTCGGCTATGTGATCGGCGGACTTGTCGCGCAACGTTGGCTGCGGCCGGAAGAGCCGCTCCTGGCGGATCTGGCAAAAATCAATTCCTTTGAAATGGCGATCGTTTTCGACGATCAGATCATTTCCACGGCGAATTTCACCGGAAACTATTCGGATCTCACCCGCTCGAAAGAAACGCCGAACATCACCCTGGACGGTGAGCATGTCATCGAATGCGGTGTTCCTGTCGTTCCCATGACTGTTTGTGCGCTGACCCCCATCGCGGCGCTGACCGAAATCCAGAACAAACTGACCCGCATCGGCACCGAAGAAGAAGCAAAGCTGCTCCGGCGGCTGTTCCTGTTCGGACTGATCGCGCTGGTGGCTTTTGCTGCAGTCGCCTTTCTCATGTCGCGGCAGATTACCCGGCCGCTGACCAAGATCACGCGCGTATTGACCGGCATTGCAGCGGGCGACTTCGAAAGCAAGGTGGTTGGAACCGAGCGGCTGGACGAAGTTGGCGACATCGCCAGATCGGTCGTTTCCTTGCAGCGATCCGTCAAGGAACGCGACGCCTTGCGCGAACGCGTGCACGAAAAGAACTCCATCCTGCGCTCTCAGGAAGCCCAGTTGCGCGAGCAGAACGTCCTCTTTGATGCTGCTCTCAACAACATGTCGCACGGTCTGTGCATGTTTGACGTCGATGGAAGGTTGATTGTTTCGAACCAGCGCTACGCCGAATTGTTCGAAGTCGAGCCGGGCAGGATAAAGTCGGGTATGACGGCTGCTCAGCTCGCAACGCTGCAGAAAGTTGATGCCGTTGAAACCGGTGACATGGCTCTGCACGATTCCCGGATGGGAGATCACAGGTATTCAGGTGGCTCGCAAAGCACCGAAATGGTGAAGATCCGCTCGGGCCGTATCGTTCTGACCACCCGCCAGCCGCTGGCGGAAGGTGGTTGGGTGGCGATATCCGAAGACATCACCGAGCGGCAGGAAGCCCGTGACCGGCTGGCGTTCCTGGCGCGTCACGACCTTCTGACACAGCTGCCGAACCGCATCGAATTCCGGGACCAGCTGGACATGCTGTTGAACCAGCAACTGGTCAAGGGGGGCGAGTTCGCCATTCTGTGCCTCGATCTGGACGAGTTCAAAACGGTCAACGACAGCCTTGGGCACCCGATTGGCGATGAGCTCTTGCGGCAGGTGGCGGAGCGTCTGCGCGCCCTCATCGGCCGAAAGGACGTTGTCGTCCGCCTTGGCGGCGACGAATTTGCGATCCTCACCGGTCTGCCGTGCAGGCTTGCTGATGTCGAGGAACTGGCGCAGTCGGTCATCTGGGAGATTTCCCAGCCGTTCCAGATCACGGATCATGAACTCGTAATCGGCGTCAGCATCGGCATCACAATTGCCAGGGCCGACGGCACTGCAGGCGACGAACTGTTCAAGCAGGCGGACCTTGCGCTCTACCGGGCCAAGGAAGACGGTCGCAATACCTACCGCTTCTTTGAAAAGGACATGGGCACGGCCGTGAACGACCGGCGAGAGCTTATCACCGACCTCAGGACCGCGGTCGCCAATGGCGAACTGGAGCTTTATTTCCAGCCGCAATACACGCTCGTGGACGACCGGGTGTCCGGCTTCGAGGCGCTGGTGCGCTGGAACCATCCGACACGGGGCATGGTTTCTCCGGCTGATTTCATTCCGCTTGCCGAAGATACCGGCCTGATCATCCAGTTGGGCGAATGGGTATTGAAGGAAGCATGCCGGATCGCGTCCAATTGGCCGGACCACCTCAGGATCGCGGTCAACCTGTCACCCCGGCAGCTGCGCGGCCACGCATTTGGTCCGGTGCTGATCGATGCCCTGACCCAAACGGGTCTCAAGGCCGACCGTCTCGAACTGGAAGTGACCGAAAGCGTGCTTCTGACAGATTCAGAAGATGTTCTGGATTCGCTGCGCCAGGCCAAGTCGCTGGGCGTGAAAGTGTCCATGGACGATTTCGGAACCGGCTATTCCTCGCTCAGCTACCTGCGCCGGTTCCCGTTCGACAAGATCAAGATCGACCAGTCCTTCGTTCGGTCGATGGCCTATTCGGACGATTCCATTTCCATCGTGAAAGCGGTCATCGAACTGGCCAACAATCTCAACATGACCACCACCGCCGAAGGTGTGGAGACCAAGCAGCTTCTCGACATGCTGACCGAAATCGGCTGCACGGAAGCGCAGGGCTACTATCTGGGTAGACCCATGCCTGTCGCCAGCACCGAAGAGCTGATCTATGCCGGCGAACGGTCTCTGACAACCGCGGCGCAATAGTCCGGCAAGACCGCTCGCTCTCAGGAGAGGCTGGTGTAGCGCCCTGGTGTCAGTCTGCGGAAGCCGAGGTAAAGGGAGCGGATGCCTTTCGGATAAGGTTTCCAGCAAGGGCCAGCAGGCCGCTCTCTTCTTCCGCCACAAAAAACGGATCAGCGTAGAAGGTTGCCCCTGCGCCTAGCGCGATCTCCCGCATGGCGTCGACATGTGACGGCGCACCGGCCGAATAGACGACGTGATCGGGCGTAAGTTGTCCGACCAGTTCATGCGGGCGCGCCTTGCGCACCGTTTCGTCGTCGCCATCGCCTGCCGTCAGGGTGATCGGAATGCCCCGGGCTTGCAGCCAGCGAACCGCGTCGCGCATGTAGATCCCGTCCCGGGTTCTCGACCCGGCAATGATGCGGATTTCACGGCCGGTCTGGCCCAGGCTCGCTGCAACGGCAATCGACCAGATCGGTGCGAACCCGGTTCCGGTCGAGGTGAGCAGGATCGGGTTCTGCTGCCGTCGCAAAAACGCATTGCCGAACGGGCCACGCAGCTTGACGGCATGTCCCTTGGCAATTTCCTTGCCCAGCTTCGACGATACGATGCTGTCCGGGTAGACCTTGATGTGAAACACAAGGACATTCTCTTCCGCATCCAGGTTGAGCGGAGTTGTCGGGCTGTAGTCGCGCGGCGGATATCCTGCAAAGGTCGCGCGCAGATACTGCCCTGGCAGCCAGGGCACAGGCCGCGCCGTCTTGACCCGAACTTCCAGGTATCCGTCCTTGATCGGCCGAATGCTTTCCACCGTTCCCTTCGTGGTCTTCACCAGCGGCACCGGGTCATAGGCGATCTCGGCATCGCCTTCCAGGACGGAAAGGCATCCGAGCACGGTGTCCTTTTCCCGGGTGCCCATGTCGTCGATCTGCCCGCTCAAAACGCGGACCCGGCAGGTTTCGCATTGGCCGGAACAGCAGTCGTGCGGGATGACGAGGCGTCCACCGAGTCCGGCGTCGATCAGCGTGTCGCCGACATTGGCCTTGATGGCCTTCCCGTTGATGGTGACCGTACAGGTGCTTTTCGACATGGGTGATTACATCCGTTGAAAGAAACGTCCGGAAAAGACAGGAAAGGCGGGAAGGGCAGGCCTCAATTGAAGGTCAGCCGTACGGGACGGGAATGGCGGGTGTGGCGCGTCTGGTTGTGGTCAAACGCCGAGACCCACATGAAGAGACCATCCCTCATGGCAAGGTCCTGGCTCTGGCCGGTATCCATGTTCCGGACAACTTCAAGTGTCCAGTGGCCGTCCTGCCATCTGGATCCACCCAGCAGATCTGCCCGGCTGCCGGAATATTCACCCTGGATGAGGACACCTGGAATGACCGTTCCGACCGGGATTTCCGCGTCCTTTTCCGGCGAGTACGGCACGCTTTCGTTTTCGAACATCCACCACTGCGACCCCTCGTCTTCGATCGCTTCGGTGGACAGATCGATGGTGCCCATCAACGACGTCATTTTCTTGTGGTCGATCGGAAGCCGGTGCACGCCGACCGTCCCATGATAATGGGTCACGGGATCGCCGATGTAATTGTAGACGTAGAATGCCTTGCCTTCGTCGGGATTGTAGCCGGCGCTGTAGCGGCTCTTGCCGGCAGCCTGGGCTTCGTTCGGTTCCACGGGTGTTGCGAAGTGCATGTCGTCGACGCGCCCCAGCATGCCGCCGCGCGCCGCTTTCCATTGCCACACGTCCACCAGGCTGCCATCGGTCGTATAGTGCAGGCCGCGGTAATTGAAAGCGCCTGGTTTGTCACTCAGAGGCTTCGGGCCCATGTGGGTGGCACCGCCGCCACCAAAGGTGTCGGTGGTGGAAAAGGCAACCGAGAACTTGTCCTCGTAATAGGCGGTCTCGTCGGAAATGTCGGCCCGGTTGTTCAGCATGTGCCAGCCGTCTTCACGCTTGATCAGCGGATGCCGCTTCAACGACCGGTTCTTGTCTTCCCAGCGGAAGGCAAACGCGATCTTGTCCCCCACCTGAACGGCACGTACTTCGACGGTGGATTCTCCCGTTCCGTCCAGGTTCGAGCCTTGCTGTGTCCGGATGAAAACAGGGGTCGCGTCCTGCCAGACCGGATCGTCCAGCGTGCCGTCCAGCTCCGGCAGGGTGGTGCCCTTGGCCACGACAAGGCTGTCGCGTGTGCCGAAATCGAGGCTGACGGCGCCAACAAGCACGATTGCGCCCAGGGCAGTCGCCAGGGCCAGCGGGTGACGGCTCATCCCCGGGAAGCGGCGCAGCGCTTGCGGACGGAACAGCCGCAGCAACTGTGCAACGCTGCCATAACAATAATGCAGCACCACATGGGCAACGATATAGGTCAGCACCACGAGGGCGGCCGTGTAATGCACGGTCACCCAGATGCCACCATGACCGATATAAAGCAGGACGCCCGTCGCCGACAGGGTGAGCACGGCCCCGAACAGGATCCAGTAGGCGATGACGTTGACCGCGGCCAGGCGCAGCTTGGTGCTGGCGGGAAGCGTCAGGACAACGAACTTCTTGGAGGAAATGCGCCGTTTCAGTCGGCCAAGCGTCATATAGGCCGCATAGGCAAAGATAACCGCCAGAACGAATATCGCCGACACATAGTGCCAGGTCCAGATTTCACCCTGTGGCAGGATCGGTTCGAAAAGTTTGGAGAACCAGGCGTGTTCCGCATCCGCCGACAGACGCATGCCCGTCAGCAGGCTGGTGACGATCGCGATAACCAGCGTCCAGTGCAGGAGGATCGTGCCGATGTCGCTGCGTACCGGAGGGCTGCGGTCCTCGGGTCTTTTCGCCGCGCTATCCGCGCCATTGGCGTGCCGGCCTGTTTGGGATTTCTTGGATGAATTGGACGATGAAGGCAGTTCCAGGGCGTGATCAGTCACTTGGTCCGTCAACTTTTCCTCCAAGGCCGCCAGCAATGCGACCGGGTTACCGGCATAGGTTGTGCAACCGGATGTCGGGAAATTTCAAAGCGCTTTGCCTAAAAAATATCACATTTTAACAAAAGTGAAGAAAAAATGGCGAATACAACTGGCATTAAACCTATCCGGGTGGTTTTGCGCATGCTTAAAAATCTTCCTCTTGGGAAAAAATTCAGATGACTGAAGAACAATATTGGCGGGAAGGCGAGTGATCGTGAAAAAGAAGCGATCTTGAAGAATGATCGGGAAAATGGAGAATTGATATTCCAATATATAGGTAGAATATCAGGTGGATCGATTGAGCGTTGCTTTAAATTTGTGCAGCGCAACTGGTCGTTTTCCTGAATGCTGCTTTCCCCCTGGGCTTATGCCGGAATTAAAGCGGATCAGCGAAGTCGACCCGCCGTTAACGCAAGTGAAATGGGGTTGCGACAATGCGGGAGTAAGCCTTCTGCCTCTGGCATGAGCAGTTTGATGCAAGTCATACGAACGCAATCATTTCTCTCTTAACTTCATTTTGGTTGAAGCAAGTTGGGTGCCGGGCAACAGTTCAGGTTGTGTGGGATCGAAAAACCCGCCTAAGATGGTTTGCGTTGCAGCAGAACGGGTTTGGCCCGATGTGAGTTAATTTCCTTCCCAAGGGGGCGTTAATGCTGGTCTCCCACACACGGATTGTCGATATCGTTGGCGATATCATTCGCATTCAGGTGTCTTCGACGAAGAGCGAGTCGGAGGGGCGCCCGTGCCTGGGTGATCTGGCACTGGTCGATTCAGGCGATGGTGCGACGTCTCTCGCACAGGTCATCAACATCGACCGGGACATGGTTTCGCTGCAGGTCAATTCCGGCACCAAGGGCCTCGCCAACAATTCGTCCGTACGCTTTCTGGGTGAGCCGGCCAAGGTCACCTATTCCGACAATATCCTGGGCCGTGTGTTCGACGGCGCGGGGCAGCCGATTGACCGGGGCCCGGATCTGTCCAGCGACCCTTCCGTCCCGATCGGTGGACCGTCCGCCAACCCGATGAAGCGCGTGCTCGCCTCGCGCATGATCCGCACAGATGTGCCGATGATCGATATCTTCAACTGCCTCGTGGAAAGTCAGAAGATCCCGATCTTCTCGGTTTCCGGCGAACCCTATAACCCGTTTCTGGCACGTATCGGCATCCAGGCTGACGCCGATATCGTGGTGTTCGGCGGCCTCGGGCTGATCTTCGACGACTATGCCTTTTTTCGGCAGCAGTTCGAGGATGCGGGCGTTTTCCCGCGCACGGTCATGTTCATCAACCAGGCGTCCGATCCGGTGGTCGAGCGCCTGCAGGTTCCGGACATGGCCCTTGCGGTTGCGGAAAAATTCGCCGTTGAGGAAGGCAAGCGCGTTCTGGTGCTGCTCACCGACATGACCGCCTTCGCAGATGCCATGAAGGAAGTCTCCATTGCGATGGAGCGGGTGCCCGCCAACCGGGGCTATCCGGGCGATCTTTATTCCCAGCTGGCCCGACGTTACGAAAAGGCCTGCGATTTCAAGGGCTCAGGCTCGGTCACCATCCTTACGGTCACGACAATGCCGGGCAATGACGTCACCCATCCGGTGCCGGACAACACCGGCTACATCACCGAAGGCCAGTTCTATCTGCACAGCGGCGTTCTGGATCCCTTCGGCTCGCTGTCACGTTTGAAACAGCATGTGATCGGCAAAGTGACGCGTGAGGATCACAACCAGATCATGAACACCATGATCCGCTTTTATTCCGGCGCACGCGATGCGGAGCAGAAGCAGTCCATGGCGTTCGAATTGTCGGAATACGACCACCAGCTTCTGAAGTTTGGCGGCCTTTTCCGGCGGCGTTTCATGGATATCAATGTCGCAATGCCCCTGGAGGAGGCGCTCGACCTGTGTTGGCAGACGCTTGCCGAATGCTTCCAGCCGGAACAGCTGCTGATGAAACAGGGGCTGATCGACAAGTATTTCCCGAAAAGCAAACCTGCCGGCGGAG
Organism: Labrenzia sp. 5N; assembly: GCF_012395805.1. Taxonomy (NCBI): domain Bacteria; kingdom Pseudomonadati; phylum Pseudomonadota; class Alphaproteobacteria; order Hyphomicrobiales; family Stappiaceae; genus Labrenzia; species Labrenzia sp. 5N. The sequence goes on along the minus strand of NZ_JAAZTM010000004.1, from coordinate 876,545 downwards.
CGTCTGACGAGGAGGCTGCCTGATGGCAAGGCTGGCCCTCAACAAGTCGTCTCTGGCCCGGGAAAGCGGACAGCTCTCGGAATACAAGCGCTTCCTGCCGTCTCTTGAGCTGAAGAGGCTCCAGATCATGGCCGAGCGCGCCAAGGCCAAGGAAGCAGCCGTCCGCCTGGAGGCGGAGTATGAGGAGCGTTTCAACGCTCTTGCGCGGTCTCTTCCAATGATGGCCAACAAGCATGTCCCGCTGGAAGGGCTCGTGGTGCTGAAGCAGGCCGTCGTCGGCGAGCAGAACCTCTCCGGCACCCGGTTGCCGGTCCTGGAGGATATCGAGGTCGAGACGAAACCCTATTCCCGTCTGGCGCGCCCGCATTGGGTCGACCCCTATGTCGCAGGCATGCAGGAACTGTTGCGGCTCAATAAGGAACGGGAGATCGCCAAGGAGCGTATTGCCCGGCTGATCGAGGCCGAAGCGGTTATCTCTCGCCGGGTCAACCTGTTCGAAAAGGTGCTGATCCCGCAGGCGGAACGCAACATCAAGAAAATTCGCATGGCCCTGGCGGACGCGGAACGCGATGCCGTGGTCCGTGCCAAGATCTCCAAACGCAAAACGGCAGCGCGCGGCGCCGAAACCTCGGTGGCCGAACTATGACCATCGTCCCGCTCGTCAAGGTGAATCTGGTCGGCATCCTTGAGGACAAGGACAAGGTGCTGGAAGCCACGCAGGAATTCGGTGCCCTGCATCTGATCCCCCTGACTTCGGCACAAAAGGAACTGGAAGCCGTTCCCGCAGGCCGGGGGCGCGAGGCGAGCGAAGCCCTGCGCTGGCTCATGGATAGCAAGGCGCAGCGTCGTCCTGTCACCCATCTTGACGACTTCGACCTGGAAAAGGTGGTCGAAAAGACGCTTGCCAACCGCAAGGCGCTTCGTGACTGCGAAGACCGGGTGGCGCGCCTTGACCAGCGCATTCAGGATGTGGAGCCCTGGGGCGAATTCAGCTTTTCCGACCTGGCCGAAATCGGCGAGCACCGGCTGTGGTTCTACGTGGTGCCCAACGCCAAGATCAAGCTGATCGATCCTTCCGACAAGATCCTGGAGATCGTCCACCGCGACAAGTACCGCAGCTACATCGTGTTGCTTTCTCCGGAAGAACCGGCGGCAAATGCCATGCCGGTGCCGCGCGTTCACGTGGGGGCCGAGGCGCTCTCGGTGCTTCGGCGTCAACATGAAGATGCGACCATCCAACTGGAAGAGCTGGAACTGCAGCGTCAGGCTCTCACCAAATGGCGGTTCGTGCTGGCACAGAACCTTGCCGCCGCCCGCGACCATTCCGCCCGCCACAGGGCGTCGCTCGAAACAGCGGACACCGAACAGGTCTTCGTGCTTCAGGCCTGGGCGCGGCGGGACCAGGTCGCGGAGGTCCGCACGCTTTCGGACAGTCTCGGCATCGCCCTGCTGGTGACGGATGTCGAAGAGGCCGATGCGCCGCCCACGCTTCTCGACAACAGCCCGGCGCTGGAAGCGGGAGAGGATCTGGTCGAATTCTATCAGACCCCCGGCTACAGAGGGTGGGACCCTTCGGCAATCGTCTATGTTTCCTTCGTGATCTTCTTCGGCATGATCATGACGGACGCGGGCTATGGCCTGCTTCTTCTGCTGCTGTTGTACCTGTTCCGGGCGCGCTTCAAAGGTTCGGCGTTGGGCCGGCGCATGTTCCGGATGTCCGTCTGGCTCATGATCTCGACGGCGGCCTTCGGCGTGGCAACGGGCAGCTACTTCGGTGTTGCGCCTCCCGAAGGCACGTTTCTCGCGCGCCTGAAGGTTCTGCATCTGAAGGACGTCGACACGATGATGAAGATCACGCTGACCATCGGCGTGACCCATATCGTCATCGCCAACCTGATGCGCGCCTGGCATGAAACGAGCCTGAGCGGTCGCTTGCAGCCTGTCGGCTGGTGTCTGGTGGCACTCGGTGGCCTGGCAACGTTTCTGGGGCAGGGCACTTCCATTGCGGTTGCCGGCCCGGTCGCGGTGGTTGCTGGCCTCCTCTTGGTCGGCATCTTCGGCAGCGACCGCAAGGTGACATCGCTCAAGACCGGCGGCCTCAGGGTCTTCGATGGCCTCGCCTCGCTGGCCCGTATCGTCAACATTTTCTCTGATGTTCTCAGCTACATGCGCCTGTTTGCGCTGGGGCTTGCGGCAGCGTCGCTTGCCGAAACCATCAATTCGCTCTCGGGCCAGCTCAACCACGCGGTTCCTGGCGTCGGTCTGCTGATCGCCATCGCGGTTCTCGTGCTCGGGCACGCCATCAATATCGGGCTGGGGCTGATCGCCGGCTGCGTGCATGGCCTGCGGTTGAATGTCATTGAATTTTTCAATTGGGGTTTGAAGGACGAGGGCACGCCTTTCCGTCCGTTCAAGAAAGAGGAGACACGCCTGTGAACGAATTCGTTGTGGCTCTCGGCTGGTTTGGGCTGTTCGCGCCGGTCGCCCTCGGCGCCATCGGCAGTGCCTGGGGCTGCGCCCTTGGCGGCAGTGCCGCGATCGGCGCCATGCTGGACAGCGACGGTGGTTATGGCCGGTTCATCGGTGTTTCGCTGATGCCGTCGTCCCAGGTGATCTACGGCATCGTGATCATGTTCTCGTTGCAGCAGCCCACCATTGATGCAGCCAATGGCGCCGCGCTTTTCGGCATCGGCCTCCTGTCCGGCGTCACCATGCTCTACACCGGCATTCGCCAGGGCGAGGTGCTCGCCTCGGCCATTCATGCTTCCAAGGCCAAGCCGGAAATCTTCGGCATTTCCCTCGCACCGGCGGCGGTGCTGGAAGGCTTTTCGGTCTTTGCTCTCGTCTTCGCGCTGGTCCTGTCCGGCTCGATCCCCGCTTAGGGCCAGAAGGAACAGGAGGCGGCAATGTCCAAACATGACGCAGCAGACGACCTGGAGAACGCCGCAGGTGCCGGTGTCCAGGCGCTTATCGAACGGCTGAAGTCCGAAGGCGTGGCCGCGGGCCAGTCGGAGGGGGATGCCATCCTGGCCAAGGCCAGGGAAAAGGCGGAAACCATCGTTGAGGAAGCAAGGCAGAAGGCGGACAGTCTGCTGGCTGATGCAAGAGCGGAAGCAGCCAGGGAAAAGGCGGCGACGGAAGACGGGCTGAAGGTTGCCGCGCGCGATCTTGTCCTCAGCCTGCGCAATGAGCTGGGCGACCGCATTCAGCAGGAAGCCGGCCGGCTGGTGGCAACCACACTTGCCGACCAGGAATTCCTGAAAAACCTCATTCTGGCGATGGCCGCCAACGCAAAGGACAATGCGTCGGTCAGCGACGCTGAGCCGATGGAGATCGTCCTGCCGGAGAAGGTCGTCACCTTCGAGGAGTTGAAGCAATCGCCCGAGGCGGTCGAGCCGGGAACCCTCACCCACTTCGTGATTGCGCTTGCGGGCGAAGTGTTGCGGCAAGGGGTCACCTTCTCCACCGCACCGGGCTTTGACGGCATCAAGGTGAAGTTGACCGACAGGGACGTTTCCATCGATCTGACCGAAGAAGCGATCGCGACACTGTTGAAGCGGCACCTGCAACCGCGCCTCAGAGCGGTGATGGAAGGGGTGCTGCGCTGACATGAGCCGGCCGCACCAATATATCGCGCTGGTGTCCAGCCTGCCCCATCTTGGCAAGCTGTTCTCGCGCAAGGACGTGCCGATCTCGGGGTTCCGGTTGAAGCAGCGGCTGTCAATGCTGGAGCCCGCGCATGCGAGCCTGCTGCGCGAGATGGTAGAGGTGACGGCCTGGGCCGGTGTTGCCGGTTATGATCGCGACATCGATGTGATCCGGCGGGCAAACAAGGTTCTTGCCGATCTGGCTGCCTATCCGGATCTGCAACATCTTGTCGGGGCACGCATGGAAACGCGGACGCTGATTGCAGCGCTGCGCCGACGCCGGGATGGACAGGAAAGCGCTGGAGATATCGAAAACTGGGGCTTCGGCCGCTGGTGCGCACAGGTCAAGGCCAACTGGAGCGACCCGGCCTTCGGGCTCGGCCATTTCATGCCGTGGGTGGGCGAAGCTCACCAACTGATGCGGGCGGGCGATCACATCGCCATGGAACGTCTTGTCCTCACCCAGGTCTTCCGGCAGATGGGCCATTACGGCAACTTGCATGAATTCGATTTCGAGGCCGTTGCGATCTACGTGCTGCGCTGGGTGATCGTGGAACGCTGGTCACGCTACAACGAGGCAGATGCACGTGCCCGTCTGGCCACGCTCGTGGTGTCAGCCCTTGGCGGCAAGACGGATGACGGCAGTCAAGCCGGCCGGCCGGACCTTTTCTCAGACTTCACTTCTGCCCTTGAGGGAGCCCCTTCATGACGAGCCATGTTCAGTTGCCCGAACCGACCGCGGAAATCGTCGCCGTGCAGGACGATCTCGTCACACTGTCGCCGCTCGGCTCTGCCCCTCTCATCAAGAACGAGGTGGTCTATATTATCCCCCATGGTCCCGAACGTGATGGCAAGCCACGGGAATACCTGAAGGCCGAAGTGCTGCGCGTGCGCGGAAAGTCCGCTGAAGCGCAGGTGTTCGAAAGCACTGCGGGCGTGCGTGTCGGTGACAAGGTGATCCAGAGCGGCGAGATGCTGTCGGTTGCTCTGGGCCCGGGCCTGCTCAGCACGGTTTTTGACGGCTTGCAGAACCCGCTGGCCGATATTGCGGCCGAGCACGGCTTCTTCCTGCCGCGCGGGGTGCTCACCAACGCTCTCGACCAGAACCGCAAATGGTCGTTTGAACCCAAGGTGAAATCCGGTGACGTGGTCAAAGCCGGGGAAACGCTCGGCACGGTTCCGGAAGGCAGGTTCGAGCACCGGATCATGGTTCCCTTCGTCACGACGGGTTCCTGGACAGTGGACCGGATACGCGAAGGAACGTTCACCATCAACGAGGTGGTGGCAACGCTCAAGAACGATCGCGGCGAAACCCGCGACCTGACCATGGTCCAGCACTGGCCGGTTCGCCGGGCGATCCCGGAAGGGCTGGTCAAGGCCGGTCAGAGCGAGCGGCTTTATCCAAGCGAGCCGCTGATCACCACCTTGCGCCTGATCGACACGTTCTTTCCCATCGCCCGTGGCGGTATGGGCTGCATTCCGGGTCCCTTCGGTGCGGGCAAGACGGTGCTGCAATCGCTGATTTCGCGTTTCTCGGCGGTCAATATCGTGATTGTGGTTGCCTGCGGTGAGCGTGCCGGCGAGGTGGTCGAAACGATCACCGAGTTCCCGCACCAGCCGGATCCTTCCGGAGACGGCACGCTCATGGATCGTACGGTCATCATCTGCAACACGTCTTCAATGCCTGTGGCGGCGCGCGAGGCCTCGATCTACACCGGCATTACCCTTGGCGAATATTACCGGCAGATGGGCTATGACGTGCTCTTGATCGCCGACAGTACCTCCCGCTGGGCCCAGGCCATGCGTGAGACCTCCGGCCGGCTGGAGGAAATTCCGGGAGAGGAAGCCTTTCCCGCCTATCTCGACAGCGCCATCAAGGGCATCTACGAACGCGCTGGAGTGTTGCGGACCGCCAGCGGCGAGACCGGCAGTCTCACCATGATCGGCACGGTGTCTCCGGCCGGCGGCAATTTTGAGGAACCGGTCACCCAGTCGACTCTCGGCACGGTCAAGACCTTCCTGGGCCTCTCGTCCGAACGGGCCTACAAGCGCTTCTATCCGGCGGTCGACCCGCTGCTGTCCTGGTCTCGGTATCACATTCAGCTCAACGACTGGTACCAGAACAATATCGGCCCGGACTGGGTTCCCCGCGTTTCGGAGATGATTGAACTCCTGCGAAAGGGTGATGAGATCACCCGCATGATGCAGGTGACAGGTGAAGAGGGCGTCTCGACCGACGATTTCATCCTTCAGCAGAAGGCGCTCTTCCTCGACATGGTCTACCTGCAGCAGGATGCCTTTGACGATGTCGACGTGTCGGCGCCGCTCAAGCGCCAGCAGGAAACCTTCGATCTCGTCTACCGGATCGCCCGCACCGACTTTGCCTTTGACGACAAGGAAGCCGTCCGCAAGTTTTTCACCGAACAGACATCGCTCTTCAAGAACCTCAACTACGCCGCCGACGGCAGTCCGGACCGCAAGGAACTGCTGGAGAAGATAAAGGCCAATGTCAGCGCTGCCCCGACACATGTGACGGGGTGATCGCCGTGTATTGCGGGTGAGTAAGCCCCGGGCTTCGCGCTGTCCGCCCGGGGTGACGCGCTGGAAACGCACTTGGTTCTGAAGCTATTCCTGGTCCTCGAACACGCTCAGGATCTCTTCCAGCGGCTTCTTGATCTTGGCGACAGCCGGTACCGTGGCGTCTTCCGCGGGATGGCCGACGGCCAGGATCATGACCGGCTTTTCCGCTTCCGGGCGGTTCAGGATCCCGTTGAGGAATTTCATCGGGTTGGGCGTGTGCGTCAGGGTTGAAAGCCCCGCATGGTGAAGTGCGGTGATCAGGAGGCCGGTGGCGATGCCGACACTTTCGGGCACGTAGTAGTGCTTGTAGCGGGTGCCGTCGTCGAAGGTGCCCCAGCGCTGCGCGAAAATCACGATCAGCCATGGGGCGATGTCCAGATGCGGCTTGTCCGCGTCGGTGCCGATGGGCTCCAGTGCCTTGATCCATTCGTCGCCCGCACCGCCATCATAGAACTTGCGTTCCTCTTCCTCGGCAGCCAGGCGGATCTTGTGCTTCAGGTCGGCATTGGAAATCGCCACGAAATGCCATGGCTGGTGATTGGCGCCGCTTGGGGCCGTTCCGGCAGCGCGGATGCAGGCTTCGATGATGGAACGGTCCACAGGACGGTCCGAGAAGTGGCGAACCGTATGGCGGGTGCGCACATCGTCATAAAAGTCCTGCGCACGGGCCAGCATTTCCTTGTCGTCGTAAATTCGCCGGTCCGGCAGCGGCAACGGTTGGTAATCCAGGGCTGATTTGGAAATCATGTTTTTTGTCCATTTGCATTGCCGACCGGCGGATTCGCAAGGAATCCGGGCCGCGCAATCTCCTCCCACTATGCACCGTTAAGTATGGATCGACTGACCGGGCGTCAGGCAACTAAAAATTCGGCCCACCGGCTTCACAACTTGAACCAAGCCCGCCTATGCTCCTCTTTGAAACGCCAAATGGCCTTGATGAAAAAATAACCTTGACCAGTGACATGGCACCTTTCTAGATTTTCTTGACCAATTGGTCAGCACTGTTCGTTGAGAAGGCAAAATGCCCCGGCGTCCGGATGCGGCCAAACAACCGGAAGAGGATCAGGCGGCCGGGAACCGCTCCGAGGTCCGCACCGGTTAGGGTTTGAAGTTCCAGAGAAGGGTGAGTCCGACAGCGGCTCGCCCATAACCAGTAGGGGAATGGCAATGAAGGCATTGAAAAGTCTGGCGCTCGCGTCTGTCCTGGGCGCAAGCCTGGTGTCAGGTGCGGCCAACGCCGCGGACGAGCTGACACTGCAGCTTAAGTGGGTCACACAGGGCCAGTTTGCCGGCTATTACGTGGCCAAGGACAAGGGCTTTTACGACGAAGAAGGCCTGGACGTAACGATCAAGCCGGGCGGTCCGGACATTGCGCCGCCGCAGGTTATCGCCGGTGGCGGTGCGGATGTGATCATCGACTGGATGCCGTCCGCCCTTGCCTCGCGCGAAAAGGGTGTGCCGCTTGTCAACATCGCACAGCCGTTCAAGAAATCCGGCATGATGCTGACCTGCCTGAAGGAAACCGGCATCACCTCGCCGGAAGACTTCAAGGGCCGGACACTCGGCGTCTGGTTCTTCGGTAACGAATATCCGTTCCTGTCCTGGATGAGTCAGCTCGGCATTCCGACCGACGGTGGCGACGAAGGCGTGACCGTCCTGAAGCAGGGCTTCAACGTCGATCCGCTGCTGCAGAAGCAGGCCGACTGCATCTCCACCATGACCTACAACGAATATTGGCAGGTCATCGATGCCGGCATTCCGGAAGAAGACCTGATCGTCTTCAAATACGAAGACCAGGGTGTCGCCACGCTGGAAGACGGTCTCTACGTTCTGGAATCCAGCCTGGACGACCCGGCAATGGTCGACAAGCTCGCCCGCTTCGTGAAGGCCTCCATGAAGGGCTGGGCCTATTCCGCCGAAAACCCGGAAGAAGCTGCTGAAATCGTTCTGGAAAACGACGCCACTGGCGCGCAGACAGAAAAGCATCAGATCCGCATGGTCGGCGAAATCAACAAGCTGGTTGATGGATCTGACGGCAAACTGGACATGTCTGCCTATGAGCGCACCGTGAAGTCCCTCCTGTCCGGCGGGTCCGACCCGGTCATCACCAAGGAGCCGGAAGGCGCCACCACAACGGTCGTCACCGACAAGATGTAACGTCAATCGGGCAGCCGGGGCGGAAATTGTTCCGGCTGCCTTTGCCTCATGCCTGCCAAGGCACTAAAAATTAAAGGTTTGAACCCAGACTGCTTCGCTGACAAAAGCTTGGGATTTTGAAAGCGAAATGCGCGATCTGTCTGGAAAAACAGACAAATTCGACCTGGTTCATTCCGCGGCGGAGACAGTATCCGACGAACCGCGCCGGATGACCGCGGGCGTTTTCGGCATTTCTTCCAGCCTCGTCATCATTTTGATGTTCTGCGCGGTGATTTTTTCTTTCGGCGCCGTGCTGTTCAAGGTGCTGGTCGCGGAGCGCGAAGCTGCGATGCGGGAGACCAAATCAGTCGCGCGTGTCTTCCAGAACCACAAGCAGTTGCTGTTGCGTGAAATGGAGCGCTACGCCGCTTCCAACGCCGCCTATCAGAATATCGATACCAATCTGTCGCCTGACTGGATCGAGGCCAGGTTCGGCGTCGACATGGCCCTGGATTTCGCCCACGACTACACAGTGCTTTTCGGTCCGGACAGCAAGGTCCTCTTTTCTTCCAACTTCCACGGCAAGGAGAGAGCGGAAGACTTTTCCAAGAGCGTCCAGACGGGCATTACCGGCACGCTGGACAGCATACGCGGCAATTACGTCAAAGCCTTGGTCCGGTCAGAACCAGGCGAAGTCCGCTTCACCGGGACTTTGGCCGACATTTCGGCCATCGACATTGTCGAGATCAACGATCACCCCTTCATCGTCGCGGCCTTTGCGATCGTACCGGATCCCGGTGGGATCGAAATGTCCTTCGGGCCGCCGAACGTTCTCGTCAACGCATTCGAGATCGATGCGGCGCATCTCAGCAATCTTCTGTCCAGCCTCGCCCTCGATAATCTGAAATTCGCTTCGGAAATTCCCGACGGCATGATCGGTACTCCGGTTCAGAACGGGTCCGGCACGGTGCTTGGTTATCTCGCATGGTATCCGATGAGCCAGTCGTCGGGGATCATCCTGTCTTCGATACCGGTTCTCCTGCTGTCGCTCGGGGTCATTCTGACAGTGGCCCTGATTGCCCTCCGGCAGAATGCCAACGCCAGGGCACGGCTGGCAGCCCGTGAACAGGAAGCCCGTTACGCCGCCAATCACGATTCCCTGACAGGCTTTGTCACACGCGGATATTTCCACGCCACAGCCACGAAGAGGCTGGCCTTGCGCAAGGATCAGCAGCGTGGCGCCTGGATCATTTATCTCGACGTCGACAACCTCAAGCAAGTGAACGACATCTACGGTCACACCGTGGGCGACAGCCTGGTGGTCGCTCAGGCCGAACGCATCAGATCGGTGCTCGGCCCGTTCGACCTGGTCGCGCGCAGCGGTGGCGATGAATTCCTGATCCTGACGGAGCGTTGGGAAACACCGGAGCAAGCCGTTGAGGAAGCAGGCAAGCTGTTTGAAAAGCTGCGGCAGCCGTTCGACTATGAAGGCAAGCGCATTGAAACGTCCGTAAGCGCGGGTATTGCCCGCTTCCCGGACCACGGCCAGACACTGACAGGCCTTGTTCGCGCTGCCGATATCGCCCTGCAGCGCTGCAAGATGGAGCAGAAAAGCTCGTTCCGGATTTACGACGAGCGGATGGACGACCTTCTGCGCGAGCGGCGCGAGATCCGTGTGGATCTTGATTCAGCCCTGCGCGAAGAGCAATTCGACCTGTTCTATCAGCCGATCGTTGACGCCCGGTCGGGCGAACTGGCCTTCTATGAAGCCCTGATCCGCTGGCGGCATCCAAGCCGCGGCCTGGTGCCGCCTGCGATGTTCCTGCCGGTTGCCCAGGATGCTGGACTGATGCCTGTGATCGGTGCCTGGGTGCTGGAGCGGGCGCTTCACGATGCCTGCAGCTGGATGCAGACCGGCGTGTCGGTCAATGTCTGCACAAGCCAGATCCAGGCCGCAGGTTTCGCGGACAAGGTCGAGGCACTGCTGCAGAAATACGACTTTCCTCCGGAAAGGCTTGTTCTCGAAATCACCGAGGACCTGATGCTGGAGGAAAGCGCGCAGACGCGGAACACCATTCTCAAGCTGCGCGATCTTGGCGTCGGGCTTGCCATTGACGACTTCGGCACCGGATTTTCCAGCCTGAACTACCTGCACAAGTATCGCTTCGACAAGATGAAGATCGACCGCAGTTTCGTGTCGCGTATCGGCGAGGACGAGGAAGCGGACATGGTCGTCCGCTCCATGCTCAGCCTTGCCCGGGTAATGGGCATGCAAAGCGTCGGCGAAGGGGTCGAGACGGAAGCACAGCGCGACTTCCTGGTGGAGGCGGGTTGCGAGTTCCTGCAGGGCTATCTCTTCGACAGGCCACTGCCCTTCAACGAGTTGATGCCGCCTGATCCTTTGTCGCAGATGGAAGGCATCCGTCGGGCCGGCGGTTGATCTGCCTGCTTGCGACAATCCCTTTCAAGGTTCCTAGCCTGAAAAGCGAACAAAAAACGCGGGCAAGGGAGGATCCTGCCCGCGTTGAAGGTGACCGCCGGAGCTTTGCCTATTCGGCTGCTTCCTTGACGGCCATCGGGTTGTTCGGGTGCGTCGTCCAGTTGGCGTAGTCTTTTTCGACAGGCTTCTTGGTGCGCGGATCGATGCTGCCGGCCTCCATGGGTTCCATGGTGATGCAGCCTTCGATCGGGCAGACATTGACGCACAGGTTGCAGCCGACGCATTCCTCGTCGATCACCTCGAACTTGCGAACGCCGTCCACCATGTTGGTGATCGCCTGGTGGGACGTGTCCTCACAGGCGATGTGGCAGCGGCCGCATTCGATGCAAAGATCCTGATCGATCTTGGCCTTGGCGATGTAGTTGAGGTTGAGGTACTGCCAGTCGGACACATTCGGCACCGCGCTGCCGACAAACTGGTCGACGGACGTATAGCCCTTGGTGTCCATCCAGTCGCTGAGGCCTTCGATCATGTCCTCGACAACGCGGAAGCCATAGGTCATTGCGGCCGTGCAGACCTGCACAGAGCCTGCGCCAAGCGCCATGAACTCGGCCGCGTCACGCCAGGTGGTCACGCCGCCGATGCCGGAGATCGGCAATCCGTGGGTCACCGGGTCGCGGGCGATTTCGGCAACCATGTTGAGTGCAATCGGCTTTACGGCCGGGCCGCAATAGCCGCCGTGCGCACCCTTGCCGTCGACAGAAGGAGACGGCGACATGATGTCGAGGTCGACACCCATGATCGAATTGATGGTGTTGATCAGCGAGACAGCGTCAGCTCCACCAGCCTTGGCGGCCTGCGCCGGCTTGCGGACATCGGTGATATTCGGCGTCAGCTTCACGATGCATGGCATGCGCGAATGCTGTTTCACCCAGCGGGTGACCATCTCGATGTATTCCGGCACCTGGCCGACGGCGGAGCCCATGCCGCGCTCGCTCATGCCGTGCGGGCAACCGAAGTTCAGTTCGACACCGTCGGCTTCGGTTTCTTCGACGCGGCGGAGGATGTCGATCCAGTTCTGTTCCTCGCAAGGCACCATCAGCGAGACGACGAGCGCCCGGTCCGGCCAGTCGCGCTTCACCTGCTTGATCTCGCGCAGGTTCACTTCCAGCGGACGGTCGGTGATCAGTTCGATGTTGTTGAGGCCGATCAGCTGCCGGTCCTTGCCATGGATCGCGCCATAGCGCGGACCGTTGACGTTGACCACCGCCGGATCTTCCCCAAGCGTCTTCCAGACGACGCCACCCCAGCCGGCCTTGAAGGCCCGGACGACGTTATATTCCTTGTCCGTCGGCGGCGCGGATGCCAGCCAGAACGGGTTCGGCGATTTGATGCCGATAAAATCAGTACGCAAGTCAGCCATGGTGGCTCTCCCTCAAATCGGTGGCGCCGAGCGCGTCAGCTGCTGTCGGGCGCTCAGGTTTCAGGCGCGCAAGTCTCAGGCGGTCAGGGCAGCGTTAATGCTCTCGGCGGCAATCTTGCCATCCTCGACAGCGGCAACCGTCAGGTCTTCACCGCCCAGCACGCAGTCGCCGCCCGCCCATACATCGGCAAGGCTGGTCTTGCGGTCCGCATCAACCACGATGCGACCCTTTTCAAGGGACAGCGCATCGCCGAGATCCGCTTGCACCAGGGTCTGGCCAACGGCCTTGAACACCATGTCCGCAGGCAGGGTGATGACTTCGCCGGTACCGGTCAGGGAACCATTCTGCTCCTGGGTCCGCTCCAGTTCAATCGCGGTAATCGCACCGTTTTCACCGACTAGACCCTTCGGCTGGGCCCAGGTCATGATCCGGACGCCGCTGGTCTGGGCCAGCTGCTGTTCGTATTCGGAGGCGTTCATCCGGTCCTGTCCGCGGCGATAGGCGATCGTGACGTCTTCGGCGCCCAGCAGTTTGGTCTGGACCGCAATGTCGACCGCAGTCATGCCGCCGCCGATCACCACGATGCGCCGGCCAACCGGAAGCTCGGAAAGATCCTTCGACTGACGCAGGTCGGCAATGTAGTCGACGGCATCGATCGAGCCGCTCTTGTCTTCGCCTTCAAGGCCAAGCGCATTGACGCCGCCAAGGCCGATGCCGAGGAACACGGCATCATATTCGGCACGCAGGGTCGCAAGATCCAGATTGGTGCCGAGGCGCATTCCGGTCCGGACTTCGATACCGCCGATGGACAGGATGAAATCCACTTCCCGCGCGGCAAAGTCGTCGACCGACTTGTAGGAGGCGATACCGTATTCGTTGAGGCCGCCGGCTTTTTCGCGGGCATCGAACAGGGTGACGTCGTGACCGTGCACCGCCAGCCGGTGGGCGCAGGAAAGACCCGCAGGTCCGGCGCCGACGACGGCAACCTTCTTGCCGGTTGCAGCAGCGCGCGTGAACGGCGTCGAGCTGAACTCCGACATGAAGTGATCAGTCGAATACCGCTGCAACTCGCCGATCTTCACCGGCTTGCCTTCGGCAACTTCGCGCACGCAGACCTGTTCACACAGTGTCTCGGTCGGGCAGACGCGGGCACACATGCCGCCCAGAATATTCTGGGCGAAAATGGTTTTCGCGGCCCCGGTCGGGTTCCCGGTCGAGATCTGGCGAATGAACTGCGGAATGTCGATGCTGGTCGGGCATGCCTGCATGCAAGGGGCGTCGTAGCAGAAGTAGCAACGGTCGGCTTCGACCTGCGCTTCGTGCTGGTCCAGCAGCGGGTGCAGGTCGCTGAAATTCTCAGCGTATGCGTCCTCAGGCAAGCGCCCGGCGGCAATGTCCGGGCCGGCTTTGGTCTGGGTCATGGAGATCTCCGGAAGGTTGGCGATCGTTTTCAAGGTGGCTTCCTTCGTTTGATGAGGAGGCTCAGGAATGCATTGGAAGAAAATTTGAACAGTTAGTCAAATTTTTTTTGGAATGATTAAAAACTTGAGGGAAAAAATCAGCAATAAAATTACCGGAAAAACAGCACCTTAACGCAAAAAAGGCGCTGTGATGAAATTTGCGCCATGGCGCAAAATCTGGCCTGACAGCTGCCTGTCACGGTGTATTGGCGGGGAAAACAGGACAGATCAACGCGCTCGCACGCCAAAGAGCTCCGGCGCACCTGTGTGCACCAGAGTTAAAGCGGCCGCCAGGCAAACTGGTAGCGTTGGTTCCGGAACCGCGTCCGGTTAGTGCGAGTGGTGTGACAGGCGCAGGGGCGCTGTCTGACGGGGGCTTTGAACCCGTCCGGCCACATTCTGGACCGCGAGCACAAGACTGACTGCAACAAGAGTCGCAGGCCACAAGATCGATGTGACCAGAACTCCCAGCAGCCGCTTTGGTGTGCTCAGTCCGCTATCAAGCAATTCCGCAGACGACAGGATCAGAAACACCAGCGTAACGGCGCCATAGAGGACGGCTCCCATGAAGAACAGGAGATACATGTCGGTTACCCACCTTACATTTTACCCAATGCCGCATCCCGAGCCTCAATGCGGCGTCCTACCTCGCATATCACAAGGCAAATCTTTGGTGTAAATGTGGCCGTTTCGCTTCTGGGTAGGCATAGGTGCGCCCAAACTTTCGCCATCCAGGTCGGGCGGGTTAACCCGGAATGCAGCGCATCTCCTTGGGGAACTCCCGCTAACTGCATGGTTAACAAAAGGTTTCAGGATTTGCAGTGGCGGGAAAATGACCGGTTTCAGCCTGTTTTCGGAACCCTGCGCCTGTGGACATGTTTGTGGACAGAAAAGGAAAATATTTTTCGATTGAGTACAAAGTGGCGGACGGATGTCGCCATATTTTGCTCCGGGTCGGTAAAGGGCTTGAAACCCACTGCACACAAAAAGGCAGCGGGCTGAAGACATAATGATGCTTTTCAAGTGTCGCCGACTTGCCTACGCCAAACAGGAACGCATCACGGCAACAAAGTTGGGGCAGCGCCGATGGCCAAGCATTTTTTCTGGAACGAATTGAATGCCTCGGATTTCGCGGCGCTTGATCCCGAGCGAACCATCGCAATCCTGCCGACCGCCTCGACCGAGCAACATGGCCCGCATCTGCCGATCGCGACCGATGTCGCAATCGCCCAGGGAATGCTTGCCGAAACGCGCAAACAGCTGCCGGAAGATCTCGATATCCTGGTGTTGCCTGTGCAGGAAATCGGCAAGGCGAACGAACATGTCTACGGCCCGGGAACATTGTCTCTCGGGGCTGAGTTGCTGATCCCCGTCTGGACCGCCATTGGCCAGAAAGTGTCGGAAGCCGGCATTCGCAAGATGGTGATCGTCAATTCCCATGGCGGCAACACCGACATCATCAGCATCGTCTCGCGCGAACTGCGCGTGCGTTACGAAATGGCTGTTCTGGTGACGCATTGGGGCCGGTTCGGCCATCCGGACGGCATGATTTCCGCTCACGAGTCCAAATTCGGTATTCACGGCGGCGAGGTCGAAACGTCCTTGATGCTGCATTTCCGGCCTGAACTGGTCCGCATGGACAAGGCCGAGAACTTCATCTCAAAAGCCGAAGAGATGCTGGTAAACTCCAAATACATCCAGCCGACGCCGCCCCACGCCCTGGCCTGGATCGCCCATGATCTCAACCCGGCCGGCGTCGTTGGTGATGCCTCCAAGGGGACGGCGGAAAAAGGAGCGGTGATCAGTGCTCATCAGGCCGCCGGTTTCATTGAGATGCTGCGTGACTTCACAGCCTATTCACTGACCAACCTGTATAAGCCATAACGATCTTCGGATCTTAAACGGGCAGGTTGCCTTCCCGTTGCAATTCCTCCACCTGAGCAACGAGTTCCTGCAGCAGGAATTCGACGAACAGGCTCGTTGCCGCGTCCATCGAGGCTCGCGCCCGAGTAAACAGCTTCATCGGCTGGTGATGTGTCCGGGCAACGTTCAGTGGTCGGAAAACAAGCTCGCCCCGCCGGCATTCGGCCAGAACGTCCAGCGGATTGAGCAGGCTGATGCCGATGCCGCGCCGGACAAGCTGGCGAACCGTTTCCGAGGAGTTCGTTTCCAGGATCGGCTCCACCGGGATCGGCACGGACGACAGCACCAGATTGATCACGTCCCGCAGGCTGGTTCCCGATTGGGCCAGTACCAGACGCTCCTGAACCACATCCACGAGATCGACCGGCCCGGTTTCCTGCGCCAGCTTGTGTCCGGGCGGAACCACCGCACCAATGGGAATGTCGAAGGTGGCCAGCGTCCGCAGGCCCGGCGTTGCGGCAATGTTGAAGCCGAGGCCGATGTCGACTTCGCCTGTCAGGACCGGATTGATGGTCGTCGTGCCGCCGTCACTGCGCAGCTTGATGTGAACGCGCGGGTTCTTCTCGATGAACTTCGCGATGATTTCCGACAGCGGTCCCGAGGCGAGGCCGACGGTCGTCACCAGCGAAACCTGGCCGGCCTGCGGCATTTTCAGCGCCCGGATCCGGGTCTCTAGCCTGGCATAGTCTTTCAGAACGCCCCGGATATGTTCAACGCACAGCTCTCCAGCCGCGGTAAGCCGCAGCCCGCGCGGCAGGCGCTCGAACAGCGGAACGCCGAATTCCTCTTCCAGGGCAAGGATTTGCCGGTTGATGGCGGAGGACGACACATTCAGCCGATCAGCGGCCTTCCGAATGGAACCGCAGCGCGCGATCTCGTCCAGATAGAGCAGCTTGCGGGAGTGGAGCAGGGCCAAGAAGTGCCTCCTTTTTGTGCATGCGGCACAATTGATCGTCAGAAAAGATAGCGATGACAATAAGGCATCACTGCAGGCGAATTTTGATGCTTTTCAACGTGCGCTGCAAGGGATCAAATATTTTCGGAAATGTGCGGTTTCACGGTAGTTTTGTTTTACTGGAGGGTACGAAATGACAGTTTTCCCATCTGCGAAGACGCTTCTCGCAGCGGTTCTTCTCACCGGAACCGCCACTCACCAGGCATTGGCGCTGGATGAGGTAAGCTACGGCACCAACTGGCTTGCCCAGGCGGAACACGGCGGTTTCTACCAGGCCGTTGCCGATGGCACCTACGAGAAATACGGCCTGAAAGTCACAATCGCGCCGGGCGGCCCGCAGGCCGCCAACGATGCGCTGCTGATTTCCGGCAAGATCGATTTTTACATGGGCGGGACGCTGAAGGGCTTCGACTATGTCAAGGAAGGCATTCCGCTGATCAACGTCGCCAGCATCTTCCAGAAGGATCCGCAGATCCTCGTGGCGCATCCCGATCAGGGCATCGACAAGTTCACCGACCTTGCCAAGCTTGAAACCATCTACATGGGCAAGGACGGCTACGTTACCTACTTCGAGTGGATGAAGAAGAACTTCGAAGGCTTCTCCGATGCCCAGTTCAAGCCCTACACCTTCAACCCGGCTCCTTTCATCGTAGATCCCAAGTCCGCGCAGCAGGGCTATCTGACCTCCGAGCCGTATGAAATCGAAAACCAGGCGGGCTGGGCACCGAAAGTGTTCCTTCTGGCCGATGAAGGCTGGACGCCGTATTCGACCATGATCACCACCTCCAAGGCGCTGGTCGAGGAAAACCCGGATCTGGTGCAGCGTTTCGTCGATGCTTCCATCGAGGGCTGGTACAACTACCTGTATGGCGACAACGCCGCGGCAAACGAGTTGATCAAGAAAGACAACCCGGAAATGACCGACGGTCAGCTCGCCTATTCCCTTGCGAAGATGAAGGAATACGGCATCGTGGATTCTGGCGACACGGAAGAGAAGGGCATCGGTTGCATGACCGACGAGCATTTCAAGGCGTTCTTCGATACGCTGGCCTCGATCGCCGTCGTGGATGCCTCTCTTGACTACAAGCAGTCCTACACCACGGACTTCGTTTGCAAGGGCGTCGGCCTCGACCTGAAGAAGTAAGGCCGGTTTGGCAAATCCATTCCGCTTCGCGCCACGGCGTGCGAAGCGGCCGCCTCCAGATGCAGAGTTGAGCATGGTCATCGCCGAACAGGGCAGCGCAGAAACGAAGACGCCGTCGGCCCGCAGTGTGAAATCGTCCCGCCCGCTGGTGGCGATGGATAATGTTTCGAAGGTATTCTCCAACGGGACGCTGGCCCTGTCCGGCATGTCCATGACGGTCCGGCCGGGAGAGTTCATAAGTTTGCTGGGGCCGTCCGGTTGCGGCAAGTCGACCGCGCTCAGGATCATCGCCGGCCTTGGCGGCGTATCGGAAGGCGAAATCGACTGGCCGAGTTTCCGCATCAACTCCAGAGGGCTGCCTGACGGCGACATCAGCTTCGTGTTTCAGGAACCGACGCTGATGCCCTGGCAGACCGTCTTCGGCAACGTCTACCTTCCCTTGCGCCTCAAGGGTGTCTCGAAGAAAGCGGCATCGGAACGGATCATGATCGCGCTGGAAAGCGTAGGCCTGAAAGACTTCGCCGATGCCTATCCGCGAGAACTTTCCGGCGGCATGAAGATGCGGGTCTCCATTGCGCGTGCGCTAGTAACCGAGCCCAAGCTGCTGTTGATGGACGAACCTTTCGCGGCCCTTGACGAGATCACGCGCCAAAAGCTGAATGACGATGTGCTGGCGCTCTGGAAGGCGACCGGCATCACGGTGATCTTCGTGACCCATTCCGTCTATGAATCCGCCTATCTGGCAAACCGGATCGTGGTGATGAAAGCCCGGCCCGGCCGCGTGCACTCGGACTTTCCCCTGCACACCAGCCTGGAGCGGGATGCGCAGTACCGTACCTCCGAGGAGTACAGGCAGGCCTGCGCGGAAGTCTCCGCCATGCTGTCGGAAGCCATGGGAGGCGAGGAGCACTGATGACCGCACCAGCAAACGAAACACTGGCCCCCGCCGACGTTCTGCAGGAACCAGACCGCGAAGCGCAGGTCTCGCGCAAAAGGCCTGCATCAGCAGCCAAGCTGCCGACAAAGGAAAGCGCTGCCGCTGCCAAGCGGCGGGAGCGTATCCTGACGGTTCTGGTGCCGATCTTCGTCATCGCAGGCTTGATCGCGCTCTGGCAGGTCATGGTCACCGTGAATGACATTCCGCACTACATTCTTCCCGGCCCGGGACTGGTGGTGAATTCGCTGATGTCCGACTGGCACATCCTGCTGCCCGCCCTTTGGGTGACGACCAAGATCACGCTTGCCTCCCTTGCCCTGGCGTTGATCGGCGGTGGCGGCATGGCGATCCTGCTTGTGCAGTCCCGCTGGATCGAGACGGCGCTCTATCCGATCACCGTTATCCTGCAGGTCACGCCGATCATCGCGATCGCGCCGCTGATCCTGATCTACGCGCCGTCGACGCAGGCAGCGCTTTTGATTTGCGCCTTTGTCGTCGCCTTCTTCCCGATCCTGTCCAACATGGTGCAGGGGCTGAAAAGCGTGGATCACAACCTCCTGAACCTGTTTGAACTTTATGGCGCCTCGCGCTGGCAGACGCTGATCTATCTGAAGCTGCCGGCTTCCCTGCCGTATTTCATGACCGGCCTTCGCATCGGTGGCGGTCTTGCGTTGATTGCGGCGGTCGTTGCCGAATTTGCGGCCGGATCGGCCGGTGCAGGCTCGGGACTTGCCTTCCGCCTTCTGGAATCCCAGTTCCGGCTCAATATTTCACGTCTGTTCGCAGCGCTGTTCCTGCTTGCCAGCCTGGGTGTGCTGATCTTCGCTTTGACGTCCTTCATCTCCTGGTGGACACTGCATCGCTGGCACGAAAGCAGCCTGAAGCGGGAAAACTGATGACACTCGACCTTCCCAAAACCGGCCGGTTCGCGCTGCGCACCGCAACCCTGCCCGCCGCAGTCACGCCGGGGTCGGCGCTCCCTGCGCGCGAGGGCTTGTCGTCGGCCGATCTGATCGTCGCAGACGGGCGCATTGAGGCCATCCTACCGGCCGGGGCAGCCCCCGCGGACATCGAAAGCGTTGATCTGCAAAGGCGCATGGTCTGGCCCTGCTTTGCCGACATGCACACCCACATCGACAAGGGGCATATCTGGGACCGGCAACCCAACCCGACCGGCGATTTCGACGGTGCACTTGCCGCCGTCAGGGCCGACCGGGAGGCAAACTGGACGGCCAGGGACGTTGAAATGCGCATGGACTTCTCCCTGCGCTGTGCCTATGCGCACGGGACCAGCCTCCTGCGCACCCATCTCGACAGCCTGGCACCGCAGCACCGGATTTCCTTCGAGGTGTTCGCCGACATGCGCGAACGCTGGAAAGACCGGATCGCCTTGCAGGCTGCCGCGCTGTTTCCGATCGATGCCATCGATGACGACGCCTATTTTTCCGACCTGGTGGAGGTCGTCGTGGCAAACGGCGGTCTGCTTGGCGGCGTGACGTTCCCGTTGCCGGATCTCGACCGCAGGCTGGATATCCTGTTTCGCACGGCTGCGGACAACGGCCTCGATATCGACCTGCATGTTGATGAGACCCAGGATGCCAACGTCCTGACGCTGCTTGCTATTGCGGAAGCCAAGCTGCGCAACGGGTTCGAAGGCGCCGTCACGGTCGGCCATTGCTGTTCCCTGGCGCGCCAGGACGACGACAAGGCCAAGGCGACAATCGACAAGGTGCGGGAGGCAGGCCTATCCGTCGTTTCCCTGCCCATGTGCAACATGTATCTGCAGGACCGGCACCCGGGCCGCACACCGCGTTCGCGTGGCGTCACACTGCTGCACGAACTGCGGGCCGCAGGCGTGCCGGTGGCCGTTTCATCGGACAATACCCGCGATCCTTTCTACGCCTATGGCGATCTCGACATGGTGGAAGTGTTCCGCGAGGCGGTGCGTATTGCGCATCTGGACCACCCGCTTGATGATGCGGCCAAGGTGGTCACCAGCCTTCCGGCCGACATCCTGCAAGTCCCCGAAGTCGGGCGGATTGCCGAGGGGTTGGGCGCCGATCTTGTCATCTTCAACGCTCGAAGCTGGAGCGAATTTCTGTCCCGTCCGCAGGCGGACCGCATCGTGATGCGGAATGGCATGGGCATCGACCGTCGCCTGCCGGATTATTCTGAACTTGACCCGCTGACGAAAGGCTGACCATGGCCGATTACGAGACAATCAAGGCCGAACTTGATGGCATTGCGGTTGAGGACAATCCGCGTCTGGTTCAGGCCAAGAGCCGTGACTTTTATTGGTATTCGCCGGTCCTCAAGGCCCAGCTCGACAACGTCACCGGAGATCTTCTGGTCTCGCCGAAAAATGAAGCGGAAGTCATAAAGGTTCTGAAAACGGCATTTGCGCACGGTGTGCCGGTCACGCCGCGTGGTGCGGGCACGGGCAACTATGGCCAGGCGATGCCACTGTCCGGCGGCATCGTGCTTGATATGTCGAAGATGGACGAGGTCAAGGAAATCGCACCGGGCCGGGTCGTCTGCGGTCCGGGCATCATCATCGCAAAGCTCGACAAGATTACAAAGGAACATTCGGGCCAGGAACTGCGCTTCCATCCTTCAACCGCGCAAACCGCGACCATCGGTGGCTTCATCGCCGGTGGTTCCGGCGGTGTCGGTTCGGTTCACTGGGGCGGCCTGCGCGACCTCGGCAACATCCTGCGCCTGCGCATCGTGACCATGGAAGCCGAACCCAGGGTGATCGAGCTGTCCACCTGGGACCTGCAGAAGGTCAGTCATGCCTATGGCACCAACGGTATCATCACCGAAGTCGAAATGCCGCTGACAACGGCCCATGACTGGGTGGACGTGATCGTCGGCCACGAAACCTTCATGGACGCGGTCGTCTTTTCCGACAAGCTGGCGCGCAGCAACGGTATTCTGCTGAAGGAAGTCGCCCCGATTGCGGCACCCATACCGTTCGATTTCTTCACGCGGCACAAGCCCTGGCTGAAGGAAGGCGAGGCGGTCACCGTGCTGATGGTGGCCCCGCACTCCATGTCGGCAATGCTTGCGCTTGCGGAACGGATGAAGGGCGAAGTGCGTTTCCGGTCGGACGAAGTGGAAAGCATGAAGGGCATTCCGCATGTCTATGAGCTTGCCTGGAACCACACGACACTGCGGGCGCTGAAGTTCGACAGTTCCTTCACCTACCTGCAGACGCAGTATCCGGGCCCGAACCACGTGGAGCTTGTGCGCAAGACCACCGAAATGTTCCCGGGCGAGATCTTCGGACACCTGGAGTTCCTGCGGTTCGATGGTCAGGTGCAATGTTCCGGCCTTCCCCTGATCCGCTACACGACGGAAGAACGGCTGGACGAGATCATCCGGCTGCACGAGGAAAACGGTTGCCGGGTGTTCAACCCACATCGCTACACCCTTGAAGAGGGCG
Source organism: Labrenzia sp. 5N (assembly GCF_012395805.1). Taxonomy (NCBI): domain Bacteria; kingdom Pseudomonadati; phylum Pseudomonadota; class Alphaproteobacteria; order Hyphomicrobiales; family Stappiaceae; genus Labrenzia; species Labrenzia sp. 5N. The sequence goes on along the minus strand of NZ_JAAZTM010000004.1, from coordinate 854,454 downwards.
GCATGAAACAGACCGACCAGGTCCAGCTCGCCTTCAAGAAGGAGACAGACCCGGAAGGGTTGCTCAATCCGGGCAAGATGATCGCCTGGGACAATCCGGACTTCGACTTCAATTCCGGCCAGAACTATCTTTTCCCGGGCCTTCAGGCCTTTGCCGAGGCCTGATCAGATGCGCGTACTTGTTCTCCATTCCCACCCGCAGGAGCACAGTTTCGGCCGGGCGCTCTATCACAAGACCTGTGAAAGCCTGGCGAAGGCCGGGCATGAGGTCGACGGCTGCAATCTCTATGAGGAAGGGTTCGACCCCGTCCTCTCCGCACGCGACAGGGACATCTATCACACGGTCCCCGACAACCGGGAACTGGTCGACAATTACTGCGAGCGCCTGCTGGCGGCGGAAGGTCTGGTCATCTGCACGCCGGTCTGGAACTTCGGCTTTCCCGCGATGCTGAAAGGTTACTTCGACCGTGTCTGGCTGCCAGGCGTTTCGTTTCATCTGGAAGATGGCACCTTGACGCCGACCTTGCGCCATATCCGCAAGATGGCGGCCGTCATGACCTATGGCGGCAGCCGGTGGCGGGCGTTTCTGGTTGGTGATCCGCCGCGCAAGGTAGTCAATCGGGTCATCCGGGCACAGATCAAGATCGGCGCACCCGTGAAATATCTGGCCCATTACGACATGAACAACTGCACCCCGGCCTCGACCGGTGCCTTTCTGGAGAAGGTCGGCAAGGAAATGGAGCGGTTCTGACACCGCTCCAGGCTGGCTGGGCTAGAACACCTTCGCCGCGGTCACTTCCACTTCCACCAGAAATTCCGGACGCGTGAAGCCACCAACCACCAAAAGGGTCGAGACCGGTTTCAGCGTTCCGGTGTAGCGGTCGCGGACAGCCATATAGTCGGCGAAATCCTCGCGCCGGGTGACGAAACCGGAAATGCGGATGACGTCATCGAAGCTCATCTCCGCTTCCTTCAGGATGGCGGCGATGGCCTCGAAGCAAACTTCGGCCTGACCGGTCACGTCCGGCGGAATCGTATCGTCCGGCCGGATGCCGAGCTGGCCGGAGGTTACCAGCAGGCTGGCGCCGGGCGGCACGTAAAGGCCGTGATTGTACTGCCCGAAGGGTGTTCGTACGGAAGGGGGATTGAAGGATTTCTTGTCGGTTGGACCGGCCATGAGCGCAGGTTCTCCAGAAATTGCATCTTGTCATGCATGTTCCGGCATAAGAGCCGGAAAGTCATTGAAAAAATGCAGCTTTTCTGAATTTACGATCGTCTCGCGAACCAGTTTTTCAGTACCGGAAAGGTGCCTTGCCGGGGCCTACTCCGGATACCAGAGCTTTGCCTTTTCCGCACCCCGTTCAATGATCACGTGACCGTTGGCAAAGACCCGGTAGCCGTGGCTCCAGTCGCCGTCCGGCCATTTGATTCGCACGTTGGCACGTTCCGCTACACCCAGGCCGAAGTGAACGAAGCCCATCTGGCCGGAGGCATGACCTGCCCCTACCTGGATGTCCTTCACCACGGTCCGGTTTCCCGTCTTCACGCTGATCTTGGCACCAACTGCGCGGGAGTTGGGTTTGCCCGGCTGGCGCACGTCCACAGCCAGCCAGTTGCCGAGCTGTTTCGGTTCTTCTGCCGTGCCCTGTCCGGTATTGCGGAACAGGCTCACCGGTCCGGATCGGTTGACGACAACCAGATCCACCAGTCCGTCGGCGTTGAAATCCGCCAGACCCGCCCCGCGTCCGCGCCGGTTCAGCGCAATCCCGGCGGTGTCGCCGGTTTCCACAAAGCGGCCGTCCCATTGGCCGAGCAGAAGATTGTCCGGGTCATAGGCCGCGAAGTCGGGCATGGCTTCCACATTGCCCTTGGCAATGAAGAGGTCCCAGAGCCCGTCATTGTTGACGTCCTGAAACTCGGAATGCCATCCAGTTGAGGGTTTCAGGTCTTCGCCCGCATAGGGCCGGTGCGCAGTAACGCCGAGGTCGAAGGCAATGTCCTGATAGACCGGCACGGTCTCGTCCGATTCCGGATCGAGCTTCTGCAGCTTGGTGTCGCCCATGCTGGTGAGCGCATACTCTGGAAAACCGTCCACATCCAGGTCGATGGACGCAATGCCCATGCCCCAGATCTTCAGGTGTTGCCAGCCATCGGATTTGCGATAGGGGCGAGGCGGTCTGCCGGGCGCAACGGCCCAGAGCTGCTCCTCGCCACCGCGGTAATATTGCCGGTCGTTCGAGATCCTGAGTGCAGGTTCGCCGGAGCGGTTCCAGTCGGTGAACAGCATCGACAAGCTGCAATATCCCGGCGACAGGCGCGTTGCTTCCGCGTAGAGCGGGCTGCCGTCCTCCGTCTTTTCCGGCCGGAACAGGAAGTTGTCGTGACAGGTGCCCCAAGGCGAGCCGGGGGCAGAACGATCGACATAATTGCCGAATGCAAGCGTTGGATAATCGAGCCCTGGTTCGTAGGTGGCGGAAAAGGAAGTGCTCCATTCGCGGCCGCCGTCGAAGCCAAGGGCCCGGTTGGCGACCTCGAAGGTACAGGCGCCCTTGCCTTCCAGGATCAGGTTTTCACCCAGGCGCAGCACGACGAGATCCAGGATGTCGTCGTTGTTGATGTCGAGCGGATAGGCGCCGAGCACGCCGGTGGCCTGTTTCTCGTTGAGGCCGGTTTCCACCGCGGTGAATTTCAGCGGTCCTGCCACACGGCTTTCGTTGCGAAAAAGCTGCGCCGGGTTCTTGCCGCCGGCAAAGAACAGATCCGGCTTGCGGTCGCCATCGCAATCGAAGATCGCGGTGCCGCCACCAACGAAGAATTCCCACGCACCGTCATAGGAATGTTCGATGCCCGCAGCCGAAGCCTCTTCCACAAACGAGGGGACGGGCGCAACGGAAACCTGACGGGTGTCGTCTGCCAGAGCCGGGGCCGCAAGGCTTACGCTCAACAGCGCACCGGATACGGAAAGGCTGTAAGGCTTCATTCCGCGATCTCCAGGCTGCGCAGGAAAGCGATGATCGTCTGCTGCTCTGTTTCCGTCAGACCTGCATAGGCCTTGCGGCTGTCGGAAGCAGCGCCGCCATGGGCCAGAATCGCCTCTTCCAGCGTCGTGATATCGCCCCGGTGCCCATAGGGCGCCGTGCTGCCGATGCCCCAGAGTTCGGACGTGATGAAAACGTCGCGCGCAACAAAGCGTTGGGCCAGCAGTTCATTGCCGAAGGTGTCGCTGGCCGCATCGGCAATCGTGTGGCGCTTCAGGTCGCCGTAAAGGGGAACCAGCACCCGGCCCTGGTCATCGCGCGGCAGGGCCTTCACCCAGTCCAGCGTGCCGAGGTCAAGTTCGAGCGGTGCCTTCACGTCGCTCTGGCGCAGGGTACCGGCGGTGTCGAACGGGCCGGGATCCTGAAAGATGAGGCTTTCGAGCGGCAATTCGGGAATGTGGCACGAGCTGCAGCCAATGGTGCCGAAAAGCGCTTCTCCCTTTGCTGCCGCCTGCTGCCAGACATCCGGCAGATCCTGTTTTCGGGTGGGCGCGGGAAGCGTTGCCTGGAAAGCGACCAGCGCCGAGATCTGACCTGGCGAAATTTCGCCCGTATGGCCATCACCGTCGAAGTCGTCCGATCCTGTCCATTCGGCGCCGAACCGCTCGACCGCCTGTATGCCATGATGATCGTTGGTGGCGTTCACGCTGAACTGGCGAAGCGACGCAAAGACACCCTTCTGGCTGAAAGGTCGCAAGGTCAGGTCGTCGTCGATGCCCTCGAGACGGGAAACGTCCAGTGTCCCGTCAGGAAAGGCGGTCAACTTGCCGAAGGAGACGCCCTTTGTTTCGAGGCTGACGGTTTCTTCCTGACCGCTTTTCCGCACCCTGGCCAGCAGATCCGTCCGCTGGCTGCGCAGGTCCGTGGTCATTTCCCGGGCAAGCAATTCGATCAGCCCGGCTCCCTGAAGCGCGACCGTGTTGCGCTCGTTGGAAAACTGCGGATCCGTGGTGTCGAAGTCGGCGCTTTCGAAGCCTTCGGACACGAACACGTTTGCTGTGAACGCACCGGAACCACCGATCACAGGCTCATTGTGGCAGGAAGAGCAGGAATTGGCGTCCATTCCAGCAAGACGCTGGAACGCCTGCGGTGCCTTGCGGCGCACTTTTGTCGGCACGATAGCCCGTGTCGCGTCCGGCCGGCCTGCGCCATCCAATGTGGTGAACTTGGCCCTGAACAGCTCTTCTCCAAGCGGCTGCAGCACGGTGATCGCATCTTCGCCCGATTGCGCCAGGGCGTCGATATCGACGTCTTCCTTGATGGCCCGTTCGCTCCAGGGTGCGGGATCGGCAAGTGCTGATGCAGGCAGGGTGATGCCGAGGACGAGAGCAGAGACTGCGAGCCGGGATTTGCCTGTCATGCCGTCGCCTCCTTGCGGTCGAGCCGGGCTATGCGGCCTGAGGGCGGAGTTGCGTTGCCAAGAAAATCCTTGTCGAGACGTTCCATCGACTGGGCGATCAGGCCGCTGCGAATGAAGTCCTCATTCCACGGCATCACGTCCAGGGAGAAATTGTTCCTGAGATCGGAAACAAGAGCCTCTTCCAGCCCTTCCCACATGCCTTTTTCCATGAAGGAGAAGGCACGCATCGCTGCGCCGGTCAGCACCACGCGCTTGGGGTCGATCATCGCAATCACCCGGGCAAGACCATAGCCCAGAACCCGGCCCGCATCGTGAAACGCGTTGCAGGCGTCCTTGTCTCCCGAGCCGGCCAGTTCGATCAGCCGGGCAAGGCCGCTGACGCCCGCCTTGATGGTGCCCGGATCGGTGTTCTCCGGCAGATGAGAGGCAGCCCGCACCAGCGCGTAATCGGATAGATAGGCCTCAAGGCAGCCCTTCTTGCCGCATCGGCAGAGGGCTCCGCCGGGCAGATGGTTGGCATGGCCGAACTCGGCGGCCGTGCCGCTTGCTCCCGAAAACAGCCGGTTGTCGAGGTAAAGCCCCATGCCGACACCGTAATCGAGCATGATCACGGCAAATGTCCCGCTGTACTTGTTCGGGTCCGACCAGTGCAGCGCCTCGGTGATCATGTTGGTGTCGTTGGAAATGTAGCAATCCGCCCCGAAGGCTTCGTGCAATGGACCGACGACAGGGATCTTGCGCCCGGCAAAGGCGGGGCTCCAGGCAACGACGCCGGTTTCCGTTTCGACGACACCCTGTGCGGCAACGCCGATTTCCCGAACCCGTGACGGGCCGATGCCGGCCTCGTCGAGGAACTGCCTGATCGCAGTGATCAGGGTTTCGGGAAAGCTGTCGGCATCTTCGGTGGCGCTGTCAAAATGGCTGCGCCTGTCGCACACCACCTCGCCGGCGAAATTCACCAGCGACAGGTCGATGTTGTTGACCGACAGACGGACGCCAACCGTATAGACCGCGTCCGGCTTGAGCTTCAAAAGGGTGCGTGGCCGTCCACGCGCCTGGGGTGTTTTGGGCTCCTCGCTCTCCAGGCTCAGGATCAATCCCTGGTCCAGAAGATCGGAGGTGATGGCCGTCACCGTCGCGGGGCTCAGCCGTGTCATCTGGCCGAGATCTATCCGCGCCATAGGGCCGTTCCGGCGCAGGGCCTGTAGAACAATACTTCTGTTTTGCCGCCGGATCTGATCCCGGTCCGCCTTGCGTGTCATGCTCGCTCAGCTCTTCCCAAGGTGTTTCCTCTGTCCCGGGTTTCTCCCGGTTTTCCTGCTTCTCACTGGGTGTGTCAAACCCCGCGGAACAGTGTTTTGCAAAACCATGTTGACAGGAGCAGCGCTTTCCTGCAACTTTTTTTCGGGCACCAAAAAAAATAACAATAAGGCTGTCCTTTCTGAAGGCGCCTCGAAAAGGCGCTTCGACACTGACGCATTTCAGGCACATCCGTCCGACGTGGGATGCGCCAACTGGAGGAAACATCGCAATGCGTAAAATCACCACTTTGCTGGCGGGCGCTCTGCTGTCCGCGACCGCACTGAACCTGGCCCACGCAGAAGACGTCATTGTCGGCGTGAGCTGGTCCAACTTCCAGGAAGAACGCTGGAAGACTGACGAAGCCGCCATCAAGGGCGCCCTTGAGGCAGCCGGCGCGACTTACATTTCCGCCGACGCGCAGAGCTCGTCCGCAAAACAGCTTTCCGACGTTGAGGCACTGATCGCACAAGGCGCGACCGCCCTCATCATCCTGGCGCAGGATTCCCAGGCAATCGGCCCGGCCGTGCAGGCTGCTGCCGACGAAGGCATCCCGGTTGTCGGCTACGACCGCCTGATCGATGATCCGCGCGCCTTCTACCTGACCTTCGACAACGTAGAAGTTGGCCGCATGCAGGCTCGTGCCGTTCTGGCTGCCGCGCCGAAGGGCAACTACGTCATGATCAAGGGCTCCCCGACCGACCCGAACGCGGACTTCCTCCGCGGTGGTCAGCAGGAAGTCCTGCAATCCGCAATCGATGCGGGTGACATCACGATCGTTGGCGAAGCCTACACCGACGGCTGGCTGCCGGCGAACGCACAGCGCAACATGGAACAGATCCTGACCGCCAACGACAACAAGGTCGACGCGGTTGTTGCCTCCAACGACGGTACGGCCGGCGGTGTTGTGGCCGCTCTGACCGCACAGGGCATGGACGGCATTCCGGTGTCCGGTCAGGACGGCGACCATGCCGCTCTGAACCGTGTTGCAAAGGGCACGCAGACGGTTTCCGTCTGGAAGGACGCTCGCGAACTCGGCAAGGCCGCCGGTGAAATCGCCGTCAGCCTGGCCAGTGGCACCGAGATGGGCGGCGTCGATGGCGCAGCTGCCTGGACGTCTCCGTCCGGCACCGAGCTGACCGCCAAGTTCCTGGCACCGCTTCCGGTCACCAAGGACAACCTGACCGCGGTCGTCGATGCAGGCTGGATCTCCAAGGATGATCTGTGCCAGGGCGTCGAGAACGGCCCGGCTCCCTGTAACTAATAACACTACGCTTAATGTGCGGCCCCGGTTACTGTTAACCGGGGCCGTAATAACAGGGACAGCTGCTGCGAAAGCCGCTCCCCGGGATGGGCCACCCGATGCGTAAGCGTAATGGTCTCCAAGCAGGAGTAACCTCTATGTCTGACACCGCACTGTCAGGGCCCAAAAGCCCGACAGCACGAAACTTGTTTGCCGCATTGCAGCTGGACACACGGCTTCTCGGCATGATCGGGGCGTTCATCGTCCTGTGCCTGGTGTTCAATGTGATTACGGATGGCCGGTTCCTGACGCCGCGCAACATCTTCAACCTGACGATCCAGACCGTGTCCGTTGCCATCATGGCCACCGGTATGGTGTTCGTTATCGTCACCCGCCACATCGATCTGTCCGTCGGCTCCGTTCTGGCGACGGTTGCGGCGGTCATGGCGGTTGTCCAGACCGATGTCCTGCCGCCGCTGCTCGGCCTCGGCAATCCGGCTATCTGGATCCTGGCCATTCTGGCCGGTGTGGTTGTTGGTGTGCTGATCGGTGCCTTCCAGGGCTGGATGGTCGGTTATCTCGGCATTCCGGCCTTCATCGTGACGCTTGGTGGCCTCCTGGTCTGGCGCAACGTTGCCTGGTTCATCACCTCCGGTCAGACCATCGGCCCGCTCGATGAAACCTTCACCATGATCGGCGGTATCGGCGGCACCATGGGCGAAACGGGATCGTGGATCTTCGGCGTTCTGGCCGTCGCCGTTGCGCTGTGGATGCAGGTCTCCTCGCGCCGCCGCAAGGCTGCGCATGGGTTCCCGGTCAAACCCGGCTGGGCGGAAGTCACCATGGGTGTCATCACGACCGGGGCAATTCTCGGGTTCGTCTGGGTGCTGAATGCCTATGACATTCCCACCGCCCGTCTTGAGCGGATCTTCGAGGCCCGGGGCGAAACCATGCCGGAAGGCCTAGTCATGGGCTACGGCATTCCCTACTCGGTGCTGCTTCTGATCGTGGTTACCGTCGTCATGACCATCGTCGCGCGCCGCACCCGTCTCGGACGCTACATTTTCGCAACCGGCGGAAATCCGGATGCCGCGGAGCTCTCCGGCATCAACACCAGGTTTCTGACCGTCAAGGTGTTTGCCATCATGGGCGGCCTCAGCGCGCTCGCAGCCGCTGTCGCGGCCGCACGCCTCGGCTTTTCGACCAACGACATCGGCACGCTGGACGAACTCAGGGTCATTGCCGCGGCAGTGATCGGCGGCACCGCGCTTGCGGGCGGTGTCGGCACGATCTACGGCGCCATCCTGGGCGCGCTGATCATGCAGTCATTGCAGTCGGGCATGGCCATGGTCGGCGTCGACGCCCCGCTGCAGAATATCGTCGTGGGCACAGTGCTCGTCATCGCCGTCCTCGTCGACATCATCTATCGCAAGCGCACGGGAGACTGAGACATGGACGCGCCTCTCGTAGAAATGAAAGACATGTGCATCTCCTTCGGCGGGGTGCAGGCCGTGGATCATGTCTCTGTCGATCTTTATCCGGGTGAAGTCGTGGGTCTGCTTGGCCACAACGGTGCCGGCAAGTCGACCCTGATCAAGATCCTTTCCGGTGCCTACAAGGCCGACAGCGGCGAAATCCGCATCAACGGCAAGGAAGTGCACATTCACTCGCCGCGCGACGCGCGGGCGCAGAACATCGAGACCATCTACCAGACGCTTGCTCTGGCGGATAATCTCGATGCCGCGTCCAACCTGTTCCTCGGCCGTGAACTGACCTCGCCGCTCGGCTTTGTCGACGACGATGCCATGGAAGCGGAAACCCGCAAGATCATGGGCCGGCTCAACCCGAACTTCAAAAAGTTCCATGCGCCGGTGAAAGCCCTGTCGGGCGGTCAGCGCCAGTCGGTGGCCATTGCCCGCGCGGTCTATTTCAATGCCAAGATCCTGATCATGGACGAACCGACCGCCGCGCTTGGCGTGCATGAAACGCAGATGGTGGCTGAACTCATCCAGGAACTGAAGAAACAGGGCCTCGGCATCTTCCTGATCAGCCACGACATCCACGACGTCTTCCAGCTTTGCGACCGTATCGCGGTCATGAAGAACGGTCAGCTTGTCGGCACCGCCCGCACGACCGACGTCACTGATGACGACGTGCTCGGCATGATCATTCTGGGTAAATGCCCGGAAGGGGCGATCCCGGGTCCAGGTGCTCTTGTGGACGATACAGTGGTCGGATAAACCGACAGGACCCGCGGGCTCTTGCCCGCGGGACTTCCTCATGGTTTGAACAGACGGCCTGGCCCTGTTCGGACGGTGTGGACCCTCATGCCGACACCCGGTCACGGGCCATCGGCATTCTTTTTGATTGTTTTTGAGGAACGCACCTCATGTATATCGGCCTCGATATCGGTACCAGTTCGGTCAAAGCCATTCTTCTTGGTGAGGACCAGTCCCTGATCGCATCGGCAACCGCGGAGTTGACGGTCCAGCGTCCCCATCCGGGCTGGTCGGAACAGGATCCGGACAGCTGGTGGCGGGCTTGCGAAACCGTTCTGGACGCGCTCAAGGCGGAAGCGCCGAAGGCCATGGCCGCGGTGCGTGGCATCGGCTTGTCCGGCCATATGCACGGTGCCACGCTTCTGGATGCCGCCGGTAAGCCGCTGCGCCCCTGCATCCTGTGGAACGACGGCAGGTCGGGCAAGCAATGCTCGGAACTGGAAGCGGCCGAGCCGAAATTCCTGACGCTCGGCGGCAACCGGGTGATGCCGGGCTTCACTGCGCCGAAGCTGCAGTGGGTGCGTGAGAACGAGCCGGAAATCTTCGCCAGAACCACCATGGTTCTGCTGCCCAAGGACTATGTCCGTTTCAAGCTGACGGGCGAGTACGTCGGCGAAATGTCGGATGCCGCCGGAACGCTCTGGCTGGATGTCGCCAGACGCGACTGGAGCGACGCGCTTCTGGCCGCAACGGGCCTCACCCGTGAGAACATGCCGCGCCTTGTCGAAGGCTCCGAAAGCTCGGGCACACTCAAGGCGGATCTTTGTGGCCGCTGGGGTTTCGACGCCGCTCCGGTGGTGGCCGGCGGCGGTGGCGACAATGCCGCTTCGGCCTGCGGTGTCGGTGCGGTCGATCCGGGTTCGGCCTTTGTCTCGCTCGGGACCTCCGGCGTGCTGTTCGTGACCAACGACCGCTTCTCGCCCAACGTCGACAGCGCGGTTCACGCCTTCTGCCATGCCGTGCCGGACACCTGGCACCAGATGGGGGTGATCCTTTCGGCAACCGACAGCCTCAACTGGCTGGCAAAGGTGGTGAAGCGCAATCCGGGTGAACTCACCGGTCTGATTGGCAATGTGGAAGGGCCTTCGCCCGTTTCCTTCATGCCTTATCTCGGCGGCGAACGGACGCCGCACAACGACGTCGACATCCGCGCCGGCTTCTTCGGCATTTCTCACGGAACCGACGATGCCGAACTCTGCCACGCGGTACTCGACGGTGTCGCCTTCGCGCTGAAGGACTGCCTGGAAGCGCTCAGCGTTGCCGGCACCGGGATCGAACGGGTTCTGGCGGTCGGCGGCGGGTCTCGCTCAACGGTCTGGCTGGAGATCATCGCCAGCCTGCTCAAGGTTCCGGTCGACGTTCCGGTGGATGGCGACTTCGGCGGCTCGCTTGGCGCGGCCAGGCTCGGTCAGGCCGCCGCGCTCGGTAGCACCGAGGGCATTTTCACCAAGCCCGCCCTCAAGGCCAGCATCGATCCGGTGCCGGCCCTCACACAAAGATATGCCGAAGGCTACGAGCGCTGGCGCAAGCTTTATCCGGCGCTCAAACAAGCCGGCTTTTAGGAAGCATATTCAAGGAGATGACAACATGAGCACTGGGTTCTTCGGCGATCTTCAGCCGATCCAATACACCGGGCCGGCAAGCACCGAGCCGCTGAGCTATCGCCACTACAACAAGGACGAGGTCGTCCTCGGCAAACGCATGGAAGACCATCTGCGTCTTGCCGTGTGTTACTGGCACAGCTTCTGCTGGCCGGGCTCCGATCCGTTCGGCGGCGAAACCTTCAACCGGTCCTGGATGGCGGCTGGCGGCGATCCGATGGAACAGGCCAAACTGAAGGCAGACGTTGCCTTCGAGATGTTCCAGATCCTGGGCATGCCGTTCTTCACTTTCCATGACCGCGACGTTGCGCCGGAAGGCCGGACGCTTGCCGAAAGCAATGCCAATGTGAACGCGATTGCCGACATCTTCGAAAAGAAGATGGCCGACACCGGCATCAAGCTCCTTTGGGGCACGGCCAACATGTTCTCCAACCGCCGCTTCATGGGCGGTGCGGCCACCAATCCGGATCCGGACGTCTTCGCCTATGCCGCCGCACAGGTGAAGAACGCAATGGACGTCACCTATCGCCTCGGTGGTGAAAACTATGTGCTCTGGGGTGGCCGCGAAGGTTACGAGACCCTGCTCAACACCAACATCAAACAGGAGCTGGACCAGTTCGGCCGCTTCCTCAACATGGTGGTCGAGTACAAGCACAAGATCGGCTTCAAGGGCACGATCCTGATCGAGCCGAAGCCGCAGGAGCCGTCCAAGCACCAGTACGACTACGACGTCGCCACCGTCTATGGGTTCCTGAAGGCCTATGGGCTGGAAAACGACGTCAAGATGAACATCGAGCAGGGCCACGCCATCCTGGCCGGTCACTCGTTCGAGCACGAACTGCACATGGCCCGTTCGCTCGGCATCTTCGGGTCCGTCGACATGAACCGAAACGACTATCAGTGCGGCTGGGATACCGACCACTTCGGCATGAACGTGCCGGAACTGGCGCTCGCCTATTACGAGATCCTGATGGCGGGCGGCTTCACCACCGGCGGCACCAACTTCGACGCCAAGCTGCGTCGCCAGTCACTCGACCCGGTCGATCTGATCCAGGCGCACGTCGGCTCAGCCGACGCGATTGCCCGCGGTCTGAAGGCCGCGGCAGCCATGATCGAGGACGGCCGACTGAAGGGCTTCGTCGATGACCGTTATGCCGGCTGGCAGAAGCCGGAAAACGCCGACATCCTCAAGGGCGGCTCCTCGCTCGAGACATTGGCCGAGCGCGTCCACAAGGCTGACCTGGAACCGCAGCCGAAATCCGGCAAGCAGGAATACCTGGAAAGCCTGGTCAACCTGTTCGTCTGATGCAAACTGCATCCGGGGCGCTGGTTGCAGCGCTCCGGATGGGCTTCTCAGCTGATGTCCGGGATGTGCCATCCGCGATTTGTCGCCACAGGGTTTCAGCTATCCGCGAATTTTTCCCGGTACTCGCCGACGGTGGTATTGAGATGCCTCTTGAACGCCCGCTGCATTTGCTGGAAATCGGAGAAACCGGAAACACGGATAGCGCTTCCCACCGGCGCACCGCCTGACAGGACATCCGCTGCCCGCTTGAGCCTGTAGCGTTCCAGATATTTCACGGGCGTTAGCCCCGCGCTTGCGGAAAACCGTCGGCTCAAGGTCCTCGGGGTCAGACCGGCAACCTCAGCCATCAACTCCAGTGTCCAGTCGCGTCCGGGATTGTCCTGCAAGGCGTCAAGCAGCCGGCCAAGTTCGCGGTCGCCGGAAAACTGCGCTTCAAGCAAGTCCGCGAACTGGGTTTGGCCACCGGCTCTTTTCAGATAGACGACCAACTCGCGGGCAACGGCAAGAGCCAGGGCTCCACCATGGTCCCTCTTGATGATCTCCAGCGCCAGATCGATGCCTGAGGCAACGCCTGCGGACGTCATCACCTCGCCGTCGATATGATAAAGCTCGTCGGTGGACCAGCGAACCTCAGGAAATTGCTGCCGCACCTGTCGGGCGCGCCGCCAGTGGGTCGTGGCTTTCCGGCCATTCAAAAGGCCAGCATTGGCCAGGACCAGCGCACCGGAGCAGATCGAAATAACCCGTCTGTCCTCCATTTCCGAAGGCCAAGTTGCAAGAATATCCAGGATCATCCGGTCATGCATTGCTTGATCGACACCAGTCCCACCCGGTATCAGAAGATCCCGCCGCCCGTCTGTCGATGCGGTCGTGTCCACTTGCAATCTGAGCCCGCACGAAGAGGTGACCCCCATCCCGTCCATGGAAACGAAGCGCAACCTGTAGCGTTCGGTGCCGTCTTCGTTTGCCGAACTGAAAACCTGCGCGGGACCTGCCACATCCAGGATGTTCAGGCCGTCGAAAAGCAGGATGTCGATCTGGCGAAGCGTTTTGTCCATAATTGACGACACTATGTCATTATAGACAGTCGGTTCAACCGTTAAACAGGAGTGATCCCTGGCGTAACCGGTACGGACGGCCTCATGCTCACGAGAAACTTTCTCCTCATTCTCCTTGCGAATATCGTGCTCGGCTCGGCAATGCCGATGCTGATCATCCTTGGCGGTCTGGCAGGAGGCTGGCTGGCTCCCCACGTGTGGCTCGCAACCGCGCCGCCGTCGACGCAGATGCTGGTCGGCATCATCGTGGCAACGCCGGTATCTCTCTTCATGGGGCGCTTCGGCAGGCGAGCAGGTTTCCTGCTTGGCGCGGCAATGCTGGTCTTTGGCGGTGTCTTCGCGGCATTGGCGCTTGTACTGCAGAGTTTCATCCTGCTCTGCCTGGCACATGCGGCTCTTGGGGCCGCATTGATCAGCGTGAACTATTTCCGGTTTGCGGCCTCCGAGGCGGTTCCCGCCGAACATCGGGCTCAGGCGATTTCCTTCACACTGGCTTCCGGACTGGTGGCCGCGTTGCTGGGGCCGCAACTGTTCAATGAAGCAAAGGACGCACTGGCGCCAATACCGCTGGCAGGAGCCTATCTTGCAATCGCCATGCTCGGAGTTCTTGGGGCGTTGCCGGTCTGGTGGTTAAGGATGCCGGCATCGCCACTCAAGGTGGCCCACAGGCGCGCGGAAAGCGCGGTACGGATCCTGAGCCGTAATCCCAGGGCGGTCGGAGCGATCGGGCTTGCAGCTTTGTCACAGGCGATGATGGTTCTTCTGATGACCCCGACACCCTTGGCGATGATCGGTTGCGGGTTCGCCGAAGGCCAGGCCGCGGATGTCATTCGCTGGCACGTGGTCGCAATGTTCGCACCCGGGTTCTTTACGGGGTTTCTGATCCGCCGCTTCGGCGGAACCAGGATCGCCGTCCTGGGGCTCGTTCTCCTGTTCGCTTCCGCGCTGACGGCATGGTCCGGCATCGGCCTGCTCGAATTCTACGGTGCCCTCGTTCTGTTGGGCGTGGGCTGGAATTTCGGTTTCATCGGAGGAACGCATTTGCTGCTGGCAGCCTTGAGCGACGAGGAAAGGCCGCTGGTCCAAGGCGTCAACGATACGCTTCTTGCGGTTTCATCCTCCGGAGCCTCGCTTCTCTCGGGCGTGCTGTTTGCGGGGATCGGCTGGACGGGTCTGGCTGCGGTGTCCGCTCCTGTCCTGGCGCTGCTCGCACTGATCCTGGTGCTTCGTTTCCGGCGCCGCGAAACCGTTGCAAGGGCGTGAGACGAAAGTCGGGCCTAGTAGCTCTGGAACAACTGAACGCCGTCCGGGTCTGACAGGTTGTGCAGGCGGTGTGCGGCATGGCGGGCGAAACGATGGGTTACCGATTTCCGGGTCGCTGCCGCCAGCTTGTGTTCCGGTGCTTCGCGCAGGATCTCCGCCCCGAAGCCGTCGGAAACAATCAGCCCGGCCTCCTCGGGAAAGATCTCCAGCGGGACGTCCGGATGCGTCGCGAAATACAGCCGGTCGCAATGAAGGCGGTAGTCCGGCCACTTGGTATCCGCCCGGAAATCGGCGATCGAGGATTTGACCTCGACTATCCAGAGCTCATGTTTCGGCCCAAGCGCCAGGAGGTCCGCCCGCCGGGCGGAGGCAAGGGTGACTTCCGGCAGGCAGGCGAAATCGAGTTGTCGCAACAGCCGCGCGGCCCCGCGCCAGACCTTCAGCGCGGTTTCCGACTGACGTCCGTCCTTGAGCGGGTCATCCAGCTGAATCCGCCCCGCTAGTGGCTGATGATCGGGTTCCATGCGCATTTTGTTCCACATTTGTTCGTTTTTTGCAAGTTTTGCCGTTGGCGACATTGACCTTTCCTGCCAACTTGCGCGATGTTTCGGCGCATCGGATAATCCGGTTGGATCTTGTCACTCCGGGAGGGGGTAGCGGTTGAACAATTTCACACGAAATGCCTTGTTGGGCGTTGCACTGGCGTTTGCGTGCGGGCCTGCGCTTGCAGGCAAGGGAGACTTGATGTTCCAGGTGCCGAAATCCGCACCCCTTCTGCAAGGCCGGGCACTGGATCTGCGTTTTGCGGATTTCGCGCAAGGAATTTGGGTGCGCGAACTGCAGGATTGTCCGGCTCCGCGGATCGACCGAAGCGCACCCGGCTCGACGCTGGCCATCTACCGCGGCCTTCTGGAAACCCCGGGGCGCATCTGCCAGGTCTATGGGGCTGAAAAGAGCGGCAAGATGACCCAGCGTGCGGCCATCAATTGTCTGCTGACGGATGGCGGCGAGGCGATCGAACTGGTCACCGTTCAGCCCCGTGGCACCGAAGGGCTCATGGTTCAGGAAGGCGAAAAGCCGCCGGTCCATTTCCGCTTCTGCGAGAAGATCGTGCCGATCCTCCAGTTGTCAAACAGCAACTGACACCCTTTTGCTGGTTGGTTTGGGGTCGAGCGGCTCTCGCCTCAAGCGCCTGACAGCAAAAAATGCCTCATCCTGAGGAGCGGTGGATCAGACAGAAATGCGGTAACAACCGGGTCGACCCTCTCACAGCAAAATAGCCAGAGCCGGATCAGATCTCCGGCCCGCTCCACAGGTTCGACTTCGCGGTCTTCTTCGGCGTGCGGCTTTCCGAGATATGCGCCGTCAGCGGGTCGAGCGTGCACAAGGCGTCGTACTGGCTGAGGAACACCTGCCCGCTCAAATGTTTCAGGAAATCGGTCCGCTTCAGTCGGTCCATCACCGGTCCCTTAACCTCCGAAAGGTGGAAGGAAACACCGGAATCCGACAGACGGTGGTTGATTTCCTCAAGGCTCTCCAGGGCACTGGCGTCGATCTCGTTCACGGCCGGGCACATCAGCACCACGTGTTCGATATCGGGCTTTTCGGCCACCAGTGCATAGATCCGGTCTTCCAGAAACCGCGAATTGGCAAAGAACAGGCTTTCATCGACCCGTAGCGTCAGCACCCGGTCCCCCGTCACCACGGCGTGCCGGTCAACATTGCGGAAGTGCTCGGTTCCCGGCACGACGCCGACAATCGCCATATGTGGCCGGCTGCTGCGGTAGAGATAAAGCGCGATCGACAGGGCAACGCCGGTCACCACGCCCGGCTCGACACCGAAGAACAGGGTGATCAGGATCGTCGCGGCCATGGCCGCGAAATCGCTCTTAGAATAGGCGAAGGTCCGCTTGATCGCGCCGAGATCGACGAGCGACAGCACGGCAACGATGATGGTGGCGGCCAGAGTTGCCTGTGGCAGATGCGTCAGCAGCGGGGTCAGGAACAAGGTGGCCAGCGCAATGCCGACGGCGGTGAAGGCACCAGCCGCCGGGGTCGCTGCCCCGGCATCGAAATTGACGACCGAGCGGGCGAACCCGCCGGTGACCGGATAGCCACCGGAAATGGCGGAGGCAATGTTGGAGGCGCCGAGGCCGATCAGCTCCTGATCCGGCTCGATCCGCTGACGCTTCTTGGCTGCCAGCGTCTGCGCAACGGAGACGGATTCCACAAACCCGATGACCGAAATCAGCAGCGCGGGACCGGCAAGCGCCAGCCACAACTCGCCGTCGAAGGCTGGCAGATGCGGCACCGGCAGGCCGGAGGGAATGTCCCCGACAACACGCACGCCTTTCTCGCCGAGTTGAAAGACGGCGGACAGGATCGTGGTCACCGCGACGGCTGCCACCGGCCCGGCCTTGGTCAGGATATCGGCAAAAAACGGTTTCATTCCCATACCAAGCAGCAGCTTCTTCAGGCCTTTGCGCACCCAGAAGAGGAAAGCCGTGGCCGATACGCCGATTGCGAAGGTGATCCAGTTGATCTCGCCAAGGTGCTGCAGGATGGAGCCGAGGATGTCGTAAAGCGTATGCCCGTTCGCCTTGACGCCGAGGATGTGCTTGAGCTGGCTGGACGCAATCAGCAGGCCCGACGCGGTGATGAAGCCGGAAATCACCGGATGGCTCAGGAGGTTCGCCAGGAACCCGAGCCGGAACAGGCCCATGGCGATCAGCATCAGGCCCGACAGGAAAGCGAGAATGATGGCGGCACCCAGATATTCCGGGGTGCCCTGCCTGGCCAGTTCGCCAACGGCGGAAGCCGTCATCAGCGAGACCACGGCAACCGGCCCGACGGCCAGCGCTCGGCTGGTGCCGAACAGGGCGTAGGCGACAAGCGGCAGGATGGATGCATAAAGGCCGACTTCGGGCGGCAGGCCAGCCAGAAGCGCGTAAGCAAGAGACTGCGGGATCAGCATGATCGTCACGATCACCGCCGCAACGAGATCGTTTGTCGCCGTTTCCCTGTCATAGCTTTTGCCCCAGTCGAGAATGGGCAGATAGCGCTTTAGGCGGATCATTTTTCTTGGCCTTTGTCGGGGCTGGTAAAAACTCGAGCCGGGAAACCGGCTCGAGTTGCAGGTTGGTTCGATGGGCCCGTTTCCCGGGCTTGTTATGCTGCCGATACTTTTTCCGGCTTGGCCAGCCATTCCTTGCCGCGCAACATGGCACGCCAGTAAATGGGAGGTAGGATACGCTCCTTCAGGAGCCATGCGGTGCGCGTTGGCTTGGTCCCGTCCACCAGCCAACGCGGGAAGCTCGGCAACAGCGTTCCACCGTAGCCGAACTCGGCCAGGACGATCTTGCCACGTTCAACGGTGAGCGGGCAGGAGCCGTAGCCGTCATATTGGGCCGTCGCGCTGTGCCCTGCGATATCGGAAACGATGTTTTCCGCGACCACCGGTGCCTGTTTGCGCGCAGCCGCGGCCGTCTTGGCATTCGGTGCGTTCATCACATCGCCGAGCGACCAGATGTTGTCGAAGGTCTTGTGGCGCAGCGTGGACTGGTCGACATCGACCCAGCCGGCGGCATCCGCCAGCGGCGAGACGCGGATGAAATCGGGCGCCGTCTGCGGCGGCGTCACATGCATCATGTCGAACTCGACTTCCACCTGGCGTGGATCCTTTTCCGGTTCCTTCACCTCGAAGACGGCCTTTTTGCCAGGCCCGTCGACTGCAACCAGATTGTGGAAGAAGTTCAGGCCGGCATCGTATCGCTTCACGTAGTCCATCAGCGCAGGCACATAGTCCTTCACGCCGAACAGCACACCGCCGGCATTCATGAACTGGATGTCGATCTTGTCCAGAGTGCCGGACTTCAGCCAGTGGTCTGCCGAAAGATACATGGCCTTTTGCGGCGCACCGGCGCATTTGATCGGCATGGGCGGCTGGGTGAACAGCGCCCGTCCAGCCTTCATGGTCTGCACCAGGTGCCAGGTGTAGGGAGCCATGTCGTATCGATAGTTGGACGTCACGCCGTTCTTGCCGAGCGTGTCGACAAGGCCTTCGACCTTGTGCCAGTCGAGCTTCAGGCCCGGGCAGACCACCAGCCGTCCGTATTTGACCACACGGCAGCCGTCCAGAACGACGGCATTGTCCTTCGGTTCGAAGGCGGCGACTGCCGACTTGATCCAGTGAACGCCCTTCGGAATGAGGGAGCCCATGGTCTTGGCGGTGTCCGAGGCCTCGAAGATGCCGCCGCCGACCATCGTCCAGCCGGGCTGGTAGTAGTGAACGTCCGCCGGATCGATGATGGCGATTTCCAGGTCCGACTTGCGGGAAAGCAGACTGGAAGCCACCGAGATGCCGGCCGCGCCACCGCCCACGATGACGACGTCGAAACGCGCATCCTCGGCAGTTTCGGTCGGTGTGCGGCCGCCGTTGGCGATGCGCCGCACCACGCCAGCCATGTCGTAGCCGGCGGCCTTGGTTTTGGAGAGGATGTCGGAGAGCGGCAGCTTTTCGGCCTGGGACAACGACCAGAGCGTTGCCGAGCGCGTACCGGTCCGGCAATAGGCCAGGATCGGTTTCGGCAGGCTTTCCATCAACCGCCCGAACTCTTCGGCATCCGTATCGCCCACCTTGCCGGCAACGATGGGCAGATACCGCGCTTCCATACCGAGCTTGCCGGCAGCCGCTTCGATTTCCTCGAACGAGGGCTGGTCGGCACCTTCGCCATCCGGGCGATTGCAGATCACCGAGCGAAAGCCCTGTTGTGCAAAGTCGGCCATGTCCTCGGGTTTTACCTGGGGAGCTACCGATATCTGGGAATTGATTGCTTTCATGGGTCCTGTCCGCCTCCTCCCGGCGATGAAGTCTCGACCGATTTTCTGCAGACGCCCTCCCCGCGTGGATACGCGGGGATCAGCCGCCTGCTTCGGTTCTGCTAGAGGGGCCGGTCATTGGCCTCGATCAGAGGCCGTTGACCGGCACCTTCAGGAAGGTCTTGCCGCTTTCATCTGCGGGCGGCAGCTTGCCGGCGCGCATATTCACCTGCAGCGAGGGGATGATCAGCTTTGGCATGTCGAGCTGGGCATCGCGTTCCGTGCGGAACTTGACGAATTCTTCTTTCGTCTTGCCGCCACCGACGTGGATGTTGTGTTCCTTCTCGGCACCCACCGTGGTCTCCCACTGGATGTCGCGGCCGTTCGGGCCATAGTCGTGGCACATGAACAGGCGCATGTCGTCCGGCAGGGCCAGTACCTTCTGGATGCTGTCGTAAAGCGTTGCCGCATCACCGCCCGGGAAATCGGCACGGGCCGAGCCACCATCCGGCATGAACAGCGTATCACCGACAAAGGCGGCATCGCCCATCACATGCACCATGCACGCCGGAGTGTGGCCGGGCGTATACATGGCAAAGGCGGTCAGCTCGCCGATCTGATAGACGTCCCCGTCACGGAACAGGCGGTCGAACTGGCTGCCGTCGCGCTGGAATTCCGTGCCTTCGTTGAACACCTTGCCGAAGGTTTCCTGGACGACGGTGATCTTGTCGCCGATGCCCAGCTTGCCGCCCAGTTTCTGCTGGATATACGGCGCTGCCGACAGGTGATCGGCATGAACATGTGTCTCGAT
The DNA here is from genome assembly GCF_012395805.1 of Labrenzia sp. 5N. Lineage (NCBI taxonomy): Bacteria > Pseudomonadati > Pseudomonadota > Alphaproteobacteria > Hyphomicrobiales > Stappiaceae > Labrenzia > Labrenzia sp. 5N. Next base: position 834,379 of record NZ_JAAZTM010000004.1, on the reverse strand, counting down.
CAGCCATTCCAGCTTGAGATCCTTCTCGCGGATATAGGCGATGATCTGATCTGCATGGTCATAGGTGATGCGGCCGGCGGCGTAGTCGATATCCATCACGCTGTCGACAACGGCACAGGCGTTGGAAGCCGGGTCCTTGACCACGTAGCTGATCGTGTTGGTGGCCGGATCGAAAAAGGGTGTGACGTCAGGTTTGACACCCATGTCGACCGGATAGTTTGAGTTGCTCATAACAATCTCCCGTTTGTTTTTGCCGGCCGAGCCGGGTCAGGCTTTTGCGGGTTGCTGGCGATGGCCGAGGACGATCATCCATCTTGCGGTCAAGATGCCGGCAACGATAGCACCGGCGGTCAGCAGAGGCTCCATGCCCAGACCCAGCACCGGAACGAGACCACCCGGACAGAAACCGCTCAGGCCCCAGCCGATGCCGAAAACCGCTGAGCCGCCGATCAGTTTGGCGTCGAGATCGGTTCTCGAAGGCAGGTTGAAGCCCTGTGCCAGCAGCGGCGTGTTCATCCGGAAGACCAGACGATAGCCGATGGCCGTGACAAGAAGCGCACCACCCATCACGAAGGCAAGGCTCGGGTCCCAGGTGCCGGCCACATCGAAGAAGTTCAGGACCTTGGCAGGGTCGCCCATGCCCGAGATCAGGATGCCGCAGCCGAAGAGGAGGCCAATGGCAAAAGCGGAAAGAAGTTTCATGCCGTTATCCTCCAAAGACGTGGCGGGTCAGGTAGACGGTCACACCTGCAGTTGCCATGAACGTGACGGTTGCCACGATGGACCGTGCCGACAGGCGCGAGATGCCGCAGACACCATGGCCGCTCGTGCAGCCGGAACCATAGGTCGTGCCGATACCGGTCAGAAAACCGCCGATCACCAGCAGAAGCGGGGAGGACGGCACGGTGATTTCCGGCAGCTGCCCGGTTACACCAAGCATGATCAGCGGGCTGGCGACCATGCCGGCCAGAAAGGCGGCGCGCCAGGCCCAGTCCTGGTTGAACTGCGTGGTCAGAAAGCCGCTGGCAATGCCGTTGATGCCGGCAATGCGCCCGAGCACGGCCATCAGGGCAACCGTGGCAACGCCGATCAGCGTTCCACCCAGGAAACTCATAAGGGGTGTAAAGTCAGTCATGATGTGCCCTTGATTACGATATATTCAAATATATGAATATACGAAAAAAGTATCAAGGGGTAATTTTCGATCGCGCTTCCGGGAACGGGGAGCTGACACGCGAAAAACAAACTCGGCCATTGGTGCCTAACCTGCTGGAATAACGGCATCTTTTGGCGTGAAGCGAAGCCTGGATCCGAATAGGTCTCACAAGAGAATGACGGCCCATTAGGACATTTTTGGGACCGCGTTGTGTGGAGGCTCAACAGATCAACCGTCTCTAAACCAGCGCAAGGGGCTGGTCCGGAACGTGTTGCAGGCACCAGACCCGAACTGCTGCGATGGCGAGATTACTGAGCCTGCGGTGCAGCCACGGGCGTATCTTTTGCAGGTACCCCGGACGCAGCCGGAGGTACCGGACCATAGCTGAAGCCAAGCACGACTTCCGTGCCGTCCGCTCGCTTTCGCGTTATCGCGCCAGGCAGCAGATGGGCCGGATTGTCGGTCGGGTCCGGAGTTTCGATATCCGTTTTTGGACCGGAGAACTCGCCCATCGGGCGCAGGATATCCTCATGTACCACGCTGCCGAGGTACAGCGGATGCAGGCTGCCCGCTTGCAGGATGGCATAGCGGCTCGGCCAGAGCCGCAGCACCCAGCGTCCGCTTTTGTCTGCGTTGGCGGAATGATCCTTGCGGATGAGAACGAGAGACGGTTGGCGACCGTTCTGGCTTCGGGGCAGGATCGGCAGCGAATCCGGCGGTGTCTTGCCTTCCACGAACCCGCCTGCACTCGAGAGGGACCATTTCGGCGGTTTCTGCCAGCCATCGGCTTCTGCAGCCTGGGCAAATCGGTCCAGGGACCCGGTATATTGGATCACCAGCGGTTCCTCGGTATCGCCATTCAGTTCGATCCGCTCAGCAGGCAATGCCCGCCAACCGCCTGCAAGCCAGCCCGTTGCTGTCAGCGCTTCGGTGTTGGTACGCGGCTCATAGATCTGAAGTGCCTTGTCATAGGTACCTGAAAGGTGCCAGGTGCCGAAGATGCCGAGTGTAGCAACGACAATGACGGCAAGTGTCGTCCGGCCGATCTTCTCGTTGTGGATCGGGCCGAACACGAAGGCGAAGGCGGAAACCATACCAATGCCGAACAACAGTCCGGCCAGGACGTCCGACATCCAGTGGGCGCCAAGGTAGACACGCGAAAAGCCGATGGTAATGACCAGTGTCGCGGTGATGGTGAAAATGCTGGCCTTGGCCCAACGGCTGAGATCGTGGGCGATCAACACGGCGCAAATGCCGTAGAGCACCGCGTTCAGCGTCGCATGGCCACTGGGGAAACTGTAGGCGTCGGCCCCCGCATAAAGTTCGATCGGCCGCGAGCGATGCAGCATCAGCTTGAACAGGGGTACGAACATAGCGGTGCCGGCCATCGCGATGACGAAGCCGATGCCGCGTCGCCAGGCTTTCCTCAGGAACAGATAGGCGGCAACCGCAACTGTGACGGCGGTAACGACGATCCCGTCGCCGAGCGATGTCACGAACACCATGATCCGGTCGCCGACCGGCGTGCGCAGGCTGTCGAACAGGTTCAGGATGGCAAGGTCGGCCCGCACCATCGGTTCGCCGGGGGCGATTTCTCCGACGATCCAGAAGAAGGCCGGCAAGGAAATCAGCAGGATCAGCGCGGAGGCCAGCATGCCTGCCGAGCGTGGATGCGCGGGGTCAAAATTGCGCGCGATCCATTGGGATACCCGGTCCTGACGCCTGGCGAAGCGTTTGACGATGGCCGCATGGGTGTTGGGAAACAGCGGCAGGACTATCAGGATAAGCCAGCGGCCGAGCATCACCGCCAGGAAGACGATGACCAGGAGAGCGCCGAGCACCAGGGCCAGCCGTCCGCTGATCTGGCCGATGGCATCAAGTGCGGAACCTGCAATGATACCGGGGGCGATATGCACGATTGTCCAGGCGAAGGCGGAGGTGACGTTGACCACCGAAAAGCGGGTGAAATTCATGCCGGCCATGCCGGCGATGCCTGGAACCACCGATTTTACACCAGGCACGAAGCGGCCGATAAAGACGCTCTTGCCGCCGTGTTTCTTGAAGAAATTCTCGCCGCTTTCCACAATGTCCGCATATTTGTTCAGCGGCCACATGGTCTTGATCTTGTCCTTGAAGGTGTAGCCGATCCAGTAGGAGATCGCATCGCCTGCGGTCGCTCCCAGGGTTGTCCAGATGAACAGCGGCACGGGATCCAGCTTGCCGAGCCCGACAAGCGTTCCGGCGCCCACCAGCACCACCGTCGTCGGCACGAAAAGGCCGATCAGGAACAGCGCTTCGCCCATGGCGGCCAGAAAACAGATCAGACCTGCCAGAGACGGGTTTTCCGCGATGAAGGTCAGAACAGGATCAAGAAATTCGGTCACGGGGTCGGTCGTGTTGGTCGAGAAAAGTGAAAAACTGTCAAATGCCGGGTGCCTTCAAAGACGTGAAGCAAACGGTTACCGCTTCATATAGTTGCGCCTTCTTCCATCCGATAGCGAAAAATTGAAATCTCCTGCCATTCGGGAACATTGAAGCAAGAGATGGTTTTTTAAGTGCGGGTGTTTCAAGATGCAGCCAGTGCGTCTTTTCTTTTGAGGTCTTCATGTTTGAATCCGCCCGCCTGCCGCAGAACATGGACAAGAAAACCTTCAAGAAACTGGAGCCTCAGTTGCGCGAGGCGCTGCTGGCAGCCCAGCTACCTGTTGTCGAGAAACAGCCGTTCTCGACGATGATCCTGGTTGATGGCCTGGATGGCGCGGGCAAGGGCGAAGCGGTTGCCCGGCTCTATGGCTGGATGGATGCGCGCCATCTAGTCTGCAACGCCTATGGCGAATTGATGGACGAGGCCCGGCTGCGTCCGCCGCTGTGGCGCTACTGGCGCGATCTGCCGCCCAAGGGCGAGACGGCCATCGTGTTCGGGAGCTGGTATCAGACTGTTCTGCGGGACTGGATCTACAAGAAGATCGACGAGGACGCCTTCGACAAGGCCCTGACCCGGATCCGCCGGTTTGAGGAAATGCTCGCCAACGAGGATGTGCTGATCCTGAAATTCTGGTTCTACCTGCCCAAGAAGGAACAGGAAGAACGGCTGAAGCACATCGAGAAAAAACATGCCGCGCGCCATGTGCTGGCCGACTGGGCAGCGTTGAAGCACCACAAGAAGGCGAGTGAGGCCGGCGAAAAGATCATTCTGGAAACCAGCAAGGGCTACGCACCCTGGTTTGTCATCCCCTCGCAGGATCCCGAGTACCGCGATGCCGCGCTGGCACAAACGGTTGCCAATGCCATGAAGCTGAAGCTGGAGGACGGTGAACCGCATTCGATTGCCGCACCGCCCGTGGTCGGCGGGCTGAAGCGCGAAACGGCGGTCGATACCATCGACCTGACGGAAAAGCTGGAGAAGTCGGAATACGAAGAGCTTCGCGACAAGTACCAGAAGCAACTGTCCGATCTGTCGGACATGAAGTCCCTGTCCAAGACGGGTGTTGTTCTGGTGTTTCAGGGCAATGATGCCGCCGGCAAGGGCGGTGCGATCCGCAGGGTGATCCGTCCGCTCGATCCGCGCATCTACAAGGTTCACCCGATCTCGGCACCGACCGACGAGGAAAAGGCCCGCCCTTACCTGTGGCGCTTCTGGCGGCGCGTGCCGGCCAAGGGACATTTCGCCATCTTCGACCGGTCCTGGTACGAACGCGTGCTGGTGGAGCGTGTCGAAGGCTACGCCGGACACGACGACTGGCTGCGCGCCTACAACGAAATCAACGAGTTCGAGCAGGAACTCACGGACTTTGGCTACATTGTCTGCAAATTCTGGCTTGCCATTTCCGAGGACGAGCAGCTGCGCAGGTTCAAGGCGCGCGAGGACACGGCCTACAAGCAGCACAAGATCACGGATGACGACTGGCGCAATCGCCTGAAATGGGACCAATACGCCATCGCCGCCGGCGACATGATCGATCGCACATCAACCCACTACGCCCCCTGGACGCTGGTCTCCTCCGAAGACAAGCGCCATGCCCGGATCAAGGTTCTGAAAACGATCTGCGACCGGCTGGAGGAAAGGCTTTGAGAAGAAAAAGACTTCAAAACGACCCTCATCCTGAGGAGGACCGGTCTGGTCCGTCTCGAAGGATGGGCCGCTTGTACCGGACTATGCCGCCCATCCTTCGAGACAGCGCTGCGCGCTTCCTCAGGATGAGGACCGTCTTGCTGAAGGGGCTGGTGAAAATGCTGCTCAGCAAGCATCGCCAGGCATTTGAACCCGTGTGGAAGGCGGTCGATCGCGCTCAAAATTCAGACACTTTCCAGGACGCGTCCCACCGTTCTCACAGAGCGCCCGCCAGGTAATCCATCGCCGCCTGCACTCCGCCCCGCCCATGGGGAATGCCCAGTTTCTGGAAGCCGAGTTCGATGGCTGACAACGTGCCGAGCAGCATGACGGCGTTGACGTGGCCCATGTGGGCAATGCGGATGCCTTTGCCGGACAATTCGCCGATCGTTCCACCGATGGTGACGCCGCAAACTTCCTTGGTAAAGGTCCTTAGCGCCGCCACGTCGCCTTCGTTGAACCGCACAACGGTGACGGAGTTCGAGCGGGCATGCGCGTCGGTGATGTTGAAGTCGACCGCGCCCTTTTCCGCCCAGACCGCAACGGCCCGCCGGGTTGCCTCGCCCAGAAGGGCATGCCTGTGCCAGGTCTTCTCCAGCCCTTCCTCGAAAATGAGATCGAGAGCCTTGTGAAAGGCAAACAGAAGGTGCTCGGGCGGCGTTCCGCAGTATTTCTGGTAGTGCTCCGGCCCTTGCCGGAAAGTCCAGTCGGTGTAGTTGGTCCGCAGCTCCGCCGTTTCATGTGCCTTGTCGGCTTTCGGGCCGGCGGCAACAAAGGAGAGGCCTGGCGGGCACATCAGACCCTTCTGCGATCCCGTCAGCGCCACATCGACACCCCAGGCGTCCATCTCGAACGGCATGCAGCCTAGCGAGGCAATGGTGTCGACCATGAACAGGGCAGGGTGTGAAGCTGCGTCGATCGCCTTGCGCAAGGCGGCAATATCATTCCAGACCCCGGAGGCCGTATCGACCTGAACCACCAGGATAGCCTTGATCTCGTGGGCGGTATCCTGTTTCAGCCGTTCCTGCAGGTGGGCAGGGTCGACCCCCTTGTCCCAGGCACCGGGCAGAACCTCTATATCGAGGTCCAGCACGTTGGCAGCTTCTCCCCAGCCAAGGGCAAAGCGGCCGGACTCCAGCACGAGCACCTTGTCGCCACGCTTCAGCGTGTTGCACAGGGCGGCATCCCAGGCTCCATGACCGTTGGCTGCGTAGATGTAGGTCTTGCCTTCGGTCCGGAACAGACGCTGCAAACCGTGCAGGCAGAACCCGGTTGTTTCCAGCAAAGGGCCTTCATAAATGTCTACCGCAGGCCGGTGCATGGCCCGCAGGATTTCCTCCGGCACATTGGTCGGTCCTGGAATCATCAGAAATTCTTTGCCATTGCGAAGCGTCATGGCCGGGTCCTCGTTTGAAGGCAGATCCTGAACGGAAGGGGATGGGACGGCCTTGGCCGCCGAAAGATGTGTTGCTGTGAAAATTGCCCGCCTGCAGGCATCCGTCAAGACGCCAGTTGGTCAGCTCGCCGGATTAACATGCGCGATACGATGGTTTGTGCGACCGCGAAATAGTGTGGGAAAGAGAGCTTCGGACCGGAAACGGCTTTCACCCAGAAGCGGTGCAGGCAATAAGGGTTGGCAAGCTGCTGGAAACAATGATCTATTCGACCATGCTTTGTTGCGGGTGTGGTTACGTGTCTTCTGGTTGTAAAGAAAATGTCTTGTTTCCGTTAAGTAAGTTCTCCAAGTTAGAGGCCGTTTGGTCTCGTCGTTTAGGCGTTGCAGCATGATCCTGGTTGAAGAAGGACAAAGCCCGCTGATTGTCTGCCTGCCCCATTCGGGCACGGAGATCCCGAACGCTGTCGAAAAAAGGCTGAATGCCACGGGCCGTCTTCAGGCCGATCTCGCCTGGCGCCTGGAACGCGTGTTCGACTTTCACGGAGAGTTGAGCGCGACAGTGCTGCGCTCCACCATTTCCCGCTACGTTGTCGATCTGGACCGCGATCCCAAGACACCTGTCAGCGCTGCGCAGGATCCGACGCGCGCCTTGTGTCCCGCCACCACGCTGGATGGCAAGCGCATCTATCAGGAAGGCGAAGAGCCTGGCCCGACCGAGATCGAACAACGCACGCTGCTTTTCTATACGCCCTTCCACAAGGCCCTGCGCCGCCAGATCGACCGGCTTTTGCGAAGTCATCGCAAGGTGATCGTGCTGGATTGCCAGTCCATGCGTTCGAACATCAAGGGCGTTACCGAAAATGGACTGCCGCTGGTCAGTATCGGCACGGCGGGCGGAAAGTCGTGTGATCCGGACCTGCGCAATGTGCTGGTCGGCTCGTTCAAGGGGCGGGAAGGGTATACGGTCAGCGTCGATGAGCAGACCCAGGGTGGTTTCATCACCCATACGTTCGGTCGACCGGACCGCGGCCTGCATGCGATGACGTTGCTACTGGCACAACGCTCTTACCTGCGCCATGAGTCACCGCCTTTCGAGCCGGACAAGGTGCGAATGGCCCGTCTGACGGCCGTCCTGCAGGATGCAATGACGCGGCTGGTGGACTGGACGTCGGTGGGCGGTGCTTCATCTGGTCAGAACCAGATTGAAAGCCTGCCCTTGCCGGTGGAAGAGCCTCTGGTGGAGACGACGGACGCTGAAGACAGCGGCAGCAACGCTGGCCCGGTTACCGACAATGCCGAAGCGTTGACGGAAGGCGCGGCAGAAATCCCGGACGATATTTCGGCAGAAACGCCTGACGCGGCACTGGAAAAGGCGGAGATCAGCCCCGCCAATCCATTGACCCTGCCCAAGGTATCCAGCGCCCAGACGAGCAAGGTCGAGGACGGACCCGTCACGCCCTTGCTGGTGGCCGAGTAAGCTTCAGACGGTCAGACCACGTTCTTTTCGATAATCGGTGTTCCGGCAGCCAGCCGGTCGAACGCCAGCGGTGAGAGATCCAGCGTCTGATAGCCGCCTGTCACGACCAGTTCCGCAAGGCCGCGCCCAACCGCGGGTGACTGCTGCAGACCATGTCCTGAAAACCCGAGTGCCAGATAGAACCCGTCCAGCCCCTGCACTGCGCCGACAAAGGCGTTGTGGTCGAAGAGGTTCATGTCATAGCAGCCGGCCCAGGCAGCCCCCGGCCGGATTGCCTCGAAAGCGGGAACGCGCGTTGCCAGTGTCGGCCAGATATGTTCTTCGAAAAGGCCATAATCGACGTCGAAATCGTGGCAGTCCGGATCGCGATCTTCAGGCGGCGCCGAACCGCAGATGTAGCCGGTGCCTTCCGGGCGCGCATAGGTGCCGTTCGGATCGATCAGCAGCGGAAAACGCTCCAGCTTGTCCTTGCATTCAAAGGTAAAGACGCAGCGCTTTTTGGAAACGATCGGAACGTCCATTCCGGCCTGACGGCAAAGCTCGGCCCCGCCGGAAGCTCCGGCGCAATTGACGACGACAGGTGTCGACAGTCTCTCGCCCGTCGATAGCTCAACGCTCCAGCCGCCATTGCCGTCGGATGCCACCCTGGCCTTTGCGGCAATGTAGTCGACATCCAGCGACCGGGCCTTCTTGCGGAAGGCCTGCATCAGGCCATAGCCGTCGAACCAGCCTTCGCCTGTAACGCCATGGCAGCCTGCGGCGAGGTCGGAAACCTCCAGCCAGGGGAACTTTGCCTTGAGACCGTCCGGGTCAAGAAAGGCGATATCCGCGCCGAGCTGCTGCTGCAGGCGGTGATTTTCCTGAAGGATATTGAGCTTGTCGGGCGTTGCCAGGAACAGGTAGCCACCCTCGTGAAGATCGATAGCGGGCCTGTCGCCGTTCACGTTGAGCGCTGCTCCGATCTCCCGCAGAAAGCGGATGCCGTAAAGCGAAATCTCGATGTTGATGGCGCTGGAGAACTGCTGGCGAATGGACGCTGCCGACCGCGCGGAAGCGCAGGTTTCATAGGCGGGATCCGCCTCTATAACGACGATGCGTCCGGAAAAATCGTCGCGCATGGCCAGGTGGCAGGCGACGGACGAGCCCATGACGGCTCCCCCGATGATGACGACATCCGCAGTCTGGTCCGCCATGGAGCCTCCTCAAGCGCTGTCAGGAAAAACAACGGGCCTGCTGACGCAAACCCTTTTCAAGAGAACCGAACGAGAGACGGGCGGCTTGGCCGCCCGCATCAAATGTCATGACTTCAGGGTCTTAGAAGAACGCCTGCAGGCCGGTCTGTGCGCGGCCGAGGATCAGCGCATGAATGTCATGCGTGCCTTCGTAGGTGTTGACCGTTTCCAGGTTCTGGGCGTGGCGCATGATGTGGTATTCTTCCTGGATGCCGTTGCCGCCGTGCATGTCACGAGACTGGCGGGCGATATCCAGGGCCTTGCCGCAGTTGTTGCGCTTGATCAGCGAGATCATTTCCGGCGCCACCTTGCCAGCGTCGAACAGCTGGCCGACACGCAGCGCTGCCTGCAGGCCGAGCGTGATTTCGGTCTGCATGTCCGCCAGCTTCTTCTGGAAGAGCTGGGTCTGTGCCAGCGGGCGGCCGAACTGTTCGCGGTCGAGGCCATATTGACGGGCGCGGGTCCAGCAGTCTTCTGCAGCGCCCATTGCGCCCCAGGCAATGCCGTAGCGTGCGCGGTTGAGGCAGCCGAACGGGCCTTTCAGGCCGGAAACATTCGGCAACAGGGCATCTTCACCCACTTCCACACCGTCCATGACGATTTCACCGGTGATGGACGCGCGCAGGGAAAGCTTGCCGCCGACCTTCGGTGCGGTAAGGCCCTTCATGCCCTTGTCGAGCACGAAGCCGCGGATGGCACCATCATGAGCTTCCGACTTCGCCCAGACGACGAAGACATCTGCGATCGGAGCGTTCGAGATCCACATCTTCGAGCCGGTCAGCTTGTAGCCGCCGTCGATTTTTTCCGCGCGGGTGCGCATGCCAGCCGGATCGGAACCTGCATCGGGCTCGGTGAGGCCGAAGCAGCCGACAAATTCGCCGCTTGCCAGTTTCGGAAGGTATTTCTGGCGCTGTTCTTCCGAGCCATACGCATAGATCGGGTACATGACCAGCGAGGACTGCACGCTCATCATGGAGCGATAGCCGCTGTCGACACGCTCGATCTCGCGGGCAACGACGCCGTAAGCGACATAGGATGCACCGGCGCAGCCGTATTCTTCCGGCAGGGTGACGCCCAGAAGGCCGAGTTCACCCATTTCGTTGAAAATGCCCCGGTCGGTCTTTTCCTCGCGGTAGGCTTCGATTACGCGCGGCAGCAGCTTTTCCTGGGCAAATGCGCGAGCCGTATCCTGGATCAGCTGTTCGTCTTCCTTCAGCTGTTCGCGCAGGTGAAACGGGTCCTGCCAGTCGAAGGAGCCGCCACCGGCCGGTGAGGACTTAACATTCGCGGGTGCGTTCATGGTCGTGTCTCCCAGGCCGTGATCCGGCCAATGATGTGCGGCCGCTTGACGGCCAGGGTCATTCTATTTCCTCTAGTCTTGCCTCAAATCCGTTTGCGTAAAAGCGAAACCTCGTCCATCATTCATGACGAAATGGAATGAAGTAGGGGAATTTGCCATGCGGCGCGCCTTCGTCCCGCCGGCAGACACGCTGATCGCGTTCGAATGTGCCGCCCGGCATCTGAGCTTTACCCGCGCCGCGGAGGAACTGCACCTGACGCAGGGCGCAGTGTCCAAGCAGGTTCGCCAGCTGGAAGACAGGCTGGGCGTCGAGCTGTTTCGGCGGGTTCGCCAGCGCATTGTCCTGACCGACGCGGGCCGGATCTACCTTCACGATATCCGAGGGGCGCTGGAACAGATGACCGCGGCCACGCGGCAGGTGATGTCCTACGCCGGCAGTGCGGACGTCCTCAACCTTGCGGTTCTGCCGACCTTTGGCACCCGCTGGCTGGCGCCGCGGATTGCCGATTTCGGGCGCCGGTATCCGGACGCTGGGCTGAACCTGAGTGTACGCCTGCAGCCGTTCGATTTCGACGAGGAGCCGTTTGACGGCGCCATTCACCACGGCGACCCGGTCTGGGCGGGGGCGATCGCCGAGCGGCTGTTCGACGAGGAAGTCATCCCCGTTGCCTCACGCGTCTTTCGCGATCGGCACCAGATCCGCACACCTGCCGATCTTGCCCGCGTGCCGCGCCTGCAGCTTGCAACACGCCCGCTTGCCTGGCGGCAGTGGTTTGATCTTGCAGGCGTGGAAACAGATGCCGCCTTCCAAGGCGCGCGTTTCGAACAGTTCGTCATGATCTCCGAGGCTGCGATCCACCACGCCGGGGCCGCGCTGATCCCGCGTTTTTTCGTCGAGGCGGAACTGGCCTCAGGACGTCTCGTCCGGCTTTTCGACCTCTCCCTGTCACAACAGACGGCGTATTATTTCGTCTATCCGGAGGGGCGGACGATGCGGCCGGTGGTATCTGCATTCCGAAAATGGCTGATGGAGGAAGCGCGCACCGCACGGACGCGCCGGGAAACAATGCTGCCGGGCTGAAGCAGGCGTCAAGACAGGGCGCTCCGCACGACGGTTCCCCTGGACCTGACTTTTAAGCCATCGGCAGAAATTGAAACCGGCGGGCACATGACCCACTTTTCAGCGGAACGATTGCACCTTACCGGCGTTTTGCTCACAGGCACCAATCGGAGAGACCCGTCCCGCTTTCAAACTGCCGTATTCCCGCCCCGGGTTATGATCTGCTGCCATGCCTGATGGCAATTTTCCCTGCTCGTGTAAGAAAGAAGCAGGGACAAGGAGACGTAATTGGAAAAGCATCATCTGCGCCTGATCCTCAATGGCAAGTCCGCCGGCCGCGACGATGTCCGCAGTGCGGTAGAGGCCGTACGGTCCATGGGCCACGATGTCTCCGTCCGCGTGACCTATGAGGCCGGCGATGTCGAGAGACTGGTTCGCGATGCCCTGCGCGATCACGAGAGCGAGCGGATCGACACGCTTGTCAGCGGCGGAGGCGATGGCACCTTGAACGAGGTTCTGGATGCGGCCCTGCATGGTTTGCCCGAAGGGGAAAAGCCTCCTTTTTCATTTGCGGTTCTGCCTCTTGGAACGGCAAATGATTTTGCCAATCACATTGGCCTTGACCCGGCGGACATCACCTCCTGCCTGCGGTTTGCCGTGCGCGCTTCCGCCAAACCGACCGACATTGGCGAGGTCAACGGCTGTGTGTTCGTCAACATGGCAACTGGCGGCTTCGGTTCACAGGTGACATCACAGACCGACCCGAACCTGAAGCGTGTTCTTGGCGGGGCTGCCTATCTCTTCACAGGTCTGCAGCGGTTTTCGGAACTTTCGGCCTGCGAAGCCCGTATCGAGGCGGATGATTTCTCCTGGGAGGGCTCGTTCCTGGCGCTCGCCGTGGGCAATGGCCGCCGCGCAGGTGGCGGCATTCGGCTATGCCCCGATGCCAAGCTCGATGACGGCTTCCTCGATCTGACCATCGTTCCCTTCCCGCAGTCGGGCAAGGTCATCGATCTTTTGTCGGTGCTGCTGGACAGCGGCGTTGACGACATCAACGGCGGCCCGATCCAGCGCAAGGTGCGCAATCTGAAAATCGAGACCCAGCAGCCCGTGCAGTTCAATCTGGACGGCGAGCCGATGAATGGACAGTCCTGGCAGATTGGGATAAGGCACCACCAGATCGACCTCAGGCGCTGACGGTCGCCGCGCCCGGCAGCAGGCAGAAACGACGTCTTTCCGTCAGGCATGCAAGGTGCGGGAAGGCGCAGGGCACGGCTTTCAAGAGACGGACAGCATGGACGAATACCAGCTCAAGAATTTCCTCAAGTTCGCGCCTGCCAGGCTGGGGCTGGTGCCGAAGAAACACCTGCTCGTCCACATTCCCAAGAACGGCGGCATGTCGGTGCGCCATGCCAAGGCGCTGGAAGGCAATCTGGTTCTTGCCAACCGGCGCCGCCTGAAAAGCAAGGCTTATGCAAACGCGCTGATGACCTTCATGAGGGATCGCGGGCTTCATCCAGGCTACGAACATGCCCGGCTGCGGGATATCGACCTTTCGGTGCGTGCCGGCACGGTGCCTTTTGCGGTTGTTCGCAACCCCTGGGCACGGACTTTTTCCAGATTCAAGTTCTACCTACAGACAAGCGGATCCCACGAGGCGGAATTCGATCTGACGGTGAAGGGGTTCGAGGAATTTTTGGAGACGCGCCACGAGTGGGGCAAGGTTGATTTCTTCTGGCACCGCGCCTCGCTCGGCTGGTACCCGCAAAGCGACTATGTGATCGACGAGAGGGGGCAGGTGGCGGTCAATATCCTGCGTCAGGAAAAACTGGGTCCGGAACTGGCAAGATATCTTGGGGCAGATGACACGCTCGAACAGCGCAATATCTCCCGCAATGCCCGTGCCGACCAGCGAAAATTCTACACCGACAGGAATATCGAGATCGTCGCCGACTGGTACAAAACCGAAATCGAACTGTTCGGCTTCGATTTCGATACGCCAGCAACACGGAACGTCTTTTTCAGCTGACCTTAGTGCGAGAGTATTTTGTGGGCTTGAAGATGCGCCTTACTCTGTCCGGCTCCAGACGCTGTTTCCATCGATAACTTCCTTGGTTATCCCAAGTGCATCGCGGTGTTCCCGGCCGATGTCGATCGCCACATAGTCTCGCCGCGCGCCGATGAACCTGTTCCTGAATTGTGCGGTAAAGGCATTCAGGTCTGGGTTCATGTAGTTCAGTTGTTTTTCCGGATCGAGTGTCTCATCCATCAGCTCGGCACATCTTGCGGCGAAATCGCTGCGCAGGAAGGAGGGGCTGGTTCCGAAGATCGGCCGCTTCTTGTTGAGACCCTTGCCAAGATCCATTCCGAGGAATGTCCTGCGGCCGGGTTCATAATGATAGAAGGACCGATAGCCCCAGTTCTTTTCCCGGGTCAACAGGCTGATCTGGCGAACGTCGCGTGTAATTGCCTTATTGACTTCTTCTGGGCGGACCTCCCGGTTCAGCACCCAGTCGTCTTCCAGGTGGAAGCACCAGTCCGCAGCCGGCTGTCGCCAGAGCCAGCGGATTGCTTTTGTAAAGTGAGGCTTGTCAGGCTTGCGGGTGACGACATTGGCGAAATGCTGTTTGCAGATCTCCTCGCAGGCATCAACCTCCACAGGTCCGCCTTCAAAGGGATCGATGTTGACGTAAAGCGTTCCGATCTCGAAATGCCTGAACAACCGCTGTGAAAAGCTTGCCAGAGTTTTCTCCAACAGCGCAGGCCTTGCCCCCGAAACGAGGAGTACGTCGATTTTCACTGCGTCTGTCATCAAACCTATCTGCAAATGAAGCCGGAAGTGACCACCATTAATCCACCCGTGCTTGAAATCGCCTGAATTCGCCTGGCGGTTCGTTGCCGTCGCGGTTATGCCAAGCCATCAGCTCGAACGCCAGTGATCTTTGACCTGCGCGCTGCTATATCATTATGACTTTTGCTGTTGCCAGTGCATGTTCAACGCACTCGGAGGTCAGGGTTCTCTTTCATTTGATTTTAGAACCGACTATAACGCCCGGATTATTCGGCGCACATTGGGGCGGTCAGACCACTGCGATTGCCCCACCGATTGAGTCCACTGAGAAAACACTTGCGCCCTACAAATGAAACGCATATCCGCATTGCTTCACGGGGAAGCTTTCACGAAGTTAGATTGAGACAAAAGAGTCCGATGCAAAAAACAGCTTTGATCACCGGGATCACTGGCCAGGACGGCGCCTACCTCGCAGAACTGCTGCTTGAGAAAGGCTATACGGTTCACGGTATCAAGAGACGGTCATCGTCGTTCAACACAGGACGGATCGATCATCTCTATCAGGACCCGCACGACCGTGATGTGCAGCTGCACTTGCACTATGGCGACATGACGGATTCCACCAACCTGATCCGTATCATGCAGGAAACGCAGCCGGACGAGGTCTATAACCTGGCAGCGCAGAGCCATGTTCAGGTATCCTTTGAAACCCCGGAATACACGGGAAACGCGGACGCTCTCGGTACCCTGCGCCTGCTTGAGGCCATCCGGCTTCTCGGGTTGAGCGAGAAAACGCGCTTCTACCAGGCATCCACGTCTGAGCTCTACGGCAAGGTACAGGAAGTTCCGCAGTCGGAAACCACACCCTTCTATCCAAGAAGCCCCTATGCCGCGGCAAAGCTTTACGCCTATTGGATCGTCGTCAACTACCGTGAAGCCTACGGCATGCACGCCAGCAACGGCATCCTTTTCAACCACGAAAGCCCGATCCGCGGCGAAACCTTTGTGACCCGCAAGATCACCCGCGCCGCCGCCGCGATCAAACTGGGCCTTCAGGACAAGCTCTACCTTGGTAACCTGGACGCCGAACGTGACTGGGGGCATGCAAAAGACTACGTCCGCGGCATGTGGCTGATGCTGCAGCAGGACAAGGCGGATGATTATGTTCTGGCGACGGGGAAGACTACCTCGGTGCGTGATTTTGTTAATTGGTCATTCTCTGAAGTAGATATCGCGTTAGATTGGCAAGGTTCCGGGGTAGATGAAAAAGGGATCGATGCGGCAACCGGAAAGGTTGTTGTTGAGATCGACCCTCGGTACTTCCGTCCGACCGAAGTCGATCTACTGCTTGGTGATGCCACGAAAGCATTCGAAAGACTGGGCTGGAAGCATGATCGAAGTGTTCGCGATCTCATTTCGGAGATGGTTACAAGCGATCTGCGGGAAATGAAGCCTTAGCCTTAAATGCTTCAGGGATTCGGACTATAATGCCAAGAGTTTTGCTGACCGGCGGTTCCGGTATGGTTGGGAAGAATTTGCTCGCGCATGAGCGCCCCGACAACCTTGAATTTATTGCTCCCGACAGCTCGAAACTCAATCTTCTGAATTTCGACCAAACCGAAGCTTTTCTGAAGCGAGAGAAGCCGGACATCATTGTGCACGCCGCCGGCGTCGTTGGCGGGATTCAAGCCAATATCGCGAACCCAGTACGCTTTTTGACCGACAATTGGAATATGGGTAGCAACTTGATAACGGCTGCACGGTCTGCAGGGGTTCCTCAACTCCTGAATATCGGCAGTTCTTGTATGTATCCCAAGGATCAGGACACGCCCCTCAAAGAAGCTCAGGTTCTCAGCGCCTCATTGGAACCCACCAATGAGGGCTACGCTCTTGCCAAGTGTGCCGTTGCAAGGCTTTGCGAATATATCGTTCGTGAAACGCCAGAGTTTCAATATAAAACAATAATTCCATGCAACTTGTATGGACGCTTCGATAAATTTGATCCTGCTGTCTCCCATTTGGTTCCTGCTGTCATACGCAAAATTCATCAGGCAACACTTGCCAAAAACAAAACGGTTGAGATCTGGGGAACAGGAGAGGCGCGCAGAGAATTCATGTTTGCAGAGGACTTGGCGGACGCAATCGTTTTCTTCTTGGGTAAGTTTGAGAAGCTGCCAGCGATAGCAAATGTTGGTGTTGGAAAAGACTTCACCATTAATGAATACTACGAAATAGCATCTAATGTTATAGGCTATTCCGGCAAATTTACGCATGATCTGACCAAGCCGGTAGGCATGAAGCGAAAATTGCTAGATGTCAGCCTGCAGTCCGAAATGGGCTGGAAGCCCAAGACGAGCCTGAATGACGGTATTTGCCAGGCCTACGAATATTTCCTGTCCCTTGGAGAATGAAATGAATTACCCACTTGCAAGTACAACTTGGGACGAGCGTGAATATGAGGCGCTTCAGCGAGTAATTGAGTCCGGCATTTTCACAATGGGGAAGAAAGTCGCTGAGTTTGAACAGGAATTTGCAAGATTTGTAGGCAGCAATCATGCAGTCATGGTCAATTCCGGCTCTTCTGCAAATTTGCTCATGGTTGCGGCGTTGCGATATAGGTCGAACGCACCCATTCTGCCGGGCACGGAAGTAATTGTCCCCGCAGTGTCCTGGAGTACCACCTATTATCCCCTTTATCAGTATGGACTGAAACTTAGGTTCGTTGACGTCGATGCCGAAACTCTGAATTACGACCTGGAACAGTTGGAAGAGGCAATCACGCCCGCAACTAAAGTTATCATGGTTGTAAATCTACTCGGAAATCCCAATGACTTCGCAGCTATAAACAAAATTGTCGAAGGCAGGGACATCTTGCTACTAGAAGACAACTGCGAGTCTTTAGGTGCACTTTTTGACGGTAAACAAGCTGGTACGTTCGGACTCATGGGAAGTTACAGTTCGTTCTTCAGCCATCACATCTCCACAATGGAAGGTGGCTTGATCACTACCGACGACGAAGAATTATATCATATTCTTCTTTGCCTTCGTGCACACGGTTGGACGCGTAACTTACCAAAAGAAAATCATGTCGCCCCAATGAGCGATAATCCTTTCGAGGAATCGTTCCGGTTCATTTTACCTGGTTACAATGTACGCCCTTTGGAGATGAGTGGCGCAATAGGGCTCGAACAACTCAAGAAGCTTCCAGATATGGTGCTTGAGCGTCGGAGAAATGCTGAAAAGTTTCGTGATTTGATGAAAAAATACCCATCCCTGAGAATTCAACGGGAAATTGGCCAGAGCAGCTGGTTTGGGTTCGCATTCACCGTCAAATCAGACATGGGCTATGATAGAGGGCAGATCATTGCTGCAATGAACAAGTCAGGTATCGAAGTACGCCCTATCGTCGCTGGCAATTTTACAAAAAACCAAACGATGAAGTGGTTTGACTATTCAATTCATGGCGAGCTCAAAAATGCAAATGATCTTGACCAAAATGGTTTCTTCATTGGGAATCATCACTTCTCGCTATCGGATGAATTTGAAGTCTTGGATCGGGTTCTAACTGCGGTTGTTAACGGTCAAATTTAGTTTATTCTTGCAGAGAGTTGTAATTTGCAATTCAAGAAATGAGATTTGGTTCTCTAGATATGTTTGAGAATCGTAATTTTAAACAGCTAATCGAAGTGTCCGCGAATTATCGTAGCGGTTTTGTCCTCAAACCTTTGCGGAGATATTGTTGATAAAAGCAGCTTTTGTGTCTTCGTCGGAAAATTGGGTTTGGACGCGTCAATTTCCCAATCTAGAACCAATCTGGAACAATGTTTATTTTGATTTTTCCAATAATTTGGAAAATTGTGATATACTTTTTGTGTTTGATGCATTGCCAACAAAATATTGTGGTAAAATTAAAGCTCGAAAATGCGTGTTTATAGCGTCAGAACCTCAGAACGTGAAAGTATATTCTTCGAAGTTCTTGAGGCAATTTGATCTCATCGTGACGACTGACAAGACTAGCCAACACCCAAATGCTATCTATCAGCAGCCTGGATTGCCTTGGCATGCTGGTGTTTGGAGCGAATTCAACCGATTAAGTAATGTTCCACTTACCTTCGATTTTTTCAGTGACTACCAACCTAAGAAATCTAAATTGATCTCTGTAATTTCGTCAGATAAGGCCTTTACGGAGGAACATAGAGCGAGATTGCGCTTTGTGGACGCTCTTAAGTCTCATTTCGGAGATAGAATTGACTATTTTGGCCGGAACATTTGTTCGTTTACAGATAAAATGGAAGCTCTTTCACAGTATAAATATCATATCTCATTAGAAAATTGCGCAATCTTAGATTATTGGACCGAAAAACTCTCAGACCCTTTCTTAACTCTGACATACCCAATATATCACGGTTGTCCAAACGTAGATGACTACTTCCCAGAAGGCGCACTATCAAAAATCGACATTCGAGATACGGAAGAATCTATTTCGAAAATAGAGCATATTATTAACTCGAGTTTAGCCGAAGAATCCGAAAGTCTATTGAAGGAAAGTAGGCGAAGAGTCTTGTTTGAACACAATTTGTTTTCTATTCTGGCCAAAATAGCCATCTCATTAAATCAAGATGAATCCGGAGGTTACAAAAAACTTGAGTCGGAAAAGTTTTTCATAAAGAATACCTCAACTCTCAGACGATATCGTAAACGCCTATCGCGTAGGATTGTAAATTTATTGGGCGAGTAGCCAAATGCTGTTTACAGAAAAACAGTTCGATTGGATCAGTTGGAATTTTTCTGCCAATTTTCCCAAACAAACTCATAGCACCATGTTCTATGATGTGTTTTCGAAAGTTTCTCTGTGAGCGTGTTCCGAAGTTCTTTTGCATTATCTACAAAGTCATGAAACTGTACTTGTATATTTTCGAATTTTTCAATCAATCCCGACGAAATCATGTGATCTAGGAGTTGATATTCAGAACCTTCTATATTTATCTTGATAAGATCGACATTCTTGATATGTAAAGAGTCGAAAACATCTGAAAATTTCTTAACAGTCACAGTTTCGATGCCATTCGTGTCAGATTTATGTAGTATGGATGAGCCATCACCTTCATTGGAGAGGGTAAATCGACCGTTCTCGTCAGATAGTCCAAAATTAAAACAATGTACTTTTGAGTTTTGAGTAAACCTTTTTTCACATTTCTCAAAAAACTCAACACTAGGCTCGAACAGATAAACGCAGCAACGATACCGAATGTTGATTTGGTTTGCAAAGTCACCTTGAAACCCTCCCAAATCAAATACGGTTGAATCCTCATTAAGTGGATATGATAATCTCAATGTCTCATCTCCCTTATCCCGAAACCACCGTTTTACTTCTGTAAGCGGCGCTTCATTCTTCGAGTTTTGAAGTGAAGATTGTTTACAGATAAGAAATAGACGTTTTGTCCAGCTTAGCATTGCGAAAAATCTTCCTAGCGTTGAGCTTAATGTTATTATCGGAGGATAATTGCACACAACTAAAGCCTGAAGCAATTGCCTAGAATAGGCCTTTGTGCGACTGCAAATTTTATACATAACCAAGAAATATGATCAACTATCCATTATACGCCGCGTTAAAATGGCCTTTTCAACAAATGTTTCGAATACGAGCGCTATTTGGTGACATCCGTATTTCAGTGTAACCTTAATGTGAAGAAAGTGGTATGTATGAGCCGTTGTCGACAGGTATTAGTTGGTAGCAATTAACGAAATGGCACGGTCGCATCGAATGAAACAGCTCAAAACAATAGACACCTATGTTGTAAACTTGGAGCGATCAGAAAAACGTAGATCTGAAATGTCTACGAAACTTGATGCATTGAACATTCCCTATGAGTTTTTTGATGCGGTTGATGGTCGAATCGAAAATCACCCCCTGTTTGTAAGATATAGTGAGCGTTCTGCGCTAAAGCATTATGGGTTCGAACTCGCGCCTGGGGAACTTGGTTGTTATGCCAGTCATTTCCTTCTTTGGCAGCTCTGCGTTGAAAAAGATAAGCCAATTCTGATTTTAGAAGATGACATTGAGTTCAACTTTAATTTCAATTCAGCATATGAGCTTGCTGTTCAAAAAGTTCACGAATACGGTCTCCTCCGTTTATCCGGACACAAAATCAGAAAATATGCGATCTGCGAGCAAATAAGAGAACTAAAAATCGTTCGTTTTAAGCGAGGTCCGCACGGGACATCGTCATATGCACTTTCACCTCTTGCAGCAAAGAAGCTGATTAGTAAGGCTGAAGTTTGGTACGAACCGGTTGATGTTCATTTGGATAGATTTTGGAGTCACGGCGTTGAGAGTTTCGGGATTCAACCCTTCCCTGTCTCGCACGTTGCTACTTCGGAGGCTGATTCCGAAATTTGGCAAGGAAAACGGCGCGGTAGTCGTCCAAAAGAATTCAAGAAAAATACTCGCTTCATTCGTTTGAATGACTCTTTGCGGCGATTTTTTGTAAACATTCCATATATAGGTCGTTGGAAACATAAATAGTTTTTCGAAATATCTGGAAAGAGACGTATCAGAGAAAGTATAAGTCAGTTGATTATTGTTCAAATAACTGGTGGGCTAGGCAATCAGATGTTTCAGTATGCTATGGGACGATCACTGTCTGAGCAGTCTAGCATGCCATTGAAATTGGATATTTCAAGTTACGAGAATTATAAACCTCATTCATTTTTACTTGATAGGTTAAACATAAAAGCTGAGATTGCTTCCAGAGAAGAAATTCATGAAGTAAAGAAGAAAAAGAGAGAATTTAAGTTTCCATTTACAAATCGCAGATCAATAAATTATGTGAAAGAAGAGGGGTTCACATTCAATCCCGAAGTGTTGAATTTGAAAACATCGACTTATTTTTCTGGATATTGGCAAAGTGAGAAATATTTTAAAAATATCGAAACCCATATCCGAAAGGAGTTTGTGCTTAAAAAAGAACTTGCTCAAAGCCGAGAGAAAATCCGTAAAGAAATACGGGCTTCCAGAAAACCTGTTTCTATTCACGTTAGACGGGGTGATTACGTTAGTAACGCGAAGGCAAACGCATTTCATGGAACGTGCGAACCTGAATGGTACGCAAAGGCAATACAAGAAATTAGAAAAAATTCAGCGGAGATTACACCAGTTGTTTTTTCCGATGACATTGATTGGGTTAAGAAAAATATTGAATTAGATTGCAATGTCATTTGGGTTGAGCCCAATGAAGACGGCCATGACTTCGAGGACATGTACCTAATGTCAGTCTGCCAAAACCATATTACTGCAAATAGTACATTCAGCTGGTGGGGCGCGTGGTTAAACCCTAATAAGGATAAGCGCGTAATTGTGCCTCACAAATGGTTTAATTCCCAATCGATGAAAACCATAGACTTGATCCCAACTGGCTGGGAACGCCTTTAGATCAGATGTCATCGCTAATGTATACTTCAATATCTGTTTATCTTATTGCTAGTGTCTCACAAACAACGCCGTCAATCTCTTCGTTGAAATCTTCTCAAACCTGAACCCCTGCTCGACCAGAAAATGGCACACGGCTGGCAGGGTGGGGTCTTTGGTGAGGCCGCGTTCGGGGCCGCAGTCGACGCAGATGTAGTGGACGCGGTCCAGGATCTTGTCGGCACCTTTCAGGATTTCCGGCTCGGCGCCTTCGCCTTCGATCTTCAAGAGTTTGATCGAGCGGATGTCGTTTTCTTCGCAGTAGTCGTTGAGAGTCGTCGTTTCCACCTCAACAACAGAGCCGTAGCCGGAAAATTCGATGAGGGAGGAATCGGCCGTGTCCGATTTCTCATAGAATTTGAGTGTCGTCTTTTCGTGCCACAGGGCGCGTTGTTCGACAGTGCCACCCGGGTTGTTGAGCTTGCAGCAGGCGGCCTCGTCCCGGCCGGGCTCGAAGGCGATATAGCGGACGGACTTGCCTTCAAGGCGCAATCCGAGGCCGATCTCGCCTATGTTCGCGCCGCAATCGATGACAACGTCGCCGTCTGAAATCATTGCCGGGTCGATGAAATAGTCGTCCAGAAGGCCCTTGGTTCTCGGCTGAACACCGTAACGGTAGAAGCCGACGCGTTCGCTGTGAAGAAAGGAGATCTCCTGGCCCTTATCGTCCCGAACGCGGAAGACCGGCTCATCTGAAACAACCTTGATGTTCCAGCGCTTCTTGCTCCGCAGCGCATTCGAGAACGTGACATACCAATTGAAAAGCTTTGCGAAGGTCTGCCGGTTCGGGTGACGGACGATGAAATTGTATAATCTTTTTTTCTTTTTCATGTTCGCGCCTGCGTGGGTTGCCTTGCGGTAATCGGTGTCAGCTCTCGAAAAGCAGCGTGGAATAGGTCTTGCAAATGGCGTCTTCGGAAAACTGGCCTTCAAGGCGGCGTTTGCCACCGTCAACCAATGCATTTTCCTGATCCGGCTTGCCGAGCAGCTGTTTGACCGACCCCACCAGCCCGTCGACATCCCCGCAGGGCGACAGCAGCCCGGTCTTGCCGTGGTCGATCAGCCAGCTTGGGCCGGGCGAGGCGGTTGCGACAACGGGCAGCCCGGCGGTCCAGCCTTCCAGGACAACGTTGCCGAGCGGTTCTTCGTCGGTCGGGCACAGCAGGATATCGGCAGCTTTCAGGAAAGGCGAGGGGTCGCGTTGCCAGCCGAGAAAGTGGGCGCGGTCCTGAACGCCGAGGTTTGATGCCAGGGCCTTCATGTCGGACATCAGCTCGCCGTCGCCGATCAGCCAGGCATGAACGGTCTCCGGCAGGCCGGCGACCGTTTGAATGGCAAGGTCGAAGCGCTTGCGTTCGACGAAGCGGCCAAGGTGGATCAGCACCGTGGCGTCTTCGGGCGTGTTGTAGTCTGCCCGGTCGACCGGCTTCAGATCCGCGGGCAACGGATCGACAAAGTTGCTGATCACATGGGCACGTTCCGCAGGCCAGCCCATTTCGATGGCCTGGCGGATGATCTCCGGCGTGTTGCCGATCAGGTCCTTGACATTGCCATAGGTGTGGAAGCCGTCCGGCCAGTCGCCAAGGCGCAAAAAGGTGCGCATGTTCGGGCCGGGTTTCGGCATCCATTTGCTGGCCGGGCTCATCCAGCCCATGGTGGAACGCGCGCCGAATGCCTTGATCTGGCGGGCAATGTCCCAGCGGATGACATGGCGTTTCAGGTGCGAGCGGCTGAAGGTCATCTCGCGCACATCGCAGTGTTCGGCAAGGTCGTCGCGCCAGGGCCGGTCCTTTCGGATGAAGGCGATCTGCTCCACGCCCCGCCGGGCAAGGGCGCCTGTCAGGCGCACGAAGAACCGTTCTGCCCCGCCATCAACGCCAAGATGAATATGGGCGAGTTTTTTCGGCTGCATCTGCGTGTCAGTGACCATCGATCACATCGTAGTAGTTATGCGCCCGGCCCAGAAGTCCGCGCAGGTTGCCGGAGCCTTTCATGAGACGGATCAGGCCATAGTAGAAGAGTTTCTCGCCGCGCTTTCTGGCGAAGGGTTTCAACACGAAACCGACGATTGTCGCCAGCAGGCCGAAGAACATGCGCCGCAGGCTTTTGGGAATGAAATGCAGGGCGGCCTTCAGCCGGCCTTCGCGCAGCACGATGTTGAACGCGCCGGAGGTTGCCGCCATGTGCATGCGGCTCAGCAGGCGGCCGGTGGTGACGCGCGAGGCCGGAATGTCCTCCTCGACAAAGGCATCATCCACCCAGATCATCTTTGCGCCCGCCGCGTGGGTGCGGCGGAAGAAGTCGATATCCTCGCTGCCGAAGGTCAGGCGTTCATCGAACCGCAGGCCAAGACCGTTCCGCGCGATGATACGGCCGCTCAGCAACACGTTGTTGGTCGGCGCTTCGGTGATGATCGAGCCGGTCGGCCGCGGCTTCAGGAGCTGCGATTTCCACCAGTGCGGGGCCGGCTTTTCATAAATCCGGCGCACGGGGCCGTTGGCGACTTCGGCTTTGAACTGCCTGCAGGCCGAAAGAAGTTTCTCGATCCAGTCCGGTTCGGCGCGCTCATCGTCGTCGATCAGCGCCACCCAGTCCGGGTCGTGTTCGAGCGCGGCTTCCAGGGCCGTGTTGCGGGCAAAGGGAATGCCCTTGCGCTTTTCGTGGTGGAAGAAAACCGGCAGGGACAGCCTTCCCTTCACGTCTTCAGCGGCGGCACCGGTGAAATGCGGCACGGGATCGTTTTCCACAACGACGATCGACATCTGCGTGTTTTCGGGCACGATCAGCTTGTCGAGGCTTTCCAGGCACGCCTGCAGCATTTTCGGCCGCTGCGCGGTGCAAACGGCAATGACCAGTTTCTGGGTCATGAAGGGGTCTCAACCATTCCTCTTGGGTTGGGCAGGGTTTGGCGCATGTGCCTGCCGCTGTCAAAGGGTTTCGGGAAAAGCCATCTAAGGAAATTGACCTTTCCAGCGCGTCAGCCGCGCGCTAGGCTTCCCCTTCAACCCTTTGAGGGACCGTATGAAGCGGCCGTGTTCTGGGAGGAAACACATGAAGGGAATGATGATGCACCGTCCGCTGAAAATCGCGGACCTCATCACCTTTGCAGCGGATACCTATCCGGCCGGTGAGATCGTGTCCGTGAGGACGGAAGGCGACATTCACCGCACCACCTACAAGGAAACCGCCGGCCGGATCGCCCGGCTGGCACATGGCCTGAAGGCACTCGGCATCACTGAAAGCGACCGGGTGGCGACACTTGCCTGGAATGGCTACCGCCATTTCGAGCTCTATTATGCAATTTCCGGCATCGGCGCCATCTGCCACACCATCAATCCTCGGCTTTCAGCGGAACAGATGATCTATATCGTCAATCACGCCCAGGACCGGGTGCTGTTCGTTGATCTCACCTTCGTGCCGATCGTTGAAAAGCTGCGGCCGCATTTTCCGGCAGATCTGCGGATCGTCATCATGACGGATCGTGCGCATATGCCTGAAACGACACTGGAAGGTGTGCTCTGTTACGAGGAAATCCTTGAGGGACAGCCGGGTGAAATCGACTGGCCGGATTTCGACGAGGATCAGGCCGCCGGGCTTTGTTACACTTCCGGCACGACAGGCAATCCGAAGGGCACGCTCTATTCGCATCGCTCCACGGTGCTGCATGCCTACGACATGTGTGTCACCATTCCCCGGGTCCTCAACGAGGGCTCGCGCATCCTGCCGGTGGTGCCGCTATTTCACGTCAATGCCTGGGGCCTGCCTTATGGCGCGCCGCTTTCCGGCTCCAGCCTGATTTTTCCGGGCGGCGCACTGGACGGCAAAAGCCTGTTCGACCTGATGGAACGCGAAAAGGTCTTTTCCGCCTGGGGTGTGCCGACCGTCTGGATAGGTCTCATGAACGAGATCCGCCAGCGCGGCCGCATTCCCGAAGGCTTCGGCGATATCGTCGTTGGCGGATCGGCTGCCTCGCGCTCTCTGATCGAGGCCTTCGAAAAACAGGGCATCAATGTCTGCCATGCCTGGGGCATGACGGAAATGAGCCCGCTCGGCACCCAGTGCAACCTGCCGCCAGAGATGGCGGATCTGCCGTTCGACCAGCGCATCGACAGGAAGCAGAGCCAAGGGCGGCGGATCTTCGGTGTCGACATGAAGATCGTCGATGATGCCGGCAATCGCCTGCCCCATGACGGCAAGACGCCGGGCCATCTCTATGTGCGCGGCAACACCATCACCTCCGGCTATTATGAGGACCCGGAAGCCTCGAAACCCGTGTTCGACAAGGAAGGCTGGTTCTGCACCGGCGATATCGCCGCCATCAGTCCTGAAGGCTTCCTGACGATCACGGACCGGTCCAAGGACCTCATCAAGTCGGGCGGCGAATGGATCAGCTCGCTCGACCTGGAAAACATCGTCATGTCTCATCCGGGGGTGGCGAATTGCGCGGTGATCGCGGTACCCGATGCCAAGTGGGACGAGCGTCCGCTGCTCATCGTTCAGCCGTCGGACGAGGCGCAGCCGCAGAAGGAGGAGATCCTCTGTCATCTGGCGGAACGGGTCGCCAAATGGCAGGTGCCGGATGACGTCGTCTTCGTCGATGCGTTGCCGATGACGGCAACGGGCAAGGTGTCGAAACTCACCTTAAGAAAACAGTTTCCGGAGTCACCGCATGACGCCTGATCACTTGTTCGGCCTTGGCGGCAAAACGGCACTGGTCACGGGCGGCGCGACCGGGGTCGGCCGAATGGCCGCCGAGGGGCTGATGGCCGCGGGTGCGCGGGTGATGATCGCCAGCCGCAAGTTGGAAGCCTGCCAGGCGGCTGCCGAAGAGCTGAACGCGCTCGGCTATTCCGGAAAGGCGGAAGGCTTTGCCGGAGATGTTGCAACGGAAGAAGGTGTTGCGGCGCTGGTGGGCGAAATCGGCAAGCGCACCGGCAGCCTGGAAATTCTGATGAACAATGCCGGCACAAGCTGGGGCCAGCCGCTTGGCGACTTTCCCTATCACGCCTGGGAGCGTGTGATGCGGGTGAATGTCACCGGGTTGTTCCAGCTGACGCAAGGCCTTTTGCCGCTTCTGGAAGCTGGCTCGAGCGACGACGATCCTGCACGGGTCGTCAACGTCGGCTCGGTCATGGGGGAAACGGCCCATGGCGACAGGGCCTACAGCTATGCGGCCTCCAAGGCTGCGGTTCATCATCTGACGCGGATCCTTGCCAAGGAGCTGGCGGAACGGCGCATCACAGTCAATGCGCTGGCCCCGGGACCTTTCGTCAGCAACATGACGGCCTTTGCAACGGCGGACGAGGATGTCCGCTCGCGTGTGGGAGCCCAGGTGCCACTCGGCCGTGTCGGCCGGCCGGAGGATATCGCAGCTGCCATGCAATATCTGTGCGGGCGAGGCGGGGCCTATATCACCG
Source organism: Labrenzia sp. 5N (assembly GCF_012395805.1). NCBI lineage: Bacteria > Pseudomonadati > Pseudomonadota > Alphaproteobacteria > Hyphomicrobiales > Stappiaceae > Labrenzia > Labrenzia sp. 5N. The sequence goes on along the minus strand of NZ_JAAZTM010000004.1, from coordinate 806,971 downwards.
GCGCCATCCTGCCCATCAGCGGTGGCATCAATGTGGAAACCGGGCCAGACCTCTTCCAGGAGGCCTATTGAGTGAGCGCTGATACGCTGTCACGCACCCTTGCCGCAAGCGAGCTGGAAACGCTTGTCGGAACGGAGGTCGGCGTGTCTTCCTGGTACCTGATCGACCAGGCCAGGATAGACGCTTTTGCCGAGGTGACGCAGGACCACCAGTTCATCCATGTTGATCCTGAAAGGGCGGCGGAAACACCTTTTGAAGGTACGATCGCGCACGGGTTTCTGACGCTGTCGCTCCTCTCCGCGATGGGGGTTGAAGCCCAGCCGAAGATCAAGGGCGCAACGATGGGCATCAATTACGGTTTCGACAAGGTGCGTTTTCTTGCACCCGTAAAGGTGGGCAGCCGGGTCCGCGGTCGGTTTGTCCTCGCCCGTCTTTCAAGGCCGAAACCGCAAGAGGTTGATATCGTCTGGCAGTCGACGGTGGAGATCGAGAACGGCAAGCGGCCTGCGCTGGCCGCCGAATGGCTCAACCGGTTCTACCTGGAAGGAGAGGCAGACAAATCATGTTGAAGGCAAGATCCCTTCCCAAGGCTCTGCAGGGCTTGAGGCTTCCGGCCGTCGCGGCACCACTCTTTATCGTCTCGTGTCCGAAGCTGGTGATCGCCCAGTGCAAGGCCGGGATTGTCGGCAGTTTTCCGGCCCTCAACGCAAGAGACGAGCCTGGCGGTCCGGTTGTTCTGGAAGCCTGGCTGAAGGAGATCACCGAAGCGCTGGACCGGCACAACCAGGAAAATCCGGATCGGCCTGCCGCGCCTTTCGCGGTCAACCAGATCGTCCACCGGTCCAATGAGCGACTGGAGCGGGATGTCGAGATCTGCACGCGGTGGAAGGTGCCAGTCTGGATCACGTCCATGGGCGCGCGTGTCGAGGTGAACGAGGCGGCCCATTCCTGCGGCGGTATCGCCCTGCATGATGTCATCAACAACACCTACGCAAAAAAGGCCGTCGAAAAAGGCGCCGACGGGCTGATTGCGGTGGCGGCAGGGGCAGGTGGTCACGGTGGCCCGCAGTCACCTTTCGCGCTGGTGCGCGAGATCCGGGAATGGTTCGACGGTCCGCTGCTTCTGGGCGGGGCCATCTCCACCGGCGAAGCGCTGCTGGCGGCACGCGTTCTGGGCGCCGATCTTGGCTATGTCGGCTCGCCTTTCGTTGCGACGGAGGAAGCCAACGCGGACCGGACCTACAAGGACATGATGGTCGCAGGCGGGGCCGAGGACGTGCTGACGTCCTCTCTCTTTACCGGGCATCCGGCCAACTACCTGAAAGGCTCCATTCGCAAGGTCGGTCTCGACCCGGATCATCTGCCGGACGAGTGGGATGTCAGCGTCATGCCGGACGACAGCCCCAAGCCGAAGGCCTGGCGGGAAATCTGGGGCGCTGGCCAGGGCATCGGCGCGATCAAGTCCGTCGGGCCGGCAGCCGCCGTGGTCGAGCGCTTGGAAACCGAATACCGCGCCGCCATTGAGCGGCTGCGCGCCGATATCTGTTAGGGGGAAGTGATGGATCTTGGAATGACCGAACGGGTGCGACCGCTGATCGAGCAGGTGCGCCAGATGGTGGAAACCGAAATCGCCCCTCTCGACCGGGAATATCACGAGGAAGTCGGCCGTCACCCGTCCGGTGATCGGTTCCGGATGACGGAGCGCCAGCTTGAAATTCTGAACAGCCTCAAGGCCACGGCCAAGGAACGCGGGCTCTGGAATTTCTGGCTGACGGACAGCGAAAAAGGCTTCGGCCTGACGACCGTGGAATACGCCTATCTGGCCGAGGAAATGGGCAAGGTCGGCATTGCCGCGGAAGTCTTCAACTGCAATGCCCCCGACACGGGCAATATGGAAGTGCTGGAGCGCTACGGCACCGAGGCTCACAAGGAAAAGTGGCTGAAGCCTCTGCTTCGGGGCGATATCCGCTCGGCCTATCTGATGACGGAGCCCGATGTTGCCTCCTCGGATGCCACCAACATCGCGCTGACGGCTGTGCGCGATGGCGATGCCTGGGTGCTGAATGGCGACAAGTGGTGGGCAACGGGTGCGGGCGATCCGCGCTGCGCGCTCTACATAGTCATGGCCGCAACCGATCCGGACGCCCACAAGCACAGCCGCCATTCCATGTTCCTGATCCCGGCGGATGCCGAGGGCATCGAAGTGCTGCGGCCGATGCATGTCTTCGGCGCCGACGATGCGCCGCACGGCCACATGCATATCCGTTTCACCAATGTGCGGGTGCCGCAGGAAGACCTCGTGCTGGGTGAAGGTCGGGGTTTCGAGGTTGCACAAGGACGCCTCGGTCCGGGCCGCATTCACCACTGCATGCGGGCCATCGGCCAGGCTGAAAAGGCGCTGGAACTTCTGTGCAAGCGAGCCATGGGCCGGGAGGCCTTTGGCAAGAAGCTGATGGATCTTGGCGCCAATTACGACATCATCGCCAATGCGCGCATGGAAATTGAAATGGCCCGTCTGCTCTGCCTCAAGGCAGCCTGGGTGATGGACACACAGGGCACCCGTGCCGCGCAGCCGTGGATCAGCCAGATCAAGGTGGTGGCGCCCCTCACCGCCCTGAAGGTGGTCGACGAGGCCATGCAGGTGCATGGCGCCGCCGGCATCAGCCAGGACTTTCCGTTGGCGGCCATGTGGACCCACCTGCGCACCCTGCGCTTTGCCGATGGTCCCGACGCCGTCCACCGTCGCCAGGTTGCGCGCACGGAGCTGCGGAAATATTCCAACGGGAAGCTGTGAGGATGGAGTGTCCGCTGCAGGTGAAGCGGCTCTCCGAAACAGAGACTCCGTCCACCCCTTTCCTCATCCTGAGGAGCCGCCCTTGCGGCGTCTCGAAGGATGGGCCCCTTGCTCCAGTGTTTGCCGCCCATCCTTCGAGACAGCGCTGCGCGCTTCCTCAGGATGAGGAGGTGAGGAAGACAACGGCCGATGGACTGGTTCAAGGAATGGGTTTCACCACACGGACATCCCGCTCATGACCTTGGGCACGGACCTCGACCTCACGGCCTTAGGTAGCTGGCTGGAAGGGGCTCTTCCCGGCTTCAAGGGCCCGCTCAAGGCCGAGAAGTTCAACCGGGGGCAGTCCAACCCCACGTTCCGGCTCAGCGCAGCGTCTGGTGACTATGTCCTTCGCCGCAAACCACCCGGCGTGCTGCTGAAATCAGCGCACGCGGTCGAGCGTGAGTTCCGTGTGCAAAAGGCGCTGGCCGGGTCGGATGTGCCGGTCGCACGCATGCATGTCCTGTGCGAGGACGACAGCGTGATCGGGTCTGCGTTCTACGTCATGGATCTCGTCCGGGGCCGCAATTTCGATGAACCGCGATTGCCGGATCTGGATCCGCAAACACGGCGTGGCATTTACGACGAGCTGAACCGCGTCCTGGCGGCCATCCATGGCATTGATCTGGAAGCGCGCGAGCTTGCCGACTACGGCCCCGGCGGGAATTACTACCGCCGCCAGATCGACCGCTGGACCAAGCAATACCGGGCAAGTGAAACCGGCCCTATTCCCGCGATGGACGAACTCATTGCCTGGCTAGACGCCAATGTGCCCGAAGACGACGGACGGCGCACGCTGGTGCATGGCGACTATCGCATCGACAACCTCTTGTTCGCGGTAGATGGGCCAGCCTGCGTTGCCGTGCTCGATTGGGAACTGTCGACCATCGGCCATCCGTTTGCGGACCTGGCAGCCTTGATCATGCAGTGGCAGCACCCGCCCGGCACCGAAGGCCGGGGGCTGGCCGGCGTTGACCGCAAGCCGCTGGGCATTCCGGAAGACCAGGACTTCATCGACGCATACTGCGCCCGCATGGGGCTCACCGGCATTCCGGGTTTCGGTTTCTACCTGGCCTTCGCCTTCTTCCGCATGGGGGCGATCCTTCAGGGCGTCAAGAAACGCGCCCTCGACGGAAATGCCTCCAATCCGGAGCTCGGTCTGAAGCTGGGCGAGAGCGTTCCGCACTACGCCGCTGGCGGCTTGAAGGCGGCCCGACAAGGCTAGACACCCTCCAGAAAGCCGCAAGAGGCTCGTCCGGGGCGACATCTTGTGTGGTGGCGTATGCTTTTACCCATCAACACCGCGCGCAGCGGCGCGGGTTGCCGCCCTTAGTCACCCCTTCGCGTTCATCACCGCAAAGGTTCCACCAGTTTCGGCGATCTCCCGCAGGAGAGCCGGGACTTTCCAGTAGTAGGTGTCTTCCCTGGCATACTCTTCGATCCGGCGAACCAGTTCACCCGCGCCGATGACATCTGCCGTGTGCAGCGGGCCGCCGCGGAAACGCGGGAAGCCGTAGCCGTTGAGGAAGACGGCGTCGATGTCGATGGGGCGAAGCGCGATGCCTTCCTCCAGAACGCGCACGGCTTCGGAAATCATCGCGGTCATGAAGCGGCTGACGATTTCATCTTCCGTGAAGCTGCGCGGCGTGACACCGGCCTTCTCCCGTTCCGCGTCGATGATCGCGAGCGCTTCCGGGTTCGGCCGGGAACCCTGATCATCGTAGATGTAAAAACCCTGACCGGTCTTGCGTCCGAACCAGCCGTTTTCACAAAGACGGTCGGCAATCGGAATGTAGCGTTCTTCGGCTGGGCGGGTGGCGGCGCGGCGCTTGTTGGCGGCCCAGCTGATGTCGAGCCCGGCAAGGTCGGCCACCTGGTAAGGCCCCATGGCAAAGCCGAAGCCGCGCATGGCAGTGTCGATCTGTTCCGGCGAGGCGCCATCCATCATCATGTAATCGGCGGCCTTCTTGTAGAAGGTCATGATGCGGTTGCCGATGAAGCCGTCGCAGACGCCCGAGCGCACGGCGATCTTCTTCAGTTTCCTGGCCAGTGCGAAGCCGGTCGCAACCACGTCGTCGCCGGTCTTGTCGGCAACCACCACTTCCAGAAGTCGCATCACGTGGGCGGGCGAGAAGAAATGCAGGCCGATGACATCCTGCGGACGGGAGGTCGTCGCGGCGATCTCGTTGATGTCGAGATAGGACGTGTTCGAGGCAAGCACGGTGCCGGGCTTGCAGACCTTGTCCAGCGTCTGGAAGATGTCGCGCTTGACGCCCATGTCCTCAAAAACGGCCTCGATGACGAGATCTGCATCCGATAACGCGCCAAGATCCGTCGAGGTGCCGAGTTTCGCGGCCAGAATGTCGTCGCGGCCAGCTTCCGAAAGCTTGCCGCGTTTGACCGCACCGTCGAGGTTCCTGGTGATCGTCGCAACACCGCGGTCAAGTCCGTCCTGGTCGCGTTCGGTCAAGGTTACGGGCAGGCCGGCCAGCAAGATGGCAGTTGCGATGCCGGAGCCCATGGTGCCGCCGCCGATGACACCGACAGAGTTGATCTCGCGCGCGGTCGCGGTGGCTTCGGGGATCTTGGTGACGGCGCGTTCGGAAAAGAAGGCGTGGATCAGGCCGGCCCGCTGCGGGCTCGCCATGCATTCCTCGTAGAGCCGGCGCTCTTCCTTCATGCCGTCGCGGATCGGCAGGTGGCAGGCTTCGACGGCATCGACGCATTTGTGCGGCGAGAACAGCAGCGGCTGGCTCTTGGCGAGCTTTGCCCGCATCGCCTCGATGGCGGCGGGGTCCGGTTCGGCGGTCAGATCACCCGTCTTGCGGTTCGGCAGATCACCGGCCAGAAGATCTTTGGCGGAGGAGAGGGCAACGTCACGCGGATCGCCTTCAACGATCCGGTCGATCAGGCCGTTGGCCAGGGCCTCGTCGGCACCCATAGGCTTACCGCTGGTAATCATGTCGAGAGCCGTCGCGATACCGGCAAGCCGGGGGGCACGCTGGGTGCCGCCGGCGCCCGGCAGAATGCCGAGCGTCACTTCGGGCAAGCCCACTTTCGAACCCTTCAGCGCCACGCGCGCATGGCACGACATGGCAACTTCCAGGCCGCCACCAAGCGTGGTGCCATGCAGGACGCAGACGATCGGCCTGGAGGCGCTTTCGATGAAGTTGCACAGTTCGGGCAGCCACGGGTCGAGCGGCGGCTTGCCGAATTCGCGAATATCGGCACCGGCAATGAAGGTCCGTCCCTTCGCATAAAGCGCGATCACCTCAACGCCGTCGGTCTGCTGCAGGGTTTCCACTGCCTGCCACAAGCCGGAGCGGATCGCGTGGGAGGCAGCATTCACCGGCGGATTGTCGAGAGCGATGAGGCCGACAGAGCCGTTGATCTCGATCGAGACGACGTCGTTGATACCGGTTTCGTCGGCAGGGGTTTCCGTAGGCATGAATTCCTCCCAGGGCGCCAGTCGGGGCGCGAATTTTGGGCCGGATTGTCAGGTCCGGGCAGAGCTTGTCAAGGTGACCGAAGAGGGCAAGTGAAGTGTTCAGTCCTTCGGCGGTGCTTTCGGTGTGAAAGCACAGCGGTCAGGTTTCAGGTCGATAAGCGGGGTGCCGTCGAGGCAGTCAAGCCCGCGCACGATCAGGTTCGGACCATCGACGGAAACGAGTTTTGCCAGAACGGTGCCAATCGGGTTCGGCCGGACGGGCGAGCGCAGGGCAAACGTGCCAAAAATGTTGTCGCTATGTGCCGGGTTCTGGACGATGAGATCCCGCCGGGCCTTGTCGAGCCAGTAAAGCAGTTCAATCCTGTCGTATTCTTCGATGCCCTTCAGTGCCGGGACCCAGGGCTCGAAAATCTCGATCCGGCACTCTGGTCCGTCAACCTTGCCCTGGCGCGGGCAATCCTTGCGGTCCTTCCAAGGGGTGTGGATCCTGCCGATGAAGAAGAGCCTTGCATCGTCCGGTTCCTGGATCGGAACCGAAATTTCATGCGGGCGGATATCGCTCATCGTTGTCTTTCCTGAATGTATGCCGGAACACTGAAGGCGGCGCGGGTCAAGCGGACAACCAGCGGACGGAGCCGTGGCCGGCCAGGTCATAACCGCCGAGCGCCGCGGCCTTGTCCTGGAACTCTGACGTTCGTGCAAATTCGAACAGCATCTGAACCGGCGGGGTGAAAAAGGAGCGCCGATCGATAAGCAGGTCGAAGCATTCCTCGGCCAGCGGCACGAAGGCCAGCTTGAAAGGTCTTGCCGCGGTTTCGATGCCGAGCGCGGCATCGGCTTCACCGGCGGCAACGGCCGACGCCGCATCGTTTTCCGTGTGGGCGGTGGCAGGGCCGGTGGTCAGATCTGCTTCGCTCAGGCCGGCATCGGCAAGCAATCTGGAAAACAGGAGGGCAGTGCCGGTGCCCGGCTGGCGCATGGCAATGCGCCTGCCTTTCAGATCGGCAACGGATCGAACAGTCGGTGCAGCTTCCTGGGAAACCAGAAGGCCGCGTTTGCGGGATGCCCAGCTGATCAAGACCGCGTCCTTCAGGCCCAGTTCGCTGACTGACGCGACATTCCAGCCGTTTTCTTCCGGCAGATGCAGGCCGGCGAGGGCGGCGTCTCCGGCCGCAAAGCGGTTCAGACCGTCCGCGCTGCCGTTGCACAGCATGGCCAGTCCGCAACCGGAAGCATGAACCGCCCAGTCCAGCAGGGGGTCGTGTGATCCGGCCAGAACGCCAGGGCGTTCCGGTGTCGCGGCGGCAGTCGGACCTTCGATCCAGGACCGCAGTTCGGCTGCGGGGAACAGGAGTTTGCCCGTGATTCGCCGATGCGGGATCTCGTTGGCGGCGGCAAGGTCGTAAACCTTGCGTTCCTTGACCCGCAAAAGGTCGGCCACTTCCTTCGTGGTCAGGAACTGAAGCTGCTGTGTGCCGGTGTCGTGCAAGGTGTTGCCCATGATTGATTCAAGGGACATTATCGGAGGAACTTCCGGGGAGACAAGACTGTCCGGAGAGACTTCGCCTGGTCGGTTTGACGGATAAAGGAAACCGTACCGCCCGGGCCGGATTTTTCTGACCTGATTTTTTAAAAAGTGGAATAAATTTCCTCAAAGTTCGAAAAGAGGAAATCTTTTATTTTTATCTTTTGCCGGATACGAGAGGAATTGTCTCACCTCGCGTGACTTGCTAATGAAGCTTTAATGAAGGCAAAAATGCCTCGTTCAAAGAAGCAGCAATGGCTTCCGGGGGTAACAAAAAGAATATGGATTACTTTTTACAGCAGCTGATCAACGGCGTGACGCTAGGGTCGATCTACGGCCTGATCGCCATTGGCTACACGATGGTGTACGGCATCATCGGGATGATCAACTTCGCCCATGGTGACATCTTCATGGTCGGCGCCTTCATCGCGCTGATCTTCATCGTCGCTTTCGGCATCACGGCAGGCCTGCCAGTGGCGCTCCTCATTCTGGCGCTGATCGGTGTCCTGGTCATTTCGATGGCCCTGACGGCGGCCTGGGGATGGACGGTCGAGCGGATCGCCTACCGCCCTCTGCGCGGCTCCTTCCGCCTGGCGCCGCTGATCACCGCGATCGGCGCTTCCATCACGCTTCAGAACTTCGTTCAGATCTCGCAGGGCGCGCGCAACAAGCCTCTGCAGCCCTTGATCTCCGGCGGCTTCACGCTGAGCGACGGCGGACCGGACGGAACCGGCTTCATCGTGCAGCTGTCCTACACGCAGATCCTGATCATCGTGGTGACCGTCGTTCTGATGGTCGGCTTCACCTTCCTGATCAACAAGACCTCTCTGGGCCGTGCGCAGCGCGCCTGCGAGCAGGATCGCAAGATGGCGTCGCTCGTCGGTGTCAACGTCGATCGGACGATCTCGCTGACCTTCGTCATGGGTGCAGGTCTTGCGTCCGTCGCAGGTCTGATGTTCCTGCTCTACTACGGCGTGATCGACTTCTACATCGGCTTCCTGGCCGGCGTGAAAGCCTTCACCGCTGCGGTTCTTGGCGGTATCGGCTCGCTGCCGGGTGCCATGCTCGGCGGGTTGCTGATCGGGCTCATCGAGACCTTCTGGTCCGGCTATTTCTCGGTCGAGTACAAGGACGTTGCCGCCTTCTCGATCCTGGCGATCGTGCTGATCTTCATGCCCGAAGGCCTGCTCGGCAAGCCGGAAGTGGAGAAGGTCTGATCCATGTCAGCAAAATCTGAGAACCTCTTCATGGTGTCGCTCAAGGATGCGGCGGCCGGGGGTGCGATCGCGCTTGCCCTGTTCGGTGTCCTGATCGGCATGAAAGCCGAGGTCGCAAGCGGCCTTGGCGGTCAGCTCGGCATTGAATACCGCTGGGCAGCCGTTGCCATTGCAGTCGCCATCGTCTTCGGTGGGCGGCTGCTCCTCAACCTGTTCGTCTGGAAGGCCGACAAGCCGGTCACCGAAACAGCGAAAGGCTTCCTGCCGAGCGCCAAGCCCCTGGCCAAACTCGGCAAGTTCGCGATGCCGGTGTTTCTGATCCTGGCTGTGGTCCTGCCGTTCCTGCTGATGTCGGCCTATGGATCGCGCGGGTCGCGCCAGTATCTCGACCTTGCCATTCTGGTGACCACCTACGTGATGCTCGGCTGGGGCCTGAACATCGTGGTCGGTCTCGCCGGCCTGCTTGATCTGGGATACGTCGCCTTCTACGCGGTCGGTGCCTATTCCTACGCGCTGCTGGCCCAGTATTTCGGCTTCTCCTTCTGGATCTGTCTGCCGCTCGCCGGCATCCTGGCCGCTTTCTGGGGTATCATCCTGGGCTTCCCGGTGCTGCGTCTCAGGGGGGACTATCTTGCCATCGTGACGCTGGCCTTCGGGGAAATCATCCGGGTGGTCCTGCTCAACTGGTATGACTTCACCGGTGGCCCGGACGGTATCTCCGGCATTCCGCGGCCGAGCTTCTTCGGTATCGAATTCGAGCGCGGCCCGGGCGGCTTCGCCGACACCTTCGGTCTGGAATACAATTCCATTCACCGCATCATCTTCCTCTACTACCTGATCCTGATCATGGCTCTGGTCACCAACTTCGTGACCATGCGTCTGCGCAAGCTGCCGGTCGGGCGGGCTTGGGAAGCCCTGCGCGAGGATGAAATCGCCTGCCGCTCGCTCGGCATCAACACCACCAACACCAAGCTGACCGCTTTTGCGCTCGGTGCGATGTTCGGCGGTTTCGCGGGCTCGTTCTTCGCCACCCGGCAAGGTTTCATCTCGCCGGAAAGCTTCACCTTCATCGAATCCGCGGTCATCCTGGCGATCGTCGTTCTCGGCGGTCTTGGCAGCCAGATCGGTGTCGTCATCGCCGCAGTCGTGATGATCGGTGGTTTCGAGTTCTTCCGCGGACTGGAAGAATACCGCATGCTGGTGTTCGGGCTCCTGATGGTCGTCATCATGGTCTGGAAACCGCGCGGCCTCATCTCCACCCGCATGCCGTCGATAACCCTCAGCGGCAAGAAGGCCAAGGGCATCAGTGCCGACCTCGTTCAGGAGGGCCACGGATGAGCTCCTGGGATACAAACCCCGTCCTGACGATCGAGCATCTGACCATGCGCTTTGGCGGCCTGGTCGCCATCGACGATCTGTCGTTCAATGTCGGGCGCGGTGACATCACCGCCCTGATCGGCCCGAACGGCGCCGGCAAGACCACCGTCTTCAACTGCGTTACCGGCTTTTACAAGCCGACCGAAGGGCGGGTCGTGATGAACCGCACCAACGGCGAGCATTACCTGCTTGAGCGCATGGCGGATTTCCAGATCTCTGCGAAAGCCAAGGTCGCCCGTACCTTCCAGAACATCCGCCTGTTCGGCGGCATGACCCTTCTGGAGAACCTGATGGTCGCGCAGCACAATCCGCTGATGCTGGCTTCGGGCTATTCGCTTGCGGGTATCTTCGGTCTGGCAACCTTCCGCAAGGCAGAGCGTCAGGCAGTCGAAAAGGCGCGTTACTGGCTGGAAAAGACCGCGCTCATCGACCGGGCGGACGCCCCGGCCGCTGACCTGCCTTACGGCGACCAGCGCCGTCTGGAAATTGCCCGGGCCATGTGCTCCGGTCCGGAGCTGCTGTGTCTGGACGAACCGGCCGCGGGCCTGAACCCCAAGGAAAGTGGCGAACTGAACGCGCTCCTGCAGTACATCCGCAAGGAGCACGGCACCTCTATCCTTCTGATTGAACACGACATGAGCGTTGTGATGGAAATTTCGGATCACGTCGTGGTTCTGGACTATGGCGAGAAGATCTCCGACGGCACGGCGGCCGCAGTGAAGGACGATCCGAAGGTGATCGCCGCCTATCTGGGCGTACCGGACGAAGAAGTCGACGCCGTGGAAGAGGAGGTCGGCATATGACAACCTCCAACCACCTCCTGGAAGTCAGGAACGTCGAGACCCACTACGGCAAGATCATCGCGCTGCGCGGTGTCGATCTGACCGTCGACCGGGGCGAGATCGTCTCCCTGATCGGGGCCAACGGCGCCGGCAAGTCGACGCTGATGATGACCATCTGCGGCACGCCGCAGGCCAGCTCCGGCCAGGTCATCTACGACGGCGAAGACATCACCCGCATGCCCACCCACCAGATCATGCGCAAGTCGATTGCGCAGTCTCCGGAAGGGCGGCGGATCTTCCCGCGCATGAGCGTGATGGAAAATCTGATCATGGGTGCGGAAATGGCCGGCAACCACGATCTGGAAGCAGGACTTCAGCGCGCCTTCGACCTGTTTCCGCGCCTCAAGGAGCGCCGGAACCAGCGCGGCGGCACGCTTTCGGGCGGTGAGCAGCAGATGCTGGCGATCGCCCGGGCCCTGATGTCCAACCCGCGTCTTCTGCTTCTGGACGAACCGTCTCTCGGCCTTGCACCGCTGATCGTGAAACAGATCTTCGATGCTATCCGGGATCTCAACCAGAGCGACGGTCTCACCGTCTTCCTGGTGGAACAGAACGCCTACCATGCGCTGAAACTGGCACACCGGGCCTACGTGATGGTGAACGGCAAGATCACCATGTCGGGTTCCGGCAAGGAACTGCTCGCCCGCGAGGACGTGCAGGCGGCCTACCTCGAAGGCGGAAGACACTAGGAGCGCGCTATGGGTATTCTTTATCAGACCAGTTTCGGCGTGTTTCTCGTCCTGCTGTGCTGCCTTGGCGGCGGCGCGGCCTGGATGACGGGACGTGCCTGTGCCAACACCTGGCGGCCGCTTTATGTGCTGTTCTGGTTCGTGTTCCTGTTGAGCCTTGCGATCAGGTTCCTGACCTTCGCCCTGTTCGACGGAACGCTACTGTCGGTGCACTATCTGGTTGTAGACTATCTCATTCTGCTTGCAATCGGCCTGGCGGGATGGCGGTATACACGCACCAACCAGATGACGACGCAGTATGTCTGGCTTTACGAAAAGACGAGTCCCTTCAGTTGGCGGTTGAAGACCGGCCAGACGGACAAATACGCCAAGGATTGAGAATTCCGGAGGTGCGTTTTCCGCACCGATGGGGAACCGGCTGGGAATGGACGAAAAACAACAAGAATCGTCCCTGGCCCGGCCAAAACGGAAGCACGGGCTTCCATTCCAAGTGGTCCAGATAACTGGAACCAGGGGAGTTGATGATGAAAAAGTATCTTTTGGCTAGCGTTGCTGCAGTTGCCGGTGTGGCCATGTCCACCGCCGCTTTTGCAGACATCGTGATCGCAACTGCAGGCCCGATGACCGGCCAGTACGCCTCCTTCGGCGCGCAGATGAAAGCCGGTGCCGAGCAGGCCGTGGCGGACATCAACGCAGCTGGCGGCGTCAATGGTGAACAGCTGGTGCTGGAAGTGGGCGACGATGCCTGCGACCCGAAACAGGCTGTTGCCGTTGCCAACCAGATGGTCGGTAAGGGCGTGGTCTTCATGGCCGGTCACTTCTGCTCGGGCTCTTCCATCCCGGCATCCGCCGTTTACGCGGAAGAAGGTATCGTCCAGATTTCTCCGGCTTCCACCAACCCGAAGTTCACCGACGAACGTCCGGGCCCGGGCACCTTCCGCGTTTGCGGTCGTGACGACCAGCAGGGTCAGGTTGCCGGTACCTATCTGGCAGAGGAATTCGGCGACAAGAACATCGCCATCGTTCACGACAAGACTGCCTATGGCAAAGGCCTCGCCGATGCCACCAAGGAAGTCATGAACGCTGCCGGCAAGAACGAAACCCTCTACGAAGCCTACACTGCCGGTGAAAAGGACTACACCGCGCTGGTTTCCAAGCTGAAGTCGGAAAACATCGACGTTCTCTACGTCGGCGGTTACCACACCGAAGCCGGCCTGATGAAGCGTCAGATGGTCGACCAGGGCATGAGCACCGTTCTCGTTTCCGGCGATGCACTCGTGACCGACGAATATTGGTCGATCACCGGCCCGGCTGGCGAAGGCACTCTGATGACCTTCTCTCCGGACCCGCGCAAGAATCCGGAAGCTGCTCCGGTCGTGAAGGCGCTTGAAGACGCCGGCAAGACCGCTGAAGGCTACGCGCTCTACACCTACGCCGCCATCCAGGCTTGGGCAGCAGCTGCCGCAGCTGCCGGCTCCACCGAGTATGACGACGTTGTCGGCGCCCTGAACGACGGCGACTTCAAGACCGTTCTCGGCGACCTCTCCTTTGACGACAAGGGCGACGTCACCCTGCCGGGCTACGTCTGGTACGAGTGGAAAGATGGCCAGTACGACTACAAATAAGCCGTATACGCTGCAAGGTTGATGCTTAGCGTCAGGCCCCGTCCGGCAGTTGCCGGGCGGGGTTTTTTGTTGCCCGCACGGTGCCCGCGGCTCCCTTGCCGCGCTATTTTCCGCATGACGCAGCCAGAGCATTCCGTGACGTTCTACGGCTATTGGTGCAAGTTGGCTTGCGCGAAACTCTTCTAGAGGCACAACAAAGAACATCGTTGTGTAGTAAAGATTGCCGAACCCGGAGAAAGATATTTCTTTCTTCGGGCGCTTCTTCTTGAGTAAAAAATACGGCTTCATACCGCGCTGCAAAATATTAAGTCGGCGCCTGACTAAAAAATATCCAAATTTTTTTCATAACCCCTTTCCAAAAGGCAGTAATTTTGTTTTTCTATGCGCGTTCGCACACATCGATAGCTCTTCAGGAACAGAGGTTACCTGGAGGTTATTGGTCGTGCGTCTAATAATAATGATAGAAGCTGACTTGGGGACACAATGGCGAACACACGGGGCGCTGCTGTTAAGTATGACAGCGTTCAAAAGAGCTATGACGGGGAAACCCTGGTCGTAAAGAACCTCAATCTCGATATTCCGCCGGGCGAATTCCTGACAATGCTCGGCCCGTCCGGTTCCGGCAAAACCACCTGCCTGATGATGCTGGCCGGTTTCGAACCGGCAACGCATGGCGAAATCTACCTGAACGACCGTCCGATCAACAACGTGCCCCCGCACAAGCGCGGCATCGGCATGGTGTTCCAGAACTACGCCCTGTTTCCGCACATGACGGTGGCCGAGAACCTCGCCTTTCCGCTTCAGGTGCGCGGTGTCGGCAAGGCTGACCAGCAGGAAAAGGTCAAGCGGGCTCTCGAGATGGTCGAGCTCGGTTCGTTCGGCAATCGCCGTCCGGCACAGCTCTCCGGTGGTCAGCAGCAGCGCGTCGCAGTCGCCCGTGCCCTGGTGTTCGATCCGGAGCTGGTACTGATGGACGAGCCGCTCGGTGCGCTCGACAAGCAGCTGCGCGAGCAGATGCAGTACGAGATCAAGCACATTCACGAGAACCTGGGCGTCACCGTCGTCTACGTGACCCACGATCAGACCGAAGCGCTGACCATGTCGGACCGCGTGGCTGTGTTCAACGATGGTGTCATCCAGCAATTGTCGACGCCGGACGATCTCTATGAAGATCCGAAGAATTCCTTCGTCGCCCAGTTCATCGGTGAAAACAACAAGTTGAACGGCAAGGTCGTCGAGATCAACGGTTCTGAGTGCCTTGTTGAACTCGATGACGGCACTAAGCTTAAGGCTGACAAGGTCAACGTGTCCGCCGTCGGCGACAGGACGACCCTGTCCCTGCGGCCGGAACGGGTGGAGTTCGACACCCATGACACGATGGACAATCTGGTCAACGGCCGGATCGAGGAACTCATCTACCTCGGTGACCATATCCGCGTTCGCATGAACGTGGGCGGCAACGACGAGTTCATCGTCAAGGTTCGCAACCGCGGAGAAAAGCGCAAACTCGCCGTCGGCGAGACAGTCCGCGTCGGCTGGGCGCTGAACGACTGTAAAGCGCTCGATGCGGTTGTCTGAAATCGCCCGGCGGCCGGCAACCGGCCGCCAGCGACCACAACGGAAAAATCCGTTAAATCCTAAAAGAGGGAGCTAACTCACATGAAGCTCAAAACTGTAATTCTCGCAGGCACCGCTCTGGCATTTGCCGGCAGCGCGGCCATGGCGAAGGACATGACCATCGTTTCCTGGGGCGGCGCCTATCAGGCCTCCCAGAAAAACGCCTACGCCGATCCGTATGTCGCGGAAAACTCCGACATCAACGTGATCTGGGACGAGTCTTCAAACGAGGCTGTCGCCAAGCTGCGCGCCATGAACGAAGCCGGCAACATCACGTGGGATCTGGTCGACGTGGTTGCTTCCGACGCGATCCGTCTGTGCGACGAAGGCCTGGCACTGGAAATCGATCCGGACACCGACCTTGCCGATGCACCGGACGGTACCAAGGCTTCTGAAGACTTCGGCGACCTGCTGGTCTCCGAGTGCTTCATTCCGCAGATCGTCTACTCCACCACCTTCGGCTATCGTTCCGACATCGCGGAATGGAACGGCAAGGAGCCGGACGACATCTGTGACGTGTTCGATCTGGAAACATTCCCGGGCAAGCGCTCGCTGGAAAAGCGTCCGATCAACAACATGGAATGGGCTCTTCTGTGCGACGGCGTGCCGAAGGAAGAAGTCTACAACGTTCTTGAGACCGAAGAAGGCCAGGAGCAGGCATTCAAGAAGCTCGACACCATCAAGGACAACGTCGTGTGGTGGTCTGCTGGTGCGGAAACCCCGCAGCTTCTGGCCGACAAGGAAGTCGTGATCGGCTCCACCTACAACGGCCGCCTGTTCTCCCTGATCGAAGAGCAGAAGCAGCCGGTCAAAATGCTGTGGGACGCTCAGGTGTTCGACCTTGACGGCTGGATCATCCCGGCCGGTCTGCCGGAAGACCGCCTCGCCATGGTGAAGGACTTCGTCAAATACGCCACCGACACCCAGCGTCTGGCGGATCAGGCGAAGTACATCTCCTACGGCCCGGCTCGCAAGTCCTCGGCACCGCTGGTTGGCAAGCACGCCGACCTCGGCATCGAAATGGCTCCGCACATGCCGACCGACCCGAACAACGCCAAGAACACCTTCCTCTATAACTACGAGTGGTGGGCGGATTACCGGGACGACATCGACGCCAAATTCCAGGCGTGGCTGGCCCAGTAATCAACTGATGCTGTTCGCGTTCGGATGAACGCGGACAGATGAGAAACCGGTCCGGGTGAGGCGATGCCTCACCCGGATCTTCCAACGGATTTGCGGAAGACTGTTTCATGAGCGATACCCACGCGGGCGAGGTTCTGACGACGCAAGACGGCAAGCCGCTGAAGGCAGCCCTTGCCAAGGCGCTGCGCCGCGAGAAGCTGCGCGCCCTGGCGCTGATTGCGCCCCTGCTGATTTTTGTCCTGCTCACCTTCGTTGCCCCGATCGTGGACATGCTGTTCCGCTCGGTCGAAAACGGGATCGTGGAAGACACGCTTCCCAAGACCGTCATCGCTCTTCAGGAGTGGGATCCAACCTCCGGCAATGTGCCCGATGAGGTTGTCTTCGCGGCGCTTTACGACGACCTGGTCGTCGCCGTCGAAGAAAAGACCCATACCCGCCTCGGCTCACGCCTCAATTACGAGGAAACCGGCGTTTCCAGCCTGTTCCGCAAGACAGGGCGCGGCGTCAAGCGCATGGACGAAGCCGGTCCCTACAAGGAACAGTTCATTGACCTGGACAAGGACTGGGGCAATGTCGAGACCTGGCAGGTCCTCAAACGGTTCTCGCCGCGCTATACGGCCGGCTATTTCCTGAATGCCTTCGACGCGCAGCAGACCGCGAACGGAATCGAACTGAAGCCGGAAGACGAACGGATCTACATGTTCCTGTTCGGCCGCACCCTGTTCCTGTCTATCGCGATCACCGTGTCGTGCCTGCTTCTTGGCTATCCGATCGCGTTCCTCTTGTCGGCCTTGCCGCTGCGTTCCTCCAACCTGCTGATGATCCTTGTGCTTCTGCCGTTCTGGACATCGCTTCTGGTGCGGACGTCGGCCTGGAAGGTGCTGTTGCAGCAACAGGGGGTGATCAACGACTTCCTTGTCTGGACAGGCATCATCAGCGACGCCGGACGCCTGGTCATGATCAACAACCAGACCGGCACCATCATCGCCATGACGCATATCCTGCTGCCGTTCATGATCCTGCCGTTGTATTCGGTCATGAAAACCATTTCGCCGTCCTATGTGCGCGCGGCCAAGAGCCTTGGCGCCAACGACTGGACCGCGTTCTGGCGGGTGTATTTCCCGCAGACCGTGCCGGGCATCGGCGCGGGTGCCGTGCTCGTCTTCATTCTGTCGATCGGTTACTACATCACACCGGAACTGGTGGGCGGAACGTCGGGCATCTTCATTTCCAACCGGATTGCCTACCACATCTCGTCGTCGCTCAACTGGGGTCTGGGCGCAGCGCTCGGCGCGTTGCTGCTCGTCGCGGTTCTGGTGCTCTTTGTTGTCTACGACAAGATCGTCGGCATCGATAACGTGAAACTCGGATAGGTGGCGGCATGAGTGCACTTCCTCCCTACGCGTCTCCTCTCCAGCGGACCTGGTACTATACGTTCCGGGTGATTTGCGGGCTGATCTTCTTCTTCCTGATCTTCCCGATCCTGGTGATCCTGCCGCTCAGCTTCAACGCGGAGAACTTCTTCACCTTCACCAAGGCGATGCTGGCTCTCGACCCGGCAGGCTATTCCTTCAAGCACTACCAGGACTTCTTCACCAATCCGGACTGGCAGCAGGCGCTGACCAATTCGGTGCTGATCGCACCGGTCGCCACCATTCTGGCAACGGGCTTCGGCACCCTGGCGGCCATCGGCCTGTCCCAGTCCCATGTTCCCTACAAGTCCGCGATCATGGCAGTGCTGATTTCGCCGATGATCGTGCCGCTGATCATCTCGGCGGCAGGCATGTATTTCTTCTATTCGCGCATCGGCCTGCAGGGCACCTATTGGGGTGTTGTTCTGGCCCATGCCGCGCTTGGAACGCCCTTCGTCATCATCACGGTGACGGCGACACTGGTCGGTTTCGACCGCAGTCTCGTGCGGGCGTCAGCCAGCCTGGGCGCTAACCCGGTTACCACCTTCTTCAAGGTGCAGATGCCCCTGATCATTCCAGGTGTCGTCTCCGGAGCGCTGTTTGCCTTCATCACCTCCTTCGATGAAGTGGTGGTGGTGCTGTTCCTGGGATCCGCCGGGCAGAAGACATTGCCCTGGCAGATGTTCACCGGCCTTCGCGAACAGATCTCGCCGACTATTCTGGCGGTGGCATCCCTGATGGTGGCGATTTCGATCTGCCTGTTGACCGTGCTGGAGCTGCTGCGCCGCAGGTCTGAACGCCTGAGAGGTCTGTCCCCGGGCTGACCCCGGGCGGGCGCGAGGAGCGCCCCGCTGCTTTCAAGGTGAGCCGGTGGCGGAACGCCAGTCACCGGGTGGAGACAGGGTCTCCCGGTAGCAAGACATTTTGAATTTGGGCCTGGCGGGCCGGCTTCTTCGCGGAAGCCGGCCCGTTTTGCGTTTCAGGCCCCTGGAAACCGAAGCTCGAACGAACGGAAGGAGCCTTCAATGAGCAACGACATGATCCGCATTTATGAAATGAACAATGGCGAGAAGGCGTTTTCGCCCTTCTCGGCAGCCGAAATGGACAGCCGCCAGGCAAAACTCCGCAAACTGATGGCGGACCGGCAGATCGATGCCGCCCTGTTCACCTCCTATCACAACATCTGCTACTACTCCGGCTTCCTCTATTGTTACTTCGGCCGCAAATACGGCTTTCTGGTCACACAGGACAAGGCAACCACGATTGCGGCCGGTATCGACGGTGGTCAGCCGTGGCGCAGGACCCACGGCGACACCGTGATCTACACCGACTGGCGCCGGGACAATTACTTCCACGCCATCCAGTCGTTGCTTGGGGTGCCCAATCCTGCGGTCAAGCGCATCGGCATCGAGTTCGACCACGTCTCCCTCGACATGCTGAAGCTTCTGGAAGCCGCGCTTCCGGGCGTGGAGCTGGTCGACATTGCCACCGACGCAATGGCGCAGCGCACGATCAAGAGCGCCGAGGAGCACGTGCTGATCCGCGAAGGCACACGCATCTGCGACGTCGGCGGCGCGGCTCTGGTGGAAGCGGTTCAGGCCGGCGTTCCCGAGCACGAAGTCGCCATGGCCTCGACCAATGCCATGATCCGGGAAATCGCGAAGTCCTTCCCGTTCGTCGAGCTGATGGACACCTGGACCTGGTTCCAGTCCGGCATCAACACCGATGGAGCGCACAACCCGGTCACCAACAAGAAGGTGGAAGCCGGCGATATCCTCAGCCTCAATTGTTTCCCGATGATCTTCGGCTATTACACGGCACTGGAGCGGACCCTGTTCTGCGAATATGCCTCCGACGAGCACCTGCGGCTTTGGGAGATCAACTGCCATGTCCACCGCGAGGGACTGAAGCTGATCAAGCCGGGTGCGCGGTGCTGCGATATCGCAAGCGAGCTGAATGACATCTACCGTAGCCACGATCTCCTGAAGTACCGCAGCTTCGGCTACGGCCATTCCTTCGGTGTGCTCAGCCACTACTACGGCCGTGAAGCTTCAGTGGAGTTGCGTGAGGATGTCGACACGGTGCTTCAACCGGGCATGGTCGTCTCCATGGAGCCGATGATCATGATCCCGGAAGGCGAAGCCGGAGCAGGCGGTTATCGGGAACACGACATTCTGATCGTTTCGGAAACCGGGGCTGAGAACATTACCGGTTTCCCGTTTGGACCGGAGCACAACATCCTGCCGAAACGATAAGGCGGCAAACTTTCCGGTGTTGGGAAGAACACTGGCGGCAAGGTGCGGGCATCTTGCCGCCAGTGACGGTCTCGAAAGGAACCCGTCGCAATGCAGCAAATGCTCCGGGGCGATCGCAGGACCCTTCAACAAACATCTTGGGTTACCCGGCAAGGCGTGATTTAACCGGGCTATCTTCGAGCGCCTGCGGAGGGCTGAATGACCTCATCCGACACCATGAAACCTGCTCTGGCCAGCCTGGCCCGGACCTGTGAAGCGATCGCCAACGGGCGCTTCGACGAGGTCGAGGAGCTTTATCAGGTGATCACGGACGAGGGTGTCGAAGCCGATATTCGCGCTTTGGCGGAAACCTTTTCAGGCATGGTCGTGCAGGTAGAGGCACGCGAATTCCATTCCAGCCAGCTCATTGCGGAACTGACGGAAACCAAGCGCCAGCTGGAAGCGGCCGAAGCGAAGCTGCGCAAGGAAAATGCCGAGCTGAAAACCCGGCTGGACAAGTTCGAAGTCACCTACGACAAGGAACAGGTGCAGGCTGAAATCGAACAGGTGAGCGATTCCGACTATTTCCGCTCGCTGCAGTCCCGCGCCAAGGATCTTCGATCCCGGTACAAGTCCTGAACTTTCAAAACATCCTTCGAGAATGATCCGTGACTAAAATCATTTCCACTCATTCCTATCGCGGCGGCACGGGCAAATCCAACGTCACGGCCAACCTGGCCGCGGTGCTTGCCCTGCGTGGTCACAGGGTCGGCATTGTCGACACGGATATCCAGTCCCCAGGCATTCACACCCTCTTCAAGGTTGATCTCAACACGGTCAACAACACGCTGAACAACTACCTGTGGGGGCATTGTTCGGTGACTGATACGGCTGTCGATGTCACGGAAAACGTGGTCGATGGCGATGGCAACCCAACGGTGCCGGACGGTGGCAAGGTCTTTCTGGTGCCTTCATCGATCAAGACCGGTGAGATCGCACGGATCCTGAAGGAAAAATATGATGTCGAGGATCTGAACCGGGGCTTTGTCGACCTCTGCCGGGACCTGGAACTCGATTATCTGCTGATCGATACCCACCCGGGCGTCAACGAGGAAACACTGCTTTCCATCGCTATCTCCGACGCGCTGCTTTTGATCCTTCGTCCTGATATCCAGGACTATCAGGGCACCGCAGTCACATTGGAACTGGCGCGCAAGCTTGAGGTGCCGCAGCTGTTTCTGGTGGTCAACAAGGCTCTGGAAACCTTCGATTTCAACGAGTTGGCACAGCGCATCTTTTCCAACTACCGCACGCCGGTGGCAGCTGTCCTGCCGCTGTCGACGGATCTCATCCAGATCGGCAGCACAGGCCTGATCAGCACCCAGCAGCCGGATCACGGTTTCACGCGGGCGATCGAGACGATCGTCGATTCCATCGAGTGATTACAGTTGCCGGCCAGGTTGCCGGGTGGTCTCGGCTCAGTCCTGCATTTCAAACAGGCCCTTCAGGAAACTGTCGACGTCTCCAAGGCGTTTGTTGCGGTCGAACTCGAGCGCCTGGCGCAAGGTGTTCCAGGCTTGCGGGGAGAGCCCCTCGACAGGCGCCGGCACGAGACCTTCCCGCGCGACCTCGTCTATCGGCCGGAACTGGAACGGATGGCCGCCGGTCAGGATCTGGTAGGTGATGCAGCCAAGCGCAAAGACATCGTCTCGGGGATCACGGTCCGCGTGCCGGAATTGCTCGGGGCTTGCGTAGGCCGAGGTCAGGCTATCCCGGATCGGATGGTCCGCACTGGCGGTTGCCGCTGCCGCCAAGCCGAAATCAAGGAGCTTGATCGTGCCATCCGTCAGCAGAAAAATGTTGCCGGGCTTCAGATCCGAATGAACGACGCCCCGGCTGTGCGCATGGGACAGACCTGCACAGGTGCCGCGCAGGACCCGGGCGCATTCGCCCAGAGGTAGAGGTTTGCCAAGGGCCCGCCCGATCCGGCGGTCCAGTCCCACGCCGTTTAGCTGCTCCATGACGATAAACACATCGGCCTTGTCGCGATCGAAGTCGTAGACGGTGGTGATATTCGGATGCGCGAGTGCCTGAGACTTGCGCGCCTCGGCCTCCAGAAGCCGCACGGCTTCGGTGTCGTTGCGATAGCTCTCTTTCAGAAGCTTGATGGCGACATAAGGCTGGTCGTGAGCGGCCTCCAGGCGCCGGCGATCAACGGCTGAATAAACGTGCCCCATGCCGCCGCTCCCGATCTCGGTGTCCAGAATGAACCGGTCACGCAAAATGGAGCCGACACCGGCGCGTTTCACCTGGGGTGTCGCCAGCTTGTTGACGTCGAGACTGTCTCTTTGTCCGCCGCCGGAAACGCGGCGCGCGTCGGAACGAAACCGGGCACTTTTGAATTCGGTCAGATATTTGTCCAGTTTGCCGCTGTCGGCTGAAGGTGGTGGTTCTTCGGCGGCATTCGCGCGTCGACTGCGAAAGCCGGCGTAGCCCGCAACGAGTGAGGTCAAAATGGCCTCGTCCATCTTGCTCCGTGTCTCGTCACTTGCTGTCTCGTCACCCGTTGCCCCGGCTGGCTCGTTCAACAATGGCAATGGCGGCAGGTTTGCAGGGGGCGTTGCTGCCTGCTCAGGTGCGGGAGCCGATACCGGTTCCTGCTGTGTGCCGTGAACAGCATGTGGACGTGGCGGATTGTCTTTCACGTCGTAACCGGAAGGTTTGGCATCGCCCGCCGGCAACTGATTCAGAAGCCTCTGGCCGAGCTCGTTCGGAAGGTGGCCCGCTTCGACAAAATCCCGGATCGCCTGCCGCGTTTCATCAAGGGCGTTCGCTGATTGCTGTGCACCGGTCCGCAGCTGCTTCGACAAGGCGTCATAAGACAGCTTGCCGGACACGAAGGCGGTTATCAGCGTGTGCGTGGCGGAGGTCATGTCTGACGTCAAATCTGCAGGATCCCTGGCGACAATTCGGCCCGAAGCTTCTCTTGGCCCCGGAACAGGAGCAGCGCAAGCCGTTGGGGCGACAAAGGTAGAGCTGGGTAAACGCGTGGGGTATGGTTCGCCAGCCGACGCTCAGTATGCGCGCTGCAGTCGTTTTGTTCCAGCTGGCTTCGCGCATTTTTGCTTGGATGACCTGGGCGTTGATCGGATCGTCGAACGATCCGGGGGCAATTTTTGAAACGCCCATCCACCCCTGATAGATTACCCTGACGGCAGGTGATTTATTGGCGAGGGATGAAAGAGGAATTGACTGCGCGCAACCTTGAAACCGGCTCTGCTACACCCTGACACGCTGCAACGGTGCGTTGGCACCAGGGGTATGAAACCGACGGCAATATCGTGATCGCGCAAGCCGCATTCGCCTTCATGTCAATTTGAGTGAAACTTACAATCATCAATAGGGGTTGATCGAAATGACCGGGGAAGACGACATCAAAGGCGGGATCGCCAGCTTCTCGATTGGCCTCGGAAACAAGGGTCACGGTGCACTCCAGATCAAACCGGCACCGCCTTTCAGGGCGCTGATCGCAGGAGACTTCGGCCTTGCGGCAACCGGCGTGGCTTTCAACATCACCGGCCAGGACGTCGAGGAAATCCTGGAACAGAAAACACCATCCTTTTCCGTCTCGGCGGCCAATATGCTCGGTTCGCATCCACCCGAGCTGGAAGAACAGGTCTCCTTCGCGCGCCTGAAAGATCTGGATCCGACAAAACTGCTGCGCGGATTTCGCTTTGTGCGGGATCTTGAGGCGGCTTCCGGTGACCAGGATCAGCTTGCCGTTCATGACCAGCGGTACGACAAGATCGGCAAGTCAGCACTGGATGAGCAGAAGTCATTGCTGGAAAGACTGCTGAAAGACGACGAATTGCCGGCTTCAGCGCAAGGCAAGCGTAAGGAAAACGATGCCTCGAGCAGCAGCAAGGGAACCGAGGGGCTCGACGCCCTCCTGTCGATGATCCGCAGTCCGGAGGAAAAGGCTGCTCCTGGCGAAAGCGGCAGTGCTGCGAAAACCGCCGTGGATGCCTTCATTCAAAAGACCCTCCAGGAAACGGGCCAGGTTTCAAGTGCACCCGTCGAGGGGAAAAAGAAGGATGCGCCAGCCGATACGCTGCAGCTGGAACAGGCGCGTCTCTTCTTCGAGAGCCCGAAACTGAGCAAGGTGCTGCTGAACTGGCATGGATTGAACCTGCTCCTGAGTGAAGTTCCGTTCGACCTGCCGCTGGAACTTCATCTCCTTCAGCTCGATCACGATCTTGATGCCGTCGAACTGCAGGAGGTTCTGGGCGAAACCGGCGAGGCCCTGCAGGCAGAACTCTACGATATCGCCCTTTTTGCGAACGAAATCGGCCTTGGCCCACGCGACACGGAACGGCTGAAGGTGCTTGCGCGGGAATGCGCCGAAAGTGACACGGTCGGGCTTGCCGCGCTTGCCGGGCACTTTGCCGGAGTACCGGGTGAGGAAGTTGCCGACATCGAAACGCCACATCAGTTGCTCGACAAGCCGGGCTTCGAAGGTTTTGCAGGCCTGAGGGCCAGCGATGCCGCCTCTCACCTGGCACTGTTCTGGAACGATGCCCGGTTGACCGCCGAAGAGGACGGTGCGCCGGCGCTGTTTGTGTCGGGTGCTTTTGTCGCCCTTTCCGAAATACTGGTCCAGCTTGAAACTGAAGTGTTTCCGCGGCTCCCCGTCGGCATGCCGAAGGATTACGATGCGCTGGAGCTTGTCGAAAGCCGGTCGATGGGCGGTGAAGTTGCCATGGCAACACGGTTTGCCGTCGGTTCGGACACGGCACCGTCGCTCGCACTTGCCGGCATCAACGTGCTGGAGGGCGTCGCCAACAGAACCAGCCTTGTATTCCGTCGGGCCGTGACGGTCCAGCCTGGCGAAGACGGTCGGGGCGCGCTGGATCAGGCCCTACTGGTGTCTCGCCTGTTTTCCCTGTTCCAGGAAGCTCTCGGCGAGGCGGTGTTTGCAGGGCAGGATGCTGACGAGCGCGAGGCTGCGGTCGCAACGAGCCTGGAAGTCCTGAGCAGATCCCTCTCAGACAAGGTCACTTTCGAAGTGGAACGCATGGCGGTGGAAGATCAGGATCTGATCGGCGTAACGGCATTCGTGCAGGATGGTTGGGCCTCGGGCCAGCAGCATTCCTTCTATCTGCC
Source organism: Labrenzia sp. 5N (assembly GCF_012395805.1). Lineage (NCBI taxonomy): Bacteria > Pseudomonadati > Pseudomonadota > Alphaproteobacteria > Hyphomicrobiales > Stappiaceae > Labrenzia > Labrenzia sp. 5N. The sequence continues at coordinate 781,846 of NZ_JAAZTM010000004.1, read as the reverse complement.
GGCTTCCGGCAGCTGAGCATCTGTTTCCGTCCAAACGGTTATCACCGTGATGTCGTCCGAGGATCCGCCGGCCACAGCGCGCGAAACAAGCCGGTCAGCAAGACCGGAGGTTCCCTCGGTGGCCATCCTGGCCAGCGTGGTTTCGTCCATGCCTTTCAACAGCCCGTCGGTGCAAAGTACGAAAACATCGTCGGGCATCATCTCCAGCGTTCGGCGGTCAAGCTGAAGCGTGTTTTGGATGCCGACAGCGGCAGTCAGCCGTCCGGCTTTGTCGGCATGGTCCTCCGAGATGAGGAACAGTTGCTGCTGGCGCAAAAGGTAAAGACGCGAATCTCCGGCCCAGATGCAGCTGGCTTGTGTCCCGCTGATGATCAGGCTGAGAGTTGTCGTGCCTGAAATGTCTTGTTCGGGGAGAGCGAGAAAACCGGCGTAAAGACCGTGATTGACGTGGTTGAGCTTGGCTTCCAGGGCAATCTGCCGGGCTTCGTGGCTGCTCGGCGGCATGTTGGTCAGTTGCGAGATGGCGTGAACCGTTGCACGGCTGGCAACGTCACCCTCTCTGTGACCGCCCATGCCATCGGCAATCGTGAAGAGCCCATGCGACGGGGCCGCAAAGTGGCTGTCCTGGTTGACCTTGTGTCGGCGTCCGCGCCGGGTCGCTGCTTCGGATCGCAGCAACGCAACAGCGGCAGAAGTGTCGACCGTATTCAAACGCACGTTCTCCCGAGTAAGGGCCGCAGGACCAGTCCGGGTTCGATCTTAACGCGCAGTCATTCTCCGGAAAAGAAGTCTCCGGTTTCCAGCCAGGCGCCGGTTATGTTCGTCTGGATGAGGTGACCCGTCGCAGGGCCCCGATAGCTGTCCTCGGCAAGCAGACCGAACGCGAGCCGGATCGAGAGTTGCCGGGAAGCATGCAAAATTTGCTTATCCCCGGTCTCGTAGCCTTTCGCGTGGTGCGCCTTTATAAAATGTACAAGTTTCACGCCGAAATTGCGTGGCAGATGCTTTCATCGGTTGAAACCGGAGGCTGTCGGCTTTTTGCACTCCGGGCACCGATGCAGATTTGGGAAATGGCAATGACCGCAGACGTCGCAGAAATCACCATCGGCCACGAGACGGACGGCGACCTGATCGTTGTTCGTCCTGTCGGCAAGCTGGACACGCTCAGCGCAAAAACCTTCGAAACCTACCTGAAGAACCTGATCTCGGAAAAGCCGGCAACCTTGCTGATCGACATGGGGCAAGTGGACTACGTCACCAGTTTCGGGCTGAGATCACTGTTGATCGTTGCCAAGCTTCTGGCTCCTTCCGGAGACAAGCTGGTGCTGTTCCAGGTGAACCAGTCCGTGGTCGAGGTCCTCAAGATCTCCGGCTTTCTGAAGATCATGCAGGTGGCGGAAAGCCGGGAAGACGCAAAGGCGCTGGCGGGTTGAACGAAGCTCACACCCGGCAGCTTGAATTGAACAACGTCCGGCAGGGAACGGGATGGTGGATCTCGAGACGGTGACAGTTCGAAACGACCTGGAGGACCTGCCGGCGGTCTATACCGTGCTGGAGCGGTTCTGCACAGGAGCGGGCCTGTCCGACGCGGTCCGACGTACCCTGTGCCTGGTCGTTGAAGAGCTGTTCGCCAATACCGTTGCCTACGGCTATCCGGATGGCGGCAAGGACCAGATCGCGATCACGGCGGCGCTTGGGCCGACACACGTCAAGCTCGTCCTGTCCGACAGGGCGAGACCATTCGACAACAGCGGCATGCCGTCCGGTCCACCGGAAGCGGACACAGTCGAGGACATGGGCATTGGCGGTTTGGGCCTATATCTGGTGCACCAGCTGGCCGATGACGTGGCGACCCAACGGATCGGAAACGTCAACCACACCACGGTTCTGGTGCCTCGCGCCAAGGATTGACAGGCACCTTGCTGCAAGGCGGTTCCCTCAGAAGGCAAATTCCATCATGGAGAAATCGTCCGGCAGGGGCGCATTGTCGTGGAATGTGGCCAGCCAGTCGTAGATGGCTTGAGGGACGGTTCCGTCCACGGATTTCGATTTGTCCGCGAGCTCGGCCCAGGTCAGCGTCCGGCCATCCGCATCCTCGATTTCGTAGGTGCCGTCGCTGATGACAAGCAATCGGTCGCCCGGGCGAATGTCGAATGTACCGCCATCGAATTCCATATCGGGGATGGCGCCGATAACCATGCCCTCCGGCGTTCCGAGGCCGATGACGTCCAATCCCGATGCCGAAGGCCGCATGAGAATGGCAGCAGGGTGGCCGCCGGAGGCATAGGCCAGTTGCCGGGTCGAGCGCCGGTAGACGCCATACCAGATGGTGAAGAACATGTTGTTCTGCCGTTCCATCGGAAAGGCATTGTTCAGTTTGGCAAGAACGTTTGCCGGGTCACGAAAATCGGTGCCCCCAAGCGCATTCGAGCGCAGCACGTTGATGATCGCGACAGACAGCAATGCGGCCCCGACACCATGGCCACAGACGTCGATCAGGTAAATTGCGAAATGATCGTCGTCGAGGTCATGATATCCGAACGAATCACCGCCCAGTTCGGTCGACGGCACCAGAAGCCAGTCCGCTTTCGGGGCTTCCGGTCGCCTTTCCGGCAGGATGGAATAAACATAATTGCCGGCATCACGAAGCTCCGCTTCCAGGCGTTCCTGGGTGCGGGTCAGCAGGATGTTGTATTCGGCCAACTGGTCTTCCACGGCCTCGCCATGTTCGATGGTTGCCTCGTAAAGCAGCTTGAGGTCGTCATGTTCAGCGCGCAATTCCTCAAGTTCTCTGCGCACTCGCGCGAGTTCGCCAGCGGAAGTGTCTGGTTGGGCAGCGGCGCCAAAATTACTGGTGCTTGTCATGTTGTAAATATGATGCCTTTACGGACGCGCGGTGGAAACCCAAAGTTTAGAGTTCTGCTGCTATGTTAATGAAGCAGAAAACATTGGAGCAATCGCGGTTGATATATCCTTGGCAATGAGCGACACCGTATTGTTAAATACATGAATTATCGATGACACGAGTCCAATCGGCCAAAATTTCCAGCTTTCTCGTATAACAGAAGTGCATCGCTTTGAGGTGCAATTGACCACGCCAGCGGGGGAATAAAAATGCAGGCACCTTCTGAAGGCATATCATCAAATTCCGGTCTGCCGCAGATGATTCACCTGGATTTGGACATCAAGGATTTTTGCACCGACTGGACCCATTGCGATCTCATGTCGGGATACATTGCCCGGATGGTCAGCCACAACCGGCTGGATTCGCTCCTGTTTTCCAATCTCTATTCGTCGGCTTTGAACGAGCTGCTGGAAGCGGTGTACCGCACGCACGGCTCAAGCGGCAAACTGCAATGCGCGGTTCAGCGCGACGGCAATGTCGACAGGATCGAACTGACTTTCCCTGCGGACGAAGAAACCTACAAGATCTATGAGACCGCCATTGCGAAGGTCAACGGCGAGGACGCCGAAACGCTTTATCTGGAAGCGCTGTTTGCCGACGCCGAACCGGATGCGAGCCTGGGGCTCCTGGAACTCGGCGTCGACTATGGCGCCCGGCTTGCCATCGGACGGAGCGAAGACGGCCGCATGAGCCTGGTTGCAGAGCTCGTGCTTGAGGACGACACAGAATGATCGCTGATAATATGACACAGGCCTTTCAATGGACCTTCAACGAGAACGATCAGGAGTTCTCGCTCCATGGCAGCTTGCGCCCCCAGCGGGCCGAGGAACTGCATGGCTGCTTTTCCGCGATGGAACAGTCCGTCGCCAAGGTGAGCGGAAAATTCTACGTCAACGTCAGGCGCCTGGTGCGCATGAACAACGTCGCCTTCCACGCATTTGCCGGCAAGATCCTGGATCTTGTGCGCAACCGCAGCGATCTGAGCGTTCATGTGACGACGTCGAGTGTCGTCGGCTGGGCAACGCGCAAGTTCGCCGTGCTGGAGACGATGTCCGACAAGATCACCGTCAGCGAATACGACAACGAGTTCTACCCGGGACAGTCCTTCGTCGAGGACAGTGAATTCATTCATGTCCTGCGGACACAGACCAAGCTTACCTGGCGCCATGAGAAGGAACTCCTTCGCCGCCACGGCCTGAAGCCGGGAATGCAGGTGGCCGACATTTGCTGCGGCATCGGCGATTTCGCCGTACTCCTGCAAAAGGAGTTCGAGCCGGACCGGCTTGTCGCGCTGGACCATTCCAGATCCAGCCTCGACTACGCACGCCGTGTCGCCGCCGACTTCGGCATCAAGGGCATTGACTATGTCTTTGGCGATGCCGCGGACATGCTGCTGGAGGACAATCAGTTCGACTTCGTGACCTGCCGACATTCCCTGCAGGTGTTCGATCAGCCGGAACTGATCCTCAAGGAGCTCTATCGTATCTGCAAGCCGGGCGGCCGCATTTACGTGACCAACGAAAAGAACTCCCATTGCCTCGGCGAACCAAGATCGGAGTCTATCCAGTGGACCTATAACGAGGTCGCCAAACTCTGGCACCATTTCGATATGGATATCGAAATCGGCCCGAAATGCCGGCGCCTCCTGATCGACGGTGGTTTTGAAAACGTCACCATCGGCTCCTTCATGGTCACCAACACCGACGGCGACCCGCAGGATTTCGCCGACGTCATCGCCTCGTGGAAAAATCTCTTTGCCGGCAAAATGGCGCAGGAACGCGGCGACAGCCCCGAGTTCATCGAACGCTTCGCCAAGGGTTTTGATGATCATATTTTCGCAGCGCTCCACCCCAAGGGGTATGCGGGCTGGCCGATCTGGGTTGCCTCGGGGCGTAAGCCGCTATGAATGCACCGGTAAAGAGCCCTCAGAGTGAAAAGCAGATAGGTCGCTTTTCCCTGCGAAGCTTTCGCGCCAAGTTCATTCTTGTCGTGGGCGTGGCGGTGTTGTTCGATCTGGCGCTTGCCGGTGGCATTGGCATCTGGAACGTGCAGAAGCTGTCCAGGGATGCAACGGAGCAGGTCGGTGAAGGCCTGACCACCGCGACCGAAGACTATCTGGAAACCTACATCGATACGACTGCGTTCCGCGCCGACCTTCTGATCGAGCGCGTTCATTCGGAACTTGCGACGCTTGCCTCGTCGATGCAGACGCTGATCGACCACCCGGATATCCAGGAAGCGGTCGGCAACACGATTGAAGGCAGTTCGGAGTTTTCCTCCGCACTGGTCTACGACGAAAAAGGCGGCTGGTCGCAGAACACCGAGGGTGTTCCTTCCGCAGTCAGCGTCTGGGGCTACTTGCTCGATGAAGACAAGAACCCGCTTCCCAAGGCCGCAGATGAGCTGAAGAACAGCTCCTTCCTCAGCCTTGTCGGGCCTTCGATGATGTCGACAGGCGCTCCCAAGCTGCAGATCTATTATGTCGGCCCCAAGGACGCGTCGATCATGCGCGCGACCCCTTATTCGGAACAGGCGCAGACATTCGACCTGCTTTACCCCGGCCATAACGAGGGCGCGAACTTCTGGGATTTCTTCTTTCCCGGGGTCTACGAAGGTTGGCAAGGCTGGATCAAGGATCCGTCTTCCAAGCCGGTTGAATCCAATATCGTCACCACTGCTCCCTACATCGATGCGATCACGGGCAAGCTGATCGTCAGCTTCTTCCATCCCCTGTGGACGCAGGATCGCAAGGATGTTGCGGGCATGGTCGCGGTCGACATCACGCTCGAACAGCTGACTTCGCTCGTCGAAAGCCTTGAGATTTCGGAAAGCGGCTTCGGCTTCCTGACGATGTCCGACGGCAACGTGGTGGCAACGCCGAAAGCCGGCGAGGCCACACTGGGTCTGGTTTCGAGCGACGTCAGCGGCCAGGGTGTTACCGGCGTGAACCGGAACCTCAAGGAAAGCAGCCAGCCCGCCATCTCTTCCCTTGAACTCAGTGCCAAGGACGAGACCGTCATCAAGCACATCTTCCTTGAAAATGACGGTGAAGAGGTCCCCTATCTTCTGGTTCTCAAGCAGCTCAACCCGACCAACCTGTGGGATGGAACCGGCATCACGTCGGAAACGATGACGCTGGGCTTTGTCGTTTCCGAACGCGAGATCTACCAGTCGCTGATCGATGCCACCAACAACATCTCCGAGGCGACCGCCCGCATCCTGAACTACCAGCTGATTGCCTTCTGCGTCAGTATCTTCGTTGTGTTCGTTGCGGTCTATGCCATTTCCGGCCGTATCACCAAGGGCTTGTCGCAATTGGCCGCCGCGGCGCGTGCGCTGCAGAACAAGGATTATTCGGTTCGCGTTGCTATTCCGACCCGCGACGAGGTTGCGGCCGTGGGGCTTGCGTTTAACCGGATGGCGGAAGAGATCAGCTATCATACTGAGAACCTTGAAAATCTCGTCGAGGAGCGGACCAGGAAGCTGGAAACCGCGAACCACGAGATCGGCGAGCTCAACAAGCGGCTGAAATCGGAAAACCTGCGCCTCGGAGCCGAGCTGGATGTCGCCAAGCGCATTCAGGAAATGGTTCTGCCACGGTTGAGCGAACTGGAAGTCATCCCGCAGATCGAGATTGCCGCCTTCATGGAACCGGCAGACGAAGTCGGCGGCGATTACTACGATGTTCTGTTCGACGGCAGCCGCATCAAGGTCGGTATCGGCGACGTGACTGGCCACGGCCTGGAAAGCGGCGTGTTGATGCTCATGGTGCAGTCGGTTGCTCGTGCGCTTCAGGAGAAGGGGGACAAGGATCCGATTGCCTTCCTGGATGTGCTCAACCGCGCTGTCTACAAGAACATCACCCGTACCAATTCCGACAAGCACCTGACCCTTGCCTTCGTCGACTATGAGGACGGACAGGTCACCTTGTCCGGCCAGCACGAGGAAGTGCTGATCATTCGTGCCAATGGCGAAACCGAGCGGATCGACACGATGGATCTCGGTTTCCCGGTCGGGCTCGAGGCCGATATTTCACCCTTCGTGGCCACACTGGATCTTGCGTTCGGACCCGACGACATCCTGATCCTGCATACGGACGGGATCACGGAAGCGGAAAATGCGAAGGGCGAGATGTATGGCCTCGACCGGCTTGCCCAGAGCGCCCATGAAAATCGCGAAAAATCCGCTAAAGGTATTGCCGCGGCGGTCATTAATGATGTGAAGTCGCATATCGGCGACTACAAGGTATTTGATGACATCACTCTTGTTGTCTTGAAGCATAGGTAAGGCATGGTCGAGGATTTTGGAGAGACGGCTGCTTTGAACGGCGGAGACGCGAGACAATTTTGTCTCACGCTGATGGCAGAGCCGCTGGAGCTGAGCTGGCATCATTGCGGCCTGACATCGGATTTTATCGGGGAATATTTCAGCAGGGCTTGCGGCAAAGGCATCGATCCTGTCGATGCCCGCCACAGCATCAGTTACATGATCAACGAGATTCTGGAAAATGCGATCAAGTTCCGTCACGGCGGCGACATCGCGATTCATAGCTCGCTGGAAGAACAGACGTTTGAAATCCGGATCGTGAACCGGATCGACCAGGAAACGGCCGTCAAGTTTCAGGGTCACCTGAAAGCCCTGCTCGACCGCGAACCGGGAGAGCTGCTCCTGGAACGCATCGAGGAGAACGCCCTTAACCCGGACTCCTCCGGCTCAGGCCTGGGTTTGCTCACACTTATGAGCGACTACGAGGCCAAATTGGGCTGGTCTTTCGCGTCTGAGCGTGTAAGTGAAGGCGTTGAGTTGACGACATATGCTTCTTTGCGACTTTCCTGATCGCTGACATATTCCAAAGGAAGAAATCACAATGGAAATCAGCACGAACGATTACCGCGTTTGGACTGAAGGCTCCGCCATCCACTACGAAGGAACGATGCGGCTTTCAGGAACAGATGCCTACGCACCTATTCTGGACATCATGAATTCCGTTCTGGCGGCCAAGCCGGAACTCATCACCATGGACCTGACAAGCCTGGAATTCCTGAACAGCTCCGGCATCAACCTGCTCGCAAAGTTCACGATCGAAATCAGAAAGCAGCCGGAAGTTGGCGTTCGGGTTCTGGGCTCCAAGTCCATTCCCTGGCAGTCTAAATCACTTCGCAACCTGCAGCGTCTGCACCCGGCGCTTGAACTGACGATTTCCTGATCCCGCACACAGGCGCGTGAGGACGTGCTGATGCAAGCGCAACGGAAATGCCCGCAGACTTCCGGCCTCGGTTTCAAGAAGGCCGGATGAATTGCGCATGTCGCAGGCCTAATATCCGTCCTCGTTGCAACAGGCTTTCAGTCGTCCCGCCAGTCTCCCGGACTTGAAAGAGAAGATTTCGGCAAGGCCATCCTGATCACGGCGCAGGCCGCAGCTGGCGCTATCAGCGCCGTGAAGGTTGCCTGCAAAGCGCCGGTCAAGCGATCGGGCAGGGTTTGCAATCCTGCTCAGAGCCTCAGGCCATGAAGTTCCTGTCGCGGCGGTGCAGGGCTTTCCACCGCTCGTAATCTGCCAGGCCGGTTCCTGACTTTCCCGTTTCAAAAATCCCTTGGCCGGCAATGCGATCCGGCGGAATATGCCGGTTGATCCGCCGGCTCCCGTGCCGCGGGCAGCCCACTCCTGGCAGGACTGGCGGCATCGCTTTTTGGATACCGTTTCTGACCTGCTGCTTCTTGTCAGCGCCATCTTCCGGAGGCCTTAATGACCCTGTCCGCTGAAGCCGTCGAAATCCTGAAATCCGTCAGCACGGCGACACTCACCACGATCCTTCTGAAAAAGGGACTGCGCAACGTCTGGATCCGCGGGGCAATGCCGCTCGATCGCTCCAGACCTCGGATCGTCGGGCCGGCATTTACCCTTCGTTTCGTGCCTGCGCGTGAGGACCTGGCAACGCCCGCTTCCTGGGGCTCTCCCATTTCAACACGTGCGGCCATCGAGGAGATGCCGGAAGGATGCGTCGCGGTCATCGATGCGATGGGCATCCGCGACGCCGGCGTCTTCGGCGATATCCTGTGTGCCCGTATGCGCAAACGCAATGTCGCTGGCATGGTCACAGACGGCACAGTGCGCGATCTGGCCGGTGTGCTGGCGTCGGATCTGCCGGTCTGGTGCAGCGGTGTCTCGGCTCCGCCTTCGGTGGCCGGTCTAACCTTCGTCGGCTGGCAGGAAACCATCGGTTGCGGCGGCGTTGCGATCATTCCGGGCGATATCATCGTGGCAGACGGCGATGGTGCGGTCGTGATCCCAGCAGCCACGCTCGACGACGTGCTGAAAGAAGCCCCGGAGCAGGAACGCATGGAGGCCTGGATCGTCGAGCAGGTCGACGCCGGGGCGAAGCTGCCGGGCCTTTACCCGATGAACGAGGAAACCAAAGCGCGCTACGAAGCCGAACGCTGAGGGGCGTCGGATGCCGGGATCTGCATTCGATAAGGGAATCTGACGACGATGCAGCCCGGCTGCCATGCCTCTTCCGGCCAGACTGTTCTGATAACGGGTGCTCGCGCGCCTGTTGCCCTGCATCACGCCCGGCTGTTTCATACCGCTGGTTGGCGTGTTGTTCTGGCCGATATGCCCGCGCGCCCAGTCTCCCGGGCAAGTCGTGCCTGCGCACTCTATCAGCGTCTGCCATCGCCAAGGTTTTATCCGGAAGATTTCACTGACGCGCTCGAGGCGCTGATCGAACGCGAAAAGCCGTCCCTGATTGTCCCGACCTGCGAGGAGATCTTCTACCTGGCGGCAATCCGGGAAAGGCGCGGCCTTGGGGCGGAACTGTTCGCGCCAGGTCTCGACCTGCTTCAAACGTCCCATAACAAGCATGACTTCATCAGGTTGTGTGAAGGGTTCGGGATTGCCGTGCCCGAAACACGGCTGCTGACGTCTCGGGAAGATGTCACCAACCTTGGCAAGCAGGCCGAAAACCTTGTGTTCAAGCCCGTCTGGTCGCGCTTCGCCGGTCAGGTCCTTGTGTCGCCAGCGTCCCGCAAGTTGAAGCAGGTGGTGCCGAGCGCTGCAATGCCCTGGGTCGCCCAGGAACGGTTGGAAGGAGACGAGATCAGTGCCTACGTTCTGGCGCGCGACGGCAAGGTGCTGGCAGTGTCGATATACCGTTCGCTATACCGGGCCGGTGCTGGCGCGGGGATCTGTTTTGAACCGGTAACGGACCCGGCAGCACGGGCTGTTATCGAAACATTCGTCGGGAACACCGGTTGGACCGGGCAGGTTTCGTTTGACCTGATGCGCCTTGAAGACGGCTCTGTGCGCCCGCTGGAATGCAATCCGCGCGCGACCAGCGGCCTGCATTTTTTCAAGGACGCGGCCCGGTTTGTCCGCACGCTTTTGCAAGGCGGTGACGAAGTCTTGCCGGACGTAGCAGGCAATCAGGCCGTGCGGCTGGCCATGTGGGTCTACGGTCTGCCTTCAGCGCTCCGCTCACGAGACTTTGCCCGTTTCCGGGAGGTTCTCGGTGCGGCCGAGGAGATCCTCGGAACCTCGGACGATCCGTCGCCGGGGCGTGCTCAAATACCTGCCTTGCTGGAAATCGCGACCATAGCCATGCGCAACCGGATCAGTCTTCAAAGCGCCACCACGAGGGACATCGAGTGGAACGGGCCGGATCAAAGTTCGATGTAGGCCCATCTGGGGGACACTGCCGCATCTGGCAGCTCGCCTTCTTCAATTGCTGCGATGTCCCTTCGCAAATAGTCGAGCGGTCCGATCAGAGGTTTTGCGTCCGGAAAGCGCGCCGCGTTTTCAAGCGAGGATTTCAACACGCGGCGGTCCTGTTCCAGAGCTATGCGGAACATCGGCTGAAACATCCAGGACTTGACCCGGTCGAGCAGTCCCTCGTTCGGTCCGATCAGGCAACCGATACCTTCAACAAGTCCGTCGGCCGCCTGCCGCAAATGGAAGGTGGTTGCCAGTGCAAGGCCGTTTTCGCCCCAATATTCCAGCTCGGCGATACCGGGAAAACGATATCGCCCGACCGTCCGCACCCGCCCGGCTTCCAGCAGCCTGCTGATCAGGCCATGCTGCCGGTCCTCCCCGGTATAGACGGCCTCGACCCAGCCAGGCCCACCGGTGATATCGACCCGAACCCGATGCCGCTTGCTGCTGAGGCCGCGCAGCAGGCCCTTGTGGGTGAAATGGGTGTGCGTCGCATCGAGGATGTTTTCGGCAGCATCGATCAATGTCGAGTTGGTGCTGCTGCGCACCAGGCGCACCACTATCTTTCTGCCTTCCATCGGGTGCAGGTAGGGTTCACTTGCGGGGTCTCCTTTGGATAGAAAGACCACGCTGTCCTTCACGAACGTCTTGAGGCCGGGAATACGGTACCCCGGCACGTCGCCCATGTGTCCCGGAATGGCGGTGCAGCGTCCGCCGCCGTCAAAACGCCAGCCGTGATAGGGGCATTCGATCTCGCCTCCGACGACCTTTCCTTTCGACAGTTCCATCAGCCGGTGCGGACAACGGTCGGCCAGAGCCGAGATGCCGGACGCGCTCTTGAACAACACCACAGGTTCGCCGCCGAATTCGACACGGGCCGGTCCGCGCTTCAAATCCTTAAGGAGCGCCGCGGCCTGCCAGAAATCCCTTGATGAAGTCATAGGTCGAAGGCCTCCAGAAGGGGAATGCCGATGCGCGACAGAAGTTTTTCGAGGCTTCGCACTGCCAGTTGCCTGCGCCGGGACAGATGACCCGCATAGACGGCGTTGAACTCGATTTCCGGTTCTGCCCCGCGCAGCCGTTTGAAGTGGCCGGCGCCCGCGCTCATGTTGAAAAAGAGAGTGTGCCGGTCTGCAATGTCCTGGCCTGCCGCCATGACCAGCCGGTAGAGCCCGTCTTTCATCGGCAGGCGGGTGTCGTATCCAACCAGCGGCTGCGTCAATGTGCAGCCGTTGGCAAAGAAACCGGCTACCGCCACCAACTGGCCGCTGTCATCGCGATAACCAAGCAGTTGGAACAGGCCTCTGCGGTGGCATTCCCGGATGTAGGTTGCGGTATACTGCGGATTGAGCGGTGTGTACTTGTCGAGATAGAGCATCTTGTAGAGCTCCGCGGCACGGTCAAAATCCGAACCCTCGAAGCTGTCGTTTTCCGCGAGCCGATAGGGCGTCTGTTGCATCAGCCTTGTGTCGTAGTGGCGGTTTTGCGTCGGCCGTCCTGGCGTTTGGTCACCGGAGTAGAGATAGATCCGTCGTGCCGCCAGAAGCCTGAACCCAGCTTGCCTGAGGGCGTTCATCGATGACCGGTCCGCCCGGCCATTGAGCGACCGGATGACAATGGCATGCTCCGGATGGCGCTGAGACAGGGTTCTGGCGATCTCGCGGGCTGCGGCTGCATCGATTTCCGGAACTGGATTGGTTGATAGCAGCCAGTTGTTCACCTGCACCTGTCGATCAAGCCCGCTGGCCTCGATCAGCGGCGCACAAGCCCGGATCAGCGGTCGTACCAGATGGTAGGTCAGTGGCGACTTCAGGAAATTGCGTGTTTCCTCGATTGCATAGTCGATATAGGCGGCGCTGGGTGAACAGATGTAACACGTCGGCGGACGGCTCGGTTCGTTGATCGTCACCGGAAAACACCGCCCTGCAATCTCCAGCGAGCTGACACGCGTCGTGAGGTTGGCAACAAGATCAGGCATGGCAAAGTCGTTGCACAAACGCACGAAGGCATGAACGGTCTCGGGGGTGTTGCTCACACCTCCATTGGCCGACGTGTCCCGCATGACCGTCTCCTGCGCTGTGGTCATGATTGAGCCTGCCGCCTAAACCGGCTTTCCACCCGCCGCAGCTTGCGGGTGCTTTCCAGGGGCAGCCTGTCCCGGCGGAGCGAAATTGCAGGTAAGAGGCCCAGTGCGCTCAGGGTTTTGCCAAGTGCCGCAAGGGCCGCTTCAGCGCTCGTCTCCGCCACCTCCGGCGGGAGCTGCAGGGTCACCGATCCATCTGCTTCCTGCACAAGGCGAAAATCGGATATCTCGCGCGAGGCATCCAGAACCGAATTGCGCAGGATGTCGGGCGTAACCGGTACGTCCGTTCCCGCTTCGCTGGTGAAGAGAAAGATATCGTCCATCCGTCCGATCACTTCATCAACCGTCTGAAGCGGCGAGCCACAGGAGCATGGCGTCGACGACAGGCGCAGGAGATCGTTCATCCGGTATCGCGCCATGATCTGGAAATCGCGGCGAAAGCCTGTCACCAACGGAGTGACGAGATCGTTTGCGACCGGCTCGAACTCGAAAAAATTGGCGTCCTCGGCAAGATGCAGGCGGCCATGAGCACACGTCACGGCGAAAAGGCCTTCGGTTGCCATGTAGATCTGCCCGAGGAGAATGCCGAACCTCTTTTCGACAACGACCCGGTCGATCGGGTCGAGCGTTTCCGCACCTGCATAAAGCTTGCGAGGGGCAAGTCGGCCTGACGTTTCCGCCAGGTACCGCAACACCCTCGGCGGCGCGACGATGGTCGTCGGGTTGAAGGTTTCCAGTTCGTCCAGCCAGGAAGCGATGCCATGGCGCAGATCGAAGAACCGCAAGTGCAGTTGCCGTAGTCTGGCCGGGCTTTCGTAAAGCGAGGAGGACTGCGGCAGGATGATCGCAACCCGTTCCGGATGCCAGAGAAAGCGGGGTAAGGTCTTGGCCAGAATGGTGCCGAGCCAGCGGAACCGTTCCACTGCGGTAATTGCATAGAGGCCGCGGTTGCCACTGGTGCCCGTACTGGCTCCGATGTTGATCCCGTCGATCTCGCCGCCCGCCTCCAATGCCCGCCATCCGGCCTCGGCGGTGATCCGGGCCCTGTTGAAGGCCTCGAACCGGCTCATCACGATGGCTTTGTCGATCACCGGCAGTTGGTCGAGGCGCGGCGGCGCGTCGCGGTAGAAATCGACCTTGGGAAGCGACTGGCGCAACCAGCCATCCAGTCGACGTTTCTGCCAGTCCTCGAAAGCCTTTCGAGATCGGCCACTGCGGCCGGTCCAGAGCGTTTCGGCAAAGGCAATGCCAGTCTGAAAACGCCCGTTCATTGCGGGACCTCCGGCAAATCGTATGGACTGTCGGACGGATCGTGGCACAGCAGAACATCGCCGCCTTGCTCCCGGAAGGCGGCAACCCGGCGGCCGCTTGCGGCAAGTGCCCGGCGATCCGAAGCGACAAGAGCCGCGGGCAGTCCGGGGGCCTTGCCGGGATCAAGCGCTGCCGCACACCACTGGGTATCGACCGCATAAAGCAATGGCACCGGCTGTGCGGCAAAGCAGATGCCGAAATGGCCTTCCGCATGACCGGGCAGATTGATGGCCAGCGTCTCACCATCACCAAAGAGATCAGCTCCTTCGCCAAGTCCATTGGGAGCGGGCTTGACCGAGAGTTGGTCGATATCGACGATCCGGCTGGAGAGATCCTGCGGCAGCAACTCGTCAAAGACGCCGTGGCGCAGATTGGAAAACCTTGAGCGCGCCTCGACACGAGCGTGCACTGCTGCCTTCGCATAGATCCTCGCCTTCGGGAATAGGTGAAGCGCGGCAACATGATCGGCGTGAAAATGGGTCAGCACGATGGCTGCAACATCTGCTGTGCTTGCGCCCAGGCGACCAAGCACACGGGTGGGCTGATGCTCTTCGATCAGCGTCGGCCGGAGCAGACTGGCATAGATCCGAAGCGGCAGACTGCGCCCAGAACCTTCCGTGACCCGGGGACCGTAACCTGTATCGATCAGCACCAGTCCGGCGGTCGGGTGCTGGTGAACCCCATAGCGTACCTTGAAGCGGAGCGGGTGACGCCCACCCCTACGGACCACCAACCGCTCCGGCGCGGAAACAAAAGCGCTGTTTGCAAACATCGGGGTCAACGGGCGTTCCCTTCGCCAAGTGTTTTTGCAAGGCCGCTTTCGAAGTCGATCTGCGGTCGCCAGTCCAGCAACCGCTCCGCCTTGGAAATGTCGAGGCTCTGCCGGAAGGCGAAGAGGCCGAGCGTATAGGGTGTCGCCAGAGGTTCGCCGGCGCCGGGCACAATCAGACTTGCCGTCTCCAGAAGCCTGGCCACCAGGACAGCCGGGGCCAGGGAGCGGTTCTGCCAGCGAACCGGAATGCCCTTGGCGGCACAGACACGCTCGACAATGAAACGTACCGGCAAAGGTTCGCCGCCGGAAATGTTGAACGTCTCGCCTTCGCATTCCGGAGAGGCTTCAAGGGCCGTCTCGACGGCTGAGAGCAGATCATCGACATGGGTCAGGTCGATGGAGGCAGCTCCATTCCGGAAAACCGGCAAGGGCCGCTTCTGGGCTGCGGCGAGCAAACGCGGCAGGAGTGTCGTGTCCCCCGCACCATAAAGGCCGCGCGGACGCAGGTTGATCGGGCCAAGGTCGGCGCGGGTCAGCACCAGCTGTTCGGCCTCGGCCTTTGTCGCCGCATAAGCGTTGATGGGCGGCGGCAACAGCGCATCTTCCCGGACGTTCTCCTTGTCCTTCATCTCGAAATAGACGGTGGGCGAGGAAATGTTGACGAACCGCCGCACGCCAAGCTTTTCCGCAAGATCAAGCAGGTGTTTTGTCCCGGTGACATTCGCCGCCACGAAGGCGCTTCGTGGTCCCCAGGGCGCGGAGAGCGCAGCGCAGTGAACAACGGCGCCGACCGGACCAAAAGGCGCGATCTGATCCTTGTCGCAGGGGTTGGAAAGATCCATTCGAACGACGTCGAAGCCCTTGGCCTCAAGGTGCTGACACTGCAACTCGCTGCGGCCAAGAGCGATCGGGTTGGAGCCCTTCGCGCGCATATGACGGATCAGGGCACCTCCCAGAAATCCCGTTGCTCCAGTGACCAGCAAGCGCCCCATGGTCAAACCTCAAGGGCCATGCCGCCGAAGGTCACACCGGCCGATGTCCCGAGCAACAAGACACGCATGCCGGGCTCGATCCGGCCCTGGCGCCAGGCAATGTCGAGCGCGGTTGGCAGCGATGCCGCTATCTGGTTGCCGTGGGTGCAACCGATGTCGACCACCCGGCTGCGCTCCATGCCGGTTTCCCGGATCATGTGCTCCAGCGCGAGCGGGCTTGCCTGGTGCGGAACGACGAGGTCGATATCCTGCCGGGCCCATCCGGCTTTCGACAGCAGTTGGTCGACGAACTGCGGAAAATGCTTGTGCGTGACACGGAAGAGGTCCTTGCCGTCCATGTGGAACACGGCATGCCGGGCGAAGGTCTCGCGGTCCTTGTGAAAATCGAACCGAGTGCCTCCGGCCCCGATTTCGCATGCTGCATAGGCGGAGGGGTAGGTTCGCAGCAGCGAGGCCGCAATGCCCGGGCCATCACCGCCTCCTGTCGTCAGGACTGCTGCAGCCGCGCCATCGCCGAACAGGGCGGCAACATCGGGCTGGTCTTCCCAGGGCAGTGCGCGCGAGGCAATGTCCGCGGCAAACACCAGCACCGACGTTGCTTGCCGCAGCGCAAGTTTGTTGGCGGCAAGCTCGAAAGCGGTCAGGAAGGAAAGACAAGTCGCATTGACGTCGTAGGCCGCCGCCGTGCCATCGGCAAAACCCAGTCTCTGCATCACCAGTGGCGCGGTTGCCGGCAGGGTCTGGTAGGGAATACCGCACGCACCGAGGACGAGGTCGATGTCTCGAGGCGTTTGGCCTGCCTTTTCAAGCGCGGCTTGGCAAGCCGCAACCGCCAGATCTATCTGGCTTTCCTCTGCTGCGACAAACCGGCTTGAAACGCCGGACAGTTTTTGAAGATGTCCGGCAGGAAAACCCAGCTTAAGATCGAGGGTTTCCGAGGTGACGGACTTTGCAGGCAAGGCATGTCCAGTGCCTGCAATTCTGACGGGAAGAATGGATGCGGCCTCCGTTTGCGCTCCGGTCCGGACCGGCTTCAGACAAGGATCTAAGTCACGGGCAGAAGACACGCAAGGAGGATGGGGCATTGGACCAGGCGGAGAAGCCGGAACCGGCTTGCCAGGAAGAGGGGTCGCGTTTCAAAACCCGGGCAGTTCGCGGCCCCAGGACCCGGTCATGCCCTTTGAAACGCTGCCTGTGTACCCGCAGAGCAAAGACGCTGATTGTGCGGTGTCACGCCGAACCTGTTTTGATAGGTGCGGATGAAATGCGAAGCGGATTCGTAGCCGCAGGCCAGGGCGATCTCAGACACGGACCGTTCGGTCTGCAGCAGGAGATTGCGGGCACGCGTGAGCTTCTGGTCTATGGCAAATCGTTTCGGCGACACCTTCAGGTGTTTCTGGAACAACCGCTCGAGCTGCCGGGTGGAAATGCCGATCTTGCGGGCGATCTCGGATGTCGGCAGGTAATAGGGCGCGCTTTCGTTCAGCAGACGAATTGCCTCTGCAATATGCGGGTTCCGGATTCCGTGCCGCGCCTGTAGCGAGATCTGCTGGGCCGCGTTGGCAGGCCGAACACCGGAATAGACCATCATGTCCGCAATCGCGACCGCCAGGTCCGTACCGTGGGCTTCGCCGATCAGGTGAAGCATCATGTCGGTCGCCGCGGTGCCGCCGGATGCGGTGACGAAGGCCTCGTCCGTGACGAAGACATTCTTGCACAACTGCACGTCCGGAAAGGTTTCCTCGAAACTGTCGTGGAACGACCAGTGAATGGCTGCGCGGCGGTCGTTCAACAGGCCAGCCTTGGCAAGAATATAGGCGCCCGAACAGATAGCACCGATCTGGGTGCCCCGGGCACGCTCCCGCCGCAGGAAGCTCAGCACCTCCGGCGCCGCCCGGTCGCCGACATTCTGACCGGAGATCAGGAACAGGCTGGAGCGCGCGGGCAACGGACCGAGGCCCTGATCCACCAGCGTCACGGTTCCGTTGGAGCAGACCGCCCTTTGACCATCGGGTGAGGCTAGTCGCCACCGGTAGATTTCCTCTCCCTGAAGCAGGTTGGCGATACGCAGCGGCTCCACCGCGCAGGCGAAGGCGATATGCGAAAAATCTTCAAGCAACAGGAAGGTGACGTCAGTGGTTCGGGACATGTCGCTTTTCTCCGGCCTCTGTCGCCTCTGGCCGATCAGGGCCTTTCGGGCGCATGTATTATTATTGTGTTGATATTGTACACATTATGTATACAAACGAGTCAACTGAATTCGGAATGGAGCGTCACATGCCCCCTGTACGCGGCACGGCAAAGTCGAATGCCTATGAGGATCTGAAACGCGCGATCCTGACGTTGGAGCGCAAGCCTGGCAGCCCGCTGGAAGAAACCGATCTGTGTGATCTCTACGGCCTCTCCCGGACCCCTTTGCGCGAGGTGCTGCAGCAGCTGGCGGGTGAAGGCTATGTCACGCTGCAGCTCAATCGGGGTGCGCGCGTTTCCGACATGACCCACTACACGCTGCGGGACTTCTTCCTTGCCGCACCGCTGATCTACAGCGCCGTGCTTCGGCTCGCCGCGCAGAACGCGACGCCGGCACAGATCGAGGAACTGCGTCAGGCTCAGAAAGAATTCCGGGCCGCCATGGCAAGTGGCGACGTGATTGAACGGGCACTTACAAACGACCGTTTCCACCGCATCACCGGCCACATGGCGGGCAACAGCTACCTGCTGGCGAGCCTTGACCGGTTGCTGATCGACCATACCCGGATCGGCATGACCTTCTTCCGCCCCAAGTCCGGTGCGAAGGAAGATCGCCTCGAGCTGGCCGGCCGCCAGCATGACGAGATGATCGAGGCGATCGAGCAGGGCGACGACAACCGCGCCGCGGAACTGGCGCTGGAGCACTGGGCTCTCTCGCGTGACCAGATCGAACTGTTTGTCATGCCTGAAGGCCTGGAAGCTCCGCTCGGCATCCCACCCAAACTCAAATCCGCATGAGGCAGACACCGCGATGACCCCAATCATGAAGTTCGAAGGCATCTACACGCCCGTGGTCACGCCCTATGACGGCGAAGGCAACGTGGTCTGGGATGCCCTGGCCGCTGTTGTCGACCATCTTGTCGACAGTGGTGTGCACGGCCTGATTTCCGGTGGATCAACGGGCGAAAACTATGCCCAGACCGTTGAGGAACGTCTCGAACTGGCGCGCTTTACCGCGCAAAGACTTGCAGGCCGCCTGCCGCTGATCGTGGGAACGGGAACCATGAGGACACCGGATTCCATCGCGCTTGCGGAAGGTGCCGCGGAGATCGGGGCCGATGCCATTCTGGTGGCAACTCCGCCCTATTCGGTGCCGACCGAGAGGGAAAACGCGCTCAATGTCCTGACCATCGACCGGGCCGCCGATCTTCCGATCATGCTCTATAACTATCCAGGACGGATGGGGGTGAACATGGGCGAGGAATTCCTCGACCGGGTTGGCCGTTCGCGCAATGTCTGCGCCATCAAGGAAAGCTCTGGCGACATCAACCGCGTCCACCTTCTGGCACGCGACTACCCGCACATCCAGATGTCCTGCGGCATGGACGATCAGGCGCTGGAATTCTTCGCCTGGGGGGCACGCAGCTGGGTGTGCGCCGGCTCGAATTTCCTGCCCGAAGAACATGTTGCCCTTTACCGGGCCTGCGCCGTCGAAGGGGATTTCAGCAAGGGGCGGCGGATCATGTCGGCAATGATGCCGCTGATGCGCGTGCTGGAACAGGGCGGCAAGTTCATTCAATGCGTCAAGCACGGGGTGGAAATGAGCGGGCTCTATGCCGGTCCGCCGCGCCCGCCGTTGAAGGCGCTCAACAAGGACGACAAGCGCCAGCTCGACCAGGTCGTCCGGGTTCTGAAATCCACCATTCAAGACATCACGGCGGGAGAATGATCATGACCGACCTTCTGACGCGCGAGGAATACAAGGCGCTCGCTGCCGGCCTGACCTTGCCGACAAATGCCTTCATCGACGGCTCTTACCGCCCGGCGGCGTCGGGCAAGACCTTCGAGACGGTCAATCCCGCCACCGGCGAGACACTTGCCTCCGTGGCAGCCTGTGGTGCAGAGGATGTCGATTTCGCCGTGCTGAAGGCCCGGGAAGCCTTTGAGGACGGCCGGTGGTCGAAGCTGCATCCGGCGGACCGCAAGGACACGCTGATCCGCTTTGCCAAGCTCATCACCCGCAACCGGCGGGAGCTGGCCGTGATGGAGAGCCTCGACAGCGGCAAGACGATCTACGATTGCGAAATCGTGGATGTGCCCGAGACGATCCATTGCCTGAAATGGCACGCAGAGGCGATCGACAAGATCTACGATCAGGTCTCGCCCGCCTCCGATGATCACATCGCCATGATCGTGCGCGAACCGGTTGGCGTCGTCGGGCTGGTTCTGCCCTGGAACTTTCCGCTGCTGATGCTCGCCTGGAAAATCGGTCCGGCGCTGGCGGCGGGATGTTCGGTCATCGTCAAGCCGGCCGAAGAAACATCGCTCACCGCCCTGCGCATCGCGGAACTTGCCATGGAAGCCGGCATTCCGCGGGGTGTCTTCAATGTCGTTCCCGGCTCCGGTCCGGACGTCGGTGAACCGCTTGGCCGGCACATGGATGTCGACATGATCTCCTTCACCGGTTCGACGGAAACCGGCCGCCGGTTCCTGCGCTACGCCGCCGACAGCAACCTGAAGGAGGTTGTTCTGGAAATGGGCGGCAAGAACCCGAGCGTTGTCCTGAAGGACGCGGAAAATCTCGACCGGGTGGCTGCTCACGTCGTCAATGGCGCGTTCTGGAACATGGGCGAGAACTGTTCGGCAAGTTCCCGCCTGATCGTGGAAGAAGACATCAAGGAAGCGCTGCTGGAGCGTATCCTGGCCCATGCGCGGGAATGGACGATGGGAGATCCCCTTGATCCGGAGCATCGTGTCGGTGCGCTCGTCTCCAGCGATCATTTCGCCAAGGTCAGTTCCTATCTGGACAAGGGCGCAAAGGTGTTGATGGGCGGCGGCAGCCGCGATGGCGCCTTCGTCGAACCGACCGTTCTGGAAACCGATCCGGGGTCCACCATTGCGCGGGAGGAAATTTTCGGTCCGGTCTTGAGCGTTCTGACCGTAAGAAGCTTCGATGAGGCCATCGCGCTGGCCAATGATACACAGTACGGCCTTGCCGCCTCGATCTTCACCGGCAACGCCAGAAAGGCGCTGCGTGGTGCCCGGGCGATCCGGGCCGGCACCGTGACCGTCAATTGCTTTGGCGAAGGCGACATCACCACGCCGTTCGGCGGGTTCAAACAGTCCGGTTTCGGCGGGCGGGACAACAGTTTGGCGGCACACGACCAGTACACCCAGCTGAAGACCATCTGGCTGGATCTGTCCGACGACGAGGACGAGGCCGTCGGATGACGAAACGGGCCGCCGACACTCTGCCGAACCTGCAAGGCCCGGCGGCCTGGAACACCATCCTGCCGAGACAACAGCCTGCGCAGCTGCTGAGCGAACAGATCAGCGCGGATGTCACGATCATCGGCGCTGGATTTGCCGGTTTGTCGGCTGCTCGCCGTCTGCTCCAGTCAGACCGAAATCTCAAGGTTGTCGTGCTCGACGCTTGCCGGGTTGCGGAAGGATCGGCCGGACGCAACTCCGGATTCATGATCGACCTGCCGCATGAGCTGACATCGGAGGATTATGCCGGTAACGGTGACGACAAGTCCCTGATCGCCTTCAATCGAGAGGCAATCGGCTTTGCGCGTGGCGCGGTCGAGGACTACGGGATCGACAGGCACTATTTTGATCCGGCAGGCAAGATCAACGGTGCGGCTAGCATCAAGGCCGATCTTCATAACCGCAGTTATGCCGACCATCTGACGAGCCTCGGTGAAAAATATGAGCTGCTCGACCGCCAACAGATGGCGGACCTGACCGGAAGCAGACACTACGTTGGCGGACTTTATACCCCCGGTACGGTCATGCTGCAGCCCGCCGGATATATCCGCGGACTTGCCGCCGGACTTCGGCGGGAAGGCGTGCAGGTTTTCGAGCAAAGCCCGGTCCTGTCTTTCACCAGGGAAGGCGAAGGCTGGAAGGTGGAAACGCGATCCGGATCCGTTTCAACGGCAAAAGTCATCCTCACGGTCAATGGTCATCTGGAGAGTTTCGGTTTCGAACGTGACCGGCTGATGCAGCTGTTCCTGTTTGCCGTCATGACGCCCGAGCTCGACGGTGCGGCGTTGAAGAAACTTGGCGGCCAAAGCCGCTGGGGCATCACGCCATCTGATCCGATGGGGACGACCTTGCGCCGGATCGACACCGGTCAGGGTGGAAACAGGATCGTTACGAGAACCTGCGCCGTGCTGAAACCCGACATGCGACTGACACCGGCAAGTGTGGAACGTGCGGCCCGTGTCATGCAACGCAAGTTCGATCGGCGTTTTCCGCAGTTGGCAGGGTTGAAGATGGAATACAAGTGGGCAGGACACCTTTGCCTGTCGCTGAATGGTGTCGCGGTCATGCGCGAACTGGAGCAGGACGTGTTTTCCGGCTGCGTGCAAAATGGTCTCGGCACCGCACGCGGAACCCTGACCGGTATGGGCGCTGCTGATCTCGCGCTGGGACAGACCAGTAGCATCACCCGTCATTTCGGTGCTGAAGCCCGGCCGAAAAAACTGCCGCCACAGCCATTCCGGGAAATTGGCGCCAATGCCATGCTGCGCTGGAAGGAATGGCGCGCGGCCGAGGAATGATCCCGGCCAGAGGCCGACCGGGCGTCAGCAGACCCATTCGAACACATAGCCCGAGATCAGTGACCCGGTAACGGCAAGCGCCAGGTAAAGCAGAAACGGGCGCAGTTTCAGCACGGGAAATATCGCAAGTGCTCCCCAGATGCTGACAACACCTCCGGAGACCAGAAACGCCATCGCCGCGCCGGGCGACATGCCGTTGTCGATGAGACCGCGGGTCAGCGGCAAGGCCGCATAACCGTCGATATAGGCCGGTGCGCCGACGAAGACGGCAACGGGTATGGCCCACCAGGTGTGCGAGCCAAGATAGGCTGCCAGCGATCCCGGGGTCAGAGCTGCATTCAGCGCATATTCGGCGAAGAAGGCGGGGATCAGGCAGATCAGGATCAGCCGTGTCGTGGCCGCTGCCTGCCGCGCGAAGGCCTTGCGCCGGCTGCTGTTACGCCAGACACGCGGTTCAAACGATGTCGCGCCGTCACAGCACCGCTTCGTCAATTTTGCGGTGAGCCCACCAGACCGCAGCGCCGCTTCACCGCTTTGCTCACGCGTGAGCGCTGCTGTGACGGATCCGCCAAATACACCCAGACTGAAGGCCGCCACGGTCTTGCCGACTGCAAAGGTAATGCCGAGGGTCGCCGCCGTAGTCGCCAGCATAGCCGGATCGGTAATCGGCGAGGACAGCCAGAACGCCATGACCGGGGCAAGGGGAACCCCGGCTGCCAGCAACCCGGCCATCAGAGGCAGGATCGTCACCCCGCAGACCGGCGTAATCGCCCCCATGGCAGACGCCACGAGGACCGCGCGCATGAGCCGTCCTTCAAACGCGCGGCCGATGATCCTGTCGGCACCGCTGGCCATGATCCAGGCCGTGAGGGCTATGCCCGGCACGACGAGCGGGGCAACCTGAAGGAGACCCTGTCCGGTGAACAGGATCCCCTGTTCGAAGAACTGCGGCCACAGCCAGACAAGCCCGGCGAGAAGGCCAGCTCCGGCTCCGGCGGCAATTTTTCGGGATCCAGAAAACGTGGCTGTTGCCGTCTGTCCTTCCATGAAGGCCTCCAGTGATTGACGGCTTCAGACTAGGCGTGATCTAAGTATTGGTGAAACGAATATCTTAAATGTCAGATATTGAAAAATTGGATGAATAGTCTCGACAGTGAACTCCTCCGAACTTTTCTGGCGGTCGCCGGGACGGGCAGCGTCACTGAAGGTGCCCGCCTGATCGGCCGGTCACAATCGGCAACCAGTCTTCAGATCATGCGCCTTGAAGAGGTGATCGGGCGGGATTTGTTCGAGCGGACCGGCCGCGGTGTGACGCTGACGGAGACCGGGCAGCGCCTGATGCCGGTCGCAAGGGATGTGAAAGAACGGCTGGATGCCGTCCTGAGGGAAATCACCGCCGACGGTTTGCGCGGGAAGCTTCGCCTCGGCATTCCTGACGACCATGGCCAGGCAAAGCTTGCGAAGATCCTGTCTGCCTTCGCACAATCGCACCCGCAGGTGGAGCTTGAGGTAACCTGTACGATCAGCACCGATTTCCCGGAGCTGCTGTCCAGGGGAAGGCTGGATCTTGCCGTCTACGAGGTTGAAACGATCGGCAGGAATGAAGAGGTGGTTTTCGAGGACCCGACCTGCTGGGTAATGTCGCGTTACCGGGATCTTCTGGCCGAAGAGCCGGTTCCGGTCGCCCTTTTCGACCGCGCCTGCTGGTGGCGTGAGGCGGCCCTCAAGTCGCTTGAGGCAAGAGGGAGGCCTTACCGGATTGCCTTTTCAAGCCAGAGCGTGGCGGGCGTAACGGCTGCCGTGGAAGCGGGTATTGCGATAGGACTTCTGGGTCGGTCTACTCTCGCGGGCCACCTCAAGGTGCTTGGTAACGACCATGGGTTTGCCTCGACACCCATGTCGAAACTTGTCATCGGCGTTGCAGCCAGCGCCAATCAGGATCTCGTCAGGACAATGAAGTCCGCTATTCGGCAGGCATTTTGAACCGCTCCAAGCCCTTCAGGGCAAGCTCAACCTGGTCATTCTGCCACCGTCGACCGTGTAGACCTGACCGGTGACAAAACCGCTTTCCTCCGCTGCCAGGAAAGCGACCAAGGCGGCAACTTCCTCCGGCTTGCCCGTCCGGCCAGCCGGATGGATCTTGCCAATATCGCGCCGGAAGGCATCTGGATCCGGGGTCGCCTTGATGAATTCGAGATTGAATTCCGTATCGATCCAGCCTGGTGCAACCGCGTTGCAGCGGACGCCGTCCTTGCCGTGATCGACCGCAACGGCGCGCGTCAGGCCGTGAAGCCCGGCCTTGGAGGCGGAATAGGCAGCGTGTAGCGGATTGCAGCCGATGCCTTCGATGGAGCCGACATTGACGATGCTTCCGCGTGTCTGGCGCAAATGCGGCAAGGCATGTTTGATCATCAGGAAAGGCGCGGTCAGATTGACCGCCAACGAGTGCTGCCAGTCGGCGAGCGACATGTCTTCGATCGCCGCTTCCTGCATCAGGCCGGCATTGTTGACGAGCACATCCAGCCTGCCGCCTTTCGTTACCACGTCTTCGATAATGCGGGCAGGGGCTTCCATGTCGGCAAAATCCGCCTGGACATACTCAAACTCCGTATCCTCGCCGCGCTGGGCCGTGAAGACCCTGGCACCTTCATTTTGCAAGCGCCGGGCAATCGCACGACCAATGCCGCTTCGCCCGCCCGTGACGAGGGCAATCTTCCCTTCGAACCGCATCATGACACCGGTTTTCCGCCGTTGACCTCAACCAGCGAACCGCACATGTAGCGCGCGGCATCGGAGGCAAGAAACAGAACGACGTCCGCGATATCATCCGGCCGCGCCACCCGGCCAAGCGGAACGGTCCTGCCGAGTTCGGCAATCGCCGTTGCGGGGTCAAAGCCGCGCTTTTCGAACCCGGTCCGCAGCATCGGTGTGTCGACCTCGTTCGGGCAGACGGCATTGATATGGATGCCCTGGTGGGCATGGTCCCGGCCCATGCACTGGGTCAGCGAAGCGATCGCCGCCTTGGTCATGCAATAAACAGCGTGGTTCGGGCCCGGATGAACACCCCAGCAAGAGGCGATATTGACGATGGCCCCACCTCCGGCCTCCGCCAGCAACGGGATACCCGCCCGGCAGATGCGGAAAGGAGCTTCGACATTGACCCCGACCGACAGCGCCCAGTCCTGATCGGTGGTCTCGGTCACGGGACCGCGGGTAATGACGCCGGCGTTGTTGATGATGATGTCGAGGCCGCCAAGTGCCTTGGCCGCCGTGTGGGGCAGTGCGTCTGCATAGGCCGGGTCGAGCAGGTTTCCCGAAATCCGGACTTCCGCATCAACGGCATCGCAATTCCGGTCGGCTGCGGCCACGCGTGCCCCTTCTGCCCGCAGCATGTCGGAGATGACTTTGCCGATCCCACCGGCGGCGCCCGTTACGAGGGCACGTTTGCCTTTAAAGCGCATATCGGTTTCCAGTTCAGAAAGAAGCCATGGCGGTGCCGAACAGGGTCTCGTCCGGTTCGACACCAAGGCCCGGGCCTTGTGGCAGGGCAATGTGACCGTCCCGGATGCGCACGCCTTCGCCGATGGAATAACTGCCCTCGATCATGGGCTCCGCAAGCCAGACCCCTTCCAGCAGAGACGGCTTCACCGTCGCAGCTACATGGGTACAGGCGGCGGCGATGATGTCGCCGCCCCAGGCATCGTCGCAGGTATGCGGCAGCGAGACGGCTTCGCAGATATCCCGGAACGCAGCCATCTGCTGCAGTCCGCCGATCCGGGTCACTTTCATGCCGAATCCATCGACCAGTCCGCGCCCGGCGGCCCGGATGACCGTTGCCAGGTCGACACCGTTCTCGTCCATGTAAAGTCCGTGGTGGATCTGCGGCCTGATCTTCTCCAGGTCCTCGATCCGGTTGCAGGGCTGTTCCAGAATGAACGGAATATCCGGGCATTCGCGACTGACGCGCAGCGCGTCTCGTGTGGTCCAGCCTCGGTTGCCGTCGACCGCAAGACGCATGCCGGATCCGGCGATCTTGTCCCAGACCCTGCGGATCGTCTCGATATCGCGCTCGACGTCCTTACCGCTCATCTTGATCTGCAGGCGCGGGTAGCCTTCGTCCCGTTTCTCCGCGGCAATGCTGGCGATCTCTTCGGGAGCACCGACACCGGTTGCGTAATAAGAGGGAACGCGTTCCGCCGCGACACCACCGAGAAGATCGGCAACCCTAAGTCCCAGATGTTTGCCGAGCAGGTCATGAACGGCAATGTCGATTGCCGCCTTTGCGTAGTTGTGCCCGTTGAGCTGGCCGTTTATGAGGCGACCGATCGTCAGGGGGCGAACATCCTGGCCAATCAGCGCAGGGGCGATCTGCTGCAGCGCCGCCTGCGCTCCACCGGAATGCGCTTCGGCGTAAGTCGGGCCGACGGGGCAGGTTTCCCCCCAGCCGATATGCCCGTTGTCCGCGATCAGCTTGACCAGGGTGGTCTGGAGAGACCAGACCTCGGCGTTCGCCATCTTGTAGGGGCCGCCCTTGACCGGCAGGTCATGGCGGAAGATCTCGACAGACTTGATTTTCATGAACCGCCTCGCAGGGCAGAAGAGAAAGCACGGGCAGCCCGGTTTTTGGCCGGTACCGCGGTTCAATAGTCCTGGTTCAGCGCATCTGCCGCCGGGATTTCACGCTCGCGCCGCGCGATGTAATCGAGAAGGGCCTCGTTTTTGGCGGTCTCGAGAGCAGGCTCCTGATACTCGGACAGAAGCTTGCGGGCGATGCCAAGCGCCCGTTCCGTGATCTCCACTTCTCCCTCGGCCTTCCATTGCTCGATGGAATTGTTGTCGAAGGTCTCCGGCATGAAGAACGCCCGCTGGAAATTCTCCTGGGTGTGCGGGTGCCCCAAGTAGTGGCCTCCGGGGCCGACGTCGCGAATGGCGGCAAGGCCTTCATCGAAATCGTCCCAGCGCGGGCCCTCCGCCATGCGGTAGGCCATTGCGCATTGCTCGGCGTCGACAATGAACTTGGCAACGGAGCAATGCATCCCGGCCTCGTTCCAGCCGGCCGCGTGCCAGATATAGTTGGCACCTGAATGGATAACGGCGCTCAGCGTTGCTGCGCTCTCATACCCGGCTTGCGCGTCAAAGGTCTTGGCACCGCCGAGCGATCCGGAGGTCCGCCAGGGCACATCGTAGAACCGCGCCATTTGCCCGATCATGAAGTTCATCAGGCTGATCTCGGGGGTGCCGGCCATCGGCGCACCGGATTTCATCGAGACCGTCGACAGATAATGCCCGTAAATCGCAGGTGCGCCCTTCCGGATCACCTGCGTGTAGGCAAGCGCGCTCAGGGCTTCCGCGTTGAGCTGGGCAACGGCAGGGACGACGCTTGCCGGGGTATTGGCACCGCCAAGCACGAAGGGGGAGCAGAGCACGGGCTGGTTCCGTTTCGAAAAGGCCCGCATTGCTCCCAGCATGGTCTCGTCCCAAACCAGCGGAGAATTGCCGTTGCAGTTTCCTGTCGTGACCGGATGGGTCTCCAGATAGTCCTCACCGAACAGGATCGCGCACATTTCCATGACATCTTCGGCGTTCTTCGGGCTTGTCGTCATGCCCATGAAGGTCTTGTCCGAATGCTTGATCGAAGAATAGGTGATGCGCAGGTGCCGATGGCTGATGGGGTGGTCGTAGGGCTCCACGATGTGGTGGGCGCTTGAATGCAGGGCCGGCAGCATATGGCTGAGCTTGTGGAACATGGCCAGGTCCGCAAGCGTCGGATTGCGCCGCTGATTGTCGAGATCACGCAGAAATGGTGCCCCGGTCATCGGCACGAAGATCGAACGATCTCCTCCGAGCGGGACATTCTTTGCCGGATTGCGGGCATGATAGGTGAAGCTGGATGGGATCGAACTGATGAGCTCACGCACCAGCCCCCGGTCCAGGTAGACCCTCTCACCCTCGACCTTGGCGCCGGCCCGCTTCCAGTCTGCAAGGGCAATCGGATCGCGAAAGACGATTCCAACCTCTTCCAGGATTGCCATGGAGGCATCGTCCAGCTTTCGGACCTGCTCTTCGTCCATGGGTTCGCACAGGGGAAGGGTGCGCCGCAGACCGGGCAGCATGGTATGGTCGGGAGCGGTGCGAATAGCCCGGCGGCCGGCACGGCCGCCGCTGCGGCTGCGTTGGGCAACACTCATCTTGTTCTCCGGTAATCGGTTATTTTGACAAGAAGAATGCGCCTGATTTACCGCCCGACAGTGCCGAAATACGAACTGGCACTGCATTTTCCGACATTGTTGGAGAATAATCGTTTTTCATCTAAAAGAATTATCTGAGATCTGTCTCAGTAGACCAGAATATACGCGCGTAGCATTTTCCGTGCCTGTCTGAAAATCAAAAATCATTCATAATAATGTTGCTGTGCACAATATCTGGGCAACCAGTCAACATTAAACATTTTAAATGAGGAATTTACCCATGGGGGTGGCAGAGCAGGGGCAGTTCGTGTTTTGCTATGTAAATGTCGCAAATGAGCATCATGGTTACAAAAAAACAACGGATGCTACGTTTGGGAAATTGGCAAGTGACTGTTTAAGAAGAACCGGAAGGGGAGACAGATGACGAAGTCCAAAGATGCCGAGATGCTCGAAAGGCTTGAAGCAGCGGCCCGCACGGGAGGGATCAGTAAACGTGATTTCCTTCGCTACTCCGTGCTGGCCGGACTGACAGCAAGCACCGCAACAGGCCTGTGGTCGACCGAGGCGAAAGCCCAGCCCAAGCAGGGTGGGACGTTCCGCTGGGGGATCCACGACGGCAACACCTCAGATTCTCACGATCCGGGCACCTATCTGACCCGCGTGATGATTTTCCTCGCCCACACGCACCGCAGCTACCTGACGATGATCATGGGCGACGGGTCGCTTGGGCCGGATCTGGCCGACAGCTGGGAAGCCAGCGAGGATGCGTCCGAATGGACCTTCAAGATCACTGAAAACGCCGAGTTCCACAGCGGCAGGAAACTGACGGCTGACGACGTCATCGCATCGCTGAACCACCACCGCGGCGACAAGACAACCTCCGCAGCCAAGGCGCTGCTGACGGATGTCACCGACATCACCAAGGATGGCGACTACACCGTTGTCGTGAAGCTGTCCGGCGGCAACGCCGACTTCCCATGGCTGATGACCGACTATCACATGGCGATCTGCCCGGCCAACGACGACGGCACGATCGACTGGCAGTCCGGTGACGGCACCGGTCCCTACAAGATCGACAACGGCGAGTTCGGCGTCCAGTTCAGCCTCAGCCGGCATGACGGCTGGCACCGTGAGGGCGCCTATTTCGACAAGGTCGAGCTGATCACCCTGAACGATCCGAACGCTCGCCAGACGGCACTTGTGACCGGCGACGTGGATGCGGTCTCGCTGATCGAGCTGAAGACCATGGGTCTGCTGCAGCGCAATCCGAACATCAAGATCCACAACATCCCGTCCGCGGGCGCGATCACGCTGCCGATGTTCTGCGACACGGCACCGTTCGACAATCCGGACGTGCGCAACGCGCTTAAGCTGGCCATGAACCGGGATGACATCATCGAGAAGATCACCTTCGGTGCAGCCACCAAGGGCAATGACTTCCACCATTCGCCGGCCCAGCCTTACTGGCCGGACGACATCCCGCAGCGTGATTACGATCCGGACCAGGCCAAGTCCCTGCTCAAGAAAGCGGGCGCAGAAGGTCTCACGGTCAGCCTCAGCACCGCGGACAGCGTCTATGCGGGTGCGGTCGACATGGCGGTGCTTTATGCCGAACACGCCAAGGCGGCGGGTATCAACATCAATGTCGTGCGTGAACCGAACGACGGTTACTATTCCGACGTCTGGCTGAAGAAGCCGTTCTGTCTCGTGTCCTGGGGCGCGCGTCCGACACCTGATGTCATGTACACGCTGGCCTACAAGAACGACGCGGCCTGGAACGAGTCTCACTGGAAAAACCCGCGCTTCAACGAGCTTCTGCTTCAGGCCAAGGCCGAGTTGGACGACACCCGGCGCGCGGAAATGTACCGCGAGATGGCGATGCTGGCCCGGGACGATGGCGGCACCATCATCCCGTTCTTCAACAACTTCGTTTACGCCAACAGCGCGAAGGTAGGCACGCCCGAGAAACTGGCTGC
The DNA here is from genome assembly GCF_012395805.1 of Labrenzia sp. 5N. Classification (NCBI taxonomy): domain Bacteria; kingdom Pseudomonadati; phylum Pseudomonadota; class Alphaproteobacteria; order Hyphomicrobiales; family Stappiaceae; genus Labrenzia; species Labrenzia sp. 5N. The sequence continues at coordinate 751,153 of NZ_JAAZTM010000004.1, read as the reverse complement.
CAGCTGGGAAAATGACGGCGCGCGCGCCGCCAGCCGCTGGTGGTTCGAGTCCTGATTGAGGGGTTAGGCGGCGGCTAAGGCCGCCGCCTGCAATTTGGCCCTGCCCCGGACGCGGGACGGGCCGACCTGGACGGACAGGGCTCCTGCCAACGCAAAGCAAAAAGAGCTGACAGGAACCTGCCCGATATGTGTCCGGCGGCGCTATGTGCCGTGCCGGGCTTTCCTATTCTGGAGGGACAAATGGGGGACATCCTACAGCTGGTCCTTAAGAGACTTGGCTTAGGTGCGATCACGCTACTAGTGGTCTCTATCCTGATCTTTTTTGCAGTTGAACTGCTGCCCGGCGACATTGCCCAGGCCGTTCTTGGACAGGGAGCAACGCCTGAAACCGTCGCCGCCCTGCGAGAGAAACTCGGCCTCGACCAGCCCGCGATCCTGCGATATTTCCAATGGCTCGGCGGTGCACTCACCGGTGACTTTGGCGTCTCGCTCGTCTCTGGCGAGCGGGTCAGTGCTGCCATCAGCGACCGGTTCGTCAACACGCTTTTCCTGGCGACCTATGCGGCTGTCATCGCGGTGCCGGTTTCCATCGTTCTCGGCGTGATTGTCGCTCTCCTGCGCAATACCCTGTTCGACAGGGTCGCCAACGTGGTCACGCTGACATCGATTTCCTCTCCGGAATTCTTTCTCGGCTACATCCTCATTCTCTACCTGGCGGTCAAGACCAACTACTTCCCCGCCATTGCCAGCCTCAGCGCGGACATGAGCTTCGGGGATCTGTTGCATCGAACCTTCCTGCCGGCGCTGACCCTGGTGCTGGTGGTGACGGCGCACATGATGCGCATGACACGCGCGGCGATCATCAACCTTCTGGCCTCGCCCTACATCGAGATGGCGCGGCTGAAAGGCGTGCCGCCCTGGAAGGTGATCGTCAAACACGCTCTGCCCAACGCCTGGGCGCCGATCATCAACGTCGTCGCACTCAATCTCGCCTACCTCATTACCGGCGTGGTTCTGGTGGAAGTTGTCTTCGTCTATCCGGGCGTGGGCCAGCTTCTGGTGGACGCGGTTGCCAAACGCGATTTCCCGATCGTGCAGGCCTGCTGTCTGATCTTCGCGGCAACCTTCATCCTGCTGAACCTGGCAGCCGATGTGGGCGCGATCCTGACCAATCCGCGTTTGCGGCATCCGAAGTAAGGGCAGCGACATGAGCACATTCGTTATTGGCTACTATGCGCTGCTGATCGGAGCTTCCTGCCTGGCGGCCTATTTCAACAAGCGCAAGATCTTCATTCTTGTCTTTTCCCTGACGATGATCTCCTTCATCGCGGGGATCATCGGCGGCGCTCCGGCGCTCCGGTTCATTACTACGGCTGCCGGTCTTCTGGCACTGGCCGCCGGGACATCCTTCGCGTTCCGGGAGTTCCTGATCATCATCACGCCCGCCGGTGTTTCCAAGGAGTTGCGGACCGCACCTCTCACAGCGGCCTTCGGCATGTTCGTGATCTTCACCTACGCCATCGCCGGGGTCTTTGCCCCCGTGATTGCACCTTTCGGTGAAGCGCAGGTCATTTCGTCGGCCTTTGCGCCGCCGGATGAAACCATGCTTCTGGGGGCAGACCAGCTCGGCCGCGACATGTTCAGCCGCATCATCTACGGCGCGCGCAACTCTGTCGGTCTCGCGCTGCTGGCAACCATGCTGGCCTTCTTCATGGGAGCATTTGCAGGCCTGCTTGCCGCCACCAAGGGCGGTTGGTTCGATCAGCTCATCGGCCGTGTCGCAGACGTCATCATGTCGGTACCGTCACTGATCTTCGCCCTGCTGATGCTCAGTATCTTCGGCACCAACCTTGTGGTGATCGTGATCGTCGTTGCCGTCATCTATTCGCCACGCGTCTTCCGCCTTACCCGGGCGGTTGCCGGCAACGTGGTGGTGATGGACTACATCGAAGCGGCCAAGCTGCGAGGCGAGGGCACCTGGTACCTGATCCGCCGGGAAATCCTGCCAAACTCGACAGCACCACTGATCGCCGAATTCGGTCTCGAATTCTGCTTCGTGTTCCTGCTCATCGCAGGCCTGTCGTTCCTTGGTCTCGGCATTCAGCCGCCGACCGCCGACTGGGGCTCCATGGTGCGTGAGAACGCGACACTGATTTCCTTTGGCGAAATGACACCGCTGATCCCGGCGGCGGCCATTGCGCTTCTGACTGTCGCGGTGAATTTCGTCGTCGACTGGATGCTGTTCCGGTCTTCCGGCCTGAAGGAGGTTTGAGAATGGTGCCGAAAAAAGACGTACTGCTTCGGGTCACCGATCTCCGGATCGAGGGGTACTCGGACGAAAAATGGGTCGAGATCGTTCACGGCGTCAATCTTACCCTGCACAAGGGGGAAGTGTTGGGGCTGATCGGAGAATCGGGTGCCGGCAAATCGACCATCGGCCTCGCCTCCATGGGCTTTGCCCGCGACGGCTGCCGGATTTCCGGCGGTTCCATTGAGTTCGACGGCATGGAACTGACGACGACGCCGGAGAGCGATCTCCGGGCGTTGCGCGGATCGCGCATCGCCTATGTCGCCCAGTCGGCTGCTGCCTCGTTCAATCCGGCACACCGGATTATCGACCAGCACACGGAAGCCCCGATCCAGTACCGCATTCAAAAGCGGGTCGAGGCGCAGGAAGACGCCATGGAGCTTTACGAGCGGCTGCGCCTTCCCAACCCGAACGAAATCGGCTTCCGCTATCCCCACCAGGTCTCTGGCGGCCAGTTGCAGCGCGCGATGACCGCCATGGCCATGGCATGCCGGCCGGATCTCATCATCTTCGATGAGCCGACCACCGCGCTGGACGTGACCACGCAGATCGAGGTTCTGGCGGCGATCCGGGACATTGTCGACCAGTTCAACACCGCGGCGATCTACATCACGCACGATCTGGCGGTGGTGGCGCAGATGGCTGACACTATCAAGGTGCTGCTCAAGGGCGAGGAAGTCGAAGAGGCGCCGACCGAGCAGATGCTCGGGTCTCCCAAGGAGGATTACACCAAGAGCCTTTGGGCCGTCCGCAGCTTCCAGCGGCCGCAGAAACAGCGGCCGACCGAGGCAGGTGCCATTCCGATCGTTTCCGTGCAGGGAATTGATGCGGCCTACGGCAAGACCAAGGTGCTGGACGATGTCTCCTTCGACATCTATCCGGGCATGACGGTTGCGGTTGTCGGCGAATCCGGTTCCGGCAAGTCGACGACAGCGCGCTGTATCACCGGTCTGCTGCCGCCCACCAAAGGGCAAATCCTGTTCAAGGGCGAGCCGTTGCCGCCGCGCTATCAGGACCGCAGCAAGGATCAGCTTCGCCAGGCGCAGATGATCTACCAGATGGCCGATACCGCACTGAACCCGAAGATCAGGATCAGCGAGATCATCGGCCGGCCTGCCCAGTTCTATGGCGGGCTGCACGGCGCGAAACTGAAAAACCGCGTCGACGAGCTTTTGGACCTGATCGAGCTGGACCCGTCAAAATTCTACAATCGTTATCCGCCGGAACTTTCCGGCGGCCAGAAACAGCGTGTGGGCATTGCCAGGGCCCTGGCGGCCGATCCGGCCTTCATCATCTGCGACGAGGTGACGAGCGCGCTCGACCAGCTCGTGGCGGAAGGTATCCTGAAGCTGCTCGATCGGCTGCAGCAGGAGTTCAACCTGGCCTACATGTTCATTACCCATGACCTGGCGACGGTGCGCTCCATCGCGGACGAGGTTGTGGTGATGCAGCGCGGCAAGGTGGTGGAGCAAGGGCCGAAGGACGAGATGTTCACGCCGCCGCATCATCCCTACACGGATCTGCTTCTGTCTTCGGTTCCCGAAATGGATCCGAACTGGCTGACGACGCTTCTGGAAGAGCGCGGCACCGATGCCATTGGGGAAGCCGCCGACGTCTGATTGCAGGCGGTTTGCCTGCCCTGAAATGCAATCACCCCCGGAGGTCGCTCCGGGGGTGATTGAAACTCTGCCGACTTTTCGTCAGGCGTGCGGGATCAGCCGACCATCAGGTAGCCGGAAAGAGCCATCGCACCCACGATAACGGCGTAAACGCCGACAAGCGCCGGCCAGGAGCCGCTCTGTGCCTTGTATTCGCGAATGAGATCGTCCCGGGTCATGCCGACCTCCAGAATTTGCCCAACTCTTGAGCGGGCTGGTGAATATTTGATCTGCCGGACAAATACGGGAGGAAAGTTAAGATTTCAATGAGTGAAAGCACGAATCTCCCTCCTATTTTTGCATAACTGTTCTGCGTTCCATTCACGTAAAGCATAGCAACTCGGTGAAACCGGGAGATTGCGGTTCAGCCGGCTGACCGGCTGTAGCAAGAAAGACGCCTCGGGCCCTTGCAAGGTCCTGCATGGAGACGGTATCCGTCACGCCGACAGCGAAGCTGGAACGCCTTGTGGCGAACCGGCCGGTCCGGACAACCGGGCAACCGGAAATCGCTCCCAATCACCTGTCCGCGCGGCCCGAACCGGTCGCAGGCAAAGATGGCGACGGAACCAGATGATCGAGACACCCTACTATCTGATCGACAAGGCGAAGCTGCTCCGCAACATGCAGAAGATCGCCTACGTTCGAGAGCGGTCTGGCGCAAAGGCCCTGCTGGCGCTCAAGTGCTTTGCGACCTGGTGTGTTTTCGACTTCATGCGCGAGTACATGGACGGCACCACTTCGTCGTCGCTGAACGAAGTCCGGCTGGGGCATGAGCGCTTCGGCAAGGAAACCCACGCCTATTCCGTGGCCTATGCCGACTACGAGATCGATGAAGTGATCTCCCATGCCGACAAGATCATCTTCAATTCCATCAGCCAGCTGGAACGGTTCGCGGACAAATCCGCAGGCATCGTGCGCGGGCTGCGCCTCAACCCGCTGGTCAGCTCCTCCAGTTTCGACCTTGCCGACCCGGCCCGGCCTTTCTCCCGCCTCGGAGAATGGGACGTGGCCAAGATTGAAAAGGTCATGGACCGGATCAGCGGTTTCATGATCCATAACAACTGCGAAAATGCCGATTTCGCGCTCTTCGACCGCATGCTTGGCGATATCGAGGAAAAGTTCGGCGGGCTATTGAGCCGGGCGGAATGGGTGAGCCTTGGGGGTGGTATCCATTTCACGGGAGACGACTACCCACTCGACCTCTTCGCCGACCGCCTCAAGGCCTTCGCCGAAAAATACGGCGTTCAGGTCTACCTGGAACCGGGCGAAGCCTCGATCACCCGGTCGACCACACTGGAGACAACGGTGCTGGACACGCTCTTCAACGGCAAGAACCTGGCCATCGTCGATGCGTCCATCGAAGCTCATATGCTCGATCTGCTGATTTACCGCGAGACCGCGAAGGTGACCCCCAACGAAGGGCCGCACAGCTACATGATCTGTGGCAAGTCCTGCCTTGCCGGCGACATATTCGGCGAGTTCAACTTCCCTGCCGAACTCAAGACCGGTGACCGGGTTTCCATTCAGGATGCGGCGGGTTACACGATGGTCAAGAAAAACTGGTTTAATGGCGTGAAAATGCCCGCGATTGCGGTCAAGGAAGTGGACGGAACAGTCCACGTTGCTCGTGAGTTTTCATACCAGGACTACGAGCAAAGTCTGTCTTGAGACTTGAACCCCGAACACCCCCAAAGGTCCAAGGAAGGTATCTTTATCAAATGAAAAAGACTGTTCTCATCATCGGCGCCGGAGGTGTCGCTCAGGTGGTGGCGCATAAGTGCGCTCAGAACAATGATGTTCTCGGCGATATACATATCGCCTCGCGCACCAAATCTAAATGCGACGACATCATCGCAACCGTGCATGCCAAGAAGGCGTTGAAGCAGCCGGGTGTTCTGGAAGGACACGAACTCAACGCTCTGGACATTGCCGCCACCAGCGCGCTGATCCGCAAAACCGGTGCGCAGATCGTCATCAATGTCGGCACCGCCTTCCTGAACATGTCCGTCCTCAGCGCCTGTCTGGAGACGGGAGCGGCCTATATCGACACGGCCATTCACGAAGAGCCGGGCAAGATCTGCGAGACCCCGCCCTGGTATGGCAACTACGAATGGAAACGGGCCGAGGAATGCGCCGCCAAGGGCGTCACCGCCATTCTGGGCGCCGGTTTCGACCCGGGCGTCGTCAACGCCTATGCCCGCCTTGCCAAGGACGACTATCTCGACAAGGTGAGCGAGGTCGATATCGTCGACATCAACGCCGGCAGCCACCAGCGCTATTTCGCCACAAACTTTGATCCGGAGATCAACTTCCGGGAGTTCACCGGCACGGTCTATTCCTGGCAGCAGGGCAAGTGGCAGGAAAACAAGATGTTCGAGATCGGCAAGGAATATGACCTGCCGGTGGTCGGCAAGCGCATGGCCTATCTGTGCGGCCACGACGAAGTGCATTCCCTGGCAAAGAACATGGACGGTGCGGACGTCCGCTTCTGGATGGGCTTCGGCGAGCACTACATCAACGTCTTCACCGTTCTGAAGAACATCGGCCTCCTGTCCGAGCAACCGGTCAAGACGGCGGAAGGACTGGAAGTCGTACCGCTGAAGGTGGTCAAGGCGTGTCTGCCGGATCCGTCTTCGCTGGCGCCTGAATATACCGGCAAGACCTGCATCGGTGATTTCGTGAAGGGCACCAAGGACGGCAAGGAGCACGAGGTGTTCATCTACAATGTTGCCGACCACAAGGAAGCCTATGAGGAAGTCGGCAGTCAGGGCATTTCCTACACCGCCGGCGTTCCGCCGGTCGCGGCCGCCATGCTGATCGCCACCGGGGAATGGGACGTGAAGAAGATGGCCAACGTGGAAGAACTGCCTCCGCATCCCTTCCTCGGCATCCTCAACCGCATCGGCCTGCCGACCCGCATCAAGGACGCCAACGGCGACCGCGCCCTGGAGTTCTAGGTCCAGGCCCTTTCCAGCTGATCAACCTGTGCAGCCCCGGTTACCCACCGGGGCTGTTTGCGTTTCAGTCAACCGCAAACGGGCTGCATAGTGTCCTCAGGCCTCGCCCACGAACAGAAAGCCGTCTTTCGAACAAATATCCTGCAGCCAGCCAGCCCAAGCCGGTCGTCTGAGCGCCCAATGACAGATTGCGATACTGAAAGTCAGGAGAATTGGCGCACCCGACAAATGGTGGCTCCCGTCACAGGCGTCATCTGAAACATGATATCTAACGATTCCAATCACTTAACATGGCCGGGTTCGATACCAAGAGGCGATTTTGGTCTACTATTTGGTCTACCCCTTAAACGGCCTGTAGTTCCCCCACGATCCCTTTAGTGCACTTATGGTACCGCGTGCTTCGCCCCCTGAAGAGTGCGAGCAAAGGTTTTCGCCGAAACGTGCGAGTTCATGGATCCTCCTTATTCGTTCAATAGGGACAGTGTTTGGGGAAGAGCTGAATGGATCTCTTCGATAGGCACGGTCTTAAGGACGAGGAGGGGTAATCGGACCGAAAACGTTATTGATTAGAATGAGTTGCCAGTCTGATGATTGCCCTTTCAGCGAAGGCTTAGAGAATGAGATTTTGCGGCTATGATTGAAAGCCGGGCGGTAATGGAAGCCGGTGTATCGCGTGCCAGCAGTTGAAGTGTCGGTTGACATCACCTTTGCCGAGTGCTGAAGATAAGCCATTGCTTTCAAATGGTTCTCACCCATGTCGTCGACGAATTTCGATCACCTGAAGCCTTTGAGCCCGGAGCTTCACAGACTGGGTGCGCTCGCAGAGCAATTCTTCTCCCAGGACGCAAACACTTCGCTAATCAAGAGCCGCCAGTTTGCCGAACTCATGGTGAAGGAAGTCGCAGCTATCACGGGACGCTACGACCCGGCGCTTCGTGAGACCACAAACGACCTTCTTCGTCGATTGACCTCGCAGCAGGTACTTCCAAGAGAAGTGTCTGACGTTTTTCACGCCGTCCGCAAACAGGGCAATCAGGCCACCCATGAGTTCACGGGCACCCCTGGCGAGGCCTTGTCGGCGCTGAAGTTCTGTAGATCGCTCGGTGTCTGGTACCGGCGTACCTACGGCCGGGATCCGAACTTCAAGCCGGGTCCGTTTGTGCCACCGAAAAGTTCGTCAGACATAGACGAAGAGACCAAGGCGAAGATTGCCGAATACCAGCAGAGGGTCGTTGCCGCTGAGGCGTCTCTGGAAAAGGCCAAAGCGTCTGCGGAAGACCTTGCCAAAGCGAAGGCTGCAGCTGAAGAACTCGCCAGACAGGCCCAGCAGGACAGCGAGGAGTGGGCGAAGACCGCGCTGGAACAGGAAGCGACGGCTGCTGAACTTGCCGAAAAGCTGGCCGAACTCCAGAAGAAGGCCGAAGCAGAACCTGAACAGCTCCAGATGGAGTTCAAACAGGCGGCCTGGCAAGCAGCGAGCAAGCTGGAGCTGGACGAGGACGACACGCGTCTCCTGATTGACGTTCAACTGATCGATATGGGCTGGGATGCCGACAGCAAGCAATTGCACTACGCCAAGGGCACCCGACCGGAAAAGGGTCGCAACCTTGCGATTGCCGAATGGCCCGCTGAAGGTGGCCGGGCAGACTACGCGCTATTTGTCGGAGAAACCTGTGTCGGCGTCATTGAGGCGAAACGGGAGGCGGCAGATGTTCCTGGCGTTCTTGCCCAGGCACAGCGCTATGCCACCACCTTGCGGCTGGAACCGGAGAACATCGCCGAGGGTGGCCCCTGGCAGCACGGGCTTGATGCTCCCTATCGGGTACCGTTCATTTTCGCGACCAATGGCCGACCATTCATCCAGCAATGGAAGACCAAATCGGGCATCTGGCATTGTGACCTGCGCCACGCTAACAATCACCCGTCCGCAATGCGTCAGTGGTTCACACCACAAGACTTGCTGGCCAAGCTGGAGATCGACCTGGAAGCAGCCGTCGAAGGCATGGCAGAGAAGACCTTCGGCAAGGGAGCGCTTCGGCCCTACCAGGAAGACGCCATCGACGCCATCGAGGACGCCATCGGCGAAGGGCAGCGGGAAATCCTGATTTCCATGGCGACCGGTACGGGCAAGACACGTACCAGCATCGCGCTTATGTATCGGCTTTTGAAGCACAAGCGTTTCAATCGGATCCTCTTCCTGGTGGACCGCAAGGCGCTGGGCAAGCAGACGGAAGACGCGCTGCAGACGACAAGCCTGGAAGGGATGCTCAACTTCGCACAGGTCTACGGTGTTGCCGGTCTGGATGACAAGTTACCGGAAAAGGACACCAAGGTTCACGTGGCGACCGTGCAGTCGCTGATTGCCCGGATCGAAAGCGGCGATGATGTCAGCAAACGTCCGACACCAGGCAGCTATGATTGTGTCATCGTCGATGAGGCCCACCGGGGCTACACGCTAGATGCAGAACTGAGCGAAAGCGACATCGTCTTCCGGTCTCTTGAGGACTACCAGTCCGCCTATCGTCAGGTCCTTGATTATTTCGACGCGGTGAAGATTGCCCTGACGGCGACACCAGCGCTCCATACCCGCCAGATCTTCGGACACCCGGTCTACCACTACGGTTACCGCCAGGCGGTGATCGAGGGGTATCTGATCGATCATCTGCCACCGAGGCGCATCACCACGGCGCTCGCCGAAGCGGGTATCCATTTCGAAGGCGGTGAGGAGGTCGAGATTATCGATCGCAAGACCGGTGAAATCGATCTCTTCGAATTGCCAGATGATGTCGAGCTTGATTATGACCTCGCCACCTTCAACAAGCGGGTCTATTCGGAAAACTTCAACCGGACCGTCTGCCAAGCCCTGGTGACGGAGATCCCTCCTGATAGCCCGGGCAAGACGTTGATCTTTGCCGCCCGGGACGAACATGCCGACGATGTCGTCAGGATCCTTACCGAAGAACTGATCGAGGAGTATGGCGAGAGCTCTGTACCTAACGGCATGGTGAAGAAGATCACCGGCAAGACCGACCATACCCAGGACTGGATTCTGAAATTCAAGAACGATCCCTTGCCGAAATACGTTGTGACAGTCGACCTGCTCTCCACCGGTATCGACGTTCCGACAATCTGCAATCTGGTTTTCCTGCGGAGGATCAAAAGCCGCATTCTCTATGACCAGATGATTGGCCGGGCAACACGCCTCTGCCCGGAGATCGGCAAGCAGAATTTCCGGATCTTTGACGCGGTCGATCTCTATGCCGAGCTGCAGGAAATGTCTGACATGCGTCCTGTGGTCGTGAAGCCGGATGTGCCGCTGAAACAGCTGGTGTCCGATTTCTTCAACGCGCCAGACGATGACGACAAGACCCGAGTGGCCGGTCAGGTGATCGTCAAGATGCGCGGGCTCGCTGGCAGGATCGATGAGGAAACGCGCGAGAGCTTTCTTCACCACACCGGCCAGACGCCTGAAGCCGCCCTGGAAAACCTCTCCACCCGACCGGCTGCCGAGCTGGCCTCCTGGCTTAAGGAATACCCCCGGGCTGTCGAAATTATTGAGCGTAAGCCGGTCCGAAAGGACAGGTCGAATGATGGTGTCGTCATCTCCAAGCACGAGGACGAGCTGCTGCGGATCGAGGAGATCTTCGGCAAGAACACGACGCCGGAGGACTACATTGAAGGCTTTGAACGCTACGTGCGGGAGAACATGAACAAGATCCCGGCGCTGATCGCCGTGACCCAGAAGCCACGGGAGTTGACCCGCAAGGAACTGTCCGAGCTGGCAGCCCTTCTGGATGAGGAAAACTACTCTGAATCCATGCTCCGTGCAGCTTATGGCAAGGCGCGGAATGCGGACATTGCTGCCCACATCATCGGCTTTGTCCGCCAGGCGGCGCTGGGTGATCCACTGGTCCCTTATGCGGACAGGGTTGATGCGGCAATCGAACGGATCGAGAAATCTCGTGCGTGGAGCAAACACCAGAAGAACTGGTTGCGCCGTATCGGACGCGCCCTGAAGGACAAACCGGTGGCGGACCCGACCTTGCTCGATCAGGGCGTTTTTGCCGACAAGGGCGGTTACACGCGCATCTCAAGGGAGTTTGGTGAGGAAGACCTCAGCGACGTCCTGCAGCAATTCAACGAGGCCATCTGGGGTAACTCCGCTGCCTGACCTCGCCAAATTTGTCGAAGGCCGTTAAGGCTTGCAAGAACAACAACTGAATCCGCTTGGAACCCACATGAACGCCAATGCCATCGTCCAGAAACTCTGGCGCCTTTGCGCAGTCCTTCGCAAGGACGGTATCACTTATCAGCAGTATGTGACGGAACTGACCTATCTGCTGTTTTTGAAGATGATGGCTGAGCGTGGGCGTGAAGCGGGTGCAATCCCCCTGAGTTGCCGCTGGGGCGAATTGGCAAAGCTCAACGGCCTGGAGCAACTGGACCTGTATCGTTCCTCACTGGTGGCGCTGGGCAGCACAAGTTCCCGCATCGGGCCAAATGATGCACTGGTTCTCAAGCCGACAGAGGCAGCCGGGCGAGAAGAACGCGAAAGGTATGCGGATGCCAGACCGATCCCTGAAATGGTCCAGTCAATCTTTGACAATGCCTCCACCTTTATTCGCGAACCGCAAAACCTGACTACTTTGGTCACAGCGATTGACGATCTCGACTGGTTCTCTGAGGAGCGAGACCAATTCGGCGATCTCTATGAAGGCTTGCTGCAGAAGAACGCAGAAGAAACCAAGCGTGGCGCCGGGCAGTATTTTACTCCCCGTGTCCTGATCGAACTGTTGGTCCGGTTGATGCAGCCCCAACCCGGCGAAGTCATTCAGGACCCGGCTTCAGGAACAGGTGGGTTTCTTATTGCTGCAGACCGCTACATGAAAGCCAGAACGGACGGCTACTTCGATTTACCCGACAGTGGCGCCTGGCAAAAAGCAAATGCGTTCCACGGAATGGAAAATGTCGCCGGGACATACCGCCTGCTGCTCATGAACCTTTATCTCCACGATCTTGCGCCAGAGCACGTAGCGATGGGCGATACCCTATCGGAAAAGGGGAAGCGCCTTGGCAAGGCCAACCTGATCCTGACCAATCCGCCTTTCGGCCCGGCTGGCGGCGCTCCAACCCGTGATGACCTGACGGTGACAGCAAGCGTCTCTTCCTATCAGCTACCCTTCGTCGAGCATTGCATTCGCTCCCTGAAGCCTGGCGGCCGGGCAGCAATCGTCGTTCCGGACAACGTTCTGTTCGAAGACGGGCGCGGCAAGGCGTTGCGCCAAATGATGATGGACTGGTGCGACCTGCACACCATCCTGCGTCTGCCAACCGGCATCTTCTATGCGCAAGGCGTGAAGACCAACGTCATCTTCCTGACAAGAGGGGCGAACGAGACCGGCAACACGGATGAGGTCTGGGTCTATGATCTTCGCGCCCAGATGCCGAAATTCGGCAAGACCAACCAACTGACCGAAAATCATTTCAAGGACTTCGAGACGGCTTTCGGCACGGATCCGCAGGGCAATGAACGCGGCGACGATCAGGGCAAGGAGGGCCGTTGGCGCTGCTTTACACGTGAAGAAATCGCGGCGCGAGGAGACAATCTGGACATCGCTTGGCTGCGCGAGGCGGAGGACGAGGCAGAAGAGGGTCTTACCGAGCCGGAGGACATCGCAGCGGCTATACTCGGCCACCTTCAGGCTGCGATGGTCGAGATCGAGGCGCTGAGTATCGAGCTGGAAGAGGGCTCTGCGGAGGCGGCGGAATGAGCGACGACCAGCTTTCAGGAAAATGGCCGGCGGTTGAACTGCCAGAGGCCTGGGTATGGACGAAGTTTTCTGACTTCTGGAGCGACTATACGGACACTAAAAAGAAAATCCCACAAAAGCAGTATTTGCCGGAAGGGCAATTTGCTGTTGTTGATCAGGGTGAGGCGTTGATTGGAGGCTACACCAATGACAAAGAGCTGCTTTCGAACGCCCCTGTTCCTTCAATCGTCTTTGGTGATCACACTCGTGCGGTGAAGTTTGTCGAAGTGCCATTTGCGCAAGGTGCTGATGGCGTTCGCGTACTCGGCACGCCTAGTGGAATCGAGCCCAGATTTGCCTACCAAGCGCTTCGAGCAGTTGATCTGCCCAACAAAGGTTACAGTCGGCACTTCAAGTTTCTGAAGGCGACCGAATTTCCCCTCCCGCCCCTGGCAGAGCAGAAGCGCATTGTCGCCAAGCTGGACGCCTTGAGCGCCCGCTCCGCCCGCGCCCGCAAGGACCTCGCCCGCATCGACACCCTCGTCAAACGCTACAAGCAAGCCGTGCTCTCCAAAGCGTTCTCAGGGGAACTAACAAAGGATTGGCATGGTAAGTCAACTGCTTCCCCAAGCTTGGGTTCGATAGACGGAATTCTAGAAGTGCCGATTCGCAACGGTTTATCTGTTAAAGGTAGCGATACGCCACCAGGTGTGCGAGCGCTGAAGTTAAGCGCTCTAAGAGGCCAGTCCGTCAACATGAGCGACGTGCGGTACCTGCCTATCGATGATGAACGGGCTCGGCGATTTTTGCTCGAGAGCGGAGACATCTTGGTGAGCCGAGGAAACGGCACCAAAGAGTTGGTCGGTATCTCTTCTCTCGTTCCCCCTCATAATGAGCCAACAATTTTCCCGGACACAGCGTTCCGCATTCGCGTGAACATCCAACGAGCGCTGCCGTACTGGCTCACGTACATCTGGAACGCGCCGCAATGCCGTTCCCAAATCGAAAAGGCGGCAAAAACGACAGCGGGTATTTGGAAGATTTCTCAAAAGGACTTGTCTGGAATCGAGTTGCTAATCCCAAGCTGTGAAGAACAAAAAGAAATCATCCGCCGCATTGAAGGCATGTTCCATAAGATTGACTTGCTGGCAGCCGAAGCAAAACGAGCACTGGACCTAACCGACAAGCTGGACGAAGCCATCCTTGCCAAGGCCTTCCGGGGAGACCTTGTCCCCCAAGACCCCAACGACGAACCCGCCAGCGTCCTCCTGGAGCGTATCAAGACCGAACGGGCAGCGGCACCTAAGCCGAAACGGGGCCGGAGGAAGAAGAGCTGATGGCTGGGAGGAAGGCGCAGTGAGAAAGCCGGGGTCCATGAGTGCGCTGGAAGAGTTGGGACGAGTGCGACTGTCCGAGAACTTCTACATGCGGGACTTTCTCTATTCCGAGATCTCAAACTTCTATGGCATTCCCAACATACCGCACCATCCGAATGTTGCCATCGAGGCAGGCACGAATCTCTGCCGCGAGCTTCTGGAGCCGTTGCGCTATGCCTTCGGCCATGTTGCGATCCGTTCCGCGTACCGCTCGCCGGAAGTTAACGCTTTTGGCAATGAGAAGGGCCTAAACTGCGGCAGTAACGAAAACAATCATGCCCATCACATCTGGGATTACCGCGATGCAGTCGGGCGGCTGGGCGCGACCGCCTGTGTTGTGGTTCCCTGGGTCTGGGATCGGCACCAGAATGAAGGCGACTGGCGCAAGCTTGCCTGGTGGATCCATGATCATCTGCCTTACAACTCGCTCTATTTCTTTCCCAAGCTTTGGGCGGTGAACCTGAACTGGCGCGAACAGCCCGAACAGCGTATCGACAGCTATGCCGAGCCGAAGGGAACCCTCACCAAACCTGGAATGGCTAACCATTCCGGTGATCATGGAGAGAGTTACGAAGGATTTCCATTATTTCGTGATAGATAGTTGAGAACAATCGATGAAGCCTCCTGCCGACTATTCTTCAGAGGAACTGAACAACCTCATTTTCAATTACCGGCGCCTGAAGAAAACCGACGATCCGTATTATGCTGAACTTCTCGACGAGAGCGGACGACGTACGGGCAAGGGACTGGATTTCGACACCACGATGCGTGCTGTCCTGAAGGCCGCAAGGGACGGAAGGTTCATCTCCTACGGCGAGCTTTCTGAAGCAAGTGGTGTCGATTGGTCGACAGTGCGCTACGCCATGAATCGACATCTCCAGGAGCTCATCGAGTACTGTCACCACCAGGATTGGCCGCTGATAAGTTCTATCGTTGTGACCAAGGACAACCTGCAGACAGGTGCGATGGACGAAGGAACACTCAATGGCTTCGTAGCCGGATGCAAAACGGTAGGCTACGTTATCGCGGATCCCGAAGCGTTTCTCCGTGAACAACAGAATAAAGTGTTTAAGTGGGCGGCGGAATTCGAACAATTTGAAGAGCTTACAGAAGAGCCCCAGCAAGAAAAGAAAATGCATTCAAAAGCTGACGTATCCGAGGAGGCCGATAGTTCTGTAGCCGTCGAGAAAGGTGCGGAAGTGCCGAAAAAGGCGAAGATCTCGAATCCTATTGAAGAAGGCAATCGTGATCAGAAGGAAAACTTTGGCAAAGTCTTTTTCACCTACGTCTGGGGCGCTCCTGGAAATCCGGCGTGGCCATTGACCTTCGCCACCAAGGCAGCGCGAAGTCATGCCAGGGCGGTTTTGCAAGAAGGAGACATCGTGTTCACCGTAGGCACGCGCACTGACCCGACTGCCCCAGAACACAAGGGACGTGTCGTTGGAGCCTATCGTGTCTCGGACATGGAAGTGAATACGCGCGACTATGTCGACTTGTTGGATGAGGAGCGCAGAAGCGAAGATGCAATCGATAGATTCCCTTATGCGCTTCACCCACTGGAAGTTTGGGAAATCGCCGGTCAGGAAAACATGTTTTCAGAACTAGTCGGCCCATTGACCGGAAGACATCATCTTCAGGCCCGCGACAAGGTGATCGAGCTTGATGCATTGACTGCGGAACCGTTGCTGGCTCTTGAGCGGACCCCCGTGATGGTCGTTGAGCCGAAAACGATCCTTGGTCGCGGAAGAGTAGCGCTCAAAAACAGCAAGCTTGCTCCGAAACACGAAGGCGACTTTCAGGGCTCCTTCGGCCATCATGAAATCTGGTATGTCTATGTTCTCGCGTTGCGTGACCAACGCGGTAAGGATCTGGCTTTCAAGATTGGCTACGCTCACGATCCAAAGAAGCGTAGGGATGAACACAACAGGCCTTTGGCAACTGAAGTCACCGGATTGGAGTGGCACGTCGCTTTGAAGCAAGAAACATCGAGCGAAGATGATGCGCGTACCGTCGAACAGGCGCTTCTGAACAAATACCGGGAGCGCTGTCTACGGAGTAACGGTGAAATTGTCTCCGGTGTGACTGTGACGGACATCTCGCTTTCGCTCGCGTCCGTGTTGCGAGAGACCTGAAATCACACGCTGTCTACCGTGCAAAAGTCCAGTTGGTCGAGCGTTTTCGCCGCAGCCTTGGCCGCACTCTGGGGCAGCAGCCGGGCATACTTCTGCGTTGTCATCACATTGGTATGCCCGAGCAAATCCCGGATTTCGTGGAGCGTGTGTCGCCCAGACTGGGCGAGAAGAGAAGCATAGGTGTCACGCAGTGTGTAGGTGGTCGCCTCGCCGCCATAGCGCTCGACCTTCCACGGCTCGTTGAGACCGGCCCTGTCCATCGCCCGTTTGATGGCCCTGCATTGTCTTCTGGGGCCGCCATTTATCCTGTCCGGAAAAACGTATTGGTCACGTGCTTCGGTAAAACGGCGAGACAGCATCTCATGAAGCACGTCGCTCATCACAAGGCCGGTCCAGAGTGGCGTGAGTGATTTGAGACGCCTGACTTCGATGGTTCGTGTTTCCAGATCAATGTCGTCCCACGGCATCTGCAGCGCTTCACTGGGGCGGCAGCCGGTGTGTAACAGGAAAATGGCAAGATCGAATGCGTCCTGAAGATCCTGCTTGAGTGCACCTGTACGGTATTCAGCATCGGGCCAACGGCAAATTTTCCGGTTTGGGTCCAGCTGCTCGAAGAGGGCGATTATCTCTTCCTGTCTGAGGAAGCGGGATTTCTTGTTCGGAATGAGCCGCTTGTCGGTCCTGGAGGTTGGCCAGTTCAGGTGTCCGGGTGTTGCGTACGCACCTCTATGGAACCTTTCGGTCCTTCGTAGGATGCTGAGTTCGGCAATAATCGTGGCGGCGGCAATCCCCTCTGAAAGCCGCGCATTGACGCAAGCCTTGAGATGACGGTCGCTAAGATCGTGCAGCAACAGCTTTCCATCCCATTGCCACTGTCGGCGTCGTTCGTAAGCCCGGTCTTTTCGGATGGTTTTTCGCTGCTCTCCAAACATGACGCGGATGCTGCCTTCGATCCGGGAAGAATCCCGAAGCTTGGATCCGTATCGGAGCCACCATTCCTGCACCGCCTTGCGCAATGTGATCGACCTCAGTTTTTCCATCTGGATTAAGTCAAGCTCACGCCTCTTGGTGACGACCTCGACCAGCAACGCTTCTTTCCGGTTGGTCCTCTTTGTCGACCGCTTGATCCGCCTCCCATCGACGACGAAATCCATAACGTAGTACCTGCGCCCAGCGGGTCTGTAGACCGTCATTCTGCCTCTCCCAACTGTGACTGTCAGCAGCAGTTTTGCATCTCAAGTGACAGGTGTAAACAAAAAAAATTAATGATTACAGTAGTTTAGTCTCCGGAAAGTGCTGAACTTGCCGCGACTTTCCGTTCTGAAAACAACAGCTGCCGTTTGATTTTCATTGCGTCCAGGTTTGCGGGTCCTGAATTGAACCTGATGGCACGGATAGAAACCTGCACACATCCGGACTTCTTCGAAATTGCTGCATCCGATCAGCGGCAGCAGGGTTGCGCGTCATAATTGCACTTTCGCGCATTGTGACGGCTATGAACTTGTGGCTATAAATAATCTAATGAATTCAGGGGTCTTTGGGGGAGCTCGATTTCATCAACACCCTTTAAAGTCGAAATTCAGCTTTTTGCTGAGCGAAACACATTCGAATTTGGCGTTTACCTGCGATGACGATCCACGACACAGCATCAACCCAATCTTCAAAAAGCCTCTCGGATTACCTTGCCGAGGCCCGCCGACGGCTCGTCGAAACGGGCACCCGTAATCGTCTTGTTCACGTCAACCGGTCCGCAAAGAGGGCAAACGCTCTCAACATCATCAATGAGCGGTCAGACGACATCTATGAGCTTCTGCGCGTCAAAGGCCGCAAGATGAAGTTCCTGGCCACCGGCAGCGACGATCCAGAGGCCGATGAGGGCCCAGATCTGTCTGTGGAGGGTGATGCAGCGTTTGATGAAGGGCGATACCAGGACACTTTTCTGGAGACATCGCTCGGTTCTGATGCCTTGCAGAAGAGACTCCTTCGGCTTTTTGCAGACGCGAAGACTGCCGAGGAAGAGCAGGGCATCAACATTCTGTATCTGGCAATGGGTTTCTTGAAATGGTTGGAAGACAAGAGCTCGGCAGTTCCGCGTGAATCCCCCCTTATTCTAATTCCTGTTGAATTGAAGCGAAACGAACGCGGCTCGTCATTCGACATTTGTGTCCGCGACGACGACATCGTCACGAACCTGCCACTGCAAGAACGTCTGCAAAGCGATTTCGGGATTACGCTTCCGGAAATTGACGACAGCACGGAATGGGCTCCCGGCGGGTATTTCGACCGAGTTGATGACGCAATAGAAGGCCGCGAAGGTTGGGGAATTGATCGCGACGGAATGCAGGTCGGGTTCTTTTCCTTTGCCAAACTTCTGATGCTCCGGGATCTGGACCCGGAGAACTGGCCTGAAGCGGCTTTGTTGGAGAGCACACTGCTTCGCGGGGTACTCAAAGAAGGCTTCGAAACCGAAGCTCCGCTTTTTCCCGATGGCGTGTCTCTTGATAGCCGTCTGAAACCTTCAGACATAATTCAGGTCGTGGACGCGGACGCCTCTCAAACGAAGGTCATTGAGGAGGTACGTGCGGGGCGTAACCTCGTGGTTCAAGGGCCTCCGGGAACGGGCAAATCCCAGACCATCACCAACATCATCGCATCGGCGATCCATGACGGCAAAAGTGTTCTCTTCGTTGCGGAAAAGATGGCTGCTTTGGACGTGGTGCACAGTCGCCTCGTCAAGACCAATCTTTCAGATGCTTGTCTTGAGCTGCATTCGAGATTTGCGAACAAGAAGGCTTTCCTCCATGAACTGGGGCGAACGCTGAATGCTGGTCTGGGTTCGTTTCCTTCGAGCGCTGATACCTCCAGTTTGGAAGAGATCCGCAATCGCCTCAACCGGATTGCTTCCACCCTTCATGACCGTGTCCCGGGACGCAGCTATACGCCGATCTCGGCTATGGCCCAGATTTCGCGCCTATTCGGAAAGAAGATCCCTGCCCCTTCAATCGCGGTCGAAAACGCGGATGCACTGGATGACGATGCGGTCAATCAACTCGCTGAATTGATTTCCGCTTATGCAGCGGCGCTTGAGAAAATAGGTTCACCTGCCGAACACCCGTTCTACAGTGTTGAAAAACTGAACTTGCAGCCGACAGACCAGCAGCGCCTGGAAGTGAAAATTCGAGCCGCTCACGACGGGCTGCAACGGCTGCAAGACACGGCCGCCAACCTCTCGGAGGCACTTTCGGTTTTAGCTCCGCAAACGCTTAAAGAGGCAAGAAATCTGGGGCAGTTGCTTGGTGCGGCAGAGAGCGCCCCAGTGGGTCATGACGATCTTGTCACCGCTGTTTTGCCACATGCGGATGACACGCGGCTGACTGAGGCCCTGGTCGCCGGGGCTGATTGGAAGAACGCGCAAGAGGTTCTTTCCGAGACCTTCTCCGAAGCCGCTTTCACGGCTCCGGTCGAACACATGCGACATGGTTTAGCTGCAGGGCTGGGGTCATTTTTCTCACGCCTTTTTGGCCCCTATCGCAGGACATCCAATGAGTTCGCGACTCTGTTGAAAGGTCCTCTGCCCAAGACTGCGAGGGAGCGTGTTGCTCTCCTCGATAGTTTGGTCGCCGTCCAGAAGAAAAGAAAGGTCCTTGCGGAAGACGAGGGGTATCTGCAGGAAAAGCTTGGTGGGCTCTTTAGAGGCGAACGCACACGGTTTGCGGAACTGGTCGCCGTGGCCGCCTGGCTAAAAGCCCTAAAAAGTCTTGATGGTGAGATCCAGCTTGAAACCTGTCGAAAGCTTATGGACATGCGCGAAGACGCAGCCAAAGCCAAGATCAAACTTGAAGATGAAATTCGAGAAGTTGAAAGCAAACTCACTGAAATCATCAAGGAACTGCAGTGGCAGCGCTTTTTAACAATTGCTTTTGATGATGTCCGTTTCGAAGATTTCTCAGCATCGTTGAGCAAAGTTGCTCAGTCCATGCCGCTTTATTCTCAATGGGTGGATACTGCCCATAAAGTGGCGCGGTTAAATGAAAACGGAATGAGCGCCTTTGTGTCAGCTTTGGATGAGGGCAAGCTCTCTGCAGCAAGTGCTGTCGATGAGTTTCGATACGGCATCGCTGAAGCCCGATGGAACAATGCGCTCAAGACAGTTTCAGACTTGTCTGAACTCGCACGATTAAACCGCCATCAGCTTGTTGATGTTTTTCAGACGCTTGAAAAACGCCGATTTGTTGAGACTGCCGATCAGATCAAGTCGAAGCACTTGTCACAAATGCCCAAAGGGGCTGCTGGTCCTATGGGGTTCTTGCGAGCAGAAATCGCCAAGAAGACCAGACATCGGTCTATCCGCAAGATCATGGAAGCCGCTGGCGACATGGTACAGCGCATCAAACCTGTCTTTTTGATGAGCCCGATCTCCGTCGCCCAGTACTTGAAACCAGGCACGTTGAACTTTGATCTTCTGGTAATTGATGAGGCCAGCCAGGTGCGTCCGGAAGACGCGCTGGGAGCAATCGCACGATGCGGTCAAATCGTGGTCGTGGGAGACCGCAAGCAGCTTCCCCCCACCAGCTTCTTCGACAAACTGGCTGGCAATGCTTCAGAAGAAGAAGATGAAGACGCAATTCCGGAAACATCCGGTGCCGTCGAACTGGAGAGTATTCTGACCGCTTGCGAAGCGCGTGGTCTTCGGTCCGCAATGCTGGAGTGGCACTATCGCTCAAGAGACCCGTCACTCATTCAGGTCTCAAATGCCGAGTTCTATGAAAGCCGATTGGTTTTGCCGCCGTCACCGGTGCAATTGGACGAAAATTTTGGACTTCGTTTCAATCGTGTTGAAGGCGTCTATTCAAGTAAGAGCAAAGGCAACGGACGAGCTGGAACGAACATCATAGAAGCGGAAAGGATTGCGGAAGCCATTACCCGGCACGCACAGCAGACGCCCAATCTGTCGCTTGGCGTCGTCGCTTTTTCCAAAAGCCAAGCGGACATGATCACGGAGGTTCTTGAGGTCCAGCGGCGGACGAACTCGACCCTCGATGATTTCTTGCGGGAAGGCCGTGCCGAGGATGTCTTTGTAAAGAACATTGAAAACGTGCAGGGAGACGAACGAGACGTGATCCTGATCAGTGTCGGCTATGGCCCGCACGAACCAAATGGCCGTCTGGCATCGATGAATTTCGGTCCGGTGAACGGAGAAGGTGGGGAGCGGCGGCTAAACGTGCTTTTCAGTCGTGCAAGGGTGCTCTGCGATGTGTTCTGCTCGTTCGACCCCGGCGACATTGATCCGCGCAAGGCAACTCGCGATGGTCCAAGAATTCTGAAAAGGTTTCTGGAGTTCGCCAAGTCTGGACAGATCGAAGAAGCCAGCAGCACGGGGTTCGGCCCAGACAGTCCGTTCGAAGAGGATGTTGCTGAAGTTATCCGGGGACTTGGCTATCCAGTTGACTACCAGGTCGGTAGCTCAGGCTTCCGGATCGACCTTGGTGTAAGGCACCCAGACAAACCCGGCCAATACATCCTTGCGGTAGAGTGCGATGGAGCGACTTACCATGGAGCCCTGTGGGCACGTGAACGCGATCGTTTGCGTCAGGCTGTTCTCGAAGGCCTCGGCTGGAAGTTTCATCGTATTTGGAGCACCGATTGGTTTCATCGGCGAACGGATGAGATTCAGCGTCTTCAAGAAATGTTGGCAAAAGCGATCGAGGCATCCGATGCAGTGCTGAAGATCGCTGGCGCGAATGAAGGTGGAACGCAGAAGGCAGAAGAGCCGGAACAACTTGTTTCTGATTTCACCGGTCTCGATGAGACTGAACTAACGGCTGCGAAGTACCGAAGAGCAAAAATCATCGTCGTTGATGCAGAGCCTCATTTAGTTCAGCCCTGGCGCATGGCTGGGTACGTAACGTCCATTGTCGAACAAGAAGGCCCGATTCATTCAGATGAAGTAGCTCGACGAATTGCCTATGCTTTCGGAAAAAATCGTGCCGGTGGGCGAATTCACGACGCGGTGGTGTCAGCGTTGAAAATTGCGGCGAACAAAAAAAGCATCTGTCATGAGTCGTCATTCTGGTTCACTGAAAGTCAACGAGACGAACCGCCGATCCGGAGCCGCTCAGAAGAAAGTTCCCCCACGACCAAGGCTGAGTATCTCTCACATTTGGAGATCGAAGCAGCCGCGAAGCTCATTCGAACGGAATGCGGAGAACTTGAGGAAGACGAGATGGTCAGGGCGGTCTGTCGGCTGCTGGGGTATTTGCGAGCAGGTCCGGATCTGCAATCGCGTATCCGGACGGTACTATTTTGAAAACCACACCGCTCGGATGGAGTCTTCTCTAGGCGAATTTCGCCCAATCCCCGGCGTTCAACACGTGCCAGTGACGTAGGATAAAATGACGATACCCGACTATCAGGATCTGATGCTTCCTGTTCTTCGTTACGCTGCAATGGGCGAGCAACGCGTTCCGCATGTGTCGGAAATGATTGCGGACGACCTGGGGCTGTCTGAAAACGAGCGAGAGGAACTTCTGCCAAGCGGGCACCAGAGAATTCTGCACAATCGCGTTCATTGGGCAAAGTTTTACATGAGCAAAGCAGGGCTGATCGACAGTCCTGCGCGTGGAAGGTTTGTCGCTTCGGAAGCTGGCAAGCGATTGCTCGAAACCAATCCGGAAAAACTCAACACACAGGTATTGCTGCAGATCCCTGAGTTTGCCGAATTCTACCGCTCCAGCAATAAGCAAAACACGGGAAGTACAAGCGCCGGAACTACGCAAGACGAACCCGTGAGCTCCGAAACGGCAACGCCAGAGGAACAAATTGAGTCCGCCTATCGTTCGCTAAACGCGGCTTTGCGGGCCGATCTCCTTGACAGAATACGGGAGAATTCTCCTGCATTCTTCGAGAAGCTGATCGTCGATCTTCTCGTGGCGATGGGTTACGGCGGTTCGCACAAGAACGCTGCCGAACAACTCGGTCGAACCGGTGACGGTGGGATAGATGGTGTCATCAATGAAGATCGTCTCGGTCTCGATAGAATTTACGTTCAAGCGAAACGCTACGCCGAGGAAAACACTATTGGACGTCCTGCGGTGCAAGGCTTTGTAGGGTCTCTTGTGGGGTTCGGGGCCACGAAAGGTGTCTTCGTAACAGCTTCGAGCTTCTCCAGCGGTGCAATCAACTATGTGAAGAACTTGCCGCAGCGAGTGATCCTGATTGATGGAACGCGGCTTGCCGATCTAATGATCGAGCACGGAGTCGGGACAAGAGCCCATAGAACAATCCAAATTCAGCGCCTGGATGAAGACTTCTTTTCTGAGGATGGATAGGTGGGCTGCTGAGCCCAAGTATTCCCTGTCGGGGTATGTGCCAGCAGCCCGAGGGTTTGCGTTATAGAGACAGTTTCCGCGCTACGTCGGTTGCCTTGGGGTGTGTATAGCGGAACAGCATCCGGGGATCCTTGTGCCCGCTAATCATGGCGACCTCTGGAACGTTGAGACCCATTTCAAAGAACCGGCTGACCGCCTCATGTCTGAGATCATGAAATCTCAGGTCATCGAGTTCGGCTCGTGCTTTTGTCCGCTCCCAAGCCAGACGCAAGGCGTTAGCGGAGATCGGGAACACAAGACCGGTTGAAGTCGCACAATCCTCAAGCACCGCTAAGGCTGACTTGGAGAGCGGTATCGTTCTGGGATCTCCATTCTTTGTTTCCCGGATCTTTGCGGTCCGACTGTCCTTGTCTATGTCCGCCCATGTCAGCTTGAGGATTTCTCCTCGGCGCATTCCTGTCGCCAGGGCAAACTGAATGACTGGTTTGACAAACTTGTTGCGGCACTTGTCAGCGGCAGTCAGAAGAGCCTGGAGTTCCTTGGGAGAGAGTCTCCGCTCACGTGCCTTGCCGTCAGAGGGAACCTGGATGTTATGAACCGGGTTTTCCTTGAGAGGTGCGTCCCATTCCTTGCGAGCGACCTCCAGACAGTGGCGCAGGATAACAAGCTCCCGCCTGACACTTGAAGGGCTCACAACGCGAAGCCGTTCGTCACGGTAACGCGCAATGGCGGAAGAGGTGAGTTTGCTGATCGGGATCCGCGCGATGTCATGCTGCAGCAGTGTCTTGAGCCTGTACCTTTCGGCCACCTCGCCGCGCTTCCTGGGGGTGATTTCCTTCCGATAGCGAAAAAGCAGGTCGGACAGGGGTGGGGATTTTTGTGCACGTGGCATTATCCCGAAGTCTTCCCGGTCCAGGGCAACTTCTGTCTGTTTTGCCCAGAGCTCTGCGTCGGCTCTCTTGAGGAATGATTTTGTAATGGGCGCATGGCCCTGACGGCGGACCTGGGCTTGCCAGCTCTGTCCGCGTTTTCGAATGGTAGCCATTCTCGTCTCCGTCACTGTGACACCAGTGTGACAGACCGATCTGAGTTGGCTTTCGAGGGTATCGAGTGATCTTCCAAGTAGTTGAAATTACTTGTCAAATCATGGCGCACCCGACAGGATTCGAACCTGTGACCTCTGCCTTCGGAGGGCAGCGCTCTATCCAGCTGAGCTACGGGTGCTCTTCGCGCGCGCAAGGTCTGCGCGGCGGATAGAGGGGTCTGATACAAGATCCGGCGATCCGGGGCAATCGCTTTCTGAAATTTTGGACAAGATATCGGCGGGGGTGTCGGGGTTGGATGAACGCTTGGTTATCTGCGCATACGCCGGTGGTTTTTTGGGTGCTCGAGCCTGGCTGGTTAGGGAGAAACTGGCCGGACAGAGTAGGGCGGGTCGCGTTTGATCCGGGAGCGCGAGGAAAAAAGCCGCAGAGGTGATAGGGCGGCGGGGTTTGTGCGTAGGAAGGCCTGAACCGGAAAAAACAGAGCCCCATGACCGAGACCAACCACTGCCGTTCGCTTGTACTTGTGCTGGGAGACCAGCTGAGTCTTGACCTGTCCAGCCTGAAGCGGGCCGATCCAGCCCACGACAGGGTGCTGATGGTCGAGGTGATGGTGGAGGCCACTTATGTGCGCCATCACAAGAAGAAGATTGCCTTCCTGTTTTCCGCCATGCGCCACTTCGCCGAAGAGCTGAAGGAAGCCGGCTGGACGGTGGATTACGTCAAGCTGGATGACCCTGCCAACAGCGGCAGCTTCAAGGGTGAGGTGAAGCGGGCCTGCGAACGCCTGCGGCCACAGCGGATGGTGGTTACCGAACCCGGCGAGTGGCGGGTCTTGGAGGACATGCGCTCCTGGTCCGACGCTTTCAGCCTTCCGGTGGAGATCCTGACCGACACGCGGTTCTTCTCAACGGTGGCGGATTTCCGGGCGTGGGCGAACGGACGCAAGCAATTGCGCATGGAATATTTCTACCGCGAGATGCGCCGTTCCACCGGCCTGCTGATGGACGGTGACAAGCCGGCGGGGGGCAAATGGAACTATGATGCGGACAATCGCAAGCCTGCGCAGCCGGACCTGTTCATGCTAGAGCCGAAACGCTTTAAGCCGGACGCAATCACGCAAGAGGTGCTGGACCTGGTCGCCAGTCGATTTTCCGGGCACATAGGCGACATTGAACCATTCTGGTTCGCAGTGACCCGCAAGGACGCGGAAGAGGCCTGTGAGCACTTCCTGGCCGACATGCTGGCCGATTTCGGAACCTATCAGGATGCCATGCTGAGCGGCCGGAAGTTTCTGTTCCACTCGGTACTGTCGGCCTATCTGAATGCCGGCCTGCTGGATGCCAAGGTGTTGTGCCGGAAGGTGGAAGAGGCATGGAAAGCGGACGAGGTTCCGCTCAATGCCGCCGAAGGGTTCATCCGGCAGATCCTTGGCTGGCGGGAATATGTGCGCGGCATCTACTGGCTGAAGATGCCGGACTATGTCGACAGCAATTCACTTGGTGCCGACCGACCGTTGCCCGATTTCTACTGGACCGGACAGACACGCATGCGCTGCCTGTCGGAAGCGATCGGCCAGACGTTGGAAGAAGCCTATGCCCACCACATTCAAAGACTGATGGTGACAGGCAATTTCGCCCTGCTGGCGGGCGTCAGGCCGAAGGAAGTGCATGAATGGTATCTGATGGTCTACGCCGACGCCTATGAATGGGTGGAAGCGCCCAACACCATTGGCATGAGCCAGTTTGCCGATGGCGGGCTTCTCGGCTCCAAACCCTATGTATCGAGCGGCAACTATATCGACCGGATGTCGGACTATTGCGGCGCATGCTCTTATGACGTGAAGCAGAAGACGGGGCCGAAGGCCTGTCCGTTCAATGCGCTTTACTGGGACTTTCTGGACCGCAACAAGGAGGTGCTCAAGGGCAATCCGCGGCTCGGTCAGCCTTACGCGTCCTGGCACAGGATGGGGCCGGAAAAACAGCAGTTACTCAAGGAAAGTGCTGCGGACTTCCTGAAACGTCTGTTTGAGGGGGAGGAGGTCTGAAACTGGCGCGTCCGCGTAAGCAAAAGCAGAGGCTATCGAGGGCAGTTTCGAGCCGGTTACGGCGGGATGAGGAATGTTACAAAAAAAACGCGCAGCCGTTAGACTGCGCGAATAAAGTTACTGTGCACGTGGCCCCATCGACCACGGCGGCAACTCTAGCGGCATCTTTCTCGATTGTCATTACCGTAAAATATTTTATTTTTTGATTCACTGTAATGCGACTGATCGTTATTCATACTGAGTCATATATGAAATAATGTGTCGTACAAATTAATTCATTAAATTCAGCGCTTTAAATTTGTCATACAATTTGGAAGCGCCGTTGCGGCAAGGAAATGTTGTCTTTCCTGCCGCAAATTTATTGGCAAATTTGCTTATATTCGGAAGAAATTTTCCCGGCTTTGCTGGAAAGTTTTACGCGCGTGATGCCTCTGCGGACAAAACCGAGCTCTTTTGCTGCCGCCCAGGTCACATCTATAACACGGCCCTTGGCAAAGGGGCCCCGGTCGTTGATACGCACCGTGACGGTCTTTCCGTTGGCAAGATTGGTCACATCCACCAGCGTACCGAAGGGCAGGCTCCTGTGGGCTGCGGTCAGTTGGTTGGGGTTTGCGCGTTCACCACTGGCGGTGGTGCCGCCGAGCTTGTACCAGGACGCTTTCCCGCATTGTTGATAGACGCCCGCCTGAGCACCGCTGACGACACCTGCTGCTGCAAGCAAGGCACCCGCCAAGGCAACGCGCGATAAATGCCGCGCGAGAACAATTCTCTTCATGATAGTCCCCCTGGGGCAAGTGAGCCCGCCCCGATCGATCTTGAACACAGTTTCGTGACGACGCTGGTAACATTCCGCAGCGGCGCCTTTGCGTCGTGAGGGTGATCAAAATGTGGCAGTTTTCGGGGCAAATGAGGCGCTAGTATAAAATAAACATAAAATTTTAAATACATTTGCAATAGTCGAATTAATTTTTGATTTACTATAAAAATTCTAAGAGTTGTGGGTAGTTTTTCTGTTTCGGTTTTGCCAACTGAACTGTGTTAGTAATTTTTACATAGGAGCGGCGCATGTGTGTATTGATTAGCGCCATTTTAACGGCAATTTGAAAGGGCGGTCTGGTGCAAGTCAGCCATCGGTTCTTAAGCGACCGGCTGGAACAATCCGGTCGTGCGGAAAATAATAATCTTACAGGCTTCCACACGTCCCTGCTGGAGGTTCTTCCCCATGCTGCGGCCTATGTCGCGCAGGATGGCAGCGTCCTTGTTCACAACAAGCAGATGAAGGCGCTTTGCGCCGCAAAAGGCGTCTTTCCGGTGCCGGTCAGCCTGCCGTCGCTTTTGTCGGAAACAAGCTGGCGGCGGTGCGAGGCGGTTCTGTCAGCGGCTTTCAGCGGTGTTCCCGCGCAGGCGAGCGGGGCCATCGTGCTGCAGTCGGGCGAAACCTTCTGCCACCACATGATTTGCACATCCTTTGTCTCTCTCTCGGGCGAGCGCCAGGCTGTCCTGGTCCAGTTCGATCTGGAAGAACACGGCCAGGACGAGATCGTTACCCTGCCAGAGCCGGCGCGAAATGAAATCCGCTCCGCAAAGTCCGCAAGGGATCTCGATCTTCTGGAGCATTTTCCGGACGACGTTCTTGTGTTCGACGGTTCCGAAAGCCTCGATGAAATGGCGGGAAAGCTGCTGAAGCTGATCAACAGCGACTATGAAATGGACCTCTTGGCCGAAGCCCTGGAAAATCTGGAAGGCGAACTGCCGCAGACCTTCTATATTCCGGAAAATCGAAGCTTCCAGGCAGCAGGTTACGTGACCGATCGCCAGATGTGCGAAGTGCGGCTCGTTCCCATTCCCGGTTCGGTGAAGAGTAAGCCGGGCATGGGTGCCTCAATGGCGGTTATCCGGCGCAATGTCGACTGCCCTCAGGAAACCGCCGAAAACAGGCGCCTGGCGTATCTCGACCCGCTGACGGGCCTGGAAAACCGCCGTGCCTTTACCAAGGCCTTGAAACGTGAGCTGACCCGGCTTGCCGCAGAAGATGAAATCGGCCTCGCTGTTCTTTATATCGATCTCGACGAGTTCAAGAAGGTCAATGATCTTGGTGGCCACGACGCGGGTGATGACATGCTCCAGCGGGTCGCGGCTTGCCTGCGCCTGACCTTGGGTGAATTCGGGACAGCCGCCAGGATCGGCGGTGATGAATTTGCCGGCATGGTGCCGGTGGTCAACGAGGAAGCCGCTCTCGATATCGCCGAGGAAATTCTGGCCGGTTTTGACCGTATCCGCCTGGAGGTGGGGGACCGGGTGTTCACCATTGGCGGGTCCATCGGTGTGGCGTTCCTCGACAGCAATGTGAAGCTGCGTGAAGGCGATGCGGCAGCTCTTCTGGGGCTGGCCGATCGGGCATGTTTGCGCGGCAAGCGATTTGGCGGCCGTTCCGTGCAGGTTCATTCGGTGCAGCCGCAGGATTGCGAAGGCGCGGGTGGTGAGCTGGCGGATCTACCCGAGCCGGGAAGTTTCCGCGGCAACGAGCTGACGCTCTATGCGATGCCCATCGTCTGCCTGAAACGGAACAGGGCCTGCGGTTCCGAAATCCTTCTGCGCCTGCAGGGAGATCGTGCCCGGGGCCTGTCTTCACGTGCCTGGATCTCGGCTGCCGAACGCTCCGGGTTCATTGCACAGGTGGATGCCTGGACGCTGGACAAGGTGCTGGACGCGGCAGAGCGCAATCCCGACCGTACCATCCTGACGATGAACGTCTCGGCTGAATCCGCCCGCGATCCGATTTTCCGTGACGGGCTCTATCATCGTTTGTCGGTCAATCCGCTGCTGGCATCCAAGCTGTGCCTCGAAATCGCGGAAAAGGATTTTTTGCGGGAGCCGGCGAGTGTTCAGGCGTTTTTCAAGTTCGTGAACGAACTGGGGTGCCAGACCGCCATTGACGATTTTGCCGGACACTGGCCGGTTCTGTCGCGGTTGACCAACCTGCGTGTCGAATGGCTGAAGCTTGAATCGAGCCTCACTCAGCAGGTGGTGGAAGAGCCCGCCAAAGCGGCCATCCTGAACGGGCTGGTTCGCGCCGCCCACGAGCTCGGCATCAAGGTGATCGCCAAACATGTGGAAACGGCGGAAGAGGCCAGTCTGCTGAGGGAGCTCGATATCGAGGCGGCACAGGGCTACTTCTTCGGTCGGCCCGAACCCTGGCCCGGCGGTTGAGCGAAACCTGAAATCGTAAAAAAGCGGCGCAAAGCGCCGCTATTTTGTTTGTTTGCCAAGGCCTTAGATGTCGAGGTTGGCCACGGCCAGGGCATTTTCCTGGATGAATTCGCGCCGCGGATCGACCTCGTCTCCCATCAGTTTGGTGAAGATGTCGTCGGCGTCGTCAGCCTCGCGCACCTTCACCTGCAGCAGGGAGCGGACATTCGGGTCGAGCGTCGTTTCCCAGAGCTGTTCCGGGTTCATCTCGCCGAGACCCTTGTAGCGCTGCAGCGAGATACCCTTCTGGCCGGCGGCGTAGATCTGGTTCAGCAAGGCGCGAGGCCCCCGAATTTCCGTCGAGATATCCTTGCGCCGCAAGACGGCGGCCTTGCCGTAGATCTCGTTCAGATGGGCTGCGTGTGCTGCAAGGCGGCGTGCGTCCGTGGAGCCAAGCAGGGCAGCGTCAATCGTTGCGGCTTCCTGCACGCCGCGAACCATCCGTTTGAACACTAGGCTGCCGTCGTCCCGCGCTTCGCCGGTCCAGCCCCGTTCGAATTCGTCGGCCAGGATGTCCATCCGGCGGGCGATATAGGCGGCAGCTTCCTCAGCCTTGCCCTGATCGTCCAGGATTTCCGGTGTCAACGCACCTGCAATCGCGGCCTGTTCGACAACATCGCGGTTGTAGCGTGAATGCAACCCGTCGAAGATGTCGGAAATGGTCCGTGCGGTTTCGGCGACGGCACGAAGGTCCTGGCCGGTGCGAACCTCGCCGTTGGCAAGCGTCAGCGAAGCTTCGTCCAGACCCTGTCCGATCAGATAGTCTTCCAGCGCCTTCTGGTCTTTCAGGTACTGCTCGGACTGGCCGCGCTTGACCTTGTAGAGCGGTGGCTGCGCAATATAGATGTAGCCGTTTTCGATCAGCTCCGGCATCTGGCGGAAGAAGAACGTCAGAAGCAGGGTGCGAATGTGCGCGCCGTCCACGTCAGCATCGGTCATGATGATGATCTTGTGATAGCGCAGCTTCTCGACGTTGAATTCTTCCTTGCCGATGCCGGTTCCAAGCGCCGTGATCAGCGTGCCGATTTCGTTCGAGGACAGCATCTTGTCAAAGCGTGCCCGTTCCACGTTGAGGATCTTGCCGCGCAGAGGCAGCACGGCCTGGTTTTCGCGGTGACGGCCCTGTTTGGCCGAGCCACCTGCGGAATCACCCTCCACCAGGAAGAGTTCGGCCTTGGAGGCGTCGCGCTCCTGGCAATCGGCAAGCTTGCCGGGCAGGGAGGCAATGTCGAGGGCGCCCTTGCGGCGCGTCAGCTCGCGCGCCTTGCGGGCGGCTTCACGCGCGGAAGCCGCTTCCACCACCTTGGAGACAATCGTCTTGGCCGGCGCGGGGTTTTCCTCAAGCCATTCGCTTAGGATCTGCGAGATCAGGTTTTCGACCACCGGACGCACTTCGGAGGAAACCAGCTTGTCCTTGGTCTGGGACGAGAATTTCGGATCCGGCACCTTGACGGAAAGAACGCAGGTCAGGCCTTCACGGCAGTCATCGCCGGAAAGGTTCACCTTTTCCTTCTTCATCAGGCCGGTTGCTTCCGCATAGCCGGTGACCTGCCTGGTCAGCGCAGCCCGGAAACCGGCAAGGTGGGTACCGCCATCGCGCTGCGGAATGTTGTTAGTGAAGCACAGCACATGCTCATGATAGCTGTCGTTCCACCACATGGCGGCTTCGACCGTGATGCCGTCACGCTCGGCCCGCATGTTGATCGGCTCCTCGATCAACGGATGTTTGGCACGGTCCAGATAGCGCACGAACGCTTCCAGGCCACCTTCGTAGAACAGCTCCTCGACCTTGTCCTCAACGCCGCGCTTGTCCGTCAGGATGATGCGGACGCCGGAGTTCAGGAAGGCCAGCTCGCGCAGCCGGTGTTCCAGCGTGCTGAAATCGAACTCGGTCTTGGTGAAGGTTTCCGGTGACGGCAGGAAGGTCACCTCGGTCCCTTTTCTGCCGTTGGCCGGGCCAACCACCTTGAGCGGTGCCTGGGCATCGCCATGGGCAAAGGTCATGGAGTGTTCTTCGCCGTTGCGCCAGATGCGCAGTTCCAGCTTTGTCGACAGTGCATTGACCACGGAAACGCCCACGCCGTGCAATCCGCCGGAGACCTTGTAGGAGTTCTGGTCGAATTTACCGCCCGCGTGCAGCTGGGTCATGATGACCTCGGCAGCCGACACGCCTTCTTCCGAGTGCAGGTCCGTCGGAATTCCGCGGCCGTTATCGGATACCGTAACCGATCCGTCCGGGTTGAGCGTCACGGTCACATGGTCGGCATGGCCGGCCAGCGCTTCGTCGATGGCGTTGTCGACCACCTCGTAGACCATGTGGTGCAGACCGGAGCCGTCATCGGTGTCGCCGATATACATGCCGGGCCGCTTGCGCACGGCATCGAGGCCCTTGAGGACCTTGATGCTGTCGGCGCCATATTCGGCACCGCCATTGGTTTCGGGGGTCGGGCTGCTCTCAGGCGTGGACGTGTCGCTCATGCGAATCAATCACCAATCGATTTATCTTTTCCACCCCCGTTATACGGGGTTCCGGCGGGGGTTCAACCACGTGCCGGCCATAGCCAAGCCAGCGAAGGGATTCTGGTGGAAAACCATAAGATTCCGGCGGATTTAAGGGGCCTCGCCTCGCTTCAGCAGGCGGCCCTGGTGCTCCCGGATCTCAAACACTTCGGCTTCCGCCGGCAAAGCCTCGAAAAGGGCCTCGTCCGTGCCGGTCATGAAGACCTGTCCACCAAGGGAATCCAGCTTCGAAAACAGGGCCGAACGACGGTCGGGATCGAGATGCGCGGCGACTTCATCAAGCAGCAGGACAGGCGTCATTCCCGACACCTTTGCCGTCAGTTCGGCATGCGCAAGGATAAGGCCTATCAGCAGCGCTTTCTGTTCCCCGGTCGAGGATTGCGAAGCCGGCATCGCCTTGGCTGCGTGATGAACGGTGAGATCGCTCAGATGCGGTCCGTTGAGCGTGCGCCCGGCGGCCCGGTCGCGGTGTCGGCCGTCCTGCAGCATCTGGCGGTAGCGATCCTCCCGGTCGGAGGCGCTCAAACCGGCGGTTTCCGCCTCGAAGGCACCGTCAAGGGAAACCGAAGCATGGGGAAACGGCAGGTCCTGGGCCGCCTGGCCGGCAATCATCCGGCTGAGCAGATCAACGGTCTCTGCCCTGGCGATGGAGACAGCGGTGCCGAGTTCGGCGACCTGCTGTTCCAGCGCACTGAGAAAGGCATCGGAGCCACCCTGATCGAGAAGGCGGTTGCGCTGACGAAGGGCGTTTTCGAAGTCGCTGACCCGGCGGCCGTGGGTCGGGTCGATCGCCAGCGTCAGCCGGTCAAGAAAACGGCGACGGTCGGAGCCGGGGCCGGTGAACAGTCCGTCCATCGACGGCACGAGCCAGAGCACCCGCATGTAGTCCAGAAGACTTTCCGAGCCGCGAACTTCCTCGCCGTCGATACGCACCTTGCGCCCGGAGGTGCCGGCCACCAAACCTGTGCCGATTTTGGTTTCGAACCCATCCAAGAGAACTGTTGCGGCAACACTCCAGCTGCCGTCGCCGTCCTTGCGCGCAATGTCGGCAAGGGCCACCCGGCGCAGGCCGCGGCCGGCAGTCAGAAAGGATATGGCTTCCAGGATATTGGTCTTGCCGGCGCCATTGGGACCGACGAAGGCGACCATCCTGGCCGCCATCGGCAATGTCAGCGTGCTGTAGTTGCGGAAGCCGGTCAGCGACAGACGGGTCAGCCGCGCCGTCCGGTAATCTGTCATGACCCCACTTCCGCTACTGTTTGGGCGTGCCGGCTAGATCAGACCCGCATCGGCATGAGAACGAACAGGCAGTCGTCGACCGTGTTGTCCTGAATGAGGGTCGGCGAGCCGCTGTCCGCCAGACGGAACAGGGCCGTATCGCTCGACAGCTGGTTGGCAATGTCGAGCAGGTATCGGGAGTTGAAGCCGATTTCCAACGGATCGGCATCATATTCGACGGCAAGTTCTTCCGTCGCGCTGCCCGAATCCGGGTTGTTCACGGTCAGCACCAGGCGACCTTCGGTCAGCGATAGCTTGACGGCACGGCCGCGTTCGGAGGAGATCGTCGACACGCGGTCGACAGCTTCCTTGAACTCGTCCCGGTCGACGCGCATTTCCTTGTCGTTGTTCTGCGGGATCACCCGGCCGTAGTCCGGGAAGGTGCCGTCAATCAGCTTGGACGTCAGGATGACGGAGCCGGTCGTGAGGCGGATCTTGGTATCGGAAAGCTCGACCTGGACATTGGCTTCCGGGTTCTCGAGCAGTTTCTGGATCTCGCCGACGGTCTTGCGCGGCACGATGATGCCCGGCATGCCGGCCGAACCGGAAGGCGCCGGCACTTCTGCCTGGGCCAGACGGTGGCCATCTGTTGCAACAGCGCGGAACTGGAGACCGGAGCCCGCGTCTACCGTGTGCAGGTAGATACCGTTCAGATAGTAACGGGTCTCTTCGGTCGAAATCGCGAACTGGGTCGCGTCGATCAGCTTGCGGATATCGGCGCCTGTCAGTGCGAAACCGTGGCTGAAGTCACCCGCGGTCAGGTCTGGGAAGTCGGTTTCCGGCAGCATCTGCAGGGTGAACTTCGAGCGACCGGCGCGGATTTCCAGCGTGGCGTTGTCGCTGGTGGTTTCCAGAACCACCTGCGAGCCTTCCGGCAGCTTGCGAACGATGTCGTAGAACATGTGTGCCGGAACGGTGGTCGCGCCCGGCAATTCAATCATGGCCGGAACGCTTTCGACGATTTCCAGATCGAGGTCCGTTGCCTTCAGGTTGATCGCGCCGCCATCGGCGCGCAGAAGAACGTTCGACAGGATCGGAATGGTATTCCGGCGTTCGACCACGCGGTGAACATGGGTCAAGGACTTGAGGAGGTCGGTCCGCTCGAGGGTCGCTTTCATACTCTCGTTCCGTACTCATGAAGCGCCTGGCTGAACTGCCGGGCTGATTGAATATTCTTGGCTCCGGTGTGGAGCGGGGTGGACGACACTGCCCTTAACCGGCTCCAAAAGCAAGGGGGCGTTCTGCCCGAACGCCCCCAATTTTGGTAGAATATCGTGTATTTTAACCTTGGTTTAGCGCGATCCGGGATCAGGCTGGCGGATGCCCGTTTGAATTCAGGCAGGCATCCGCAAAAGACCCGTTTCCGAAGCTTGCCGCCTCAGGCGTCAAGCATGCGCTTGAGCAGTTCCAGCTCCTGCGCCAGGGCATAGTCGGCACGCGCCATTTCCTCGATCTTGCGGACAGCGTGCAGAACCGTTGTGTGATCCCGGTTGCCGAACCGGCGACCGATTTCCGGCAGTGAGCGCGGGGTCATCACCTTGGCAAGATACATGGCGATCTGGCGCGGGCGAACGATGGTCCGGGTACGCCGGGCCGACAGCAGATCCGCCTTGGTGACATTATAATGCTTGGAGACCACCCGCTGGATGTCCTCGATCTTCACCCGGCGCGGCTCGCTGGAGCGAACCAGGTCGCGCAGGGTCATCTCGGCCATTTCCTGCGTGATCGGCTGGTTGGTCAGCTGGTTGTGCGCGATCAGCCGGTTGAGCGCGCCTTCAAGGTCGCGGCCCGAGGAGGCAACATGACGCGCGACATAATCCAGCACACCTTCCGGAACGTCGAATTGCGGGTAGGTCTTGCGGGCCGTATCGACGCGCGTGGCCAGGATGTTCCGGCGCAGTGCGAAATCCGGTTCCTGAATACCGACCACCAGACCGCCGGACAGGCGTGAGCGGACACGGTCGTCGAGAGTATCAAGTTCGGAAGGCGCGCGGTCTGCGGCCACGATCACCTGGCGGGCCCCGTCGATGAGGGCGTTGAGGGTGTGGCAGAACTCCTGCTGCACCTGCTTGCCGTGCAGGAACTGCATGTCGTCGATCAGCAGAAGATCGATCGTGCGCAGGTTCTCCTTGAAGGCCAGTGCGGACTGGGACTTCAGGGCGGCAACGAATTTGTACATGAAGTGCTCGGCCGTCAGGTAGAGCACCTTTCGGCCGGACGCCCGGGCCTTTGCGGCCACGGCCTGCATCAGGTGGGTCTTGCCCAGACCGACGGAGGCATGCAGGTAAAGCGGATTGAATGTGACCGCGCCGCCGGCGGCAACCTGCCGGGCCGCAGCCAGGGCCAGATTGTTGGACTCGCCTTCGACAAAGGTCTCGAATGTGTATTTCGGATCGAGCGCCGCACCTTGCAGGACGTCACGAGCGTTGTCCGAGCTGGTCTCACCACGGCCGAGAGCCGCGGTTGCCGCCTGGGCCCGGGTTACCTGTGCCGCGTCGGAAAGTGCGTCGGAACGGGTTTCTGCAGTCGCCGGCTTGCTGCCCTGGGGTGCTGCGAGGCTCGGCTTGGCAATCGGGGTCTGACGTGGGCGGATTGCGCCGCGTACCGTCAGTTCGATGCGGTGAACGTTGTCACATTCACGCTGCCAGAGACCCATCAGCTGGTCGTTGTAGTTGTTCTGAATCCACTGTTTCAAAAACCGGGTCGGAACAGACAGACGAACGGTGCCGTCCTGGTGCTCCTCGAGGTCTACACGTGCAAACCAGCTGGTAAAAACATCATCGCCCAATTCTGCGCGAAGCTGTTTCTTCACCCGTTTCCACTGTTCGGAGCCGCCTGCCTCCTGAACCTGCATGTTATCTGCCTCCTGTAAATGTGAAGAACAGTCCGCCACAGCCGTTCTTCGACGCCTTGCTGCTTTTGCAGCATTATAATGTCCCTTTTGGGACGGTTATTTATATGGCGAAGGAAAATCTCCCTTCACCTGACCCTGTCGATGGGCAGGGTAACTAACTTTGAATCCAGGGCAATCCGGCGGCCTTCCAGCCGGACTGGGTCCCACGGTGGCCATCCGGGCCGAGTGGGCCCTCGAAACCATCGGAGATATTGAAGCACTGCGTAAAGCCGGCCTGCGTCAGGGCGATCGCAGCTGCCTGGCTCCGTGCTCCGGAGCGGCACAAGAAATAGATTGGCGCGTTCCGGTCAAGTCCTTTTTTGACGAGAACATCAGAAACCGATTCCGCGAATGCCGGATTGGGTCCGGTCGACGGAAAGCTCTGCCATTCGGCCAGGATCGGCTCCTTGCCGAGCGGACGAAGGTCCGGCACCCCGACAAAGGACCATTCGGCCTGTGTGCGCACGTCGACAAGAGTTGCTTCCTGCTGCCCGGCAAGGCCGTCAAAGGCCTCCTGCGCAGTCACGTTTCCTGCATATCCACCCTGAAATTGCAAAGCCGCCCCCTTCAATAGCGTGACGCTATTGATCAAAAGTATTCTTCAAGATTTTCTTGAGAAAGAAGTAGGTTACTTCAGGCTAAATGCCTGAGTGTTCGAATACGCTAACGTATTCATTCCGTGAACTGGATTTGATGTGCTCAGCGATGGTCCGGTTTAACTTTTTCATTGTTTTCCAAGCACCGTTTTTAAGTTGGTCGCTGGTCTTACCCGCCAGCCGTATTGTTAATATACAGACCGCGACCGAAGGGGCAACAGCGGGTTTTTGCGAATGGCGGAAAGTGCCGGTTTCTCCCCCCGCGTCACTGTGTTTTTGGCCCCTGCTGGCGAGCGAGCAAATGTGTTTTACCGCAATGACTTTTCGCTCTGAAGCGCCCTGTCACATTTCAAAAACAACAATTTCAAAAAAAATTTCGGAACTGATAGCTTGACTCGTATCGAATCCGGATTGATCGCCTTCTCTCAATGGTACATGTGCGTAAATATCTGAAAAATAAACGTTTTTCCTGACACTATTATACTCGGTAGAAATTGCAATATTGCGCGTATGAGTTGTCAAATTTCGTCATCCACAAAATTGCGTGGCTAAAAAAAACCCGGCACTGTGGCCGGGTCTTTTTAACGGTCGTATGACGGCTCGGTTACGCGCTGAGTGCCTTGATACGGGCATTGAGGCGGGAAACCTTCCGGGAGGCCGTGTTGGCATGCATCGTGCCTTTGCCGGCAGCGCGCATGATTTCCGGCTGCGCAACCTTGAAGGCTTCGTTTGCAGCGGCCTGATCGCCGGAAGCAATTGCTTCCTCAACCTTGCGCAGGAACGTGCGCACGCGGCTGCGACGGTCTTTGTTCGTGGCCGTCCGGCGGGCAATCTTGCGGGCCGCCTTCTTGGCCGATGGTGTGTTGGCCATGGGCTCTATCCTGATCGGTAATTGGGACTAGTGTCCGGTGGCGATCGGGACAAGGGAGCCAAAGCTGCAAGACCCGATCAAAAAACAACGGCGGCGGAAAACCGCCACCGATTGGGCGCTGCTTATAATCGCGCTTTCGGACGCCGTCAACGGCTTTATCGTTGAACGCCGTAGTTTATTTGTTCCGGAACTGCGGCGTACGTTTCTCGGTGAAGGCGCTCATGCCTTCGTTCTGGTCTTCCAGGGCGAACAGGGCCTGGAACACGCGCCGTTCGAAGCGAACGCCTTCCGACAGGGTGGTTTCATAGGCGCGGTCGACACTTTCCTTGGCCATCATGACGACAGGCAGAGAGAAATCGGCGATCTTTTCAGCGGCCTTCAGCGCTTCTTCAAGCAGGTCGTCCGCCGGTACGATGCGGCTGACGAGACCGCTGCGCTCGGCTTCTTCCGCGTCCATCATGCGGCCGGTCAGGACCATTTCCATGGCTTTGGACTTGCCGACGAACCGCGTCAGGCGCTGGGTGCCACCGGCACCCGGAATAACGCCGAGCGTGATTTCCGGCTGGCCGAACTTGGCCGTGTCCGCGGCAATGATGAAGTCGCACAGCATGGCCAGCTCGCAGCCGCCGCCAAGCGCATAACCCGCCACGGCGGCGATGATCGGCTTGCGGTTGCGCGAAACCCGGTCGAAGGGCGTGATCAGGTCCGTCTGATAGGCGGACGAAAAATTGTGCGGCTGCATTTCCTTGATGTCGGCACCGGCGGCAAAGGCCTTTTCCGAGCCGGTGATGACGATACAGCCGATCCGCTCGTCCGCATCGAACCCGTCAAGCGCCGTGCCGAGTTCGGCAACCAGGGCCGAATTGAGTGCATTCAAGGCTTTCGGCCGATCCAGAGTGATCAGACCGACTTTTCCGCGTTTTTCGACGCGGATGTTCTCATATCCCATGTTGCCCGCTCCCAGTGCTGGAAACCGCGCCGGGCCGGATGACCAGGTCTTTCTCGAGCCCGGCTCCTGGTGCCTGCGGTTTCCTGGACGTGTACTTCACCGGCAATGCCTACCCGAGGTCGGGCGGGTCTGGCAAGCTTGACCGATAGGACAAGTCAGCTCTGGCAGGCCGGGCAGTGGAAGGTTGACCGGTTGGACTGGACCAGCCGGGCGACGGTGCCCTTGCAGCCTGGTGTCCGGCAGGCTTGGCCTTCGCGGTCGTAGACGGCAAACGAGTGCTGAAAGTAGCCAAGTGTGCCGTCTGCCTGGGTGTGATCGCGCAGCGAGGACCCGCCCGCCCGGATGGCGTCTTCCAGGGTGGCGCGGATATTGGCGGCCAGTTCTTCCGCCTTTTTTGTCGGCTTGCCTGTTTTCGTCACCAGCGTGCCGGCAGCCCGTTCCGGGCTGAGCCCGGTGCGCCAGAGCGCTTCGCACACATATATGTTGCCAAGGCCCGCAATCAGTTTCTGGTTGAGCAGGGCCGCCTTCAGCGGCGTCTTCCGGCCATTGAAAAGCCGCGCCAGTGTTTCGCCGCCCAGATCGTTGCCGAGAGGCTCCAGGCCGAGCTCACGGAAAAAGGGATGGTCTGCGAGCACGGGACGGGCAATGAGATCCATGAAGCCGAACCGGCGCGGGTCGTTGTAGACGATCCGGGCTCGCCCGCCGTCAACGGTCTCCAGATGGAAGACGACGTGGTCGTGTTTCGGGTCCTTGCTGCGCGCATGGACAAAGGCGCCCGGCGTATCCGCGGAAAGATCGTTTTCGATCCGGAACGATCCAGACATGCCAAGGTGCATGACCAGCACATCGCCGCTGTCGACATCGCCCAACAGGTATTTCGACCGGCGCGACAGCACGGTCAGCCTTCGTCCGGTCAATCGATCGGCGAAACCGTCAGGAAAAGGAAAGCGCAGGTCCGGCCGGTTCTGGTCGACCTTGGCAATCAGAGCCCCTTCGAAAGTGGGGGCTAGGCCGCGCTTGACGGTTTCGACTTCCGGGAGTTCGGGCATGAGAGGTCTGGTATCCGCTGTCATGGCAGGCTATAGGCCTGCGGCATATGGTTTTTGGTGGCCGGCACAGATAGCGCTCGCCAATGGCTTGTACTATGGTCCGGCGCACTTTGAAGATAGTTTCGAAACGGCAATCCGCCAGCTCTTTCAACAGGTGGCTTGTCCAACGGGTAAGAAGTGATCGAACCCGCCGCCGCCCGGCAGTCTTGTCGCGGCGCGGGGTGATCTTGGAGGCGCTTTCATGACGCAACAGGCACAGGGGCATTCGGCCAGGTCGAACCGCGCACCGGAAGAAATGCCGACCAGTTTCGGCTTTACCAAGGTTGCCGAAGGGCAAAAGCAGGCACTGGTGGACGATGTGTTTCACAAGGTTGCCGAGCGCTACGACCTCATGAACGACCTCATGTCCGGCGGCCTTCACCGGGTCTGGAAGGATGCCATGGTCTCGTTCCTGGCACCGCCCAAGACAGCTGCCTCCAACTGGCGGCT
The DNA here is from genome assembly GCF_012395805.1 of Labrenzia sp. 5N. Taxonomy (NCBI): domain Bacteria; kingdom Pseudomonadati; phylum Pseudomonadota; class Alphaproteobacteria; order Hyphomicrobiales; family Stappiaceae; genus Labrenzia; species Labrenzia sp. 5N. The sequence continues at coordinate 710,660 of NZ_JAAZTM010000004.1, read as the reverse complement.
GCTGGATGTGGCCGGCGGAACCGGCGACATCGCCACCCGCGTGGTTCGCCGGTCCAATGACACGGCCCGTGCCGTGGTGTGCGACATCAACGAAAGCATGCTCGGCGTCGGCCGCGACCGGGCCGAAAAAGCTGGTCTGTCGGATCTTATCACCTTCAGCCAGGGCAATGCCGAGGAGCTGCCGTTTCCCGACAAGAGTTTCGATGCCTATACGATCGCTTTCGGCATCCGCAACGTGCCGGACATTCCCAAGGCGCTGCGAGAAGCGCGCAGGGTTCTGAAGCGGGGTGGCCGCTTCATGTGTCTGGAGTTCTCCGAAGTCGACGTGCCGATGCTCGACAAGGTCTATGACACCTTTTCCTTCAACGCGATCCCAGCCATGGGCCGCTGGGTGACAGGGGACGGTGACCCTTACAAGTATCTGGTGGAATCGATCCGCAATTTCCCGAACCAGGAACGTTTTGCGGACATGATCCGCGAAGCCGGGTTCGAGCGTGTCGGCTACCGCAACTACTCCGGCGGTATCGCCGCCCTGCATTACGGCTGGAAACTCTGATACATGGCCCTTCCCGTGATGCCTTTTCTCCGCCTGGCGCGGGCGGGTTTCGTGATGGCGCGCGAGGGCGTTTTCGGCCTCGTTTCGCTTCCGGACCTGCCGGCCGGGCCTCGGTTTGCCATTGCCATGGCGCGGCTTCTGGAGCGTCGGTCGGTTCGCAACAAGCGGGCAGACCTTCGCCTGTCCGACGCGCTGAACAAGCTTGGGCCGTCCTATGTGAAGCTTGGCCAGTTCCTGGCGACCCGGGCCGATGTGGTCGGCAAGGAAGCCGCACGCGAACTGTCAGCCCTTCAGGACCGGTTGCCGGCGTTCGATCATGATGCGGCCTGCGCCGCGGTAGCCGAGCAGCTCGGCAAGCCGCTGTATGAGGTCTTCGTGTCCTTCGGCGAAGCCGTTGCCGCTGCCTCGATTGCCCAGGTTCATCCGGCCGTGATCCTCGATCAGGACGGCACGGAGCGAAAGGTTGCGGTCAAGGTGCTGCGGCCGGGCGTTTCCCGCCGCTTCCAGCGCGATCTTGAAAGCTACTACCTCGTCGCTCGCCTGGCCGAACGGTTCCATCCGCCCTCGCGGCGCCTTCGGCCGGTTGCGGTCGTGGACACGCTGGCCCAGTCGGTCGCGATGGAAATGGACTTCCGTCTGGAGGCCGCGGCCCTGTCGGAAATGGCTGAGAACACCGCTGAAGATCCTGGGTTCCGCGTTCCGGCTGTCGAGTGGCTGCGCACCGCCAAGGGCGTGTTGACCATGGAATGGATCGACGGCCGCAAGATGTCGGACGTCGAGGGCCTCAAGGAAGATGGCCATGACCTTGAAGCACTGGGGGCTGCCGTCATCCAGAGCTTCCTGCGCCACACGCTGCGCGACGGCTTCTTTCATGCAGACATGCACCAGGGCAACCTCTTCGTTGAGCCCGACGGCACCCTGGTTGCTGTCGACTTCGGCATCATCGGTCGTCTCAACAAGCGCGAACGCCGGTTCCTGGCAGAAATCCTGTTCGGCTTCATCACCCGCAACTACCGACGGGTGGCAGAGGTGCATTTCGAGGCCGGCTATGTGCCCGCGCATCAGGATGTCGACATGTTCGCCCAGGCGATCCGTGCCATCGGCGAGCCGATCCACGGTCACGATGCCAGCGAAATCTCCATGGCCCGCCTGCTGACCCAGCTGTTCGAAGTGACGGAACTCTTCGAGATGAGCACCCAGACCCAGCTGATCATGTTGCAGAAGACCATGGTCGTGGTCGAAGGCGTGGCGCGTTCGCTAAATCCCAATCTGGACATGTGGCGGACGGCGGAACCCGTTGTCGGCACCTGGATCAAGGACAACCTTGGCCCGGTCGGCAAACTGCGTGATGCCGGTGATGCGCTGTCGGCACTGGCGCGCATTGCCAACGACATGCCGCTCTTTGCCGACCGGATCGGTCGGATGTCGGAAGAGCTGGAAAGGATGACACAGGGCGGCCTCAGGTTCGATGACGAGACCGCAGAAGCAATTGGCCGTGCAGAGGCACGTCATACCCGCTCGGGGCGGGTTGCCTTGTGGGTCATTGCCGCCTGTGCGGTCGTGGCGACCTACATGCTTTTCTGAGGCTCGGCCGGCACGCTGAAGGTTCAGCCGGGCATTGCGTCCAGCAGTGTCTGTCGCGCGTCCGCGATATGGCGGGCCAGAATGTCTGCCGCCTGGTCTTCCGCGCGTGACTTCATCGTTGCCACCAGGTCTTCATGGTCCTTCAGCCACCTGTGGGTGAGTGTCGGCAGAACGCCGTAGCCGACAATGTGAATGCGGCAGGTCCGCCGAAGATCCTCGATCATCGCCAGCTCTCTTGGGCGTCTTGCAGGTATGTAAAGGCTCTTGTGAAAGGCCCAGTCGCCGTCGGCCCACCGGTCGGTTGCCGCGTCGATGCTGGAGTGGGCAAGGGCTGCTCCAATCTTCGCAAGATCGTCTGCTTCCAGCCGCCGGATTGATTGCCGCAGGCAATCGGTCTCCAGAAGCACGCGCAGATGGTAGACCTCATCAATCTCCGCGTGGGTAAGACTGATCACTCGAGCCCGTCGATTGCGCTCAAGGTCGATCAGGCCCCGGGCGGCCATCAGCTGCAGGGCGTCGCGCACGGGAATGCGACTGACCGAAAAGCGAGCAGCAAGCTCTCCCTGTTTCAGTTCCTCACCCGGCCGGAAAATCCCGGAGACGATATCGGTTTCGAGCGTGGCTGCGATTTTTTCTGCGGACATGGCGCCTCCCGAAATTTCCAATAGAGCCTTGACAGCAGCCTGTAAATCAAAAATGTATAAATGTATACATTTTGGAGGAGGCATGAGCAAAGAGCACGGCTACACATCCCTCATCCACTGGACGGGAAACCGGGGCGAGGGGACGAAGAGTTACAGGTCCTATGACCGAAACTGGGAGATACGAACACCTGGAAAGCCTCCGGTCTCCTGTTCGAACGACCCGCTACTGGGCGGAAATCCCACGCTCCATAATCCGGAGGACTTGCTCCTGTCCTCCCTGGCGAGCTGCCACATGCTCTGGTACCTGCATCTGGCAAGCGATGCGGGCATTGCCGTCATGGGATACGAGGACGCGCCGGAAGCGATGGGGGAAACAGAGCCCTCGGGTGCTGGCCGTTTTCTGCGCGCTGTGCTGAAGCCGGTCATCACCGTGCCCAAGGGTACGGATCTGGCAACGGCCGACGCGATCCACCACGAGATCCACAAGGTCTGCTTCATTGCCCGCTCGGTGAATTTTCCGGTGAGCTTCGAGGCGACTTATCGTGAAGCCTGATGGCGCATGCCGAAAGGCCGCAGAAGAAGCCCATTTTCAAGCAAACCCGGAGGTTGGAAACCTATCTGTTCTGCTTTTTGTGGGCAGCGCTCTGCCTGCGTGCCTTGCCGCCACGAGGCAAGTGTTCCCGTTGTGCAAGCAGTCGCTTCACTTCTTCAAAGGCGGTTGACCAAAGTTCAGTATTCTTGAAGGCAATCAGTCCGGCTTGCTCGACCGCATTGCGCTCCTCAAGCAGCCAGTCGCTGGCTTCAAATGTGGCGTGCAAGCTTCTCAAGCGCTTCAAGCGGCTGAGAAGCCTGCCGGTATGCATCTTTTCCAATTCCTCGATTGGTACCGGCTTGAGCGTCTTCAAATGCGCAATGTTCACGTTCATGAATTTGTGCCTTCAAGACAATCAGCGGTGCAATCCGGACTTCCTGGCAGAACGATAAAAACCGTCTCGAGTTGGCTGACTGGTTGATCCCGCATTTCTATTCCGCCGTGACGCGCCGAAGGGTCAGGTTGATACGGCCGCCGTTTTTCAGAAGCGTCGAAGTTCCCTTCAACACGCGATCGATACCGTGAAAGGCAAGTCGAGCCTCGCCGCCGAGTACGACGACGTCACCGGATTGAAGGCGGAAGGATTTGGTCGGATCCTTCCTGTTCACGCCGCCAACACGGAAGGTCGCAGTGTCTCCCAGGGAAACCGAGACGACCGGGGCTTCGAACATCTGTTCATCCCTGTCCTGGTGCAGGCCCATGCGGGCACTGGGATCATAGAAATTGATCAGGCAGGCTTCGGGTGGTGGCGCCGTTCCGGCAACTTCCTTCCACAGGTGCGTCAAGGCATCCGGCATGGCTGGCCATGGCCGGCCGGTTTCGGGGTGCGCCGGCTGGTAGCGATAGCCTTGGATATCCGACACCCAGCCGAGCGGCCCGCAGTTACTCATGCGCACTGAAAAGGGCTTTCCGGTTTTCGGCATTACCGGCTGGAACAAGGGCGCTTCGGCGACGATCGCGCGAATATGTGCCAGGAGCTGTTCCTGGCCCTCGCGGTCGAAATAACCCGGCAGATAGTAAAGCCCGCTCAGGCCGTTTATGGGAATTTCCTGCATGGTCAATTGTCGCCGGTCGTCAGTCGCCCCCGCCGCAACCGCTGCAGCCGGAGCTGCCACCGCCGCCTCCGTCACCGCTGCTGCTGGTGCCGCAGCCTGAACTGCATCCGGAAGAATTTCCACCGGTCGATTTCTTGAAGAGGATGATCAGCACCACGGCGATGATAAACAGGGAAATCAGGAATTCGGCCGTGTGCATGGTGGCCCAGTGCCAGACCATGTTGCGCAGTCGCTCGATGAGAGTATCGCCTTGCGCCTCACCATGGGCAAAGGCCAGCCTGGTGCCCAGAAGCAGTGACATGGCGGCCAGCAGGGCGCAGTGGACGGCGGTGGGCGCATTCGCAGCCTTCCTGGCAAGTCTTGTAAGCTGGTTCGGCCAGTCCGGCTTGCGGATGATCCACACATCCTGTGCATTTACCCGGACGAAACCCGGCGCCTTGCCGAAACGGATGTCTTCCGGCGGCCAGATATCCTGCGGCGGTTCGCCGAACTCGGTTCGGTAAAGCCGGAGCGTTCTTGCATAGGCCTGCCGGAACCGGACTTCCTGTTCCGGGCCACCCTTTGTCGGCATGTGGTGCAGCGGACCTTCGAGCGCTTCCTTGAATGGGCCCCAGTAATGTCTGGTGTAGGTCAGGTGCAGATGCCAGGCCTGGTCCACTTCGTCGCTCGGCGTCACGATGCCTTCACCAAGCCGGCTGAGATAGGCAAACCGCAGATATTCGACAACGACCCGTCCCGCAAAGCTTTTGCTCCAGCCATTGTCTCGGGCAAGGCGCGCGGAGAACGGGAAATCCGCTTCCACATCGTCCGGGTGGCAGGCTTGAAGCCGATTCCAGAGGCTGGGATCTCGCAATTCGGGTCTCCTTTCCGCGTTGCCATTGCGGTGACGGGGCGATGTTAACCGTATTGTCTGCAAGGTTTGAGCAAAACCTCGCCTCCATGTGCCGATTGCATGTGGAATTCGCAAAGCTGACAATGCTGGTAACGATCTGGGAAGAAATATCGGCGAAGAACGGAAGGTCTGTGAAATGTCAGTGGACAGATGTCTTGCAGGCAAAGTTTCATCCACCTATATAGCGGTCAAGCTTCGCGCCAAATCATGAGCCTAGCGTTCTGGCGCGATGTCCGGGGGAACCCGGAACCCAACTGAGAGGAGCCGGAATGACGCCTTTTTGGGTCTATCCGGTTTGCTAGAAAGAGAGGCAGATATGGCAAAGGTCATTGGTATCGACCTCGGCACGACGAACTCGTGCGTCGCCGTCATGGACGGCAAGGATTCCAAGGTAATTGAAAACGCAGAAGGCGCCCGCACCACCCCGTCGATGGTGGCCTTCTCCGACGATGGCGAGCGTCTCGTCGGCCAGCCGGCAAAACGCCAGGCGGTCACGAACCCGACCAACACCCTTTTTGCAGTCAAGCGCCTGATCGGTCGCCGGTACAGCGATCCGACCGTCGACAAGGACAAGAAGCTTGTCCCGTTCGAAATCGTCAAGGCCGACAATGGCGACGCATGGGTGGAAGCCAACGGCGACAAATACTCCCCGTCCCAGGTGTCCGCTTTCATCCTTCAGAAGATGAAGGAAACCGCAGAGAGCTATCTCGGCGAAAAAGTGACCCAGGCGGTCATCACCGTTCCGGCATACTTCAACGACGCGCAGCGCCAGGCAACCAAGGATGCCGGCAAGATCGCGGGTCTTGAAGTCCTGCGCATCATCAACGAGCCGACGGCAGCAGCGCTTGCTTACGGTCTCGACAAGAACGACGGTAAAACCATCGCGGTCTACGACCTTGGTGGCGGTACGTTCGACGTTTCCGTCCTGGAAATCGGCGACGGCGTCTTCGAAGTGAAGTCCACCAACGGCGACACCTTCCTCGGCGGTGAAGACTTCGACATGGTTCTCGTCGACTACCTCGCGTCCGAGTTCAAGAAGGACCAGGGCATCGACCTGAAGAACGACAAGCTGGCCCTGCAGCGCCTGAAGGAAGCTGCGGAAAAGGCGAAGATCGAACTGTCGTCCTCTTCCCAGACCGAAATCAACCTGCCGTTCATCACGGCGGACGCTTCCGGTCCGAAGCACCTGACGCTGAAACTCACCCGCGCCAAGTTCGAGTCGCTGGTTGAAGATCTGGTCAAGCGCACCATCGAGCCGATGAAAGCCGCTCTGAAAGACGCAGGTCTTGCTCCCGGTGAAATCGACGAAGTGGTTCTGGTCGGCGGCATGACCCGCATGCCGAAGATCCAGGAAACCGTGAAGACCTTCTTCGGCAAGGACCCGCACAAGGGTGTGAACCCGGATGAAGTCGTGGCCATGGGCGCTGCGATCCAGGCTGGCGTTCTGCAGGGCGACGTCAAGGACGTTCTGCTGCTCGACGTGACCCCGCTGTCGCTCGGCATCGAAACGCTTGGCGGTGTCTTCACCCGTCTGATCGACCGCAACACGACGATCCCGACCAAGAAGAGCCAGGTGTTCTCGACCGCTGAAGACAATCAGACGGCCGTGACCATCCGCGTCTTCCAGGGTGAGCGCGAAATGGCTGCGGACAACAAGATCCTCGGTCAGTTCGACCTGGTCGGCCTGCCGCCGGCACCGCGCGGCGTTCCGCAGATCGAAGTCACCTTCGACATCGACGCCAACGGTATCGTCAACGTGTCCGCGAAGGACAAGGGCACCGGCAAGGAACAGCAGATCCGCATCCAGGCCTCCGGCGGCCTCAGCGACAGCGACATCGACCAGATGATCAAGGACGCTGAATCCCACGCCGATGAGGACAAGAAGCGGAAGGAACTGGTGGAAGCCAAGAACCAGGGCGAATCCCTGGTCCATTCCACCGACAAGTCCCTGAAGGACTACGGCGACAAGGTTTCCGAGGACGACAAGTCCGCCATCGAGACCGCGCTCGCCTCCCTGAAGTCTGCTCTTGAAGGTGAAGACCTGGAAGACATCAAGGCCAAGACCCAGGCTCTGGCAGAAGCTTCCATGAAACTTGGCGAAGCCATGTATCAGGCAGCTCAGGCTGACGCCCAGGCAGAAGACGGCGAGGAAGCCGATCCGAAAGCCAAGGCCGAAGACGATGTCGTTGATGCGGATTTTGAAGAAGTCAAAGAAGACGACGACAAAAAATCCGCATAACCGAAAAATACCAGCCAGCCGGGTTCCGGCTGGCTGGTCCAATCCTGGCGCCGGTCGCTCGACTGCCTGATGAAAGGGCACTTGTGCGCGGCGCCTTCGCCGTAATTGGCGCCGGCATTTGCCAGGCCGCCAGCGGTGCAACAACAAGACCGGAAGATCTTGATGTCGAAACGTGATTTCTATGAGGTGCTGGGTGTTTCGCGTGAGGCGGACGAAAAAGCGCTGAAAAGCGCCTACCGCAAGATGGCCATGCAATTTCACCCGGACCGCAATCCGGGCGACGAGGCCGCCGAAGCCAAGTTCAAGGAAGTCAACGAGGCCTATGACACGCTGAAGGACAGCCAGAAGCGTGCAGCCTATGACCGTTTCGGCCATGCGGCCTTCGAAAACGGTGGTTTTGGCGGCGGCGGTGCCGGCGCCCACGACTTTTCCTCCACCATGTCCGATATCTTCGAGGAATTCTTCGGCATGGGTGGCGGCGGTGGCCGCCGGTCGGGCGGACGCGAGCGCGGTGCGGACCTGCGCTACAATCTGGATATCACGCTGGAGGATGCCTTCACCGGAAAGACGGTGGAGATAGAGGTTCCCACCAGCGTTACCTGCGACGATTGCTCCGGTTCGGGCGCAAAGCCCGGAACCAGCCCGACGACCTGCCGCACCTGTGGCGGGGCAGGCCGCGTGCGTGCCGCGCAGGGCTTCTTCACGCTGGAACGCACCTGTCCAAGCTGTCAGGGACGCGGCCAGGTGATTACCGATCCGTGCGAAAGCTGTAGCGGCTCCGGACGCAAGACCCAGGAGCGCACGCTGTCGGTCAACATTCCGGCCGGTATCGAGGACGGAACTCGTATTCGGCTGGCAGGTGAAGGTGAAGCAGGCGTGCGCGGTGGCCCCGCGGGCGATCTCTATATCTTCCTCTCCATAAGGCCGCACGAGCTTTTCCAGCGCGACGGCGCCGATCTTTACTGCCGCGTGCCGATTTCCATGTCGACCGCGACCCTGGGTGGTCAGTTCGACGTGCCGACGGTCGAAGGGTCTACCAGCCGCGTGAAGGTGCCCGAAGGCACCCAGACCGGAAAGCAGTTCCGGTTGCGTGGCAAGGGCATGCCGATCATGCGTTCCAGCCAGCACGGCGACATGTATATTCAGGTCACGGTCGAAACACCGACCAATCTGACCCGGCGCCAACGTGAGCTTTTGGCGGAATTCGAGAAGGAATCCTCCGGTGAAAACCACCCGGAATCGGCTGGGTTTTTCTCCAAGGTGAAGGATTTCATCGATAATCTCGGTGCATAAGCAGTCTGCAAAGGGTGACGTATGCGTGCAATATGTGCGCTTGCCCATGGCATCTTATTGCAATCACTCCTATATTCCCCGCGTGGGGGATGTGAGTGAGGAAAGATGCTGAAACGCAATAGCTCGCGCCGGGAAGCTTTTCGGGAAAAGCTTGAGAAGGCAAGTGCCGTTCGGGCGAAGGTGCTCGATGAAGTCAAATTCATCCGTTCCTGGGCTCAGAACCCGCTTCGAACCGGTGCCGTTGCCCCTTCCGGCCCAGAGCTCGCCGCCAAGATGGCGTCCTTTCTGACACCGCGTCCCCATTCAAGAGTTGTGGAACTCGGGCCGGGAACCGGCGTCGTCACGAAGGCGATTCTGGACCGTGGATTTTCCTCCCAGCAGCTCAGGCTCATCGAGTATTGCCCGGAATTTTGCGAACTGCTGACCCGCAGATACCCCGGCCTGAAAATTGTCCAGGGTGATGCCTACGCCCTTGGCGCCACCCTCTCGCGCGCCGGTGATACGCTGTCGGCTGCGGAAGACCAGCGCCATTCGCTTGACGGCATCGTCTCGTCCCTGCCGCTGCTGACGCGACCGGAAACGGTCCGCAAGGCGCTGCTGGCGGAAGCTCTGGAAATTCTGAAACCGGGCGCGCCCTTCATCCAGTTTTCCTACGGGCTGGTCGCTCCGGTGAAGCCGGACAACCGCTCTGTCTCCGTCTTCAGTTCGGACTGGGTCTGGAAAAACCTGCCTCCGGCACGCGTCTGGGTTTACCGCAAGGCCCATTGAGGGCTCAGACGGCAGGGGACAGCGGGCAAGAAGCACTCCCATTTCCCGAAAAGCGCCCTAAACTTGCTCTCAGGCGGTTCACCGCGGTGCCACGCGCGAGCCGGACACTTGTAGGGTAGGTTCTGATGCGCAATCCGAAGATCCTCGTTTGCTCGGGCTCGGTCCGAAGCGGTTCCTTCAACGGCAGACTGACGGCGCTGGCCGCCAAGAAACTTGCGATCCTGGATGCTCAGGTGACGCATCTGTCGCTGAAGGACTATCCGTTGCCGATCTACGACGGCGATCTGGAGGATACGAATGGCGTTCCGGAAAATGCCAGGAAACTCAAACGCTTGTTCCTGGCGCAGGATGGCATTTTTCTGTCCTGTCCGGAATATAACGCCGGCATCTCGCCGCTGCTGAAAAACACCCTGGACTGGATCAGCCGCGTGAAGGAACCGGGCGATCCCTACAAGACCAAGGTCTTTGCGCTCGGTGCAGCTTCGACCGGCGCGTTCGGCGGCATGCGCGGTCTGATCGGCATGCGCACCATTCTGGAAGTCGGCCTTGGAGCAATGGTCCTGCCGCAGATGGTGGCCGTACCCAAAGCGGCGGGCGCGTTTGACGACAAGGGCGAACTTTCCGATGAACGGGCAGGCGGCCAGCTCGACAAGCTGGTGGACGCACTTTTGCGGGCAACCCGGATCGAGATGTCGCACTGAGGCTTCGAATTGCCGGCAGAAATCGCCCTGAAAATGTGTGTCTTGAGCCGATTTCGGCCGGCTTCATAGCCGGGCTTAACAGGGCCGCATCCCATTGACTGCTTGGAAATACCGGATTTGCCGCCTACATAGGGCGGCAGACAAGTTGACCATGAAGATTGCCAAGAGGATTGAATGAGCGAAACGCGCGAACCGGCCCAGTGGCACGGTACGACGATCATGATGGTGCGCAAGGGTGGCAAGGTGGTGATCGCCGGTGACGGCCAGGTCTCCCTCGGCCAGACCGTGATCAAGCACACCGCCCGCAAGGTACGCCTGCTGGCCAAGGGCGAGGTTATTGCCGGTTTTGCCGGTGCAACCGCCGATGCCTTCACCTTGTTCGAGCGCCTTGAAGCGAAGCTGGAACAATATCCCGGCCAGCTGATGCGCGCCTGCGTGGAACTTGCCAAGGACTGGCGGACCGACCGCTATCTGCGCCGACTGGAAGCGATGATGCTGGTGGCCGACAAGAACGTGTCGCTGGTGCTGACCGGTACCGGCGACGTTCTGGAGCCCGAAGGGGGTGTCATGGGTATAGGTTCAGGCGGCAACTATGCACTTGCGGCCGGACGTGCCCTGGCAGATACCGACTTTGACGCAGAAACCATAGCCCGCAAGGCGATGGCGGTTGCAGCCGAAATCTGCGTTTACACAAACGCCAGCGTGACGGTCGAGTCGCTGGATACGGCCGAGTAAGGGCCGATGATTTCGTTTCGCCCCGTCACCGCCGAGGATTTGCCCATGCTGGCGAATTGGTTGGTGCGGCCGCACTGGCGGCAATGGTGGGGCGATCCGGACGAAGAGTTGAGCAACATCCGGGACATGGTCGAAGGCAGGGATACGACCCGGCCTTTCATCTTTCAGGAAGACGGCACCGACAAGGGCTATATCCAGGTCTGGTTTGTCGGCGATCAGCAGGGAAGCGCATTTGCGGCGGATTATCCCTGGCTGGAACGGCTGCCGGCAGAGGCTGTCGGTGTCGACCTCTCGATTGCATTCGAGGAAGATCTGTCCCGGGGACTTGGAACAAGAACTTTGCAGGCGTTTGTCCGCCAGTTGCGCGAGGAAGGTCACGAACGGATCATCATCGATCCGGATCCGGCCAATCTCAGGGCCCTGAAGGCCTATCGCAAGGCGGGCTTTCAGGAGATCGAAGCGCTTCTGGGACGCACCGGCGACTGCCTGCTGATGGAACTCGTAAGTAAAGAAGGCGTGTCTTAAACAATGTCCGATTTTTCTCCGCGTGAGATCGTTTCCGAACTCGACCGCTACATCGTCGGCCAGAAAGATGCCAAGCGCGCGGTCGCAATTGCATTGCGCAACCGCTGGCGCCGCCAGCAGCTGCAAGGCCAGATGCGCGAGGAAGTTCTGCCGAAGAACATCCTGATGATCGGCCCGACCGGCGTCGGCAAGACCGAAATTTCCCGCCGTCTGGCAAAGCTGGCAAATGCCCCCTTCACCAAGGTGGAAGCCACCAAGTTCACAGAGGTCGGCTATGTCGGCCGCGACGTGGAGCAGATCGTCCGTGATCTGGTGGAAGCCGGCATCACGCTGGTGCGCGACCAGAAGCGAGAAGCGGTGAAGGCCAAGGCACACATGCTGGCCGAGGAACGCGTGCTGGATGCGCTGGTCGGCAAGAACGCAAGCCCGGCAACCCGGGACAGCTTCCGCACCAAGCTGCGCAATGGTGAGATGGACGAGAAGGAAATCGAGGTCGAGGTCCGGGCCCAGGCACAGATGCCGAGCTTTGATCTGCCGGGCATGCCGGGTGCCAGCGTCGGGGTGATGAATGTTTCCGATCTGCTGGGCAAGGCGTTCGGCGGCCAGACCAAGACCAAACGCACCACCGTTCGTGACAGCTACCAGCTCCTGATCAACGAGGAATCCGACAAGCTGCTCGACGACGACAAGGTGGTGGAAGAGGCAATCTCACTTGTCGAGAATTCCGGCATCGTCTTCCTGGACGAGATCGACAAGATCTGCGCCCGTGAAGGGCGTGCGGGGGCCGATGTTTCTCGTGAAGGCGTGCAGCGCGACCTGCTGCCGCTGATCGAAGGAACAGTCGTCTCCACCAAGCACGGACCGGTCAAGACCGACCACATCCTGTTCATCGCTTCCGGTGCATTCCACGTCGCAAAGCCTTCGGACCTTTTGCCGGAGCTGCAGGGCCGCCTGCCGATCCGGGTCGAGCTGCGTGCGCTCGACAAGGACGATTTCCGCGCGATCCTGACCGAACCGGAAGCCAGCCTCATCAAGCAGTATGTGGCTCTGATGGAAACGGAAAAGGTCACGCTGAACTTCACAGAGGATGCCATCGACGAGATCGCCTCGATCGCGGTTGATCTCAATGCCTCTGTCGAGAACATCGGTGCCCGCCGTCTGCAGACGGTGATGGAGCGCATTCTCGACGAGATTTCCTTCACGGCGCCGGACCGTCCGGGTGAAGAGGTGGAGATCACGGGCAAATTCGTTCGCGACAACATCGGCGACCTTGCCAAGAACGTCGACCTGTCGAAGTTCATCCTCTAGGAGGCATGCGGAAAGACACCGGTTGAGCGCTTCGTGCGCGGCGATTTCGCCGCTTGCGGAGTGCGCGGACCGGTGGCAGCATGCGGCCCATGGTAGCTATCAGAAAAAGCAACGAGGAAGGCCACCGCCGGAAGTTTCTGGTCGTGGTCGACGAGACGCCCGAATGTGACCGGGCGATCGTATATGCCGCAAAACGGGCGGCCCGGACCGGCGGCGTCGTGACGCTGGTCTTCATCATTGCGCCTGGCGACTTCCAGCATTGGCTGGGGGTTGAAGACATCATGCGAGCGGAAGCCCAGGAAGAAGCCGAGGCAGCGCTTGCGAAAGCTGCCGAGCGCGTGCGGTCCGTTGCCCGTACCGAACCGGAATCGGTGGTGAGGGAAGGGACTAAGGCCGAGGAGATCATGGAGCTGATCGAGGCGGATGCCGACATCGCCATCCTGATCCTGGCCGCCAGCACGGGCTCTGAAGGGCCGGGACCGCTGGTGTCGTCGATTGCCGGAAAATCCGCGGGAACCTTCCCCATTCCGGTGACGATCGTGCCGGGTAACCTGGACGATGATTCCATCGCCGCGCTGGCTTGACGAGCGATCGCAGGGCGGCCGGATTCAAGAAGACGGCTTGACCAGGCAGGATCTGCACCTATCTAGTTTTTAACGGTTCCAAACTGCCGAGAGATACGTTAGAAACATTCATCGGCGTTTTGCGATGGAGGTGAGGCGCAAAACGAAGCCGGCAACATGGGCGCGACCTGAAGCGCAAGGACGAGACAAGATGTTCATTCAAACCGAAGCCACTCCCAATCCGGCGACACTGAAATTCCTGCCGGGACGGGTTGTCCTGCCGGAGGGAACCTACGATTTCCGCTCCAGGACCGACGCCGGGGTGTCGCCTCTTGCACAGAAACTGTTTGACGTGCCGGGCGTGGTGGCGGTCTTCTTCGGCCACGACTTCGTGACCGTGACCAAGGACGAAACCGACTGGCAGCACATGAAACCCGCCATCCTGGGCGTGATCATGGAGCAGTTCATGTCCGGACAGCCGGTCATGGCTACCAGCGAAGCGGAAAATATCGAGGAAGGAGAATTCTTCGAGGCAGGTGACGCAGACACCGTCAGCACCATCAAGGAACTCCTGGAAACGCGGGTGCGTCCGGCTGTGGCGCAGGATGGTGGCGACATCACCTTCAAGGGCTTCAAGGAAGGCGTGGTCTATCTGTCCATGCGCGGTGCCTGCGCCGGCTGCCCGTCATCCACGGCAACACTGCAGCACGGCATCCAGAACCTGCTGCGTCACTTCGTTCCGGAAGTCGAGGAAGTCCGCCCGATCTGATCGGAGCATTCCTGAAGAATTTCAAAGGCCCGGCCTCTTGTCCGGGCCTTTAATATTTTCGACTCCCATTCTTTGTGGAAGGCAAGCCCCCCTTTGGACTTAGGTCCAAAGCCCCGCTCGACTCGCGGGCCGGGGCGGGGTAGTGGCATGTGGGACACGAAAACCATGAGCCAAACCGGAATGCGCGTCCTCGCCATCGATACAGCCCTTGCCAATTGCGCCGCCGCCGTTCTCGACGACGGTGTCGAAACCGCGTGTTTCGAGGCGTGCGGCGAGGAGATCGGCCGCGGCCATGCCGAGAAGCTGATGGACATGATCGGTGAGGTCATGGCCGAGTCGTCCACCACCTTTTCCGAGCTCGACCGCGTTGCCGTGACCATCGGACCCGGCAGCTTTACCGGCCTTCGCGTCGGACTGGCGGTTGCCCGCGGCTTTGGTCTCGTGCTCGGAAAGCCGGTTGTCGGCGTAACGACACTGGCAGCCATTGCCCGTTCCGCCGTACCAGGGGATGACGGCGGTCCCGTGCTGGTGGCACTGACGGGAAAGGCAGACGAGGTCTACTGCCAGCTTTATCATGCGTCCGGCACCGCTGCCGATGAAGCCGGTGTCCGTACCATCGCAGATCTTGCGGCGAACTTGCCCAAGGACATAAGATTGGCAGGATCGGCATCGGAAAAAATCGCGAGGGAGCTTGGACTTCCGGAAAGCGCGATATTGTCCCGCAGCACTTTCCCGGGTATTCGGGATGTCGCGGAACTGGGGATCTCCGCCGATCCTTCGAGGTCATCCCCTTCGCCACTCTATTTGCGGCCGCCCGATGCGACGCCGCAAACGAAGGGAAGGATAGAACGGCAATGAGTTTTTGGTGGTTCTGGACCCAGCCGCCGGTGATAGAAGAGGCGCTGGACGAGGATCTACCGAAGATTGCCGACATCCACGCGCTTTGTTTCAAGCACAAATGGAATACGGACGAGCTTGCACGGATGAAAGCGCACGCGGGAACGATGTTTCTGGTGGCACGCCGGGCGAGCCCCTATGGCACGCGCGCACCGCTTGGTTTCCTGATCGTGCGCACCGTTGCCGATGAAGCCGAAGTCATCACCATTGCGGTTCACCCGCGCCAGCGCGGCCGTGGCATCGGCAAGAAGCTGATGGAAGCCGGCCTGTTCCGGCTATACGGTGAACGTTGCAAACATCTTTTTCTGGAAGTGGACGCAGCCAACGAACCGGCTCTGCTGCTGTATCGGGCGCTCGGCTTCAAGGAAGTCGGCAGCCGCAAAGGCTATTACAGCGACAGTGGAGGAGACGGCACCGCGCTTGTCATGCGCGTCGATCTTGGTTAAGCGCTGTAGCGGAAACGGATACGGTATCGGAAACAGACAGCGGACGGCATCGCAATGGCGGAAGAGCGGCAATCAACGCTAGCGGACTTGTGCATCGAAAAAGGTATGCGCATGACCGAACAGCGTCGCGTCATTGCCTCCGTCATCGAAGCCGCGTCCGACGAGCACCCGGACGTCGAGGAACTCTACCGCCGCTCCGTGGCGATCGATCCCGGCATTTCCATTTCGACGGTCTATCGCACGGTGAAGCTGTTCGAGGACGCCGGCATGATCGAACGGCACGATTTTCGTGATGGTCGGTCGCGTTATGAAACCGTTCCGGACGAGCATCACGACCATCTGATCGATCTGCGCTCCGGCCAGGTCATCGAGTTCCGCAACGAGGAAATCGAGGCTTTGCAGGAATTCATCGCCAAGAAGCTGGGTTACCGTCTGGTCGATCACCGGCTGGAACTTTATGGCGTCCCGCTCGATGTCCCGAAGGATAATCAGGGCGATGGCTGAGCTCAAGGCCGGGGTTATCATCTTCCTTCTGACGCTGGTCTCGCTGGTGCTGATCCCGCTTCAGTGGCTGGCGGTGAAGCTCGGGCTGAAGATGCAGCGAAAACTGCCCCAGCTCTGGCACCGGATCGCCACCCGGCTTGTGGGCATCAAGATCGAGCAGATCGGGGCCCCTGCCGTGGACCGGCCGTTGCTGATCGCCTCCAACCACGCATCCTGGGTCGATATCACCGTGGTCGGCTCGCTGATGCCTCTCTCCTTCATCGCCAAGTCCGAGGTTTCCGGCTGGCCCATTTTCGGTCTGTTCGCCAAGCTTCAGCGCACGGTGTTCGTCAATCGCACCCGGCGCACGGAAACCGCCCAGGTTGCCGATGCCATCGCCGTTCGCATGGCTGCCGGCGACGCGATGGTCCTGTTTGCCGAAGGTACCTCCAACGACGGCAATTGCGTCCTGCCGTTTCGCTCGGCCCTACTGGGCGCCGCCACCCGTGCGGTCGGCGAGGACGAAACCTCGAAAGTCTGGGTGCAGCCGCTTTCAGTCGCCTATCAAGGCTTCTACGGCCTGCCGATGGGTCGGGCCCATCGGCCGCATGTCGCCTGGTATGGCGATATGGAACTCGCCGGCCATCTGTGGGGCATCTTTTCGCGCGGTGCACTCGACGTGGTGGTGCGCTGGGGCGAGCCGGTTCTGGTTGATCGGACAACGGACCGGAAAGCCCTGACCCGCCGTCTGGAAACGGAGGTTCGGGCCATGACGATAGCCTCGCTGCTGCAAAAGCCGGTCGACACCGAAGATTTCAGCGAAATCGAGACACTCGAGTTCTTCTCAAACGCGGAAAAAACCGCTAAAGCTGGCGCCTGAATTTGCAAGGTGTCGTCCGCCGCCGGTCTCAGGCGCGGGTCCCGGGCATGAAGGACGGATCGATCCTGTGCCTGTGCCGGGTGAACTGCCCGATGAAGGTACCGACATTCACGACATCCGGCCGCCTGAAAAAGGCCAGCGTATCAAGGCCATGAGGAGCCCCACGAGGAGCGAATGACAAGCCGCCCTGAACAAGACATGGAAACGAACGTCACCACCGTTTCCGCCGCCGATATGACAGACGCCCGCAAGGGCGGGAACAACCGCAAGGTGTTCGTGCGTACCTATGGCTGCCAGATGAACGTCTACGACAGCGAGCGCATGACCGATGTGCTGGCACCGGAAGGATTCGAGGCGACGGACGATCTGGAAGACGCGGATCTTGTCATTCTGAACACCTGCCATATTCGTGAAAAGGCAGCCGAGAAAGTCTATTCGGAGCTTGGCCGCATTCGCAAGGTCAAGGAAGAGCGGGCAAAATCCGGCAAGGACATGATGGTGGGTGTCGCTGGCTGCGTTGCGCAGGCGGAGGGCGAGGAAATTTCTCGCCGGGCTCCGATTGTTGATCTTGTGGTAGGCCCGCAGAGTTATCATCAGCTGCCGTCCCTTCTGGAAAAGGCCCGCGCAGGCTCCAAGGTCGTCGAGACCGAGTTTGATATCGACGCCAAGTTCAATCACCTGTCGGAACGAGCCGAAAAGCAAGTTCTCAAACGCCCGCCGTCCGCCTTCCTGACCGTGCAGGAAGGCTGCGACAAGTTCTGTACCTTCTGCGTCGTTCCCTACACGCGCGGGGCCGAAGTCTCCCGCTCTGTCGAGCAGATCGTCAGCGAAGCCCAACGCATGGCCGCGGCCGGGGTACGCGAGATCACGCTGCTGGGCCAGAATGTCAACGCGTATCACGGCACATCGCCGGACGGTGCCGTCTGGGGTCTTGGCCGGTTGCTGCGTCGTCTGGCGGAAATCGACGGTCTGGACCGGCTGCGCTACACCACCAGCCATCCGCGCGACATGGATAATGACCTGATCGAGGCGCATCGGGACCTGAAAAGCCTGATGCCGTATCTGCACCTGCCGGTGCAGTCCGGGTCCGACAAGATCCTGAAGGCGATGAACCGCCGGCACACGCGCGATGAGTATTTCCGCCTGATCGACCGCATTCGCGAGGTCTCTCCCGACATTGCGCTCTCAGGCGATTTCATCGTCGGTTTCCCGGGCGAGAGCGACCAGGATTTCGAAGACACGATGGATCTGATTCGACAGGTCGGCTATGGCTCGGCCTTCTCGTTCAAATACAGTTCCAGGCCCGGTACGCCCGGCGCAACCATGGACGAACAGGTGCCGGAGGACGTCAAGTCCGCACGGCTGGCCGCGCTTCAGGCGCTGGTTGCCGAGCAGCAGAAGGCGTTCAACGCCTCGCGTCTGGGCATGACCTGCGATGTGCTTCTGGAGAAGACCGGCCGCAATCCCGGACAGCTGGTCGGCAAGTCGCCGTGGTTGCAGCCGGTGCAACTGGATGCACCTGAAGACCTCATCGGGTCGATACAAGCGGTGGAAATCGTCGACATCGGGTCCAATTCTCTGTTCGGGCGGCTGATTGCGGGGCAAGATGATCTTGGAAGGTCCGGACGCATCCCGGCTCCGGCGGCCTAAAGGAGACGTCATTTGACGCGCGACAGCCACTCTTCATCCCGCAAGTCTTCGGTACAATCCTCTGCGGCCGGTTCGGCCTCCGACATGACCCATATTGTTCTTGCCTTTGAAGATAACCGGCTGATCGGAGATCTGTTTGGGCAATTCGACCAGAACCTTGCGCTGATCGAGCAGCGTCTCGGCATCGACGCGATTGCTCGTGGCAACCAGGTGACACTGAAAGGCAGCCAGGTTGGCTGCGCCCAGGCGCGCACGGCTCTGGAAGCCATGTATCAGCGTTTGCTGCAGGGGCAGGAAATCCACCCGGGTGATGTCGACGGCGCGCTGCGCATGGCAGCGGCTGCGGAAGCGCAGCTGCCGTTGCCGACGCTGGAGCCGAAGTCCCGGCTGGCCTTCGCCCAGATCGCGACCCGCCGGAAAACGATCGTCGCCCGCACACCGACCCAGGATGCCTACATCCGGTCGATGGATCGGGCCGACCTGATTTTCGGAACCGGCCCGGCCGGTACCGGCAAGACCTTTCTGGCGGTTGCCTATGCAGCAGCTCTTCTGGAGCGCGGCGATGTGGCCCGTCTGATCCTGTCCCGTCCTGCCGTGGAAGCCGGTGAGCGCCTCGGCTTCCTGCCGGGTGAAATGAAGGACAAGGTCGATCCGTACCTGCGGCCGATCTACGATGCGCTTTACGAGATGATGCCGGCCGAAAAGGTCGATCGTGGCTTGCAGTCCGGCATGATCGAAGTGGCGCCGCTCGCCTTCATGCGCGGCCGCACGCTCTCCAACGCGGTGGTGCTGCTCGACGAGGCACAGAACACGACCTCCATGCAGATGAAGATGTTCCTGACGCGTCTTGGGGAAGGCTCGAAGATGATCGTCACCGGCGATCCGAGCCAGATCGACCTGCCGTCAGGGCAGATGTCCGGTCTGCGCGAAGCGCTGGGGCTTTTGACGGACATTCCGGAAGTTGCCCATATCCGATTCAACGAGAAGGACGTTGTCCGTCACGAGCTGGTCGGACGCATCGTGACCGCTTACGACAACGCCTCTCGGGAAGAATCGGAAGCGCGCGAGCGCCGCTTTGCCGAGCGACAACGTGGTGCGGACCGCGACGGTGCCTCTGCGCGCCCTCGTGAAGCCGCAAATTCCTGAAAAGCCCTTGCCGACGATGCCAGACCGATTGCCTGATAGTTTTCAGATAGACCTGTCGATAGAAGCGGGTGATTGGCCGGCGGAAAGCCAGTTGGAGGCAATAGCTGCAAAGGCAATCACCGCTGCCTTTGCGGGGGCGGATCTGGAAGTGCTGGAGGGAACCGAAGTCTCGCTGCTGTTTACCGATGACGCGTCGATCCGGCAGCTGAACGCGAAATGGCGCGACAAGGACAAGGCAACGAACGTCCTGTCCTTTCCCGGCAGCGATCCGCAAGGCGACGTTTATGGCCCCCTTCTGGGGGACATCGTTTTCGCCTATGAAACCGTCGCAGCGGAAGCTGCAGACCTTGGAATTGAATTTTCCGATCACCTTACCCATCTGACTGTTCACGGTTTGCTTCACCTTTTCGATTATGATCATCAGGAAAGTGAAGAGGCGGAACTGATGGAAAGCCTTGAGAAGTCCATTCTGGCGTCTCTTGGCATCGATGACCCTTACGCGGACAGGCCACTTGTGGCCGACGGCGGTTAAGTGGCATCATGGGATGTGATGTTCTTGATTGATGGATGATGAACTCAATTGAACCGCAAAGTCCGGCAACCGGGCAGAAGCCTGCCAGCACCGGACAGGACCAGGACGGGGAAGACCCGCAACAGCTGAAGCCGCAGAAACCTGCGGCCTTTCTCGATCTTCTCAAACGCTTCCTGCGCTTGGGCCGCCAGTCTTCGAGCTTGCGCGAGAACCTGGAGGACGAGCTTGCTCGCGAAGGTGGTGATGCTGCCTTCTCGCCGGAGGAGCGAATGCTCCTCGGCAACATTCTGAGACTGCGCGAATTGCGCGTCGACGACGTCATGATCCCGCGTGCGGATATCGACGCGGTCGATCTGGAAACCAGCCTGAGCCGCGTCATGGAACTGTTCCAGACGAGCGGGCATTCGCGCATGCCGGTTTACGAAGAGACGCTCGACGATCCGCGCGGCATGGTCCACATCAAGGATTTGATGGCCTATATCGCGGAACGTGGCGCTTCGAACCGTCCTGCAACTTCTGTGGACAATGAAAACGATACAACCGGCTTTCAACCGTCCAATTCGAATGCGCCTGCGCGGAACGGTCACAACATGCCCGACCTGGACCTGTCCTGCGTCGACCTGTCGGTCTCGCTGAAGGACACGGATCTGCTGCGCAATCTCTTGTTCGTGCCGCCGTCGATGCCGGCGACGGACCTGATGGCGAAAATGCAGGCCGATCGTATCCAGATGGCGCTGGTGATCGACGAATACGGCGGAACCGACGGACTTGTGTCGCTGGAAGATCTTGTCGAGGAAGTTGTTGGTGATATCGAAGACGAACACGACGAGGACGAGGAAGCCATGCTGGCTGCCGCCGGCGAGGGCGTGTGGATCGCAGATCCGCGTCTGCCGCTTGAGGAACTCGACGAAGCGCTCGGCACGCAGCTGAACGACGGCGAGATTTCCGAGGACGTCGATACGCTCGGTGGTCTGCTCTATGTCTCCGTTGGCCGCGTACCGGTCCGCGGCGAGCTGCTGCTGGTGCCGGATGAAGTGCCCGGGTTCGAATTCGAGATAATGGATGCGGATCCGCGCCGCATCAAGCGCCTGAAGATCCGCCGCCGCCGCGCCGACGCGCGCCCGCCGGATCTTCGCCGCCGTCCAAAGCGGACCGATTCCGTTTCCGGCGAGAGCAGCCAGGACAGCGAAAGCACCAAGACCAAGGTTGCTGCGTCCAGCGGAAACGGATGAGCGGCCGGACGCCGAAACCAGCCAAAAGGATGCTTGCCAACGGTGCCGATGGCCCGTCGTCTCGAAGCCACTTCTTCGCGCGCCGTTGGTATTAACCCTTGACCCCACTGCGGCGAGCCGACAAATCTCCTGACCGCAAGTATGGGGAAGCTCTTTGATGCAATGGTTGTCACACCGCCTGTCGGCCCTGCCAAATACCTTTCTTCTGGCATGGGGCTGGCAGCGCCGTCTCTTGTGCGCCGCCTGCGGTGCGCTGACGGCCTTTGCGCTTCCCCCTTATGACTTCACTTTCGTGCTTCTGGTCACGTTTCCCTGTCTTGTCTGGATGCTGGACGGAGCGGTCGATCCCGCACCCGGCAAGCGGGTTCAGCGGTTTCGCACGGGCTTCGCGCTCGGCTGGTTGTTCGGCTTCGGCTATTTTCTCTCGGGCCTTTGGTGGATCGGTGCGGCGTTTCTGGTGGAAGCGGAGCGCTTTGCCTGGCTGATGCCCTTTGCCGTGCTGGCAATGCCTGTCGGACTGGCGCTGTTCACGGGCCTTGGGGTGGCACTGGCCGCGATATTCTGGAGTGACCAGTTTCGCCGCATCCTGGTGCTTGCTACCGGCCTGACCCTGACGGACTGGCTGCGCGGCCATGTCCTGACCGGGTTTCCCTGGAATGCCTTCGGCTATGGCGTGTCCGGATCGCTGAGCGTGTCGCAGGCGGCAAGTCTTGTCGGGCTCTATGGTCTCACCTTCTTCGTGGTTGCGGTCTTTTCGACGCCGGCCGTTCTGGCCGACGCTCGCCCGTTTCGCCAGCGCGTGACGGCCGTTGTCGCTGCCGCGGTTGCCCTAGCCGCGGTTGCGGGTTATGGCGCCGTCAGGCTCTGGCAGACGGCATTGCCCGTTGCCGATCTCGACATCCGAATCGTACAGCCATCGATCGATCAGAAAGACAAATGGCGGCCGGAGCTGCGCGACGAGATCTTTCAGACCTTCCTCGACATGACCGAAGCGCCGCTTGGCGGTGCCGCGCGCGTCGGACAGCCGCGCATGGTGGTCTGGCCGGAATCGGCCGTTCCCTTCCTGCTGACACAGGAGCCGGGAGCCTTGTTCCGGATCGGTCAGTCGCTCGGTGACAAGACCGAACTGGTGACCGGTGCAATCCGGGCCGAGCCCGGCATGAGAGGGGCTGATTACTTCAACAGCGTCTTCGTCATCGGCACCGAGGGCACCGTCCAGGGCATCTACGACAAGGTTCGGCTCGTGCCTTTTGGCGAATACGTTCCGTTTAAACCTCTGCTTGAATCACTGGGAATTTCTAACCTTGCGGGCCCCATGGATGGGTTCGAGGCCGGGTATCAACCGCGTGTACTGACCACCTCCGAAAGTTTTAGTTTTCTACCCATGATTTGCTATGAGGCAATTTTTCCGGGATCTCTGGACGGTGTTTCCAGAAGGCCGGACTTTCTGCTGAACGTTACCAACGACGCCTGGTTTGGCCGGACGCCCGGCCCTTATCAGCATCTCGCACAGGCTCGTTTACGTGCCATCGAAACC
The DNA here is from genome assembly GCF_012395805.1 of Labrenzia sp. 5N. Classification (NCBI taxonomy): domain Bacteria; kingdom Pseudomonadati; phylum Pseudomonadota; class Alphaproteobacteria; order Hyphomicrobiales; family Stappiaceae; genus Labrenzia; species Labrenzia sp. 5N. The sequence continues at coordinate 687,633 of NZ_JAAZTM010000004.1, read as the reverse complement.
GGCCTGCCGCTGATTAGAGCTGCAAATACAGGCATTTCAGCGGTGATTGATGCCAAAGGTCAGGTGGTCGCGAAACTCGCGATATTCGAAAAAGGTCTGATCGATTCCAAGCTTCCGCAGAGACTAGACAATACTCTCTACGGCATTTTTGGCGATCTGCCCGTGCTCGTTATCTCGTTTCTTATCGTAGTATTTGCCTGGTTTTACCAATACAACCGCGATTCGCGTGTAAATTGATATTTTTTGTTTGAGTTGAGTGAAGAAACTGTGATACAACCGTGAAATAGCCGATTGAAGGCTGCTTCATGTACAAGTGAAAGGTTGCGGGCAAACTTCGGTCTCTTGAGCCTGTGGGGGGATGTCAGGAGAGCTTGTGCAAACGAAAACGAGCGGGCTTTTTCCGCGAGAAAAAGAAAGAGCGACACAGATGCCCAGTAAAAAGTCTCCGAATCCGATCGATATTCATGTTGGCAGCCGCGTCCGGCTTCGCCGCATGATGCTAGGCATGAGTCAGGAAAAGCTTGGCGAAAGTCTGGGCATCACCTTCCAGCAGATCCAGAAATACGAAAAAGGCACCAACCGTATCGGTGCCAGCCGGTTGCAACACATCGCAACCGTTTTGAAAGTCCCGGTTTCCTTTTTCTTCGAAGATGCGCCCGGTACGCCTGAAGAGGCGGAAGGCTTCGGCGAAACGCAGCCGACCTCTTATGTCGTCGACTTCCTGTCTTCTTCCGAAGGCCTGTCCCTGAACAAGGCATTCGTGCGGATTGAAGACCCGAAAGTACGCCGCCGGATCGTCGATCTGGTCCGGTCTCTGGCTGGCGACGACTGACAAAATTCACGCGCGCGCTTGACGCGGCGAAGAACTTCTAAGATTGATGCAGACGGAGCGGCGATGACAATCGCCGCTCCTGTCATATTCATTCCCAGAAGGACGATCGCCAATGGCACGTCAGAATTACCTGTTTACCTCCGAGTCCGTCTCCGAAGGGCATCCGGATAAAGTATGCGACCGTATTTCCGATGCGGTTGTAGATGCCTACCTCAAGGAAATGCCGGAAGCGCGCGTTGCCTGTGAAACCCTGGCAACGACCAACCGCATCGTGATCGCCGGCGAAACCCGCGGTCCGTCAACCATCACCAACGATTACATCGCTCATCTTGCCCGCATGGCCGTCAAGGATATCGGCTACGAGCAAGATGGTTTCCATTGGGAAAACTGCGATATCGCCGTTCACCTTCACGCGCAGTCAGCGCACATCGCCCAGGGCGTTGATGCTGCCGACAACAAGGACGAAGGTGCTGGCGATCAGGGCATCATGTTCGGTTACGCCTGCCGTGAAACCGAAGAATTGATGCCGGCGCCGATCCTGTTTTCGCACAAGATCCTGCGTCTTCTGGCCGACGTCCGCAAATCCGGTCAGGAGCCTGCGCTCGGTCCGGACGCAAAGAGCCAGGTAACCGTCCGCTACGTCGACGGCAAGCCGGTCGAGGCAACCTCGATCGTTCTGTCGACCCAGCATCTGGATCCGGCCCTGACCTCCTCCGACGTGCGCGCCATTGTCGAACCTTACATCCGCACTGCACTGCCGGAAGGCTTCATCACCGGCGACACCGTCTGGCACGTCAACCCGACCGGTGCCTTCGTCATCGGCGGCCCTGACGGCGATGCCGGCTTGACTGGCCGCAAGATCATTGTCGACACCTACGGTGGTGCGGCTCCGCATGGTGGCGGCGCATTCTCCGGCAAGGATCCGACCAAGGTGGACCGTTCGGCAGCCTACGCGGCGCGCTATCTTGCCAAGAACGTTGTTGCAGCCGATCTGTCCGACCGCTGCACCATTCAGCTTTCCTACGCCATCGGCGTTCCGGAGCCGCTGTCGGTCTACGTCGACCTGCATGGCACCGGCCGTTGCGATGAAGCCAAGCTGGAAAAAGCGTTGCGCGATGTCATGGGCCTCAGCCCGCGCGGCATCCGCCAGCACCTGAAGCTGAACAACCCGATCTATGAGCGCACCGCCGCTTACGGCCACTTCGGCCGCGAACCTGAGGCCGATGGCGGCTTCAGCTGGGAAAAGACGGATCTGGTTGACGCGCTGCGCCCGCTTGCGGGATAAGCTGCGCCTACGCTGAACATGGAAGAAGTGAAGCAGATCGCCGGTTCAGTGCCGGCGATCTGTCGTTTTGAAGTTGAATTATGACTGACCGCTACGAAGGTTCCTTTTACGGCCGCCGCAAGGGCAAGCCGTTGAGCCCGCGCCGTGAGGCGCTGATGGAAAACGAACTGCCGCGCCTGGCGCTGGACCTGGCAACACCCGCTCCGGAGGATCTGAAGACCCTCTTTGATGCGGATGTCGACGAGGTGTGTCTGGAGGTCGGTTTTGGCGGCGGTGAGCATCTGCTTCACCGGGCCAGAACCAATCCGCGTGTCGGCTTCATTGGCGTCGAACCTTTCGTCGGCAGCATGGCCAAGGCCGTGAATGCCGTCGTGGGGGAGGGGTTCCGCAATATCCGCCTTTACGATGATGATGCCGTCAATGTTCTGGACTGGTTGCCCGAGGCAAGTCTCGACCTAGCCTATCAGCTCTATCCGGATCCCTGGCCGAAAAAGCGCCATTGGAAGCGCCGGTTCATCAACGAACAGAATCTCGATCGCTATGCCCGGGCCATCAAGCCCGGCCACGAGTTCCGTTTTGCCAGCGACATCGATACCTACGTCGACTGGACACTGCGCCATTGCCGCGACCATGCGGCGTTCGAATGGGCGGCGGAAACAGCGTCCGACTGGAAAACACCCTGGGAGGGCTGGCCAAGTACACGCTACGAGGCGAAGGCCATCCGCGAGGGGCGTATCGGACGGTACCTGACTTTCTGCAGGGTGTAGCGGCACATCGCGGAGAACGGCGCGTTTGCTGCCGTTTATCGGGGGATTCCGGACTGGCGCTAACTTCTTTGAGGAATTTGGCCCGGCCTCTTGCCTTTTTGCCCCCTTTGGCGTTATACAGCCCGTGTTTCACCTCAAACGGCTTATCTGAGCACTTTGAGAGTGGGCCCGCCGGGGACCCGCTCTTTTTTGCTTACATAACCGGAAACCAACGAGTTCGAGCAGGACTGCCCTATGTAAATCGACAATCAGGTGCATCTGATGCTCAAGAGCCGGTAACGGCCGCCAACAGGAGCCAAGTGTGAGCGCACACGAACCGAGAATTGTGACGGAACAGGGTCTTGATGCCCGTGTTGCCGCAATTGTGGAGCCGGTCATCGAGGACCTCGGCTACCGACTGGTGCGTACGAAGATCAGTGCTCAGAACGGCTGCACCCTGCAGATCATGGCGGAGCGCCCGGACGGCACCATGACGGTCGAAGACTGCGAAACCATCAGCCGGGCCGTGTCGCCTGCGCTCGACGTCGAAGACCCGATCAACCGGGCATATCATCTAGAAGTTTCATCTCCAGGTATCGACCGTCCGCTCGTGCGGGCCGGCGATTTCAATCGCTGGGCCGGCCATGAGCTGAAGGTCGAGATGGCCGTCATGCTGGATGGCCGCAAGCGATTCCGGGGCAAGCTCCTCGGCGCGGAAGACGGCAAGGCCAACCTTCGGCTGCCCGATGTGCGGGAAGGCGAAGAGGACACCGTGGCGCTGCCGCTGGAGAACATCGGCGAAGCCAAGCTGGTTCTGACCGATGACTTGATTACCGCAGCTCTTCAGGCGGAAAAGGCGGCGCTTGCCGCCCGTGGCCAGGATGACGAGCTGTCGCAGGACAACATGCCCAACTGAGCCACAGGCTCTAAGGGAAAGAAGAAGAACGCGCCCGAACCGATCCTTGGCGCAAGAGGAGTGGAATATGGCAATCAGCGCGAACCGGCTGGAACTGCTGCAAATCGCTGACGCGGTCGCACGGGAAAAATCCATCGACCGGATGATCGTCATCAATGCAATGGAAGACGCGATCCAGAAGGCAGCCCGCTCCCGCTATGGTACGGAAACGGAAGTCCGCGCCGAAATCAATCCGAAGACCGGCGAGATCCGTTTGCAGCGCCTGCTTCAGGTCGTAGACACTGTCGAGAACGTTTCCACAGACATCTCTCTTGATGATGCACAGGCCCGCAATCCGGAAGCCAGCATCGGCGACTTCATTGCCGAGCCGCTGCCGCCGCTCGATTTCGGCCGTATCGCCGCCCAGTCCGCCAAGCAGGTTATCGTGCAGAAAGTGCGCGAAGCCGAGCGTGACCGTCAGTACGAAGAATTCAAGGACCGCGTCGGCGAAGTCGTCAACGGTGTCGTCAAGCGCGCCGAATACGGCAACGTCATCGTCGATCTTGGCCGCGGCGAAGGCATCGTCCGCCGCGACGAGCTGATCCCGCGCGAAATCTTCCGCACGGGCGACCGCATCCGCGCCATCATTTACGACGTTCGCCGCGAACAGCGCGGCCCGCAGATCTTCCTGTCGCGCACGCATCCGCAGTTCATGGCGAAACTGTTTGCCCAGGAAGTTCCGGAAATCTACGACGGCGTCATCGAGATCAAGTCCGTTGCCCGTGACCCGGGTTCGCGCGCGAAGATCGCCGTGATTTCCAAGGACAGCTCCATCGACCCGGTCGGCGCCTGCGTGGGTATGCGCGGCAGCCGCGTCCAGGCCGTTGTTGGCGAGCTCCAGGGCGAAAAGATCGACATCATCCCGTGGAACGAAGAAGCGGCAACCTTCATCGTCAACGCCCTGCAGCCGGCCGAAGTTGCCAAGGTTGTTCTGGACGAAGACGCCGAACGTATTGAAGTTGTCGTTCCCGATGACCAACTATCACTGGCGATCGGCCGCCGCGGCCAGAACGTGCGTCTGGCCTCACAGCTGACCGGCTGGGCCATCGACATCATGACCGAGCAGGAAGAAAGCGACCGCCGCCAGAAGGAATTCCTGGAGCGCTCGCAGCTGTTCATGGAAGCCCTCAACGTGGACGAGATGGTCGGACAGTTGCTGGCGACCGAAGGCTTTACCTCGGTTGAGGAAGTTGCCTATGTGGAGCTCGACGAGATCTCCATGATCGAAGGCTTCGACGACGACACCGCCGTCGAAATCCAGGCACGTGCCCGGGATTACCTGGCCGAGCTGGAAGCAAAACTCGACGAAGAGCGTATTTCGCTCGGTGTTGCCGACGACTTGAGGTCGATTGATGGCCTGACAACGGCTATGCTGGTTGCCTTGGGCAAGGACGACATCAAGACGATGGAAGACCTCGCCGGTTGCGCTGCTGACGATCTCGTCGGCTGGACCGAACGCAAGGACGGCGAAACCAAGCGCTTCGAAGGTGCTCTTTCGGAATTCGACATGTCCCGCGCTGAAGCGGAAAACGTCGTGATGGCCGCCCGTCTGGCCGCCGGCTGGATCACCGAGGAAGAACTCGCAGCTCAGGCTGAGGCAGAAGAAGCCGAAGAAGAAGACGAGGCCGAAATGGCCGAGACCGTTGGAGAAGAGCCGCAGGGCGGCGCGATCCTGAACGGGTAACGAGAGAGGCAAAAGCCTCCTGTATGAAGCTTCCGGTATGGCCGCGGCCGATCGGCAGCTTCGAATTCGCAAGTTCGATCAACTTTTCTGCGCCGAAGGTGTTCGCACCGGAAAGCAGGTTGATCTAAAGGAGTGGCAGCGTGCCCAGGAAGAGTGAGCCGACCGAACGGCATTGTGCCGTGACCCGGGAGGTTCAGCCCGTCAGTGCGCTGATCCGGTTCGTCCTCGACCCGCAAGGCGAGGTGGTTCCGGATCTGAAGCGGGTTCTTCCAGGGCGTGGTGTTTGGATAACCGCCACGAAAGAAGTCGTGGCTGTTGCCGAAAAGGACCGGAAAAAGGTCTTCGGCAGGGGTTTTAAAGGGGAAGCCTCTGTCGAGCCGGGACTGGCGGATCGGGTTGATGCGCTCATGGAACGATCGGCGCTGCAAGCGCTCTCCATGACGCGCAAGGCCGGCGAGCTGGTAACGGGATATGCGAAAGTTGAAGCAGCTCTGCGGCAGGAAGATGTCGCCGGGCTGGTCCATGCCTCGGACGCTGCAGAAGACGGGGTAAGGAAGCTGGCGGCACTGGCTGCCGGCACTCAGGAACACGCAAACGGATGCCAAATCGTCCGTTTGTTCGATTCGGACCAATTGGATTTGGCATTGGGCCGGTCAAATGTGATACATGCTGCACTGCTTGCGGGGCAGGCGAGCGAAAACTTCCTGTCGCGGGTGCGTGACCTGGAGCGTTTTCGCAACTCCTCCGGGGCAAGCAGCGATAATGGCAACGCTTGAAAAGGCGGTTGCGCAGGACTGAAGGCAATATGAGCGATACGAAAAATCCAGGCGACAAGACAATCAGCGTTGAGCGTGGCAAAACGCTTGGCCTAAAGCGCGGCGGTGGCGATCAGGGAACTGTTCGGCAGTCCTTCTCGCATGGCCGGACCAAAGCCGTCGTCGTGGAAAAGAAGAAGCGTCGTGTTGTACTCCCGGGGCAGGAAGCGAAAGCAGAAGCTCCTGCGCCGACAACACAGCGCCTCGAGCGGCCGGCTGAAGCGCCGCGTACGCCGCCACAGCCAGATCCACAGGCGACCAAGCAGGCCCGCCGGTCTGCCTCCGGCCAGCGCCAGAAGGGCAACGGCAACGTTCTGCGCACCCTGACCAAGGAAGAAGCGGCAGCACGTGCGGCAGCCCTTCAGATGGCGAAGGTGCGCGACGAGGAAGACCGCAAGCGCCGCGAAGAAGAAGACAAGCGCCGGGCTGTTGAAGCCGCGCAGCGTCAGGCCGAAGAAGAGGCCCGCGCCAAGGTGGAAGCGGAAGAGCGCGCAAAGCGTGAAGCCGAAGAAGCTCTCCAGGCTGCGGAACAGGCCAAGGCCGAACCGAAGAGCGAACCTGTTGCCGAAGCGGCAACGGAAGCTGCTGCGCCTGTGCGCAAGGAAGCAACCGGTCGCACCGTGGTTCGCAAGCCGGCTCACGCCGACGGCGGCAAGCCGCCCAGCCTTGACGACATGGGAAAGCGCAAGGCGCCGGAAGCTCCGGCCGCACGTGCGAAACCCGAGCGCGGAGAATCCGAAGAAGACGATCGCAACAACAAGAGTGTTCGTGCGGTCAAGCGTCCGAAGCAGGCTCCGGCTCCCGCCGCGCGTCCGCGCACCGGCGACGACCGCCGCCGCTCCAAGCTGACCATCTCCGCCGCCACCGGTGGCGACGACGGTCAGCGTGCGCGGTCTCTGGCCTCCATGCGCCGTCGCCAGGAAAAGGCGAAGCGCGGGCAGCAGCAGGTCGTGCGTGAGAAGATCATGCGTGAAGTCGTTCTGCCGGAAGCCATCACGATCCAGGAACTCGCCAACCGTATGGCAGAGCGCGCTGTGGACGTGATCAAGCTTCTCATGAAGCAGGGCCAGATGCTCAAGATCAACGACGTTATCGACGCCGATACCGCCGAACTGATCGCCGAGGAAATGGGCCACACGGTCAAGCGCGTGTCTGAAGCAGACGTTGAAGAAGGTCTGTTCACCACGGAAGACGAACCGTCCACCCTGCTGCCGCGTCCTCCGGTCGTGACCATCATGGGTCACGTCGATCACGGCAAGACCTCGCTGCTCGATGCGATCCGCAAGTCGAAGGTTGTCACCGGCGAAGCCGGCGGCATTACCCAGCACATCGGCGCCTATCAGGTCGATCAGGACGGCAACAAGATCACCTTCATCGATACCCCGGGCCACGCTGCGTTCTCGCAGATGCGTGCTCGCGGTGCAAAGTCGACCGATATCGTGATCCTTGTTGTTGCTGCCGACGATGGCGTCATGCCGCAGACCAAGGAAGCCGTTGCGCACGCCAAGGCTGCCGACGTGCCGATCATCGTGGCCATCAACAAGATGGACAAGCCGGAAGCCGATCCGAACCGCGTCCGTACCGAACTTCTCAGCGAGAGCCTCGTTGTGGAATCCATGGGCGGTGACGTGATCGATGTGGAAGTCTCGGCCAAGAGTGGCCAGGGCCTCGACAAGCTTCTGGAAATGATCCTGCTGCAGTCCGAAGTTCTGGAACTCCAGGCCAATCCGGACCGCAAGGCGGAAGGTATCGTCATCGAAGCGCAGCTCGACAAGGGCCGCGGTCCGGTTGCAACCGTTCTGGTGCAGAAGGGCACTCTCAAGCCGGGCGACATTCTTGTTGCCGGTGCCGAGTGGGGCCGCGTCCGCGCCATGCTCGACGAGAATGGCAACCAGGTGAAGGAAGCCGGTCCGGCCAAACCGGTCGAGGTTCTGGGCTTCCAGGGCACGCCGGAAGCCGGTGACATGGTTGCGGTCGTCGACAACGAAGCCCGCGCCCGTGAAATTACCGATTACCGTCAGCGCCAGATCCGCGAGAAGGCCTCCGTGGTCGCCTCCGGTACGCGTGGTTCGCTCGAGCAGATGATGAACCGTCTGCAGGAAACGGGCAAAAAAGAGTTCCCGCTGGTGCTCAAGGCCGACGTGCAGGGCTCCGCGGAAGCAATTGCCCATGCGCTCAACGAACTCGGCAACGAGGAAGTCGGCGCACGCATCCTGCTCTCCGGTGTCGGTGGCATCACCGAAAGCGACGTCACGTTGGCGCTCGCTTCCAAGGCGCCGATCATCGGCTTCAACGTGCGTGCCAACAAGCAGGCTCGTGAAGCGGCAAGCCGCGAAGGCATCGAGATCCGTTACTACAACGTGATCTACGACCTGGTCGACGACATCAAGGCGGCCCTGTCGGGCATGCTGTCGCCGGAGCGCCGCGAGACCTTCCTCGGCAATGCGGAGATCAAGGAAATCTTCCACATCTCCAAGGTCGGCAAGGTTGCAGGCTGTCTGGTCACCGAAGGTGTCGTGGAACGTGGCGCCAACGTTCGCCTCATTCGCGACGACGTGGTCATCCACGAAGGCGAACTGGGCACGCTCAAGCGCTTCAAGGACGAGGTCAAGTCTGTCGAGTCCGGTCAGGAATGCGGCATGAACTTCGTCAAGTACCAGGACATGCGTCCGGGCGACGTCATCGAGTGCTTCCGCGTCGAGCAGATCGCACGGACACTCTGATCGAAGTCAGAAATCTACTTGAAACTGATGTCAGCGGCTTATTCAATTAAGCCGCTGACGTCGTATCTGGTCGCAGGTAACTCCGTTATGCCATGGCTCGGCCGTGGTATTCGCACCATCCAGATGGTCTCGCCACCGTCCGCGCTTCAGGCCCGGCAATGGCGCGGATCGCTGGGACCGGTCCGCCAACGGCGCCCGAATACGTCGGGACGGAATGCGCTGCCAGAGATGCAGGAACAACAACAATGGCAAGACAACACGGACAGGACAGCCGCGGCCCTTCCCAGCGCCAGTTGCGCGTTGGCGAGACGGTCCGCAAGGAGCTGTCCGATATTCTGACCCGGGGACGGTTCTCCGACCCTGATCTCGACGGGGTGATCGTCACGATCCCCGAAGTGCGCATGACGCCGGACCTGCGCCTGGCCACCTGCCTGGTGATGCCGCTTGGGGGCGTCAACGCCGAAAATGTCGAAAAGGCCCTGAACCGCAGCGCCAAATATCTGCGCGGCCAGGTGTCCCGCCGGCTGACCATGAAATACATGCCGGACCTGCGCTTCGTTCTCGACACCAGGTTCGACGACGACGACCGCATCGGCACGCTGCTGCATTCCCCGGAAGTCTCCCGCGATCTCGACGCGGACGAAGAGGACGGCGACCCAGCCAAGGATTGATTGCCGCGCTGAAACCACAATTCACGGTTCAATTTGAAATTGCGTGAATTCGAGTTCTTAGCCCTCGGTAATTGTAGCCTCGCCGGGAAATGGAAAACTGAATTTGTCTGGTCGGTCGACTTGAATGTGTGCCGTGTCTGCAAGTCACTCGATGTGAAAGAAGATGGCGCTCTTCAGAACTATCGCAGCAATCGCACTTGGTGCAGCGACCTCTGCATGTGTCGTGTTTCCCGTTCCACGCGTCCTCGCGCCTGAGGTTTCGGGCGTGCTGTTAAACGATGGTATGCCGGTTGCAAATGCAGAGATTGAGTTGGTGGCAGCATTGGCTCCATCAGACGCATCAAAAGATAACCCGCCAGGGTCAAGGCATGCAGTCACCAGAACGGATGCAGATGGCAAATTCAAAGTGGGGCCGTTGTCAGGAATCAAAACGGTTCATGTGTATGGCGACGAACTACTTGGGTACTATCTCGTTATCAGGGCTGGGAGCACCGAGTTGATAGGCTTCTCTGATAGTGGAACAGGAAGTGTCCCTTCAAAGATAAGTGGGGCATGCGACTTGGCGAAGGCGCATAAAGTTGGAAACCAGGTGACTTACTGTGACCACAACAGACTTGAAAAACTCGAGAATGATCGCTGACGAAAGCTGATGTCTTCAGGGTCTCGCTGTTGCGCATGGATGGTGGGGCCGACAGTCAGTGTTTCTTTTGTCGCCGTAAAACAATTGCAATCGTATTGAAACGCACTCATGGCACGCCAAAAACAATTCAAAAGAAAAAAGAACGCAATCAACGGATGGCTCGTGCTGGACAAGCCATATGGCATCTCCTCCAACGAGGCGCTTGGCAAGATCAAGCGGATCTTCTCGCCGGAAAAGGTCGGCCATGCCGGAACGCTTGATCCGCGCGCGTCCGGCCTCCTGCCGGTTGCCTTCGGCGAAGCCACGAAAACCGTGCCCTTCGTCATGGATGGCCGCAAGGTCTACCGTTTCGAGGTGACCTGGGGCGTGGAAACCAATACCGACGACACCGAAGGCGAGGCGGTTGCAACGTCCGACGTGCGGCCGAGTGCGGATGAAATCTCGGCCGTCCTTGGCGAGTTTGTCGGCACGATCATGCAGGTCCCGCCGAAATTCTCCGCCATCAAGGTCGCCGGTGAACGGGCGTATGATCTGGCGCGTGACGGTGAGGAAGTCGAACTGGAAGCCCGCCCGATCGACGTGCACCGGCTGGATCTGGTTGAACGTCCGGATGAGAACCGCGCCGTCTTCGAGGCTGAATGCGGCAAGGGGACCTATGTGCGGGCAATCGCCCGCGACCTCGGCCGCCGTCTCGGCACCTGTGGTCACGTTACCGAACTGCGAAGATTGCTGGTCGGGCCGTTCGGCGAAGACGACCTGATCGGGCTGGACGAAATCCTGGAAGCATCCGAGGCACTTGAGGAAGGCGCCGGCGTCGAGGCGCTGGTCGAGGAGTTCGTCCTGCCGGTTCGCGAGGCGATGGACAATCTGATCGAGGTACCCGTTTCGCTCGATGACGCGGCAAAAATCCGCAAGGGCATGGCCGTGTTGCTGCGCGGCCGCGATGCACCGCTCAACACGGAAGTCGCCTTTGCCAGCCACGCCAGCGTGCCGGTCGCCATCGGCTCAATTGACAAGGGCCGGTTCCAGCCGACCAGGGTGTTTCACCTGTAAATTCGGGTGTGGCGAAAAAACCTGAGAAACCTCTGGATTCTCGCAAGGTTTTCCGCCATATTCCGCCGCCATTGGGCACTGATGCTCAATTCGTCCGGAAGGATCCTTTGCTGAACGACATCTCGGCTCTGGAAACGTCCGGATCAGGCCGGTCTCCGGCATTTCAACGTGTCCGGTCAACGGACCCCACTCTTTGAAAGGAAAGAGCGATGTCGATTACTGCAGAGCGCAAAGCTGAGCTCATCAAGGAATACGCCATCAAAGAAGGCGACACCGGTTCCCCGGAAGTACAGGTCGCGATCCTCACCGAGCGGATCAACAACCTGACCGAACACTTCAAGGGTCATGGCAAGGATAACCACTCCCGCCGCGGTCTTCTGAAAATGGTTGCGCAGCGCCGGTCCCTTCTGGACTACACGCGCGGCAAGAGCGAAGAACGCTACAAGTCGCTGATCACGCGTCTTGGCATTCGCCGCTAAGAACTCAGAACCTGAAAGCGCGGTGGGTGAGAACCCGCCGCGTTTTTGTATTGCGTGACGGCATTTGCCGGACGCAGCTCTTGCGGGCAAAACACTGATCCACTTCGGGTCTTTGTTCCGCGAAAGAGCTTTGAGTGTTTCAAATTCGAATGGAACGCTCTATAGAGACCTCGTGACACGTCATGGGGCAGGATTGCCGGCTTCTTTCCGTCTTGAGCCGAAAGCAGCTCGTCGTCTTGCCCGTGACCTGTCCGCCGGTAACCGGCCCATACGGGGCCGACCGGGAATGTGTCTGCCATGACCGTGCTGTACCGAAAGCAGCCAAAGGCAGGCAAAGCTGTAAGGACAGATGATGTTTGATATTCATCGTGTAGAAGTCGAGTGGGGCGGACGCCCGCTCGTCCTCGAAACGGGCAAGGTTGCCCGTCAGGCCGACGGCGCCGTCATGGCGACCTATGGCGAAACGAAGGTTCTGGCGACGGTTGTTTCCGCCAAGTCTCCGAAGCCGGGCCAGGATTTTTTCCCGCTCACCGTGAACTACCAGGAAAAGGCATTTGCCGCTGGTAAGATCCCGGGTGGCTACTTCAAGCGTGAAGGCCGTCCGTCGGAGCACGAGACGCTGACGTCCCGCCTGATCGACCGTCCGATCCGCCCTCTGTTCGCAGACGGCTACAAGAACGACACCCAGGTGGTGATCACCGTTCTGTCGCACGATCTGGAAAACGCTCCGGACATCCTGGCGATGGTGGCTTCTTCCGCTGCACTGACCCTTTCCGGCGTTCCGTTCATGGGGCCGATCGGCGGCGCGCGCGTTGGCTACATCAACGGCGAATACGTGCTGAACCCGCTGGTCGACGACATGCCGGAATCCTCGCTGGATCTGGTTGTTGCCGGTACCAATGACGCCGTTCTGATGGTTGAATCCGAAGCCAAGGAACTGAACGAAGACATCATGCTCGGCGCTGTGATGTTCGGCCACAAGGGCTTCCAGCCGGTGATCGACGCGATCATCAAACTGGCTGAAACCGCTGCCAAGGAACCGCGCGAGCTGGTCCTGCCGGATCATTCCGAGCTGTTCGGCAAAGTCAAGGCTCTGGCCGAGGCAGAGCTTGTTGCCGCTTACAAGATCACGTCCAAGACCGACCGCAAGAACGCAGTCGACGCTGCCAAGGCGAAGGTCGTTGAAGCGCTGATCACCAACGCTGCCGAAGGCGAAGCCGTCGAAAGCACCGTTCTGGGCGAGCAGTTCAAGAAACTGGAAGCAGAAATCGTTCGTGGCGCGATCCTCGACACCGGCACCCGTATCGACGGACGTGACCTGTCGACCGTCCGTGCGATCTCTTCAGAAGTCGGCATTCTGCCGCGTGCGCACGGTTCCGCACTCTTCACCCGTGGTGAAACCCAGGGCCTGGTCGTTGCCACCCTCGGCACCGGCGAAGACGAGCAGTTCATCGATCTTCTGGAAGGCACCGTGAAGTCTCACTTCATGCTGCACTACAACTTCCCGCCTTACTCCGTCGGTGAAACCGGCCGCATGGGCTCCCCGGGACGCCGCGAAATCGGTCACGGCAAGCTGGCATGGCGTGCAATCAACCCGATGATGCCTCCGCATCACGAGTTCCCGTACACCGTCCGCGTCGTTTCCGAAGTCACCGAATCCAACGGGTCTTCTTCCATGGCAACCGTCTGCGGCACCTCGCTGTCGCTGATGGATGCCGGCGTTCCGCTGAAGGCACCGGTTGCCGGTATCGCCATGGGCCTGATCAAGGACGGCGACCGTTTTGCGGTTCTGTCCGACATCCTGGGCGATGAAGATCACCTCGGCGACATGGACTTCAAGGTCGCCGGTACCCAGGACGGTATCACCTCGCTGCAGATGGACATCAAGATCGACGGTATCACCGAAGAGATCATGAAGGTCGCTCTGGGTCAGGCCAAGGACGGCCGTATCCACATCCTCGGCGAAATGTCCAAGGCCATCACCGAGGCTCGTGCCGAGCTTGGCGAACATGCCCCGCGCATCGAAGTGATGAAGATCCCGGTCGACAAGATCCGTGAAGTCATCGGTTCGGGCGGCAAGGTCATCCGTGAAATCGTGGAAAAGACCGGCGCGAAGGTCAACATCGAAGACGACGGCACCGTCAAGATCGCATCAGCCGACGGCAAGGCGATCAAGGCCGCCGTCAACTGGATCAACTCCATCGCCGCTGAGCCGGAAGTGGGCATGATCTACGAAGGCACCGTCGTCAAATGCGTTGATTTCGGCGCATTCGTGAACTTCTTCGGTGCGAAGGACGGTCTGGTCCACATCTCCCAGCTGGCTCCGAAGAAAGTTGCCAAGGTCACCGACGTGATCAAGGAAGGCGACAAGGTCTGGGTCAAGCTCATGGGCTTCGACGAGCGCGGCAAGGTCCGCCTGTCCATGAAGGTTGTCGACCAGGAAACCGGCAAGGAAATCGAAAAGAAGGAAGAAGCTGAATAAGCTTCCGTCCGACTGACACAAGATATGAAACGGGGACCGAAAGGTCCCCGTTTTTGTTTGTCTTGAAGCGAGAAAGCCTGGTCAGCCGGCCCGGGCCGCAACAGAATCGACGCCGTTCATCTTGGCGAGATAGCGGTGGAAGTCGACGCCGGAAAGCGGGCGCGAAAAGCTGTACCCCTGGATGAGCGAGCAGCCGAAGGAATGGATCAGCTCACATTGTTCGTGCGTTTCGGCTCCCTCGCACACGACTTCGATATGCAGCGAGCCGGCCATTGAAATGATCGCTTGAACCAGTGCCTGGCCGTCCACATCCCGCTCCAGGCCCATGATGAAGGTCCGGTCGATTTTGAGCGTGTCGATCGGCAGGCGCTTCAGGTAGCTGAGCGACGAATAGCCGGTGCCGAAATCATCCAGGGAGATCTTGATGCCGAGGTTGCTGATGGCTTCCAGAATTTCGACCGGGTTGACGCGCTGGTCGTCGAACATCACGCTTTCGGTGACTTCCAGCTGCAGGCGGGCCGGGTCCATGCCGGTCTCGTCGAGGATTTCTCTCAGCCGAGGCAGGAAATCCGCATCCCTGCACTGGCGCGGCGAGATGTTGACGCTGATCCCGTCGAGCTGCAGGCCATTGCGGTTGCAGGACTGGAAGAATTCGCAGGCCTCGCGCAGCACCTGTTCGCCAAGCGGCACGATCAGCCCACAGTCTTCGGCCACCTTGATGAATTCGGTCGGCGGGACGACACCCAGCTTGGGATCGGTCCAGCGTGCCAGGGTTTCGCAGCTCACCACGCGGTTCTTTTCATAGTCCACGATCGGCTGGAAATTCAGGTGCAGCTCACCCTTGTCGATGGCTTGCCGGAGGCAGATCTCGATCTGGCTTGCGCGGGCGGCCTGTTCATTCATGCGCGTGGCAAAGAACCGGTAACTGGCACCGCTATCGGCCTTGGCCTGCAGCATGCTGGTGTCAGCCTGCATCAGCAGCGCTTCCTCGTGTGTGCCGTCGTGCGGGCAAACGGTAATGCCGAGACTGCCGGCAAGCACGGCTTCATTGCTGTCTTCCAGTTTGATCGGGTCACCGATCGCCTTCAGAATGTCACGGGCGGTCTGTTCGATCTGCCAGCGGTCTTCCGGGTTCGACAGGATAATGGCGAATTCGTCTCCGCCCATGCGGGCCACGGTCTGGTCCGGACCAAGGGTCCTGGTCAGACGCGCGGCTATGGTTTCGATGACCTTGTCCCCTGCCTTGGGACCATAGGTTTCGTTGACGGTCTTGAACCGGTCGAGGTCGAGGATCATCAGCGCCGTCAGGTCGCCCATATGTTTGCCGCGCTGGATCGCCTGGCGCAAACGGTCCATGAACAGGCGCCGGTTCGGCAGACCGGTCAGAATGTCGAAATTGGCATTCTTGGTTGCCAGTTCCTCCTGGCGCTTGCGCTCGCTGATGTCTGTGATGGTGGCGTAATAGGCGCGTTCTCCACGCCATTCGGTCAACCGAACATGCTGCTCCAGCCAGATGGTCTCGCCATCCTTGCGGATTCCCTTGACCTCATAGGTGCGCGGCGCGCCTTCGCCATTTTCACGCATGTTGTAATAGCTGCGCAGCCGGCTGTGCTCTTCCGGCGCGTAGATCACCAGCGTGGGGGACTCGACAAGCTGCTCGGGTTCACCGGGGGCGTAACCGCACATTTTCAGTAGGGCGTCGTTCACATAAAGGATGCGATGATTGGCATGAACAAGCACGCCGTGCATCGAGCCGTCGATCATGTCCTTGAACTGGGCATCGCGGTCACGAACGGATTCAAACGCCGCCTGGAACATGGTCGCCAATTTGTTGAATTCGAAGATAAGCCCGGGCGGCGGCGGCGACACCACCCTGTCCTGCCGCAGCCCCATCGCGTAGTTCAGCAGCCTGCCCAGGCCGGCCGTGGTGATGCGATTGACCAGAAGCGCTGCACCGATTGCCAGTATCGCCGTATAAAGCAGGAACGGTGTGAACAGTTGGCTGTAGGTTTCCTCGACCTTTTGCAGGGTGTCCACGGGCTGCTTGATCACGGTCGCAAGCATGTGGCCGTCCAGACCCTGCATCAGCGGAGCAAAAACGAAAAGGTTCTCTCCGTTCAGCGCGTAATTGACGTCGTCAGGTGTAGCGTAGAGCCGTTCGGGAAGGACTTCCGTGGTCAGGTCGCCCATGCCCGCCACAACATCCTCATGGTGATAGAAGGCGATATCTTCCACCCGTAGCGCCTTGGCGAGGACACCCGGCAGGGAGAAGGAATCGGTGATAGTCGTCCCGCCATAAATCCTGCCGAGGACTCGGCCGGTATCGGGATCGAGAACCAGAACAGAGAGCGCTGCAGTGATCTGTATGGGATCGGAATCATGGTCCGCGTAAGTTACCCAGATGTCGGGCGGCATGGCGGCACGTATCTTCACCGGCAATTGGTGGCTCAGGTCGATCAGGCCGAGACTGCCGTTTACCCAGCCGTTTTCACCTGGAAGATCGATCAGGAGAATGTCCAGAACCGCGCTGGTCATGCCTTCGGAAGCGCGTTCTATTATGACCTTGGCGGTCTCCTTGTCGTAGTTCAAAAGAGCCTGCCGGATATCCGGGTGTGCTGCGACCGCGCGGATCTGCGTTTCGAGTTTGTCCAGATGCTGGGTGAAGACGAGCCTTGCGAGCGTTGCCTTGGATTTTGCGCTGCGGGCAATTTCATGTTCGGCAATCGACAGGCTGCCAAGGTACGTAATCCAGAAGAGCGCGATCGCCGTTCCCATAAGGCCGAACGCAAACAGAGCCATGACAAGGCGGCTGAAGGGAATGGAAAAACTGGCCTTCAACGAAGCGCTCCTGAACCGGCGGGCATCATCTGACGGGTAAATCGAACATGACGGGAAGCAAGGCGGCGCGGGGTCCTTCTCGGTTGGAACAACAGGTTGTTGCTGGTCTTGCAAGTACAAGGCACCCGGCGGCGGGTGTGGACAGCTTCGGGAAAAGACAGGTTGTGACGAACCGATGCGTCCATAAGCACAGTATCATGAAACCTGCCTCCTGTTTTGCAATTGCAAGAAAAAACACTTACAGACTCAAACGTAACTGCTCGAGGTTTACCTTTGGTGAATTGGAATGGTGAAGATATTGCCTTTTTATTGTCAATTTAACTTGCTGTTCATCAATAAAGTTGGGATTGAGTATAGTAATATTTGACAGGAGCCATTTCTATTGAGTGCTGCTGTCCCCTTGCATGATCGGACGTTTGCCTCCCCCGGCGAAACTGGTATACCCCCAATCGTGAAGTGAATTGGGGTCGATTGGCCTATTGCGGAAGACGGAGCCACTTGATGGGGCAGATGCGCTTGGTAGTCGTTGGAGCCGGTGGCCGAATGGGCCGGGCATTGACGCGGGCGGTCACGGAAACAACGGGTGCTACCGTCGTCGCGGCGATCGAACGCGAGGGCTCCGAGTTTCTTGGCAAGGATGTGGGCGACCTGGCTGGAACAGGTTCCTTGGGCGTTCCTGTCACCGACGATCCGTTGACAGCCTTTGCCGCCTCTGACGGCGTCCTGGATTTCACGGCTCCGGCGGCAAGTCTCTGGTTTGCCGAACTGGCCGCGCAGGCTCGCATCGTCCATGTCATCGGCACCACCGGTTGGGCTGAAGGGCAGGACGAACCTCTGAAGGCGGCTGCCCGTCATGCCCGTATCGTCAAATCCGGAAACATGAGCCTGGGTGTCAATCTGCTGGCGAGCCTGGTGCGCAAGGCTGCCGCCGCGCTTGATGCGGATTTCGACATCGAGGTTCTGGAAATGCATCACAAGCACAAGGTGGATGCCCCCTCGGGCACGGCGCTGTTGCTTGGCGAAGCGGCTGCGCAGGGCCGGGGCCTGGATCTGGCCGCCCATTCGGTCCGTTCGCGCGACGGTATCATGGACCCTCGCAAGATCGGCGACATAGGCTTTGCAACCCTGCGGGGCGGGTCGGTCATCGGGGAGCATTCAGTGATTTTTGCAGGTGAAGGCGAGCGCATCGAACTCACTCACCGGGCGGAAGACCGGCAACTGTTTGCCCGCGGGGCCGTCAAGGCGGCACTGTGGGGATTTGACCAGAAGCCCGGGTTTTATTCGATGGCCGATGTCCTCGGCCTGGATTCTTGAAGATACGCATTTAGCTTGAGGAGAATGGCATGGACCGCCTTCTTGTGCTTGTCCGTCACGGACAGAGCGACTGGAATTTGAAGAACCTGTTCACCGGCTGGAAAAATCCGGACCTGACCGAGCAGGGCGTGGCGGAGGCTCACAAGGCCGGCGAGCAGCTCAGGGATCTGAAGCTGTCCTTCGACGTTGCTTTCACCTCCGATCTGTCGCGCGCACAGAAGACGCTGGACATCATCTTGGAAGAACTGGGCCAGACCGGCCTTGAAACCTTCAAGGATCAGGCTCTCAACGAGCGTGACTACGGTGACATCACCGGCATGAACAAGGACGAAGCGCGCGAGAAATTCGGCGAAGAGCAGGTCCATATCTGGCGCCGCTCCTACGACATTCCCCCTCCGGGCGGTGAAAGCCTGAAGATGACCGCAGAGCGCGTTCTGCCTTACTACAAGTCGGAAATTCTGCCGCGCGTTCTGGCTGGCAGCCGCACGATCGTTGCCGCGCATGGCAACTCGCTGCGGTCGCTGATCATGGATTTGGAAGATCTTTCACCGGAAGAAATCCTGAAGCGCGAACTGGGCACCGGAACGCCGATCATCTATCGCCTCGATGAAAACGGCGGCGTGGTCAGCGTCCAGGATCTCGCCGACTGAGGCCAGTCCGCATTGCCGAAATTCATGTCCCGCTGCTTCCAGGAGGCAGCGGGACTTGTTTTTGAAAGGCAGCCCGCCAGGTGCCTGCGTTGCCCGGGGCGTTATCGAATGAGCCTTTGAAGCGGGCATGTACCGTCTGCAATTCCCCGGCAATTTCTTTGCAAAAACAGTCCTGAATAGTGATTTGCATTCGATGTCTCTCCCATTTGAGGGAGGGCCGATCTGCAACGCCTCTATAGGCTTCCAGCCGTCGACCACGGTTGGAGCATTTTTAGATGGCCGAATGCACGAAAGTTTCTTCCCGCTTGCAGAAGCTGGTGCGCAGATCCGGGAAATCGGTACGTTCGCTATTTCAGGCAACTGCAGTTTTTCTGCTCGGCGCGGTTTCGGCGCAGGCCCAGACAGACCTGACAGCTGAAGAACAGGCCAGGCTGGCCGCAGCCGACAGCGGCCAGGCACCGACTGCCACCGCGATCGAACTTCCCTTCGAGGAGCCGTTTGACGGCAAGGATCTGGCCGGGCACTGGCAGCTCCTGAATGCTGACAAGGACTCCTTCGTTGTAGAAAACGGCATCCTGCTTGCGCTCACGAGTGGCGGCAAGAACAGTCTGCGAAATGCGGATACGAACAACATCTTCGAGCTGCAAGGCGTGCCGCCTGAGGGAGACTTCGATCTTGCTATCAAGGGCAAGCTCGATCCGAAAACCGGTTACGACGAAGTCTGGCTGGGACTTCGGGAAAGTCCGGACAATTTCATAGCAGCCCATCTTTATGTGCTCACCAAGGGGTGCGGCCCTGCACTGTTCCTGCGGACTGTCGCCAATCAGCCGGTAATGCCGGAAGGAGAGCCGGTTTTGACCGCCGCCAACCACAGCCTGTTTGACGGTCCCATCATCAAGTCCGTTTGCGACAAGGCCGGCCGGCCTCTCGGGGATCAGATCCTGTCGAACCTGTTTGCAGAAGGTTTTGAGCTGACCCTTTCCAGAAGAGGGTTGCGCTACCGGACCTCCCTGACATTGACCGTTCCGGACAGAGGGGCGCAAAAGCCCGCCGGTCTCGAGACCGTTCACACCAACTGGATTGCCCGCATGGCGCCTTTCGGCAAACCGGTTTTCCTGCTTGGCCAGGGCAGCCGCGCCGGCAGCGGTGAAACGCTGGCCGAGTTCGACCACTTCAGCATCCGCCGTCCGCAACAATGAGCCCGGAGTTTCCCATGTCTGCTCTTCCCTCTCGGGCACGCGTACTGCGGCTCGTGGTTCCTTTCTCGCTCGCCCTTTGTGCCGCTTTACCTTCTCATGCTCAGCAAGGTGATGTCGCCGCCGCAGAGAACCTCGTGCGGCTGTTTTATGCCGAACATTCGAAGCGGTTCAACGACGGCGATACGCCGCTCCTGAACGACGCTCCGGCCGCAAAGGAGTTCCTCGTCGACGGTCTCGTGCAAGGGGAGCTTCAGGGGATTTTGCAATTCGATCCGGTCTATGATGCACAGGACGCGAGTATTTCCGATCTCAGTATCCGGCCCGATCCAGACGCACCCCTCTTGCAGGGCGCTGCCCGGATAAAGGTGACTTTTACCAACTTCGGAATGCCGATCCGGCACATCTACACGCTGATAACCGTGCCGGACGGTTCCTGGCAGATCAACGACATCTATTCCGAAACAAACGACTGGTCGCTATCCGATCTCCTGCAGTCGGCCGGTGTGGACATCACATCGGATCCAGGTTCCGAGATCACGCTCAAGGGCAGTTCAGCGGCCGGGTCCACTGTTGGATCGGGGCAGACACAAGCTGCAAATGGCGGAGACGCCGAGGTACCCGGCATGGAGGAAGGAGACCTTCCCGGAAACGGCCTGTCCTCTGAAGGGAGCGATCTTCTGTTCGTTCTGGACGGTTCAGGCTCCATGTGGGGGCAGGTCGACGGTGTTGCCAAGATCACCACTGCGAAGCAGGCGCTGACAGGTCTTATCGGTGACCTGCCGGCTCAGACCAATGTCGGCCTCATGGCCTACGGACACCGCCGGGAAGGGGATTGCGGAGACACCGAGATCCTGTATCCGGTTTCCAACTTCGATACCGAACGTCTGAAGCCGGTTATCGACGCGATTACGCCTCGTGGAAAAACCCCCATCGCAGCCGCCCTGCAACAGGCGGCTTCCGCCATGCCCGCCTCCAACCGGCCGGCAAACGTACTTCTGATTTCAGACGGGCTGGAAACCTGCGGCGGTGACCCATGCGCCGCGGCCAAGGCATTGGCCGAGCGGGGTATCAACACCCGCGTCCATGTGGTCGGGTTTGACCTGACGCAGGAAGAGAACCAGGCCCTTCAGTGCATTGCCGAAAATGGCGGCGGCAACTATTACGCCGCCAACAATGCCGAAAGCTTCATCGAGGCCGTCAAGCAGGCAGTCGCGGACGCAGGCAAGGCAGCGGAACCTCCCGCACCGGCGCCGGAGGCTGAAGAGGTCGTTCCGGCCAGCACCCTTGTGTTTGAAGAAACGTTTGACGGCCCGGAGCTGGCAGCCAGCTGGCAGACACTGAATGGAACCGACAGGCTGACCAGGTTTACGGGAAGCGGCACCCTGTTTGTCTCCGCACTGGGGGGCGACACGATCTACGACAACAAGAACGCGCTGAACCGCCTCGTTCTTGACGAGCCGCTGCCTGACGGTGATTTCGACCTGAGTCTCAAGTTCAAGCTGCATGAACAAAGCGGCCATGAAAGCGTATCGTTGTCGCTGCTGGAGGATACGAACAATCAGATCGGTGCAATGGCCTGGATCTGGACGAAAGGCTGCGGTTCTTATCTGAACCTGTCCTTGACCCGCCTCTCCGGAGATCCCGAAGGCAAGCCTGAAGTATCGCGTTTCGATGTCAATTTGTTCAGCAAGCAGATCGTCAAGACAGTGTGCGACAAGGCGGGCAGGGCCTATGGCAACAAGGTTCTGGAATCGCTTTCGACCGATGGTGCTCTGCTACGTCTGAAACGGCGAGGACGCGCGCTTTCCGCTGCCATCGAACTGGAACTGCCCGCTGCTGACGGTCAGGAGGGCGGTCCCTACGTCCTTGAGACCGATCCGGTTACCGTGCTGCGCCTTGCCGGCAAGCCGAGCGTGCTTGCCGGTCAATGGAACAAGGCCAAGTCGCAAGAGAGCCATTTCGAGTTCGACAGGTTTGCAATCGAGCTGGTTTCGCAATGAGGCTTCGTCCTCGCCGTGCTTATCTGGCCTTTGTAATCGTCTGGTTCCTGTCGGAAGCGGTCTTCGCGCAAGGTCCCGGGGTCCAGGCCCCAGGTGTCGAAGACCTCGCTTGTGCGGCGGGGTATGGCTGCCAAGGCGTTTCGTCTTCGCAATGCGACGTCCTGGCGATGCTGGGCTTGATGACGACGGGAGAGGCCCGGGACCTGTTCGCCCAGGCTTATCCCGCACGGTTTACGGAGGTGGCAAGAAACGCAGACTTGCCACCGTCCGAATGCCTGCAGGCTGCCGGATCCGGTATAGGCACCGGCGCGGGCAGCCTTTCAAGTTCGGGTACCGAGGACACCGGCGCATCGCCGAATGGCAGCGGTGCACAAGCCTTGCCCGACTTCGCAAGTCTCGACGGGTTTTCAGAGGCACCATGCCCGGGCAATGTGTCCGTCGATCCGCTCTTCGTGCAGGGGCAACCGGACATCCGGGTGCTCGCCTGTTTCAAGGGAGCGAACAATCGCTACAGCGAATGCGGCAAGGCACCCGCCCGTGCCTATTGTCTGAAATTCGGTCAGCCGGACGTTGCCTGTTTCGGCGACATCAAGCTCGTCGGCAAGGCCGCCACTGTCGACGCCTATTGCGAAGCTGGCGGGTGTCCCGCTTTTGGTTTCATTGTCTGCAAATAAGCGCCGTCCGGTGCCGGAACCGCATCGATGCTCACCCAAATGGGAGAGGCTTCAGCCGGATCGAAACGTCAGTCTTGCGTCATCGACATGTCTCGCCAACAAGACCGGAGACTGAAATGCGGAAGATTTGGATGATACTTTTTCTGGCACTGGGGACGAGTTTCCTGCTGCCAACCTTTTCGGCGCAGGCCAAGACGATCTGCACGATCCAGGCGGAGAGCGCTTTCAGCAAGGGTCACAAGACCCGGGCAGGTGCCGAGGCAAGAGCCTGGGTAAACTGGCAAGGCAAGATGAGGAACAGCCATGGCCGCCGGTTTGCCGTTTCCATGGCCCGGGTGACAAAAGGCTATCCCAAGTTCGATGGCACCCGGTTTAACCACAGGGTGGTGGTTCGCGCCCAGGGTTGCTACGTCAAAGGCGTTTCCTGTCTCACCGGCACCGGGATCACCCCTTCCTGCGAGTGCCAGAGCGACCGTCGTGCCGCCTTGAAGCAGGGATGTTCCGTCTACGCTGCTGGCAGGTGACAGGCGCTAGGAATTCTTCCCGAATGGAATGCGTGCGGAGGGTCTATTTCAACCAGCCGACAGGCCCGGCCATCAGCCGGGCCACAAGCTCCGACTGACTGTGCACGCCGATTTTCTGGAAACTCTTTTTAAGATGCCCGCGTGCCGTGCTGACCAGAATTCCCTGGTTGTCTGCAATCTGGTCCAGCGATCGTCCTTCGGCGATCTCGAGGGCAATCTCCGCTTCCTTGCCGGTCAGGCCATAGGCCAGTTCGATCAGGGTCTTTCGGGTTTCGGAGGTGTCTTCGCCGGTCTGTACCCTCAACAACAACAAACTGGCAGGCCCGTGCCTTTGAAGGCTGGTCTGTTTGAGGGCGGCCGGAAAAAACTGAAAGCCGACAGGCTTGCCCTCATGGACAATCAGTCTTTCCCCGTTCTGGCGAGAAATGACTGCCGCTTCGTTTTCTGCCAGAAGCGACTTTACCCGCGCTTTCGCGGTTTCTTGAATTTGACAAGCGTCGTCCTGCGGCAACAGGCTCGAGAGCGATGTTTCGAAGGCGCCGTTGCAATGCAGGAGGTCGTTTTGCCTGTCCAGCAGGGCAACACCGATCTGCAGCCGCTCGATCACGCTTTCCAGAAGAACGCCGAGCGTCGCGCTCATCATGACCTGCTTGTTCAGGTTGAACGCCCGTTCCCAGTGCGGCATCAGCCGGCTGATGCGCACGTGCAGTTCCTCCTCGTTGACGTTCCCGGAGAGTTCTGCCTCATGGATCATCCGGTAGATGATTTCCGTCCATCGGCTGTCGTCGTCGATCGCGTTGTAACAGAGCTCGACAAGTTCATCCGGCTCCAGCTGCCGTGCGCCGGTTTCGCTGATCCGGTTGAGGATGTCCGAGGCAAGCTCTTCCACGCCGACTTCCCTGATATCGGCCTCAGGGCGTCTGTTTTTCTGGACCCAGTCCAGGATCCGTCCGCTGATCGAGAATTTGTCCTCTTCCAGAAACAGCGCCGACCGGGCTCCGTCGACACGTTCGGAGGCAACGTCCTCGATGCCAATCCGCGACAGGAAGCGCTCTATGGGCGGCAGGAAACCGCCGTCGCGGAGCATTGCATCTTCGCCGCCGAAGACGACAAGGCACCGCGTGCCCGGTTTCATCTGAGCGTCACGCGGCCACGACCACGCACTGAGCATGCCTTCGAAAATCTGCTTCCAATATGCGGGTGTCGGTGTCGGCCAGCCATGCGGATCTTCCAGGACCTGCTGAATGACGCGGTGATCCGTACTCATGACATCGGCAAGGTGCCTGCGATCCTTCAGGTGCGCGCCAAGGAAGGAATAGAGATGGTGCAGGGTCTGTTCGTCGGGCGTATCCGCCCCTTTCAGGCGGATTCGAACCTCGGAAAAAGTCTTGCCGAACAAGGCCAGCGTCTTCTGGTTGGGCGGCGGCGAGATGAACACGATGTGCCGGGCAAGGTCCGGCCAGGTCTTCATGACTTCCAGGGTCAGCAGGGCGGTGATATTGGGAACGACGATCAACCGGTCCTGCCAGGGCGTGTCCTCAAAGCTCCGCTCCAGCAGGTGCCGCATGTCTTCTACAGCGGATTTCCAGCCGTCTCGCGGATCCAGGTGCCCGGCAACCGAGGTCTTGTCGAAACTCTTGCCGTGTCCCCGGATATCGCCGGAGTGGACGTCCCAGCCGGAGGCGCGGAATCCCGCTGCGAGTGGCTGCAGCATTCCTGAATGCGTTGGTTGGCTGTGGCCCAGGAAAACGGTTCTCTTTCCCGAATAGAGACGGCGCGTCACGTTGACGGGCCAATGACGGTAATAAAGCGAAGGCCCGTCAGGTCTCGGTAGGTATTTTGCTTCCATGCGCAGATCTCGTCTCAGAACCACATCTGCCCAATGTGTCAAAAGTCCCCTTGCAGACGCCCGCCGCGAGACTGCAGCAGAAAGCCGCCGTTGCAAATCTATGAAAATCCATAGTGTCTGGCTGCAAAAGCGGCGTTTCATGCCGAGAGCCCCTATTCGACGGTATTCTTGACAGAGAACTTTGCAGCCTCGAACTCGGTCAGCAGGTTGGCGAGATGTGCATCGACCCGGTCCGGGTGCGCATTGGCACCGACAAGCTTGTCCTGTGCCAGAAAGAACAGGACATCGTCGTCAATCACGAAGCCGACAGTATGATACCGCTCAAGCAGATCGAGCAGGGTGGTCTGAGTAGCAGGTGTCAGGATGCTGAGAACGGCAAGGTCCGCATCCGTTCCGGCACCGTTTGAACAGGAGACATGGAATGCCTCGTTGAAGGCGATGGACTCCGTCTTGATGTCCCGATCCAGAGGGCCCTTGTGGAAGAGGTTCTCCGGTCGAACTGCAGCCCGGACGCCTGTCTTGCGGTCAAGTTTGTAAGCGCCCAGGAGGGAGTAGAACACGCCGAAGCCCCCTCTACCGCCACGGGCGTCACGCCTCAGGGCAGGATTCGCCGCAAGGCCGGCTTCCATTTCCATGGCACCGATTGCGACCCAGAACGGCAATCCGTCGTTGCTGCTTGTGCCCCAGAATTCGCCATCGAATTGGGCACCAACAAAGGACCCGACCTGAAGCCTGGTCAGTTCCGGGACGCGGTCTTCCACGGCAAGCGCTCTTTCGGATTTGACCAGGTGCGTTCGGCGATCCGCGCCGTCCGATGTCATGACGGTGCCGAATTCACGCACGCGCTCCATGAGCTTGCCGGTGTAGCTCCAGCCTTTCCTGCGTGCGAGTTCGACCCGGCGCTTCAGCTGTCGGCCGTCCCTGTTTTCAAGCTCCCCCGCCAGAAACATGAGCGCGAACATCACGGTCGTGACCGCAACAGGCACAAACGGAAAGCCGTCCGTCCAGAAGCCCTGCACCATGGTCCACAGAAGGGCAAGGATCGCCCCTATCGGCAGCATGCGCCGGACCGGAGCCGGCAGAACAACACCGGATCGGATGTCGGAGACGTCGGGGGTCTCAACGGAGATTTCACCCTTGATCGGGTCCCAGTGCGTGACGCGCCCACTCATGACGGCGCTCTTGTCAGGTCGATTGGCGGTACGGCTTCAGCGGACTTCAACTGGTCTGCATCGAGTGCGAAAAACGCTGCCCGTTCGAAGCCGAGGAGCGCGCCGACCCAACACGATGGGATGGCATCCAGCAGCGTGTTGTAGCGATCCACATTGCCGTTATAGAGCCGGCGTGCGGCACTGATCTGGTCCTCGGTTTCCTCCAGCTGTTTTTGCAGCTGAAGGATGTTTTCCGTCGAAGTCACATCTGGATGATGTTCCGTGTAACCAAGGAAGGTGCTCAACCCCGCGGTCAGGTCGCCTTCGGCTCGTTCGATGTCTTCCAGGCTGCCCTGCCGGACCGCAATCGCCTTCTCCCGTACTTCCAGAAGACGGTCGAAGACATGGTTTTCCTGACGGATGGCGGAGCGGACCGCGCTCACCAACCCGGGAACAAGGTCATGCCGCCGCTTGAGTTGAACCTGAATGCCGGAACGCCCGTTCGCAACGGCATTTCTGGCCGCTGCAAGGCGGTTCTGCAGGTAGACGAACCCGCCAAGGCTCAGGATCAGTAGGATGAAAAGCGTCGTCATGCATGTCTCCGGAAAACCCATGTCCGGACGACAACAGAACAGTTGGGGTGACACGCGCCCTCTCCCATTTAAGGGAGCTTGAACACGTGAAAGGCACAGGACACCTTTTCCACATTCCTGACTAAGGGGAAATCAGCCCGTTGAGCAGCGCGATGGCAATTGCCTGTTCGCGGGTTGCGGCGCGAAGTTTTGTGCGGGCGTTCTTGAGATGAAGTTCGACGGTAACCGGCCTGAGGCCGAGCTTGTCTGCAATCTGCTTGCTGCGCAGGCCTTGCGCGACCCAAAGGAGGCATTCCTTTTCCCTCGGGCTCAGCGCGATGTCCCTGTGCTCGTTTTCCAGCGCGGCCTGCAGGCGCTGGTGCGCAAAGAAGGCTGTCAGCCGGAGCAGGTCGGCATGTTCTGAAAATATCTTCTCGATTTCGTGGCGCGGCAGGCTTGATCCGAGGTTCCAGCCACCAGCTCCACCAGGGCCCGCTTGCCGCACGATACAGGACATGCCGGCACGCATGCCGGTTTCTCCAGCTTCCTGAATGAGTTGGCGCTGGGCAGTGCACAGATACGGGTAGTCCGAAAGATAGTCGATGCCTGTCCCCATAGGAGTAGTCGAGGTGCAGCAATAGGCAAAGAAGGGGTCGATCCGCTCATAGGCGGCTGCGCGGTAATGAGAGGTCCAGCTTTCCGGAAAGGTAGTGAACATCGACAGACCCGCCATCGTGCGGTCGATGTAAATGAGCTTGTCGAAGCCAAAGGATTCGAAGAATTGTGCACTGGCTGTCCAGGCACTGTTGGAAGAAATTCCTTCAGGCAATTTCTCGATCAAACTGGGCGGCACTGCGTCTGTCCAAGCATAAACTATGGTTTTCCATATATTGGAGATCATAGGGTGCCGGGTTACATCGGACAACGGTTAGAGTTCACGGGGATTTTTACCTGACCAGGGCCCGTCGGACGGAAAACGTTTTCGAGGGGCCGCTTCTGACGTGACAGGTACGGGATCACAGACAATCGTTCTTGGAACGCTTCTGCTGGGACCGCTGGTTTACGCCTTCTGGCGCAGCCGCAAGGGAACGCGAGCCGACTACATTTTCAACTCGGGTCGCACGGGTTTACTGGCCACGGTCGCCGGTATCATCTGCGGCAATATCGGCATCGGTACATTCGTTGCACTGGTGCTGTTTTCCGCCGCAAGCCCGGTCATCGGCCTGTCGCTCGCGCTGGCTTACGGCACCGGGCTGCTGATGTGTGCCCTTGTCGCTACGGGTGTGCACAGACTGTCGCAAAAATACGGGGTGAGGGGACTGATCGACCTCATCGTGGTCACCCACAATGTGCGGCACCCGATCCTGATATTGGGGCCGGTTGCCTTTGTCTTTCTTCTGCGGGCCTCGGTACAATTGATTGCCCTGGCCGTTATCCTGACGGCTGTCCTTCCAATCCCGCCGCTTGCGGCAGTCGTGCTCGCAACATTCTTTGCAGGGGCCTATACGGCGATTGGCGGCTACAGAGTGGCAACGGAAACCGACATTCCGCAGGCCGTGGTCATTCTCGTCGGCATTGCGATCCTCGGGATGTGGAACATGGAAGCGCCTTCGCGGGAGCTCGTGTTTTTCGACCTTGGTCCCTACCGCTTTCCGATCCTGATCGGCATCTGGCTGTTCATACCGGCAAGCGCTGTTCTGGCAGTCGACAACTGGCAGCGGATGGCGACCGCACGCGAGCCGTCGGTTGCCCGGAGCGCATTCCTGCTCGGAGCCCCGATATGCCTTGCGGGATACCTCATTATCGTCTGGCTCGGGCTGCACAGCATGCCTGGCGGGGACGTGATGCAGATCCTGCACACGTCGGTGCCGCAGACCTGGACATGGCTTGTCGACCTGATGCTCATCGCCGTGGTGATGTCGACGATGGACACGTTCGTGATGCCGCTGATGGCCGGTCTGGAACGGACAGAACTGTCGCTGGGGAGATTGCAGCTTATCGTTGCCGCGCTGTTCACGTTGCTCGGTCTTTCAGCGGCCTTGTTCGCGGATGTCCTGAACTCGATCATTTCCGCCTTCAGTTCGCTGGCGGTGTTCTTGCCGGTTGTCTGGGCGTCGGTTCGCGGCCGACGTGTGAGTGCGCCGGCGGCAATCGTGTCCCTGAACGTCGGGATCGCGGTCACCGTGCTGCTGACAACGGTGGACCTGAATTCCGCGGCGTTGGCTGGCTTTCTTCTGTCCTGGCTGCTGTATGAGACAGTGTCACGCCTTGCCCCGGGCCAGTCCCTGGCGCTTCGCAAGGTTGCTGAAAGAGACGCGAGAGTTTGATGCTTCGCCGCCTAAGTAACTGCGATTTCCGCTCAAGCTCTCCCATATGGGACATTTGCAGTCTGCAAGGATCGCCTACTCCTTCCCGAGTTTCGGCTCAAAGGAGACAATCTGATGAAATACGCCTACGCTCTTGCAGCTGGCCTTCTGCTGGGTCTGCCGGCAGAATTTGCGACAGCACAGTCGCGCTCCAATGAGGGAGTGACAGGTCAACCACAGGCCTGTCCGTTCAACCATCCTGTTGGTTGCTTCATCAAGACCGGTTCCAAAGGGCCGGTGAAGTCCGTCTACTTCTTCAACGACTACAAGCAAAACCGGTGCGGGGTTCATACGCAGGTCTGCCCCGAAGGGCGCAAATGTTTCACGCGCACGGAGAAACTGAGCCTGAACACAGCGACGGGAGAATTCTATTCAAGCCGGATCAATGGAGCGGTCACCGTGACGAACAGTTACGGGTTCTCCACCAAGACGATTGGGTCCGGTTATCCCGCCTTCATGCGGGCGAAGGTCAAATATGTCGGGAAAAACGGCAAGGCGAGAACCAGCACATTGTCCTTCAAGGCGTCGTCTGAAGGGTGCTGACCGGCCTCTGCAGCAGGCCCGGACAGTTTGCGAAACCTTTCGTCAGTTCAGCCTTTGAACCTTGCTCAGCGCACCTTCCGTCTGCAGCCGGGAGACCGCTTCCTTGATGCGGGTCCTGACCGCTCTTCCCACATCGCATTTCGGTGTCCAGGCAAATACCGACACCTTTCTGACGGGAGTTGCGTGGAAGGTCTTGTCGAGATCGACACAAATCTCGGCGTCCTGGCTTTGCAGCAAGTTGCAGTTCGGCCGGAGGCCAACGATGGCGCTTACGCTTTGCCGGGACAGCATGTCGACCATCTGGTCCGGATGCTCGACCTCGACCTTCGCAATCTTATCGTTGGCGTTTATTTCCGGTAGGAGCTCGGAGCCGAGCAGCAGGCCGACCGAATTGCCTTCAAGCTCTTTCAAGCTGCCGAGGGGATCCAGTTTGTTCGAGTAAAGAACGACTTCCATGTCCCAGAGGCGTGCAGCCTCCTCCGAGCTGGCCCGGATTTCGGGGTGATCCGGCATCACCACAAATCCCTTGAAACAGCCACTGGCCACCGTGTGCACGCGCTTGTAGGGCATGACGATGAACTCGGGTGTAGCTCCCATCTCATCTGCGATCATTGCGGCGACGTCGACGAGCAAACCGCTGGGAGGGTTCGAGTTTTTTCCCCAGGGAGGCACTTCTATCGTCGGTACCTTGATAGTGTCGGCAATGGAAACGCCCGGGAGCAGAAAAACGCTCATGGCGACCAAAAACGCCGATAGTCCCCGCATGCCGCTCCTCCTCACCCGGTTCCGAGCCGATTACAGCGAGATCATTGCGTAGTGGACCTTCCATGACAATTGTCGAAACTCTGAAGGTTTGGCAAAAAAGGCCGCCATCTCTGGCGGCCTCCGGGGCATGTTTAAGTGGATATGCCTCTTGTGAAGGGGAGGGTCCGTATGCGGGAGCCGGTGAGCTTTTTCCAGGCATTGGCGACAGCGGGAGCAACAGGCGGTACACCCGGTTCACCGACCCCGGTCGGGTCGGCCTGCGATTTGATGATCGAAACCTCGACTTCCGGCGTTTCGGACAGCCGCAACGACCGGTAAGTGTCGAAGTTCGACTGTTCCGGCTGCCCGTCCGCATCAATGGTGATTTCGTCATACATGGCAGCGCCTAGAGCGTAGCCGACCCCGCCTTCCAGCTGAGCCCGGATCAGGTCCGGGTTGATGGCAACGCCGCAGTCGATCGCGCACCAGACCTTATGCACCCTTGGCAATCCGTCCTCGCCGCGCGAGACTTCGGCGATTTCTGCAACGTAGCTGCGGAAACATCTGGTGATTGCAACGCCCATCGCCCTGTCGTCGCCGCTGCTGGCACCGGACCAGTTTGCCATGTCGGCGACCTGCTCGAGAACTCTACGCAACCGCGGCTCTTCTTCGGAGATCAAGGCAAGGCGACCGGCAACAGGGTCGCGCCCGCCAAGTTCCAGAAGATCATCGAGGAATGTCTCGACCGCATAACACGTGTGACTGCTGCCGACAGAACGCCAGAAATTGGTGCTGACCCCGTTTTCCATCAGATGCAGCCCGACACGAAGATTTGGGATTGCATAAGGCATACCCATCGCACCTTCGACGGCGGATCTGTCGATTCCGTTGCGCACGGCTCCATCAAAGGCTGTTCCTTTCAGAAAGGACTGAACGGCGATGACCTGGTCCCAGGCCGAGATGTTGCCAGCATCGTCCACACCGCCGCGCAATTTGTGAACGCACATCGGCCTGTAGCGTCCGCCTCGGATATCGTTTTCCCTGTCCCAGAGATGCTTGACCGGTCCCTGACCCCAGACCTTGGCAACGCCTACGGCTTCGGCAGCGAATTCCGCATCCGGTGTTCCAAGGCGCCCGAAGCTGCCGCCGGCAAGCATGGTATGAATTTCGACCTGCTCCGGCTTGAACGCGAGCACTTTCTCTATCTCGCGCTGATCACGTGTGACGAGCTGGCTGGCCATCCAGATGTCGACCTTTTCCGGTGTCAGGTCGACCACCGCACCCATGGGTTCCATCGGTGCATGAGCGAGGAAAGGGAATCGGTATTCCGCTTCGATCTGCCGCGCGGCGTCCTTCAGTGGCATGTCACCTTCACCACGCTTTTCAGCTTCTGCACCAGGGGTCTGGGCAGCCGCGGCGTAGGTTGTGAACATCTCTTCGCTGCTGCGCGTTTCAGCCTTGGTCAAATCCCATTCGACCTCAAGAGCCGCCTTGCCCTGCATGGCGGCGTAGCGCGTGCGGGCAATCACCACAACACCGCGTCCGACTTCGTGAACGGCCAGCACGCCCGGCAGGCCGAGCGCGGCCGCGGCATCGACGCGTGATACCGTTGCGCCAAAGACCGGCGGGTGCAGGATTGAGCTGTGGACCATTCCGTCCAACGTCATGTCGATGGTGTAGATTGCCTGACCTGACGATTTTTCGAGACCATCCACACGCCTGAGATCGCTGCCGATCAGCGTGAAGTCGGCAGGATCCTTGAGAACCGGCTCCTTGACGGGCGGCATCTGCGCCGCGGTTTCGGCGAGGGCTCCGAAGCCGGATGTCCGGCCACTGGGCGCATGACGCACGATCCCGGATTTCACGTCGATTTCCTTTTCCGGCACGTTCCAGAGACGCGCGGCAGCGGCAACAAGCATCGCCCGGGCAGCCGCGCCTGCCTTGCGCATCTGATAATAGCTGTTGGCCATCGCCGATGAGCCGCCCGTTCCCTGCATGCCCATGTTGAGATTGGCATAAAGCTCGACATCCGCAGGCGCTGCCTCGACGCGCATCTGGTTCCAGTCCGCATCCAGCTCTTCGGCAGCGAGTGTCGCTAGACCGGTGAATGTTCCTTGTCCGAATTCGATATGCTTGGAAATCACGGTGACGGTGTTGTCGGGAGCGATTTTCAGGAAGGCATTCGGTGCTGCCGGCAGATCCCGCATCTCTGCGGGGCTCATCCGCCGGATCGCCTGACCGAAGCTTTGGCTTGGAAGCACCATGGATATGACAAGCCCGCCGCCGATGCGGGTCAGGAAGGACCGTCGTGTCAGCGTTGTGTTCATCTCAGGTCCTCAGGGTTTCAGCGGCACGCTGGATTGCATGGCGAATGCGGACGTAGGACGCGCAGCGGCAGATGTTGCCGGACATGGCGTCGTCGATATCCTCAACGCTCGGGTTCGGATTGTGTTGCAGCAGATCGATGGCGGACATCACCTGACCGGACTGGCAATAGCCGCATTGGGGAACATTGAAGTTGCTCCAGGCATCCTTGACCGCCACGGACACCTCGTCGACGAGACCTTCGATCGTCCGCACGGACTGACCGTCGATGCTTTCGACCGAAGTGATGCAGGCCCTCTGGCCCATGCCGTCAACGTGAACGGTGCAGGCGCCGCACTGGGCAATGCCGCAACCGAATTTCGTTCCGGTGAGACCGTATTCGTCCCGGATCACCCAGAGAAGAGGCGTTTCCGGGTCGCCGTCATACGTCACCTCTTTGCCGTTGAGTTCGAATGTCACAGCCATCCAACAACTCCTTTGCTGTCGTTGATGCCAACACCTGGCCGTTGCCGGCGTGGTCATCGACAAAAACTGAGGGAGAGACGTCGCAGGGATGTGCCGGGAGAGCGAGCGTTTGTATCGTTTGTATCGCGGCGCACACGCGGCCACCTGTGCCGACGAGGGTGACCGGGCAAGCAAAGCTGGTCTCAGTTGGCACCCGGAACCGGCATCAACCGGACATGTATGCCACATTTGATACATTTGCCGACGTGGCCGGCGCTTCGATCTGGGCTATTCATGGGGTGTTCTGCCGGGATAAGCATCATGAAAGACAAGCCCCATATCGTCATCGTCGACGACCACCGGGAAATCCGCGACCTGATCGGGGACTACCTGACAGGCCATGGCTACCGAGTCAGTCTTGCCGATGGTGGGGACGCGCTCAGAAAGGTGCTGAAGTACAACGCCCCGGATCTCATACTGCTCGATGTGATGATGCCGGGTGAAGACGGACTGGAGATCTGTCGCAACTTGCGGTCTGAGACGCAGGTTCCGGTCATCTTCCTGACTGCTCTTGCCGAGGATACGGACAGGATCCTGGGTCTGGAAATGGGAGCCGACGATTATGTCGTCAAACCCTTCAACCCGCGGGAAGTTCTGGCCCGTATCAGGGCGGTGCTGCGCAGAGTGGACAATGTACCCTTCAATCGTGGCAAGTTTTCCAAGGAGACAATCCGTTTCGATCAGTGGACGCTCGACCTCGGCAGGCGTGAGCTGGAGCGGAGTGATGGTCTGACGGTTGCACTGAGCACGGTCGATTTCCGGCTTCTGAAAGTGTTTCTGGAAAATCCCAAAGCGGTGCTGACCCGGGAAAAGCTGCTGGATCTTACGGTGGGCAAGGAAGCCGAACCCTTCGATCGCAGCATCGACAATCAGGTCAGCCGGCTGCGCAAGAAGATCGAGGCCAATCCAAAGAACCCGAGGATCATCCAGACCCACTGGGGCGGTGGCTACAGCCTCGGCGTGGACGTGGAAATAACATGATCAGCTGGTGGAAACGCAGTCTCGGCCGGCAGATCATCGGCCTCATGCTGATCGCGCTGGTTCTTGGTCAGTGCATCGGCTTCGCGCTTTCCTGGAACAGCCGCAGGGCGGCCCTCAAGGAAGCCGCCGAAAGTGAGTTCGTCAGCCGTACGTCAGCGCTTTGCGAAGTGATCCAGTCGATGACGGAGGACTTCAAGACAAATGTCCTGCTTGCCAGCGCGACGACCTACACGAGGTTCTGGCGAAGCGCCGAAGATCCGAGACCGGAAGGACGAAACTGGTACATCGTTGCCCGAAACGAGCTTCTGACGCCGCTCTCCGATATACTGAAGACACCCCTTCAGGCAGCAACGGTGAGCAATACGGCTTCCGAGGAATTCGTGCAGCGAAAATCCTTCGAGGGCTGGTCTGCCATGGAAAACCCGCTGTGGACCTGCCCGCAAGCGGCAAGCGTCCTGCCGTTCAGGGACCAGATCGGTCTTGGCATCGTCGTGGAACTTGCCGATGGAAGCTGGCTGAACGCGGTTTTCTACAAGACCCACATCCCCAACGACGGCACTTATCAATCGCTCGTCTCGACTGTTGCGACAGGGATTGCTCTTTGTCTGTTCGGCATCTTTGCGACCCGCCGCATTGCCCAGCCTCTCAGTGCGCTCGCCGATGCGGCGGAAAAAATCGGCCGCGGTGAGGAAAGCGCGCCTGTGCCGGAACGCGGGCCCAGCGACATTGCAAGATTGTGCGGCACCTTCAACCAGATGCAGGAGCGGCTGCGCCGGTTCGTCGAAGATCGGACACAGATGCTGGCGGCAATCGGCCATGATCTCAGGACCCCGCTCACGACAATGCGGTTGCGTGTCGAACAGATTGGGGACCCTCAACTGCGTGACCGGCTGACCGAAACCATCGACGACATGAAATCGATGACCGATGCCACGCTGTCTTTCGCCAGAGCGGATGCCGCCACCGAAAAGACAAGGCTGGTGGATATGGGCTCGCTCCTGGAGAGCCTTTGCGATGACATGAGGGAACTCGGTCTCGATATCGACTTTGAGGAAGCAGACAGGATCTCCTGCCGGTGCCGCCCGGACGGCATCAGGCGCGCCGTTCGTAATCTCGTCGAGAACGCCTGCCAATACGCAGGCAAAGCTTCCGTTTCCTGCAAAAGGACACCATCGGCAGTCGTGATCACCGTCGCCGACACCGGGCCGGGGATTCCGGACGCGGATCTTGAACAGGTCTTTCTGCCTTTTTTCCGGTTGGAACAGTCAAGAAACCGGGACACCGGTGGCACCGGCCTCGGCCTGTCGATTGCCCGCGCCGTCGCCCGCCAGCACGGCGGCGACATTCGGCTGGAACCGAACAAGCCGGGCCTGCGTGCCGTTTTGACCGTACCTTGTCAGTAGGGACCCATGCCTGGCGTTCCGTCGTTACGGTGCGTGCCTATCCACACTCTTGACGTCAACAGGCAGGGGGTGGTCGCCCCCCCCTGCGCAAAAGCGCAGGGAGCACCATAAATCATCAGCGAGATGCCGACGACAGGTTCAGTTCACGTGTCATCGCTTCCAGCGTCGTCAGCGGCGCGGTGAAGACGACGAGTGCAAGGAACGTCGCGAAGGCTATGATGATCAGGGCCCCGGCAGGGGGATGAGATTCAGATGTCACTGTCATTCCGGTCTCGATGGGACGTGTCCCGGATCACCTTGTGGCGGATCCAGATGGTTCCGTCGTCGAATGTGCTGGAGGAGATGAGTTCGAGCCTGCGGGCATCACACGGTTGCGTATGCTCGTAAATGGCTGGAATGCCGCTCTGTCCATCAATAACAGGGAAGACGAGTGTGCTGGTTTCATCGATCATGTCGGCTGCCAGAAACGCGCCGTTGAGAGTACCGCCGCCTTCCAGCAACAGACGCCGGCAATCGAAGGCTTCCGAAATCCTTGCCAGCGCACCGGACAGGTCTGTTCCCTCCGCACCGGCAAAGAAAACGGAAATGCCGCGGGCGTACAGGTCCTGGACATGGTCGTCCGCAACTCTTTCCGAGAGCACGATCACAAGATGATCGCTGTCGAGGTCTCCGGTTTCGGGGCGTAGACGTCCGGAGCGGTCAAAGCAGATTGCGACCTTGTTTCCAGAAGAGCCGGCATGAGATCCGGACGCGGAACCGGACCTGTAGAGATGCAGGGTTCAGCTGAGGCAATGAAATCTTCCATTGTGCGCCGACCGACAATCCAGCCGTCACTGTCCAGACGTTCGGCAGCGCTTTCATAGACTGTCATGACTTCTTCATCGCTGGCCGGCCAGCGACCGGGAAGGAGGCGGCCGTCGAGAGAGGTGATCATGTGGCAGATGATGAAAGGTCGTTGCATTTGATGCGTTGCTTCCGGTTTCAAGGCGCTTGGGAGGCAAGTCGAATTTGGAGCTGACACATTACCCCGCAGACCGGATGGAAAATATGCCCTGAGCCCAACTTGCACTGATGAGAAGGACTCATGAAAC
Source organism: Labrenzia sp. 5N (assembly GCF_012395805.1). Lineage (NCBI taxonomy): Bacteria > Pseudomonadati > Pseudomonadota > Alphaproteobacteria > Hyphomicrobiales > Stappiaceae > Labrenzia > Labrenzia sp. 5N. The sequence goes on along the minus strand of NZ_JAAZTM010000004.1, from coordinate 650,540 downwards.
AAGCCGGCTTTCGTCGACGAAATTGGCTCAACACCAGCTTCAATCAAACACGGGGCTCAACGCAACCATACCGATGTATGAGCGGTAAGACCTGCCGTACAATGGTTCCACGGTGCCCTTTCCCGCAGGCTGATGACGTCACCGCAGGCACCGCCTGCATCAGCTACGGGGAACAACATGTCCATGAAATCTGTCACGCGACGCTTCGTTCTTGAAGGACTGGCATCGGCCCCCGCGATCGGCGGGGCCGTATCCATAGTTATGCAACCGACCCCCGCCACGGCGGAAGAAATCAGGGGAACAAGCCAGATGACCGCGCAATTCGTTACCACCGCAGACGGCACCGAAATTTTTTACAAGGATTGGGGTCCGAAAAATGCCCAGCCGATCCTGTTTCACCACGGCTGGCCGCTTTCTGCCGATGACTGGGACGCCCAGATGATGTTCTTTCTGGCGAAGGGGTACCGGGTGCTGGCGCACGACCGGCGCGGCCACGGCCGTTCGACCCAGACCTTCGACGGCAACGAGATGGACACTTACGCCGATGACGTGAAGGCGCTGGTGGAAGCGTTGGACCTGCAAAACGTCATCCACGTCGGCCACAGCACCGGCGGTGGCGAGGTGGCCCGCTACCTCGGCCGTCACGGCACAGCCCGTGCTTCAAAGGCCGTGCTGCTTGGCGCTGTGCCGCCGTTGATGGTCAAGACAGCGGCCAACCCGGGCGGTCTGCCGCTGGAAGTGTTCGACGGTTTCCGGGAAACCTTTCTGGCCAACCGTTCTCAGTTCTTCCACGATATTCCGGCAGGCCCGTTTTACGGTTTCAACCGGCCGGGTGCCGTTGTCAGCCAGGGCATCGTCGACAATTGGTGGCGCCAGGGCATGATGGGGGGAGCAAAGGCTCATTACGACTGCATCAAGGCGTTTTCCCAGACCGACTTCACGGAAGACCTGAAAAAAATCGATATTCCGGTTCTGGTCATGCACGGCGACGACGACCAGATCGTCCCGATCGGGGCCTCGGCGCTGGAAAGCATCAAGCTGCTGCCGAAGGGCACGCTGAAGGTCTATGAGGGGCTGCCGCACGGCCTTGCAACGACCCATCCGGACATCGTCAATCCCGATCTTCTGGAGTTCTTCGTCCAGCCGGCGTGAGGACTTGGTTTCAGCCAGATAAACGGGAGGACGGCAGCGTCCTCCCGATCATGTTTGCACCGTTGCAGAGGCAACGGGCAGCTCCACCTGGAACCGTGCCCCGCCGAGCGGTGAACCGTCCGCCAGGATCCTGCCGCCATGACCTTCCACGATATTGCGGCAGATGGACAGGCCGATGCCAAGTCCGGTCTGTTTGGTGGTGTAGAAGCTTTCGAATATACGCTCGCGCATCTCCGCCGGAATGCCGGCACCGGTATCTTCCACGCGGATGACAACCCTGTTGTCCACCCGAGAGGTCGTGACTTCGATCAGCGGGAAGGGAATGTTCTTGCGGGCAAGTTCCTGGACGGCGTTGAGAATGAGATTGACCACCACCTGCTGGATCTGCACCCGGTCGACAAGGACATCCGGCAGGCCGTCCTTCAGCGCGGTTCGTGTATTTGTGCCGTGGGCTTGCAGCTCGTGGGAAAGAAAAACCAGAGCCTCCTCGATGATCCGATTGACCGGTGCTGCAAGCTGCTGGGTCTCCCGCTTGGTGGCCATGGAGCGGATCCTGGACACGATGTCGGCCGCGCGCCTTGCGTCGCAGACCATCGCCTCGTTGATGGCCATCAGTTCCTCAAGATCGGGGTCGGGCCGCTTCAGCCAGCGGCCGGCGGCTGACCCGTTTGCGGCAATTGCCGCCAGCGGCTGGTTGACCTCATGGGCGATGGAGGCTGCCAGTTCCCCGAGCACCGAAAGCCGGGAAGCATGCGCGAATTCGGCCTGAAGCTTTTGCAAGGCGGACTTTGCCTCGACTTCATCCGTGATGTCGACGAGCCCGACAAGCGTCATCTTCCTTGCCCGCAGGATCGGCGAGGCATTGACCAGAAACATCGTGTCGAACTCGCTTCCGTCGAGGCGGCAGTTCCGGGCGCGGACTTCGAACGGGGTTGCCGAGGCGAAGCTGTGCTGAAGCACGGCCCGGAAGGCCTCATCACCGGACGCAGGCCAGAAGCGGGATACTGTCTGGCCTATGAGGTCCTCTGCCGTTTCCGCACCAAGTATCTTGAGAGCAGCTGTATTGACCTCAACGATGAGGCAGCCCTCCATGGCGCGCCTGAGATCCTCCGGATGGTCGTCAAGATGAGCGCCCATGTCGGTAATGCCTCGGGCATGCAAGTCGTCATAGAAGCCAAGCAAGCCCGCAGTGTCGAGCTGGAACAAGGCCGTGGACATGGCCTGGAAAAGATCGCGGAAACGCAATTCCGACTGTCTCAGTTCCTCTTCCGCCTTGACGCGGTCGGTAAGGTCAATGACACCGACCAGAACCGAGCCACGACCATGATGGCCCTCCGGCCAACACACGGTGAAGAGCGCATCGATCAGCTGCCCGTCGAGCGTCGACAGCCGGGTTTCGGTCTGCAGGTTGGGTTCACGCCGCAGGGCGGCCAGCAAGGATCGGGCATAGATGGTCCGGCTTTCCTGCGGCCAGAATGGCGAGATGTTCCGGCCGATCATGCCGTCCCGGTCCTTGCCCCCGAACAGCCGCACGGTCGCATCGTTGACATCCAGGATTGTCGTGCGGGCAATGGCCTCGTCGATAAACTCGGGATGGTTTTGAAAATAGGCCGCGAAATCGGTGACGCCGGATTGCAGCAGGCCGCCGATCATCTGGCGGACTTCGGTGAAGTCCAGTTCCCAGAACGAGGCGGCCATGGCCTGGAACACGTTCGTATACTGGTGGGTGAGTGTGCGGACGGAGATTTCCGCATCACTCAACGCAGTGATGTCGCGTCCGTATTCGATGATCCACTCGGACTGCCCGTCTGCCGCTGGCACCATCGCCCAGGTCGTTTCGACGGTGAGAGTGTTGCCGGAGGCGGTGGCGCGTTCCAGATCACCGTCCCAGGCCCGGTGCGTTGCGAAAGTCTGCTGCAGGGCCTGGACGGGTTGTGGATGCCGGCTTTGCAGCAGCGTGTTCAGCTCCTGTCCGAGTACTTGAGCCGATGTCCAGCCATAGAGCGTTTCGCTCGCCCGGTTCCAGTAGGCGATGCGCCAGGTTCGGTCGCACAGGACGACGCTTTGCGGGGCATGGTCCAGAAGGGCGGTTGCTGCCGCGTCAGGGCGCTGCAATTCAGAAAGAGGGATAGGTCCTTCCAGCATGCGGCATCTCCCGTTCAGTCGGCAAGGGCCTGCTCGATCGTGTTGAGTAAGTCGTCGGTATCGAAGGGTTTCCGGAATACCGAGTAGGCTCCCGAGGCCTCCGCCCGGTCAAGCAGATTCTGCTCGGTCTTGGCGGTGATCATGATCACGGGGACCTGGCAGTCCAGATCGTCTAGCCGGTCTTTCAACTCGATGCCGGACATGCCCGGCATGTGAATGTCTGTAATGATCAGATCGGTGTCGCCAAGCACCGCGCGGTTCAGGAAAAGGTCGGCGGTGGCAAAGGTTGAAACGCGCATTCCCACTGAACGCAGCAGCGACGAAATGGCGTTGCGTAGCGATTCATCGTCATCGATGACCGCCACGCAGGCTGCCTCAGAGGTCATGACTGTCGAGCCTCGCCAATCCGGAGGCATCCACATGAGGGTCTTTCAGACCGAGGATCTGGGCCATGCGCACAAGGTCGGCCAGGGTTCTGGCTCTCATTTTTTTCATCATCGTTCCACGGTGGATCTTTACTGTGATTTCGCTGAGGTCGAGATCCGCTGCGACCTGCTTGTTGAGGCGTCCGGCACAGACACGCGTCATCACCTGACGTTCGCGCCGGGTCAGGCTTTCGTACAGAGCCTGCAACTGGTCTTTTTCCCGATTGTCGGTCCGATTGCGGCTATCGCGTTCGATTGCAATTGCCACCGCATCCAGAAGGTCCTGATCCCGGAAAGGCTTCGGCAAAAAGTCGACTGCACCCGCCTTCATCGCGCTGACGGACATCGGGATATCTCCGTGGCCGGTCATCATGATGGCCGGCATACGGATCCCGAGATCCTCCAGTTGGCGTTGAAAATCGAGACCGCTCATGCCGGGCAGGCGCACATCGAGCAAAAGACACCCCGGAGTGTCGTTGTTGCCGGCCTCAAGAAAAGCCGCGACGGACACATAAGGCCTCGCCTCAAGACCAACGGACCGGAACAGCCGGACCAGGGCTTCGCGTAGCGAGGTGTCATCGTCGATGATGTGAACAATCGGATTGTCAGTCATGGCCAAGTCCTCGCATGGGCCTGCAGTCCGTTCAATCATACGCCAGTATGAGTGCAGCATCCCGGCAGATAATGGTTCCGGGACCCGTCTTGGCTCACCTTCTAGCCATCAGCCGGAAAGGCAAGCGATCCGGCGCAATTCGGCAAGGAGCAGAGGAGACGGACATGCTCGACAAGATTGCAGAAAATGATGCCCTGACGGCACCGACCCAATTCATCGAAACCGGTGGCAGAACCCTGGCTTACAGGTCTATCGGCAAAGGCAAGCCGATCCTGCTGGCAACGCGCTTTCGCGGCACTCTGGATCTCTGGGATCCGGCCTTCCTGAACGGGCTTGCCGAAAACGGCTTTCGTGTCATCACCTTCGACTATTCCGGCCTTGGCCTGTCCACTGGCACACCCAGTTACAATCCCCTGGAGATGGCCGCAGATCCGCGTGATCTTATCCAGGCGCTGGGCCTGAAGGACGTGATCCTGCTCGGTTGGTCGATCGGCGGCATGGCGGCCCAGGTGGCGCTGACGCTTTATCCGCAGGAGATCAGCCACCTTGTGCTCTTGGGCTCGACACCTCCCGGCGATCTGGTGAAACCGGCAGAGCAGCTTTTTTACGATCTTGCCGGCAAGGACGTGAACGACTTCGAAGACGTGGTTGCCCTTTTCTTCGAACCGAAATCGGCTTCAAGCCGTGCGGCCGCAAGCCGGTCCCAGGCACGCATCGAAGCGCGCGAGGGCGATACCAGCCCGGCGGTTCCGATAGATTTTGCACGGGCTCGCATTGCCGGTGGTCCAGCCAATCCGGCTTTCCCGGCGCCGCCGGTGATGGAGATGCTGAAGACGACCAGCGTGCCGATCCTGCATATCGGCGGAGATCACGACATCATCTTCCCGGTCGAGAACTGGTACGCGCTGAACGGGGTCCTGCCGACAGTCACACTGGTGACTTACCCCAGTGCAGGCCATGGCCCCCAGCATCAGCATCCTGAACTGACGGCGGACATCATCGCCAGTTTTGTCCGCGACGCCTGATGAAGGTTGAAACTTCGGCGCCGGCAGATTTCGGTTCGAAATTGCCGTCGCTGAATCTCCCGGGCGCACAGATCTCATCCCGCCATTTACGGCAGGTCGGATTGGATTGTTCAATAATCGATTACAATGTGATCCGATTTTGGTGACTTATAATCAGAAAAGTAGACGATATCTTTTAACCAGGCCCGGACGAATAAGGAAAGGTCCGGCAAAACAGGAGTACTGAAAATGGCAAATCTCGATGTATCGGCCGCACCTGAAGGCGGCTCCGCACTCACCCGCAGTCTGGACGGCGCCGTGCCGCTGGCCGCACGCCTGCTGATCGCCCCTTTGTTTCTGCTTTCCGGCATTTCCAAACTTGGGTCTGCAGAAGCTACCATCGCCTGGATCGATGCGGCAGGCCTGCCCTTCGCAACGCTTGCCTATATCGGCGCAGTTGCAGTTGAAATCATCGGCAGTCTGGCGCTGATCGCGGGTTATCAGACCCGTCTCGTTGCCGCAGTCATGGCACTCTTTACTGTTGCAGCAGCTCTGGCCTTCCACAATCAACTCGGTGATCAGAACCAGTTCATCCACTTCTTCAAGAACATATCGATCGCCGGTGGACTGTTGCAGATCGTAGCCTATGGCGCCGGCCGCTTTAGCGTCGATGCCCGGATCGGAACTCGACTGCAGTAATCGCGTCCCTGTAAAAACTGAAAAACGCTTCACGGCCTCCGCCCATCCCGGAGGCCGTGCGCGTTTGTGCCGGGTGCAGTGGGGCGTGAAATGAACCGCAATCGCGCCAAGGCAATACTGTGCCCCCATGCGAAGAGATGTCATACTCCTGCCCATGATGCGGCGTGGAGTTCCAAAACAAGACATCTTCTTTGTCACCGCCAAAGATGGTGCGCGCATTGCCTGCGCCTCGTCAGGGCGTGGGCCGACCATCGTTCGAGCCGCGCACTGGCTGACCCATATCTCCCGCGATCTTGACAGTCCCGTCTGGCAACACTGGCTTGCCGAGTTGACTGGCTTCGGACGTCTCGTGCGATACGACCTTCGCGGCTGCGGTCTTTCTTCGCGAAACATCTCCGAGATCAGCTTCGAGGCCTGGCTGTCGGACCTGGAAGCCGTGACCGAAGCAATCGACGAACCCTTTACCCTGCTCGGCATGTCTCAAGGTGCCGCGCTTTCCATCGCTTACGCGCTTCGCCATCCGGACAAGGTGGAACGACTGGTCTTGATCGGCGGTTACGCGCGCGGACTGTTGGCTCGCGACACCAGCGACAGGGCGAGACTGGAAGCGGCCACGCTGACCAACCTGATGCGGCTGGGGTGGGGCAGGGACGATACTGCTTTCAATCAGGTTTTTACGCATCTCTTCATTCCGGACGGAACGCTTGCGCAGCACAAATGGTGGCGGTCACTTGAGCAAGACACCGCATCTGCAGATATTGCAGCCCGCACCATGGAAACGCTGCATCGTATCGACGTCCTGAATCTGGCTGCGCAATTGAAAGTGCCGACGCTGGTGCTGCACGCAAATGGCGACGCACGCGTTCCCTTCGCTCAGGGACGCGAGCTTGCCATGACCATCCCGGATGCCAAATTCGTGCCCCTGGACAGCAACAATCACGTATTGCTGGACACGGAACCTGCGTGGAACGTTCTTCTTTCATCCTTGCAGGACTTCCTCGGAACCGGCGCCGACCTCGCGGTATCCGACACGGACTTCGGTCTCACCACCGCGGAGGAACAGGTGCTGACTTTGGTGGCGAAAGGGCTGAGCAATTCGGAAATTGCGGAGCTTCTGGACAAGAGCGAAAAGACGGTGAGAAATCAGGTCTCTTCGCTCTTCGACAAGGTTGGGGTGCACACCCGTTCCGAGTTGATCGTGCGCGTCCTGTCGGCACAGACGGGACAAACACCCTAGGCAATACGTCACTTTATCAAGCGCAGCGGGACATCGATCTCATGTGCGCCGGTCGGTTTTGGCGTCTGATCTCCACAGATCAAGCCGAAGGATGACCGGAAGATGAGACAAGCAATCCAAAAAGACACCACGGCGGCAATTGCCGCGCTCGTTTTTGCGACCCTGTTCTGGTCGGGAAACTTTATCGCCGGGCGTGCGATCCGAGGTGAGATCACGCCGCTGGAACTCAACACGATCCGATGGGGTCTTTGCCTGGCGATGATGCTGCCTTTCACGTTGCGAGGCCTGATCTCCTATCGCCGGGAGCTTGTTGCATCATGGCGCGTGGTCGCATTGCTTGGGATCACCGGCATCGCCGCGTTTCACACGATGGTCTATCAGGCGCTCTCGCAGACAGCGGCGGTGAACTGTCTCCTGATCCTGGCGCTGGCTCCGGTCGCGACTGTTGCCGGTGGAATGATCTGGAGCGGGTTCCGGCCGACCTTGTTCCAGATCGCCGGGCTGCTTGTGTCGCTGCTGGGTGCCTCGGTTCTGGTCCTGGCTGGCGGAACCGTCGGCGTGTCCCTTCTTCAGGTTGATACCGGCAAGGCCTGGATGCTCGGCGCGATTTTGATCTGGGCCTGGTATACGCTGTTGCTGCGCCACAAGCCGTCCGCCGTGCCGCAGAGCGTGACACTGGTGGCAAGCATTCTAGTGGCGCTTTGCGTGATGGCGGCTTTCCTCCTCGTGCGCGGGGTGGAACGGCCTGAGTTCACCGAAGAGTCGCTGCTGGCTGTCGCCTATATTGCGGTTTTTGCGTCGGCGATCGGGTTTCTGCTCTGGTCCTACGGCATTGGCATCATCGGCCCGGAACGCGGCGGGCAGTTTGTCCACCTGATGCCGATCTTCGGCAGCATCCTGGCAGTGCTCCTGCTGGGGGAGCAGCTGACTTTTTCACTTCTTGCAGGAGCGGCATTCGTCGTCGCCGGGATCGTACTTGTCAATCGATGAGTGACCCGGAACTTGGCGAAGTCCAGCCTTTGCACGGTGATGTGGCATGCGGAAAGTGACGGATTTGAAGAAGCCGAAATTTGTCCTTGACCTCAACTTAGGTTGAGGTCTTAAGAAGGCGTCCGGGTCTGCGTCTACAGGCTCATCGGCGTGCCCAAACCTGCCGCCGGTACCTCGTACTCATTACCGGATAACCAATGCACGTCAGGCTCTTTCCCGACTTACTCCCGCTCCTTGCGGTTCTGATAATACTCAGTGGCTGCAGCCCTTCCGAAGAAACCTCGCATGCCAGTTTCCCGCCGCCGGCCGTGAAGACGATCACGGTGGCCGGCGAGGACATGCCGCTCAAGAAAGATTATCCGGGTCGACTGGTGCCCATTCGTCTGGCCGAAGTCAGGGCGCGGGTTTCCGGCATCGTACTGGAACGGCAATTCGAACAGGGTAGCGACGTCCACAAGGGCGACGTGCTGTTCGAAATCGACCCGGCCAAATTCGCGGCCGCCGTCGCTTCCGCAAAGGCGCAGCTTTCGCGGGCGGAAGCAGCGCTCAGCCTGGCGAACCAGCGGGCAGACCGGGTGAAGCGTCTGCTCGCGCGAAATGTCGCCAGCACGGAACAGCACGATGTTGCCCTGGCGGACCGCAAGCAGGCCCAGGCGGAAGTTGCCGTTGCCAAGGCCAATCTCCAGACCGCGGAACTTGAACTCAGCTATGCCTCGGTCCGCTCACCAATTGACGGTCATATTGGCGCTGCGCTGGTGTCCGAAGGCGCTCTGGTTCGCCAGGAGGACGGAACGCAAATGGCGATCGTGCGGGATATCAGTTCACTCTATGTGGACTTCATCGCGCCGCTCGCGGAATTGTCCAGGGTCCGCCGCGAAATCGATGCAGGCGACATGCAGCCGGTCGAAAGCAGCAATGCCATCGAGCTGATCCTTGACGACGGCAGCACCTATGAACATCCGGGCCGACTGCTGTTTTCGTCTGCCGTGGTCGATGAAACCACGGGTCAGGTTCTGCTCCGCGCCGAGTTCGAAAATCCGCAGGGCAAACTGTTGCCAGGCACCTATGTCCGCGTCCGTGTGACGGAAGGCGTCGCTCACCAGGCAGTGCTCGTTCCGCAAAGGGCCGTCCAGTGGGACACGCTGGGCCAGGCGAGCGTGATGACAGTCAGGGACGGCAAGGCGGCCGCTCAGCCTATCCTGACAAGTCGTTCTGTCGGCAACCGTTGGCTTGTCACCCAGGGACTGAAGTCAGGCGATCAGGTGATCGTCGACGGCCTCGATCGTGCGATGCCCGGTCAGCCCGTCTCGGCCGCTCCGGCAGAGGCTGCAGAAAAGGCCGCCGAACGCGGCACGGCATCAGACTGCAGTGCCGCAGAACCGTGCGATATCCCGAGCTAGAACAGGTCCTTCCAAATGCCGCAGTATTTCATCGAACGGCCCGTTTTTGCCTGGGTCATCGCACTTGCCATTGCCCTGGCAGGTGCGATCGCAATTCCGTTCCTGCCCATCTCCCAATATCCGAACGTGGCACCAACCACGATTGCGGTGACAACCAGCTATCCCGGCGCCACACCGGAAAATCTCTATGACAGTGTCACCAAGCTCATCGAACAGGAGATGAACGGCGCGACGGGGATGCTCTATTTCGATTCCGTCAGCGATGCGCAAGGCAGCGTGACCATCAACATCACGTTCGAAGCGGGCACCGATCCGCAGGTCGCGACCGTGGATGTGCAGAACCGGATCAGCCGTGTGGAGGCGCGCCTGCCGCCTTCGGTTCGCCAGCAAGGGGTGCGGGTCGAGGAAACGAGCAGCTCTTTTCTTCTCTTTGTCGGCCTTGTCTCGACGGATGGCCGTTTGAACGCTGTCGATCTGGGCGAGTTCGCAGCCAGGAATGTGATTGATGAATTGCGGCGTTTGCCTGGTGTCGGCAAGGCGCAACTGTTCGCAACAGAACGGGCGATGCGCGTCTGGATCGACACGAAAAAGCTCGTCGGCCTCAACCTGACAGCCAGGGACGTGACTGGCGCGATTGCTGGACAGAACGCCCAGGTGTCGTCCGGCAGCATTGGAGCCCAGCCGAGTGCGGCTGGCCAGGAAATTACGGCCACCGTCTCGACCACGGGTCAGTTGTCGACTACCGAGGAGTTTGCGGAAATCGTACTGCGGGCCAACCCCGATGGATCCGTGGTGCGCCTCGGAGACGTGGCGCGCGTGGAATTCGGCGCGCAAAGTTATGCGATCTCCTCGAGTATCAACGGTCAGGAAGCCGCGATGATCGGCATCCAGCTGAATGCGAGTGGAAACGCGCTGGTGACCGCCGACGCTGTCAAGTCACGGATGGCGGAACTGGCGGCAAACTTTCCCCAGGGCGTCAGTTTCGAGATCCCTTATGACACCACGCCCTTTGTTTCGATTTCCATCGAGAAGGTCATTCACACGCTGATCGAGGCGGTGGTGCTGGTCTTCGTCATCATGTTCCTGTTCCTGCAGAACCTCCGCTACACGCTGATCCCGTCGCTTGTCGTGCCGATCGCCTTGCTGGGAACATGTGCCGCGCTGCAGCTATTCGGGTTCTCGATCAACGTGTTGACCATGTTCGCGATGGTGCTTGCGATCGGTATCCTGGTCGATGATGCGATCGTGGTTGTCGAAAACGTCGAGCGCATCATGGCCGAGGAAGGTCTTCCACCCAAGGAGGCCACCGTCAAGGCGATGAAGCAAATCACGGGTGCCGTCATCGGCATCACGGTCGTCCTGATTGCGGTGTTTGTGCCGATGGCATTCTTTCCCGGGGCCATCGGGATCATCTACAAGCAGTTCTCCGTGACGATCGTCATGTCGATGGTGTTTTCGGCCTTCATGGCTCTGACCCTTACGCCGGCGCTGTGCGCGACGATCCTGAAACCAATCCCCGAAAGCCATGCCCATCACAAGAACTGGTTCTTCCGTGGGTTCGACTGGTTGATCGGCAAGACGACGAATGGCTACGGCCGCGTCGTCGGCGGGGCCGTGAAACGCAATTACCGCATGATGGTGATCTACATGGCGATCCTGGCGGGCCTGGCTTACACCTATGTTCGCCTGCCTTCCGGCTTTCTGCCGGTGGAAGACCAGGGATATGCTATCGCCGCGACGCAATTGCCGGCCGGGTCTACCGCGCAGCGGACCGCCGGTGTTCTCGATCAGGTCGATGACTTCTTCATGAACAGGTCAGGCGTCAGGAAAATAGTCTCGATCCTTGGCTTCGGGTTCAACGGCAACGGCCAGAACGCGGGGATCTCCTTCGCAACCTACGAGGACTGGTCGGAAAGAGGACCGGGGGATTCTTCCGAAGCCATCGTCGGTTCGGCCCTGGGAGCACTTGCCGGCATTCCGGAAGGCTCCGTGTTCACCCTGACGCCGCCGCCCATTGCAGCGCTCGGCAATGCCAGCGGGTTCAGTTTCCGTTTGCAGGACCGTGCCAATCACGGAAATGACGCGCTTGTGCAGGCTGCCAACGCCCTGTTGGGCATGGCCTGGCAAAGCCCGATCCTGCAATACCCTTACATCGAAGGTCTGCCACCTGCTCCACAGATCATGCTCGATATCGATCGCCGGCAAGCGAACGCCTACGGGGTCGCCTTCGATGAAATCAATGCGGTGTTGTCCACGTCGATCGGATCAAGCTATGTCGCGGACTTTCCGAACGCTGGCCGGATGCAGCGTGTCATCGTTCAGGCAGAAGCGGCCGAGCGGATGGACGTTGCGAGCCTGCTTGACCTGAACGCCCGCAACAGCCGCGGCGAGATGGTGCCGCTCTCCGCTTTCGCGAGTGCGCGCTGGGAACTGGGACCGACGCAAGTGGTCGGGTACAACGGTCTCCAGGCGATCAAGATCAGCGGCAGCCCCGCGCCCGGCCACACCAGTGGCGAGGCAATGGCAGAAATGGAACGGCTTTTCCAGTCTTTGCCGAATGGTTTCGGCTACGAATGGACGGGTTTGTCGTACCAGGAAAAGGCTTCAGGCAATGCAGCTCCCTTCCTGCTCGGCCTGTCGCTCGTCTTCGTGTTCCTGTGCCTTGCCGCGCTTTACGAAAGCTGGTCGGTTCCAATCGCCGTCATGCTGGTCGTTCCGCTTGGCGCCGTCGGGGCCATCGTTGCGGTCACCATGCGAAACCTGCCTAACGACATCTATTTCACGGTGGGGCTGATCACGATCATCGGACTGTTTGCCAAGAACGCCATCCTGATCATCGAGTTCGCCCGGGATCTCAGGAACGAGGGACGTTCCCTGCTGGAAGCAACGGTCGAAGCGTCGAAACTGCGCTTCCGTCCTATCCTGATGACGTCATTCGCCTTCATACTCGGCGTGGTTCCGCTTGCCTTTGCGACGGGCGCCAGTTCGGCCAGCCAGCGAGCAATCGGTACGGGTGTTCTTGGAGGAATGATATCGGCAACGGTGCTTGCAGTGCTTTTGGTGCCGACATTCTACGTCGTCGTTTCGAAGCTCTTCGGCCGCAGGTCCAAGGTCGCCGATTCCACTCCCCGGAGTGCCGAAGATGAGGAATTGCCTGACGGGAACAGCCGGCAATCGGCGTGAATACGTGAACGTCCTCCAACCGTTGGCGAACAGCACAGGGGACGTCAGTCGCAGGTGTCGGAAAACGGACATTCTCCGAGGCATGGCAGCCGGGCCCTTGGGCCCGGCTGGCGGTTGGTCAGCCGGTGTAGTCTTCGTCCGAGACCTTCTCCATCCAGGTGACGGGAGAGCCGCCGATGCTTTCCTGAATGGCGATGTGGCTCATGGCTGTGTCGGGTGCGGCACCGTGCCAATGCTTTTCTCCGGCCGGAAACCAGACGACGTCACCCTGGGAAATCTCTTCCACGGGGCCGCCTTCGCGCTGAACCCGGCCACGGCCGAAGGTCACGATCAGCGTCTGTCCGGCCGGATGGGTGTGCCAGGCCGTGCGTGCGCCGGGCTCGAAGGTGACATGGGCACCGCCGGTCCGGCCGGGTTCTTCGGCCTGGAAAAGCGGGTCGATGCGCACAGTGCCAGTGAACCAGTCGTCGGGCCCCTTGACGGACGAAGCAGTCCCGGAACGGGTGATTTTCATTTTCAACTCCCTGATGCTTGTTGCGCGGTCAGCCGCGCAGCTTTTCAAAACGGTAGGTTAAGGCAGGTCCCCCGGGTTGGCTGTAGGCCAACTCGGCGGTGACCATGGCAAAGGGTTCTGCGAAGCGGGCCGTGCGAAGCGGTCCGGCTTCAAGAGGATCGAAACCGATGTCCCGGATCAGGAGACCGGCGACTTCCTTCGCACCGGCATCGTCCCCATAAACCAGGACTTGCGACCTTGGTGTCCGTTCCTTTTGCGAAAAAACCGGCATGAAAGCCTCGGAGGGAACGGTGTTGAAACAGGAAACCCAGCGGGCCTGCGGCCGCATGGCCGCCAGCTCTTCGGCTCCGGACGACTGGATGCCGACCACCAGATCCGTGTTCGTCGGATCAAGGGGCACGCAGCAGTTCAGGACCACGGTTCCGGATAGATCCCCGGCTAGCGCAAGGACGTCGTCCACCCGCGACCAGTGCACGGCCAGCAGCAGCGCGTCCGCGTTCTCGACCGCGTCCGCCACCGACCCGTGCGAGGCGCCTGCCGCCTGGGCGAGACGCTCGAGCTTCGAGCGGCTGCGGGAATAGGCGAAGGTCACATCATGGCCGCAACGCGCCCAGAGCTGTCCGAGCTTGGCACCCATCAGACCCGACCCCAGAATGCCTATCTTCATGTCTCAATTCCGATCTTTCGTGCAGCAAGGCCGGCTTCGGCGGGAACCGGTTACTGCGCGCGTTTTTTGAATACGGCCTTGGCAACCGGCAATGCCGAAAACACTTTCGGCCAACCGGCATAGAATGCCAGGTGAGAAAGCATGGCACCGGCTTCTTCCTGTGTCAGGCCATTGTCCATGGCGCGGTTGAGGTGAAATGTCATCTGTTCGGGCTGACCGGCTGCAATCAAGGCGGCAACCGTCACGAGGCTCCGGTCGCGGGGTGCGAGATCGGGACGCAGCCAGAGATCGCGGAACAGCAGCTCACGCGTGTTGTCCACGACACCCATGCTCACATCCGCATAGTTGCCGCGTACGAGGTTTTCACGGGCAGCTTCGGCCTCTTCGTTGAGCGGCAGCAGGTCCGGGTCGGAGGCCGGGAGGTCTTCAATGGTGATCTCCCTTTCCTCAAACACTGGTGCGGCTGCTTCGGCCGCCGCGGTGGCATTACCCCAGCCTGTATAGAAGGCGAGATGGGTGATGGTTTCGGAGATCTCTGCCGGGGTAACGCCTGAATCGAGAGCCAACGACACATGGCTTGCAAGATTTCCGGTCTCGTGCCGCGTCATGAGGGCGGCAAAGGTGACCAGTGCCCGATCTCTCTTGGAAAGGCCTGCCCCGTTCCATTCCGCACCGAATAGATCGTCCTTCGCATAAGCTTCAAGTGCCGGGGCAACGCGGCCAACGGCTGCAGGCAAGGTTCCTGCCGCGTCCTGAGCGGCTGCAGTCGTGGCCATCAACGCCAGACCGGCTGCGGTGAGAATGGATTTCATCGGGAGCTCCCTTTCGGCAAGTGGGTAATTACCCTGCTAATCTGGAGCGCAAAAAACGTATCTTAATAACCGGGTCTTTCAAGCCACTCATGACGTCACCTCATGAGTGGGCTCAACCACGATCCCGCAGGGCATCCAGGACGACCTGGAAGGCGAACGAGGGCTTTTGCCGGCTGGGGTAATAAAGGTGAAAACCGGGAAACGACGGGCTGAAGTCATAAAGACATGTGCGCAAGGTTCCGGCCGCAAGATGTTCCTGCGCCAACATTTCGGGAACCAGTGCCAGTCCTTGACAGTCCACGGCCGCACGCATGACCGGGTTGATCGTATTGAAGCAGGCTTGTCCCTTTACCTTCACCCGGATTTCGTTGCCGTCCTTGTCTTCGAACTCCCAGGCATAGAGTGCGCCATGGGTGGAAAGCCGCAGGTTGATGCAACTATGGTCCGCGAGATCCTGGGGTGTTTCCGGCTCGCCAACCCTGTCCAGATAGTCGGGTGATCCGACACAGACCATACGCTCGTCCGGACCGATACGCATCGAGATCATGCCCTCGCTGACCTGTTCGCCATACCGCACACCTGCGTCACATTGGGAATCGGCAAGGTCCGTGTAACCGTAGTCCATGACGAATTCGACATTGACCAGCGGATGGGCCTTGAGAACCGGAGACAGCTTCGGCCAGAGGAGGCTTTCTATGGCGTATTCCGTGGCGACGATCCTCACTGTTCCTGTGGGCTGGTCACGTGCATCGTTGAGTGCCTGAAGCCGGGCTTCGATCTTTTCGAGGCATGGTGTCAAGGTAGCCAGAAGGTCTTCGCCTTCGATCGTGGGAGCGACGGAGCGGGTCGTCCGCGTCAAAAGCCTCAGGCCCAGGCGTTGCTCCAGTCCCTTGATCGTGTGGCTCAGGGCGGACTGAGACACGTTCAACCGCGCTGCGGCCCGCGTGAAACTGCGTTCTTCCGCAACAGCCGCAAGCGCGATGAGATCATTGATATTTTCTCGGAGCATGTGGGAGGTCCCGTTCTGATCATCCAGAATCATCACTGTCTCTCCCACATATATGTGCCGGGCTCATGAGGTCCATCGATTATGCAATCAGGGATCAAGCCGGATCAGCCTGTCTTCAGAAGCCCCTTCCCGCCGGGGAGACCGGTTTGTGGTGATTGCATAGATCACGCCATCCGACACAAGCACGTCCCGGATACGTTCTCCGGCCTGGTAGGCTTCGGATACCCGGCCTTCGGTGGTCACTTCCAGAATGCCGTTCACTCTCAAGCCCGCAAGAAGCAGCCGGTCACCGTCCGAGGTCAGGCCGGAAGGCGCCCAGGTGCTCTGGCCCGAATGCGCCAGCGGTGCGAGCAGGCCGTCGCGGGTTTCATCGCCCTGGATCAGCGGCCAGCCGTAGTTGCCGCCCCGCTCAATCCGGTTCACCTCGTCATGGCCGGACTGCCCGTGCTCGGCTGCGAAGAGCTGCCCGGAGGCGTCCCAGGCTAGGCCCTGGGGATTGCGATGGCCGAGCGACCAGACCGGTGAACCCGCGAACGGATTGTCCGAAGGGATTTCGTCGTCCGGCGTCACACGCAATATCTTCCCGGCAAGGCTGCCGAGGTCTTGCGGACGCTCCCTGTTTTCGGTCCAACCAGTGGTGACATTAAGCATGCCGTCGGGACCGAAGGCCACGCGTCCGCCGTTGTAAAGCGGGTGGCCCGGAATGGCGTCGACCAGCACCCGGGTCTCTTTCCATCGATCCCCGAGGCGTTCGGCCTCGATGACACGGTTCATCCGGGCGTCCGGGGTGCCGTAGTGCTGGTAGAGCACGATGCGGCCGGTGTCCGGGAAGTCCGGGCTGATGGCCAGACCAAGCAGGCCGCCGCCGCGGTCATCCAGGATCGGCTGACTGGTTTCGACGGGAAGGCGCGTGAAGGAACCGTCGGCAAGGATGCCGACTGTTCCGCTCTTCTCCGTCACATAAATCTTGCCGCCATGGGCTTCGATATCCCAGGGATAGTCGAGGCCGTTCAGCACGGTGTCCGCTGCAGAGGCGGACACCGGTACCAGCATCGCAAACAAGACGCCACAAAATTGGACGGCAAGCTTACTGGCCATATTCTTCGTCCGTCACATGATCGCCCCAGGCAACGGCGGACCCGTCAACCGTCGCCTGAATTGCGTAATGGGAAACGGCCGTGGTGTCGGTCGCGCCGTGCCAATGCTCGACATCAGGCGGGCACCAGACCACATCACCGGCCTGCATGATCCGCTTTTCCTGGCCGCGCTCCTGGACCCAGCCGGTCCCCGATGTCACGACCAGCATCTGGCCCGCAGGATGCGTGTGCCAGGCGGAGCGGGCTCCGGGCAGAAACGTGACGTGACCGGCGCTGACATCGTTCATGACAGGCGGGAAAACAGGGGCGACATAGGCTGTACCGGTAAAATAGTCGCCGCTTCCCAATTGGCCCGCCAGGGTTTCGGAGCGGGTTATTTCCATGGATTGTGCAAATGCAGCCGGAGCCGCAAGAACGAGTGCGAGCGTTGCAAGGGTGCGTTTCATCTCAGGTCGTCTCCATCAGTCGTGAGGCGGCCTTTCGGCCTTCCTCAAGAACGTAGGCAAGACGCACGCGTGGATAATGGTGGCTCTGTCGGAAGCAGTCATGAGGATCACTCATGAACCCGGTGGAGCTGTCCGTCTGTCCACGAGCTCCACTCCTTCCGGTGTGACCTGGATGCGGATTAATGAGTGCTGCTCATGAGAGGCAGTACCTGGAGGGGGCTTAATCCTTGTCGGTCTGGCGCCTAGATTGGAAGCAACAGAACGGAGGAACCCCGCAATGCCCGCTTTCAGGTCAAGATTGCTCTCGTTGGCAATGACACTGTTTTGCGCCGGGGCGGGGGCTTCCGGAAACGCAACCGAACCATCGAACGAGGCTCGCATGATCCGCATCAAGGTGATCGTAGAAGACGTTGTGCTTCCGGCGACGCTTGACGATACGCTCGCCGGCAGGGACTTCGCGGCCCTGTTGCCACTCGACCTGACCCTGACCGACTATCACGGGACAGAAAAGGTCGCGGACCTGCCACGCAAGCTCGATATCTCCGAAGCCCCGGCAAGCTACACGCCGCGAAAGGGTGACATCACGCACTACGCGCCCTGGGGAAACATCGCGATCTTCTACAAGCCGTTTCAGAATTCCCGCGGCCTCGTGAGGCTCGGCGCATTCGACGGGTCGATCGATGCCCTTCTGGGTGATGGACCGCTTTCGGTCCGCATCGAAGCGGCCGACTGATACGGCCAAAGATCGGCAAATTCTGGAACGGGCTGTCCACCCGTCGGGATTGCCTGACTGCAGGTGTCTTCATTTTCGACACCTTCGAAAACGCTTTCGCTTCGGCAGAACGGATCTGTCTGGACCCGGTGAACCGGGCCATTCCTCTGCCTGAACAAGAACACTCAGAACCCAAGGAGACTATCATGTCCGACAACATCAAGGGAAAAGTCGTCATCATTACCGGAGCCTCCTCCGGCATCGGCGAAGCAACCGCAAAGCTGCTGGCCAGCAAGGGGGCGAAGATCGTGCTGGGTGCACGGCGCACCGAAAAGCTGGAAACCATCGCGAACGAGATCAAGGCAGCTGACGGCGAAGCCATCTATCAGGAGCTGGACGTCACCGTACCGGCTGAAAACGAGGCTATCGTCAAACTGGCGAAGGACACTTACGGAAAACTCGACGTCATTTTCCTGAACGCGGGGCTCATGCCGTCCTCGCCGATTTCCGCACTCAAGACGAACGAGTGGGAGCAGATGGTCGACGTCAACGTCAAGGGCGTGCTGAACGGTGTTGCAGCCGTCATGCCCACCTTTGCCGAACAGAAGTCCGGCCATGTCATCGCGACCTCTTCCGTTGCTGGTCTGAAGGCTTATCCTGGCGGTGCGGTCTATTGCGGTACCAAGTGGTTCGTGCGCTCGTTCATGGAAGTCCTGCGGATGGAATCTGCCATGGAAGGCACCAACATCCGTACGGCAACCATCTACCCGGCGGCAATCAACACCGAACTTCTGAACACGATCAGCGACAAGGGCAGTTCCGAAGCGTTCCAGGCCCTTTACGACCAGTACGGCATCTCCGCCGACCGGATCGCGGCGGTCGTCGAGTTTGCAGTGTCGCTGCCGGAGGACACGACGGTCAACGAATTCACCGTCGGTCCGGCCAATCAGCCCTGGTAAGACCCGGTGAAATGACCGGTGGCGGCGGCAAATTTACGCTGCCGTCACCGGTCTCATACGCGGTTAAAAACCATGCGCATCCAATGAGGCATCGATACGGCCACGCCATTGCGGGTCTTTGAAGGGAAAAGCCTCCAGAAACATTTGCCTGGTCGCGTCGGCACGTCGGGACCGCACATCTTTCGCCCAACGCTCGGCCCGTTCGGTTTGTCCGGCCAGGGTTGCAAATGAAACGACGATCATGCTGACAAGGTAGTGGGCTCCCGGTGTCAGCGCACTGCGTTCGGCCATTTCGGCAGCATTGGGTTGCCTGATCGATCAGAACATCTCTCAGGCCAAAGAGCTCTCGGCAAGGATCGAAAACGAACCGCGGCTGCGGCTCATGGCCCCGACCGTGATCAATATCGTGAATTTTCGGTACGACCCGGGCGGAATGGACGAAGCTCCGCTGAAAGCTCTGAATACGGAAATCATGCTTCGCCTTCAGGAGGAAGGCATTGCAGCGCTCTCGGATACCACTGTCAGGGGCCGTCACAGCCTTCGCGTCGCCATTTGCAACCACCGCACACGAAGCGAAGACCTCGAGTTGCTTGTCAGGGAAATTTTGCGCGTTACAGACGCGATTGAAGTTGCCGCCTAACCGGGTAGGCCAACTTCATTATTTTTGAGAACAGCAAGTGACAAAGGCTGCAAACCAGCGATGATACGAAGGTTCCGATGCTTGGGGTGAAACCGACATGGATTTTTGGCGGCTGACAGTTGTTGAAGCAGTGGAGATGTTTCGAGGCCGCAGAATGTCCTGCCGAGACTATGTCGAGGCGTTGATTGAAAGATCAGAACGGTTCGTTGACCTGAATGCCTTCACCCAGTTTGCCCCGGAAAATATCCGCAGCGCTGCGCGCAAGGCCGATGAGCACCAGGCGAACGGTGGGCCCTTGGGGCCGCTGCATGGCATTCCCGTTGCCATCAAGGACTGCATCGACATTGCCGGCATGGCGACGACTGCTGCAACGCCAGGCCTGAAAGATCACGTGGTCAACAGGACCGCATCGGTGGTCACGAAACTGGAAAACGCCGGGGCACTGGTCTTCGGCAAGACCAACATGTACGAGCTCGCCTTCGGCATCACCAGCAACAACGATCACACTGGCCCCGTTCGAAACCCGCACGATCCTTCTCGCTCAGCGGGGGGAAGCAGCAGTGGTTCTGCCGCTGCCGTGGCCGCGGGTCTGGTTCCGGCTGCTCTTGGCACGGACACGGCAGGCTCGGTGCGAATTCCGGCATCATTTTGCGGGGTTTTCGGCTTTCGCCCCACAAGTGGCCGCTACAAGACTGACGGTGTCATGCCCTTGTTTCCAACGCGCGATGTGCCTGGTTCATTTACGCGATCTGCAGAAGATCTGTTGCTTCTGGATGCCGTTTTGTGTGGGCAGAGTGAGCGGCCTGCCATCGACCTTCGAAGCCTGCGGCTTGGTCTTCCCGGAAAGTATTTCCTGTCCGGCCTGGAAAGCGGCGTCGCCCAGGCGTTTGAGGAAACCGTTGACCAGCTTGTCTCTTGGGGTGTCATGGTGGTTGAGGCAGAGATGCCGGAGGTTTCAAGCTGGCTTGGCGAGATGTCGGAGCCAATCCGTGCGTGGGAGCTGGAAAGAGCGCTGGAAGCGTACTTGTCGGTTTCTGGCGCTGCCGTCGATGTTCGGTCGCTCGTTGCCGGCATAGCCGGGCAATACGTTCGTGAGGAATTTGACGGGGCTTTGCGTGGTGCGGACGCCAAGGACCTGGCAGCACGATACGAGCATGTGATTTCCGTGTCGCTCCCCCGGTGTCGCAAGCAATACTGCGCGCATTTGGAGCAGTACAAACTTGACGCGATCATTTTTCCAAC
The DNA here is from genome assembly GCF_012395805.1 of Labrenzia sp. 5N. Lineage (NCBI taxonomy): Bacteria > Pseudomonadati > Pseudomonadota > Alphaproteobacteria > Hyphomicrobiales > Stappiaceae > Labrenzia > Labrenzia sp. 5N. The sequence goes on along the minus strand of NZ_JAAZTM010000004.1, from coordinate 629,594 downwards.
GACACCGATTGCGGCAACGGCACTGGGTGAAGAAGGGCGTGTCGTCGTTGACGGCAAGGAAGTGTCTGTCTGGAAGACCATGCGCAACACGGTACCGGCAACATTCTTTGGTGCCCCTGGCGTTAGTTTGCCAATGGCACGGAGTGTTCGCGGAGTACCCGCAGGCCTGGAAATCGATGGGCTGCCGGGAGCAGATCGAAAGGTGCTGGCAATCGCGGCAGCGATTGAAGCAATGCAATCGAAGGAAAACGGCATGCGTCGGTAGCAGTTGCCGGTTCCGAAAAGGGCGGCCCGAAGGCCGCCCCTGAAAAGGTTCAGATCTCGAAGCCGCTCTGGCCGGCGATGTTTTTCAAGGCCCGTTCCGGCCGGGCGCCGACGTGGCTGATGACGCTCGCGGCGCACAGGCAACCAAGCTCGGTGGCTTCCGCGAGCTTGTAGTCGCGGGCAAGTCCGAACAGGAAGCCGGAGGCAAACAGGTCGCCGGCGCCTGTCAGGTCAACCACGTTGTCGACAGTCTGCGCGGGAACCTTGACGGTTTCCTCGCGGCTGATTGCCATCGCACCGTTCTCGCCGAGGGTCAGGGCGGTCAGGGCACCGGAGTCCCGGGCCGCATTTACCGCACTGTCCAGATCCGATGTTTCGTAAAGGGCTTTCAGCTCATGCTCGTTGGCGAACATCAGGTCGACGACACCATCGGTCAGAAGGGCCTGAAATTCGCTGCGGTAGCGGTCGACACAGAATGAGTCGGACAGGGTGATCGCGACCTGACGCCCGTTTGCATGCGCGATTTCCGCAGCTTTCAGGAACGCCTTCTTGGCGTCTGCCGGGTCCCACAGATAGCCTTCCATGTAGGTGACGGCTGCGGCGGCAACGACTTCCTCGTCAACATCGGCGATGCCGAATTCGGTGCATGCACCCAGATAGGTGTTCATCGTGCGTTCGCCGTCCGGCGTGATCAGGATCATCGACCGGGCGGTCGGCTTGCCTTCCTTGAGGCGGGGCGTGTTGAAATAGACGCCGGTGCCGTTCATGTCGTGATAATAGCTGTCGCCCAGTTCGTCCTCGGCAACCTTGCCGAAATAGGCAGGGCGTCCGCCGAGCGAGGCAATGCCAGCCGCCGTGTTGCCGGCGCTGCCGCCGGAAATGCGGACGGTCTGTCCCATCTTGTCGAACAGGCGTACTGCCTCGTCGGTGTCGATCAGGCGCATGGAGCCTTTGACGAGGTTTTCCTGAAGCAGGAAATCCTCTTCGACATGGGCGAAGACGTCGCAAATGGCATTGCCGATGCACAGGGCATCAAATCTTGTTTCAGTCATAGAGTTCCTCTGGTGGTGTCGGGTAGCCGCCGTTACGAGTAGGGATTGGGCCGGAGAGCACGGTTGGATTCCGGCTCCCTGATCTTGTCCCTGAACGGGCTTGCCCGGTAGACGCCGAGCATGTTCAGCTCGGCACAGAAGAAGGCCAGCTCCTCGAGCGCCAGGGCCACCTTCGGATCTTCCGGATGGCCTTCGACGTCCGCATAGAACATCGACGCGAAAAACTGCCCTTCAAGCTGATAGGATTCCAGCTTGGTCATGTTGACCCCGTTGGTGGCAAATCCTCCCAGGGCCTTGTAGAGCGCTGCCGGGACGTTGCGAACCCGGAAGATGAAGGTCGTGATGACCGGTTGGCCGTTGTGCGCGGCCTCCATCTTGTCGCGCGAGAGAATGACGAAGCGGGTCGTGTTGTGCGCCTCATCCTCCACATCCCGGCGCAGAATGTCCAGACCGTAGATTTCGGCGGCCATTTCCGGCGCAAGAGCGCCGACGCTCGGATCACCCAGCTCGGCGATCTGCCGGGCGGAGCCCGCGGTATCGCCGCCGACGACGGCCGTCAGGCCGAATTCACGGATCACGTTCCGGCACTGGCCAAGGGCATGCACATGGCTTTGCACCTTTTTCAGGTCTTCGATCTTTGCACCCTTGACCGCCATGAGCTGAAACCGGATCGGCATGAAATATTCGCCGATGATGTGCAGGTCCGATTTGGGCAGCAGGTGATGAATGTCCGCGACGCGGCCGGCAACGGAGTTCTCGATCGGGATCATGGCAAGGTCTGCCGACCCGTCGGCCATGGCCGAAAAGCAGTCCTCGAAGGTGGCGCAGGGGATGGCTTCGTAATCGGGATAAACGCTCCGGCAGGCCATGTGCGAGTTGGCACCGGTTTCTCCCTGGAACACGATTCTTTTTCTGTCGGTCATATGTCTTTCCGCCTTTCGGCAGTCTTTCGTCAGTTTGTCTGATAGGCCGCCCGGGCTCGTTCCAGATCTTCGGGCGTGTTCACGTCCATCGGCGCGCTGTCGATGACGGAGGCATCAATCCGCATGCCCGCTTCCAGGGCCCGCAACTGCTCCAGCTTTTCACGCTGTTCCAGCGGCGAAGGCGGCAGCTGGACGAATTTCGCCAGGGCTGCCCTGCGGTAGGCATAGATGCCGATGTGGTGGTAGTACGGGCCGTCACCGTGCGGGGCGACGGCCCTGGTAAAGTAAAGCGCGCGATGATGGCCGTGGCCGTTGGGTGTGGTGACTGCCTTGACGAAATTCGGATCGTCCCGGAAGGCGGTATTGGTGAACTCGGTCATGATGGTGCCCAGGTCGACATCGGCAATGGCGAGCGGTGCAAAGGCCGCCCGGATGGCTTCCGGTGCGATCAGCGGCACATCACCCTGCACGTTCAGGATGACATCGTGCTTTCCGTCCGGATCGATCAGTCCCGCTGCCTCGTGAATGCGATCAGATCCGGAAGCGTGGTCGGCACGCGTCATGACTGCCTTGCCGCCATGGTCCTGCACCGCTTCGAAAATGTCCTTGTCATCACAGGCAACGGCCACCGGACCGATATCCGCGTTGCGGGCCTGTTCCAGAACACGCACGATCATGGGTTTTCCGCAGATGTCGGCAAGCGGTTTGCGCGGCAGTCGGGTGGCAGCGAGGCGGGCCGGGATAATCACAAGAGCAGCGGTCAATCGGGTCTCCATGGAGCCGGACGGGCGGAAGAAATGCAAAAAAACACGTGCCGCGTCCGTTTGTCGTATCAGATGCCCTTTTAAAGCTATGGACAGCAAGGTCAAAAAATTTGTAGGTTCCGGCAAAATTCGAAAAGCTGATAGGGGTCGCAGCGACGCTGCGGGCCCGGACGCGTATGAGCTTGGAGCCGGAGAGAATGGATTCCTTCACGCTGAACAAGGCCGCTGGTGCGGTACTGATGGTTCTGATTCTGACTATGGGTGTCGGCATTGTCTCCGACATCATCTTCCATCCGACGATCCCGGGTAAACCGGGTTATGAAATCGTCGTGGCGTCTGCAGAGGATAGCACCTCGGAAGTCGGCGCGGTTCCGGAAGTGGTGCCGATCTCCGAGCGTCTGGTCGAAGCATCTGCTGAAGACGGCGCGAAGGTGGCCAAGAAATGCGCCGCCTGCCACGACTTCACGCAGGGCGGTGCCAACAAGGTTGGCCCGGGTCTTTGGGATGTCGTCGGCCGCAAGCCTGGTTCTCACGAAGGTTTCGGCTATTCTTCCGCAATGACCGCATTCGGTGAAGAAAATCCGGAGTGGACCTACGAAGAGCTGGATCACTTCCTGGAGTCCCCGAAGAACTTCATCTCCGGCACCACGATGGGTTTTGCCGGTCTGCGTAAACCGGAAGACCGGGCAGACCTGATTGCCTACCTTCGTGAACAGGCCGATTCGCCTGCACCGCTGCCGACCGAGTAAAATCTCGTCGACATCGCAGACGTGACTTGAATTGTAGAGAAGCCGGGTTAACTACCCGGCTTTTTTATTTGATTTATAAGAAAAATTAACAAATCTTACGTTACGTAGTTCTGTTGAAAGTGGGCTAAGGTCGGGCAAGGACCCTATGGGCATCAACTTGACGAGGAATGTATTTTCTAAGTCGAATGGAACGTGGATCGCTTCCATCGTTGCTGCCGTCTGTTTTCTCGCTGGTATCGCCGTCACTGCGCATGTCGGTCAACTGGTCCGCAACGAACTTGTTTCCCAGCACAAACGTCAGGCCGTCGCCTCGCTCTCCGAAGCGCGGGCGCGCCTTGAAGGCGAAATCAACCGGACAGTGGCCCACGGTCTCGGGATCCGGGCCTATGTGTCCCAGTTCGTCGAACAGCCATTCGATATGGAAGACTACCGGGAAATCGCGGTCGAACTGATCGAGGAAAATCCGTCCATCCGCTCTATCGGCCTGGCACCCAACAACATTCTTCGCGCGGTGTTTCCGCTGGAGCCAAACCAGGCGGCGCTCGGTCTGAACTACCGCATGAACACGGCGCAGTGGCCCGCAATCCAGCAGGCGATGGTGACGCGTGACGTCGTGATTGCAGGCCCACTGGAACTTGTGCAGGGGGGCAGGGCCCTCCTGATCCGAATTCCCATCTTTCCAGCCAGCTTCCTTGGGCAACCGCTCAAGGAGCGCAGTTACTGGGGTGTCGCCACCCTGGTGTTGGACGAAGAGGGCATGATGAAGACTGCCGGCATCACGGATGTCATCAACGGCATCCGTATCGGCCTTGTGAACCGGAGCGCGGTTGCCTCCAACAACATGATTTTCGGCAGCCAGTCTCTCCTTGAAAAGGACCATGTGTCCCTGCCTCTGCATCTTCCCGGCGGTCTGAACTGGGAGCTTGTCGGCCTTCCGGAGGCCGGCTGGTCGAGCACGGGCAACCAGGTCTGGATCACGCAACTCGTCGGCAGCCTGATCTCGCTTGTCTTTGGCGCCATGGCGTTTCTGTTGATCAGCGAAGTCTACAAGGTTCGCTCCATGGCGCTGCATGACCCGCTGACAGGACTGGCGAACCGGCGCCTGCTGGAAGACCGCATGCACCAGCTTGCCGCCATGTGCGAGCGCAGTGGCGCGGGCTTCGAGATTTTTTACGTCGATCTGGATGCCTTCAAGCCGGTCAACGACAACTATGGTCACGCAGTTGGCGATCAGCTTCTGATCGAGGTCGGGCAGCGGCTGCAGAACCAGATCCGGCAGACGGATACCGTCGCCAGGGTCGGTGGCGACGAGTTCATCGTGTTGACGCCAGGCAACATGCGGCGCCAGGAGAAGGACACCTTTCTCAATCGACTTGGTGAGCGTGTGACCGAGGCTTTCGAGTATTCGGGTGCCCGTATCGACGTGAAGGCCAGTATTGGTTCTGCAAGCTATCCCGGCGATGCCGCTACGGTGGAAGATTTACTTAGGGTTGCTGACGGTAGAATGTACGCGCAAAAGGCAAAGTCCAAGAGAAATTCACAGGATATTCCCGGAAACGGCCTCCCCCAGACAGGTTAAATTTCTGTCATCTCGGCAGCCAGCAGGTGACGCAGGGCCAACAGGTCCCTACACTGATTCTCTAAACCCGTGATTTGGGTTCAGGAACCGGAAGGGGACGGAGAAGCCGATGGTGTTCAAATGGCATGTAGGGAAGCGGGCCGCAGCTGGGCTTGCACTGGCAAGTGTGGTGGTGATGTCGGGGATCGGATCCGTACCGGCTTTCGCGGCTGAACCGGAATGGCATCACGCGGCCGCCCTCAACGGAACACCCAAATACGACGCTGACGCCAGGCATTTCGATTACGTCAATCCCGATGCCCCCAAGGGCGGCACGGTTCGGCTAGCCGCCAGCGGCGGTTTCGATACGTTCAACATTCTGGCGCAGAAGGGCAATATCGCCCCCGGCATCCTGAATATCTACGAAAGCCTGATGGAGCCCTCTCTGGACGAAGAGGACATCAGTGCCCAATACGGCGTCTTGGCCGAAGCGGTCCGCTTTCCCGACGACTATTCCTGGGTCGAATATAGGCTCAACCCGGATGCAAGGTGGCATGACGGCGAGCCGGTAACCGCCGACGATGTCATCTGGTCGTTCGAAAAGTCCATCGAGCTGGACCCGCAGCGCAAGTACTACTTCCAGAATGTCCAGAAGTCCGAGATTGTCGGCGATGGCACCGTGCGTTTCACCTTTGATGTCAGCGGAAACCGCGAGCTTCCCAAGATCATGGGCCAGCTGACTGTCCTGCCCAGACACTGGTGGGAAGGCACGAACAGCAAGGGAGAACAGCGTGACATCTCCCGCACCACTCTGGAGCCGCCACTCGGTTCCGGTGCCTACAAGATGAAAGAGTTCTCGCCCAACCGACAGGTGATCTACGAGCGCGTGCCGGACTATTGGGGAAAGGACCTGCCGATCCGCGTCGGCACCGATAATTTCGAGGAGATCCGTTACATCTCCTTCCTCGATGATTCCGTGCAGTTCGAAGCCTTCAAGGGTGACCAGTACGACTTCCATACCGAGCGCAGCTCGAGCCAATGGGCCAAGCGCTACGACTTCCCAGCCATCAAGGATGGCCGGGTGGTGAAGGAAATCTTCCCGGACAAGTCCAGGGGCGTCATGCAGGGGTTCTTCCTGAACCAGCGCCGTGAAAAATTCCAGAACCCTGATGTCCGTCAGGCATTGAACTATGCCTACGATTTCGAAACCACCAACGAGATCGTTTCCGCCAATCTTCTCAAGAGGGTCAATTCCTATTTCGCCGGCACGGAACTGGCATCCAGCGGTCTGCCGCAGGGCAAGGAGCTGGAGATCCTGGAGGAAGTGCGGGACATGGTGCCGCCCGAAGTCTTCACGGAAGAATTCAAGAACCCGGTTGGCGGCAATCCGCAGAACGTGCGCGCGAACCTGCGTGAAGCCGTCAAGTTGCTGCGCAAGGCCGGCTATGAGCTGAAAGACCGCAAGATGGTCGATCCGAAAACCGGCGAACAGCTCAGCATCGAATTCCTCTACCGTGACAAGGCCAGCGAACGCACTCTTCTGCCGTATTCGCAGAACCTGGAAGCCATCGGCATCAAGCCGATCCTGCGTCTGGTCGATACCTCACAGTTCGTCAATCGTGTCCGCAGCCGTGATTTCGACACCGTGGTCCTGGCGATCGGCCAGTCCCTGTCGCCCGGAAACGAGCAGCGGGAGTACTGGGGGTCTGAATCTGCTGATAACGAAAGTTCGGCCAACTATGCCGGCATCAAGAACCCCGCGATCGACAAGCTGATCGACAAGGTCATCTTTGCCGAAGACCGGGAAACGCTGGTGGCTGCCACCCGCGCGCTCGACCGCGTGTTGCTGTGGAACCATTATGTAGTGCCGCAGTTCTATTCCGACGAAACTCGCACGGCACGCTGGAACCGCTTCGGCCATCCGCAACAGATGCCGGAATACAGCACCGGGTTCCCGACCATCTGGTGGTACGACGAGGCCCTGGCCGCCAAGACGGGAGCCGCGCGATGAGTGGGGCTCTGACGACTTCCCGGCGCCGTTTCCTGCAAATGAGCAGCGCCGCGGCGTTTGCGTCGGCAGCGCCCTGGCCGGTGTCCACGGCCTTCGCGTCACAAACCGCCTATCCGGATGGCCCCGTACACGGCCTGTCCGTATTCGGCGACCTGAAATACGGACCGGACTTCACCCAGTTCGACTATGTCAACCGGCTGGCTCCGAAAGGCGGGACCTTCTCGTTTCAGGCGCCTTACTGGTACTTCAACCAGAATGTCCTGACCTACAACACTTTCAATGCCTTCATCCTGAAAGGCGATGCCCCGCCCCGCATGGAGCTGTGTTTCGACACCTTGATGGTGCGTGCTTACGATGAGCCGGACGCGGTCTACGGCCTGCTGGCGGAAACGGTAAAGGTGTCGGAGGACGGCAACGTCTTCACGTTCAGTCTGAGGCCTGAAGCCAGATTTCACGACGGCTCCAAACTGACTGCAGAGGACGTTGCCTTTTCGCTTCTGCTTCTGAAGGCCGACGGTCACCCCATGCTCAGCCAGCCGCTGTCGTCATTGAAGGACGCGGTCATTCTGGACGAACACAAGGTCGCGCTGCAGTTCGACGGCTCGCAGTCGCGCAACCTGCCGCTCGTCGTTGCGGCCGATTATCCGATCTTCTCCAAGCGGTATTACACCGCCTACGATTTCAAGCAATCGACCCTGACACCGCCCCTGTCCTCCGGTCCCTACAAGGTCGGAAAACATGCCGTCGGTCACTATGTCGAATATCACCAGGTCGAAAACTACTGGGCAAAGGATCTTCCGGTCAGGGTCGGGCACTGCAATTTCGCGGTTATACGGGTGGAGTTCTACCGCGAACGCCAGACGGCATTCGAAGCCTTCAAGAAGGGCGGGACGTTCTACCGCGAGGAATTCACGTCCAAGAACTGGGCGACGGAGTACAATTTTCCGGCTGTGGAAGAAGGCAAGGTCATCCGCCGCGAGTTTCCCGATGGCCGGCCGTCAGGGGCGCAGGGCTGGTTCATCAACACCCGGCTCGACAAGTTCAAGGACCCGCGCGTGCGCGAGGCTCTTGGATACGCCTTCGATTTCGAATGGTCGAACCAGAACCTGTTCTACGGGCTTTATACGAGAACCCAGTCCTTCTTCGAAAACTCCGACATGAAGGCGGAGGGGATGCCCTCGGCCGCGGAACTCGCTTTGCTGGAGCCCTTCCGGGACCAGGTGCCGGAGGCTGTGTTCGGCGAAGCGGTTATGCAGCCCGTCAGCGATGGATCCGGCAATGACCGCAAGCTGCTGAAACGGGCGAGCGAACTTCTGGCCGAAGCCGGGTTTACCCGGAAGGGGACCGACCTGATCGGCCCGGACGGAAATCAGCTGACGATCGAGTTCCTGAACAACACCGCCGCTTACGAACGGATCGTCAATCCGATGATCAAGAACCTGGAACGGCTCGGCATCAAGGCGAGCCTGCGGATCGTCGATCCGGCGCAATATGAAGCCAGGCTCAACGACTACGACTTTGATATCGCCAGCCGCAGGCTCAGCCTTTCGCCGACACTGTCGGATACCATTCGCGAGATGTGGGGCTCCAAGGCGGCGACAATTCCGGGCACCTACAACACATCCGGCATATCCAGCCCGGTTGTCGATGCACTGATCGACAAGGCCATCGCGGCGACAACGCGCGATGAGATGACCAACGCGGCGCGGGCCCTCGACCGCGTGTTGCGGGCCGGTCATTACTGGATCCCGCAATGGTTCAAGAACGTCCACACTGTTGCCATGTGGGATGTCTACGGCTTTCCCGAAGAAACTCCGCGCTACTTCTTTCCGGTTGAAGAACTGTGGTGGATAGACAAGGAAAAGGCGGAAAAACTCGGCAAAGCCGGGTAATATTTCCAGCGAAACCTCGGGCCCGCTCCAGAAGGCCAAGACAAAAGGGACTGCACACACTCCATGGGCGCCTACATCCTCCGCCGCTTGCTGCTGATGATACCGACGCTGGTCGGGATCATGGCAATCAACTTCGTCATCATCCAGTTTGCGCCAGGTGGTCCGGTCGAGCGGGTCATTGCCCAGTTGCAGGGAACGGACGTTTCGGCGACATCGCGCATCAGCGGTGGTGGCAGCGACATGCTGGGGGGCGGCAACGACGCCTCCGGTGGCAGTGGTGGCGCAACTGCAGACTCGGCCAGTTCGAAATATCGCGGTGCCCAGGGGCTCGACCCGGAATTCATCAAGGAACTGGAAGCGCAGTTCGGTTTCGACAAGCCTCCGCTGGAACGCTTCCTGAAGATGCTGGGCGACTATGCCCGCTTCGATTTCGGTGAAAGCTATTTCCGCGACATCAAGATCATCGATCTGATTGCCGAAAAACTGCCGGTTTCGATCTCGCTCGGCCTCTGGATGACGTTGATATCCTATGCGGTGTCGATACCGCTCGGGATCCGCAAGGCCGTTTCCGACGGTTCGCGGTTCGACGTCTGGACCTCCGGTGTCATCGTCGTGGCTTACGCCATACCAGGCTTTCTCTTTGCGGTTCTCTTGATCGTGCTTTTCGCCGGTGGCTCCTTCTGGGATATCTTTCCCTTGCGGGGGCTGGTGTCTGACAATTGGGAACAGCTCTCGTGGCCTGCCCGGATCGCCGACTATTTCTGGCACCTTGCCCTGCCTCTGACGGCCATGGCCCTGTCCGCCTTTGCCACCACCACCTTGCTGACCAAGAACTCGTTCCTGGATGAAATCCGCAAGCAATACGTGATCACCGCAAGGGCAAAGGGACTGACGGAAAGCCAGGTGCTTTACGGACATGTGTTCCGCAACGCCATGCTGATCGTGGTGGCCGGTTTTCCGGGGGCCTTCATCTCGTCCTTCTTTGCCGGCTCGCTCCTCATCGAGACGATCTTCTCGCTCGATGGCCTGGGATTGCTCAGTTTTGAATCGGTGATCAACCGCGACTATGCGGTTGTTTTCGCAACCCTCTACATCTTCTCGCTCATGGGCCTTCTGGTGAACCTCATTTCCGACCTGACCTACACCTGGATCGATCCTCGGATCGACTTCGAAAGCAGGGAGGTCTGATCGATGGCGACCGATTCAGACAGTGATGCAGGAAGTGCAAACTACGAGACCGGCAGTGGCGGACATGAGGCTGGCGGATATGAAGCCGAAAGCCGAGAGAGGTCCAGGGCGGCCTACTTCGAGGCAGCTGTAACGGATGATCGCGAAGCGTTTGTCGTCCCGGCAAAGGGTTCCAAGGCACGCCTCTCGCCGATAAACCAGCGGCGGCTGGTGAACTTCAAGGCCAACAGGCGCGGATACTGGTCGCTTTGGATCTTCCTGGTGCTGTTCGTTATGGCCATGCTGGCAGAATTCCTGACAAATGATCGACCGATCCTTGTTTCCTACAACGGCGAATTGCTTGCGCCGGTCTTCGTCGATTACCCGGAAGAAAAGTTCGGCGGCTTCCTGGCGGTGACCGACTACCGCGATCCGTTCATCCAGGAAGAGATCAGCGCCAACGGCTGGATGCTGTGGCCGCCGGTGCGTTATTCCTACCGATCGGTCAACAATGACATTCCGGTCCCGGCACCTGCACCTCCCTCCTGGACGATGGACAAGGAAAAGCGTTGCTCGCGCTATCCGCTTGGCGCGGAAGATCCCAATTGCGTCATGGGCAACTGGAACTGGCTCGGTACGGACGACCAGGGCCGGGATGTGCTTGCGCGTCTCGTCTACGGCTTCCGGATTTCCGTTCTGTTCGGCCTGGCGCTGACGCTGGCATCCTCCGTCATCGGCATCGCGGCAGGGGCCGTGCAGGGCTATTATGGCGGCTGGACCGATCTCCTGTTCCAGCGTTTCATCGAGATCTGGACGGCGGTGCCAACGCTTTACCTCATCCTGATCGTGTCGTCGTTTCTGGTGCCCGGCTTCTGGACCCTTTTCACCATTCTGCTGGCATTTTCCTGGGTGGCGCTTGTGGGTGTCGTACGCGCGGAATTCCTGCGCGGCCGGAACCTGGAATACATATCCGCAGCCCGGGCACTCGGCGTTTCCAATCCGGTGATCATGTGGCGGCACCTGCTTCCCAACGCCATGGTGGCGACGCTTACCTTCATGCCGTTCATTCTCAACGGTTCGATTTCCACCCTGACGGCGCTGGATTTCCTCGGCTTCGGCCTGCCGCCAGGGTCGGCATCACTTGGCGAACTGCTGGCGCAGGGCAAGAACAACCTTCAGGCGCCCTGGCTCGGGATCACCGGCTTCATGGTCATTTCACTGATGTTGAGCCTGTTGATCTTTATCGGCGAGGCAGTGCGTGATGCGTTCGACCCGCGCAAGAGTCTGGGGTGAGGAACACAAGATGACAAAAGAAACGCTCCTCTCCGTAGAAGACCTGTCCGTCGCCTTTTCCCAAGGCGGCAGCAAGAACCTTGCCGTCGACCGGATCACCTTCGACATCAAGAAGGGTGAGACCGTCGCACTGGTGGGGGAAAGCGGCTCGGGTAAGTCCGTAACCGCTCAGTCGGTCCTGCGGCTTCTGCCTTATCCCGCAGCCTCGCACCCCTCCGGCAGAATCCTGATGAACGGTCAGGATCTTCTGGCGGTTGAAGAAGCCGAACTGCGCAAGGTGCGCGGCAACGGCATCTCGATGATTTTCCAGGAACCGATGACCTCGCTCAATCCGCTGCACTCGGTGGAAAAGCAGGTTTCGGAAATTCTGAAGATCCACCGGGGCATGAGCGATACAAAGGCGCGTGAGCGCGTGCTGGAACTGCTCAACCAGGTGGGCATCCGCGATCCTGAAAAACGTCTCAACTCCTATCCGCACCAGCTTTCCGGTGGCCAGCGCCAGCGCGTGATGATTGCCATGTCGCTGGCCAACGAACCGGATCTGCTGATTGCCGACGAACCGACCACGGCGCTCGACGTCACGGTTCAGGCGCAGATCCTGGAGTTGCTGAAGGACCTTCAGCGCCGCCACGGCATGGCAATGCTGTTCATTACCCACGACCTTGGGATCGTGCGCAAGTTCGCCGACCGGGTCTGCGTGATGACCAAGGGCAAGATCGTCGAGCAGGGACCGGTCGCCGATATCTTCGACCGGCCGCAGCACGCCTACACCAAGCACCTTCTCACTGCTGAGCCCAAGGGCGAACCACCGGCGACGGACAAGAGCAAGCCGATTGTCGTTCAGGCAGACGATCTGAAGGTGTGGTTTCCGGTCAAGCGGGGCTTCCTGCGCAAGACCGTCGACCACATCAAGGCGGTGGACGGAATCGATGTGGAAGTGCGGCAGGGCCAGACGCTCGGGATCGTCGGCGAAAGCGGATCGGGCAAGACGACACTCGGTCTTGCGATCCTGCGCATGATTTCCTCCACCGGGCGGATTGCCTTCAACGGTGCCGAAATCCAGAAGAATTCCTGGAAGGAAATGCGCCCGCTGCGCCGGGACATGCAGATCGTGTTTCAGGATCCCTTTGGTGCGCTGAGCCCGCGCATGTCGGTGGCTGAAATCGTCGGTGAGGGCCTGCAGGTGCATTTCCCCGGTATTTCGGCCGATGAGCGCGACCGCAAGGTCGCCAAGGCCCTGGAGGAAGTCGGGCTCGATGCGTCCACCCGGCATCGCTATCCGCATGAATTCTCAGGAGGCCAGCGTCAGCGCATCTCCATCGCACGGGCCATGGTTCTTGAACCGAAGTTCGTCATGTTGGACGAGCCGACTTCAGCCCTCGACATGAGTGTCCAGGCCCAGGTGGTCGATCTGTTGCGAGATCTGCAGAAGGCGCACGGTCTTGCCTATCTGTTCATTTCACACGACCTGAAGGTTGTCCGCGCCCTGGCCAACGAGGTTATCGTCATGCGTCAGGGCAAGGTGGTGGAACAGGGCGCCTCCGAACAGATCTTCGATGCGCCCCGGACTGATTACACCAAGGCCCTGATGGCTGCCGCCTTCCGCCTGGAAGCCGCACCGGAAGGTGTGGTGAGCGCGTAATCCTGTTGGACCGGGCAGGGCACATGCGCTGCCTCGTCCAAAGGTGTGCCGTCTGCCGGTCTCGACGGACGGACAGTGAACTCGCTTGAGCCGTTATTCTTCAGTAGCGGCGCGGGCGTCCGGACAACGCGGCAGGCCACCATCGACGCCGTTCTTGCCGTCAGCCATCTGTTCCTCAAGATCGACATCGCGCAGCAGTGGTATGTAGCCGCCCAGCTCATCCGCTTTCAGATAGGTGCTGACGAGGATACGCGCGGGCCGGTGCTCGAAAGCAAGGCAGCCGTCGACGCCGACTTCCATATTGCCTTCGATCTTGTCCCGTTCCGCCTTGTCCATTGTCAGAAGGTACATCTGAAAGGCCTTGAAGGCGGGGATTCTATTGTCCGGTAGCCGGTAGATCGCAATCCGCCGGCCTTCCTGCAGTTCGGCGCTCAGCTCCGCCCGCTCGGCCTTGGACGAAACGCGGACGAAAGCAAGTTTCTCCTCCATAACCAGCTTGCCGGTCTTATTGTCCTTCACCGTCAGCATCATGCGCGCTCCGCCTTCCGGGATACGGATGCTGGCCGGATATCTGACGGCAACCCGCAAGCCTGCCGGGTTGGTTTTCAGAAGGTCGAAGTTTGCCAGTTTGACCATGGTGGCAACTGGAACATGACTGCAGGCAGCCAACAGAAACAGGGGCAGGCAAAGCATAACCGCAAGCAGCGAGCGGCTTGAAAAAGGTGTCGACATGGGAAGTACGTTTCGATCCGAAGACAGGAATGTGTGATTGTCCGTGGCAAGGGTGGGCAAGGTCTGGGGAGACCTTGCCCGCTTCCCCGGTCATGAACAGGGCGGGATCGAGTTCTCGAGGTCGTTGCGGCTTGAAGCCTGCGTGTTTCGCAGGTCGAAACTCTCCGCCAGAGCCACGAAGGTCTCCAGTTCCGATGTCTTGAGATAAGTCGAAATCAGCATCTCGCCGGTATCGACAACATCGAGTTTGCAGCCGGTGACGTCGATCGACAGGGATCCGCCAATCGTTTGCTGACGAGACAGGGGCATGGCCAGATACTTGGCCTGCAGTGCTCGCAATTCAGCCACCTGTTTTGCCGGGATCCGATACACAGTCACCACGGTTTCCGGTGCCTCCGTACGCACTTCAGCTGCCTGTTCGCCGGTTGTGGTCCTTTGCAGCTGGATCCGCTTTTCCTGGACAACGCGCCCGGTTTCCTTGTCGGACAGGACAACTTGAACCGTTGCGGCTCCATCCGGAACCTTCATTCTGTCGGGATGACGGACCGCTAGCCGGAAGAGGTCCGGGTCGGTCGTGGCGGGATTGAACCGGTCGAGTGGGTCCGCAAGGGACGATGCGGTGCCAAAGGCCGTCAGAAAAAGAGCAACAAGAAGGGTTCTCGCGCGCACCCGAGGGTTCGCGCCGCAAGACGACAAAACAGACATGAGGAGTGGCTCCAATTTAAGTTGCAGCGATTAATTATCGTAAAACAATAATAAATGAAAGCAGAAAATATATGACGCACACGCGGCATCAGGCCTTTGGCCGGTCGTAACCAAAGGGGAAATTGGGAATTCCAGCTGAAAACCTTGTGTTTTGAATGTCCTGCAGGCGGTGATCGGCCGTGTCAGCGTTCCGGCATCGACCAGTCGTCCGGCTGCTTCTTGCGTTCACGCAGCCTGAGGGCAAGACCGATTGAAACGCCCACGCCGATGGCAACGGTCAGATCGATCAGGACCGTCAGGATCAGCGTGGTCAACAGCAACATGCGGTCGGCCATCGGGGCGCTCAGATAAGATTTCCACTTGTGCGGTTCGCTCATGCTCCAGGCTGTGAGAACCAGCAAGGCCGCCATGGCGGGCAAGGCAAGGTATCCGGCCAGGGGGGCCGCAATCAGCATGATCAGCAAGATGGCAAGCGCATGCACCAGCCCGGATACCGGCGTCTTGCCACCGGCACGGACGTTTGTGGCCGTGCGGGCAATGGCACCGGTGGCCGGAAGGCCGCCAAAAAGGGCAGACGCGATATTGGCGGTTCCCTGTGCCAGCATCTCGGCGTTGGGGCGGTGGCTTCCTTCGATCATCCTGTCGGCCACCATCGCGGACAGAAGTGATTCCACACCGGCAAGGAACGCGATCACGATGGCGGATGGAAACAGCTCCACGACCCGCTCGACAGTGACGCTCGGCAGTGCCGGAACTGGCAGCGTGTTGGGCAGGGCACCGAAGCGCGAGGCTATGGTCTCTACCGGCAGGGTGGCCAGAACGACAGCCAGCGAGGCCAGTGACACGGCAACGATCAGCCCCGGAAAGGCCGGAGCCATCCGGCGCAGGACGACGATCATTACCAGCGTGACCAGGGCAAGTCCGCTGGCGGCCAGCGACGCGGTGTCACGTGCTTCCCAGAGAACGGGAAGCTTTTCCAGAAAGTCCGCCGGTACCTCGGAGATCTGAAGGCCGAAGAAATCCTTGATCTGGCTGGAGGCGATGATGATCGCGATGCCGATGGTGAACCCGTTGACCACGGCTTCCGGCACATAGCGGATCAGCCTGCCGATCCGGAAATACCCGCCGATCAATAGCAGTATGCCCGCCATGAAGGTTGCCAGCACCAGCCCGTCGTACCCGTGATCGGCAATGACGCCGTAAACCACCACGATGAAAGCGCCGGTCGGCCCGCCAATCTGCACCCGGCTGCCGCCGAGAAGCGAGATGAAGAACCCGCCGACAATCGCCGTTACCAGCCCTTTCGCAGGATCGGCCCCCGAAGCAATGGCGATCGCCAGGCTGAGCGGCAGGGCAACCATGGCAACGGTGATCCCGGCGACGAGGTCGGCACGGAAGAGCGGCAGGGAATAATCCTGCAATGTGGTAACGATCTTGGGGAGCCGCATGAAGGCACCGGAGAAGCAGTAAGGAAGGATGTGGAAACAGTCTTCCGCACTGCACGCCCAAAATCAACTGTTTGTTGAAACGGGCGTCCCGCGGCGCTTGGTCACGGGATACTTCTACCTGGAAACGGCAGTTTTGCGGGCACCTTGAAACACAACCCAGGAGAGCGGTCAGGGTGTGTTCTAGCCGACCCAGCAAGTCGCGAAGAAGCCGTTCTTCTCCTGGTCCTTGCCGATGGATCGACGGGTCTTGAAGCCGATCAGGCCATCGGCGCCGCCAACGTCATGCCCCAGTCCCTCAAGCCTCTGCTGAAGGTTCCGTACCGCGCCTCTGGTTGTTTCCTTCATCGGTTTCCAGTCGCCGACAAAACCGCTGTTGTTGCCATACCTGTCCGCCAGGTGACCGACGAAGAGCGCATAGGTGTCACTCTCGTTGTAGTCCTTGATGACGTAGAAGTTTTCCGTGGCAATGAAAGCTGGGCCGTAGCGGCCGGCAGGCAGCAGGATGTTGCCCGGCCGGTTGACTTCATTGGCCGGGAAAGGCTTGCCGCTGACGCGCTTGACGCCTTCACGCACGAAGTCGGAAATTTTCTGGCGGTTGTCCGGACCTTCCCGCGTGCATGAGACGTTGTCGGGAAGATGGACTTCATATCCCCAGTCGCGGTCAGCTACCCAGCCATGCGCCGAGAGATAATGGGCAATGGAGGCCATCGTGTCGATGTCGGAGGTCCAGATGTTGCGCTTGCCGTCACCGTCGAAATCGACCGCATACTTCCAGAAGGAAGACGGCAGGAACTGCGGTTGACCCATGGCGCCTCCCCAGGAGCTTTTCATGCCCTGCCTGGATACGTCGCCATTTTGCAGGATCTTCAATCCGGCGATCAATTCGCCTTTGAAGAAGTCCGGCCTCTGGCCCATGAAGGCCTGCGTCGCCAGAACACGGATGGCGTCATAGGGGATCTTGGCCCCGCCATAGCCCGATTCCCTTGCCCAGATGGCCAGGATGATCCGGCTGGGCACACCGTATTTCGCTTCGATCCGCGACAGCACGGCCGCGTGTTTCTGCATCAGCGATCGCCCGCGCGGCACAAGGGCGTTCAATTGGCTGTCCCGGAAGTAGCGGCTTGGGGAACCGAACTCGGCCTGAAAGTTGATCTTGGGCGGCGTGCCCTTGCCGCCCGGCCCGACCAGCCCCGGCAGGGAGGTGTCGGGTGTCAGACCTTTCAGTTCCCGGTCGAGAGTTGCCTGGGAGATGCCTTGCTGGCGCGCCGCCGGAGCAACTTCCGAAGACAGGAACTGCCGGAATTGGGCATCATATTGGCCCGCGTTGGCGGGCAGCAAAGTAACGGCGAGGCAGCTCAGGGTCGCAAGAACAAGCTTCGGCAAACGGCAGATCACATCGGGCTCCCGGATCACGACAGGTCTGGGCAGCCTAACATGTTCCGGGTCTTCGTCCGACCGTGCTTAAAGTTCTGTCCAAGCCAAATTGCCCCCGGCCTGGCTCATCAGCCAGGATTTCTCGAAGCGGTACCAGCTGCCGCCGCGTCTCTGGTCGTGATGGCGGGAAATCGGTGCGGCCATCAGATGGCACATCAGCAAGGTGCCGACGGCGCCATGACCGACGAACAGGACCGGGTCTTCCTCGGGAATGTGGCGCAGGGCGCTTTTGACACCATTGACGATCCGGTCCTGGGCGTCGATCGCACGTTCCCAGCCGCGAACGGAGTGATGCGGATCGGCAAAGAAAAGATCTGCGGTCCGCTCGAACTCTTCTGGTGGCAGAAAGCCGGTCGCACTCCGGTCATTCTCGTGCAGGAACGGAAGCGACCGCTGAAAGACGCGGAGGCGGCCGGAGAAGACCTGCGCGGTATCAAGCGCCTTCTTTTCGGCACTGGAGATTACCTGTCGGATGTCCTTGGCAAACGGCAGGACGGTGGCTTTCGTCGCACGCTCCCGGCCCGTATCCGACAGGCCCCACTCGGGAACGGGAACGTCCGGATCGATCAGGACTTCCGGATGGGTCAGGTAAGCGCACCAGGTCATTAGAGCGTTCCGTCGAGCCAGCCCTTGATCAGTTCAAAGGCGATGGAAATCGAAGGTGGTATCTTGTGACCCTCGGGATGCGTATCGGCCAGCATTTGCCGCACTTCGTCCCGGTCGCACCATTTGCAGGCTTCAAGCTCGTCGTCCTCGATAACGATGTCGAAGGAGGTTGCCTTGCCGATACAGCCGAGCATCAGGTTCGCCGGAAACGGCCAGGGCTGGTTGGCAATCAGACGGACGTCGCCAACAATGATCCCGCTTTCCTCCAGCGTTTCGCGCCGCACGGCCTGTTCGATTGTTTCTCCCGGTTCCATGAAACCGGCAAGGGTGGTGTAAATGCCCTCCGGAAGTCGGGCCGGGCGGCCCAGAAGGGCCTTGTCTCCGCTCTCGTCGGTAATCAGCATGATTACACAGGGGTCTGTGCGCGGAAAATGCTGGCCGCCACAGGACGGGCAATCACGACGGTATCCGGCTTCGGACAGATGGCTTTTCTCACCGCAGCGCGAACAGAACTGATGCGTGCGATGCCAGTGGATCAGGGCGCGGGCCTGGGCAAGTGCGCCCATGTCCTGCGGTGCAAATGCGTTCTGCAGGGCAAGGGTGCGCAAGTCGATAAGCTGAAGGTCCGTGCGATCCGCAAGGTCTTCGTCTGTTGCGGGCAAGGCCGTTGCGAACAGGGCCTCGCCGTTTTCCGGGCGCAGTCCCAGGAAAATCATCTCCTCCCGCACGGCTCCGAGCGAAAGGGCGACCTCCAGACGATGCCCGGCGGCAAGGTTTTCGTCCGCGGCAAAGACCAATGTCCGGTCCGTTGAAAGCACGATGCGCGTATCGGGCTTTTCCAGAAGACTTGCCAGATAGGCGGTATCGCCACGCCGTGTCGATTGCCGGTCAAGGGTGTTGCCGAGGAAACTCATTTCCATGGCCAGGGAACCGGCGGGGTTGGCGTTCATGTCAAAGTCCTTGGAAGAGAAAGGGGCGGGAGGTCAAAAGATGCTGGTTCTTCACGTAGTGCATTTTCCAGCTTGGAGAAACCGCTTCCTGCCGATGCCGCCGATCACATCTGAATGCAGATTGAAACAGCTACGAGGCAGGATGTTGGACCGGTCCGGCAGTCAGTCGTCGTCACCGGCAAGGGTATCCCGCAACTTCTCGATCAGGGTTTCCACCCTGTCGTGGGAATACTCCTGCGCCGGAACCGCACCCCAGACCGGCCCGGGCCAGGCCGGATCGTCCCGGTAACGGGCGATCACATGGACATGCAGTTGGGACACCTGGTTGCCGAGCGCGCCGACATTCAGCTTCTCGCAGTCGGTCACTTCGCGCAGCACCCGGCTGGCCAGGGCGATTTCTCGCATCAACTGCATCTGGTCAGCCTCCTCCAGATCGATGATCTCGACGAGGTCCGACTGGCGCGGGATAAGCATGAGCCAGGGATAGTTGGCATCTTTCAGCAGGCGGACGGTGCACAGCGTCAGATCGCTGACGAAGTAGCTGTCGCCTTCGAGACGGGCATTGAGGGCAAAGGATGACATGAAACACTCCGGGCAGAATTTCCCGAAGGCTACACGCTTCGTGGCGGGTTTGGGAGTGTGATTTCCCGGCGCACAAAAAACCGTGTTGCCCTCTTGCCAAACCCCATCCTTCTTCTGATATAAGGCCCTCGGGAGGTTGGTGGTGGACGAGCCACTCGCCAACCGGGTCAGGTCCGGAAGGAAGCAGCCCTAACGAGCCTCGGCACGGGTCGCCGTGCCAGCCTCCCACCCTATGAAAAGCATCAGCTTTACCAAAAAGCACCGCCGGTTCTCCGCGGTGCTTTTTTGTTTTTCAGGCTCGGGCTCTCCGCATCTCAAATCGACAAGTTGACTTATCTGGTACATTGGTACCATGATAACAAGATGGAAAAATCAGTTGAGCGCGTTCAAACCGGTGTGCGCCTGGAAAAACGGTTGCTGAAAGTCCTGAAAGGACTCGCCGAACATCTGGACATCAGTCTTGGCGACCTGATCGAGGGCATGGCGCTGCATGCTTTTGAGAACAAGCCGCCGTTTTCGAAGGAGACACTGGACAAGATCCGGCAACTCAAGAGCGTTTACGACCTCGATCTGAGCGCGGCCGACAGCCACAAACTGAAGGACGAGACAAATGCTGGAGCTTAGGGATTACGCGCAGCTTTCCGATCGCTTCGAAGCTGGCCAGCTGGATGCAAAAGGCTTCAGCCACGTGGACCATATCGGCGTTGCCTGCCGGATGCTGCAGAAGTACGAGTTTCTGGAAGCGGCTTGCCGATATGGCAACGCCTTGCGTGGCCTTGCCTCCAGAGCAGGCGTGCCGGAGAAATACAACACCACCATCACCCTGGCCTTCCTGGGCATCCTGTCGGAGCGGATGGCCGAGACGCCGCATGAAACCTTCGGCGAATTTCTTGCCAAGAACCCGGATCTCAGCTCAAGGGCGTTGATGGCAACGTGGTATTCGGACGCGCGGCTTGGGTCGCCAGGCGCAAGGCAACGGTTTTTGTTGCCGGACAGATATCAGGGTTGAGGAAATCGGATAACTACCGCGGTTTCCTGCTCAGGCGCTTGGCGTTTGCGCGGACACGCTTCGCATAGGGCCGCGTACCCTTTGCCGCGATTGATTGCCCACCCAGCCAGTGCCGCTGAAACGACGTCATTCCATCACGTAGCAGCGCCCTGTTCATGGCAAGCGCGCTTTCCGTCGCAGCTGCAGCCTTTTCGCTGATCATCCGATGAAGCTCCGGATTGGTCCAGGCCGTGCCCGACGCAAGGTTTGCGGTCCAGTTCTGGCAGCGCAGGGCGATGACGACAGGCGCCTGGAACCAGAGGCTGAACAGGTCGTGCGAGAGTTTTCCAGACATATCGTCTCCCTGATGAAAACCGGCTGAAAATAACGGCCAGCAGTTACTCAATGCGTGGCTTGGGCAAAGGGTTCCCTGAAGGTATTGCGGCCCGGGGCAGTCCGACGCACAAAAACTTTCAAAAGCCCGTCCCACTTTTCGAAAAAATGGTTATGGTGCGGCTCATGGACGAGACAGGCTTTTCCGAAAGTGACGGCGGGCAGACGCCGGGGTTGATGGCGGATCAGGGCGCGGTGAAACCGGCGACCGACGATGGTGCTTACCGCGTTCTTGCGCGCAAGTACCGGCCGAAGACGTTTGAGGATCTGGTCGGCCAGGAGCCGATGGTGCAGACGCTGGAAAATGCGTTTGAAACCGGGCGGATTGCGCAGGCCTGGATGCTGACCGGGGTGCGCGGTGTCGGCAAGACCACCACCGCCCGCATCCTCGCGCGGGGCCTAAACTACGAAGTGCCGGGCGTTGCCGACAAGCCGACGGTGAAGCTCACCCAGGAAGGCACGCACTGCAAGGCCATCATGGAAGGCCGCCATGTCGACGTCATCGAGATGGACGCCGCCTCCCACACCGGCATCAACGACATTCGCGAAATCATCGATGCGGCCCGCTACCGCCCGGCAACGGCGCGCTACAAGGTCTACATCATCGACGAAGTGCACATGCTTTCGAACGCCGCCTTCAACGGTCTGCTGAAGACCCTTGAAGAGCCGCCGGAGCACGTGAAGTTCATCTTCGCGACGACGGAGATCCGCAAGGTGCCGATCACGGTCCTGTCGCGCTGCCAGCGTTTCGACCTGCGCCGGATCGAACAATCCAAGCTGATCGGTCTGCTGCGCCGGATTTCCGATGCCGAGGGCATCCAGATTTCCGACGAAGCCCTGATGCTGATTGCCCGTGCGGGGGAGGGGTCGGCGCGCGATTCCCTGTCCCTGCTCGATCAGGCCATGGCCCATGGCGCCGGCGCCATCGAGGCGGAAGACCTGCGTCAGATGCTGGGTCTTGCGGACCGTGCCCGGGTGATAGACCTTTTCGGTCACATCATGGCCGGCCGGATCGAGGACGCCCTGGGCGAACTGCAGGCGCAATATGAGGTCGGTGCGGATCCGGCCATCGTGCTGACGGACCTGGCGGACTTCACGCACCTGGTCACGCGGATGAAGGTTGCGCCGAAATCGGCTGACGAAGCGTCCGTGACCGAAGCTGAACGGGCGCGCGGCCGGGAGTTTGCAGAGCAGATTTCCGTTCGGCTTCTGTCCCGCGCCTGGCAGATCCTCTTGAAGGGTGTCCAGGAAGTTCAGGCCGCGTCCAAGCCACTGGCCGCTGCGGACATGGTGTTGGTGCGCCTTGCCTATGCCGCGGACCTGCCGGATCCGGGCGACCTGATGGCACAGATCAAGAATGGCCAGAACCCGTTTGGCGGTGCGGCACCATCCGGTGGTGGCGGAGCACCTGCCGGTGGTGGCGGTGGTACATCCGCCATGGCTGTCGGCATGAACTACGCGCCCGGCAGTTCGGGCGGTGGCCCGACCATGCAGGCAAGCGCCCGTCCTCAGCTCTCGGCCATCCAGGGTGGCAGGCCTGCGCCTCAGGGAGTGCCGCAAGCCGCGCCCGAACCGCAGGCTCAGCCGGCGTATAATCTCAAGAGCCTCTACGATTGCGCCGCCCTTGCTTCCGAGAAGGGCGACATTCCGTTCAAGGTCAAGATCCAGCGCCTCATGCGACTGGTGAAATTCGAACCCGGCAAGATCGAGATCCAGCCGACGGACGACGCCCCGGCCGATATCGCCGGCGAGTTCGGCCGCAAACTGACCGAATGGACCGGACAGCGCTGGTTTGTCGTGGTTTCCCGCAATCAGGGACGCCCGACCATCCACGAGGAGCAGGAGGCCAACCAGCAGCAACTCCTGTCCGACGCGAAGTCGCACCCTACCGTTGCTGCCCTGCTGGCGCAGTTCCCGGGTGCCCGTGTTGTCGACGTGAAGGTTCAGGTCACCGAAGAAGACGACGCTGCTCTGGCCGACCCGATGGTCAGCGATCCGCTCCTGAGCGAAGCGCTCGGGGATGACGAAGACGATTGATCCGCGCTTCTTGTTCTTCTAAATGCAGTTCCCAGATAGGTAAGGTCGCGGAAATCCGCGCCATGTGAGGGTTTGGAAGGAGTCGTTCCATGGATTTCCTCAAGATGATGAAACAGGCCAAGCAAATGCAGGAGCAGATGGGCTCGCTGCAGGAGCAGATCGTTGAGATCGAGGCCGAAGGCTCGGCCGGTGGCGGCCTGGTCACCGTACGTCTCAACGGCAAGAGCGATCTGAAGTCGCTGTCGATCGATCCGTCTCTTCTGAAGGAAGAGGAAAAGGAGATCCTCGAGGATCTGCTGATTGCCGCCCACACCGAAGCCCGTGCCAAGGTCGAGCAGGCAATTCAGGAAAAGACCCAGGAACTGATGGGTGGTCTGGGCCTGCCCGCCGGCATGAAACTGCCGTTCTGATACCAACTGAAGTGCGTGGCGGCCGTAAGGGCCTCGCGCCATGCCTCGTAAGCCGGCCTCTTGGTTGCTTCCTGGAAATCAGGGGAGCGATCCGGCCGGTTTGACGCAGCAGGTCTTTCAGGTGGTCGTCAACGCGCGCTGAAGAGAAAACCATGGCACAGAAAAGTGTGGCAGGACCGGAAATCGAACGGCTGATCCAGCTCCTGGCGAAATTGCCGGGGCTTGGCCCGCGTTCGGCGCGCCGTGCCGCGCTGCATCTGATCAAGAAAAAGGATCAGCTGCTGGTACCGCTGGCGGACGCCATGGGCATTGCGGTTCGGGAAATCGGCATCTGCTCGACTTGTGGCACTGTCGATACGTCCGATCCCTGCACCATCTGTTCAGATCCGAAACGCGACCAGAGTGTTCTGGTGGTGGTCGAGGATGTTGCCGATCTGTGGGCGCTGGAACGTGCCGGCGCGGTCAATGCCCGGTATCACGTCCTGGGCGGTACCCTGTCGCCTCTCGACGGCATCGGCCCGGAGGATCTCAATCTCGCCTCGCTGATCGACCGTTGCGGGTCGGAAGGCTTTTCGGAAGTCATTCTGGCGATCAACGCCACCGTCGAGGGGCAGACAACGGCCCACTACATCATGGACCAGCTGTCCCATCTTGAGGTCAATGTCACCCGCCTCGCCCATGGGGTGCCCGTCGGCGGCGAACTGGACTATCTGGACGAAGGCACGCTGGCGCAGGCGCTGCGCGCCCGGACGCGGTTCTAGAAACACGCTGGAAACCAGGCACCTGGCACACTGCCGAAACCGACAGCCTCACTTCTCATACAAAAACGCGGCGCAAAACAGATCGCCGGGAAACCGGAAGATCTCCCGGCTCGATGTAAAACCAGCTGTCTTGCCCATCGCCAACCAGTCTTCCGGGGTTTCGGGAAAGTCGTGCGTGCTGATGTGTGCCCAGAGGTGGTCATATTCGGCGTCGGTAAGTGAACGAAACCGGTGGCGCAGTTCTTCCTGCCAGCGGTGTGTGTAATCGGCTCGTGTTTCGCCGGGCAGGCACACAGGCTCCGCGCAGACGAAGACGCCACCCGGCTTGAGCGCGTTGCGGACCGCTGACAGCATTTCCTGTTTTTGCGCGCGCTGAAGATGATGGATGGAATAACCGCACCAGATGAAGTTGGCGCTGGCCGGACGGCTCACGATGCCTTCCACCATGTCCTCTTCGGCAAGTTCCACATCATACGGCACGTCCTTCATCACCCGGGCGGCGCATTGCAGCGCCGGGCGTGACAGGTCGAGGCCCTCGTAGGTCGCGACCTTGCTGTCCTGAAGCACCGTCTGCGCAAGACTGGCGTCGCCGCAGGCCAGATCCAGAAAAGCGAAAGGCCTGTCAAAACGTCTGCCGATCTCGTCGCGCAAGAGCTGGCCGATTTCCCGGTGGTGCATTTCGTTGGCACGCACCAGCTTGTGATAGATGTTCCACTCGAACTGGAACATTTTCAGGGCTTCGGGTGCCAGCCCCTTGGTGATGTCGGTGTCGGGGGCGAAATGAAGATGCAGCATCGTGCGGTCCGAACCTGGGGTGTAAAGTACCGGCAACGAACAACCGTCTAGCAAACTCTAGTTTCAGAAGCAGAATTGCACAACATTAAGTTTAGTTTTCGGGTAGCTATCGTCCGCGGGCTTGCACATGATCGGCGCTGCACTTATGTCGAGGCGGTCGTTCACGAGAAATTTGAAGGTGTCATGTTCCAAGCTGCTTCCCGCGCCATGTCCGAGGTGTTCGAACCGCCGTTCCGGGCAATTTTCTGGAAGATGCTTGGTTTTACACTTGGCGTGCTGGTGGTCATCTGGATCGCCCTTCAGGGCGTGATCGCCGCCTTCGTCGCGCTGCCCTATGCCTGGATGGACACGGCAATTTCCGTTCTGACGGGCATTGGCGCAATATTCGTACTCGGCTTCCTGATTGCGCCTATTTCAGCGCTTTTCGCCGGCCTCTTTCAGGACGAAATCGCGGATATCGTCGACAAGAAGGACTATCCGCACGATCAGCCGGGCCGCGCACTGCCGCTGTCGCAGTCGATCGTGCAGACAATCAAGTTCACCGGCGTCGTGATTTTGGGCAACCTGTTTGCCCTGGTGCTGCTGCTTGTGCCCGGTGTCAATCTGGTCGCCTTCTTCATCGTGAACGGTTACCTGCTCGGCCGGGAATTCTTCGAATTCGCCGCCATGCGGTTTCTTCCGGCGGCCGAGGCGAAGGCATTCCGCAAGGCACGGGGCGGAACCGTTTTTCTCGGTGGTCTCATCATCGCCGGCTTGCTTGCCGTGCCGATTCTCAACCTGGTGACACCGATCTTTGCGACCATTTTCATGCTGCACCTTTTCAAGTTGCTGGCAGTGCAGCGACAGAATGTGGCGCGCGCCTGAAGACTGTCTCGCTCTTGCGGTGCGGGAGACGGCACCCTGCAATTGAGGCTGCCATGATGGCGCCACGTCACCCGACACTTGCATATCCCATGGCAATCTGACCAAGTGCCCCTCCGAACCGGAGGAGCACATGCAGGAATTGCTGACGGAAATCGCGGAAGCCGCTGCGGCCAATCCCGACAAAGGCAATGTCGCGACCTATATTCCCGAACTGGCAGGCATCGATCCCAACCAGTTCGGCATAGCCGTCGCCCTGGCCGATGGCAGGGTATTCACAGCCGGCAATGCCGATGTGCCGTTCTCCATCCAGTCCGTCTCCAAGATTTTTGCCCTTGCTCTGGCGCTCGGCCGGGTCGGAGATCAGCTCTGGTACAGGGTTGGGCGCGAACCCTCCGGGCTTTCCTTCGATTCGATCCTGCTTCTGGAGCGGGAAGATGGCATTCCCCGCAATCCGTTCATTAATGCCGGTGCGCTGGTGACGACGGATACCTATCTGGCCGGATCAACGCCACGGGAAGCTCTGGGCGAATTGCTGCGCTTTATTCGCGCCGCCTGCGACGACGACAGCATCCACATGAACGAGAAGGTCGCGAAGTCGGAACTGGCCACCGGGCACCGCAATTTCTCGCTTGCCCATTATCTGGCGTCCTACGGCAACCTGCGGGCTTCCGTCGACAAGGTGCTTGGCACCTACTGCCATCAATGCGCCATTGAAATGTCCTGCCGGCAGCTTGCGCTTGCCGGCCGCTTTCTGGTGGATGCGCCCCGGATGCCGGGCCTTGTTTCGATCGAGCGCCGGAGGCGGATCAATGCCCTCATGATGACTTGTGGCCATTACGACGGTTCGGGCGATTTCGCCTTTCGTGTCGGCATGCCGGGCAAAAGTGGTGTCGGCGGCGGCATTCTCGTGATTTCACCAAGTCGGGCGTCGATCGCCGTCTGGTCGCCGGGTCTCAACAAGTACGGCAATTCCAAGCTGGGCACGGAAGCAATGGAGCATTTTGCTCACAAAACCGGCTGGTCGGTGTTCGGCGTTCCCCACGGGGGCGAAGGGGCTCACGTTTAGGTCACTTTCTGTCACCGGATGAATTTAAACGATATAGAAGTAGTTTCCTTGCAATTAGGCCTATAGGATATTTTGACCTTTTGAAGCGTTGGCGCTATTACGCACCTAGACAACGCTTTGATTTGCTTACGTTTGCGTAAACGTAAACTGGGGTGAGGTGAGTTGAGGTTGGGTCGTTTGGCCAGAAGGCTGCGCCGGTTCGTCCGGGGTCGGAACCAGGTTCAAACGGGTCATCTTAAGCGCATTTCGCTCTAGCGTCGTACGGGAGAGGAATTCCATGTCGAACGCCGATCTGCGGGGCAACCGCCCGCTGTCGCCCCATCTTCAGATTTACAAGCCCATTCTGACGATGGTCATGTCGATTCTGCACCGCATCACTGGCGCGGCGCTCTATTTCGGCACTGTCCTGCTGGCCTGGTGGCTGATCGCCGCTGCGGCGGGCCCCAGCTACTTCGATTTCGTCAACGGCATCTACGGCTCGATCATCGGCCGTCTGATCCTGTTCGGCTTCACCTGGGCGCTTGTGCATCACATGCTCGGCGGCCTGCGCCACTTCATCTGGGACATGGGTGCGGGCTTCGGCAAGGAAGCGCGCGAGTGGCTCGCCAAGGCGACCATCATCGGGTCCGTTGCCGTCACGCTGATCCTCTGGATCATCGGCTACGCGGTTCGCTAAGGAGAGTGTCATGACAGATATGCGCACGCCCCTGAACAAGGTACGCGGCCTTGGCTCTGCCAAGGAAGGCACCGATCACTTCTGGAAGCAGCGTCTGACAGCTGTCGCCAACGTGTTCCTGATCTCGTTCTTCGTGATCTTGGTGATCGCGATGCAGGGCTCCTCCCACGGCGACGTGGTCGAGACCCTCAAGAACCCGCTCGTTTCGATCATCCTGCTCCTGGTTATCCTCTCCGGCGTCTATCACATGAAGCTCGGCATGCAGGTGATCATCGAAGACTATGTGCATGGCGAAGGCATCAAGTTCCTCACGTTGATGGCGAACACCTTCTTCTGCGCCTTTATCGGTTTCGGCTGCGTCTTCGCAGTGCTCAAGATTGGCTTTGGAGGCTGACCCGAATGGCCAAGACCTATGAATTTGTCGACCACACCTATGATGTGGTGGTCGTCGGCGCCGGTGGCGCAGGCCTGCGGGCCACGCTCGGCATGGCCGAGCAGGGCCTGAGAACGGCCTGCATCACCAAGGTGTTTCCGACCCGCTCCCACACCGTTGCTGCCCAGGGCGGCATCGCCGCGTCGCTCAAGAACATGACGCCGGACTGCTGGGAATGGCACATGTACGACACGGTGAAGGGGTCCGACTGGCTCGGTGACACCGACGCCATGGAATACCTGGCCCGTGAAGCGCCAAAGGCGGTCTACGAACTGGAACACTATGGTGTGCCGTTCTCCCGGACCGAAGACGGCCGTATCTATCAGCGCCCGTTTGGCGGTCACATGCAGAACTACGGCGAAGGCCCTCCCGTGCAACGCACTTGCGCTGCAGCCGACCGGACCGGACACGCCATCCTGCATACGCTGTACGGCCAGTCCCTGCGCAACAATGCCGAATTCTACATCGAGTATTTCGCACTCGACCTGATCATGTCCGAAGACGGCGTGTGCCAGGGCGTGATCGCGTGGAACCTCGATGACGGCACCATGCACCGCTTTGCCGCCAAGATGGTGGTTCTGGCGACCGGCGGTTACGGCCGCGCCTTCTTCTCGGCAACCTCCGCCCACACCTGCACCGGTGACGGCGGCGGCATGGTGGCCCGTGCGGGCCTGCCGCTTCAGGACATGGAATTCGTCCAATTCCACCCGACCGGTATCTACGGCTCCGGCTGCCTGATCACCGAAGGGGCGCGCGGCGAAGGCGGTTATCTGGTCAACTCCGAGGGCGAACGCTTCATGGAGCGCTACGCACCGTCGGCCAAGGACCTTGCCTCCCGTGACGTGGTCTCGCGCTGCATGACCATGGAAATCCGCGAAGGCCGCGGCGTCGGCAAGGACAAGGACCACATCTTCCTGCACCTGGATCACCTCGATCCGGCTCTGCTGGCCGAACGTCTGCCGGGCATTTCCGAAAGCGCCCGAATCTTCGCCGGCGTGGATGTGACCAAGGATCCGATCCCGGTCCTGCCGACCGTTCACTACAACATGGGCGGCATTCCGACCAACTACTGGGGCGAAGTGCTGAACGCGGACGGCAACAACCCGAACCGCATCCAGGAAGGCCTGATGGCCGTCGGTGAAGCCGGCTGTGCATCGGTTCACGGTGCCAACCGTCTCGGCTCCAACTCGCTGATCGACCTTGTGGTCTTCGGCCGCGCGGCGGCGATCAAGGCTGGTGAGGTCGTCGATCCGAAATCGGCCGTTCCGGCGCCGAGCGAAGCTTCCTGTGAAAAGATCATGGACCGCTTCGACAAGCTGCGGAACGCTTCCGGTTCCATCCCGACCGCTGATCTTCGCGACAAGATGCAGCGCGCCATGCAGGAAGACGCTGCCGTCTTCCGGACCCAGGAAAGCCTGGAGCAGGGCTGCAAGCGTCTGACCGAGATCTGGGGCGAAATGAAGGACCTCAAGGTCTCCGACCGTTCGCTGATCTGGAACTCCGATCTGGTGGAAACACTGGAGCTGGAGAACCTGATGGCCAATGCTATCACCACGGTCTACGGCGCGGAAGCCCGCAAGGAAAGCCGCGGCGCCCATGCCCGCGAGGACTACAAGGACGGTCCGTTCGCCGGTCGTGATGACGAGAACTGGCGCAAGCACACGCTCTCGTGGGTCGACGAAGCCGGCAACGTCAAGCTGGACTACCGTCCGGTGGTGCTCGATCCGCTGACCACCCTTGAAGAGGGTGGCATCGATCCGAAGAAGATCGCGCCGAAAGCGCGCGTCTACTAAGGAGACGGCACGGTGAGCCAGGTGGCAACCCTTTTGGACACGAGAAGTCCGTTCGGCACATATCCCGCCGAGCGGATGGTCCGGGCTGCCTGGCGTCTTGCCGACCGGCACGACCTTTCCAAGGGCCTGCGCAAGCGTATCCGCTCCCTGGTGGCGCGGTTCTTCAAGGGCCCCTACGACCTGGAAGCCGACGGTCTGAAGTTCCGGATCTATCCGGGTGAAAACTATGACGACCGCAAGATCCTGGCCAAGGGCCGCCTGCCGGAGCGCGAAGAACACAAGCTGATCGAACCGCATCTGGGCAAGGGCAAGGTGTTTGTCGATATCGGCGCCAACATCGGCTCCTATTCGATCTTTGCCGCCGGTCTCGGCGCGGAGGTTGTTGCGATCGAGGCCAACCCGCAGACGGCAACGAAGCTGGGCTTCAACGTACGTGCAAACGACCTGGACACCGTTACGGTGGTCAATTCAGCCGTTGGCCCGCGCGACGATACGCTGCCGCTGTGGCAGGAACCGAGCAACTGCGGCTTTGCCACCTTCGTGAAGGACCTGACCACCGGCGAATGGGCTGGCGACTGGACACCGACCTTCGTCAAGGTTCGTCCGCTGACGGCCATAGCCGACGATCAGGGCCTCACCCGGATCGATGTTTTGAAAGTTGATGTGGAAGGCTTCGAGGACCGTGTGGTCCTGCCTTTCCTGAGGCACGCGGACCGGAGCCTCTGGCCCCGCGTGATCCTGCTTGAAACCAATTGCCGGCCCTACTGGACCGAGGATTGCCTGAGTGAACTGGCAAACCGCGGCTACGGGGTAACCGGCCAGACGAATGACAACATGGTCTTTGAGCTCTCTGCCTGAGCGAAAGACGATTTGGCCCTGGACGCGAAACCAAGGGCCCAACGCGGAGCAGTAACGAGATGGTTCAGCTGACGCTTCCCCGGAACTCCCAGGTGACGGAAGGCAAGGTGTGGGACAAGCCGGAAGGCGCCACCAACCTGCGTGAATACCGCATCTATCGCTGGAACCCGGACGATGGCCGCAACCCGCGCGTCGATACCTATTTCATCAATGCGGACGATTGCGGTCCGATGGTGCTCGACGGCCTCATCTACATCAAGAACAAGATCGATCCGACACTGACCTTCCGCCGGTCCTGCCGCGAAGGTATCTGCGGGTCCTGCGCAATGAACATCGACGGCACCAATACTCTGGCCTGCACCAAGGGCATGGACGAGATTGCCGGCGACGTCGTCAAGATCTACCCGCTGCCGCACATGCCGGTGGTCAAGGACCTTGTGCCGGATCTGACCAATTTCTATGCCCAGCACCGCTCGATCGAGCCGTGGTTGAAGACAGTATCGCCAGCCCCGGAAAAGGAATGGCGCCAGTCGCATGAAGACCGGGTGAAGCTTGATGGCCTGTATGAGTGCATTCTGTGCGCCTGCTGTTCCACGTCCTGCCCGAGTTATTGGTGGAACGGCGACCGCTATCTCGGCCCGGCCGTCCTTCTGCAGGCCTATCGCTGGCTGATCGACAGCCGGGACGAGGCCACCGGCGAGCGTCTGGACAATCTGGAAGACCCCTTCCGTCTCTATCGCTGCCACACCATCATGAACTGCTCGCAAGCCTGCCCGAAGGGTCTGAACCCGGCCAAGGCGATCGCCGAGATCAAGAAGATGATGGTCGAACGCCGGGTGTAAGTTTCACGGCGCCAGAAAATCGAAAGGCCGTCCCGGGGGGCGGCCTTTTTTGTATTGGTTCCGAACGACCTTGCCACCGTCATTCCGGACAAGCGCAGTGAAGCTGCGCACCGATCCGGAATCCAGATATCAGCGTGAGCGGAGCGAACACTCTGGAAAGATAAGGCAGCGCTATTCGCGCAGCATATTTCTGGATTCCGGATCTGCGGTCGGCTGCGCCTTCCTTGTCCGGAATGACGCGGGAAAACGCTTTTGCGTTTCCCGGTGCCCTGTTCTGGTCGGGCCGAAGCTGTGCCGGGATTACCGCGTTCTCAAGAAAAGCTCCACCGGCATCACACCTTCGCCCGGCACACCAGAAGCGAGCTGTTGCACCAGCCCCTGAACCCGGGAACACGACCAAGCGTGCGGGTAAGGGCGATTTCAGCGGGTTTCAGCGGACCCCATTCGAAGGTCTTGCCGCGCAGGTGGTGGAACAGTTTCCCGTGGCGGTTGGTTTCCTCGTACCAGGGGCTGAGCATCGGCAGATAGGGCAGGCACGAGAGATAGCCGATGCCGTGCACCGACTCGATCGTGACCGCGCGGCCGATGATCTCCGACCATTCGTTCAAGGTCATGCGGACCTGGTGCTCGGCGTAGTGCAGGTGGCCCAGCTTCAGCCGGTCGAGGCGGTAAAGCTGCGGGACCACGGCTAGGATCAGTCCACCCGGCGCAATGACCTCACCACATTGACGCATCACGGATTCGATCGCCGGCCCACGGCCTGGTAGATGCTCCAGCACGTCCAGAAGGGCGATCACATCCGGTTGCCAGGGAAGGTCGTCGCGGTGTTCGGAAAGACGGGTGGCATCCAGCACGATGTCCGGTTCGAACGCCGCTTCATAATCGGCACCGCAATAGTCGAAATCCAGGCCGGTGTCGGCGAGATATTCTTTCGAAATCGAGGTCGAGCAACCGATATCGAGAATACGCGGCGGCCGACCAAGGTCTTGTGCCCAGTCCCGGATGGTGCGGGCGACAATGTCGAACTTCACCGTTCCGTACAGGTTTCTCTGGGCGTTCGCGAGCTTCTTGACCAGATACTGCGAATGGACAGTAACTTCGGATTGCTCATCATCCGCTAGGTCTGGTCTCTCTGTTCGATCCAGAGTTTGGTGCACACTGCCTCTCCTTCTGTCGCCAAGCGGTGAATGCCGGGTTCGTAGGTGTAGGTGGTCAGGTCGGCCATCAGCACGATCAGTTCGCCGAGGATCAGCTCGACCACTTCATCGGCAACGCTGCCGGAGCCGGGAATGAAATTGGCCGGGTAGCCGTCGTTGACGAGGCAGATCTGCTTGTCCGCCCCCTGTTGACCGGGAAGCTGGAAAGCCTTGATCGACGGATGAATGTCGCAGGCTGGCGACTGTTCCAGAAAATCGACGTCGATTTCGATCCGCCGGGAACTGGCGCTCGCCACCAGGCAGCCGTTGCGAAGCTGCTGCAACACGTCCCGGGTTATCGACAAGCGCCCTGCCGCCCCGACAACCAGGTCGCATTGCTCGAGATCCGTGGGATGAAGGGTCGCCGGATAACCTGACAACCTTGCTTCTGCGATTTTCAGCGGGTCGACATCGATCAGCGAGACGATGACATCCAGCCGGCGCAGGGCCTTGGCCACGCCGAACCCGATCCAGCCTGCTCCGAAGACAGCAGCGTGCCGGCCGGCCAGGGAGTTGCCGAGATCGCGCATGAGCCCGTCCAGGCACCGGGCAATGGTCTCGCCGCAACGTACCGCTTCCAGGCGCTTCAGCTCGCTGTCGGCACAGTGGAGCACAGGCACCCGCAGCCGCGTCTGCCCGGCCCGCCACACGCCTTGCTTGGTGATCTCCACCACGCCTTCGACAAGGTGCAGCTGATCTTGAAACCGCTCGTGCAGCAATTCGACGGCATAACCGCCGACTTCCTGAATGACGAGCTTCTGGTCGGAGGCCAGGCAGGCATCCAGGCTCTTCTGCAAGGCGTTGGCCAGGACCTCTTTGAATTCTGGCTCGGTCTTCGGGCACTGGACCTTGTCGCCGTATACGGCCTGCCATTTCAGCCGTGTCACATCACTGCCGGAGGAATACGGGATGCCGATGATTGCATCGAAATCCATGACCCCTTCCAGCGCATCGATCATGCGCCTTGTGTCGTCAAACAGATGCGCCACCAGCAGATACCGGTGCGCTTCACTCTTGAAGAGATCGAGCCGCTTGACCAGCGCCGGCAGATAGTCCGCACGTCGGGCATAGGCGGGCGCGGCCGCGGTAGATATGTCGCTTAATGGATGCATTGTTGGTTATTCCGAGGGTTCTGCCATTCTGGCACTGCGCCGCCGGTACGCACAAGTGCGAGTTGTGAAATAGACAGGAAAAATGAGGCAGCAATCCAACAACTTTTGAGCCACTGCACAGGAACTGCACAAACAATACTGAAAAGCCGCTCGGCCACGCCCTTTTGTGTCCTGTTCTGTCTTCAATGATCGCCCTGTTGACCGGGTGCCCGTCTGACGGGACATCCTTCTGGCAGAGGGTTGATTTGCATGACAAGCGATACTGAAAACGACACCGTTGAACAACCGCAGGAGCGACCTCAATTTTCGCAGCCCCGCTCACCCCGTGAACAGCCGGTGCGCCGAACGTCTTTTCTTGGGTCTCCTGCAGTCAAGTTCGTGATCATCGGAGTGTTGACCGTGATGCTGCTAGTGCCGAGCTTGTTCGTCTGGGTGCTGGTGGAAGAACGTGCCGAAAGGGCCCGGGATGTCGCTCAGGACATCGCCCGATCTTGGGGTGGCGTCCAGGAGATCAACGGACCGTATCTGGTTGTTCCGTTCAGCGAGACCTTCACTGTTTCCACCGGAGAAAACGCCAAGACCGAAATTCGCTGGCACACTGCCATC
The DNA here is from genome assembly GCF_012395805.1 of Labrenzia sp. 5N. Taxonomy (NCBI): domain Bacteria; kingdom Pseudomonadati; phylum Pseudomonadota; class Alphaproteobacteria; order Hyphomicrobiales; family Stappiaceae; genus Labrenzia; species Labrenzia sp. 5N. The sequence goes on along the minus strand of NZ_JAAZTM010000004.1, from coordinate 594,992 downwards.
CTGTTTCCGGAAAAGCTGGATGTGCGTGGCGACATCTCCGTTCAGGAGCGCAGGAAATCGATCTATTCGCTGCCCGTCTATCATGGCGACGTGACATTGAAGGGCCGGTTCGCCGCAACGTCGTCCGAAAACTTTCAGCCGCAGTTCGGTGGGCAAATCGACATTGCCGGGGACAAGGCGGTTCTTGTGGTCGGCATCGGCGACATCGCAGCGCTGAAAAGCGAGGTCACACTGGTCCTGAACGACAGTGGTTCCGTGCCGTTCGAGCCTGGGCTCGGGCCACTGACCATGGAGCCGATACGGCGGTCTGTTGCCACGATCAACGCGTCCGGTATCAACGCACCTGTCGCTGCGGGTTTGTGGCGAAACGGGTTTTCTTTCGACATCCCGATGCAGCTGAACGGCTCCACCGCCTTCTATGTTGCCCCGGCCGGTCAGACGACCAGCGTATCCCTTCAATCCGACTGGCCGCATCCCGGCTTCACCGGCGCATTCCTGCCGGAAGCCCGAGAAATCGGCGATGCCGGTTTCAACGCATCCTGGACCATCCCCTATCTTGCCCGCGGCATTCCCAAACTGGTGCTCGGTCCGCAAATGCCGTTGCAAAACAAGGTTCTGGGAGTGCAATTCGTTGAACCCGTCAATTTCTATCAGACCATTTCCAGGTCGTTGAAATACGCAGTCTGCTTCATCAGTCTGACCTTCCTGGCGGTCTTCGTTCTGGAAATGCGCTCCGGATGGCGGGTCCATTGGATCCAGTATGGTCTGGTCGGACTGTCCCTGATCGTCTTCTACGTCATGCTGCTCGCCTTTGCAGAGCATGTTGGCTACGGCCTGGCCTATCTTGTGGCCGCTGCCGCCGCGACGCTGCTGAATGCGCTCTATATTGGGACTTCGCTCAAAAGCCGTCTTGCCGGAAGCGTGATGCTTGCGGTCCTGGCTGCGATATTCGGCGTGCTTTATGCGCTCATGCAGGAGCAGGACTACGCGCTCCTGATCGGTTCGATGATCGGGTTCCTGTCACTTGCCGTTACCATGTTTGCCACCCAGCGGATCGACTGGTCCGGGCAACAACAGGTTGGCACGAGGCCGCAAGCCGAAGCGGTCTGACGGTCATTCTGTCATTCCGGTATGTCGCCAATCCGATCGGCGGTGTGGCATCGCTGCGCCGCCGATTTTGCTTGGCATTTGCCGGTTGAGCGCATCGCAGCTCTAAAACGAGGCTTGCAATTCCTCCTTGAATGTTCTTATTTTGTTCTATTGAGGTGAGTGGGAGGACGTGATGTCCATTCTTGATCATATCGGTTTTGCGGTCAGCGATTTTCCGGCGTCTCGTGCGTTCTACGAAAAGGTCCTGGCGCCACTTGGCATCAAGGTGTTGATGGAAGTCACCGCTGAAATGACGGGTGGACCCGCCTATTGCGGTTTCGGCAAGGACAAGCCGGACTTCTGGATTGGCGAAGGCAAAGCCCCCGGAACACCGGTGCATGTCGCCTTTGCAGCTTCGAACCGGGCGCTCGTCGATGCCTTCTACGAGGCTGCGATCGCAGCCGGCGGCAAGGACAACGGCGCACCGGGCCTGCGGCCGCAGTACCACGAAAATTACTACGGTGCTTTCGTACTCGACCCGGATGGTCTGAATATCGAGGCGGTCTGTCACCTGCCTGAATAAGTCTTTGTTTCCTGATTTCAATTTGGAGAATAAAATGCACAAGAGCCGGCTGGGAGATCTGGTGATCGACTGTGAAGGTGGCGATATCGACCGCCATGCGGAATTCTGGGCCGGTGCGCTCGGGCGCACTGTTGAAGCTGAGCCGAAAAACCCACGCTATCGCCGTCTGATCGGCACGGAAGATGAAATCGGCATCCTGCTCCAGTCGGTCGAGCATCCCTCCCGCGTGCACCTGGATATCGAAACCGGCGATCCGGAAAAGGAAGTTGCCCGGCTTGAAGGTCTGGGCGCGACCATCGTTCAGAAACTGGACGGCTGGACAGTGATGCAGGCAACCAGCGGTCACCGGTTCTGCGTCGTCAAACCGCAGCTCGCCGGTTTTGAGGAGGCTGCCAAGACCTGGGAGGCCTGAGAACGGCCTGATCGGACATGGCTTTGGCGGTCCGAAACGAGGGGCCTCACGCCAGGCTCACGGGCATGTGCTGGTTTGGCGAGCGGAGTTGAGTTTGTCTCAGCCGCCGGGCGCGTTACCTCTTTCGGGTAGAATTCGAAATGCCTTCTCCGGTCTTCCAACCCATGAGGCGCATTTCAAAGTCGAAGACCACAGCTCGAAACCCAAGCGCGCTGGTCGTCTTTCCGGTCGGGGTTTCGCCATCATCATCAGGTTGGCGCCCCCTTAGGAAAGGTCGACCACAACCAGCTCCCTGGAGGACCTGACATGAAACGCCTGCTCCCGCTCACTTTCTTTGCCGCGCTCGTGGCGTCGATGCCACCGGGAACCGCACAGGCCGAAACCGCGGTGCTTGCCGGAGGATGCTTCTGGTGCGTTGAATCCGATCTTGAGAAACTTCCCGGCGTGCGCGATGTCGTTTCCGGCTATGCCGGCGGGGAGACCCAGAACCCTACCTACAAGGATTATGATCGTGGCGGTCACCGGGAGGTCGTCAAGGTCGATTTCGACGAGAACAAGATCAGTTACACCGAACTTGTCGGGATATTCCTGCGCACCGTCGATGTGACGGACGCCGGCGGTCAATTCTGCGACCGGGGACATGCCTATTCCACCGCCATCTATCCTCTGGACGAAACCCAGGCGAAACAGGCCAGGGCGGAAATCGCGAAGGCGGAAAAGGCACTCGGCGGCAAGATCGTAACGCCGGTCGAGGCTCCGGCCGTTTTCTGGCCCGCTGAGGACTACCATCAGGCCTATTACAAGAGCCAGGTTCGTACGCTTACCCGCTTCGGCTACGTCACCCGCGCCGACGCCTACAAGGGCTACCGGAAAGGGTGCGGTAGGGATGCGCAGGTCAAGGCCGTGTGGGGCAGCGAAGCCTTCAAGGGGTTGCCCAAGGCAGGGTCATAACATTCGAAAATGGGCCGTTTCCGCGGGGAACGGCCCAAAAGAACAGCATTTTCGTCGAATTTTCAGGCATCAATTTGCCGTAGGGTAAGGTGTACACTACATACTTTCAGTGGGCTTACGTCTGAAAGGACGCTAACATGCTGAGCTTGTTTGGAAGTCGCGTTACAGCAGAGCCGGAATTTATTTCTGAATTGAGAGCCGTCGAGACGGAAGACCGCCTTCGAAGATCCACCGCCGCCATGCTGGAAGCAGCAGGGTTGGAGATCTGTGACACCAACACACCGACCGAATTTGCGGCAGCTGCCACCGTGTCGATCATGAAGCTCGTGCTGAAAGTGGTCGAGCGCGACTTTGACGAACTGTGCTTCGAAAACCGATTTGTCACCGGCCTGTTCGGGTTCCTGATTGCCCATAACCTGACGCGCCGCACCAATGCTGATCTTGGTGTCGTGCTGGGTATTGCGGGTCTGGACCTCTTCTCGCATGAGGAAATCGAACAGATCTACAAGCTCGGCTCGTCCTACAGGCGTCTGCGCCAGCACCGGAACATGCATCTGGCGCTCAGGGACATCATCGACAGTTTCCTGTCCCATCCTGATGAAGAAACCTTGTCGGATCTTGCCGGGGTTTATCAACTCTGCCTGCAGCAGGACGGTTGACCGGATTTCATCGGCAACCATCGTGGCGGTCATACGCCGGCTTCAAATGCCTCGACCAGCTCGAGGAACGCCTCGCCGTATTTTTCAAGTTTGGACTGCCCGACACCGGAAACGGCCAGCAGCGCATCTTCGGTCACCGGGCGCGCAGCGGATATCCCGGCCAGCGTCGCATCCGTGAACACTACATAGGGCGGTACGCCCTGATCGCGGGCAATCTGGGTCCGCAGCCTGCGCAAGCGTTCAAACAGCAGCCTGTCTTCATGGTCCAGTTCATCGGCGATGGAGGCCGTACGTGAAGAACTCGTCCGTTTCAGGCCTGCCGCGCTCCGGTCCTTGCGCAAGGCGAGCTTCTCGTCACCGCGCAGGACGCTCCGGGCCTTTTCCGTCAGAACAAGAGCACCGAACTGGGCATGGTCGACATCGACGTAGCCTGCGGCGACAAGCTGACGGGCAATCGACTGCCAGGTCTTCTGCGGCACGTCCTGAGCAATTCCGAAAACCGACAGCGTGTCATGGCCGAAGCGGGTGCTTTTCTCGTTGGTCTTGCCCAGAAGCACATCTATGACATGCGCCGTGCCGAAACGTTGACCAGTACGATAGATCGCCGACATCAGCTTTTGGGCAGCTTCCGTGCCGTCCCAGGTCTCCACCGGGGACAGGCAGGTGTCGCAGTTGCCACAGGGTTTGGGGTAGGTCTCGCCGAAATGGGCTAGCAGGGCCTGACGACGGCAACCGGCCGTTTCACAAATGCCGAGAAGCGCGTTCAGCTTGGCATTTTCCGCGCGCTTGACCTCTTCGGGCGCATCGCCCTCGGCAATCATGCGCCGGCGCTGCACCAGATCGGCCATGCCGTAAGCCATGAAGGCTTCGGAGGGAGCGCCGTCGCGGCCTGCACGGCCGGTTTCCTGGTAATAGGCCTCGACCGAAGAGGGCAGATCCAGATGCGCGACATAGCGCACATCCGGCTTGTCGATACCCATGCCGAAGGCAACCGTCGCCACCAGGCACAGCCCTTCTTCCAGCAGAAACGCATCCTGGTTGGCGGAGCGCTGTTCCGCGGGCAATCCGGCATGATAGGGCAGGGCCCTGATGCCTTTAGAGGTCAGCCATTCGGCGATATCCTCAACCTTTGCCCGCGACAGGCAATAGACGATGCCACTCTCGCCGGAGTGCTTCTTCAGGAAATCCAGCAGCTGCTGGCGCTGGTTGGTGCGCTCGACAATCTCGTAGCGGATGTTGGGCCGGTCGAAGCTGGTGGAAAAGACGGCGGCGTCTTCCAGCTGCAGGCGGGCCAGAATGTCTTTTTGGGTGTGCGGGTCGGCAGTCGCGGTCAACGCCACACGCGGGACGCCCGGATAGCGGTCGCGCAGACAGGACAGCGACATGTACTCCGGACGGAAGTCATGTCCCCACTGGCTGACGCAATGCGCTTCATCGATGGCAAAAAGGGCAATCTGCAGCGTGTCCAGGAACTTGCGGAAGCTCTCGGTGCCCAGCCGCTCCGGTGTCACGTAGAGTAGGTCGATTTCACCGCGGCGCAGGGCACTGCGAATGCCGTCCTGTTCTTCCGGTGACAGCGTGGAATTGAGGGCCGCGGCCTGAACGCCAGCGGCGCGAAGCGCACCGACCTGGTCTTTCATCAGCGCGATCAGCGGCGAGACGACAATGCCGACCCCACGCCGGCACAGCGCCGGGATCTGGTAACAGAGCGACTTGCCTGCGCCGGTGGGAAACAGAACGACAGCGTCGTTGCCGTCCACAAGCGTTTCGATCACCGCCTGCTGCTTGCCTCTGAAGCTGCTGTAGCCGAAAACCTTCTGCAGAACCGCAAGCGGCTTCGGCTCCGGACGCACGGTCGGAGCAACGGCATGCTGCACTGGAATGACTTCCTCCGCGGCAACAGCGGGCGAAACGGGCATGGGTGAGACGGGTCCTTTGATTCTCCCGCACAATGTCTTATTCGCGAAAGAAGGGCAATGAAGGCGGAACCGCGCCTGTGGATGACGTGCAGGCCCTGGTCAGAGCATCAAAAAATCAGATGCTTAGGAGACGCGTGGAGGCGGTGCGTTGGCACCTAGAACTCCGCGTCCGGATCCGTCGCCAGCGTTTCGGCGCAGTGAATGCGCATCTGTTCGGTCAGATCGCCAAGGTCGCCTTCAAGTTTTTCCGGCCGGATCGGCTTGCCGAAATGCACGTTGAACTTGGCATGTTCCTTGTTGAGCAATTCGTTGAAGACCGTCATGTCGCGCAATTCGGTAGACACTCTCGCAAGGAAATAGAACAGACCGGAATTGCGCCCGCCCATGTGCATGGGAATGATCGGGGCCTTGTTCTTGCGTGCCAGCGCCAGGGCTGACGTCATCCAGGGCCGTTCTGTCAGCTTGCCGTCGTGCCAATAGGCCAGGCGCCCGGAGGGAAACAGCACCACCACCCGCTCCTTGGCAAAGGCGGAGGAGGCGAGCTTGATCGTTTCCTTGGATTTTTCGCGGGTCTTGAAGTCAGCACGCCATTCGACCGGAATGATCATGTCGGCAAGGCGCGGGTTGATGCGGATGGCATCGCGGTTGGCAAAGATCGCTAGATCGTTCCGGCGGGACTTGATCGCATCATAAAGGACGATGCCGTCGGCAATGCCGGTCGGGTGGTTGGACACCAGAACGACGGGGCCTTCCTGCGGAACCCGTTCAAGGCCAAGCGTGGTGACGTCAAGCGACAGCAATCCGCTCAAATGGGCAAAAACCTCCAGCGCTTCCATCTGCGCAATGGTGTCGGCCATTTCGACGGCGGACTTGTAGCGAAGGATCTTGTGAGCGAAGGGTCTGATGAAGGGCCACCACGGGCTGGCCATCACCAGCTTGCCCCGTTCGGCAATCAGAAGGTCGACGATATGCTGCTCAGAAATCTGCCTCTGTGCCGCGGCCTGACGGCGCGTCGGCAAGGTGTCTGTCGTCTGGTCGGTCGTCCGCACAATGCACCTCTGCCCACGAGATTACTGCCTCACTCCGATGCATCGTTAACGAAATCAGCCTCTTGGTGCAAATGATCGTTGTACGAATTTCAGGATCGGAATCCGCCCATCGGCGGCTCAGCTCCATAGGGAACTGGTGAAAATTGCCAGCGATGTCAAGAAGGAGGCTGCCCAGGCAAGCGAGCGCGGCGAGGCGCGGTCGGCCCAGTAGCAGCCGATATAAATGATCCTCAGTAACACGAAAAGCACGGCGAGCCTGTCGATCCAGTGAGGGTCGCCACCCTGGTTGAGGCCAACGAAAACGGCAACCGCAAACAGGGGAAATGCCTCGAAGCCATTCGCCTGTGCCCCCTGTGCGCGAGCGCGAAAACCGTCTCGCCAATAGTCCGGGTCACGTGGGCGGGCGTTGTCGAAGGACTTGTCCAGTTTTGCCGGAAAGACGGAAAGCAGCGGCAGGATGGCGGCGGCAAGGACACACCAGAAGGCGACGGGCATGTGGGCTCCTCAGGAACGTGTTGCAGGTCTTGCGCGAATACCCGGAATGAGGCTGCAGCGGGGCACCGGGCTGCACGCGAGCGTTTGTGCGCATATCTATCAGGCTCGTGGAAGATATCCTCATGATTTTCGATGTTGCCCCGGGTTTGTCATAAAGTCTTCCCGTCCCGGCGCTAGGGGGAGGCCGCCCATGGCGTGATTGGCATGGGCTGCAGCCGCGAAGGAATGCCCCTTGTCGAAAACAACTGTTCTGTTCGTCTGTCCGGACAACAGCCTGCTGTCGCCCCTGGCCGAAGCCTATCTGAATTTTCGGGCAGGTGGTCTGATGCGGGCGTTCTCCGCAGGTGTGGCTCCTTCCCAGGAACTGAGCCGGCATGTGCGCCGGATACTGTCGGCACGGGGCATTGATGCCAAAGGGCTTGCGCCCAAGCCGATCGACATTTTCCTGATGCCGCATGCTGAAATTCCCGACAGGGTCGTCTATCTCGCTGACCAGGCGCCGGTGGCCTTGCCGCCGCAGTGGAAGACCACGACATAGAGTCATTGGTGGAACATTGCCGCAAAACCGCCTTTTCCGGATGGTTTTGGTGCCTGCGCCACTTATTTCGAGAAGATTGCGGAGGCGATCGACAGGCTTGTGGAGCCGCCAAAAACAGCAGGCAAGGCCGTCTCGAACCGGGTTGCCTGAGCGATCAGAAAACGGTCGATTCTCAGGATTTTGGATTTTCGACAAATTGTGGGCTAAGAGTTGCTCCCATATTGGGACGAAGGTGAGGGATTGATTCGTCATGATGCGCGCGGGAAAGTTTGTTTTGATCGTCGGCCTGGTGGTCCTGGCAGCTGGTTGCCAGAGATTGTCCGGAGGCCGGAATTATGCCGAACCGCTGCCGGCGACCCCGACTACACCCGTAGGCTCGGGACAGCTTGCACCGCTTGATCCCAACGCGCCGGCTGGCGGTCTCAACGATCCGTCGGCTCAGCCGACCGACCTGGCCAGCAACCCGGTTGCAGCGCCTGCCGATGCCAAGGAAGTTGGCCGGACAGACCTTCTGGGTGGCTGGAAAATCACCTCCGCTGGCGACAACTGCATGGCCTTCATGACGCTGACAACATGGTCCGGCGGCTACCGTGCAAATACCAGAGGTTGTGCTTCGCCTGTACTGTCCGGGATCTCTGCATGGGACCTGAGCGGCAATCAGGTGGTTCTGAAGGACGGCGCCGGCCTGATCGTTGCACAGCTTTACTCCAGCGCTTCCGGCCAGTTCAACGGTCAGACCTCTACCGGATCGCCGATCTCGCTGTACCGTTAAGGCCCCTCCGTATTTATGCTGGACAGCTCGCGCTATAGGTGTATATTTGCATAGCTACCGGAAAGGCTGTGCAAATGTCAAAATATGAACCACTGCGGGAACACTTGGCACGACTGGAAGATGTTGTCTGGGCGGCCAAGCTGAACGAAGTCGAAGATATCATAGGCTCGTCGCTGCCCAAGAGCGCCCGGGAACACCGGACATGGTGGGCAAATTCCGGCGGCAGTCTCGTTCACCAGAACGCCTGGCTTGATGCCGGCTGGCGGGTAGAGCGAACCGATCTCATGCGCGATGTCATCGTCTTCCGCCGGTTGCGCATCGGCGGAACCGTGGCCGGGGTGTCCGCCCGTATGGATCGGACCGCCAAGAATCCGCAAAAAACTGCAGAAAAGCGGCTCACCAAGGAAATGGCGGCCCTTCGTCAGCCTGCAACCGTAACGTTGCGCTCCGAATGGACCACGCTTGGCGATGTCCAGCGCACGCCCTGTTCCAATTCCATCATTCCGCAGGAAGGCGGCGTTGTGCGCTTCGCGGCCATGGAAGGCGACGAAGTCGTCACTGCCATCGTCGCAACCTTGTCGGTTCACAAGGCCTATCGCAGCCTGCGCATGGCGATGAAGGGTCTGGACGACGATACCGGCAGCCGCGTCGGTACGGAGCTGTTCAAGAAAGCCGGTTTCGATGCCGCCGCACCAATCGAATGCGATGTCGTCAAGTCCGGCAATGCCTGGCTGCTGACCGACGGTCGTGGCCGCAAGGCCAATCTGGACGACCAGTCCGAGTGTTATCTGGTTGCCCAGCTGCTCTATCTTCAGGAAGTCCAGAACGGTCGCAAGACGGCCCTTTACCTGCGCTAAGTGTTGTCTGAGTGCTTTTTGCGCTCAGCCGGGCACAGGCATGATGGCCGGGTCCAGTCAGGCCGAGCCGTTTGGGCGTTCATGATTGCGTTCCTCCCGCACAGGACCCCTCCCTGTGCCCTGCGCCCGTAACCCTCCCACCGGTTGCGGGCGCTGTTTGTTCAGAGGGCGTGCTGCCTTCCTGTTTCGAGTTCCTCAAGGCTTGGCCTGTGTTTTTCTGCCCATTATCAGTGAATTGCGAACCGGGCTGCTGGGTGCGGTGTTCCGTCAATGGGGGCAGTGATGGCGGGGCCGGAAGGAGCGTCATCGCTGGATCAGTCGCATACCTTCCCCTGAGAGCACGCCTTCGATGAAGGATGTCTTGCCGGTATTGTATATTTCCCAGTCGGGGGTCGAACCGGCCATGAGGGCAAGGTCCCGTTTCAGGGCGGCATAGCGCCCGGCAAGGCTGGCATCGCCGCGCAAGGCGTCGCGAAACTGGCGCCGCTTATCAGGTGAGGGGCAATCGGATGCACACAGACACAGCCGATGCGCGATAATCAGCTCGTGATTTTCCCTCTCCTTCGACCGGGGACCTGGTCCGGCTGGCCGGGTCATTTGCACTTCGTCTTCCCGAAAGCGGGCGCCGAGATCATGGTAGCCATACAGCAGGAGATCGTTGCTGAGTGCAGCCGGTGAAAATCCGGAAGCCAGCGTTACATCGATATGAAGTTTGGGTTTGGCAATCAGCCCAGGGACGGCCGTGGACCCGACATGGTCCAGGCGCAGGGCCCTTGCTCCCAGAAGATGTCCGAGGTCGTCGATCAGCAGGTCAGCCTGGCGAAACCAGTCCGGATTATGTGGGAGCAACGGAATGGACATGAGGTCTGAAATCCTTAAATTTCAAACGGTTGAAAAACAAATCCGTAAGAATGTGTGATCGTATGCAACCATATCATGACTTGCATCTGCGACGTTTTGACCTTATTCCGCCGTGCAAATAGATACGTCCAAGACCCCATGAATTCTCATGGAGGGAGCAGCACCCTTGAAGATGGAACTGCCGGTCAACCGCGCCCTGAGCGCCCGCTACGACGCGCTCATCGCGTCGGGTGAGATCAAGGAAGACCCCGTGCAACGGGAGGCGGTGCGCCAGCTCGATCTCCTGAACACCCGTCTTGCCGAAACCCGCCTGGCCTCCAAGAAAAGTTCACTTGGCTGGCTGTTCGCCAACAAGAAGAACCAGCTCTGGGCCTCCGTACAGGGGCTTTACATGTGGGGCGGTGTCGGGCGCGGCAAGACGATGCTGATGGACCTCTTTTACGAGGTAACGGTCATCCGCCGCAAAAGGCGTGTGCATTTCCACGAGTTCATGACCGATGTGCACGAGCGCATTCATGCCCACCGCCAGGCGCACAAGCGCGGCGAGGTCAAGGGTGACGATCCGATCCCGCCCGTGGCGAGCCAGATTGCCGAAGAAACGCGGCTGCTGCTGTTTGATGAGTTCTCGGTGACCGACATTGCCGATGCCATGATCCTCGGCCGCCTGTTCACCCAGCTTTTCGAGCGCGGCGTCATCGTTGTCGCCACGTCCAACGTCGAGCCGTCTCTCCTCTACAAGGACGGGCTTAACCGCCAGCTGTTCCTACCCTTCATCAAGATGCTGACCTCCAAGGTGGAAGTGCTGCATCTGGACAGTCCGACGGATTACCGGCTGGAGAAGCTTGCTGGTGCGCCGGTCTATGTCACGCCTCTTGGCGAGAGTGCAAACGCCCAGATGGATGAGCTCTTTGCCAAGCTGACGCACGGCATGACACCGCATTCCGAAGAGCTGGAGAACAAGGGCCGCAAGATTGCCGTTCCCTGTGTTGCGGCGGGAGCGGCCAGGTTCACCTTCGACGACCTGTGCATGCAGCCGTTGGGGGCGAGTGATTATCTGCGCATCGCTCATGCCTTCGGCACGGTGTTTCTGGACAACGTGCCCGTGCTGTCCAAGGCGCGGCGCAACGAAGCCAAGCGCTTCATCAATCTGATCGATACGCTTTACGATAACGGCATCAAGCTGGTGGTATCGGCTGAGGCCGAGCCGCAGGATCTTTACGTCGGCGAGGACGGCACGGAAGCCTTCGAATTCGACCGGACTGCCTCCCGGTTGATCGAGATGCGGTCCGAGGCGTACCTTGCGGGAGAAAGACGACAAGTACACGCATAGGTCTGCATTCCCTATAGGTGAATTATGCAGACGGGAAGATCTGAGAAAATTTGTCCGGCATCGCGCAATATTCTTTTGGCGAGGTTGCGCGGGCGGATCAAAGGGAGTAGTGCCATCCTCAGTCATCAGAGGATGGCATGGAGTTCCATCTTACGTAAAGGGAAACTTTCGAAATGGCGCGGAACAAGATTGCCTTGATCGGCTCTGGTCAGATCGGCGGCACGCTCGCACATCTGGCAGGTTTGAAGGAACTGGGAGACATCGTGCTCTTCGACATCGCGGAAGGTGTTCCGCAGGGTAAGGCACTCGACCTGGCCGAGTCCTCCCCGGTCGATGGCTTCGATGCCAAAATGGCGGGTGCCAACAGCTACGAAGCCATCGAAGGCTCGGACGTTGTCATCGTTACCGCCGGTGTTCCGCGTAAACCCGGCATGAGCCGCGACGACCTTCTGGAAATCAACCTGAAGGTTATGGAGCAGGTTGGCGCCGGCATCGCAAAGTATGCCCCGAACGCATTCGTCATCTGCATCACCAACCCGCTCGACGCGATGGTCTGGGCCCTGCAGAAGTTCTCCGGTCTGCCGAAGAACAAGGTCGTCGGCATGGCAGGCGTATTGGATAGCGCCCGTTTCCGTTACTTCCTGGCAGACGAGTTCAACGTCTCCATCGAAGATGTGACCGCATTCGTTCTCGGCGGCCACGGCGACACCATGGTGCCGCTGACCCGCTACTCCACCGTCGCCGGCATCCCGCTCACCGATCTGGTCAAGATGGGCTGGTGCACTGCCGAGCGTCTGGAAGAAATCGTCCAGCGCACTCGTGACGGCGGCGCGGAGATCGTTGGCCTCCTGAAGACCGGCTCCGCTTTCTACGCTCCGGCGGCTTCCGCCATCGCAATGGCCGAAAGCTACCTGAAGGACAAGAAGCGCGTTCTGCCGTGTGCTGCTGCTCTCGACGGCCAGTACGGCCTGAAGGACACCTATGTGGGCGTTCCGGTCGTGATCGGCGCCGATGGCGTCGAGCGCATCATCGAGATCGACCTGCAGGGCGACGAAAAGGCCAACTTCGACAAGTCTGTCGCGTCTGTCGACGGTCTGGTCGAGGCCTGCAAGAAAATTCAGCCGGCGCTCGCCTGAACCGGGCCCGCCTAAGGGAATTTGCGGCCGTTCTTCCTGCCGGGAAGAACGGTCCTCCGACAACGGGGGAAACACATGAACATTCATGAATACCAGGCCAAGGCCGTTCTGAAGGAATACGGTGCACCGGTGGCCGAAGGCGTTGCCATCTTCTCCGCCGACGAAGCCGAAGCAGCCGCCAAGAGCCTTCCGGGCCCGCTCTGGGTCGTGAAGTCGCAGATCCACGCTGGTGGCCGCGGCAAGGGCAAGTTCAAGGAACTGTCCGCTGATGCCAAGGGCGGTGTCCGTCTGGCTTTCTCGCTGGACGAAGTCACGTCCAACGCCAAGGAAATGCTCGGCAACACGCTGGTCACCAAACAGACCGGTGCCGCAGGCAAGGTGGTCAACCGTCTCTACATCGAAGACGGCGCCGACATCGAGCGTGAGCTTTACCTCTCCATTCTGGTCGACCGGACCGTTGGCCGCCCGGCTTTCGTTGTCTCCACCGAAGGTGGCATGGACATTGAAGCGGTTGCCGAAGAAACCCCCGAAAAGATCGTCACCCTGCCGATCGATCCGGAAACCGGTGTGACCGAAGCCGATGCCGCCAAGCTGTGCGACGCGCTGGAACTGACCGATGCGGCACGTGAAGACGGCATGAAGCTGTTCCCGATCCTGCACACGGCTTTCGTCGAGAAGGACATGAGCCTTCTGGAAGTCAACCCGCTGATCGTCATGAAGGACGGCCGCCTGCGCGTACTGGATGCCAAGGTTTCCTTCGACGGCAACGCTCTGTTCCGTCATCCGGACATCATGGAGCTGCGCGACGTCACCGAGGAAGACGACAAGGAAATCGAGGCCTCCAAGTACGACCTCGCCTATGTCGCTCTCGACGGTGACATCGGCTGCATGGTCAACGGTGCCGGCCTTGCCATGGCGACCATGGACATCATCAAGCTCTACGGCGCCGAGCCGGCCAACTTCCTTGATGTTGGCGGTGGCGCTTCCAAGGAGAAGGTGACGGCCGCGTTCAAGATCATCACCTCCGATCCGAACGTGAAGGGCATCCTTGTCAACATCTTCGGTGGCATCATGCGCTGCGACGTGATCGCGGAAGGCGTGGTTGCAGCCGTCAAGGAAGTCGGCCTGCAGGTTCCGCTCGTTGTTCGCCTGGAAGGCACCAACGTGGAACTCGGCAAGAAGATCATCAACGAAAGCGGTCTGAACGTGATCGCCGCTGACGATCTCGACGACGCCGCCCAGAAAATCGTGAAAGCCGTGAAGGGGGGCGCGTAAATGTCCATCCTCGTCAATAAAGACACGAAAATCATCGTTCAGGGCCTGACCGGCAAGACCGGCACGTTCCACACCGAACAGGCGCTTGAGTATTACGGCACCAAGATGGTCGCCGGTGTGCACCCGAAAAAGGGTGGTGAGACCTGGTCTTCCGGTGTCGACAGCGCGGCCTCTCTGCCGATCTTTGCGAGCGTTGGCGAAGCCAGGGAAGCAACCGGTGCCGACGCCTCCGTGATCTACGTTCCGCCGGCAGGCGCGGGCGCAGCGATCATCGAGGCCATCGAAGCGGAAGTTCCGTTTATCGTCTGCATCACCGAGGGCATCCCGGTTGCCGACATGGTCAAGGTCAAGGCCAAGCTGGAGAAATCCAAGTCGCGCCTCCTCGGCCCGAACTGCCCGGGCATCCTGACCCCGGAAGAATGCAAGATCGGCATCATGCCGGGCTCCATCTTCAAGAAAGGCTCCGTCGGTGTTGTTTCCCGCTCCGGCACCCTTACTTATGAAGCTGTCTTCCAGACCACAAATGCCGGCCTCGGCCAGACGACGGCTGTCGGCATCGGCGGCGACCCGGTCAAGGGCACCGAGTTCATCGACGTCCTGGAAATGTTCCTGGCCGACGACGAAACCCAGTCGATCATCATGATCGGCGAAATCGGTGGCTCCGCGGAAGAAGACGCGGCGCAGTTCCTGAAGGACGAAGCCAAGCGCGGCCGGTCCAAGCCGATGGCTGGTTTCATCGCCGGACGGACAGCGCCTCCGGGCCGTACCATGGGCCACGCCGGTGCCGTTATTTCAGGCGGCAAGGGCGGTGCAGAAGACAAGATCGCTGCGATGGAAGCTGCTGGCATCAAGGTGTCACCGTCTCCTGCGAAGCTCGGCGAGACCCTTCTCGAAGTCTTGAAGGGCTGATTCTGCAAGAATCTTTAGCGATGGGGACGGAAACTGTTTACGTTTCCTGTCGCATGATGAAAGGATGGGTTCCGGCGCGGTTGACGTGCCGTAACCATTTTTCGAGGGGTCGGTGGAAACCATCGGCCATTGTAGGGAAACCGGCCGCGGGTCAATTTTTCGGGCCCGCCTAAACAAAAGGGCGGAGGATACCTCCGCTAAAGGACATGGCACGGCAGGAAGCGAACAACGTATTCGCACTGACGTCGTTGCTTTACGGCGCCAACGCAGCCTATATCGAAGACCTCTACGCACAGTACAAGACAGATCCGAGCTCGGTCGACGCCGAGTGGCAGGACTTCTTTGCGGCCTTCCAGGACGAGAAGGAAGCCGTGCTGAAAGAGGCTCGCGGGGCGACCTGGAAACGCAAGGACTGGCCGATCGAGGCCAATGGCGACCTCGTCAATGCATTCGACGGCAACTGGGGCCCGATTGAGCAGAAGCTCGGCGACAAACTGAAGAAGAAGGCTGAAGCCAAGGGCGAGCCGGTTTCGGATCAGGAAGTTCATCAGGCGACCCGCGATTCCGTTCGCGCCCTGATGATGATCCGCGCCTATCGCATGCGCGGCCATCTTCATGCAGATCTCGACCCCCTCGGCCTGGCCGGCAAGGGCGACCACGAGGAACTGCATCCCTCCTCCTACGGCTTTACCGAAGCCGACTGGGACCACAAGATCTTCATCGACCACGTTCTGGGTCTGGAATACGCCACCATCCGCGAGATGATGGACATCCTGAAGCGGACCTATTGCTCGACGCTGGGTGTCGAGTTCATGCATATCTCCGATCCGGCGGCCAAGGCTTGGATCCAGGAGCGCATTGAAGGTCCGGACAAGCAGGTTGCCTTCACCACGGAAGGCAAGAAGGCGATCCTGAACAAGCTGGTCGAAGCCGAAGGTTTCGAAAAGTTTCTGGACGTAAAATACACCGGCACCAAGCGCTTCGGCCTGGATGGTGGTGAAGCGCTGATCCCGGCGCTGGAACAGATCATCAAACGCGGCGGCTCGATGGGCCTTAAGGAAATCGTGTTCGGCATGGCCCACCGTGGCCGCCTGAACGTGCTTTCCCAGGTGATGGCCAAGCCGCACCGGGCAATCTTCCACGAGTTCAAGGGCGGCTCCTACGCGCCGGACGATGTGGAAGGCTCCGGCGATGTGAAGTATCACCTCGGCGCGTCTTCCGACCGGACGTTCGACGGCAACGACGTGCACCTGTCGCTGACGGCAAACCCCTCGCACCTGGAAATTGTCAACCCGGTGGTTCTGGGCAAGGCGCGCGCCAAGCAGGATCAGCTGGCTGCCGACGAGAACGGCAACTTCGTCGACACGACCGAAATCGACCGCGGCACGGTTCTGCCGCTGCTGCTGCACGGCGACGCCGCATTCGCCGGCCAGGGTGTTGTTGCGGAATGCTTTGGCCTGTCCGCGCTGCGTGGCCACCGCACCGGCGGTTCGGTCCATGTGATCATCAACAACCAGATCGGCTTCACCACCAACCCGCGCTTCTCGCGGTCTTCGCCCTATCCGTCGGATATGGCGAAGGTGATCGAGGCGCCGATCTTCCACGTCAACGCGGATGATCCGGAAGCCGTCGTCTTTGCGGCCAAGATCGCGATTGAATATCGCCAGACGTTCCATCGTCCGGTGGTCATCGACATGATCTGCTATCGCCGCTTCGGCCACAACGAGGGCGACGAGCCGGCGTTCACGCAGCCGATCATGTACCGCAAGATCCGCAAGCATGCGACGACGCTGCAGCTCTACTCGGAACGCCTCATCAAGGAAGGTGTTCTGACGCAGGACGAAGTCGAGCACATGAAAGCCGACTGGCGCAAGCATCTGGACGACGAGTTCGATGCCGGCCAGGCCTTCAAGCCGAACAAGGCCGACTGGCTGGACGGCAAGTGGGCAGGCATGAAACGGGCCGACGACGAGGACGATCCGCGTCGCGGTGAAACCGGTCTGCCGATGGATGAACTGAAGTCGATCGGCCGGGCTCTGACCCACGTGCCGGACGGTTTCAACATCCACCGCACGATCGCGCGCTTCATGAACCAGCGCGAGCGCATGATCGAGACCGGCGAAGGCATCGACTGGGCAACCGCTGAAGCGCTTGCCTTCGGTTCGCTGCTGAAGGAAGGCCACCCGGTGCGCCTGTCCGGTCAGGATTGCGAACGCGGCACGTTCTCGCAGCGCCATTCGGTTCTGTACGATCAGGAAGACGAGAGCCGGTACATTCCGCTCAACAACGTCTCTCCCGATCAGCAGCGCTACGAGGTCATCAACTCGATGCTCTCGGAAGAAGCCGTGCTCGGCTTCGAATATGGCTACTCGCTGGCAGAGCCGCGTGCTCTGACACTTTGGGAAGCCCAGTTCGGCGATTTCGCCAACGGTGCCCAGGTGGTGTTCGACCAGTTCATCTCTTCGGGTGAGCGCAAGTGGCTGCGCATGTCCGGCCTCGTCTGCCTGCTGCCGCATGGCTACGAAGGTCAGGGACCTGAGCACTCTTCCGCCCGTCTGGAGCGTTACCTCCAGCTCTGCGCCGAAGACAACATGCAGGTTGCGAATTGTTCGACGCCGTCGAACTACTTCCACATTCTGCGTCGTCAGCTGCGCCGTGATATCCGCAAGCCGCTTATCCTCATGACGCCGAAATCCTTGCTGCGTCACAAGAAGGCGGTATCCACGCTGCAGGAACTCGGTCCGGAGTCCTCCTTCCACCGTCTGTTGTGGGACGACTGGGGGCCCAACCTGAATTCGGAAGGCAAGCTGGTTTCAGACGACAAGATCCGGCGCGTCGTGATGTGCTCGGGCAAGGTCTACTATGATCTGTTCGAAGAGCGCGAAAAGCGCGGCGTCAACGACGTCTACCTGCTCCGCGTCGAACAGCTCTATCCGTTCCCGAAAAAGGCGCTGATGCTGGAACTGGCGCGCTTCCCGCAGGCCGAAATGGTCTGGTGTCAGGAAGAGCCCAAGAACATGGGCAGCTGGTTCTTCGTCGAGTCCTACATCGAATGGGTCCTGGAGCAGATCGACGCCAAGCACAAGCGCCCGCGCTATGCTGGCCGCAATGCGATGGCATCGACCGCAACCGGCCTGATGTCCTCGCATCTGGCGCAGTTGCAGGCGTTCCTCGAAGAGGCTCTGGGAAGTTAGTCACAAGAGGGCCTTCGGGCCCTCTTTCAAAAATTTGGCCAGGTAATTTTAAGAGAAGGCGACCATGGCAACCGAAATTCGCGTCCCCACGCTGGGTGAATCCGTTTCCGAAGCGACTATTGCGCAGTGGTTCAAGAAACCGGGCGACGCCGTCAGCCAGGACGAGCCCCTTGTGGAACTGGAAACCGACAAGGTAACCGTCGAAGTTCCGGCACCGGCCGCGGGCACGCTGGAAAGCATCGTGGTCAAGGAAGGCGACACCGTTGAAGTTGGCGCCCTGCTCGGTCAGATCGCAGAAGGCGCCGGTGCTCCGGCCGCGAAGGCTGAAGCGGCTCCGGCAAAGGCTGACGCCAAGGCCGAAACCAAATCCGAAAAGGCCCAGCTGGTTGATGTCGTCACGCCGAGCGCAGGCGAATCCGTCACCGAGGCGGAAGTCGGCGAATGGAGCGTGAAGGTCGGTGATGTCGTCAAGGCCGACGACACGCTGGTGGAACTGGAAACCGACAAGGCGGCCCAGGAAGTTCCGGCCCCGGTTGCCGGCACCATCGTCAAGATCGCAGTCGAAACCGGTACGACCGTGGAACCCGGCGTTCTGCTCTGCCAGATCGATCCGTCAGGCGAAGGTGCTGCTGCTGCTCCGGCAGCCGCTGCACCGGCTGCGTCCGCTCCGGCCGCAAGCGGTGGGTCTTCCATGCCGCCGGCTCCGTCTGCTCAGAAGATGATGGCTGAAAACAACCTTTCCGCCGACCAGGTTGCCGGGTCCGGCAAGCGTGGTCAGGTACTGAAGGAAGACGTCATCAACGCGATCGCCTCCGGTGCAACCTCTTCGTCGTCAGCCCCGTCGGCTGCTCCCGTTGCCCGTGGCCCGGTTGCCGCCCAGGACGAAATTCGCGAAGAACGCGTTCGCATGACCAAGCTGCGCCAGACCATTGCGCGCCGCCTGAAGGACGCACAGAACTCCGCGGCCATGCTTACCACCTACAACGAAGTGGACATGGGCCCGGTCATGGAACTGCGCAAGCAGTACAAGGACCTGTTTGAGAAGAAACACGGCGTCAAGCTCGGCTTCATGGGCTTCTTCACCAAGGCGGTGACCCATGCGCTGAAAGAGATCCCGGCAGTCAATGCCGAGATCGACGGCACCGACATCATCTACAAGAACTTCTGCCACATCGGCGTCGCCGTTGGCACGGACAAGGGCCTTGTGGTTCCGGTTGTGCGCGACGCGGACCAGATGTCCATCGCCGAGATCGAGCAGGAAATCGGCAACCTCGGCCGCAAGGCACGCGACGGCAAGCTGGGCATGGCTGATATGTCCGGCGGCACCTTCACCATCTCCAATGGCGGGGTGTATGGTTCGCTGATGTCTTCGCCGATCCTGAACGCGCCGCAGTCCGGTATCCTGGGCATGCACAAGATCCAGGAACGTCCGATGGCTGTGAACGGCCAGGTGGTTATCCGCCCGATGATGTATCTGGCGCTCTCCTATGACCACCGGATTGTCGACGGCAAGGAAGCCGTGACCTTCCTGGTTCGCGTCAAGGAAAGCCTGGAAGATCCGCAGCGTCTGGTTCTGGATCTCTGATCCGGTTCAGTGCCTAGCTTGTGCCTTGCCGGGAACGCCCCGGCAGGGTGCCCGGACATTTTAAGGTTGCCTGGCCAGCGGCGTTCCAGCTCTCGCGGTTGAATGCCCGTCGGTCTGGCCCAGGAGGAGCCGCATTGTGAGCCTGGAATTTCTGATTACTGCTCTTGTCGTGGTGCTTGTTCCGGGCACCGGTGTTGTTTATACGGTTGCCGTCGGACTTGGCAGAGGCCGTCAGGCATCCGTTGCCGCGGCCTTCGGCTGCACCCTCGGTATCATTCCCGCAATTCTGGCGTCCGTTGTGGGCCTGGCGGCGCTGATGCACACCAGTGCCCTGGTATTCCAGGGCGTGAAATACGCCGGTGTCGCCTATCTTCTCTACCTCGCCTGGCAGACGCTGAAAGACAGCGGACCGATGGAACTGAAAGCTGACAGGGGTTCGCGCAAGAGCTTCCTTGCAACGGCGCGCACCGGCTTCCTGATCAACATCCTCAATCCCAAGCTGACGGTATTCTTCCTCGCCTTCCTGCCGCAATTCGTCAGCCATGATGCCGTCAATCCAACGCTCGACATGCTGCTGATGGGCGGCGTCTTCATGGCAATGACCTTCGTTGTCTTTGTCATCTATGGCGCGTTTGCTTCACTGGTCGGCGAGAAAGTGTTGAAGAGTGATCGCGTGATGGTCTGGATGCGCCGGACCGTGGCTGCAACCTTTGCCGGGTTCGGCTTGCGGCTGGCTCTGGCGGAGCAATAATCGGATCATCGCCGACACGGTGTGAGACGGTCAGGAGAAACAGGAATATGAACGCCATAAAGCGTTATGCCCTTTCGGTTGTTCTTGTCGTCTGGACCGTCCTCGGACTGATAGTCGCTTCGCACGCAAGCGAACAACGCACTGCGCTTGTGATCGGAAACGCGCAATATGGCTATGGCCCGCTCGCCAATCCGGTCAATGACGCTCTGGCCATCGCCCGCGCCCTCGACAAGGCCGGCTTCGAGGTCATCCTTCAGACTGACGCCAACCGTGATGCCATGGAACAGGCGATCCGGGCCTTCGGTGATCGGCTGAAAAAGGAGGGTGGCGTCGGCCTGTTCTATTACGCCGGCCACGGTATCCAGATTAAGGGCGAAAACTACCTGCTGCCTGTGGCTGGGGATGCGCCGGCGGACGAAGTCCTGCAGCAGCAGTCGGTCGCGGTCAGCGAGGCCGTGGAAGTAATGACGTCGTCCCATGACGGGCTCAACATCGTCGTACTGGACGCTTGCCGCAACAATCCCCTCGGTGGGGCATCGTCCGGCCTGTCGCGGATCGACAGCAATGCGCGCCTGTTCGTCTCGTATTCGACGTCACCTGGCTCCGTGGCTCTGGACGGGCAGGGCAGCAACAGCCCTTTCACCAAGCATCTGGCCAGCGCCATCGCGACCCCGGCGCTCAATCTGGAAGAAACCTTCAAGCGCACGCTGAAGGGTGTCTTCCAGGAAACGAACGGCCAGCAAACGCCCTGGATTTCCTCGTCCTTCTTCGGAGATTTTACCTTCGTTGACGGCAGCACTGATAATCCGGCAGGATCGGTGCCCAAGATGGCCGCTCTTGCGGCAATCGGAACCGC
This sequence comes from Labrenzia sp. 5N, assembly GCF_012395805.1. Taxonomy (NCBI): domain Bacteria; kingdom Pseudomonadati; phylum Pseudomonadota; class Alphaproteobacteria; order Hyphomicrobiales; family Stappiaceae; genus Labrenzia; species Labrenzia sp. 5N. The sequence goes on along the minus strand of NZ_JAAZTM010000004.1, from coordinate 573,771 downwards.
GCTCAAGGAGAGCACCGCGCGCACCGGTCCGGCCCGCCAGATCTCGGGTGTCTACCGGGTCGAGGGAACCAACCCGAACGGAACGACCTACGACGGCATGCTGGCAATCACGCCGGAAGACCGGAATGTGCGGCTTACCTGGTGGATCGGAACCGACGTCTTCACCGGCGTCGGCGAGTTCGCCGGCCGCATGCTGGTGGTCAACTGGGGAGACAAGCACCCTGTCGTCTATTCCTTCACTGGCGCGGAAACGCTGGACGGTGAATGGGCGGACGGCTCGGCCAGCGAAAAGCTGACGCTCTATTCGCGCACTGCACCGGTCGAGGCGGAAGGGCTGACTGGCAATTATTCGGTTGCCGGCCGAAACCCGGACGGCACGACATATGACGGTACGGTCGTGTTGACGCAGCAGGGCCGGACATTCACGCTGATCTGGACAGTCGGCACCGACAGCTATCACGGCGTGGGTGAACTGGACGGCAACGTACTGACAGTGGACTGGGGCGACAAGACGCCGGTGGTTTACGCGGTCATGGCGGACGGGCATTTGAAAGGCCTCTGGGCTGCGGGCCGCGGCGCTGAAGAACTGACGCGCATTCAAGGGCAATAGGAACGGGAGCCGGTGGGAATTCATGACTGACACGGTTGTATTGGTAACGGGCGGGAGCCGGGGGATCGGCGCTGCCGTCAGCCGCAAGGTTGCGGCGCTCGGTCACAAGGTGATCGTCAACTACACGCACAACCAGGCTGCCGCTGATGCTCTCGTCGAGGAAATCAAGGCGGCCGGCGGCGAGGCCGTGGCAGTTCAGGGTGACGTCCAGAACGAAGCCGACGTGCTGCATCTTTTCGCCGAAGCCGACAAGCTCGGCACCCTCAAGGGCCTGGTCAACAATGCCGGTGTTGTCGACTATTCCCAGCGCGTCGATGAAATGACCCTGGAACGTCTGACACGAATGTTCTCCATCAACGTGATCGGCGCCTTCCTGTGTGCCCGCGAAGCGGTCAGGCGCATGTCGACCAAGCATGGCGGCACCGGCGGTGTGATCGTCAATCTCGGGTCTGCAGCCTCCAAGCTGGGGTCACCTTCCCAATATGTCGACTATGCAGCCTCCAAGGGGGCTATCGATACCATGACTGTCGGATTGGCGCTGGAAGTTGCCGACGAAGGTGTTCGCGTCAACGGTATTCGTCCCGGCATTATCGACACCGATATCCACGCCTCGGGCGGCCATCCTGACCGGGTGGCCCAGCTCAGGTCCAAACTGCCGATGAAACGTGCCGGAACCGCCGACGAGGTGGCCGAAGCGATTCTGTGGCTTCTCTCCGACCAGTCCAGCTATACGACCGGTGCCATCCTCGATGTCTCCGGCGGCCGGGCAATCCTTCCCTAACCCCCATTCAAACCAGAAATGAAAGAGGCAAAGGCGACCAAAATGTCCCAATATGATCTCGTCGTCATCGGAACCGGTCCTGGCGGCTACGTCTGCGCGATCAAGGCTGCGCAGCTCGGCCTGAAAACGGCTGTCGTCGAAAAACGCGCAACGCTTGGCGGCACCTGCCTCAACATCGGCTGCATCCCGTCCAAGGCGCTGCTGCATGCCTCGGAAATGTTCGAGGAAGCCGGCCACGGTTTCGAAAAACTCGGCATCAAGGTCGCAAAGCCCAAGCTCGATCTGCCGGCGATGATGGAACACAAGACCGGTGTGGTCGACGCCAATGTGAACGGCGTTGCCTTCCTGATGAAGAAGAACAAGATCGACGTTCACACCGGTACCGGCAAGATCCTGGCCAAAGGCAAGGTCGAAGTTACCGATGCCGACGGCAAGGCAAGCGTACTGGAAACGAAGAACATCGTGATTGCCACCGGTTCCGACGTCATGCCGCTGCCGGGTGTCGAGATCGATGAGAAGCAGGTGGTCTCTTCCACCGGCGCTCTGGAACTGGACAAGGTGCCCGGCAAGCTGCTCGTCGTCGGTGGTGGTGTCATCGGCCTTGAGCTCGGCTCCGTCTGGAACCGTCTCGGGTCGGAAGTGACCGTGGTGGAGTTCATGGACAAGATCCTCGGCCCGATGGACGGTGACGTTTCCAAGAACTTCCAGCGCATGCTGAAAAAGCAGGGCATGGAATTCAAGCTGTCCTCCAAGGTCACGGGTGTCGAGAAGAAAGGCAAGGGCCTTGCCGTGACTGTAGAACCGGCAAAGGGCGGCGATGCGCAGGTTCTCGAGGCCGACATCGTTCTGGTTGCCATCGGTCGCCGTCCATACACGGAAGGCCTGGGCCTTGATGGGGCAGGTGTTGCCCTGGACGAGCGCGGCCGCGTCAAGATCGACACCCACTACAAGACCAATGTCGACGGCATCTACGCCATCGGCGATGTGGTCGTCGGTCCGATGCTGGCCCACAAGGCCGAGGACGAAGGCGTTGCCGTTGCCGAAATGCTGGCAGGCCAGGCTGGTCACGTGAACTATGATGTCATCCCGGGTGTTGTCTACACCCAGCCGGAGGTCGCTTCCGTCGGCAAGACCGAGGAAGAACTGAAGGCGGCCGGCGTCGAGTACAAGACCGGCAAATTCGTCTTCTCCGCAAACGGCCGCGCGCGCGCCATGAACAAGACCGACGGTTTTGCCAAAGTTCTGGCGGACGCAAAGACCGACCGCGTGCTTGGTGTTCACATCGTCGGCTTCGGTGCCGGTGAGATGATCCACGAAGCTGCTGTCATGATGGAATTCGGTGGATCTTCCGAAGACCTTGCGCGCACCTGCCACGCCCACCCGACCATGTCGGAAGCGGTCAAGGAGGCGGCTCTCGGCGCATTTGCGAAGTCCATCCACGCGTAATCAACGCTTGAACGATGTCTTTTCGATATCGGTTCGGGGCATCCGGTCACCGGGTGCCCCGTAACATTTTTGTTGGATCGGCCGTCCTGCGGACCGGCAGACGCCATTCAAGTTTGAAGTTCTGCAAGTAAACGTAAAAAATGCCGCGCATCTGCAACTAATGCGCTAGAGTGTTGTCCTGTCAGGGGTGGTGCATTTCAACAAAAGGCAGGAGATGCTTTGCTTGAAAGGCAACGGGGCAACAATCAAAATCTGAATCTCACCCGCGGCTGGCTGCCAGTCGTTGCAGGGGGCGTATTGCCGTTGGTTTGCGGCCTGGTGTTTTTCTGGCCGGAGCGAACCATTCCCTACGTGGATGACCTCTTCTTTATTCCGTGGGCATCCGAATTTGCGCAAACGGGCCGTCACTTGAATCCCCTTCTTGCGGTCCAGTTCCCGGGGCTGGAATCCTATCATCTCCAGCCAAGGCTTCATTTCATTCTGTCCGGATGGTTTTTGAAAGCCGCCGGGATCAGCACCGCGACAATCGTCCTGTTCGAATTCCTCTGTTACGTGGCAACCAGCCTGGTCTTCGTGGTGTTCTGCCTCAGATTGAACCTTCGCACCGCTGCGCTTTTCACACCGTTGATCTTTGCGCCCATGTATGTCGTTTCCGGCTTCCGGCTGGAACTGACGGGTTCATTCATCTGGATGCTCGGGCTGCTGCTGGTCCTGCCGGTTGCAGTCAGGGCAGGTACGGGTGACACGCGGCAGACCGGTCCGGAAACTGTTTCCGCCGTTGCGGGTACCGCGCTTTTGGGAATTGCTCCGCTGACTGCACTGTCCATGCTTGCCTGGAGTGTTGGCGTCATTGCCGTTCTTCAGATCTGGAGGCTCAGGACACGGCAGGCAAGCCTCGTTCGTGTGCTGAGTGAAGGCCTTGTCGCCCTCGCGATTGCCGTTGCCCTGTTTGCGGTCTCGGTGAACTTCGAGTTCGCCGAGTTCTTCCGGCAGATCGCCTATCACTCCAGCCGGTCACATGGCTCCGGCAAGTTCAATGTGGAAGCGATCTTCCGGGCTGCCATGTTTGCAGGCGTATCTTGGGTTGTTTTCCGCAAGTCCCGCACTGCCGGGATGATCGGCTTTTGCCTTGCCGCTGGACAATTCTTCGGCGCCTTCGTGCATGACCGGCCGCTGATCCGGAATCTTGCGGCCGCAATGTTGTTTCTGCTGGCGGTCGACGTGCTGTTGAAAGACCGCTGGCACAGGGTGAAGCTTGGCCTTTGCGCCGCATTGGTGCTGGCGCTTTCCTCCAACTTCATCGTTTTCTATGTGCTGTCGGAACCTTTGCCGAACAGGCAAGCTGTGGTCGAGGCCTACCGGCAGGATCTGGCGGATGGAAAGCGGGTCTTTATCGACGAAACGATGGCCCACCATTTTCTGGATCAGAAAACGTCCGGTGCCCTGTCCTGGACCTGGGGAGGCACATTTCCCAAGGGGCGGCCGACCAGTATGGGAGACCTGAAGGAAGGCGACGTCTGGTATGTCAGCGAATATACCCTGCTCGGCTACCTGAAGGGCAGGCATGACGTTGCTGAAAGGGTTTGGCCGAAGAACGACTATCCCCACGTCCTCCAGTTCTCCTGCATTCTGGGCCGTCATTCCTGCAATCTGCCTGCCAAACGCTGGACAATGATGCGTCTGGAAAGGGTGGGGGGAACGGTGATGGCAACGGAACTCGGCTCAGGCGCCGGACCAAGACCGATAGACGAAAGCTAGCAGCACACTCCCTGGCGGTTGCCATCGGCACGAACGTGCGTGCCGTAGGGGAGCACGGGACTGGACAAGGCTTGCCTGAAGTCGGGCAAAAAGGCTTGTCAGTGCTCCTTCAGGCAGAGGCCATGGTCGCCGAAAGCCTTCAGAACGTTGCATTCGGTCACCGTGTGGTCGCCTTCGCAGCTTGTTGCGATGCGCTTCAACTCCGCCTCCAGTTTGCGCAGGTGGGCAATCCGCTGGCGCACTGCCTTCAACTGATCTTCGGCAATCCGGTTGGCGGTTTCACACGGTTTGTCCGGATGCTGGCTGAGGTCTATCAAATCACGGATGGCCGGCATTGGCAGGCCGAGGTCGCGGCAATGCTTGATGAAACCAAGCCTCTCCAGGTCGCTGGACCGGTAGCGCCTCTGGTTGCCCTCGGTGCGGATCGGCGCTTCCAGCAGGCCTTCCTTTTCGTAATAGCGAATCGTCGGAACCTTCACGCCGGTTCGTCTTGAAAGGTCGCCAATTGAAAAATCCATAAAAAGCCTCTTGAAGCTCTAGTCGCTATAGCAATTACAAGGGACAGGAACCGAAAATCAAGCGACTCGGACAAGGAGTGCATCATGGGTGCCTGTTGCGGACATTCCCACGGAACATTTGACGGAATGTCGAAGGACTATCGCCGCCGGCTCTGGCTGGTGATCGCGTTGAACGGTGGCATGTTCATCGTCGAGATGATTGCCGGCCAGGCAGCCGGCTCAAAGGCGCTGCAGGCCGACGCCCTCGATTTCTTCGGTGACGCGGTCACCTACGGCATATCATTGGCTGTCATTGGCGCATCGCTGAAGACCCGGGCCCTGGCTGCGCTTGCAAAGGGCACAAGCCTGTTTCTGATGGGCGTCTGGGTGGCTGCCACCACGCTCTATCAGGTGTTCGTGCTTGGTGTACCGCAGGCCGCAGTGATGGGCTCCATCGGCTTTCTGGCGCTGGCCGTGAACCTTGCCAGTGTCCTGCTGCTGGTCCGATACAAGGATGGTGACGCCAATGTGCGCTCCGTCTGGCTGTGTTCGCGCAATGATGCCATAGGCAACGTTGCCGTGATGCTGGCGGCCGCCGGTGTCTGGGGAACTGAGAGCGCCTGGCCGGACCTGATTGTCGCCGGTCTCATGGCAGCTCTCTTCGTCAGTTCCTCGGTCCAGATCCTGAGCCAGGCCATAAAGGAATACCGGCACAAGACGGAGCACGAAGTGGCGGCTGAATAATTCGCCCTTTCCGGAACGTTCCTCAAACGGTGGTGCTTCCCAGATGCACCACCGTTATTTCCGGAGGAACACCGAATCGGACGGGCAGGATCGAGCAGCCAAGACCTCCGGAAACGATGAGGTGGCGGGGGTCCGTTTCAAGGCCCAGGTGCCTTGCCAGCTTCGTCCCTTCCGTTTCAACGATGTGGCCATAGGCGTAGCTTTTCACGCTGCGTTTGGGAAAGGCCGGTTTGTAACCGAAACAGTTGACCTGCCCGCCATGGGTGTGACCGCTGAGCGTCAGGCTGACGCGGCCCGGCACTTCACGGATGATGTCGGGCTCATGTGCCATCAGCAGCACGGGCGCATCGTCCGTGACCTGGGCAAGCGTGCCGGTCAGGTCATCCAAACCTTTCCAGCGGTGCCGTTTGATCTTGCGGTGCGGCCTCAGCGCCAACTGGTCGTCGATGCCGGCAAGCCAGAAAGCCTGGCCGCCTTTCTCGAACCGTTGAGCCCGGTTCTGGTAAAGGGGAATGCCGGCGTTCAGCAACGCCTGACCATATCTGGTCGGTCCACCGCCGGTCAGCTGTGCGTCCGCGTCGTCCCACCAGTCGTGATTGCCGAGAATGGCGTGGGTTCCGAGCGGGGCCGACAGATCACCGAAGAGATCAGCCCAGGCCTGTGGCGGGATCGGGTCGTATTGCCATTTGTGGCTGGCCACATAGTCGCCCAGCATCAGGATGATGTCGGGCTTCAGCGCGTTGGTCTGCCGGACGATGGAGCGAACCCGCTCCAGCCCCATCCAGGGATCGCAGACATGCGGGTCGGCTATCAGCGCAGCTTTCAGGTTCAGCCCACTGGGCCATCGTGGAGGCGTCAGGTGATAATGCTTCAGGCTGAGCCGAAAAGGCTCAACGCCAATCGCGTAGGCAGGAGCGGAAACGGCACCCAGCATTGCGATGCCACAGGTTTGCAGGAAACGGCGTCTGGAAATCATGAGACTGTATCAACCGGTTCTTCAGGACAGTCTCGAGTGAACCGGGCTATTGAGGCGTCGATACGGCCCGATAAAGGCAGGTTTCAGCAGATTTCGTGCAGACGGTACTCAGCTGAAAAAAAGCCCGCTGCGGAGCAGCGGGTCTTGGTCTGGAGCTTGTTTAGCGGTGAGGGTTACTCCGACACGGCTTCGCCGGTGGTCGGCTGAATAACGGTCTCGCTTACGATTGCATCGCTGAGATCGTTGGTGGCGATGGCCACATCCGAGTCGGTGTCCGGGAGGACGGGCGTTTCCGCCACTGTCATCTGTTTGGACTGGGCTGTCTTGTTCCAGCTGCATGCAGCGGCCGGTGCAATTGCAATCGCGGTTACGGCAAGGGCCGCAATGCCGGTGCTCAATAGGCGCATGTTACATCTCCGTCCGTTGGCCTGCGCTACACTTGCGCAGTCTTACGTAGGGTAAGGGAAAACGGAGGTCTGACAAGGAAAAAGCGAAAGGCGATTGTCGTCGCACTGCCCCTGGCCGGCTACTCGCGCTGGAGATTGTAGGTGGTCTCGGTTCGCGGTTCGGACAGATCGTTGACGACGTTGATCACGTGAACATCCAGAAGCTCGCCAAAGGTCCGCAATGTCAGTTGCTTGCTGCTCAAGAACCCGATCAACAGCACCTGGATGGCACCATCCGAGCGCATTTCCCCTTTGGTCCAGCCCCACTTGCAGTCACGCGGGATGCAGGAGGTGAACGCGCGTACGCGTACATGCACCGCTTCATTCTCGCAGCGACTTTCCACCTCGACGCGCGAGATCTCCTTCGGTTTGGCATTCTCATTGACCCAGACGCCGTCTTCGGGAAGTGGACAGTAGACGCGCTGCGCCAGCGAGGGCGCTGCCGACAGTAGAAGAAGACCGGCTGCGAGTAGTATCAGACGCATTCGTTATCTCCCGGCGAAACAGGCTGTTTCAGCAACCTAACCGTTTGTGGCGGAAGCGGCTACAACGGAGTTGGAACTAACATGGGAATCGATCGAAATTCCCCGCAAACAACAGAGACTTATCATGCAATCACTCGAAACGCGGCGGTTTCGTCTACGCTTGCCGGAAGAACCGGACTTCCCAGTCTACAAGGCGTTCTACGAGAACGGCGAGGCCTCGCACTTCTATGGTGGACCGTTGCGCGCGGACTCTGCCTGGCGCGTGTTGGCAAGCCACCTCGGCCACTGGCAACTGCGCGGCTATGGCATGTGGGTTATCGAACCGAAAACGGGGGCAGATATCATCGGTGGTTGCGGCTTCGTTTGGCCCGAAGGCTGGCCAAGACGGGAGCTGACCTGGTGGCTGATGCCCCAGGCACGCGGCACCGGTGCAGCCGTGGAAGTCTCGCAGGCGGCAATCCGCCATGCTTACGAAGTGTATGGCTGGCCACTGGTTGAAACGCATATGAAGGATGACAACGAGGCAGCAAGGGGACTGGTGCGCAAACTTGGCGGCGAGCCGATTGCGCGCGAGATGTTTCCTGACGGCAAGGAACGGACAGTCTACGGATTTCCGAAACCTGAGGGATCCTAACGGCGCGGATGAGCCTTGTCGTAGGCGGACAGGAGATGAGCGCTGTCGATTTCCGTATAGATCTGTGTTGAGGCAAGGCTGGCGTGGCCAAGCAGTTCCTGGATAGTTCTGAGATCACCGCCGCCAGCCAGCAGATGTGTGGCAAAGGAATGGCGCAGGGCATGCGGGGTCGCGCTGTCCGGCAGGCCCAATGCACCGCGCAGGCGTGCCATGGCCAGCTGGATCATGCGCGGGTTCAGCGGACCGCCGCGGGCACCGAGAAACAGGGGGCCATCGGGCGAAATCGCATAAGGGCAAAGTTTCAGATAGTGCTCCACCGCCTGGCAGACCGCCGGCAGGATCGGGACAATCCGTTCCTTGCCGCCTTTGCCGACGACACGAAGTGTCTTCGTCCCGGTTTTGGGGGCCATGGCACCGGTCAGCGACAACGCTTCCGAAATCCGCAGGCCGCAGCCGTAGAGCAGGGTCAGGACAGCGGCGTTGCGGGCTTCCAGCCACGGCTCGCGTTCCATCGCCAGGTCACCGCTGGTCACGTCGATGGCGTCCTTGGAGGAGACGGGTTTCGGCAGGGACCGGGCCTGCCGTGGTGGCCGCACGGCGGAAGACGCCGCAGCGTTCACTTCGCCCCGCCGCTCCAGGTACCTGAGGAAGGACCGGATCCCGGCAAGGCCGCGGGCGAGCGATCGGCTCTGGGCGCCGTCACGGCGGCGGCTTGCCAGGAAGCCTCGAAAGTCGGCCGGGCGGAGCGCCGCAATTTCCTTGAGGTCGGGTGCCCCGCCCAGATGGTTGGTCAGGAACCGCAGGAACTGGCGCAGGTCGCGTTCGTAGGCAAGCAGGGTCTTGTCGGAAAGGCGTCGCTCATCGGACAGGTGGTCAAGCCACTGGTCGATGCGGCGGTTGAGTTCCGGCCGGGCGGTGACGAGCAGCGATTCGGATTTGAAGGATGCGGCACACATGGTGCCAATGTGATGCCGGATCCCCAACGGTTCCGTTAACATCGCGCCACATGGCGGCTATTTTTCGTCAAACCGGCCGACAGGTGGTCCCACTCTCACCAGGAGGTGAACAGGACCGTCGAGATCTCCGAGCCTGATCGACTTGTCCCGCAACACGAGGCAAAAGGAATTGGAGCGTCCTGTTACCTTGGCAGGCACTGGAAACGGCAAACAAAAACGGCCCGGAAATCCGGGCCGTTCGTTCGTCTTAAAGGTCGGTGATCAGAGAATGCTCTGGCCGGTCTTGGCCCAATCGGCCAGGAAAGCTTCAAGGCCCTTGTCGGTCAGCGGATGCTTGACCAGTGCCTTCAGCGTTGCCGGCGGTACCGTCGCGACGTCGGCGCCGATGATGGCGCAATCCTTCACGTGGTTCGGCGTGCGGATCGACGCAGCCAGAATTTCCGTGTCGAAGCCGTAGTTGTCGTAGATCACGCGGATTTCGCGGATCAGCTCAAGCCCGTCGGCATGAATATCATCCAGACGGCCGATGAATGGCGAAATGTAGGTTGCACCGGCCTTGGCTGCGAGCAGGGCCTGGTTGGCCGAGAAGCACAGGGTGACGTTGGTCTTGGTGCCTTCTTCGGTCAGCTGCTTGCACGCCTTCAGGCCATCGAACGTCAGCGGCAGCTTGATGACCACGTTGTTTGCGATCGCGCCAAGGACGTGCGCTTCCTTCATGATCGTGTCGAAATCGGTTGCGGCCACTTCGGCGGAAACATCGCCCTCGGTGATGGCGCAGATTTCTGCGATGACTTCCTTGAAGTCCCTACCGGACTTTGCGATCAGCGAGGGGTTGGTGGTGACACCGTCAAGGAGGCCGGTTGCTTCCAGTTCCTTGATTTCAGCCGTGTCGGCCGTATCGACGAAGAATTTCATCTGTCTTTACTCCCTGTAGGGCTACCGGAGCGTCGCCGGAAACCTGGTCCCGGCTAGCGGGACAAAACGATTGCGTGGTCAGCTGGGCTCTCTTTACCCTAGGATGATGACAAGAAGAACCCCTGATTCTCTGGTGGACGAAATTTTTGCGGTACGTACCTCAAGAATGGCGAGGCTTGATCCCGGCGACCGGACGGGCAATGTCACGCCAGGGTTCGGGCCGTGCCTGGCGCATGGTTTCGCCGCCGTTCCCGGAGCGATGAGGACCTGACACCCAGTGCTGTTCGACGATCCAGACTTCCAGGAAACCATTGCCAGCGTGCTGGTGCCGGTCGCGGTTGCGGGGGCCTATACCTACAAGGTGCCGCCCGGCCAGTCCGTGGTTCCGGGCACCATCGTCAAGGTACCGCTCGGCCCGCGCGAGGTGATTGGCGCTGTCTGGGATATCGAGCCGGACGCGGCCATCAATCCAAAGAAACTGAAGACCATTTCCCATGTCTACGACAAGACGCCGCCGCTTGATGATGATCTGCGCCGGTTCGTCGACTGGGTAGCGAACTGGACACTTGGCGCACCGGGGATGGTGCTGCGCATGGTGTTGCGGTCCGAAGAAGCGCTGGAGCCGGAGGCACCCGTTCCCGGTGTCCGCCGTATCGAAGGTGCCGAGCCGGATCGTCTGACGCCTGCACGCGGGCGCGTTCTGGCGACCATGGAAGACGGCTTTGCCTGGACGAAAAGCGGCCTTGCCCACGCTGCCGGCGTGTCCGCTTCCGTCATCGACGGCCTGCTTCAGCAAGATGTCCTGGAAACCGTCCTTATGCCGTCGGCTCCTCCGCCGCCGAAACCGCAACTGGATTATGCGCAAAAACCGCTGACCCCGGCGCAGCAGGCCGCGGCAGACGGCCTGACGGCCTGTTTCGGCAAGGGTGGGGCCGTTGCCCTGATCGACGGTGTCACCGGCTCGGGCAAGACGGAAGTCTATTTCGAGGCGATTGCCGAAGCCTTGCGCCGGGGAAAGCAGGCGCTGGTGCTGCTGCCTGAAATCGCACTCACCGAACAGTTCCTGCGGCGCTTCGAACAACGCTTCGGGGTCTATCCGGCCGAATGGCATTCGCAGATCACGGTCAAGAACCGGTCGCGGGTCTGGCGCGGGGTGGCCTCCGGTGATGTGCGGGTGGTGATAGGGGCCCGCTCCTCGCTGTTTCTGCCGTTCAAGGAACTGGGCCTGATCATTGTGGACGAAGAACACGATGCGGCCTTCAAGCAGGATGACCGGGTGCCCTATAGCGCACGCGACATGGCTGTTGTCCGCGGCCATCTCTCCGGCTTCCCAGTTGTTCTGGCGTCGGCCACCCCATCCGTGGAAAGCATCGTCAACGCAGAGGTCGGCCGCTACAAGCTGTTCGAGCTGCCCGAACGGGCATCCGGTGCTGCCCTGCCGGACCTCATGGCCATCGATATGCGCCAGGACGGGCCGGAACGGGGACGCTGGCTGGCACCTGGCCTGGTCCACGGCATCGCCGGCACCTTCGCCGAAGGGGGGCAGTCGCTACTGTTTCTCAATCGGCGCGGTTATGCACCGCTGACCCTTTGCCGTACCTGCGGCCACAGGTTCCAATGCGCTCATTGCAGCGCCTGGCTGGTGGAGCATCGTTTTCAGAAAAAACTCGTTTGCCACCACTGCGGCCATCAGGAGCCGGTCCCCAAGGCCTGTCCGTCCTGCCAGTCGGTAGACAGTCTGGTTGCCTGCGGTCCCGGCGTGGAAAGAATCGCCGAGGAAGTGACCGAGCTCTTTCCGCAGGCCCGTGTGCTCGTGCTTTCGTCGGATATTGCCGGCGGGCCGGATCGGCTGAAGCGCGAAATGAAGATTGTCGAGGAAGGCGGAGCCGACATCGTCATCGGCACGCAGCTGGTCGCCAAGGGACATAACTTCCCGCTGATGAAACTGGTTGGCGTGGTGGATGCGGACCTTGGCCTTGCCCATGGCGATCCGAGAGCTGCGGAAAAAACCTTCCAGCTGCTCGCCCAGGTGACAGGCCGTGCGGGCCGCGTGACCGGCGGCGGCAAGGGTTTCCTGCAGACCTACAATGCCGATCACCCCGTCATCAAGGCGCTGCTTTCAAGCGACAAGAAGGCGTTCTACCAGGCCGAGATCGAGGCAAGGCGGGCAGCAGGTCTGCCGCCGTTCGGGCGTCTTGCCGCCGTCATCGTCTCCGGACCAGACAGAGGATTTGCGGAAGGCTTCTCAAGGGCCCTTGCCCGTGCCGCACCGCCGGATCAGGCCGTCACGCTCCTTGGGCCGGCGGAAGCCGCCCTTGCCATGGTGCGCGGACGCTATCGTTTCCGCCTGCTGGCAATGGCCCCCCGCCAGTACGATCTGCAAGCGTATCTGCGGCATTGGCTGAGCATCGGCCCGAAGCCCACGAAAGGGCTGCGCCTGCAAGTGGACATTGACCCGCAGCATTTTCTCTAGGTGGTTTTTGCATCCATAGGGAAAAGCGCCTGCCGTTCATACGAGTCATACGAGTTCGGCGTGGGAGAATCGGGTGGAACTGCATGGTCATTGTTTGCAATTGTGGCAACGCTGCTGACGGCAATAATCCCGCTGTCCGCGCGACTGCGGCAAAAACGCCCTCCTGGCTTGCCCCTTTCAGCCCTGCGCAAAGGCCTTTTCGCCTGCTCTGCAGAAAACCGTCTAAAGGTTTATGACGGTGCGGAGACGTTGATCTGAAACGTTTTTTATCGACCTTTGACAAAAAACACCGAGGAATCGGCAATAACAGTCTTTAGGCGAAGTTGCACACTGAGAAACCCTGTGCTAATTGAGGCGCGGCTTTGGGGGCAGCGGTTTAACCGTCATACCTTCTGACCTTGAAATCATTCATTTTTTCAATGCTTTGCGAGCGCTGGCCGTTTCGTGGGCATGAAAAACGTCAGAGAGCACGGACCTGGTGACTGACAACGTATCTCTCGTATCCGGCGTGGCACAGCGTTATGCGTCCGCCCTTCTCGACCTCGCCGAAGGCGAAGGTGTAACGGCTGACGTGGAGCGGGATCTGACAGCTTTCGAAGGCATGCTTGCCGAAAGCGAAGATCTCGTCCGTCTCGTGAAAAGCCCGGTATTCAGTGTGGAGGAGCAGCTTGCAGCGCTTACCGCACTTCTCGACAAGGCAGGCATCAAAGGCCTGGCTGCTAATTTCGTGAAGCTGGCAGCCCGTAACCGGCGCCTCTTCGTTCTTCCCGGCATGATCAAGGCATTCCGCACCCTGCTTGCGCAAAAGCGTGGTGAGGAAACGGCTGAGGTAACCTCCGCAGCTGCCCTTTCCGACGATCATGTCGCTGCCCTGAAAGAAGCTCTCTCGGCTTCCACGGGCAAATCTGTAAACATCGTGGCAAAGGTTGATCCTGCCCTGATCGGTGGCCTCGTGGTCAAGGTCGGCTCCCGCATGATCGACACATCGCTGCGTACCAAGCTCAATTCACTCAAGTTCGCGATGAAAGAGGTCGGCTGATGGATATTCGGGCCGCGGAAATCTCCGCAATCCTCAAGGACCAGATCAAGAGCTTTGGCCAGGAAGCCGAAGTTTCTGAAGTCGGTCAGGTGCTCTCCGTCGGTGACGGTATCGCCCGTGTTTATGGTCTGGACAAAGTTCAGGCTGGTGAAATGGTCGAATTCCCGGGTGGTATCAAGGGCATGGCCCTGAACCTGGAAACCGACAACGTTGGTGTCGTTATCTTCGGCTCCGACCGTGACATTAAAGAAGGCGACACCGTCAAGCGGACCGGCGCCATCGTGGAAGTGCCGGTCGGCAAGGGCCTCCTGGGCCGCGTTGTTGATCCGCTCGGCAACCCGATCGACGGCAAAGGCCCGATCGAGGCAACCGAAAAGCGCCGCGTGGACGTCAAGGCGCCAGGCATTCTGCCGCGCAAGTCCGTGCATGAGCCGATGTCTACCGGCCTGAAAGCCATCGACGCCCTGATCCCGGTTGGCCGTGGTCAGCGCGAGCTGGTCATTGGTGACCGTCAGACCGGCAAGACCGCGATCATTCTCGACACCTTCCTGAACCAGAAGCCGCTGCATGCTTCTGACGACGAAGACGCCAAGCTGTACTGCATCTACGTTGCTGTCGGCCAGAAGCGCTCCACCGTCGCTCAGTTCGTGAAGACCCTGGAAGACGCCGGCGCGCTGGAATACTCCATCGTCGTCGCCGCTACCGCTTCCGACGCTGCTCCGCTGCAGTTCCTGGCACCGTTTGCCGGCTGCGCGATGGGCGAGTTCTTCCGTGACAACTCCATGCACGCCGTGATCGGCTACGACGATCTGACCAAGCAGGCTGTGGCCTACCGTCAGATGTCCCTGCTGCTCCGTCGTCCGCCGGGACGTGAAGCTTTCCCGGGTGACGTTTTCTACCTGCACTCCCGTCTGCTGGAACGTGCTGCGAAGCTGAACGAAGACCATGGCAAGGGCTCTCTGACCGCACTGCCGGTTATTGAAACCCAAGGCAACGACGTGTCCGCGTTTATTCCGACCAACGTGATCTCGATCACCGACGGTCAGATCTTCCTGGAAACGGATCTGTTCTACCAGGGTATCCGCCCGGCCGTGAACGTTGGTCTGTCGGTGTCCCGCGTGGGTTCCTCCGCTCAGATCAAGGCGATGAAACAGGTTGCCGGCCCGATTAAGGGTGAACTGGCTCAGTACCGCGAAATGGCGGCCTTTGCACAGTTCGGCTCCGACCTCGACGCCACGACCCAGCGCCTCCTGAACCGTGGTGCACGTCTGACCGAACTTCTGAAGCAGCCGCAGTTCTCGCCGCTGAAGACCGAAGAACAGGTTGCAGTCATCTATGCCGGCGTGAACGGCTACCTGGATGCAATCCCGGTCAACCGCGTGAAGGACTTCGAAGAAGGCCTGCTTCTGTTCCTTCGTGGCGAGCACAAAGCGCTGCTCGACGCCATCTGGGAGAAGAAGGCACTCGACGACGAGCTGACTGGCAAGCTGAAAGCTGCCATCGACGCGTTCGCCAAGAACTTCGCTTAAGACCACGCCGGGATAAGGAGCAGGGGCGGCCATGCCGAGCCTGAAGGACTTACGAAACCGCATCGCTTCCGTTAAGGCGACGCAGAAAATCACCAAGGCCATGCAAATGGTGGCCGCGGCGAAGCTGCGTCGTGCTCAGGAAGCTGCGGAGGCCGCTCGCCCCTATGCGGAACGCATGGGTGCGGTGCTGGCCAACCTCGCGGTGGCCTTCGAGGGGCGCGACGACGCTCCGAAGCTCATGTCCGGCACCGGCAATGACCAGGTTCATCTCCTGCTCGTTGCCACGGCCGAACGTGGGCTGTGTGGGGGCTTCAACACCAACATTGCAAAGCTTGCGCGTGAAAAAGCGCGCAGCCTGCTGAAGCAGGGCAAGACGGTCAAGATCATCTGTGTCGGCAAGAAGGGCTACGACGCTCTGAAGCGCGAGCTCGGCCAGCACATAATCAAGACCATCGACCTGCGCAGTGTTAAGAACGTTGGCTTCAACAACGCGGACGACATCGGCCGCGAAGTGCTCTCCATGTACGACAATGGCGAGTTCGACGTTTGCACGCTGTTCTATTCGACTTTCAAATCCGTGATCGCGCAGGAACCGACTGCAACTCAGCTGATCCCGGCCCATTTCGAGGCTGGCAGCACTGATGCAGGCGCAGGTGCCAACGCGGTTTACGAATATGAACCGGAAGAGACAGAGATCCTTGCGGATCTGCTGCCGCGCAACATCTCCGTTCAGATTTTCCGGGCACTTCTGGAAAATGCTGCGTCTGAACAGGGTGCACGTATGTCCGCAATGGACAACGCGACCCGCAACGCCGGCGAGATGATCGACAAACTGACGATCAACTACAACCGCCAGCGCCAGGCTCAGATTACGACGGAACTGATTGAAATTATCTCGGGCGCGGAAGCGCTCTAACGGGATCGAGACGAGGATTAGGGATATGGCTGACAAAAAGGTCGGACGGATCACCCAGGTCATCGGCGCCGTTGTCGACGTCAAGTTCGATGACCACCTGCCGCTGATCCTGAACGCTCTTGAAGTTGACAACCAGGGCACGCGTCTTGTGCTTGAAGTTGCTCAGCACCTTGGCGAAAACACGGTACGTACCATCGCGATGGACTCCACCGAGGGTCTGGTGCGCGGTCAGGAAGTGGTCGACACCGATGCACCGATCGTGGTGCCGGTTGGCGACGGCACCCTGGGCCGTATCATGAACGTGATCGGCGAGCCGGTCGACGAAGCCGGTGAGATCCCGCACGAAAGCAAGCGTGCGATCCACCAGGACGCTCCGGAGTTCATCGAACAGTCCACCGAAGCTGAAATCCTTGTGACGGGCATCAAGGTCGTTGACCTTCTGGCTCCGTACGCAAAGGGCGGTAAGATCGGCCTGTTCGGCGGCGCCGGCGTGGGCAAGACCGTTCTCATCATGGAACTGATCAACAACGTCGCCAAGGCGCACGGCGGTTACTCCGTGTTCGCAGGTGTTGGCGAGCGTACTCGTGAAGGTAACGACCTTTACTGGGAAATGATCGAATCCGGCGTGAACAAGGAAGGCGGCGGAGAAGGCTCCAAGGCTGCTCTGGTTTACGGCCAGATGAACGAGCCCCCGGGAGCCCGTGCACGTGTTGCTCTGACCGGTCTGACCGTTGCAGAACACTTCCGTGACCAGGGCCAGGACGTGCTGTTCTTCGTGGACAACATCTTCCGCTTCACCCAGGCAGGTTCCGAAGTGTCCGCACTTCTCGGCCGTATCCCGTCCGCTGTGGGCTACCAGCCGACGCTGGCCACCGACATGGGCGGCATGCAGGAGCGCATCACCACCACGAACAAGGGCTCGATCACGTCCGTGCAGGCCGTGTACGTTCCGGCCGATGACTTGACCGACCCGGCACCGGCTTCGACCTTTGCTCACTTGGACGCAACGACGGTTCTTAACCGTTCGATCGCTGAAAAAGGCATCTACCCGGCTGTGGATCCGCTGGATTCCACTTCCCGTATGCTTGATGCCCGCATCATCGGTGAAGAGCACTACGAAACGGCTCGTGCGGTTCAGGTTACTCTGCAGCGCTACAAGGCTCTGCAGGACATCATCGCCATCCTGGGCATGGACGAACTGTCTGAAGAAGACAAACTCACCGTTGCCCGCGCACGTAAGATCGAGCGCTTCCTGTCCCAGCCGTTCTTCGTGGCTGAAGTCTTCACTGGTTCTCCGGGCAAGCTGGTTGCTCTCGAAGACACCATCAAGGGCTTCAAGGGTCTGGTTGAAGGCGAATACGACCACCTGCCGGAAGCTGCTTTCTACATGGTTGGCTCCATCGATGAAGCCATCGAGAAAGCACAGCGCCTGGCTGCTGAAGCCGCTTGATCGGCGAATTGACCGGACGCCCGTTATCGGGCGTCCGTCTTCTTCATGCTTGATGGCTTGCCATCAGAATTAGACTGACAAGGAAGACGCCAAATGGCTGAACTTTTCCAGTTTGAGTTGGTCTCGCCGGAGCGCCAGCTCCTCTCCGAACAGGTCGCAGAGGTCGTTGTACCGGGCGCCGAAGGCGAGTTTGGCGTTCTGAAGAACCATGCCCCGTTCATCTCCACCATCCTGCCGGGCATCCTGAAGGTGCGCAGCAGCGAAAATGGTGGCTGGGACGAATATTTCGTCCGCGGTGGTTTTGCCGATGTTGCAGCAGGCGGTCTCACCGTTCTGGCCGAACAGGCCGTTCCGTTTGGCGAGATCAGCCGTGAGCAGCTCGACCAGGCAATCCAGGATGCGCAGGAAGATGTTTCCGACGCCAAGGACGATGCCTCGCGGCAGAAAGCCGAAATGACACTGGCTCAGCTCAAGGACGTCGCAGAAGCCCTCACCAAGGCCTGATACGACCCCCTCAAGCTTCATTCAATGACGCGGTCCGGCAACGGGCCGCGTTTTTTGTTCTTGGGGGAAGCGATCGGTCAAGTATGCAAGAGGCACGGTTCTGACGTGTCTGGCAGGCTACCTCTCAAACAGTCGGCTCTCGATCAGAAAGCCGAACGTCAGGCCCGAGCAAACCGCGCGACGTCTTCTTCTTCGAAGAACTTGAACCCGTTACGCCCGTTATGCTTGACTTCGTATAGCGCCATATCGGCGCGCTTTATCACTGGACGAGGATCCAGTTCCGTGCCCGTTATCGGAGAAATTCCGACGCTGACGCCAACCGAAATAATGTGATCCTGGACAGCGAACGGTGCCCCGATCTTGCGGACGATACGATCGGCGATCTCGGCCGTACTGGCGTTGCCGGAACCGGTTCCGGTCAGGATGATCCCGAATTCGTCGCCACCAAGACGAGCGACCAGATCTGAGGACCGGACACACTCGCGCAGTCGCTGTGCGACTGTTTTAAGAAGTTCGTCACCGACATCATGACCGAAGCTGTCATTCACCGGTTTGAATTTGTCGAGATCAAGCAGCATCAGGTCGCCTGCAATGCCATTGGCCGATGCCGCATTCAGGGCTTCGTCCAGCTTTGCATTGAATAGCGTTCGGTTGGCGAGCCCGGTCAAGGTGTCATGGTGAGCGGCAAACTGGATCTTTTCTGCCGCCAGTTCACGGGACGTGACATCTTCATGCGTACCGATCCAGCCGCCCGCCGGCAAGGGCGCATGGACCGCGCTGACAATCCTGCCGTTGGGATGTTTGAACTTGGAACGGACCACTTCTCCTGCCGACAAGCGGATCATCAGATCCATGACGTGTTCCTGAACGTCGCCTTCGAATTCGCCGCGATCCTTCTCGGCCTGGATCAACTCGATGAGGCTGACACCCTCGTAAACATCGCCCTCAGGTTTGTTGAAGATTTCGATGTACTGCCGGTTCCACAATGACAGTCGGCCACGCGCATCGAAGACGCTGACCCCCTGGCGCATATTGGCGAGAATGGCTTCGAGTTCCTGCGAGCGATGCCGTGCCAGCCGTTCGTTCGCGGCAAGTTGTTCTTCCAGGTTCTTGCGGTCGGTGATGTCGTAAAAATTATGGATGAGACCACCTGACGGCAGTGGCGTGCTCCGGGTTTCGATGTAGGTGCCGTTCGCGGCACGTCGTTCGAACACCTGTGATTTTTTCAGGTCGTACTTCCGATACCGCTCCAGAGCGAGAGCCTCTGGGTCGCCGGGGCCATAGTCACCTCTTCGAGCGTTGAAGAGAAAGAAGTCGTAAAGATAAGGCCGATCTTCAATCAACTCATCAGAATATTCGAGAAGGTCGCGGAACTGCTGATTGCTCGACGCGAGCCGGAGCGTTTCATCGTAGTGAACGATCCCGCCCGGAAAGTTGTCGAAGATGCTTTGCAGCGTGTCGGCCTGCTGCTTGGTCTCGGTAATGTCCGTCAGGGAGACGACGACACCGTCCAGATCGAACTCCTGATCGTCGTCGATTGGCATGGCGCTCAGGCGAAGCCACTTCCTAGGCCGCCCGTTGGTGGGGGAGAGACGGGCGATGACGTCCCTCAGTGATCCCGGGTCACGCGCAGCAAGCTCCAGCGGTGCATCGCACGGACCCTTGTCTTCAAGGTCACAGCGAAGGCCAAAATCAATGTCGGTTACGTTCAACCCGACCAGCTCCCTGCCGGTCACGCCCAAGAGGTCGATCGCAGCAGGATTGGCTGACTGGATCTCGCCGGTATGTGTCAGCAGAAGAATACCTTCGCTGAGAGACTCGAGCGTTGTCCTTTGGACGGCCTCGGAATACCGTAAGATGTTCTCTGCCCGTTTGCGCTCCGAAATATCAAAGAAACTGGTGATAAGGCCGCCGCTCGGCAGAGGGATACCACGGACTTCGAGATGTGTCCCATCGGGGCTGACGCGCTCGTAAATATGCGGTTTGGGATCATTGAAATACCTGAACCGTTCTTCCAGAAGCTTGTCCGGGTCTCCCGGACCGTAGTCTCCCCGCTTTGCCAGATATGTCGCCACTTCCAGCAACGGCGCCTTGCGATCAATAAATTCCTGCGGCAATTGCAGAAGGCGCTGAAAATCCTTGTTGCAGACCGCAAGCTGTCTGTCGGGGTCATAATAGACGAGACCACCCGGCAGGTTGTCGAAAATGGCTTGCAAAGCGATGAGCTGCCGCTTGGTCGCGGTGACGTCGGTCAGGGAAAGGACAACGCCGTCGAGGCCATACGCATTGTCGTCGCCAATCGATTTCGCATTCAGCCGCAGCCAGACGGACTGGTCGGTCCCGCGGCGGGTCACGTTTGCAACGACGTTACAAACCTTGTCCGGATTGACCGCTGCCTGTTGCAGGGGATTGCAGCCGGAAACGTGGCCGTCTTCTTCGCATTCGATATCGAGGTCGAGATCCTGAAGCTTTTGACCTTTCATTTCCCCGACGGTGTAGCCGAGCAATGCAGCTGCTGCAGGATTGAAGGACTGGATCTGTCCGGCTCTGTTGACGAGGAGAATCCCTTCGCTCAGGGATTCCAGGGTGGTGCGATGGACCGCTTCGGAATGAAGCACGGCC
Organism: Labrenzia sp. 5N; assembly: GCF_012395805.1. Classification (NCBI taxonomy): domain Bacteria; kingdom Pseudomonadati; phylum Pseudomonadota; class Alphaproteobacteria; order Hyphomicrobiales; family Stappiaceae; genus Labrenzia; species Labrenzia sp. 5N. The sequence goes on along the minus strand of NZ_JAAZTM010000004.1, from coordinate 552,990 downwards.
TGTTCGGATTGCTTGCGTTCGGTAATGTCCTGGAAGGCACCGATCAAACGGGTCGCGCGACCATCTTCGATGATGGGCCTGCCCGCGGTGCGAACCCAGATCTCACGCCCCTTGGCGGTCACGAACGGGAGTTCAAGATCCCAGGCAACGCCTTCCTTGACACTTTTGATGACGGCATCCGAGATCTGGCGACGGCAATCCGGTGCGTAGAAGGAAAGCGCCATATCGACAGTTGGAACGAAGTCGTCATCCACTTCATGGATTTCGCAGGTTTTTTCCGTCCAGGTTACCGTGTCGGTATCAATATCCACTTCCCAGCCGCCAACACCGGAAACGGCCGTGATCTCTTCCAGCAGATCGCTCTTGCGCATCGCAAGCCGTTGCTGTTCTTCGGCCGCCCGAAGGGCAGATTGCGTATCACTCTGGGCGCGATGAGACTTCATCAGACCGAGGACGATCGATCCCATACGCTGCAGTTGGCGGAGCTGTGTTTCGCTTGGTTGCCGTGGTTTGGTGTCGACGACGCAGAGTGTCCCAAGGATGTGCGTGCCATCCAGGCACAACGGCAAACCTGCATAAAAGCGTGTGTAGGGTGGACCGGCAACGAGGCTCGTATCGCGGAAGCGGGGGTCTTCAAGGGCGTTGGGAACGACCATCAACTCACGCGAGAGGATCGCCTGATCGCAAAAAGTGCCTTTTCTTGGCGTGCCGTCGACGTCTATGCCGATCTTGGCCTTGAACCAGAGGTCATCCTTCCCGACGATGGAAATGAAGGCCATCGGGGCATCGAAGATCGTGGCAAGGGTCTCCACGAGATCGTCATATTCCGGCAGGCGTTCAGAATTGAGAATCTGAAGGGTCGCCAGTGCGTCCAGGCGGTCCTGTTCGCTGTCTCCCTGCACAGGGGTCATGATGCACTGTGCCTCTCTGCCGAAAGCGTCACTATCTCGGTTTTAGTTTGTTTACTCTTAGGTATAGAACTAAAACAAAGTATTAACTTTGCGAGATTGAATTAAATTGTCCATAAAGGCAGGGTTGTTTTGCGCGGTGAGGGTGATTGTATTTTAACGAAGAATCGCCTCTAGGTAATATTCAGTAAGAATATTTGCTTAGATCGAAAAAATCGCATGAAATCTTCTGTTCACGCAGAGGTTGCTCGATGTTGACATGCCTTTCGTCCAGCCTTGCAGGCTTGAAATCCAGCACGGGAAAATCCGGGCAATAAAAAACCCGGCCTGAGGGCCGGGTTTCGAGGTACGTGGTGTTCCACGGAATGTCTGCTTTTTTAGTTCAAGCAGCTTGTATTCTTATGCCGCGCGGCGGAAGGACAGGCTCATGCCACCACCGGAACGGTTGCGGCGGCGCTCTTCCGGCGGGATGTAGACGATGGCGCTATGTTCGGTGCAATAGGAGACACCTGCTTCGACGCGCGTGCTGCACGGGAAGATGTAGTTACCAGAATCACCTTCTGCCCATTTGCAGCAGCCCGGGCGCGGGAGAGACAAGTCAGCCATGACGTTTTCCTTCGTTCTTCTTTTAACCAAGCGACAAAAGCGCTCGAGCATCCTCGGGAGGGAGGATCCGAACAGCTTTCGACAGGAATCGGATGTAAGCGGCGCCCGGGACGTCATCCGTTGTCCAACCCAATTGGGTGCCCTTCAGCAAGCGCAGGCATTACATAAGCGGCATGTCACAAAATTGCAATAGAATAGCTGGCAATTCCGGCCTGCACTCAGTGCATACCGGGTTAATGTAATGTTATCGTTTGGCTTTATTGCTTCGGCTTACTTTACCAGGCCAAAGGTTTAGCCTTTTGGCTCAGGCAACTTGCCTCCAGCCTGCCGAAGCGCATCGGGTGTATCAAGATCCAGTCTTGCGGCGGATCCGATCTCGACTTCGGCCACGAACCCGGGGTTTTCGCCAATGATGTGACGCGCTCCAACGTCGCCGCTCAAGGATTTCAGGGCTTCGAAGAAGCGTCGGTCCCACAAAACCGGATTGCCCCGTTTCCCATCCGCCGTTGCGGTGACGATCAGACTGTTGTCGTTTTCGCGGTAAGTGCCGATCAGCCTCTTCAGAACATCGCTGCCGATACGTGGCATGTCGCCCAGAAGAACGATCACCGCATCGGTATCTGCGGCGAGAGCATTCATGCCTGTGCGGATAGACCCGGCCATGCCGTCTGCAAAATCCGGGTTGTGCACCAGCGTAACGTCCAGATCTTCCACCTGTGCGCCGACTTCTTCAGCCAGATGCCCGGTTACCAGAACGGTCTGTGACAGACCGGCGCCGGCGGCAGCTTCCGCGGCATGCCGGATCAGGGTCTTGTCGTCCAGCGTCGCAAGCAGCTTGTTCGGACCGCCCATGCGGGATGACTTGCCTGCGCCAAGGATCAGCGCCGCGATCCTGGCAGCTTCGCCCTTGCGTTTGCCTTCGCGGGGCTGCGGCCGTGTCCCGATTTCCATCAAGAGGCCTCCAACACCCATTGCGGTAATGTCGTCGGGGAGTACTTCCAGTCCGGCAAGCAGGCGGTCCAGAACCCAGTCGAAACCGTTCTCCTTCGGGCTTCGGGCGCAGCCCGGTGCGCCCAGCACGGGAATGCCGTCGAGACTTCCGAGCATCAGCAGGTTGCCGGGGTCCACCGGCATGCCCAGGTGGTGCACCGTCCCGCCGGCAAGATCCAGACCCGCAGGCAGCACGTCCTGCCTGTCGACAACGGCAGAAGCCCCGAACAGGATCAGTAAATCAGCGCCTTCTTCCTTCAGCGACCGCAAGGCTTCGGCGACGGCCTCCCTGCTGTGGGCGACCCTGTGCTCGTTCAGGACGGTTGATCCGCTCGGCAACAGCCTGTCTTCCAGCACGCGGCGGGTCTTGTCCATGGTCGAGGGCTTGAGATGCGGCAGTTGCGTTGCGACAAGGCCAACCTTGCGCGGACTGAAGCCGGCAACGCGGACTGCACCCCTGAGAGCGTTTGCGGCGGCTCCCAGTTGTTCTTCTGGAACGGCAAAGGAAATGATCTTCGCGGTTGCAACCATTCGGTCGGCCAGAACCTTGCTGTAGTTCGGCAGGGTCGCAAAGGTGATGGCCGGATCAATCCGGTTGGCCGCGGTAACCGCATCCGCATCGACCACCAGGACGCCGTTGGTGGCGGCATAGAGGTTCATGCGCCCCGTAAAGGCGGTGTCGGTCTCAAGACCCGCACCTGCAGCAGCCGTGGCGAGCTGCTCGGCCGCGGCATCCTCTCCGGTGTCGCCGGGTTCTATCCGGGCAACCATGAGGCTGTCGATACCGGCGGCGGCAATCTCGGCGCAGTCTTGTCCCGTCAGGCGGCGGCCTTTTTTCAGCACACGCTTCGGCAGGGCTGTCCGGTGCGCGAGAATACAGCCTTCGGCATCTTCCGGCGGACAAGGGCCGAATATCATGCGGCAGCTCCCGGAGCGGTCCGTAACGCCTTGATGATGGCGCCCAGCACGGCCACCGCAATTTCCTCCGGCGAAGCTGCTCCGATATCGAGACCGATCGGAGCATCGATCCGGTCAAACAGCTCAGGTGCCAGGCCGGCTTCGGTAAAGCGTTCCAGACGTTTGCCGTGGGTCTTGCGGCTGCCGAGCGCCCCGACATAGAAACATCCGGTCTTCAGCGCTTCCATCAGGGGGTAGTCGTCGATCTTCGGATCATGAGTGACAGCGGCAACGGCCGTGAAGGCATCAAGGGGCGCATCCTTCAAGACCTCTTCAGGCCAGTCCGCCTTGAGTGTGCTTCCGGGAAAGCGGTCTTCGGTGGCAAAGGCCGTGCGCGGATCAATGACGGTCACATCAAGCCCCGCAATCTCCGCCATCGGAACAAGCGCCTGGCTGATGTGCACTGCGCCGATGATGACCAGGCGCGGCGCAGGCAAGGATACGTTCAGGAAGACTTCGCCACTTTCTGCGGTGATCATGCCGGATTTACCTGAGCGGAAACGCCTTGCAAGTTCCTCAGCCAGGGGATCGCCGGAAAAATCGTCGGATTTGCGGACGAGGCGTTGCCGCCCGTCCACCATGTCGGTCACCAGGATCGCCGCACGGCGCGCGGTACGGTCCTTGTTGAGGTCACTTAGCAGGGAAAAGTCCATGGTCTATGCGCGGTCCGTTGCCAGTTTCAGTCCAAGTCCCACCAGAAGAGATCCTCCAAGCCAGCGTGTGAGGCTCTGGAACTTCGATGTCCTGGTCAACCGCTTTTTCACTTGGCTTGCAAAAAGAACGGTGACGATATCTGCCGAGGTGAAAGCGAAGTTGACGAACGTTCCCAGGATCAGGAACTGCGCCCAGATTGGCAGGCTTGCGTCAGGGGTGACGAACTGCGGCAGGAAGGCGATGAAGAAGATGGCGACCTTGGGATTGAGAACCTCCACCAGCACGCTGTCTGCAAAGGCTCGCTTTTCGGATTTTTGGGGCAGATTGGGTGTCGGTCCGGCCACAACGCGGGTCCGGATCATCTGGATGCCGAGAAAGATCAGGTAAAGCCCGCCAACCAGCTTCAGCGCAAAATAGAGTGTCGGCACGACACTGAAGATCGCCGACAGGCCAAAGGCTGCGGCAAAGACATGCACATAACAGCCCAGGTGAATACCCGCGGCAGCCATGAAACCGGCCCGCTGTCCGCGGGCGATCGTCTGTGCGGCGGTATAAAGCAGGGCCGGGCCAGGCATATAGGCAAAAAGAGCCGTGGCGGCGACGAAGGCAAGCAGGGTTTCCGTGGTCATCGAAATCAGGTCCGGGATCAGGTGACGGGTTCGACGTAGACGCGAATGCGGCCGCCGCACGAAAGGCCTACACGCCAGGCTGTCTCATCGGCAACGCCAAATTCCAGCGTGGTCGGCTTGCCGGTCTCGATGACGTCGATTGCCTCGGACACCACCGCCCCTTCGACACAGCCGCCGGAGACGGAGCCTTCGAAGTTGCCTTCGGCATCAATGACAAGATGGGACCCGACCGGTCGTGGCGCGGAACCCCAGGTCTCGACCACGGTCGCCAGTGCAACGGAACGTCCCACACTGCGCCAGCTTTCGGCGGTCTTCAAAACGTCGGGAATGGAAGTCGTCTCTGTGGCCGTCATGAGGTCGCCCCTTCTAGGTAGGACCTTCAATATAGATCTTTCTGAATTTGATGAAAGAGAGCAGGCGAGGGAAAGCAAGCGCAGCATCACCCTGTGCTCCTCGCGCCGCCGCCGGACTTTCTCAGCGATCATCCATCCGGCGGGACGTCGTGATCGGGAAGTGCAAGAGCGTTGTCTACCCACGAAAAAACGGCTCCTCGAGGGAGAGGAGCCGTTCAGGTTTTGCGGGGTATTATTGTCGGGCTTATTCGGCAGCCATACGCACGGCGGGAGCGGCATTCAGCACGGCACCGTCGACATGGGCTTCAAAGGTCGCGAAGTTCTTGACGAACATTTGCACCAGCTTGGCGGCCTGAACGTCATAGGCATCCTTGTCCGTCCAGGTTTCGCGCGGGGTCAGGATCGTATCGTCGACACCTTCGACGGAAACCGGCACATCGAACCCGAAGTTCGCATCGGTGCGGAACTCGGCGTCCTTCAGGCTGCCGTTCAGTGCGGAAGTGAGCAGCGTACGGGTGGCCTTGATCGGCATGCGCTGCCCGGTACCGTATGCACCGCCGGTCCAGCCGGTGTTGACCAGCCAGCAATCCACATTGTGCTTGGCAATGAGGTCCTTCAACAGGTTGCCGTATTCGGACGGATGCCGCGGCAGGAACGGCGCACCGAAGCAGGTCGAGAAGGTCGCCTGCGGCTCGGTAACACCCTTTTCGGTGCCGGCCACCTTGGCGGTGTACCCGGACAGGAAGTGATACATTGCCTGGGCTGGTGTCAGACGCGCGATCGGCGGCATGACGCCGAAGGCATCGGCCGTCAGCATGATGATGGTCTTCGGCATCGGCGCGCAGCCGGTGTCGCTGGCATTGGAGATGAAGTGGATCGGGTAGGCAGCGCGGGTGTTCTCGGTTTTCGAACCGTCGTCGAAATCCGGCACCCGGTTCTCGTCCAGAACCACATTTTCCAGAACAGTGCCGAAGCGCTGGGTGGTGGAGTAGATCTCCGGCTCGGCTTCCGCGGAAAGCTTGATGGTCTTGGCGTAGCAGCCACCTTCGAAGTTGAAGACGCCGCTTTCACCCCAGCCGTGTTCGTCGTCGCCGATCAGCGTGCGGGACGGGTCGGCGGAGAGCGTGGTCTTGCCGGTGCCGGACAGGCCGAAGAACACTGCGGTATCGCCTGCATCACCCAAGTTCGCCGAGCAGTGCATGGACATGACGCCCTTTGCCGGCAGCAGGTGGTTCAGCATGGTGAATACGGACTTCTTCATTTCGCCTGCATAGGAGGTTCCGCCGATCAGGACGATCTTGCGGGTCAGGTCGCAGGCGATCACGGTCTCTGTCCGGCAGCCGTAGCGTTCCGGATCCGCCTTGAAGCTTGGCAGATCGATGATTGTCATGTCCGGCGCAAAGCCTTCCAGCTCGGAACTCTCGGGCCGGAGAAGGAGGTTGCGGATGAACAGCGAATGCCAGGCATATTCCGTGTAGACGCGCACTGGCAGGCGATGGGTCTTGTCAGCGCCGCCGTAAAGGTCCTGTGCGAACAGCTCCATGCCCTCTGCGTGGGCGAGGAAATCGGACAGCAGAAGGTCGAAATTGGCTTTCGACATCTGGGCGTTGTTGTCCCACCACACGGTGTCGCGGGTCTCGTCGTCCAGAACCACGAACTTGTCTTTCGGCGAGCGGCCGGTGTGAACGCCGGTTTCAGCAACAATCGCGCCGCCGGCAGCTAGCTGCGCTTCGCCGCGGGAGAGGGAATATTCATAAAGAGCAGGCTCGTTCTGGTTCCAATAGAGCGCTTTCAGGCCTTTGAAGCCGAAAGTTTCGCAACCAATTGAGGGATTCCTGACACCTACTTCTTGCATGTTCCCGCAGTCCTCGTGATGGGGGCTAGTTTTGTCACGGCCGGAGAAAGTTAAGAAAAGCTAAATCTGGCTGTGAGGGCTGCGAACGTAGTGGAATGACTAAACGGCAGCAAGACTACCAAAGGTGCTATGTAATTGTTTAATCGATTAAAAATCACCATTAAATTGCCAATGATTAATTTGGACATCGAACTAAAATTCGAAACTTTCGGAATGTTCGAAATGTTGATTGAATCGAAAGAAAGTGCGTTCATTTCGCACTTGTAGTAGAGACTCGACTGAGCCCCGCCACCAATGTACGAGACTTGACGTTAAGTTGGTCTCTTGAAATCTTTTACAGTGATCCCCACCAATGCAGCCGGCTGGGCGGTCTTTGTGTCATGCAAGCATATCCGGAGGCGGATTGCCTTAATTTATGCGCATTTAGCAGGCCAAAGGCTGTGTGTTACATTAATGCCGATGCGCGCCATCGGTGCGTTGCCGGAAATGGAAAAACAAAGCATGCCGACAATTGCCCTGGTCGATGACGACCGCAACATTTTGACTTCGGTCTCTATCGCATTGGAAGCGGAAGGCTATCGCGTTCAAACCTACACCGACGGTACATCGGCGCTCGACGGCCTGCAGAGCGACCCGCCGGAACTCGCGATTTTCGATATCAAGATGCCACGTATGGACGGCATGGAACTGCTGCGCCGCCTGCGCCAGAACTCCGATCTGCCGGTAATCTTCCTGACCTCCAAGGATGACGAGATCGACGAACTCTTCGGCCTGAAGATGGGCGCCGACGATTTCATCCGCAAACCCTTTTCGCAGCGGCTTCTGGTCGAGCGTGTGCGCGCGGTGCTGCGCCGGGCGCAACCGCGTGACGCATCCACGCCGCGCGACGATGCCGACAAACTGCTGGAACGTGGCCAGCTTGTGATGGACCAGGAGCGTCACACCTGCACCTGGAACGGCAAACCTGTCACGCTGACCGTGACCGAATTCCTGATCCTGTCCGCGCTCGCGCAGCGGCCCGGTGTCGTCAAGAGCCGTAACGCGCTCATGGACGCGGCCTATGACGATCAGGTCTATGTGGATGACCGCACCATCGATAGCCACATCAAGCGGCTGCGCAAGAAGTTCAAGGTTGTTGATGACGACTTCGACATGATCGAAACCCTCTACGGCGTCGGGTATCGTTTCCGGGAAGTCTGATACGGACCGGTAGAGCGACTGTCCCGGTAAAACCTGGAAACGATCTGCTTTTGGCTGTTCAGTCGGTTTCGATTGAACAGCCTTTGATCTAATGTGAGCCTGAATGGCGGTGGAAAGCGAGAGCGCGGAAGAGATTGGTGCCTCTGAACCTCAGAACGGTTCGGATCGCTCCCGTCTGCGCCGGCTTGGCAACAAGCGGATCCGTCGCCGTCTGCTCAGCCAGTTGGGCCGTATCTTCGGAACCTATGTTCTCTCGTCGCTGACGCGCCGGATCATCGCCATCAACCTCGTGGGTCTGCTGGCACTGGTGATCGGTATCCTGTACCTCAACCAGTTTCGCGCGGGTCTGATCGATGCACGGGTGCAGAGCCTTCTGACCCAGGGCGAAATCATTGCCGGCGCCATTGCCGCTTCCGCCACCGTCGATACGGGCACGATCACCGTCGACCCCGAACGCCTGTTGCAGTTGCAGGCGGGCGAAAGCATCACCCCGACCCAGGAAGATCTCGACAGTCTCGACTTTCCGATCAACCCGGAACGGGTCGGTCCCGTGCTGCGCCGCCTGATTTCGCCGACCAAGACCCGGGCGCGGATCTATGATCCGGAAGGCATTCTCATCCTCGACAGCCGCCACCTTTATACCAGCGCCCAGATCCTGCGCTTCGATCTGCCGCCTCCGACGGCGGAGGAGGAAGGCTTCTGGGATTCGACCTGGCAATGGGTCAAGCGCTGGCTGCGCCAGGGTGACCTGCCGATCTATCAGGACGTAGGCGGCGGTGATGGCCGCGCCTATCCGGAAGTGGAGGCGGCGCTTGCCGGATCCCCAGCCAGCGTGACGCGGATCTCGCAACGGGGCGAGCTGATCGTTTCCGTGGCCGTGCCGATACAGCGGTTCCGTGCGGTCCTTGGGGCCTTGCTCCTGTCGACACAGGGCGGTGACATCGACGCCATCGTGCGGGCCGAACGTATCGCCATCATTCGCGTGTTCCTGTTTGCCGCCACAGTGACCATCCTTCTGTCGATCCTGCTGGCCGGGACGATTGCCGGCCCGGTCAGGCGCCTAGCGGCTGCCGCAGACCGGGTGCGGCGAGGCTCGACCTCTCGCGAGGAGATACCGGACTTTTCGGATCGGCAGGACGAGATCGGCCATCTGGCGCGTTCGTTCCGGGAAATGACCCACGCGCTCTACAACAAGATCGATGCGATCGAGCAGTTTGCCGCCGATGTCGCGCACGAATTGAAGAACCCGCTGACATCGCTGCGCAGCGCCGTGGAAACCCTGCCCCTGGCCAAGTCCAAGAATTCGCAGGACCGGTTGATGGAAGTGATCCAGCATGACGTGCGCCGCCTCGATCGTCTGATCAGCGACATCTCCGATGCTTCCCGCCTTGATGCGGAACTGGCCCGGATCCAGGCCGAGCCGATCGACCTGGCCGAACTGCTGCGCAACATGGCCGATGCCGCCAACCAGCGGTCCGGAGCGGAGGAGGCAAGTGTCAAGCTGGCCGTTGCAGATGCTCAGGGCAGCAAGCCTTATCAGATGCAAGGCCATGATATTCGTCTCGGACAGGTCGTCAGCAACCTTCTGGACAACGCCAGGTCCTTCTCGCCCGCCGGCGGAACGGTTCGGGTGGATCTCAGCCGGGACGGCCGGATGATCAAGATCATCGTGGATGATGACGGTCCCGGCATCCGTGCTGAAAACACCGAACGCATTTTTGAACGCTTCTATACCGACAGGCCGGAAGGCGAAGGCTTCGGCAACAATTCCGGTCTGGGTCTGTCGATCTCCCGGCAGATCATCGAAGCCCATGGCGGGACCATAGTTGCCACCAACCGGCTGGTGCCCGGTCGGGACGGCAAGCAGAAGATTGCAGGTGCTCGTTTCACCATCTATCTGCCGGCAGGGCGGAGCAAGTGACGCCTCCGGCGGTTCATGCCAACTGCGTGGTGGTGGGCACTGCCGGCCTTCTGATCCGGGGTGGTGCCGGAAGTGGCAAGACAACCCTTTCGGATATTCTCATCGAGGCGGCACGGGCCAAAGGCAATCTCGGCCTTCTGGTGGCTGACGACTACACGCATGTTGCTGCAGCCGATGGACGGCTCGAGGCGCATGCGCCGCGGACGATAGAAGGCCGCATGGAAGTACGCGGCTTCGGTGTTGTCGAAACGCGTTTTCTGCCGCATGCGCAAGTGCATCTGTTGGTCGAACTGAAGCAGGCCGACGCCATCGAGAGGATGCCAGAGCAGGCTCTTGCGACAACCTGCCTTGAAGGCGTGCATTTACCGGTGGTTATGTGCCCGCAAAACGACCCTGAGCACAGCCTGCGCCTGATCCGTTGGGCGTTACGGCACCTTTTCCCCAAAGGTCCGGATTATATTTGAGGCAGCAGGGGCGTTTTTTGCTTGCAACTGACGAAGCGGTTGAAGAGAGTGCATCAGACTGATAAACGCCCGGCTCTTTCCGGATCTCTTTTGGGATCCTGAGCTTAACGCACTCGATAATCAGGCTAACTGACGCATGATCGGACTTGTACTTGTTACGCACGGGCGCCTTGCTGAGGAATTCAAAGCGGCGCTGGAACATGTTGTCGGTCCACAGGAACAGGTTGAAACCATCTCCATTGGTCCGGATGACGACATGGAGCAGCGGCGCCAGGACATTCTGGCCGCTGTGGAAGCTGCCAATTCCGGCAAGGGTGTGGTGCTTCTGACGGACATGTTCGGTGGCACACCTTCCAACCTCGCAATTTCCGTGATGGACAGCAAATCCGTTGAAGTGGTGGCCGGTGTCAATCTGCCGATGCTGATCAAGCTTGCCAGCGTGCGCGCAGATCGCGAGCTGGCCGATGCTGTCGACGAAGCCCGTCAGGCCGGCCAGAAATACATCTCGGTTGCCAGCCAGGTGCTGTCGGGACAGAACTAAAACAACAATGACAGCGCAGACCGTGTTGGAAAAAGACCTGACAATCGTCAACCGCCGTGGCCTGCATGCCAGGGCTTCCGCAAAGCTGGTGAAGCTGGTGGAGACGTTTGACGCAGACGTCCAGGTTTCCAAGGACGGCCAGACCGTCGGCGGAACGTCGATCATGGGTCTAATGATGCTCGCCGCCAGCCCGGGCTGCTTTATCACTGTCAGCGTCACCGGCTCTGATGCGGGAGACGCCATGGCGGCGATTGCCGAACTCGTCGAAAGCGGCTTTGGCGAAGAAGATTGATTTTGACATTTCGTGCCGCCACCCTGCGGTGCACATTCCTGCTGCGGTCGATCGAGTGAATTCCGGGCATCGGCCACACCCTTCCAAACCGAACCGGGGGCCGACATGGCGAGCCACACTCAGGACCGACTGATTTCCGCCGCGCGCACTGCACTTACCCATGTCCATGAGGCGTTGGAACTTCAATTCGCGTTCGAACTCTGGGACGGATCCCGGGTACCTGCCGATGCACCGGCAGACGGTCTGCGGCTTGCTCTTTCCGAAACGGCGCTGACGCGTCTTCTTCGCCGTCCCGGCATCAAGACGCTGATCGATCTCTATGCAAATGGCGACGTCGACCCGCGCGGTGGCAGCATTTTCGACTTTGCCGAAAAGCGGCCGACACTCAAAAGCCGGGAAATTCGCAAACGCCTCAACAAGACCCTGCTTCTGAAAACCGGATTTTCGCTCTGGCGCGGTTCTGGTCGCAAGGCTGAAGCCAACCCGGACGGGCTTGATGCCGGTCAGTCAGCGGACCGAAGCTCCGGCAGCCGCAAGGACGACATCGCGTTCCATTACGACGTTTCCAACGACTTCTATCGGCTCTTTCTCGACCCGGAGATGGTCTACACCTGCGCCTATTTCTCCGACTGGTCGAACGATCTGGCAACGGCGCAGAAAGACAAGCTCGACATGATCTGCCGCAAGCTGCGGCTGAAGCCGGGCGACCGGATGCTCGATATCGGTTGCGGCTGGGGCGCCCTGATTTGCCACGCCGCCGAACATTATGGCGTGACAGCCGTTGGGGTCACACTGGCGGAAGAACAGCTGAAGCTTGCCGAGGAGCGGATCAAGGCGCGTGGCCTTGAAGACAAGGTCTCGGTCAAGCTGATCGACTATCGCGACATGGACGGCAAGTTCGACAAGATTTCCTCCATCGGCATGTTCGAGGCGGTTGGGCTGGACAATTACGACAATTACTTCCAGAGCGTGCACCGCCTGCTGAAACCGCGGGGTGTCTACCTGCACCATGCGATCACCCGCCGCGGAAAAAAGGATCTGAAGGCGTTCCGCCGCAAGAAGCCGGAATACCAGGCGCTGGTACGCTACATCTTCCCGGGAGGGGAGGTCGACCACATTGGCTGGACGCTGACCAATCTGGAAGCGCACGGCTTTGAGGTTCACGACGTCGAAGCCTGGCGCGAGCACTATGCCCGCACGACACGGCTGTGGGCGGAAAACCTGATGAAGGTAAAGGAGGCGGCTGTCGCGGAAATAGGCGAGCACAAATATCGTCTGTGGCTGGCCTATCTCATTGGCGTCTCGCTTGGCTTCGAACGCGGCTCCATCGGCATCTTCCAGACGGTCGCGACGCGTCGCACCAAGGGTCCGTCAGGCATGCCGCCATCACGCGCGGATCTCTACCGGACGTGATTGGGATATATGATATAAAGAATTCTTTATATCTTTATTGCGTGATGACCCTGCTGGCGCTATAACCCCTTCCAACGATTTCCGGAGCCTTCCGGATTTCGGCTGTCGCCCGCCCCTGGTGCCGTTTTGGCACTGGTTCACGAGATGGCGGCGACACTCAAGGGGCCTTGCGCCTGAAGCTGGCTCAAAACAGCAGGACTTATTCATGACCGACTACATCGTTAAAGACATCGGGCTCGCAGACTGGGGCCGCACCGAAATCGAGATCGCCGAGCACGAAATGCCGGGCCTGATGGCCTGCCGCGCCGAATTCGGTGACTCCAAGCCGCTCAAGGGCGCCCGCATTGCCGGTTCCCTGCACATGACCATTCAGACCGCCGTTCTGATCGAAACGCTGGTTGCACTGGGTGCGGAAGTCCGTTGGGCGTCCTGCAACATCTATTCCACGCAGGATCAGGCAGCCGCTGCGATTGCAGCTGCAGGCATTCCGGTTTTCGCAACCAAGGGCGAAACCCTGGAAGAATACTGGGATTATGCCGACAAGATCTTCGACTTCCCCGAAGGTGCGAACATGATCCTGGACGATGGCGGCGACGCCACGCTCTACATCCTGCTCGGTGCACGGGTCGAAGCCGGTGAAACCGGTCTGATCGATAACCCGAAGTCGGACGAGGAAGTGTGCCTGTTCGCGCAGATCAAGAAGCGCATGGCCGCCAACCCGGGCTGGTTCACCAAGCAGAAAGAGCTGATCCAGGGCGTTTCGGAAGAAACCACCACTGGCGTTCTGCGTCTTTATGAAATGCAGAAGAAGGGCGACCTGCCGTTCCCGGCGATCAACGTCAACGACAGCGTCACCAAGTCCAAGTTCGACAACCGTTATGGCTGCCGTGAGTCCCTGGTCGACGGTATCCGCCGCGGCACCGACGTGATGATGTCCGGCAAGGTTGCCGTTGTCTGTGGTTACGGCGACGTCGGCAAAGGCTCCGCACAGTCCCTGGCTGGTGCCGGTGCCCGCGTGATCGTCACCGAAATCGACCCGATCTGCGCCCTGCAGGCTTCCATGGACGGTTTCGAGGTCAAGACCATTGAACAGGCTCTTCCGGAAGGCGATATCTATGTCACCGCGACCGGCAACAAGGACATCATCACCTTCGACCACATGCGTGGCATGAAGGACATGGCGATCGTCTGTAACATCGGCCACTTCGACAACGAGATCCAGGTTGCTGCCCTCAAGAACACCAAGTGCCGCCCGGTCAAGGACCAGGTCGACATGTATGTGTTCCCGGATGGCAAGCGCATGATCCTGCTCTCGCAGGGCCGTCTGGTGAACCTCGGCAATGCCACCGGCCACCCGAGCTTCGTCATGTCCGCAAGCTTCACCAACCAGGTTCTGGCGCAGATCGAACTCTTCACCAAGGGCGATCAGTACAAGAACGAAGTCTACGTGCTGCCGAAGCATCTGGACGAGAAGGTTGCCCGCCTTCACCTGGAGAAGCTGGGCGTCACGTTAACCGAATTGTCGGACGAGCAATCTCAATATCTGGGGATTAATAAGGCTGGTCCGTTCAAGTCGGAGCACTACAAATACTGATTCCGGCGAGGCGGCCCACTAGATGTGGTGATCGCCTCGATTCGGGTCTGTGAACAAAAAAATGCAGGACCCTTTAATTTTAAGGGTCCTGTTAACTTTTCAATAACGGACTCTTCTGCGTGATTCTCAAAAAGGTTATGGTTTAGGCGAATCAAAGGCCACGAGGCGGATGTCTTTGATTTGCTCCCAGAAACCGGGAGCTGCGGCCCGCAAGAACAGGGCAAGGCGGCACAAGGGGATCACAATATGCCGATAAGCGGCAGGAACGACGCGCGGCCACGCGCGGCGTGGCGAGATTGGAGTCTGAAATCGGTGAAGCTCGGCGGAACGGCGCTGGCAGGCTGGAGCCTGTCTTGCGGTTCAGCGGCAGCCGACATGCTCGCCGACACGACTGCTGCCATTTCCCCCGATAACATGATTCTTTTTGGTGCGTTAGGCGGAATGTGCGCCTTTGCCGTCACCGCATCTGTCGCTCTCGTGCGTCATCGCAAACAATCCGGATTGCTGACCGACGCGCTGGAAAAGGAAAAGAGCGATCTCAAATTCCGGGTCGACCGCCTGGAGGCGATGCTCAATACCGACGAGCAACGCGTCATCGTCTGGACCGGTAACGGCGCCATGCCGCAGATCTGGGGCATTCTTCCCGAAAAATCTGGCGTGCCGCGGCCCCCGGCGCAACTGCTTGCGTTTGGCAGCTGGCTGACGGCGAAATGCGCCGGCGACCTGGAACGTCATCTGGACATGCTGTTCCGCACCGGCGAAGCCTTCACCACCACCTTGAAGACCCGCACCGGAACCTATGTGGAAGCGCTGGGGCGCACCACCGGCGGTGCTGTGGTCCTGCGTCTGCGCGATCTGACCGGCGAACGTCAGATGCAGGCGGAACTTGCTGCCCGCAATGCCAAGATCTCCGGCGAACTGCATATGCTGCACGCGCTGCTGGATGCGATGCCGGCACCGGCCTGGCAGCGCGATGCGGAAGGAAATCTCATCTGGGCCAACCAGGCCTATGCAGAAGCGGTCGACATGACCGACGCTGATCTTGCGATCAAGGAAGGGGCAACCTTCCTCGACGCTGCTGCGCGCACCGCCATGGCCGTCCAGCGTAACGAAGACGGCTGTTTCAACGCACGTATTCCCATCGTCGCCTCCGGTGAACGCCGGGTGTTCGAAGTGACCGATGTCAATGCCAATGTCGGCGGAGCCGGCATTGCCGTGGACATCAGCGAACTGGAACAGGCCCAGAAGGAACTCGGCCGCGCCGAGGACTTCCACGGCCGCACGCTGGACCAGCTGGCAGCTGCGGTTGCCATCTACAGCGCCGATCGCAAACTACAATTCTACAACGCGGCTTTCCGCCAGTTGTGGGATCTCGATCCCGCTTTCCTGGAAAGCCGGCCGGAAGACAGCGCGGTTCTGGATGCCTTGCGCGCGGCGCGCAAGATCCCGGAACAGGCGGACTATCGTGTCTGGCGCAACAAGATGATGGAGAGCTACCAGTCTCTGGAAGCTCGCGAAAGCTGGTGGCATCTTCCCGATGGCCGCACCCTGCGCGTCATTGCCAATCCGCATCCGCAAGGCGGCGTCACCTATATCTATGAAAACGTCACCGAGCAGCTCGATCTGGAAAGCCGTTACAACGCGCTGACCCGCGTCCAGGGGGAAACCCTCGACAATCTGTCGGAAGCCGTTGCCGTGTTCGGGTCAGACGGGCGCCTGCGCCTTTGGAACCCGGCTTTCGGTCGTATCTGGGGTCTGGAAGAGGATCAGCTTTCAGAACTGCCGCACGTCAAGGAAGTCGTCTCCGCCTGTACACTCAATGAAACCGAGCGCGATGCCTGGGAACAGCTTGCGGGCAATGTAACGGGACTTCTCGACAACCGCACCCAGAAGGTCAGCCGTCTGGAACGCCACAACGGCGATGTCGTCGACTATGCCACTGTTCCGCTGCCCGACGGCGGTACGCTGGTGACCTTTGTCGACGTAACGGACAGCGTCAACGTCGAGCGGGCGCTTCTGGAAAAGAACGAGGCACTGGAACAGGCCGACCAGATCAAGAACGCCTTCATCCAGCATGTTTCCTACGAGCTGCGCTCGCCGCTGACCAACATCATCGGCTTCGCCCAGTTGCTGGCAGATCCGAAATTCGGAGAGCTCTCCGACAAGCAGAGCGAATATGCGGACTACATCCAGTCGTCCTCCTCGGCGTTGCTTGCCATCATCAACGACATTCTGGATCTGGCAACGTTGGATGCGGGCATCATGGAACTGGACCTGGGTGAAGTTGACGTCGCGCCGACTGTTGCGGCCGCCGTCGAAGGCCTGAAGGACCGGATCGCCGAAGCACGCATCAACCTGCGGACCCATGTGCCGGGTGATGTCGGCATGATGGTTGCCGACGAAAAACGCCTGCGTCAGGTCCTGTTCAACCTCATCTCCAATGCCGTGCGCTATTCCGAGCCCGACGGCGTGGTCGATGTCAGCTGCAGCCGCGAAGACGACAAGGTGACCTTCGTCGTTCAGGATCATGGCTATGGCATTCCCGCTGAAATCCTCACCCAGGTCTTCAACCGCTTTGTCGGGCATGACACAGGATCGCGCCGTCAGGGCGCAGGCCTCGGCCTTGCCATCGTCAAGAGCTTTGTCGAACTGCATGGCGGCACGGTCGACATTCAGTCCGCCGAAGGCAAGGGCACGACGGTGACCTGCGTTTTCCCCGCACGGCCCGAACTGGCGGACCAGGCGGCGGCCGAGTAGGACGCCGGATGGCAGATCACCAGCTGCAAGCCCTGTCGGGCGCCTTTCAGACAATCGAAATTGCCGACGAACAGGGCACGCGGCGACTTGCCAACGACATCGCGATGGTCCTGAAGCCCGGCGATGTCATTTGCCTGTCGGGCGATCTGGGCGCCGGGAAGTCCACGTTCACCAGGGCACTGATCCGGGCCTTTGCAGGTGAGCCGGAGCTGGAAGTGCCGAGCCCGACCTTCACGCTCGTGCAGACCTACGATTTGCCGCGTTTCGACCTGTCCCACTTCGATCTTTACCGGCTTGAAGAGCCCGAAGAACTGGAAGAGCTCGGGCTGGATGACCTCCTGGAAACGGGCGCCGCGCTGATCGAATGGCCGGAGAAGGCGAACGAGCTGCTGCCCGGCAATGCCCTCTGGATCCAGATCACCCAGCCGACTGACAGCGATGACCATCGCCGGTTCAGCCTCTATTCGGACGCCCCTCACTGGCAGAACCGGATCGGGCAATCGCTGGCAACGCGGTCCTTTCTGGGGACCGCTGGTCTGCCGGACGCAGAGCGCCGTTTCCTGGCAGGTGATGCCTCCCTGCGAACGTTCGAGACGGTTGCAACAGGGTCTTCGACAGCTGTTCTGATGCGCTGGCCTTTCCAGGGGGACGCGGTGCCGGAAGCTGTCCGCGCCTACATGGAAAAGGTGCATCTGGCGCGTGACTGCCGGGCGATTGTCGCGGTGGGAACGGAACTCAGGAACCATGGTCTTCGCGCGCCCGATCTTATGGCGAGCGACCTGGAAAACGGACTGATCCTCTCGTCCGATCTTGGCCGGGATACCATCGTGGTAGACGGCAGACCGGTGCGCGAAAGATATTTTGCCGCCGTCGATGTCCTGGCGAAGATGCATGGTGAGGCCTGGCCAAAAACGGTCTCGCTCGCCGATGGTGGGCTGTATCAGGTCCCCGACTATTCAGCGGACGCGCTTGTTGCCGAAGCGGCGCTGTTTCTGGACTGGTATGTCCCGAAGGTTTCCGGAAAGCCGACCGACGAGAGCACGCGCTCGGAATTCGAACGGCTATGGCGCGAAGCACTTGAAGACATAAGCGAGGCCCAGACAGGTTGGGTGCTGCGCGATTTTCATTCGCCGAACCTCCTTTGGCAGGCGGGTGCTGAAGGAACCGACAGGATCGGCTTGATCGATTTCCAGGACACGGTCTATGGCCCGGTTGCCTATGATGTTGCTTCCCTGCTGCTGGACGCCCGCACGGACATGGACGAAGCTCTGGAAACGGCGCTCTACGATGCTTATCTCTCGGCAAGAAAAATGCAGTCCGCAGAGTTCGATGAAGTTGGTTTTTCGAAAGCCTACGCGGTCATGGCGGCGCAGCGGATCTCCAAGATCCTCGGCATCTTCGTCCGTCTGGCCGAGCGCGATGGTAAGCCGGCTTACTTGAGCCATTTGCCGCGCATGCTAGGCTATCTCGACCGGGTGCTTGACAGGCCGTTCCTGTCGGATTTGAAAGACTGGTACGCACGCTACCGGCACTGAACGCGCCGCGTTCAACTGGTCGCACATTTGAGACAGATGATGACAGACAAGCGGTTTCGCCCTTCCAAAGCTATGATCCTGGCCGCAGGCCTCGGCAAGCGCATGCGCCCGCTGACGGCAACGACGCCCAAGCCCCTGATCGAGGTCAACGGTCAGGCCCTGATCGACCATGGCATGGACCGGCTCGCAGCAGCCGGCGTGAAGACCTGTGTGGTCAACGTGCATTACCTTGCCGATCTGGTGGAGGTTCATGTCCGCCGCCGCCCTGATATGGAAATCCTGATTTCCGACGAACGCGATCAGCTTCTGGAAACCGGGGGCGGTATCAAGAAAGCGCTGCCGCTATTGGGCGAAGAGCCATTCTTCCAGCTCAACGCCGATACCTGCTACTGGATCGAAGGCGTCAAACCCAACCTGGAACACATGATCGAAGCCTGGGACGAGAGCCGCATGGACGCCCTGCTTCTGGTTGCCGAAACCGTGAAAGCGGTCGGTTATTCCGGCCGTGGTGATTTCGACATGGCAAAGGACGGCGCGTTGACCCGGCGGCAGGAAAAGGGCGTGACGCCCTTTGCCTATGCAGGTGCAACCATTTTGCACCCGCGCCTGTTCGAAGATGCCCCGGACGGGCCGTTCTCCATGAACAAGCTTTTCGACAGGGCGATTGAAGCCGGGCGTCTCTACGGCGTTCAGATGGAAGGCCTGTGGCTGCATATCGGAACGCCGGAGGCCATTCGTGCCGCCGAATATGCCGTTCGTGAGAGTGCCGCCTGAGGATGGCCCGCAGCGCGCGCCTCTGGTCTGTCCCGCCGTCCGTCCCTTTCCTGAAAACGCTGGTCGACACACTGGTCGACGGCAGCCTGATCCCTGGCTTTCGCCCGCTGGACGATCCACTGCTGCTGCCGTCGGTCACGCTGTATCTGCCGACGCGCCGCGCCGCGCGCCTGCTGCCGGAGCTTTTCCAGCAGCGGTTTGGTGGCCGGCCGGTTCTCCTGCCTGCCATCCGCCCGGTGGGCGATGCCGACGAGGATGCGCAGAGCCTGACCGCCAATGCGGATCTGGAACCTCTGCCGCCGGCAATGCCCCTTCTGGAACGTCATCTTGCGATGACGCGGCTGGTGAAGGCCTGGAAAGGCATGCTGCGCCGGGAAGCGCTCAGTCTCAGGTCCGACGAACCTCTCGGCCTTCCGGCGTCGACGGCCGATGCAGCCTGGTTGGCGGCAGACCTGCTGACGCTGATGGACGAGGTCGAGACGGAAGAAGCCGACTGGACGGAACTGTCCGGTCTGGTGCCGGAGGACCATGCCCGGTACTGGCAGATCACGCTCGATTTCCTGCAGATCGTGCGGGAGGCCTGGCCCGCGCATCTGGCCGAACTGAAAATGATGGACCCGAAGGCCCGCCGCTCGGCCCTTATCCGGCGCGAGGCCGAGCGCCTGGAACGGACACCTCCTCGTGGCCCGGTCATTGTTGCGGGTGTCACCGGCTCGGTTCCGGCCACCGCCGAATTGCTGAAGGTTGTCTCCCGGCTTGAAACCGGCGTCGTCGTGCTGCCTGGGCTGGACCGTTATCTGGACAGCCGCTCCTGGGCGGTATTGGGAGAAAAGACGGGCAAGGCCTCGACCCGCAAGGGTGTGATGCAGAAAGACGCGGCAACCCTGCCTTCACATCCGCAGTATTCGCTGAAGCAGTTGCTTGATCGGCTGGGTGCTGGGCGGGAAGAGGTCGTAACACTCGGGCCGGACCCGGACCGGGGGCTCCTGCTGCGTGAGGAACTTGTCTCCGAAGCTCTGCGTCCCGCCGATACCTCCGATGGCTGGACAGCCTATCTGGACGCCCGTCCAGAAACGGACAGGGCGGAGGCA
The DNA here is from genome assembly GCF_012395805.1 of Labrenzia sp. 5N. Classification (NCBI taxonomy): domain Bacteria; kingdom Pseudomonadati; phylum Pseudomonadota; class Alphaproteobacteria; order Hyphomicrobiales; family Stappiaceae; genus Labrenzia; species Labrenzia sp. 5N. Next base: position 532,456 of record NZ_JAAZTM010000004.1, on the reverse strand, counting down.
TTGGATGGTGTCTCGATCATGACTGCCCGCAACGAGGCGGATGAAGCCTTGAGTGTGGCGATTGCCTTGCGCGAAGCGATCGAGCGGCAGGAAAGTGCGGCCCTCATTTCGCCGGACCGCATGTTGACGCGCCGGGTTGCGGCAGAGCTTGCCCGCTGGAACATACAGGTGGACGACAGTGCCGGCCGCCCGCTCGACCAGACCGCACCGGCCATTCTGGCGATCCTGGCTGCGAAACTCGCCCTTGGTGGCTGCGAGCCGATCGATCTTCTGGCGCTGCTGAAGCATCCGCTGACACGGTTGGGCCTGCCGGTGAAGGACATCCGGTCTGCCGCCCGCGCGCTGGAGCGTGGCGTGGTTCGCGGACCGCGTGCTCGGCCGGGAACGGCAGGTTTGCAGCTGGCTGTCGAGGCGAGCCGGGAAGATGCGGACAAGGCACATACGCCACGCTGGAAAAAGATCCACGAAGAAGACTGGGATGTGATTGCAAACCTGGTCGACCGTCTGGCGAACGCACTGAAACCGCTGGAAGAACTTGCCGCAGAAGGCGGCACGATCCTTCTGACCGACCTCGCACGGCGTCATGTCGATGTGATCGAGGCGATCTCGATCGATCACGAAGGTTCGGTGGCAGAACTTTACGCCGGTGAGGCGGGCGAGGCGCTGGCCCAGTTCCTGACCGGTCTTCTGGAAGCAAGCTCCAGCGGACTGGAAATTCCCGCCGGCGAATGGCCGTCGGTACTACCCGCGCTGATGTCCGGTCAGGCCGTACGGCGCAGGTTGCCGGGCGACCAGCGGGTGCAGATCCTCGGCCCCATGGAAGCACGGCTTCAGGCATTTGATTTCGCGATCCTGGGTGGCCTCAATGAGGGCGTCTGGCCTCAACGCACGCGCAATGATCCGTGGCTGAACCGGCCGATGAAGCGCGACATGGGGCTGGAACCCCCGGAGCGCCGGCTCGGTGCGGCCGCACATGACTTTGCGCAAGGCATGGGTGCACGGCGGGTCCTTCTGTCGCGTGCCGCACGCTCCGACGGCGCTCCCACTGTCGCATCGCGCTGGCTGCAACGCCTGACCACGCTTGCCGGGCCTGACCTGACGAAGAAACTGGAAGCGCAAGGGGCGGTATATTCCGCCCTTGCAGCACAGCTCGACCGGCCTGAAGGCGCGGTGCGGCCCGCGTCCCGGCCTCACCCTCGTCCGCCCTTGGCAGCGCGCCCGAAATCGCTCTCCATCACCGAAATCGAACGCCTGATCCGCGATCCCTACGCGATCTTTGCCCGTCACGTGCTCGAGCTGCAGCCGGTCGACCCGATCGGCGGCGAACCCGGTGCGGCCGACAAGGGCAACCTCATTCACGATGCACTGGCCGATTTCCTGCTGACCTGGACCGGCGCATTCGACGACAGTGCAGTAAAGGCCCTGACAGAGATCGGCGAGGAGCTGTTTGAGCCTCTTGATGCGTTTCCGGCGATCCGGGCGCTCTGGTGGCCGCGTTTCCAGAAGATCGCGGCTGGCTTCGTTGCCTACGAAGCGAGGCGGTCGCAACACGTCAGTCAGCGGTTCCTGGAAATCGGGGGCGGTGTCGAATTGAAGTTGCCCGGCTTCGATTTCCGCCTGCGCGGCCGGGCAGACCGGATCGACCTTCTAAGTGGCGGCGGGCTGTCCGTGGTCGATTACAAGACAGGGCAGGTGCCCTCGCAAAAGCAGGTCGACGCGCTCCTGTCGCCGCAATTGCCGCTGGAGGCCGCGATGGTCCGGCGGTTCGGGTTCAAGGATGTGCCGGCTGACGCGCCCATATCCGAGCTTTTGTATCTGCAGCTGAAGGGCGGCAGCGAACCTGTGATCGAAGCGCCGCGAAACCCGAAGGACACGCCGCTGGAAGATCTGGTGGAAGACGCCTGGACGCGGCTGGAACAATTGATCGCCCACTATGTCAGGGAAGACATTGGTTACCTGTCCCGTGCCCGCGTCATGCGCGAACGTCAGATGGGCGGTGACTATGATCATCTTGCCAGAACGCAGGAATGGGCACTTGGATCGGAGGAGCCTTCATGAGCTTTCAGATCCCTGAAGTGACCAGGCAACGGCAGGACCTTGCCTCCCGCCCACGGGCCTCGGCCTGGGTGAGTGCCAATGCCGGATCGGGCAAGACCTTCGTTCTGTCCCGCAGGGTGGTGCGACTGCTGCTGGATGGCACCGATCCCTCTCGTATTCTTGCGCTGACCTTCACCAAGGCCGCCGCTGCCGAAATGGCGACCCGCGTTTTCAAGATCCTCGGCGAATGGGTCACCAAGGATGATGCCGCACTCGCGGCCGAATTGCAGGATATTGAAGGCCGCAAACCAGATGCCGCGCGCCTGGCGATGGCGCGTCGCCTCTTTGCCCGGGCACTGGAAACACCGGGCGGGTTGAAGATCCAGACCATTCACGGTTTCTGCGAATCCCTGCTGCACCAGTTTCCGCTGGAAGCAAACGTCGCGGGCCATTTTGCCGTACTCGACGACCGGGTGGCGGCGGAACTCATGGCGGCCTCGCGCGCGACCGTGCTTCATGTTGCCGAAACCGAGCCGGAAAGCGCCTTTGGCAGGGCGCTGGCATCTGTCATTGATCTGATGAGCGATGGCGGCGCCCAGAAGGCGCTGGACGAGTTGATCCAGAGCCGTGACGCTTTCCGCCGCTGGACGGTTGATGCCGGCGATCTGGAAACCGCGCTTGCCGAGCTTGCCGGTCTTCTGGAAACCGACCCGGTTCTGAGGCTGGCGGATTTCGACGAGCAGTTTCGGTCCGCATGCCCGTTTGATCTGAACACCTGTCTTGCCTATGCCGAGGCACTGCGAACCGGCACCAAGACCGATCAGGCGCGTGCGGACGATCTGGTTACCGCCGCGAGGCTCACGGACATAACCGCTTTCCGCGAGGCCTGGCAGGCGATTTTCCTGACAGCCAAGCTCGAGCCGCGAAAGTCGCTCGCCACCAAGAAGGTCGCTGAAACGTTTCCCCAGATGCTCGAGGCACTGGAGGCGGAACAACAACGCCTGTTGGAATTGCTGGACCAGCGCCGGAAGGTAGCGACCTATGAGGGAACCACAGCCCTGCTGCGTCTCGCCGACGCGGTGATCGGTCATTATGAGCGCGCCAAGACCGCCCGCGGGTATCTCGATTTCGAGGATCTGGTGGTCAAGACGGCAACACTGCTGCAGAAGTCGGACGCCGCGCTCTGGGTGCAATACAAGCTCGACCAGGGGCTCGACCATATCCTCGTTGACGAGGCCCAGGACACCAGCCCGCGCCAATGGGAAGTGGTGACTTCGCTAGCCTCTGAATTTTTCGCCGGGACCGGAGCAAGGGACCGGGTGCGCACGCTGTTTGCGGTGGGCGACGAAAAACAGTCGATCTACTCGTTCCAGGGCGCTGTTCCGGCCTATTTCGATGCCATGCGCCGGGCCTTTTCCGGAAAGGCCGAGGCGGCCGAGCTTGAGTTTCATTCCGTCAATCTGCAGCTCTCCTTCCGCTCCACGCCGGATGTTCTTGGAGCGGTCGACAAGGTGTTTCACGACGAAAGTGCCCACAAGGGCCTGTCGCAGGACGTGAAAGCGCCGGTCCATGAAGCCATCCGGCGCGATCCGGGGATCGTTGATCTGTGGCCACTGGAAGCCGAGGCGGAGATCGAGGAGCCGGACGACTGGCGCCAGCCGATCGACCACGTCGGTTCGGGCAGCCCGATGCTGAAGGTGGCCAGGCGTATTGCTGCCGAAATTGCCCAGTGGATGCGCGATGGCACGGCAAATCCCGGCGACGTGATGATCCTCGTGCGCAAGCGCGGGCCTTTTGTCGAAGCGCTCAACCGGGAACTGAAGGAGCTGGACATCCCGGCTGCCGGCAGTGACCGCCTTGTTCTGACGGACCATATCGCTGTTCAGGATCTTGCTGCTCTCGGCAGGTTCCTGTTGCTGCCGGAAGACGACCTGTCGCTTGCCTGCGTGCTGAAGAGCCCGCTGTTCGACCTGACGGACGACGACCTGCTGGAGGTTGCCCGGGAAACGCCGGAAAAGGTGCGCCCCGGAACGCTGTGGCAGATGCTGGTGAAACGGTCGGACAGTTCGGACAAATGGAAGGCCGTGCGCGCAAGGCTGGAAGACTGGCGCGCACGCGCCGACTTCGTGCCGCCTTACGAATTCTATGCCCGGCTGCTGGGGGCTGATGGTGGCCGGAAAGCTTTTCGCGCTCGCCTCGGCGTGGAAGTCGATGACGTTCTGGACGAGTTCCTGGCGCTCACCATTGCCTATGAGCAATCCGGCACGCCGGGCCTGGAAGGGTTCCTTGCCTGGATGGCAGCGGCACCGACCGAGATCAAGCGTGAGTTGACCAATACCAAGGGCATGGTCCGCATCATGACCGTGCATGGTTCCAAGGGGCTGGAAGCGCGGATCGTCGTTCTGGTCGATCCGGGGGCAGCACCTGTCAGCGCAATCCACGATCCGGCCTTCCTGCCGCGCAAGCGTCTGGAAAACGATCTTCTGCCACCGGCGCTGGTCTGGCTGCCGCCCAAGGCGGACCGGACGCCCTGGCACGACGCGGCAGTGGAAGCCCTGCGGGACGCGCAGGAGGAAGAATACCGGCGCCTGTTGTATGTGGCTCTGACCCGCGCCGAAGACCGGCTGATCGTCTGCGGCTGGGAACCGAAACGCGGTGCCCACGAGAACTGCTGGTATTCGATGGTCTCGCGGGCGTTGAAGCCCGAGGCGCGTGAACTGACAGCACCGGATGGATCCGTCTCCGCCTGGCGCTGGCAGAAGGATGGCGTCATCGCCGAGCCCGGGGCAGGCGCGGCGTCGCATACCTCCGCAGAGCCGCGCAGCGAAGAACCGCCGTTGCCGGACTGGCTCTCCAGTCCCGTCCGTCCGCTTGCCAGGAAGAAACGCCTTCAGCCCTCACGGGCATTCGAGGCGATGGAGGAAAAGGAAGGCATCGAACCGGTGCCTGCGGTGTCTCGCCTGCAGGCGGGCAGGGATCTTGCGTCCTGGCCCCTGGAACGCGGTCGCCTGATCCACCGGCTTCTGGAGCTGTTGCCGGACTTGGCTGAAGACGCCCGCGTGGCAGCTTCGGAAGCCTACCTCAAGCAGGCCCTCAAGCCGGAATTTGCCGAGCGCATGCCTCACCTTCTGCGCGAAGTGGCTGCGATTCTCGAGATGCCGGAATTCGAGACGTTGTTTTGCGGTCATGCCCGAGCCGAAGTTCCGCTGGTCGGGACGATTCGGGCAAGCGACGGCACGGAAGTCGAGATATCCGGACAGATCGACCGGCTGGTGGTTGAGGATAACCGGGTGGTGATTGTGGATTACAAGACCAATTTCCATCCGCCGGCATCAGTTGCCGAAATCCCGCTCGAGTACCGCGCACAGCTTTGTGTTTACAGGGAAATGCTGAAGCAGATTTATCCGGACAGGGAGATTTCCGCCCAGCTTCTGTGGACCGCGGTGCCGAGCCTGATGGAAATCCCCGAAAAGGTGCTGGAAGAAACCTTCGCCGGACTGCGTCCTGACGGCACATCGGCTTGACGGCAGGCCCTCGGCTTCCTACGTTCTTGCCAACTGACGCGCTTACATCGGGTAGGCGCGATCCTGAGACCTACGAGATCTAGTTATGGCTACCACACAAGTTACCGACTCTTCGTTTGAAGCCGAAGTCCTGAAATCCGACGGCCCGGTCGTGGTCGACTTCTGGGCCGAATGGTGCGGTCCGTGTAAGATGATCGCTCCGGCTCTTGAAGAAATCTCCGAAGAGATGAACGGCCAGGTGAAGATCACCAAGCTCAACATCGACGAGAACCAGGACATGGCGATGAAATACGGCGTTCGGTCCATTCCGATGCTGATCCTGTTCAAGGACGGCGAGCCGATGGCAACCCAGATCGGTGCAGCGCCGAAGGGCAAACTCTCCGACTGGATCAAGAGCGCCCTTTAATTCCGAAATATATCTGCGGCTGACCGGCTGCGATTCATATGAGCGCATCCGGCGGGTAAGCGAAAGCCTATCCGCCGATGCTCTTTGAAAAAACGCCAACCGGTCGTATAAGCACCCGCAAACAGTCTGAGCAAACGGATCATTCATGAGCGACGAAAACAAAACCCCGGAAGAGCAGCCGGCAGAAGCAACGCCGGAAACCGCAGCAGTGGAACAGCCGGAAGCTGTCGAGGCGGCCGGTGTCGATCCGATCGAAGTTCTGAAAGCCGAAAACGCGGATCTGAAGGATCGCGCGCTTCGCGTCATGGCGGAAATGGAAAACCTGCGCCGCCGCACGGAAAAGGAAGTCAAGGACGCCCGCCAGTACGCCGTGTCAGGTTTTGCCCGTGACATGCTGACGGTTTCCGACAACCTGCGCCGCGCACTTGAGGCGTTGCCGGAAGATGACCGCAAGAACGCCGATGCGGGGGTTGCTTCGCTGATCGAAGGCGTCGAGATGATCGAGCGCGATCTGCTCAACCAGCTTGAAAAGAATGGCGTCAAGAAACTGGACCCGGAAGGCCAGAAGTTCGACCCGAACTTCCACCAGGCCATGTTCGAGGTGCCGAACACCGCAGTGCCGAACAACACGGTTGTACAGGTCATGCAGGCCGGCTACGTCATTGGCGACCGCGTGCTGCGCCCGGCCATGGTCGGCGTTTCCAAGGGTGGCCCGAAGGATGTTGCGGCGTCGGCTGAAGCCGGACAGACGGTCGACAAGAACGCCTGAGCTCAACCGACCCCAGAGCTTTGAAGGGGCTGCTCCGCATCCAGCGGAGTGGCCCCTTTTCTTTGGGGCAACCCTTTCGTCAACACAGCTGACCGGAGCCAGTCCTGCCGTCGATGCGACGCGAGAGGACGACAGTCTGGAACGATCGGTGTTTTTCCAGAAAGCGGTCTGGTCGGACTTCCCTAAACCCTTGAGCGAGATATGCAGGCCTTCAGACGTAGGGCCGAGCGCCGGCGTGGCATGCTACGGGATGACAAAGACCCGGACCTCAGGTACTGCCTTCGGAAAGAAAGTGGCCATGGGGGACGGAATGCTGCTGCAAATGCTGGACTATCTCGGGGTGGCGGTATTCGCCATTACCGGCGGCATCGTCGCTTCGCGCAAGCAGCTGGATATCGTTGCCCTGCTGTTCTTTGCCACGCTGACGGGGATCGGTGGTGGTACCCTGCGTGACCTTTTGCTGGGTGTACCGGTCTTCTGGGTGGAGAACGAATGGTATCTTCTGGTGTGCTTCGTCGTCAGCGCGCTGGTCTGGTATTTTGCCGAGTGGATCGAAAAGCTCAGCAAACCCTTGAGATGGGCCGATGCTATCGGTATTGCGGCCTATTCTGTCATGGGAGCTGCCAAGGCCCTGACTGTCGGTGACACGATCCTGGTGGCGATCCTGATGGGTGTCTCGACGGCAACTTTCGGCGGCATCCTGCGGGACACCATCGCCCGTGAACCTTCCTCCATCGTGAAGCCGGAAATCTATGTCGGTGCGGCTTTTGCCGGTGCGGGTGGATTTGTTGTGCTGGTGCAATTGGGTGCGCCGCAAATCCTTGCCGCGATCCTTGCCGCAAGCTGTGCGCTGATCTTGCGCGGCGGAGCGATCCTGCGTGGCTGGACCTTGCCCGGACACCGTTTTGGAACAGGTTCAGATCCCAGCTAAGCCGGGATGGCTTTCCGTTCCGTGGCCTCAGCGGACAGTCCAGGAACGACAAAAGCCGGCCCACGGGGAACCGGCTTCACGATTATCGTATAATGGGTTTGGCGCGATCGGCCGAACGTGCCAAACCCTTGGAGGCAGCCGGTCTCGCCCGTAGGGTCGAACGGCCAGAGTGCCATCAAGGCACTAGTAGACAAGCCCCGAGCAGGCTGACACATAGTACATCAGCCCAATTGCGATTGCCGGAAGGCTTGCCGAATAGGCAAGCGTCGTCAGCATGATTTGCTCCTTCAAGATACCAACGAGAAACCCATGGCGGCCAAGCCGTCATCCGGGCGACCCTTCTCGGGCGCTCGCTTTCATGGATTCCCCCTGCTGTTCCGGGATATGGTGTGCGCAGGCACGAGTTCCAGAGGTCACGTCCTCAAAAAAACGTGTGCAGCCAGTGCGTAGTCTGCGAGCCCGGTGCGCGGGGCCGGCAAAAACAGCGTGCGCTGGCCGTAGTAACGCCGGCCGGCTTTCGTGCCCTGTGTGAGGTCCTTCAGGTCGGCAGCCCATTCAAGATCCGGCCGCGGCGGTTCGCTCAGGTCGGTGGTGAACAGCCGTGCTTCCTGCAGCAGTTCTGTCGGCAATTGTGCTTCCGGATCCAGCACATCTACGTGACAGCCCGCAGGAGGATCCAGGTAGGTGAGGGCGTGATGGGTGCCTGTTTCGTTTTCCGGACCGGCAATGCAGATCATGTCCGCGCCTTCTTGCGCGGCATAGATCTCGTTCGTGATGCCGACATTGACCCCCTTGAGCGCGGGCAAGGCGGCGATCCTTTTCTGGATTTCCGGCGACACGCCGGCCAGAAGGATCGACGTCAGGTTGCGCACGGCCGCATAACCGCACACAAGCCGGGGCAATCTCGGGTCGTCGCCGATGATCAGCAGGCGGGACGTGTCTTCGCGGGACAGGTAACTTGCCCCGAGCGCATGGAGACCAGCCGTGCGCCAGACTGTAAGGCGCATGCCATCCAGAAGGGCGATCGGTTGTCCGCCGGAACCGGAAAACAATAGGTAGAGACTTGAGGACAGGCCCGTTTGTTCGGGTAGATCCAGCGCCAGGGAGCAGCCGATATAGCCGCGCTTGACGTCGCCTTGTTGGGTAAAGTCAGTCCAGGCCGGCTGTACGGTGAGCGCGCCTTGCTGCTGATTCAGCCGGCCGATGGGCAAGGGGGAAGCCTTGGGCGCGACTGTGCTGGAGCGATAGGCTCGGCGCAGCGTTTCAAGAACGGCCCTGTCTTCCAGGCAGGCATCGATCTCGTCGCTGGAGATAATACGCATGGTAATGTCGGCCGGTCAGGCGGCGTTGCGGTTGCCCGGTCCTGCCAGTCCCTTGAGATTGGATGCCGGCTGACCTGCGGTGTTCATTTCCCGCAGCTGGTCGGCTTCCTTGTGCCATTTCGCGGCTTCCCGGCGCTTCACGCGTGCTTCCTTGCGCCAGCGGCCCTGTTTGGCCCATGCGCCAAGTCCACCGACGATGATGCCGACGCCCAGACTTGCGAAGATAATCCAGAACAGCGGAATGTCCGGGATCGTCAGGCGCGGGTCCTGCGGGTCGAGGGGATTGAGCGACAGGGAGACCGTGTGCCGGTTCGCCACCGACAACGGGATCAGGACAACCGCGATAACGAACAAGATCACGTTCTTGAGGAAACGGGTCACTGGGTTCTCCCGGTTTTGGCCAGATCAGAAGTCGATTTTAAATGGCGTGCCGTGGCAAACGCAATCAGTCGTCGCCGTGGTCCACACCATCGTTCAACCGTATACGCATTTCCTTGCCGGTTTTGAAGAAGGGCACGAACTTTTCGTCCACTTCCACCTTTTGACCGGTTCGCGGATTGCGGCCGACGCGAGCGGGGCGGTTCTTGACGGAAAACGCGCCGAAGCCGCGCAACTCCACTCGGTCGCCGCGCATGAGCGCTTCGGTAACCTCATCCAAGATGGCGTTGACGATGTTCTCAACGTCCCGCTGATAGAGATGCGGATTTTGTTCGGCGATATGCTGAACCAGCTCAGATTTGATCATGAAGTGCCCCCTCGCTTACGGATTATTGTCTGCCGCGTCAGAAGCCTGCCAAACGGATACGAGCCCGTCAAGCGTAAGCCCTCGTGGAATCAGCCCCTTAGCTTCACTAACCGGCTCCAGAAGGGCCGATCCGATGCCTTTTCCGAACTCTCGCGAGACCCGGGAGGAAAACGGCAGCTCTTCCAGATTTTCGTTGGCGCTCCAGGTGACGACTGGAAGATCTTTCGGAACGCCCTTCTCGCTTACGAGCCAGTCGATTGCGACATCTTCGCCGCCAATGGCATCGATCAGCTTTTCCGTCTGGGCATCGTGGCCCGTCAGAATGCGGCCGTCTGCAAGTTCCTTGGCCCTGGGCATGTCGAGAGATCGCCGCTCGGCGACCAGTGAAACGAACCAGTCGTAGGAATTGTCGACGAGCTTTTGCAGCATGGCGCGTGCCTCGGGGCTCGTCTGGGAATAGAAGTCGGGCTCGGCCTTCAGCGGAGCACTCTTGACCGCATCCATTTCCACGCCGACCGTTTCCATCAGTTTGCTGATATTGCCGAACTGGAACAGCACGCCGATGGAGCCGGTGATGGAATTGTATCTCGCGACGATGTGATCGGAAGCAAGGGCGATCATGTAGCCCGCAGAGGTTCCGATGGTGCGGATTTCGGCGACCACCGGCTTCTTTTCGGAAAGCTTGCGCAGCGCTTCATACAGCGCTTCGCCGCCGGTTGTGCTGCCACCTGGAGAGTTGATGGAGATCACCACGCCCTTGACCGCATCGGACTTGCCGATCTTCTCGATCATCTGCAGGGTCTTGCGGCTTTCGAGGATGACGCCTTCGATCGGGATGCGCGCGATATGCGCCGTCCGCTTGGACAATTCCGAAGCCCCGGAGACGTAGATAAGCCCCCCGATCAGTGCCGCGGCGATGACGACAAAAGTCGCGATCCGCCAGAAGGTCACTTTGCGTCTGAGGCGCCGTCTGTCTACCAGCGCGTCAACATCTACCGACATGAATACGATGTCCCCGACAAGAGCTTATGAAAACCAATAACATACATAGGGTGACCGTTGTAAGAAATGCAATCGGCTTCTCTCAGTTTCACATCAGATTGCGGCGGTTTCTGGCAAGCCGTCGCAGTTTCGTGTGTTCATGAGGCTTAATCGCCCAGAGGTTGAGGTCCGGTACGGCCATGGAAGGCGGTCAGGGAAGAGCGGATCCGGCGCAGGTTTTCGCTTGTAGTGGCGGCCCGGACCTGCGCGACAGTCATGGCGATGGCGTCGACAATCACCAGGTGCGCATATCGCGAGGCGGTGGGCTTGAAGATGTCCGGGTCCTCGGGAAGATCGACCAGGATGGGGATCTTGGAAATCATTGCAAGGCGGGAGCCTTTCGGTGCGATCGCGATCGTGGTGGCCCCATATCCGCCGGCAATCTCGGCCGCGCTGACCAGTTCATCCGCTTCGCCACTGGCGGAGACACACAGCAGAACGTCGTCGGGCCCGAGCGTCGCCGCGCGCATCTGCAGAAGGTAGCTGTCGTGCAGGGCGACAGACGGGATGCCAAGGCGGAAAAAGCGGCTCGCCGCTTCACCGGCCACCATCGTCGACCCACCGCCGATCCCGGCGGTGAGAAGCTGCCGGCATTTGGCGATCTTTTCGACGGCCCGCTCGATAACGGCCGGATCGACCTGCTGCCGCATGACATTGGCGGTCGCATAAAGCGCGCCCAGAACGCGGTCGATCGCCGTTTCGCTGGCAACTTGCTCGGTGGTCGATGGCGCGGAAATATACTGCAGGCTGACGGCCAGGTTTTGCGCCAGACGCAGCTTGAATTCCCGGAAACCGTCACAGCCGAGTGTCCTGCAAAAGCGAACGACGGTCGGTGTGCTGACGCCGCAGGCTTTTGCCAGTTCGGCGATCGTCATGTCCGAAATCGCGGACAGATGCTTTTGCACGTAGTCCGCAACCTTTTGTTCCCGCGCCGGAAACTGGCCGGCGTGATCGCGGAGTGCGGAAATGAGATCGATAGCGGCATGGCCGTTTGTATTGTCGCCGGTCGGGGTTCGGATCTTTGCCTGCACACATGTCTCCCTGGTTGCGGGATTTGTAATTTGATTACACAAAATCGTCAATCAGCGCCTGATCATAGCCTCATTTTCGCGAGAAATGTAATTTAAAAACAAAATACGCTTGACGAAACGCAATTTCTGCTCTGAAAATGTAATTAAGGTACATTTCGGTGGAGGGATTATGCGCGAGTGGGCTGCCAGAACCAGTGCCAGGCTGAATACGGGCGTCGAGGCTGTAATAGCCTTGCTGATGGCACTGCTTGTGCTTGATGTCTGGCTCGGCGTGGTTGATCGCTACTTCTTTCATTGGCAGTTGCCCTGGCCGGAGATCCTTGCGCGCTACCTGATGATCTGGGCAGCCATGCTGGCCGTCTCGTCCGGCATCGCCAGACGGGACCATATCGGACTGACGGCCGCCATCATGCGCGTGCCGGTGTCGTTGCGCCGCATTGTGCTGATGGCGATTGATCTCTGCGTCCTGGCGCTGTTTCTCTACGTGCTGTGGTACGGGCTCGGTTTCGCGCAAAGCGGCGCCAAGCGGCAGGCCATGATCTTCGGTATCAGTCTGCAGCCGTTCTATGCGGCAATCCCGGCTGCCGCAGCCCTTGCCTCGATCCAGACCGTTCTGGCGATGATCCGGGACAACGGCACCCATCTCGACAATCCTCCGTTTGCGGAGGCCGCAGCATGATCGTTGCCGCTGTCTTCATCGGATTTGTCCTGCTCGGCATGCCTATCGGCTTTGCCATTGGCGCGGCCGGCGTCATCGGCCTCATTCATATGGGCGGTGACCAGTTCCTGGCCATCGGGCCGAGCCGTATCTTCAACGGGTTGAACATCTTCCCCTTTCTGGCGATGCCGTTCTTCATTCTGGCCGGCGAAATCATGAACCAGACGGGTATTACCGACCGGTTGGTGAAGCTGGCCCAGGTGCTGGTCGGCCATTTCCGGGGTGGGCTGGCCCATACAAATATGCTCGCCTCCGTTTTCTTTGCGGGGCTAACGGGTTCGGCAACGGCGGATGCGGCGGCCTTCGGGCGCACATTGGTGCCCGCCATGGTCAAGGAAGGCTACAAGCGCGATTACGCGTGCGCCGTAACGGCGGCCGGTTCGATCATCGGACCGACCATCCCGCCGTCCGGTCTGATGGTTGTCTACGGCTCGCTCATGGGCGTTTCCATTGGTGGGTTGTTCGCCGCAGGTATTCTGCCGGGTCTCGTCATCTGCGGTGTCTGCATGGCCGTCATTACCCTTGGTGCGGCCCGCAACAGCCTGCCCAAGGCGGAGCGCCGGGCCAACCTGAAGGAAATCTGGCAGGTCTTCGTTTCCTCAATTACCGCACTGCTGATGCCGGTGATCATCCTGGGAGGTATTCTCGGCGGCGTCGTCACGCCGACGGAAGCTGCTTCCATTGCAGTCGCCTATGCACTCTTCATCGGTGCATTCGTCTACCGCACGCTGACCTTGCCCGCATTTTACCAGATGCTCGTGCGCACAGCGCGCATCACCGGCGTGATCTTCGTCATCATCGCCTTTGCCGGCATCCTCGGCTGGTGGATGAGCTTTGAAAAAATCCCCCAGATGCTGGCCGAGACCATCCTGGGTCTGGCCGACAACCGCTATGCGGTCATCGCCATCATCATCGGACTTCTGCTGATCGTCGGCATGGTCATGGATATCACCGCCATCCTGATCATCCTGGCACCGGTTCTTGTTCCGCTCACCGCTCAGGTGGGTCTGGAGCCGATCCATGCGGGGATCATCTTCGTTCTGGCACTCAACATCTCGCTGATGACGCCGCCTGTCGGCGCGTGCCTGTTCGTTCTCTCATCGGTCACCGGTGAGAAACTGGAACGGATTGCCATCAAGCTGGGGCCGTTCCTGGTCGCAGAGGTGGCTGTGCTGTTCCTGTTCGCCTTCTGGGAAAGCGCGGCGATGATGCTGCCGCGTGCTCTCGGGTTTGCCCAATAACAAAAAAACAACCTGACAGAGGAATGGAGAAAATCATGAAGAAGTTCGCAAAGGGACTGGCGGTCGGGCTGACCGCTGCGCTTATGGCCGGCAGCGCGCTGGCAGATGGAAAGGTGTTGAAGTTCGGACACGACAACAAGACCGATCCATTTGAAAATCCGGCTCATGCCTGCACCGCGGTGTTCTCCAACATCGTCAACGCAGACACCAACGGTGCCGTCGAAGTGGAGGTCTTCGGTTCCAACCAGCTCGGTTCGGCTGCCGAGCATGTGCAGCATGTGCGCGACGGCATCATCCAGGCAACACTGACGTCCACCGGCGCGCTGGCCAGCTACTACCCACGCATCGACGTTTTGAACCTGCCGTTCGCCTTCGCCGACAACGCCGCCACCTACGCGGTTTTCGACGGTGATTTCGGCAAGGCTCTGGCTGCCGATATCGAAGAAGCCCTTGGAGATGTTGTGGTGCTCGGTTTCCCGGACACGGGCGGGTTCTTCGCTGTTACCAATTCCAAGCACCCGATCGCGTCGCTCGACGATTTTGACGGCATCCGCATCCGCACCATGACGCTGCCGTCTCATCAGACCATCATTCAGGCGCTTGGCGCGCAGGCCTATCCGCTATCCTGGGGCGAGGTCTATTCCGGCCTGCAGACCGGCGTCATCGACGGTCAGATGAACCCGGTGCCGATCATTTCCTTCGCGAACTTCTCTGAAGTTCAGAAGTACATGACGCTGACCAACCACCTGTTCTCGCCCTACACGTTCATGGTCAACCGGGACTTCTTCGAAGGATTGAGCGAAGAGCAGCAGAAGACCCTGCGCTATGCCGCGGAAAGCTGCGTAACCGCCAGCCGTGGCCTGTCGCGCATCATCGAAGCCTCCGACAGGGGACTGGCGGGCCTGATGGACAAGATGGAAGTGACCGCTCTTACCGCCGACCAGCGCGCGTCCATGGCTGCAGCGGCCCAGCCGGCTTTCGAAACGCACGTGGCTGAAAACCTCGACCCGAAAGCCAACGAACTGCTTGGCCTGTTCAAGACCGAGGTCCAGAAAGCCAACGACAGCGTCTATATGGACTGAAGCATGGTCTGACATTTTCGCGCGCCGGCTTGCAGCGCCGGTGCGTGAAAAAAGAAGCCCCGCGGCGAACCGCGGGGCTTTTGTCTTTTCAGCGTGCAGACCTCATCAGGGAGCCGAAATCGGCTTCTGACTTTGCCACCGCCAGCTAAACCGGAACCGGTGGGCCTCAGTTGATCCCTGTCAGCTGGATCTCGAACGTCAGCACCTTGCCGGCCAACGGGTGGTTGGCGTCCAGAATGACTTCGTTTTCGGAAATCTCGATCACGGTCACGGTCATCATCTGGCCGTTCTCTGTCTGCGCCTGCAGCTGCATGCCGACTTCCAGCGGGATGTTGGCCGGAATGTTGGTCCGCGGAACAGCTTGGCGTGCGGCCGGATTGTGGGGACCGTAGGCGCTGTCGGGCTCGATGCGGACCGTCTTCTCGTCGCCAACCTTCATGCCGGGAATGGCCTGGTCGAGACCCGGAATGATCTGGCCGGATCCAACGGTGAATTCCAGCGGGTCGCGTCCTTCGGAGCTGTCGAAGACGGAGCCGTCGTCCAGCGTGCCCTTATAATGAAGACGAACCGTGTCGCCGCTTTTGGCTTCGGTCATGGAGCGTTTCGCAATTCTGTCTGTTGGGTGAGTTTTGAGGCCGCGTTTCGTTGGCGGGTGCTCGTCGTGAAACCAAGCCTAAAGGACGGGCAGCAAAAGTAAAGTCTGCCGGATCGTCAGCTTCTGGATAGTTTCGCGGACAAATCATGGCTGAAATGGTGCAGCCACGGCGCCGATCGTTTCAAACGATGGTCCCGGCGCCGTGGTTCTACTTTGTCGGATGGCGATTGCGCCGCTATTTCTTGCCGAAATTCGCACCTAGCCGCATCTGGATATAGTCATGCGCCGTCATCGGCTCATACTTGCCTTCCGGCCCTGCAAGCACCGTATCCATGTTGGCCTGGGCGAAATAGGCCATGGAGTAGCGAGGACCGAGATATTCCTCCGGCTTCGGCATCCGCACCCGGTGAAGGTTTGACAGAAGCTTGTCGTCCGACCAGCGCATCAGCATGTCGCCGATGTTGCAGGTGATAACGCCTTCCAGCGGGGGCACGTCGGTCCAGGCAATCGCCCGGCCCTGGCTGTCCTTGCCCGGGCAAAGCTGCAGCCCGCCCTGGCCTGCCTTCTGGTGCAGCAGTGTCAGGCAGTCGAAGTCGGTGTGAGCGCCGGCCCGCCAGAACTTGAAGTCCTCTGGCTTGGCATCTTCCATGCCCAGATAATGGATCAGCCGGAGGGTCGACTGGTATTCCGGTGTCAGCGGATCGTGCCCTTCGGTGAAGAAGTCCGGAGGAAACTTCAGCTTGTCGGCGAAGCAGGACAGAACCTTCATCGCCAGTGCCCAGTTGTGCCGCTCGAATGCCAGCATGGTCGCCTTGAAGCCGGACAGTTCTTCGCCGGTCGGCCAGAGACCTGTCATGCGCGGCAGGGTGATCTGGTAGCTTTCCTTCTGGTCGGCTGTACCGGTTGAAGGGCGGACCTGCGCCTTGAACTCCCAGCCTGCATTGGTTCCGGGCCGAAGCGGATATTGTTCTTTCGTCTCTGCCGGCAGGTCGAAGAAGCCGGCCGACAGTCGAAAAGCCTCGTCGATCAGTTCCTGCGGGATGCCGTGGTTGCTCAGCTGGAAAAAGCCGATGTCCGTCGCGGCAGCCCACAGATCCTCGGTGATCTCTGCCTTGCGCGAAAAGAAATCCGACATGTCGACCTGGGGAATTGACCGGTCGACCGTCTCACCGACGCCGCCGAAGCCTTTTTCCTTTTCCAGTTCAACGAGACCATAAGATGCAGAGGTGCTCATATTTCCGTTCTCCTTGAGAAAGAGGTCCGGGAGCAATGACCCGTGCTCATGGGCACTGACAGCTTCTACTCCACATAAGAATGTGCCTGCCCGACGCAGGCGATTTGCCATCAGGCCTGGGCGGCGCGGGCCCGGTGAGGCGCCGTCATTTCCTTTCTGCGTTCGATCAGTTGCCGGGTAATACGCCTTGCGTCCGAGCCGAGCCCGGCCAGGTCCAGTCCGGGGATGGAACCGTCCCGGACGATCTGCCACCCGCCGACAAAGCTGTGGCGCAGGCTTGCGGCACCCGTCAGCACGGGAGCAAGAGCCGGATCGTGAAGACCCATGTTGCGAGGGGCCGAAATGTCGAAAACGGCAATGTCGGCGATCATGCCGGGACGCAGCACGCCGATCTCCTCAAAGCCGAGCACATTGGCACCGCCTTCGGTTGCCCAGTTGAGGAGGCTTTCGGCTTGCAATGCCTGCACGCCCTTTGTCGCTCGGTGCAGCGCGAAGGCACTGTAGAGGGCAGCGCCCATGTCGGCGGCCTCGTTCGCCCCTGCGCCATCTACCGCCAGCGAAACTCGGCCGCCGAGGTCATGCAGGGCGTCAGCTGGAGCAATGCCTGAGCCAAGCCTTGCATTTGCTTGCGGACAGTGCGCCATTCCGGTTCCGGTTTCCGCGAGCATGCGCACCTCGTCCCGGTCGCATTCCACCAGATGGGCAAACCAGACATCCGGCCCGAGCCACTGCTGCTCGGCAAGCCAATCAACCGGTCGCTTGCCGTATTTCGCCAGGGTGAAGTCCACGTAGGTCCGGTTTTCCGAAAGATGCGAATGAAGGCGCAGGCCCTTGCCGCGGGCAAAGCGGGCGATGTCGGCAAGCTCTCCCGCATCGACGTTGAACGTCGGCGTGGTCGGTGCGACGGCTACCCGCATGCTGGAACCTGGGGAGGGGTCATGCCAGCGGTTTGCAGTCCGCTCGATGCTTGCCAGAAATTTGTCCAGTGGCTCGCTTGGTGACGGCGGCAGGCTCGGATCGGGAAAAGACCGGCCTTTCGTTCCACCACCCCGGGCCAGGACGAAACGGATGCCAAGCGCTTCCGCCTCTTCAAAAAGCACGTCCGCCGGATCGTAGTCATAATGGTCGGAATAGACGTAGTGATGATCGCAGACCGTTGTCGTTCCGGTGAGAAGCAGTTCTGCCAGTCCGATCCTGGCCGATACGCGAAGGGTTTCCTCGTCGATCAGCGGCCAGTAGCTGTAGGGAACGTTCATGAGCCAGTCGTCAAGTGGCGCATTCATGCCTTCCGGCACGGCCTTCAGGACAGACTGGAATAGATGGTGATGGGTATTCACCAGTCCCGGTGTGACCACGCATCCGCTCGCATCGACAATCCGTTCGCCTTGCCGGGGTTGCAGGTGGCCGATTTCCGCAATCCTGCCGTCGTGAACGCGGATTGCACCGCTGAGGCGGTCTCCTTCCCGGTTGCCGGTGAGGCCGTAGTCAATGTTGTTGATCAGGAAGCTTGTCATTTCTGTCCCTTCGGCAGCGACCAGGGAAAGAAGATCCGCTGTGCGAGGCTGACCAACTGGAACAGGACAAGAGACATCACGACGAGGATGACAAGCCCGGCCCAGGCCTGGGGCAGTTTGAACATCGACGTGGAGAACTGGATGAAGTAGCCGATGCCTTTTTCGGCGGCGACGAATTCGGACACGACAGCGCCGATGACCGAAAGCGTGATCGAAATCTTCATGCCCGAGAAGATGTAAGGCGTCGCATAGGGCAGGCGGATCTGCGTGATCTCTCGGAAGGACGGCGCGCGCAGCGACCTGGACAATTCGATCAGTTCAGGCGGCGTGGCGGCCAGACCTGTCGTCATGGAAACGACCAGCGGAAAGAACGAGATCATGAAGGTGATGACGACGCGTGGAGCATCACCGGTGCCCAGCACCACGATGATGATCGGGGCAACGGCGACGACGGGGACAGACTGGATGACCACCAGCAACGGGTAGAACGCACCGGAGAGCAGACGCGACTTTGCCAGACCGACGGCAATCGGAAGCGAGATGACAAACGAAACGGCATAGCCGATGAGGGCGACCCGAAGCGTTGCCCAGATATGCTCCATCCAGCGTCCGGCTGTAACGCTCTCAAATCCGCCCAGAATGCGGGAAGGGGCGGGCAGCACGAAAGAGGGAACGGAAAACAGCTGTGTCCCGGCCTCCCAGACAATCAGGATCAGGACAAAGGTGATCAGGGGAAGTACGACAGGCATCCGGAGCAGCTTTTCGGAAACCGGCAAAGGCCGCTCCAGACGCTCGGGCTTTGGGGTGGTCTTCGCCACGGCGGAGTCCTGTGTTTCGCTGACAGTCATCAGGCGGCCTCCTTTCTGATCAGCAGCGAGCGGAGTTCGGCCGAGAAATCCTGCAACTCCGGCGTTCTCAGCGCGCTTTCGTCTCTCGGACGGGCAGTCGGCACCTGCAGGTCCGCGATGATGCGGCCGGGGCGCTCGCTGAGCACAAGGATCCTGTCGGCCAGCAGCGCGGCTTCCGGAATCGAGTGGGTGATGAAAAGGACTGTCTTCGGACTTGCCTGCCACAACCGAAGAAGTTCAAAGCCCATGGCATCGCGGGTCAGTGCATCAAGCGCTGAAAACGGTTCGTCCATCAGAAGAATGTCCGGATTGAGAAACAGAGCCCGGGCAATGCCGACCCGTTGCTGCATGCCGCCGGAAAGCTCCGACGGCAGCCGCTTTTCAAATCCTTTCAGGCCGACGGTCTCGATGATGGTGCGGGCCTGTTCGCGGTCCTCCGTCGTCACCCGTCCGTATTTGTGGCGAACCGGAAAGACGACGTTGTCCTCTACGTTCGCCCAGGGCAGCAATGTCGGCTTCTGGAAGACGATGCCGACATCGTCCCTCGGCATCGTCACCTCTTTGCCGAAGACACTCACCGTTCCCTTTGAAGGTTTCATCAGTCCGGCGGTCAGCCTCAGCAAGGTTGATTTTCCGCATCCGGATGGACCGAGCACTGCTACAAACTCATGCTGAGCAATGGTCACGGTGACCCCGTCCAGGGCGGTGACGGATCCCGAGCCGGTCAGAAATGTCTGACCGACCGAGGAAAAGCTGATCGCATTGTTGGTGAGTGCCACTTGAGGGTTACTCCGCTGTCGGCAGGAACGCGCGGTTGACAGCGTCTTCAGGTTTCAGAGATGCAGGGTCCAGATCCTGCGCCGCTGCAACGCGGGTCCATGTCGCCGCCAACCTGTCGGCATCGATTGTGCCGAGCGGGAATTTTTCAGTGACATCGTTGAAGGCAAGCTTGGACGCATCCAGCCAGGATCCCTTGACGTCTTCCGCCGAAAGCTCCGGCACCTGTGCAGAAACTGCCGCGGCTGCCTTGTCCGGGTTTTCATAGGCAAATTCGAGGGACTTCTTGAAGGCCGCAACGAAGCGCTTGGCGACGTCCGGGCGCTCCTCAAGGAACGTGTCACCCGCAACTAGCGATGCGGAATAAAGCTCAAGACCTGCGTCAGCCCAGGGCAGCACGACCAGTTCCTTGCCGGCCTCCGCCGCCTGGCCGGAATAGCGCGAGACGTCGGTCAGCCAGGCGATGATCGCGTCCGACTGGCCGGTCATCAGCAGCGGGCCCAACGCGCCGGGGTCGGATTTGGTCAGGGTGATATCTTCTTCCGACAGTCCGTTGTCGGCCAGAACCAGCGGCAGGAACACGTTGGAAGAGGTGAAAGGCGAGGTCGCGATCTTCTTGCCTTTGACATCCTTGATCGAGGCGATGCCGCTGTCCTTGGTGGTGTAGAAGGCGTGCGGTCCCATGTTGAAGATGGTCATGACCGCGGTCACCGGCACGCCTTCGGTCGCCTTGGCTGCCATCAGGGCGCCCATGCCCGCGGAACCGATGTCCGATGCCCCCGTGGCGATCTTGGTGATGGCCTCGGAAGACCCGCGCCCCGGTTCGATCTTGATTTCGAGACCGGCTTCTTCGCAGAAGCCTTCCTGAATGCAGACATAGATCGGCGCCTTGTCACCGCCGGGCAACCAGTCGAGCTGATAGGTCACGAGATCGGCCGCAGCCGCCGGAAACGACCCAACCATTGCCGCCATGGCAACAACCAACGACTTACCGTCAAACATGCGCATCGGCACACCCTTTCGCTGTACTTTCTCTGGAAGGTTTTCGAGTGGCGGGAGCGTTTTGTTGTCTTCGGCCGGCATTCTCATCTCCTGGTCTTGGATGCGGGCGCGTTCGTGCCGGGCATCGTCGATCAACTGAAAGATGAGCAATGTCGGAACCGTTGGGCTCCACCGCTTCTACTCGACCTCTACGGGAAACCGGTGCGCGATTTTTGTCAAGAAAGCCTCAAGATGAAACCGCGAGAATAGTGATCAAGAGGCCAATATTTCAGCAGTTGCCTTTTAAATCGCCAGTCTTTTGATCTGTTTCTGTTCAACGTGACTGACTGTTTGCAAAGTCTTGCGGGGTGAGCGTGTTCATGCTCCCTTCAGGGGGAAGAAATCAAAGGAGCCTTGCGTGACCGATACTCATGACGACAAAGATATCGCGCTGTTGCGCCGGGCATTCGAAATCGCGCGGCAGGCGCGGGAAACGGGCGATCATCCATTTGGCTGCCTGCTGGCAGGCCCGGACGGAGAGGTTCTGATGGAGCAGGGTAACGGTTATTCCGCTGAAGGGCAGGACATGACCGCACACGCTGAAAGGCTGCTGGCGACACGGGCAAGCAAGCGCTGGCGCCCGGATTTTCTGGAAAGCTGCACCATGTACACGTCGGCAGAGCCGTGCGCCATGTGCTCCGGCGCTGTCTACTGGGCGGGCATTGGTCGGGTCGTCTTTGGCCAGACCGAAAAGTCCCTGAAGGAACAGACGGGCGATCACGAGGAAAATCCGACACTCGATCTGCCCTGCAGGACGGTGTTTGCGGCGGGGCAACGCAAGGTGGAGGTTGTCGGTCCGCTTCTGGAAGAGGAAGCGGCCGGCCTGCAGGCGGATTTCTGGGTAGGGAAATAGTCACCGCTTGTTGCGGTCTTGATGCTGAACCTTCGCAGGCCAGTCAGTCTTTTTCCGCAGCCTTTGAACCGGAACGCAGTGGCGCGCGGCTGAGGTCGTTGACCGCCTCTGTTGCCTTTTGCAAGAGACGCATGAAATCGTCAGCCTCTTGGCGGTCGAGCCCGCTGAGCATCACCTGTTGCGCCTTTTCCACCGCAGGGCCAAGCCGCGACAGCGCATCGGTTCCGGCGTCCGTCATGTGAAGCACCTTCGCGCGCCTGTCCTTTTCGCTCACGGCGCGTGACAGGAAGCCCTTCTGCACCAGCCGGTCGACAACGCCGGCTATCGTGGTCCGGTCATAGGCAATCAGGCCTGCCAGCGTTATCTGGTCGATGCCCGGGTTTTCCGCCACCCGGACCAGCGCTGCGAATTGCACCGGCGTCATGTCGAATCCGACGGCATCCACTTCCGTATGAAACACTGCCACTGCGATCTGCTGCAAACGGCGGATCAGGTGTCCGGGCATCTGTTCAAGGTTTCGCATCGCCGCCTCCAGGGAGCTCAAAAAAGGAAGTATGCTGATTATATTTGACAGCATGCTGATAATCAGTATGCTCTCTAATTAATCCGTTGTCGATGTTTGTTTGGACATCGCGGCGGAATTGTCAAACGTGAAAGACCCGCAATGCGGCAAGGAAGTCCGGGCTTGAACACCGGCAGCTTTCGCGTGGCCCCATCATGCTGGCACCGGCCTTTCCCAGACGGAAGGCCGGTTGCCAAACTGCCGGAATGTGGCGGAGGAGACGGTTTCATGCAATTTCATCTCGACGGCTTCAAGACCGGTGATCCGGTCATTCATGAACCTATTTCCGACGCCACTGCCCTGGCGAACACAGACAGCCTGCCGGAAGAAGTCGATGTCCTCATTGTCGGTTGCGGTCCCGCGGGCCTGACGCTTGCCGCTCAACTTGCGGCTTTCCCGGACATCCGAACCCGTATCGTGGAGCAGAAAGCCGGCCCCCTGCAGCTTGGCCAGGCGGATGGTGTCGCCTGCCGGACAATGGAAATGTTCGAGGCGTTCGGCTTTGCCGAGCGACTGGAAAAGGAAGCTTACTGGGTCAACGAGACCACTTTCTGGAAACCGGACCCGGCGTCTCCGGACACGATCGCCCGCAGCGGCAGGGTTCAGGATGTCGAGGACGGTTTGTCCGAGTTTCCGCATGTCATTTTGAACCAGGCGCGCGTTCACGACTTTTATCTCGAGATCATGCGCAATTCGCCAAACAGGTTGGAGCCCAACTACTTCCGCCGGCTGGTCGATCTGGATATGGCGGTTGAAGCAGGGCAGGAGTGGCCGGTTACGGTTCAGCTGGAACGCATGGACCCCGGACACGAAAGTGAAACGGAAACGGTACGCGCAAGATACGTGGTCGGTTGCGACGGCGCCCGCAGTTCCGTGCGCAGGGCGCTGGGCCGCGAGTTGAAGGGCGATAGTGCCAATCAGGCCTGGGGCGTGATGGACGTTCTTGCCGTGACGGACTTCCCGGATATCCGCTTCAAGGCGTTGGTGCAGTCGGCCAGCGAAGGCAGCATCCTGATCATTCCGCGTGAAGGCGGATATCTGGTCCGCATCTATGTCGAACTCGACAAGCTGCGGCCGGACGAGCGGGTCGCGAACCGGAACATTACGGTCGATCATCTGATCGCCGCAGCCGGACGCATCCTTCATCCCTACTCTCTCGACGTGAAGGAAGTCGCCTGGTGGTCGGTCTACGAAATCGGTCAGCGGCTTTGCGACAAGTTCGATGATGTTCCGGCAGAAGGTGCTCCGGGCCGCTTGCCTCACGTTTTTATTGCGGGCGATGCCTGCCACACGCACAGTCCGAAGGCAGGGCAGGGCATGAACGTCTCCATGCAGGACACGTTCAATCTTGGCTGGAAACTCGCCCACGTACTGAAGGGACTGAGCGAACCGGAGCTGCTTGCCAGCTATTCGGCCGAACGCCAGGCGATTGCGCAGAACCTGATCGATTTCGACCGGGAATGGGCAAAGCTTGTCAGCGCGCCGGTGAGATCGGAAAGCAATCCCGATGGCGTCGAACCGGCTGAAGTTCAGAAATACTTTTTGCAGCATGGCCGTTATACCGCCGGCACGGCCTCGCGCTATCTCCCGTCCCTGTTGACGGGGGACGGCGCGCATCAGCAATTGGCGGAAGGTTTCCAGATCGGCATGCGGTTTCATTCCGCCCCTGTCGTTCGTCTTGCCGACGCCAAGCCGGTACAGCTGGGCCATGTCGTAAAGGCGGACGGTCGCTGGCGGATCTTCGCCTTTGCCGATAAAGGCGACCCGGCGGCGGAAACGTCGGCTATCCGTCGTCTTTGCAACTTTCTGCAAGACGATCAGAGCTCACCGGTTTTGCGTCATACGGCGGCAGGTGAGGATATAGATTCGGTTATCGATCTTCGCGCAGTCTTCCAGCAAAACCATCGCGATCTGACCCTTGAGCGCATGCCGTCACTGCTGCTGCCGGCAAAAGGCCGCTACGGGTTGAGGGACTATGAAAAGATGTTCTGCCCGGATCTCAAAAGCGGCAACGACATTTTCGAAATGCGTGGCATTGACCGGGATAAAGGCTGTTTGGTCATCGTCCGGCCGGATCAATACGTCGCCGAGGTATTGCCGCTGGATGCCCATGAAGCATTGTCGGGCTATTTCCAGGGCATTCTGAAAGAGCGGCGCTAAGTCTGCGTTTCCCAGCATAGGCGCAACGCGCCAGGCCGGTTTGACGTCATCCGTGTGGAACCTGGTATCAACGTGCGCCGATACGCCAGGCGACGGCCATGGACTTGAGCGCGGCGAGAACGGCGAAATAGGGCATGATGACCAGAGGCTCGGCAAACGAGCCCAGTGCGAAGGCCATCACGAGATAGAACAGGGAAACGATTGTCGCAAAGAGGCTGGCTGAAACAGCCTTGAACCCGCCGCCGCGGGCCTGGACGAACACGACCACCACCCAGACAATGGCAATTGCGAAGGCAATGCCGACGAATATGCTGACGATCAGATTGTCTTCCAGGAAATTACGCAGATCATACCAGTCGAACATGCTCTTCCTCCAGGTGATGGCATGACCGGAAGCTAATGCACGGTGGAGCTGGCCGCATTCCCCATTTGGGGCGTAAGTTGGAGGGCGCGTTGCCTACACTAACCCCCTCGCAACGCAGAAACAAAAAGCCCGGCATTGCTGCCGGGCTTTTCGCTTTCAACTCTCGTGAGAGAGACGAAAATCTTAGTCTTCGGACTGCTGCTTCAGAGCTGCACCGAGGATGTCACCGAGGGACGCACCGCTGTCGGAAGAGCCGTACTGAGCGACAGCTTCCTTCTCTTCTGCGATCTCGAGAGCCTTGATCGACACGGTGACCCGACGGGTCTTCTTGTCGAACTGGGTGATGCGGGCATCGAACTTGTCGCCAACGGAGTAACGCTCCGGACGCTGTTCCTCGCGATCGCGGGACAGGTCGGCGCGACGGATGAAGGCAGTCAGGTCGCTGTCTGCGATCTTGACGTCCAGGCCGCCGTCTTTGATTTCGATGACTTCACAGGTCACGACGGAATTCTTGCGCAGTTCGCCAGCTGCACCCGATTCCATCGGATCGCCGGAAAGCTGCTTGATGCCGAGGGAGATACGCTCCTTGTCGACGTCAACATCCAGAACGACGGCCTTGACCATGTCGCCCTTCTTGAACTCTTCGATAACCTGCTCGCCCGGGCGGTTCCAGTCGAGGTCGGAGAGGTGAACCATGCCGTCCACGTCGCCGTCGAGGCCGATGAACAGGCCGAATTCGGTCTTGTTCTTGACTTCGCCTTCGACTTCGGTGCCGATCGGGAACTGCTCGGCAAATGCATCCCACGGGTTCTGCAGGGTCTGCTTGAGGCCCAGGGAGATGCGGCGCTTGACCGGGTCGACTTCCAGGATCATCACTTCGACTTCCTGAGAAGTGGAAACGATCTTGCCCGGATGGACGTTCTTCTTGGTCCAGGACATTTCGGAAACGTGGATCAGGCCTTCGATGCCCGGCTCCAGTTCCACGAATGCGCCGTAGTCGGTGATGTTGGTCACGCGGCCAGTGAACTTGGCTTCGATCGGGTACTTGGCTTCGATGCCATCCCACGGATCGGTTTCAAGCTGCTTCATGCCGAGGCTGATGCGATGCGTGTCCTGGTTGACGCGGATGATCTGCACCTTGACGGTCTGGCCGATGGTGAGAACTTCCGACGGATGGTTGATGCGGCGCCACGCGATGTCGGTGACGTGCAGCAGGCCATCGATACCGCCGAGGTCGACGAACGCACCGTAATCGGTGATGTTCTTGACCACACCTTCCACGGTATGACCCTCTTCCAGGCTCTGGACCAGTTCCGAACGCTGTTCTGCGCGGGTTTCTTCCAGAACGACACGGCGAGACACGACGATGTTGCCGCGGCGCTTGTCCATCTTCAGGATCTGGAACGGCTGCGGGGTGTGCATCAGCGGGGTCACGTCGCGAACCGGACGGATATCGACCTGCGAACGCGGCAGGAAGGCAACTGCGCCATCCAGATCGACGGTGAAACCACCCTTGACCTGGTTGAAGATCTGGCCGTTGACCTTTTCGTTTGCTTCGAAAGCAACTTCCAGGCGGACCCAGCTTTCTTCGCGGCGAGCTTTTTCGCGCGACAGAACAGCTTCGCCAAGAGCGTTTTCAACGCGCTCCAGGTAAACCTCGACTTCGTCGCCGACCTTCATTTCGCCGTCACGGCCTTTTGCGCCGAATTCCTTCAGCGGCACGCGGCCTTCGACCTTCAGACCGACGTCGATGACTGCCAGGTCTTTTTCGATCGCGACGACGGTGCCCTTTACGACGGCACCTTCATACAGGTCGTTCTGAACGAAGGACTCTTCGAGAAGAGCGGAGAAATCCTCCATGGAGGGATTGTAATCAGACATATATGCTCCTGGCGCCTTCAGGCGCGCCGCCGGCGGGTTGGTGTTGCACTCCGGATCTGTCCTTCTCCCGGGATCGCGGTTTCCGCTGATCCTGCCGCTATCGAAAGCGGGCCGGCGGGGCGAGAGGCGGAAAATCCGGTCTCGTCACAGGTCGCCGGAAAAGGCGCCCTGCCGAAATTCTCTGGTCGTTCCGTAAAGAACTGATGGCCTGAGGCCACATGCGTTCCGGATGCACAAACAGGGGCGCACCGGTGGTGAACCCCTTGTCCTTATCAGGCACCCCTGGCGCGGGAGATGATATCCACAGCCGCCTGGAACGCGGTCTCTATATCCATTTCTGTCGTATCAAGCAAGACCGCATCGTCCGCCTGGCGCATCGGAGCTACGGTTCGCTTGGAATCGCGCTCGTCCCGGCGCTTGAGATCCTCCAGAACGGCGGCATATTGCGCGTCCTGGCCCTTGGAGACCATCTCGTCGGTTCGGCGCTTTGCGCGAGCCTCGGGAGAGGCGGTCACGAACAGCTTCACTGTTGCATCGGGGCACACCACCGTGCCGATGTCGCGCCCGTCGAGAACGGCGCCGGGAGGTGTCTGGGCGAAACGCCGCTGCAGTTTTACCAACTCGTCGCGAAGGCCGCCGAGAACTGCGATGCGTGATGCCGCTTCGCCGATCTCGTGAGCCGACAGGACGGACTTGTCCATCTGGGCCAGATCGAGATTATGCGCAATCTCGATGGCAACACCTTCGTCGCCAAGCGGCAGGCCATTGGCCAGAAGCGCGGCTGCAACCGCGCGGTAGGTCAGCCCGGTGTCCAGGTGGCGCAGTCCGAAATGATCTGCCAGCCGGCGGGAGAGGGTCCCCTTGCCGGAAGCCGCCGGTCCGTCGATTGCGATGATCATGCGGCCTCGCTGGTGTTTGCGGAAATCTTAGCGCCAAGGCCGTCGAAGAGACCGGTGAAGGTCGGAAAGCTGGTCGCGATCACAGCGCCGTCGTCAACCGTCACCGGCTTGTGGGCAGCCATGCCCAGCACCAGGAAGGACATGGCGATGCGGTGGTCGAGATGGGTCACCACCGTGCCGCCGCCGATTGCATCGGCACCACCGGTCACGGTCAGCGTGTCCTCGGTTTCAACGCAAGGGATGCCGTTGGCTTCCAGCCCGCGGGCAACAGCGGCCAGGCGGTCGGATTCCTTCACGCGCAGCTCCTCGAGCCCCGGCATGAACGTATCGCCTTCGGCAAATGCGGCAGCAATGGCCAGCACCGGATATTCGTCGATCATCGACGGCGCCCGGTCGGCCGGAACAGTGATGCCCTTCAGCTTGCTGGCCTTTACATGCAGATCGCCCACTTCCTCGCCGCCCGTCTCGCGGCGATTGACGATCGAGATGTCGCCACCCATTTCGATCAGGGTGGTGATGAGACCGGTGCGGTGCTCGTTCAGGAGAACGTTTTCGATGACGACGTCCGAACCCGGCACGATCAATGCCGCCACCAGGGGGAAGCCCGCCGAGGAAGGATCGCCAGGCACATCAATGTCCTGCGGCTTCAGTTCAGGCTGGCCCTGCAGCTTGATCACGCGCTCGCCGGCCTCGTTCACGGATACGGAAATGTCGGCGCCGAAACCTTTCAGCATCTTTTCCGTGTGGTCGCGTGTCGGGATCGGTTCGATGACGGTGGTTTCGCCGGCGGCATTGAGGCCGGCCAGCAGAACGGCCGATTTGACCTGCGCCGAAGGCATGGGCACCCGATAGGTGATCGGCAGTGCCTGCTCCGGGCCGCGGATGGATGCCGGCAGACGGTCGCCGTCGCGGGCAATCACGTTGGTACCCATGTCGCGCAGCGGATTGAGCACACGGCCCATCGGTCGTTTGGAAAGGGAAGCGTCGCCGACAAATGTAGCGGCGATGTTGTGGCTTCCGAAGATGCCCATCGTCAGGCGCACGCCGGTGCCGGCATTGCCGAAGTCGATGACATGCTCCGGCTCAAGCAGGCTGCCGAGGCCGATCCCGTCGACGGTATAGCTGCCGTCCTCGAGCTTGGTGATGGTTGCGCCGACAGCACGCATGGCGTCAGCCGTGGCCAGCACGTCTTCCGATTCAAGCAGTCCCTTCACGGTGGTGCGGCCGACGGCAAGCGCGCCAAACATCAGGGATCTGTGGGAGATGGACTTGTCGCCGGGCACGCGGATCGTGCCGGTCAAGGGGCTGCCCAGGCTGGAAGTCAGAGGCTTGGGCGCAGAATCGTGTGACATTTTCAATGTCCGCAAATTGGATCGGTTGTCAAAAGGTGACACGTCCTATCATGTGGATGCGCCTGCGTCATCCGTTCAGACCACCCTAATCCGAACTTCGCAAAATTTCCCGGCATTGGCAGAACGACAAGCAGATTCAAACGTGTGCCGGTCTGCAGGGCGTGTGGGTAACGCGGTCAGGTGCTTGAAATTTGAGTCACAACGTGCAGAACAATAATCCGAAGAATGTTTTTCGATTGATTTGCCTTTGACACCGGAACGGCTTGAGGCTATGGGGCGGCCCACGAATTCAAGTCGATTGCATAACGAAGAAGGGTGAGCACAGTGGCAAAACCTGAACTTGGCACAAAGCGGCTCTGCCCGAGCTGCGGCGCCAAATACTACGATCTCAACCGGAACCCGGTCACCTGCCCGAAATGCGGCACGGTGTTCGAGGCGGTCATGACCTCCCGTGCCGCGAAGGCTGCGAAGGTTGAAGAGACGCCGGAAGACGATGAAGAAGAAGACGATGTCGCAGCTCCGGAAATCGTGACCTTGGAAGAGGCCGATGCGGAAGCGGAAGGCGGCGACGACGATGTGCCGGATCTGGAAGATACGGACGTCGATCTCGACGACGACGAAAATAGTGACGACGACGACGACGTCTTTATCGACGATGAGGATGAAGACGAAGAATCCGTCCCGGGCATCCGCGTCGAAATCGACGAAGATACGGATCGCTAAGCTATTGTCCGGACAGGCTTTTCAGTCTGTCCGGGCTTTTCCACAAGCGGCAGAAAAGATCCTGATATTTTCTGCTTGATCTTGTGTGGAGGTGTGACTATAACCCGCCTCCATCGACGCCGGCACCCAAACCGGCTCTCATATGGAACATGGGGCCATAGCTCAGTTGGGAGAGCGCTACAATGGCATTGTAGAGGTCAGGGGTTCGATTCCCCTTGGCTCCACCATTCCAGTCTTTCTTCGAAAAATTTGCATTTTGAGCCGACCAGGCAGTAGGCCGTGTGGGGTTTGTCATTGCCGCGAGCGATCGCCGATTGACTGTTCTGCTGCCACCGGGAATCTGTTCCCGAACCCTTGCATCGCATCCCAGCGGTCGTTGGCACGGACACCTTCCACATATCCAGATCCATTGTCAGATTCGCCGATTAACGGCATTGAAACAATTCACCGCTAGTGTTTCCCGGCATGAGATAAGGTCGTTTCGGTCAGCCAGTTCGACGGAAACGGCTTCTTTGTTTTCAGGATGTGAACAGGTTTTTCCGATGCCGGCCGAGCGCAATTTCAGCATATGGATCGACCGTCTTTCCAGCGGTTGCTGACGGTGGTTTCATGAAGGACGCCGGGAGCGCATCTACTGTCGTGGAACGCGACGGAAACCAAAAGTCAGGGTCGTCTTCCTTGAACCGTTACAATGCGATCGCAAAGCGCTTCTCGGGATTTGCCCTGATCTCCGGCATAGGCTGGTGCCTGGATTTCCTGACCATGGCAACGCTCACGCAAAGTGGCCTGCCCGTGTTCTGGGCAAACTTCATCGGTGCCTTCTGCGGCGTGACCTTCGTTTTCTTCGTTGCCGGCAAGCACATCTTCGAGAAGGCGGGCAACAGGTCGACGACAGTGCTCCTGGCGCTCTACTGGATCTGGCAGCTTGTCGCGGTAACCGCCGCCTCGGCTCTGACGGCCGGGTTGAGCTGGGCTTTGATGTCGTTGCTGGTCACAGTTGACGGCACTGCCTTCGTTGCCGGTTTGGGACTGAAGCCAGTGACCTTGTGCGGGGTCACGGCCAAGATGCTGGTCACGCCTTTCACCCTTGTCGCGAATTTCTTTTTCATGCGGTTTCTGCTCGAACACCGCAAGTCAGATTGAGGTGGCCTTCATGACCGGCCGGGTTCTCGTTTTCATTCCCTGCTACAATTGCGAAGCGCAGATCCCGCGTGTGCTGAAGCAACTGGAGGCACCGGAGGTTCGGGCTGTCGTTGATGGTGTCCTGTGTGTCGACAACCGGTCGACGGATGGCACGCGCGAGGCGGCACAGGCGGGGTTGGCGAAACTCGGATATGCCGAAACGGCCCTGCTGCACAACGACGACAATTACGGTCTCGGCGGTTCGCACAAGGTCGCGATCAATTTCGCGATGGTGAACGGCTACGACTATCTTGTGGTGCTGCATGGTGACGATCAGGGCGCGATTGCCGATCTGGTGCCGCATATCGCGGCCGGCGGTCACAAGGATCTCGATTTCCTGATGGGCGCGCGCTTCATGAAAGGCTCCAAGCTGGAGGGTTATTCCTTGCTGCGCACGGCGGCCAACCACACCTTCAACCTGATCTTTTCGGCAATCAGCGGCCAGCGTCTCTTCGACCTCGGCTCCGGACTGAACCTGTTCAAGGTAGAGGCCTTCAAGTCCGGCTTTCACCTGAAATACGCCGACGACCTGACGTTCAACTATTACCTGATCCTGGGTGTTGTCCGGAACCGGTTCCGGCTGGGGTTCTTTCCGCTCACCTGGCGTGAAGACGACCAGATATCCAATGCCAAGCTGAGCAAGATGGGCTTTCAGCTTCTGCGCATTGTCAGCTTCCGTCTGTTCAAACCGGCCGCTTTCTTTGCGACCGATCACCGGCAGACACCGCGCGCCGCCTATCCCTCGACACGGATTGCCTGAGGTGAGGTCTGTGCGGACATCCTCACGCTTGCGGCAGGCCAGGTTGCCGGCCGGCCTTGCCCTGCATTACGCGGTCCTGTTCCTGCCGTTCGGTCTCGCGATCTGGTGGCTGGCCGAGCAGGGGCTGGGTGAGCTTGCGGGCAAGCCGTGGCAGGCGCTCTTTGTTGCAGGCGGCATCTATCTCGGCTCGCATTGTGTGCGAGCTGTTCGTCTTGCGATCATGGCCTCGCGGCTGCTCGGCATTTCCGGGCGCTCCAGCGCGCTGCTGCATCTGGTGACCAGCCCGGGTGCCCTCGTCATTCCGTTCAAGCTTGGCGAGATCCTGAGGCTGCACCAGCTCTGGTATCTGGGCAAAAGCTTTCCCGGCGCGCTGATTATCATCCTTCTGGAGCGGTTCTTCGACGGATTGATGATCCTCGTCCTACTCGTCGTCGTTTATGCCTACCACGGTCCGCTGGCCACCGGGCCGATGGTCCTTTTGGCCGTCACCAGCCTTGCAGTGCTGGCGGGCCTTGTCGTCTTCGTGCTTGGCCCCGGCATCCTGCGGGCCGTGCAACATTATGTGGTTCTGAACCACCGGAACCCGAATTCCCTGCGGCACCTGGGTCAGCTGGACGGATTGCGTCAGATCACGACACGTGGGGCCGATCTTTTCCGCGTACAGGGACCGGTGCTGCTGGTCATGTCCATGGTCATCTGGGGCCTGGAAGCCCTGGCGGCGACTGTGCTGGCATACACCTCCGCCAATTTTGTCGAAACCAGCGGGATCGTGCTTCTGGCCGAGCGGGTGTTCGAGGGGCCGGTTGCCAGTTTCCAGGGCGCCATCGGCGCCTGGAGCAGCCTGTGTCTTCTGTCCCTTGCGCTGGTCTGGCCGCTCGCCATGTGGATCTACCTTCCGCGAGTGCGCAACGAACCGCTACGTGCCCAGAACAGGACCGGTGCCTTATGACGAAAGCACTTTCCGTAATCCTAGACGACCGGGATCCGCCGGCAGAAAGCGTGCGGGCCGCGCTTGGCGAAGTCCGGTTCTCCGACATCATGCGCCGCCGCCAGACACTGGCTAAAGAACTGACGGCCATGTCCCTGGAGGCCGGTGCGGAAACGGTGGAACACCTGATGTCGCCTGAAAGCGGTGTCGAGCTTGCAGACCGCATCCGCGACCGGGGCGACGCCGCAATCTATCTGCGCGTGCCGCTCTGTCTGCCGCCGCTCGATCCGGAAGGCTTTTCGGTGCTGGTGCGCAAGGCCGGATACGCCTTGAAGACCATGCTCGCCAGCCCGGTCATCGACGATGAGGCCGTCGCCGTTCTTTTCCATGCCGAAGCTGCGTCGCTTCTATGCGCGGAAACGCCTGAGGCCCGCCGTCTCCTGCTGCTGTCGTTGCGCGATCGTACAGAGATCATCACGGACCACGCCCGCTTCATCGATATCCGCGAGCCGCGCAACCTGATGCTGTTTCTGTCCGGTGCGACGGAACTGCGTCATTTCAATTCCGCCCGTTCGGAAGACAACGTCTTTCACAAGCAGTCCACCGACATTGCAAAAATGCGTGCCGAGCACGGCTTCTTCCATGCAGCACCGCCTGAACTGCAACGTTTCCTGCTGCCCACGTTCGGGTTCTGGGAAGACGGCAAGAAGGCCGGCTACCAAATGGAGCATCTGGCGATCCCGGACGCGGCGTTGCAATGGGTGCATCACTCGTTCACGGAAGGTGATTTCAAGGTCCTGCTCGATCAGATCTTCAACTATCTGAACGCAAGAACGCCGGGAAAGAAAGATCGGGCGCGGGCCGAAACCCAGATCGTGGAAAAACTGGACAAGCGGCTTGCGGGGTTCCTGGAGACGGAGCGTGGCAGACAAACCAACCAGATTCTGGAAAAAGCCGGCCCGCGCGGTGGTTTGCCCGACATGCTGGAGCAGGCGCGCCCCTTCATTCGTAAGGCGGTCGGCACGACGGATCAGCTGGTGTTTTCCCACGGCGATCCGTGCTTTTCCAACGTCCTGTTCGACAGGCGGATCGGGCTGATGCGGTTGATCGATCCGCGCGGAGCGTTGGCCGCGGATGATGCGATGATGCATCCGCTTTATGATGTCGCCAAGATCAGTCACTCCATTCTGGGCTGCTATGACTACGTCAACAACGGCCTGTTCCGCGTCTATCTGAACAAGGAACTGCGGTTGGAACTCGACTGGACGATCGCGCCCCCCGCGGATTGGGCCGAGCGGCATTTCTGCGACAGGCTGGAGGCGGAAGGCCTCGACATCGCCCATGTGCGTGCGGTCGAACTGTCACTGTTCCTGTCGATGCTGCCGCTTCACACCGACCACCCCGACAAACTCGTCGGCTTTGCGCTGATCGCGGCCTCGATCCTCGATCAGCTTGAACGCGGACAGAAACGGCAGAGAAAGGCCAGCTGATGAGCGGCGTAGTAGCGATTACGATGGCCGGGATGGGCAGCCGTTTCACCAAGGCGGGCTACGACCGTCCGAAGTATGAAATCGAGGCGCTCGGCCGGCCCCTGTTCGACTGGTCCATGCTCTCGATGGAGGCCTACCGCGAGGCGGGCTGGTCGTTCTGCTTTGCCGTGCGCAGCGGATTGAACGCACCCGATTTCCTGACAGCCCGCTGCAAGGCGCTCGGCATTAAGGTTGACGGCATCGTCGAGCTTGACGAACTCACCGACGGCCAGGCGACAACAGCTCTGGAACTTGTTGCCACGGCTTCGGAAAACCAGCCACTCGCCATCTTCAACATCGACACCTACGTGGCACCGGGTGCGATGAAGCCGGCAGACCCGGCGGTTTGTGCCGGGCATGTGCCGTGTTTTCCCGGACCGGGTAACGGCTGGTCCTTCGCACGCACCGATGCGGATGGACGTGTGGTGGAGCTTCGCGAAAAGGAGCGCATTTCCGATCATGCGACCGTCGGCCTCTACTGGTTCGACAGCGTCGCCCGCTACCGGGACGTCTATGCCCGCTTCTTCCGCAACAGCGGCGAGGAGAAGGGCGAGCGCTACATCGCGCCGATGTACAACCAGATCATCGCGGACGGGGCGGCTGTCTCGATCAGCCAACTGGCGTTCGAGGATGTCGGAATGCTCGGTACGCCGGAGCAACTGGAGGCGTTCATCGCCTCTCCGCCACCTTCCGCAGCAAAGTGGACGATTGCCAAATGATTGCCCTTTCGACTTATGCCTTTGCCATCTTGCTGTTTCCGGTGCTTGTCGCAGTCTGGTATTTGCGAAAGGACTATGCCTCCGGCTTTATCGGCTTGCTTGGCCTGTTGGCCGCCGGTGTGCTGATTGCCGTCAGCGCGACGCTGCCGCACCTGTTCTTTGATCACGAGCGTTACCTGCACGACCTTTGGACCGCCTTCGATACGGCAAACAAATCTGCCTATGGTCAGGCCTCCAGCGTCGATTATTTCAGTCCGATCGGACCGGTCTATGACTGGGTTTTCCGGATCGCTGTCGAGCTGCGCCCGCAGGATGCGACGTCTGTTCCCCTGGCAAGTGCCATATTCGGGCTTGGAACCTTCGTTCTGGCGGTTCTCACTCTGACGCGACAGGTGAGTTTCGGGACGCTTGGCCTCGTTCTGCTGGTCGCGGTCGCGACAGTCGTGACACCGCGCGAACCGGACATGATCTTTGCCCAGACCAGCATGAGCTGGCTTGCCCCCTATAACCGTTGGGCGGCGGCCCTTGCAGCTGTCGTAACCGTGGCCTTTTGCTGTCCTCCGGGACGCAGGGGTGTGCCGGAGGCTTTTCTGCTGGGCTTTTCGATTGCCGTCGTCTTTCTGATCAAGGTCACATTCGGCGCCGCCCTCGTGGGCTTGCTGGTCGCGGCAACGGTGTTCCGGAACGTCTCGATCAAGCATGCTGTTGTGGTCTTGCTCGGCCTTGCGGCGTCGCTTGCGGCCGCAGAGCTGGTGACGGGCCAGGTCAGCGCGAACCTTGCGGACATCAAGACCGTCTCCGGATTTGCCAAGGAAACCTGGCGCATCATCAAGCTGATTACCCAGCTTGGGGAGGCTGCGGTCTGGGCCATCGGCAGCGCTGTGCTTTATCTCCTGCTGTGCGAAAACAGTGCTGAACCCAAACGCTTCACACCTGTCGTCCTGATCCTGGTCGCCGCTGCCATGGCCTGCGTCATTCTCATGCAGAACCATTGGCTGTCGGAAAGCCCGGTCTATGCCATGCTTCCGATCATCGCCGCACAGTGGGCCGGACTTTTCCGCAAGGGGGAAACAGCGGCGGTCTCCGTCGAAAGACAGTCGAAGGCCCTGACGCTGAAGATCCTGTCGGTCCTCACCATTGCGATCGCTCTCATCTATCCGGCCCGTGATGGCGGTGCCATGGTCGCGCAATTCCTGCAAAGCCGGCAGTATCCGGCAGACGAACGGCTGGCCAATACCGGGCAGGCAGGCTTCGTGCTGCATCCGCGCTGGCTCGAGCAGCCTGATGAGGAAGTAACCGTCGACTACAACAGGATGCTGGATGGTTTCAGCCTGCTGCAGGAAGTCGGGGCTGCAGATCCGGATGCCGGGCCGGTACTGGCACTCAACTTCGCCAATCCGTTTCCGGCCCTTCTCAACAAGCCTTCACCCGCCAGGGTGCCGATCTGGTTCCACAATGGCAGAACCTTTTCCAAAGAGATCCACCAGCCGGAAGAAGAGTTCTTCTCCGATGCGGAATTCGTGATCCTGGGTCATGGCGACCCGTCAGGAGAAGCGCTTTGGGAAATCTACCGGCCGTATGTGCAGGAGCACTACGAAGAAGCTGCCAGCAGCCCTTCCTGGACCGTCTACCGAAAGAAAGGTCAGGACGGTCAGAACCTGTAACACCGATAAATCAGCCGGCTAAAAGATAGACAGGCTTCGCGGTCAGCCGGCTGCGAAGCCTGTGTTGACGTCAGTTTTTCGGTGCGTTGTCGAGCAGGGTGTCGATCTCCGATTTTGACATGCGGACGAACTCGTCCGGCCGGATGGCGCGGTCGTCTACATAAAATCCTTCATGTCCGCACCAGGGCTTGCCGACGAAGATCTCGTCGTAGGGAATGTCGTGCTTTTGCAGCCACTCGATGATGATCGGCACCGTGTGTGCCGTGATCTTGCCGACATTGTTTTCATGAGTCCGCATGTTGCGTGCGGTCTGGATCACGATCTCGAAGCCCTGTTCCTTGTACTCCCGCAGCTTCTCGATGAGGGGCAGGTTCGGTGAGACGTTCCTGTAGTCGGACGTGTCTGCCAGGGTCAGAGTTCCGTCCAAATCGATAACAAGGCGCTTTATGGGTTCAACTCCCCGCTGGTCCGGCTTCTCAGAAGCCGGAACGTCATGAAAATTGTTGTTCGGGGTGTTGCTATAGCCAAAAATCATCAAGGCCGAGTAAAGCGCCCCTCCGTCTGTCGTCTCGCCGTCGTGATCGGCTTTTATGATCAAGATGAAGCCAGGGTCGTCGCATTGTCCGGCACCTGAAATTCGCAACGCTGTCACATGCCCGTAATACCCGCCCGCTAGAACCCGCTTTGCACACGTGTGCAAAACATGTTTATTTTTTCCACATGGCACTTCCGGGAGGGAGGTGTCGTAACACAGACAGCAGGCGAAATACGATGAGCATTCTCGTTTCCAAACTGCGCCAGTCCACAGCGGCTGCCGTCCTGGCTCTCACCACCGCGGCTTTTGCCGGAGACGCCCTGGCAAAAGACCTCACCATCACCGTCTGGGCAGGCGGTTCCAACGACAGCGACGTCTACCGTCTCGATGCCATCTCGATGGCAGCTGACATCCTGTCCCGCGAATATGCGATTGCTGGTGAAGACCTGAACATCACTGTCGAAAAGAAGCGTGACTTTGCCGGTTGGGAGGAATTCAAGCAGGCCGTGACCCTGGCCGCTGAAGCCGGCAGCGCCCCGAATATTGTTGTGACCAGCCACCTGGATATCGCTCCCTGGAGCCAGTCCGGCCTGATCGTTCCTGTCGAGGATTACGTCGACATGGACACCTGGCCGATCAACAACATCTACGAAAACCTGCTCGATATCACGACCTACAACGGCGTCGTCTACGGTCTGCCGCAGGATGCCGAAAGCCGTCCGTTCTTCTTCTGGCGCGAAACCATGAAGAAGATCGGTTACACGGATGAAGAGATCGACGCGCTTCCGGCCAAGGTCGAAGCCGGCGAATATACGCTCCAGAACGTACTGGAAGACGCCAAGAAAGCCGTCGACATGGAAATCGTCGAAGAAGGCTACGGCTTTTATCCGCGCGTTTCCAACGGGCCGGATTATGCCCAGTTCTACCAGTCCTTCGGCGGCGAACTGATGGACAGCGAAACCGGTAAACTGATCCTCGACAAACAGGCGATGACCGATTTCTACCAGTTCTTTGTGGACGCAGTCGAAGCGAAAGTGACCCGCAAGAACCACATCGGCACCGAGTGGGACCAGTGGTATGCGGAAGTGGCAGCCGGCAAGGCGGCCCTGTGGCACGGCGGCACCTGGCACTATGCGCGCTATACCGGTAAGGAAGGCCTGGACGATTTCTTCGGCAACATCCAGTTCTCGCTCATTCCGGCAGGCAATGAAAACGGCCAGGCCAACACCATCACCCATCCGCTGGCCTATCTGCTCACCAAGCAGGATGACGAAGACGATATCGAGATCGCCGCACAGCTGATCAAGATCGCGTCCGAACCGCGCATCAACACGCTGCACGCGATCAAGTCTGCACACCTGGGCATCGCCCGCGAGCAGTCCAACATCGAGCTTTACGCCAACGACCGTTGGGCGGCCGAAGCGACCCGTCGCCTGCTGCCGCACGCCAATGCACAGCCGAACAACCCGAATTACGGCAAGTTCTCGGAGATCATGTTCAAGGGTCTGGAAACAGCCTGGACCGGCACGAAGTCTCCGGCTGACGCAGTTGCCGAAGTGGAAGCGGAAATGACGACCGTGCTCGGCGACGACCTGATCGTCCGCTAAGCCATCCATCCTCCATCTGCCTTGCCGGGCGGTCCGCCGCCCGGCTCACATTTCAAGGGGACAAGATGCGACGCGCGCACCTGCTCGGGCTGGGGTTCATGGCCCCTGCGCTCTTCATCATTGTGTTTCTGTTTCTGGCGCCGGTGGCGCTGACAATGATGTTTTCCTTCACCAGCATGAGTTCCGGTACCGGCATTTCCTCCGGCGGTGCCTATGAGGTTACGGAACGCACGATCCGGATGCTCAAGGACCAGGGCTTTCCGGAAGCCACGGCAGATCGTCTGGCCGAGGACACCTACAAGATCGACGCGGCCGGTATCGCAGCCGTTGAAGCCGAATACGGCAAGGCTTTCGCGCAGGAGATCGAAGCCAGTTTGTCCGGCAAGAGTTTTGCCGGCCGGCGTGACCTGGAGCGCGAACTGAAGCGCCTGAAGGAACGCCCGCGCTCGACACGCGACCTGAAGAAAGCCGCCGATCTCTTCAAGCGCTCGATCCTCAACACGCGCTTTGAAACGGAAGAAGCCTTCTTGACGGGCATTGGCGAGCTGGGGCTCGGCCTTCCGGAAAGCGAAACCGACCAGCTTGCCAGGACCGCCTACACCGGCTGGGTCTGGACGACGGAAAACTACAGCCTGATCGCCTCGCTGCCGTCTTCGCTCCGGGCGGCCGGCAACACGCTGATCTACGTATCGCTGACGCTGTCCTTCAACATCGGATTCGGTCTCTTCCTGGCTGTGACGACCTTCTATCTGCCAGCCGCGGCCGCAACCACATTCCGGACGATCTGGTTCCTGCCGCGCATCCTGCCGCCCGTCATCTACGTGATGATGTGGAAGTGGATGGCCTGGGACACCGGTTTCCTGTCCAGCTTTCTGGCCAATTTCGGCGTACCGCCGCGAAACTGGATGCTGCATTCGGACATCAATGCCTGGGTGGTTGTCATCCTCATCAACGGTTTCGTCGGGGCGTCGCTCGGCATGATCCTGTTTTCCAGCGCCATCAAGGCGATCCCCGAAACCATGCTGCATGCAAGCGAGGTGGATGGCGCCAATCGCCTCCAGCAGATCCGCTACATCATCCTGCCGCAGCTCAGATGGCCGATCCTGTTCACCACCGCCTATCAGACGCTCTCGTTGCTGACGTCCTTCGACTACATCTACCTGTCGACGGACGGCGGACCGGGCAAGGCAACCGAAGTGTGGGCGCTCTACACCTTCCACACCGCGCTGAACAACTATGGCGGTGTTCTGCAATACGGTCTCGGGGCTGCGCTGGCGATGGTCCTGGTGGTCATCGGCATTGCCGCATCGCTGATCTATCTGCGCCTCTTCAATTTCAACGAACTCGTGGCCAAGCCGCGTATCGAGCAATAGGGGAGAGACGGACATGAGACCCAACTTCCGCGTCTGGCCTGTCCTGGTGCTGCTCAGCATCCTGTCGCTGCCACTGGTGCTAATGTATTTCTACCTGGTGGTGGACACGTTCACCGACACCACGGCAGGTTCACTCCTGCCGGACAGCTTCACCCTCGAACACTGGAAATTCCTGTTCGAAACGCCTGAAACCGGACGGGCAAGCATCTGGCCGGTCACGGCCAACACCTTCCTGTTTGCCGGTTCCACCAGCCTGATCGTGGTGATGGTGTCGCTGACGGCAGGCTACGCTCTGTCCCGATTGAACATGCCGTTCCGCAAGTTCTTCCTTGGCGGCGTCCTGACCCTGCACGCCTTCCCGACAGTGACCCTGATCATCGCCATCTTCCTGATGCTGCAGATGAGCGGCCTCTACAACACGCTGATCGGCGTGATCCTGGTGAAGACGGCTCTGGAGCTGCCGCTCGGCATCTGGATCATGAAGGGCTTTTACGACACCGTGCCATGGGAAATCGAAATGGCGGGCATCACCGACGGCGCCAGCCGCTTCACCGTGTGGTGGAAACTGGTTCTGCCTCAGGTGCAGCCCGGCATCGCTGCTCTGGCGCTGTTCTCCTTCCTGGAAGCCTGGAAGGAATTCATCCTGCCGCAGGTTCTGGCCCCCAGTGGTGCGTCGCAGGTGCTGGCGACCTATCTCCAGAACATCATCGCGGACGACCGCAAGCCGGACTTCAACCTCTTCAAGTCCATCGGGCTGTTCTACGCCCTTCCGGTCATTTTCATCTACGTGGTTTTCAACCGCAAACTCATGAACATCTACGGCGGAGGCACGAAAGGCTGATGCGTATCGCACTTGAAAACTTCACCAAGAAATTTGGTGAGACCACCGTCATCGACAACATGTCCCTGACGATCGACAGCGGCGAGATGCTGGCCCTGCTCGGGCCTTCCGGCTGCGGCAAATCCACGACGCTGTTTGCCGTGTGCGGCATTCACCGCATGGACGGTGGCCGTCTTCTGTTTGGCGAACGGGACGTCACGACCGTTCCCTCGCAGCAACGCAACGTCGGCGTCGTATTCCAGAACTATGCGCTCTATCCGCACATGACCGTCCACGAGAATATCGCGTTTCCGCTGAAGGTGCGCCGGGAGAACAAGGCCGATATTGACCGCAAGGTCCAGGAGATCGCCAGTCTCGTCCAGATCGGAGAGTTGATGGCGCGCCGCCCCGTGCAGCTGTCCGGTGGACAGCAGCAGCGCGTGGCCCTGGCACGGGCACTGGTCCGTGAGCCCGACATTCTGTTGCTCGACGAGCCTCTGGCGAACCTCGATGCGAAACTGCGTCTGGAAATGCGCTCGGAGATCCGGCGCATTCAGCAGGAAACCGGCATTACCGCGGTGCTTGTCACACACGATCAGGTCGAAGCCATGTCCATGTGCGACCGGATCGCGATCATGAAGAAGGGCGAGATCGTTCAACTGTCCAGCCCCTCGGAAATGTATGACAACCCCTCGTCGGACTTCGTCGCAGGCTTCCTCGGCAATCCGCCGATCGCGTTTCTGGACGGGGCCACGGAAGATGGTGGTTTCCGCCTGGCAAACTCGAAGGTCAAACTGCCGATCCCGTCCGGCATTGCAGCCCCCGGTCACGGCGCACCGATGCGTCTCGGCATTCGTCCGGAGTTCTTTCAGCCGGACCACCCGCTGAAGGTGACCGGAAAGGTCAGCTTCGTCGAGATCCAGGGCCGGGAAGAGCTTTACGACGTCACCCTGGAAAACGGTGCCGTGCTGCGGTCGATCCAGCCGCATGGCGGCAATTACAAGCTGGGTGACGAGGTCACCTGGGGCATTGCGGAAGACCGCATTCTTGCCTTTGGTCCGGACGGCGGCAGGCTCTGATGGAAACGGCATTGCAAGCTTTCAAGCCGGGCCGCGCCTGGCTCGGCGAACCGAGATCCGTTCCGCTTTCCATCGCCCACCGTGGTGCCAGCGCCTATGCCTTCGACAACACCTTGCGGGCATATGAAATCGCCCATGAGCTTGGGGCGGACATGTGGGAAGTTGATGTTCGGCTGACCGTGGACAGGATCCCGGTTGCCTTTCACGATGAAGACCTCAAGGCAATCTGCGGACTTGACCTCAAGGTTGCCGACGTGACCGCCGCCCGGCTGCAGGCTCTGACCGCCGAGTCTGGCCGTGAAGCTCCCCTGTTCTCGCAGATTGCCGGGCTTGCAGCCCGTCTTGGCGCGGGCATCTATCTGGATGCCAAGGAAGGCGAGGCGGCATCGCTGGCCATCGCGGAGCTTCTGGACCACCGGATCGAGCGGGTGATCGTTGGTGCAAACACGCCTGACTATGCATCCGAACTGATCTCTGGCGGCTGTCCCTATCCCGTGTCCATCCTGGTCGGGGTGGGCACGGATCCTTTTCCGATTGCCGATCAGTGCGGCGCCGAAATCGTCCATCCCTGCTGGGAGCGCGCGGGGCAACGGCCGGACCGTTTGCTGGATGAAGCGTTCTTTGCAAGGGCAAGAGAGCGCGGACTGCCGGTCGTGACCTGGCATGAAGAGCGTGTCGATGTGGTCGAAGCTCTGGTGAAGATGCCGATCCTCGGTATCTGTTCAGATCAGCCGGAAATGGTCGCAAGGTTCGCCCGCTCGGCTGTCACAAGCCCGGAAATCGTCTGCCATCGGGGAGCCTGCAAGGTGGCTCCGGAAAACACGCTGGCTTCAGCAAAGGCTGCCTGGGCAGCAGGTTTCGACTATGTCGAGATCGATGTCCAGGAAACGGCGGACGGGCAGCTTGTTGTCCATCATGACGCCACGCTGGACCGAACCACCAGTGGCAGTGGAGCAATCACGGAAAAGACGGGTGCGGAGTTGGCATTGCTGGATGCCGGCCGCAAGTTCGATCCGTTTTTCGAAGGAGAAAGCATCCCGCCCCTGTGTGCGGTTCTGGAAACGGCACTGCGAATGGGTGGCAAGCTCTATGTCGAGCTGAAACAGGCGGATCCGCATCAAACAGTGTCCAAGGTACTGCGAATGATGGCGGCCGAAGACGTGTTCTTCTGGGCCCACGATGTCGGGAGACTGCGAGCCATTCACGATGCCTTTCCGCAAGCGAAACTGATGGTGCGGGCGGAGGATTTCGAGTCCCTCGACACGTGCCTCTCCACCTTCCGTTCCGGGATTGTCGAATTCAATGCGACGAATGCCGGTCCGGCAGCCTTTGAGGCGGTGAGGGCGGCCGGGCGCAAGGCGATGATCGCCTACATGGGCAACGACCCTTCCGAGATCAAACGCCTGCTAGCCTTGAAGCCGGATCTCTTCAACGTGAATGAGCCCTTTCTCGTCGCCCGGATGCTCGGTAAAAGCATATAAACGGAAGAAACATGCCTGACGCTCCTGGTCACAAGAAAACAGTCAATTCCTTCGACGTCGCACGCCTGGCGGGCGTGTCACGGTCGGCTGTTTCCAGAACCTTCACCGACGGTGCCAGCGTCTCCAAGGAAACCCGGGACAAGGTGATCGCAGCCGCGCGTCAACTCGGTTATCGGGTCAACGTGCTGGCCCGCTCGCTGCACAAGCAGAAGTCCGACCTGGTGGGCGTCGTCGCGGCCGATCTCGACAATCCGTTCCGCTCGGAGCAGATAGACCTTCTGTCCAAGGGGCTGCTGGAATGCGGGTTCAGGCCGATCCTGCTGCGGGGAGAAAAATCGACGGATGTTGCCGACCTGATCGGGTCCCTGCTGCAATACAGTGTCGCCGGGGTCATCGTCACGTCCGATACCCCGCCGGAAGAGATCTGCATCGAATGTCTTGAAAACGGTGTGCCTCTGGTGGTGGTCAACAAGCGTGACCCGGGAGCACCGGTCGACCGGGTCGTGACCGCCTTCGAGGACGGTGGCCGGAAAGCGTATGAACACCTGATCGCAAGCGGATGCCGAAAGCTGGCGGTCGTCACGCCGGAACGCTCGTCCTTCTCCATCAACGGCCGCGCGCTCGCATTCGAACAGGCGGCCAATGACGGTGGTGTTCCGGTGATACGGATCGCCTGGGGCGCGCAGACCTATGACGGCGGACTGGCGGCCGCGGAATTCGTTCACCGGGTGCGCAGCGAGGTCGACGGCGTCTTTTGTACAGCTGACTACCTGGCGCTGGGGGTACTTGACGGCCTGCGCCACATCCACGGGCTGCGCGTGCCGCAGGACATTCAGGTGGTCGGCTACGACGACATTCCCCAAGCCGCGTGGAAGGCTTACGACCTGACCACCTTCTCCCAGAGCCGTCATGACCTGTGTGAAGCGACGCTCGATCTGCTGATGCAACGTCTGGAAAACCCTGACCTGCCGCAGCAGGTCAGGGTATGCGATGTACATCTTGTTCAGCGGGCAA
Organism: Labrenzia sp. 5N; assembly: GCF_012395805.1. Lineage (NCBI taxonomy): Bacteria > Pseudomonadati > Pseudomonadota > Alphaproteobacteria > Hyphomicrobiales > Stappiaceae > Labrenzia > Labrenzia sp. 5N. Next base: position 488,115 of record NZ_JAAZTM010000004.1, on the reverse strand, counting down.
CCTCCCGGGGGCCAGCTGGCGATTGAGCGAGGTGCTTGTTCAGGGGTACCAATCGAACTGCTGCTGCCCAACAGCATGTTGGATTAGCAGCGCCGGTCAGCTGTTGGGCGCCATATCCGGCCTTTCTCCGAAGGGCTGTCCCGTGCCAAGCTCCGGAGAAATCTGGAGCAGATGATGAAAAGCATTCTTGCAACGATCGATATTGAAACCGGGTCGGAAACCGTTTTGTACGAAACGGACCGCCATCTGGAAGCGCCCAACTGGACGCCTGACGGGGCCGCACTGATTGTCAACGGTGGTGGCCGGCTCTACCGCTTCCCGCTCGACAATCCGGCGTTGATCGAGATCGGCACAGGCTTTGCCAAAGCTCTCAACAATGACCACGGCCTGTCACCGGATGGAACGATGCTGGCGGTCAGTGACGGGACAGAGACAGGGGAAAGCTGCATCTACACGTTACCGGTAACAGGCGGCGTGCCGCGGCGGATAACTTCGCAGACACCATCCTACTGGCACGGCTGGTCACCGGACGGAGAGACACTTGCCTACGTCGGCAAAAGGCCGGAAACCGGCGACACCTTCCAGGTGTTCACGATTGGCCAGAACGGTGGCGCGGAAAAACAGGTCACCCGTGACTTCGACCATTGCGACGGACCGGACTATACGCCTGACGGCAAGTGGATCTGGTTCAACGGTGAAAGATCGGGATCTGTTCAGCTCTGGCGCATCAGGCCGGACGGCAGCGATTTGCAGCAGATGACAAGCGACGAGCGGGTCAACTGGTTTCCGCATCCTTCGCCCGACGGCAGGTTTGTTGCCTATCTTGCCTATGAGGCTGGCACGACGGGACACCCGGCCAATCGGCCGGTCGAGCTTCGCCTGATGCCTGCCGACGGTGGTACTCCGCGTATCCTGCGGTCACTCTTCGGCGGCCAGGGAACGCTCAATGTTCCCTCCTGGGCCCCGGACAGCAGGCGCTTTGCCTATGTGAAATACGAGCCGTGACGGGACAGATGCGCGAGCGCTAGCGGGAGGTGGGCGGTACAAGCTGTGCATCGGCGGCTGTGGTCAGTCTCCGGACGCCCCACCGCAGCGTAACCGCAAGGCTGGACAGGATGATGAGCCCCAGGCCGGCAAGTTGCAGTGCGCTGATCAGATGGCCATAGGCAAGAGCATCCACCAGAACCGCACTGGCCGGATAAAGGAACAGCAGCACGGCAATGACTGGCGTCGTCAGTTTCGGCAAGGCCTTGTAGAGTACGACATAAACACCGCCTGTATGAACGAGGCCGATGATCGCCAGCCATCCCCATTGGTCTGCCGATAGGGTCAGTGGACCGGCCGGGCTGAAGGCTGCCAGCATCAAGGTACCGGTGGCAAACTGAACGGTGGCAAGTTGTGGAGCGGAAATTCCCGTCAGTCCCTTGGCGATGATTGTCACGCCGGCATAAAGAAATGCGGCCGCCAGGGTTGCGGCGAGGCCAAGGAAATAGGACCGGTCTGCCGTCAGTTCCATTCCGCTCAGCCCGGTGGCCAGTGCAAGGCCGACCAGAGCGAGACCGATCCACAGGAGGGTGACGGCCTGTAGCCTTTCCCGAAAGACGAAGGCGCCCAGAACCACCACGAGAAACGGCTGGATGTGGAACGTGATGGTGGCAACGGCAATACCGGTTCTCTGGATACCTTCGAAGAACAACACCCAATTGCCTGCCATCAGAACGCCGCTGGCAACAGCCATGGCCAGGATGCGCGGCGATAGTCTGGCAAGCCGGGCTAGATCACCCCGATACCAGCAGTAGAGAGCCAGGGCCAGACCTCCGATCGCACATCGATAGAAGGCGACGGTAACGGGGTCCGCACCACTTTCCAGAACGCACAATCCGATTGTACCAAGCAGGGTCTGCGCCGCGATAAGGCCGATCATGCCTTCCATCTGTCTGGTCATGGGACGTGTCCTGACTGGCGGCGATTGCACACCGCAAACTGATACAACATCGACGCATTTCCGCCGCTGGACTGTAAATTGAGGCCTCTTTCATTGTTTGGTCAAACGATATAATCTGAATATACTTGTTGAAAAAATTGAAGAATAATGCAGCTCGATCACGCTCTTCTGCGAACCTTTCTCGCCTGTGTCGACGCGATGAGCTTCTCTCGCGCGGCAACGCGCGTGCACAAGTCACCTGCGACCGTGTCCATGCAGATCCAGCGGCTGGAAGACCGCATCGGCAAGCCGTTGTTTGTGCGCGATACACGCAACCTCGCGCTCACGCGCGCTGGAGAGGAGCTGGAAGGTTACGCCAGACGGATCCTGCGCCTGCATGACGAGGCGGTGGAAGCCTTTCGCAGGCCTGACATGGAAGGCTCGGTCACCATCGGTGCGCCGGACGATTACATTGCCGCCATGCTGCCGGATGTTTTGCGACGGTTCGCAAGCCTGTTTCCACGTGTGGAGCTGAATGTCGTCTGTGCCCAGTCGACGGCACTGCTGCCGCAGGTCGATGAGGGCAAGATCGACCTGGCGATCGTTACGCGTACGGGCGGCACGGAAGGGCGTCTGATCCGCCGGGAGCCGATGGTCTGGATCAGCTCCCGCGATGGTCAGGCGCTGGAGCGTGACCCGCTCCCCGTAGCCCTTTACGAGCCTGGCAGCCAGGCTCGGACAGTGACCCTGGCGGCGCTGGGCCGCAGCGGCCTGCGATACCGCTCCGCCTATTCCAGTTTCAGCCATTCAGCGCTGGTCACGCTTGTCGAGGCGGGCCTTGCCGTTGCCGCCGTCGTGCAGATGGCGGTTCCCCCAACAGTGGAACGTGTAGATCAGGACCGAGGTCTGCCGCCACTGGAGCCGCTGGACATCATCCTGGTACGCAGCAAACGGGCTGAATCCAGAGCTTGTGAAGCCCTTGCAACAGCCCTCCTGGAAGGGGAGGTGAAAACGAGATGAACGGATGTCCTGAATGCACAGGACAGGCATCGTTCAATCGTCGTCCTTCAGCCCGTCAAAAGCCGCCAGTGCTTCAGCGCCGTAGATCATGGACGGACCTCCGCCCATATAGACCGAGACGCCGATCACTTCGAGGATCTCGTCCCTGTTCGCGCCGAGGCGTGCTGCGGCACGAGCATGATAGGCAAGGCAGCCGTCGCAGCGCGCGGTAATGCCGATGGCCAGTGCGATCAGTTCCTTGGTTTTTGCGTCGAGCGCGCCGGGAGCAGTCGCGGCTTTCGCCAGGGATCCGAAGCCTTTTGCGACCTCCGGAATGCCTTTGCGCACGGCGGCCATGCGTTCATCGGTTTGTGCAACGAATTCGTTCCAGTCGGAAACGGCCATACATCATCTCCATGTTGCCGGAAATCACGTCGGGCAGCCTAGGCTCGGACCGCAATACAGGCGTTGATGTGGCTCAAGCTTTGGTTGGCAGAGGATGACTTTGTCAGCCAGACAGCAAACGCCGCCCGAAACCGGGACGAAGCGATGGGCGCGGAGCCGATGTTGGTGACCAGACTGCGCCCATCGTCAATTTCAGCTCATGCGCAGTCTCAGTGAGCCGTCATTTCATGGACGATCTCGTCTCCGTTCAATGCCGCCGGATAATAGGTCGGCCAGTTGGTCAGTTCCTGGAGGATTTCCTGCCGGTCTTCACCCCAGTAAAGATGATAGTGATCGGACTTCGACGGTGCGATCCGGTGATCGCTGAACTGGATGAAGGCCGGGGCACTGTCATCACCTGCGGTTTTCCTGAAAATGAAGCGGACGCCGCGATTGCCTTTTTTGTAGTTCAGGATCTCGAAGCCGTCGGCAATGTACTGCCCTTCGAAGGCGCCGGCTTCGGTCTGGAAGGTCACGCTGTCCGCACCGATCACGATCCGGTCGACATCGGTGCGATAGCCCGTCTCGTAGTAGGCTTTGTACTCTTCAGCCGACTTGCTGCCATGTTCGGCCTTGTGGGCCATGACAGGATCGAGCGTTCCATCCTGAAGGTATGGATAGACGGATTGCCATTCGCCTTGCCAATCGGTGAGCTGACGCGGCTGGATCTGGCTGTCCTCGAAGTAACCCTTGTAAATCTGCCGCTCGGCATCACTCGAGTGATCATGTGAATGCTTGTGCGAATGGTCGTGTTTAGCCGAGTTGTCCTTGGCTTCTTGCGCCTGGATGGGAGCGGCCACGAGAAACGACGCTATGAGCGCACATGCGCCCGCCAGCCTGCCAAACCGTGATTGCATGGATCTGATCCTCTGCTGATTGGGGGAGGGAAAGTATCAAAATGATTAGTAATGTTATTACATTACTAAAACTGCCTACCGCAATCCACGTGGCCTGGCAATGTCAAAGTTACAATTTCCAGCCAGCCAGCCAGACAGACAAGCAGCCACGCCGCGGAGTGGGAGATAATCAGAAGGGATAAAGAGCGGGGTGTTCTTCTTGGGAAGACGCGCCTTCTGAAGGACAGCCGTCCGCAAGAGGGCGTACACGCCTGATAGCGAGTTGTTCGCTTCGTTTGAAAAGGTGCTGTAGATCGCTTCCGGGGATCAGGATCCGGGCAGGGCCTTCTCGATCGCGGCGGTCACGTCCGATGAAGTCGGCGGCACAGGCGTCGGGAACCAGGCAAGGATGCTGCCGTCTGGCCCGACGAGATACTTGTGGAAGTTCCAGTAGGGGCGTGCCGTGGGGCCAAGCTCGCTTGCGGCCCATCGATAAAAAGGATGGGCCTTTTCGCCTTTCACGACCGTCTTGGCGGCAAGTGGAAATTCGGCACCGTACTTGGCTTCGCAGAACTTTGCGATGTCGCCGTCAGCGCGCGGTTCCTGGCCGCCGAAATCGTTGGACGGAACCCCGAGTACAAGCAAGCCGCGGTCCGAATAGGATTCATGCAGCTTCTGCAAGCCGGCCAGTTGCCCGCTGAAGCCGCATTCCGTTGCCGTGTTAACGATCAGAATGGCCTTGCCGGCGTAATCCTTGAGCGCAATCGGTTCGCCATAGGGCATTTCGAAGGTGAAGGCATGGGCCGACTGAGCTGCTTCGCCTTGGCCCTCGAGATCCTTGGCTTGAGCAACGGCACAAAGACACGTTGCCGCCAGACACCAGACGAAAGAAAGAAGCCGGTACATTTCAACACCCTCACGCTTTGGCAATGGTACGCGCCGGGGCTGGCAACAGATCACCGCGTGTGTGCCGCAGTACCTGAATGCCGGTTGCCTTCTGTCGGCCGTTACCCGCCGCGGAACCCGGAACTCGACCGACTGCCGAAACCGCCACGTGAAGCGACGGAAGTCCTTGTCTGGACTTTTGCCGGCTTGGGCGGTGTCTTCACCGCATCGTCATAGGTACGCCAGCTGCCGCCGCCATAACTGCCGACGTAATAGCCGCCGGATGTGTAGTAGCGTTTGCTGCCGCGTTCCGGATAAACCGGGCGCACGTTGCTCTGGATCAGTTGGTTGGTAACGGCGCCGGTCAGTGCCCCTGCCAGGAAATAACCTGCCGGAAACGGCGTGTAGTAGGAAGATCCGTCGGTGGCACTGTCGTAGGCGCAAACGTTGTTGCCGTGTTGCTCGTTACACAGGTTGACGGTGTCATAGCGTGGTCCGGAGGCCTTGTGGATTGACTTGCCGGCGGTAATTGCCTCGACACAAACCTCGTCCGGGACGTAGCTGTCGGCGACACATTCCGCCTCGGTCTTGTAGACCCGGCCATCCAGCGTCGGTTCGTCCGAGCAGCCTGCAATGGTCACGGTCGTCGTTGCCATGACCACCAGCTTGATCGACTTGGAGCGTTTCATGAATTTTCTCCCGACCTTCAAACGGTCTGATGAAATGCTTTGCGTGATACGGTTCGGGGCATCAGCGCAGGGCGGCCCGTACCGCCACGGTCAGTAGGTGATGCAGGCGGCGTTCAGCAGGCCGACCGTCAATGAAATGGCAGCAAGATTGGTGCTGATTGCCATTTCACCACCCTTGATCCGGTCCGTGACCTTCGGGAAGAACCGGCGGAAGACCTGGTAGACCACAAGCTGTGCGGCACAGGCGATGATGCCCCAGATGATGAAGTCGATGATGCTCACGGAATTCGCCGCGGCGCTGGCCAGCGGCAGCGAAAAGCCGAGGAAGGCAGCGCTGAAGACCACCGAAGCGGCAACGTTGTTTTCCTTGATCAACGCCATTTCGTCATGCGGTGTCATGACGGTATAGATTTTCATGAAAATCAGCAGCATGACGATGGCTGTAATGAAATAGGCAATAAAAGGAACAATGCCTGAAAGGGACGCCTGAAGGTCTGCCATATTGGTCTCCACTATTCAGTTCAGACAGAAAAATTGTGCCGCTCAAGCGGGAAGCCTAGCATGAACGCGACGCTGCGTTCCGCATTTTCCGGCTCTTCCATGTTGACGAGCAGCATTTCGTCCCGGCCGTCCTGCAGGGGGCGGGCAAAAAGCATGGCGGTCTGGAATATCTTGCGCCTTCCGCGGCCTTCGCGGTCGTCGCACACTTCCTCCCAGTAGGTCATCGGATCTTCCGGCGCAGTCGACGTATCGAACCAGGCCCGCTCGAAACGGTAGTCGCGATCTTCGCCCGGCAGTGAAAAGCTCGTCTGTCGGATCGCGGATTTCACCCGGTTCCACTCGGTGTCGCCGGTCGGGTACTGCACGTCATAGAAGTACCACAGCATGATCTCGTCGACCCGCTCGTCGTTCTTGCCGTCGCCGCCCTGAAACTGGATCAGGAAGCGGTCGTCGTCAGGATAGAAACGATGCATGTGCGATTGTTCGCCAAGGTCGCAATGCCCCTGGGCGGTGATCATCAGCGTGGTGTCGGGACGTTCGATCAGACTGTCGGCAGGCAGCAGGCGAAGCGCGATCGGATCAAAGGAAATGCCTCTGCCGATGGTCAGACCGAGAACTTCCGGCGGCTGCCAGCCTTTGTCCTTCTTGTTAAACAGTGATCCGAACATCAGCTCCCCCCAGACCGGCCGTGATCTCGCCCGCCGCGAGACGTTTGTTGGCGAGATAATAGATCGAGCCGCCTGTCTTCAACGTCTTGGGGAAAGGTCTGAACAGGAAATCCGGATCGTCCGGCTGGGAAACCGCAATCAGCGTACCTTCAGCGCCTGAAAGGGCCTGTTCCAGTTTGTCGGTTTCGGTGCCGCCACCGCTTTGGACGATGGCCGAATAAATGGTCGCGCCGAGGCCCGCTGTGGAAAGGGCCATCAGGATCTGACCCGCGCCGGGGTCCTGCGCAGCGCGTACCAGTGCTTCGCAGGCGTTCGACACCACCGGTTCGATTCGCGCAAGGTTGCCTGCGCGCCGGGCGGTGTCTCGGTCCTCGAAATAGGCCGCAATGTGAACGGTCTCGTTAAGTTCGCGAATGGCAAGGCAGGTGTTGAAGGTTTCCGCATCCGAGCCGGCGTAGACCAGCACTTTCTGCGCACCTGGAATGGCCGCACGGCGCAGCGACTGCAGGGCGTCCATGCGTTCGGCCCGGATCAGCCGCACGCCCTCCGGCACTTCCACGTTCTTGGAGTCCGCAAGCAGAATGATCTTGTCGTCTCCGTCCTGGCCGGCAACCAGGTTCTCCACCATCAAGGGTGTCTTGTCCCGGTGATAGCCGACAATCACCGTGGCGTTCTGCACGCGCTCATAGTTTCCGTTGCCGTCAGCCATACGCCTCACTCCTTCCACAAGGACACCCGTCAACCGGCCCAGGACGGCCGAGAAAATCAGCAACGCACCCGGAAAGAACCAGAAGGCGGCCACCATCCGGCCTGCTTCCGTCGACGGAGACAGGTCGCCGTAACCGACCGTCGAGGCGGTTGTCGCGGCAAAATAGATGAAGGTCAGCGGATTGCCCGTCAGGCCTGTTTCACCAGCCAGGAAAAACAGGATCCACGAGATCACCATATAAGCGCATATCAGCGTCGCAAGCAGCCAGAGCTTGAGCTCGAGGACGTGTTGGTAGAGCCGAGAAATGATGAGTTGCAGGATTGGCACCGCTGAAATTTGCCCCCTGTTTCGGTCGCCGGCTACTCTGACCAGAGCCCGCCCTATTGTCAATTCGGCATAGCTTTCCGAATAATCGCTTGAAACGGCTAGACGGGGCTTCTACTTGTTCGAGGCCGGATCCCGGCACCGGATTTGAAATGGAGGGCTTTGGATGAGTACGCGGCAATCTCCCTGGACACTTGCGGAGCTGAAGGAAGCTCTGGAGCAATCGGATTCCTTCGCGGCAGGTGAAATCAGCTGCACGGTGAGTTCCGATCAGGCCGGCGTGCTGGAAGTCCAGCTTCACTCGGCCGGTGAAATCACCCTGTTCATGGTTGTCGGCGAAACCCAGATCCTTACGTCCACGGTTCTGTGGCCTTGCGATGCCCAGGAGGACCCGGCCTCCTTCGAGGCGATGATGCTGCGCAATCACAAGAAGCTGCTGCCGCTCTGCGCCCTGTCCATCGATATGATCGACGGACGCGAATATTACGAGCTCTTCGGCGCCATGTCCGTGCGCTCGACACTGGATTCGGTCGAGACGGAATTGCGCACCATCGCCAACAGCGCTCTGGAGCTGGCCGCCGACGTCGGTCCCAAGGCCGCTGCCTGATCCCGCCGCCAATTTGAAGAAGGACATTTGAAAATGAGTGTTTGGGGCAAATTGATTACGGCGTTCAAGGGCCACGCCCACAATGCCGCGGAATCCGTTCAGGACGCCAACCTGATGACGATCCTGGAACAGGAAATCCGCGAAGCAAAACAGGCGATCGGTGCAGCCAAGGACGAAAAGGCGCGCATGGCGGCTAACCGCAAGCTGAAGGAAAAATCCGTCGCCGAACTGATGAGCGAAATCGAGCGGCGCACGGAAGCAGCCCGCAGTGCCAAGGCACAGGGCGACGAGCCGCTGGCCATCGAGATCATCGAGAGCGTGCTGAAACTGCGCGACAAGGCGGAAGCCGACCAGGCTCTGTTCGATCAGTACAAGTCCACCGAAGAGCGCATGGACAGCACCATTCGCCAGTCGATGAACAAGATCGAGACGCTGCAGCGCAAGATGGAAAGCGCAAAGGCCAACGAAGCGTTGATCAAGGCCCAGAAGGCGGCGTCCACCAACACCACGGCTTCCGACGGCCGGCTGGCCAGTGCGGTCGACAGCCTCGCACGCCTGGAACAGCGCCAGGCGGAACAGCAGGCCATGCTGGAAGCGGCTGAGGAAGACGCTCGCCTGGAAAGCGGCGCCGATCTGGAAGCCAAGATCAAGGCCCTGGAGAATCCGGCCCGCAACGACGTCCAGGCTCTTCTGGCGAAACTCTGACGCCCCGCTTGCACCATGAAGCGGATCGCAGTTCCTGAAAGACCGGGGTGGAAGGAAGAAGCCGAGCGCCTCGGCTTCGGCTTTCATACCATGTACGGCGCACCGTACTGGGACGAGACCCACGCCTATCAGTTTACTCTGCGCGAGATTGAGGACGACCTCGAGGACCCCTCGCAGGAGCTCTACGGCATGTGCCTCGATCTGGTGGATCGGGCTGTCCGTGACGACAGTCTCATGGACAAGATGGCGATCCCGGAAAAATACCGCTCCTGGATCCGCAATTCCTGGGAGCAGCAACAGCCCTCGCTTTATGGCCGCTTCGATTTCTTCTACGACGGCAACGGGCCAGCAAAGCTTCTCGAATTCAATGCCGACACGCCAACGGCGCTTTACGAAACCGGCTTCTTTCAGTGGATCTGGCTGGAGCAGCAGATGGCGGCTGGCGTTCTGCCGACCGACAGCGATCAATTCAACTCCGTTCAGGATCGCCTGATCGAGCGGTTCGCCGCCATGTTCGCGCCCGGCTATCACATCCACTTCGCGTCATCGAAGGATCACGATGAAGATCGTGCAACCGTGCGCTATCTGGAAGACTGCGCGCGGCAGGCGGGGCTGATACCGCATTTTGTTGCTGTGGAAGAGATCGGGCTCGACGGCGAGGGCCGGTTCGCCGACGCCGACAGTTTCGTGATCGACGCCCTGTTCAAGCTGTATCCCTACGAAGACATGCTGCGCGAGGATTACGGCCCCTATCTGCCCGATGCGCCGATACAGTTGCTTGAGCCACCCTGGAAGGCCGTGCTTTCGAACAAGGCAATCCTGCCGCTGCTCTGGCAGATGTTTCCGGACCATCCGAACCTGCTGCCGTCCTACTTCGAGGCGGAGGCGGATGAGGCATTCCTGAAGGGCCCGCATGTGCGCAAACCTTTCTTCAGTCGGGAGGGTGCCAACATCACGGTGCGCGGTATCGGATCTGAAGAACTCAGCACACCCGGCGGGTATGGCGCGGAAGGCCACATCCTGCAGGCCTATGCGGAACCGCCGAAATTCGTCGACGACTACGTCATGATCGGTTCATGGATTATTGGCGGCCAGGCATCGGGCATCTGCCTGCGTGAGGACAAGGCACCGGTGACGCAAGACCTGTCGCGGTTTGTGCCGCATGTCATTCTGGAAAGCTGATTGCCGAAAACGCGCTAGTTGACGGGGTATGGTTGGATGTGAAACCGACCCGGCGGCCGGGCGCGACCGTTATTATGGGTCGTTCTTGTTTTCGTGCGCCTCACGGCCGCCGGTCGGTTCACAGGCAGGCTGTGTCAGCCCGCCCTGAAGTGAAACCCGGTATCAGGACCGGCCGGCGGCAACTGATCTCGGCGGTGCCATGCCGTCATCCTGTTCCTGTCCGAAAAACGTTCCACCAAGCTGTCCGCCGGCGTTGGACTTGTCAGCGACCCGCTTGATCTTTTCTGCCTCCTGTTCGGCTTCCTTGCGAAGCTTCGGGCTGAGATCGTTCATGGAAAGGTCCATCTGGTCCTCCTGTGTTAGTTATGGGTCCATGGAATAAACGGAGCGCGCACAGGATGGTTCCTTGTCCGGCCTGGAGAGGGGGACGGCGGAACGGATTTCTGGACGGACAGAAACTCTGTAAATCGCGAAAAAGCGGGCTGTCTGGACGGTTCATGTTCCAGGCAGATTTTTTGCGGAAAATTTAAGTCGCGGGATGGAGAGACGCAGCTCCTCAAGAAGCTGCGTCTCTCGGCAAAAGGCCGTTTACAACGGTTGGAACGCTCCGTTCCAGTAAACCAGCGCGCCCGATGACTGGCTTTGCCGGATTGCACGCACCTTGCCGATGACAATCGAATGGGTCGCCCGGTCGATCATCTCCTCGACCTCGCAATCGAAAGCGGCCGGAGCATCTTCCAGCAGAAGAGCCCCGGTTTCCGCCGTGCGCCATGTGGCTCCGGCATAACGTTCCGCTCCCTTGACGCCGCCGAACCCCGAAAAGTTTTCGGCAACCTTGCGGTGCTCGGGCCCAAGCGAAGACCAGCCGAATTTCGGATACTTCTTCAGCAAGGGCCAACTGGAGGAAGCCTTGTTGACGCAGGCAAGCACCAGCGGCGGATCGGCGCTGAGAGACATTGCCGATGTGACGAGGAGGCCTGAAATGTCCTCTCCCTCACCGACCGTGATGATGGAACAATTGCCCACCAACGCCCGCATGGCGTTGGTGAATTCTCTGGACGGCACGGGGTCCATCACCGGATACCGGCTTCCGCAAGCAGCGGCAGAACATTGTCACGGAAATACGGGAACTCCTCGACATAGTCGACAAAGGAGAGCGTCGTTCCGGCAAAGCCTGTTTCGTGCAGTTTTAGGATGCCGTCGGCCACCTGCCGCGGAGTTCCAACCAGCGGGAACCCGCCGTGGCCCATGGCGAACAGGTTCTTGATCTGGGCCAGCAGGTCGTGCGGAAACGACTGCGCATGCGCGAACTGCAGATTGACCAGATTGTCCACCGCTTCCCAGTCTGCCAGATCGCCCATCAGCCGGTCTCGGAGGGCGGTCGCCTCTTCCTCAGTTTCCCGGCAGATGACGTGGCTGAAGGTCAGAACACCCACATCGCGCCCCTTCTCCGCCGCCTGCGCTTTCAGTTCCTTGATTTCATCGACGGACCGGTTGAGATCGATGGCAGGCGTGAACAGGTAGTCGGCATTGTCGGTGGCAAAGGTCCGTCCGGTTGCTGATCCTGCCGCGTTCAGGATCGGTGGCCGGCCGTTGACGGGCTTGGGGTCGCCAGCAACGTGCTTCAGGTTGAAGTATTTGCCCTCCCAGTCGAAATACTCCTTCGAGGTCCAGAGCTTCTCGACCACATCGAACCATTCCTGGGCGTAGCCGTAGCGGGTTTCGTGATCGTCGGGCAGGGTCAGGCCCAGGGCTTCGTATTCCGGCTTGTTCCAGCCCGCGACAATGTTCAGTCCCGCGCGGCCATTGCCCACCTGATCCATCGTGGCAATCTGCTTGGCGACGACCACCGGATTGTTTGCAGCTGTATGCACCGTGGCGAACACAGTGATGTTTTTCGTTGAGGCCAGCAGCGCGGTTGCCCAGGTGACCGTTTCCAGCACGCTGCCGTGAAAGTCCGTCTCGCCGCCGTAACCGATCCAGCGGGCGATCGGCAGCATGAAGTCGATGCCGGCATCATCCAGCATCTGGCCGAGTTTCAGGTTGTTTTCCCAGCTATTGACCCATCTGGACGGCGATTTGGTGACCGTCATCCCGGACGAGCAATTGGACGAAAAGGTCCCGAGTTTGAAGCCGTTCTTGTCTTGCATCATGTTGGTAGGCATGGATCCCCTCCATTTAGGATAGATTTTCAATTGTATTTTTTATTTGAAACTATGTGCAAAAACGCCCTTACGTCAAACTGAATCGCAGCTATATTCGATCTGAAAAAACGAAGAGGGACCGATGACCGGCAAGTCGGACGATCAGAAGCTCAACTATCACTGGCACCTTTCGGAGAACGATGCGGAGGTCGTCTGCACCGAGCTGGAATTCGCGTTGATGCGCTGTTTCGAGGCGTTCGGGCGATGGCAGACAGAATGCCTGGCGTCTGTCAGCGACGTTGGGGCGACCGGCCCGGAAAACGCACTGCTGCATATCGTGCGCATGAACGACCGGGCAAAAAGCATCAAGGAACTGGCCCGGCTTACCAACCGCGACGACATTCCGAACATCCAGTATTCGATGCGAAAACTCGTGGCGGCGGGGCTGATTGAAAAGCAGGGCTCGGGCCGCACGGGTGTGACCTATCAGGCGACACCGGAAGGCAAGAAGATCACCGATGATTACGGCGCTGTGCGCAAACGGCTGCTGATTGAGCAGATCTCAAGTCTGCCCGAATTCGACAAGCGCCTGAAAGAGGCAGGGCAAAGCCTCAATATCCTGGCGGGCATCTACGAAGAGATATCCCGCATCGCCGCGACCTACCGCCGGTAACGGTGGTTCCATACCATTGACGTGTATGGCCAGGCTTATCGCGCTGTTCCAGCGAGGAGCCGTCTCGCTGCGGCTCTGCTGCGGTTGGTGAGGTAAGTTTGCGCACTGTTGCGTTGCGGCTCTGGCAAGCGGGAGGAACTGTGATATGAGCGGGCCAGACGGCCTGGTCGAGACGGGCCACACCTTCAGCGCGGGTTAATTTTCAAAAATGTTGTCAGGGGTTTGTATCGGCGCCAACGATCTTTCGGCTGCCGGCCGGTTTTACGACGAAGTGCTTGCGACTATTGGCATGAAGCGGGTTTTTTCCGATCCCCGCGAGCTTGGCTATGCAGGTGCCGATGGCCGTATATCGCTGTTTGTCTTGTTGCCGTTTGACGGGCGGGCAGCCACATCGGGCAATGGTACGCAGGTCATGTTCTATGCGCCGGATGCGGAGGCCGTCAGGGCGTTTCATGCTGCTGCACTGCGGTGCGGTGGACGTGATGAAGGGGCACCCGGCCCTCGTTCCTATCACCCGGATTATTTCGGCGCTTATGTGCGTGATCTCGACGGTAACAAGCTGAATGTCTCCGTCAGCCTGGAAAACGGCACCACCGCCTGAACACGCAGTGTTGATCATCAGGCAAAGGAGTTGTCTTGATCGGGCCGGCCATTTTGGGTGCAAGAGGCGCTGGCCAGTTTCAGGAGATGCCAGCCCATGCCCAGATCAAGTCAGTCGATAATCGAGTTTGTGCGCCTGCCGGACATTCCGCTGGAAGAGCTGGTCGCGCATATGTCCGACCCGCGTGTCGGCACCCACATGCCGCTTCTGACCTTCTCATGGGATCTCGAGATGGCTGCGAAGTTCGTAGCGGCCAAGGAAGCCTGCTGGCAACGCGACGGACTTGGTCACTGGGCCTTTCTGGCAGACGGCCGCTATGTCGGCTGGGGTGGTTTTCAGAAAGAAGGCGAGGAGTGGGATTTCGGGCTGGTGCTGCACCCGGCAGCCTTTGGCCTCGGCATGCCGATCACCAGAAAGGCGCTGGCCTTTGCCAGTGAAGACCCGCGCATTCCATTCGTCACCTTCCTGCTGCCGCCGTCCCGACGGAACCTCGGTGCACTGCGTCGGATGGGGGCACGTTTCATCGGCGAGACCGATTATGACGGCACGCGTTTCCTGAAATACCGGCTGGAAACATCAGGCCCCGTTGGCGCGGTCAGCCGGACAGCTTGACCGTCTCCACATTGACGTGACTTGCCTTTCCGGCGAACCAGCCGTTGATGGCGGCGCCAAGGCCAAGCGCCACGAACAGCACCGCACTCCAGGCAAAGCTTCCCGTCCAGCTTCGGATGAGGCCGACGATCAGTGGGCCGATGGCGGCAAGCGTATAGCCGACGCATTGGGCCATGCCCGAAAGCTGCGCAGCGGAATGGGAATCCTGTGTCCGCAACACGATGACCGTAAGCGCCACCGCAATCAGTCCGCCCTGGCCGATGCCCTGCAGCACCGCCCAGATCCAGACGGTGGACAGTGGCGCGAATTGCAGGCCGAGCAGGGCTATAACCGCTATGGCGCAAAGTGCGACGTTGATCAGCCGCTGGTCCTTGCCGCGAACGGCAAGATGCGGTGCTATCAGGCAGGCGGCAGCCTGCACCATCACCGACACCGACACGATTGCGCCGGCAGTGACGCCGTCCAGCCCGCGGGCGCGGAGGATCGGTACCAGCCAGCCGAAGACGCAATAGGCAAGTGCGGATTGCAGACCCATGAACAGGGTCACGTGCCAGGCCAGCCTGTCACCCCACATGCCCTTCACCACATAAGTCGGACCCTTGGGGCGCTTGCGCGTCGCCATGACCTGCGGAAACCACAGGACGGCCACCACGAGTGCCGGCACGGCCCAGATCGCAAGCGCGCCCTCGATCGAACCACCGAGGGCCGCTTCAAACGGAATGGTCAATCCTGCGCCGGCGGCAGCGCCCGCGCAAAGTGCCATGGTGTACCACCCGGTCACCAGTGCGGCCTTGTCGGGGAAATCGCGCTTGACGAGCCCGGGCAGAAGTACGTTGCCAACCGCGATACAGGCACCCGCCAACGCCGTTCCAAGAAACAGCAACGGCACGGAGGACGTTCCTCGTGCTGCCGTTCCAATGGCCAGCAAAACCACGACAGCAAGCAATGTGCGTTCCGTGCCGATGCGGCGGGCAAGGCGTGGAGCCAGCGGTGAGAACAGGCCGAGACACACAACGGGCAGTGTCGTCAGAAGGCTTGCGCCCGTTGGCGACAGGCCAAAATTTTCGCGGATTTCCAGAAGCAGCGCCGACGCGCTGGAAAAGACCGGACGCAGGTTGAAGGCGATCAGTACCAGACTTGCGCCCAGCAGAAACCGCACCAGTCCGCTCTGCGTCGCCGGCTGGGATTGCTCAGCGGAAACGTCAATGTCTTCGGCATCGATCAGTTCGATCGAGCCGGGATCGATTTCAGATGCCTGTGTCATGAGCCGAGCAGTCGCTCCAGGTCTCTCAGGACAGGGGCCATGAACCGGCGGACGGCGGCCTCGGCCAGTTCCGGGTCGCCTGTCTCGATGGCATCGACAATGGCCGCGTGGGCCGCCATATCGGGTTCCTGCAGGTCTTTTCCAAGCGTAGCCTCGATGGTCTCGCCGATCAGACTGGAGAAGAATTCGTACATGTTGACCAGAACGAAGTTTTGCGAGGCCGCGACAACAGCCCGGTGAAAGGCAAGGTCGCGCTCCACGAAACCGGCCTTGTCGTGACCATCATAGTTTCCGCGCTCCGTGAGCAAGCGGCGCAGCTCCGAAATCACCTCTGGTGTCTGGCGATGAGCGGCCAGCCTGGCGGCCTCCGCATCCAGCGCCAGCCTGGCCTCGAACTGGTCACGCAGGGTCGCGCGACGCGCCATGGTCAATGGCCCGATGGCATCGACGACCGACAGCACATAGGTGCCCGAGCCCTGCCGTGTTTCCAGGTAGCCTTGCGAAACAAGCACGCGCACGGCTTCGCGCACGGTGCCACGGCTGATGGAAAGCTGCGCCGAGAGCTGAGCCTCGTTGGGCAGCTTTTCCCCCACGGACCAGCGATTGCCCACGATTTCCGCCCGGATCGCCTCGGCTGCGCTGTCAACCAGGCTCGTTTTTGCCAGAGATTGCATTTGAAGTCACCAAATCATCAGATGACTTGATCATAGGGGTGATGACGCGGCTTGTCCATCGGCGAAATCGCGTGACGGAAAGACGCCTTTTCAGGTGTTGTCCCTGTCGAACAGCTCATGTGTCCGGTCGCGGGGATGTCGAGGCTTCAGTTGCCTCGCAAGGGCGCATCGCCTTGATCGCATCTTGCTGGCCGAGATCCCTCAAAAGGTGTGATGCTGCGCATTGCAACAATGACAAATAATGTGACGTGGAAGACAGACGCATTCGCGGGGGACGTGGCTATTTGGCTGCACCGGCAAGCCTACGAAAGACGCCGATTACGCATACAGCTTCAGGGGCCATTGAGGGGGCCTAACCAAGGGAGAGTGAATGTGGCCGAGTCTTTTTTTCTGCCTTACGAATACGTCGACGTTCTGACAAATCCTGGCCTGCAGACCAGCGCCGGCCGGGTCAAGCTTACGCAGTATCTTTGCAAGGACCGTGGTAACGGCGGCAACGACAGCGCAACCAGTTTTTTCAAGAATTTCCGTTGGATCAAGGATCCCCACGGCATCACGCTGAACCAGCATGTCGGCGGCCGCGAGATCGACCTGGCGCTGAAAGGCCAGGGAAACGACAAGACATTCGTCAAGATCTGGAACTTCATGCTGAAGAACAAGGATCTTTTGGACAAGTACAAGGTTGAGGTCTGCGGCCGCGCGAACAAGGACGGCTCCAAGGATGTCGAGCAGACCGGCAAGATCAAGAAACTCTACTTCGACAAGATGTCCGATCAGGCGGCACTGCAACAGATGGTGCAAGACCGCTTTTTCGGTATGGATTGCATAGGTTTTATCGCCAATTTCCTGATATTCACTGGTGAGTGGGACAAGTATTACGGTGTTTCACCCCGGCGGTATCCGGATCATGTCGCCAAGACCAACATCGACGACATCAACGAGGTCAAGCCACTCGATTTCATGGTCTGGAACGGACATGTGGCGATGATCGACTGGGTCTGGGAAGTTCTGGACGAGAAACGCGCGCGTATCGACATGTGCCAGAGCTCCAGCGGTGGTCCGCAATGCAACGAATACGTGATCCTGCGCCGTACCGGTGGCAAGGGTCTAAAGGGCGGTTGCGAATTCACGATCGACGGCGGCACCCCGGCCCCACCTGTGCGTGGCCATTTCACCATCTGGCGGCGGGAAGGGTTCTGGTATTGAGCACCAAGGTCCATTGGCGCGACAGGTTCATGTTGTCACTTGCCGCGCCGTTCAGGATTGCCCGTCAGACCAGGGTTGGGTTGAGCTGTGCGAAAGCCTCCTGCCTCTGATAGGGAAAATGCGGATAGGGAGCAGTCCGCGCGCTCGAGGCATCAAGACGGGCAATCTGCTCGTCCGTCAGCGCCCAACCCGTTGCTCCCAGATTGTCGCGAAGTTGCGCTTCGTTGCGCGCCCCGATGATGACCGACGCGACAGTGGGGCGTTGAAGCAGCCAGTTGATCGCCACTTGCGGGACTGTCTTGCCGGTTTCTTCTGCAATCGCATCCAGAACGTCGACGACCGAATAGAGCAGATCGTCTTCCACGGGAGGTCCGAAACTTGCGGTCTCATGCAGTCGGCTGCCCTCGGGGATCGGATTGTTCCTGCGGATCTTGCCGGTCAGCCGACCCCAGCCAAGCGGGCTCCATACCATGGCGCCCAGGCCCTGGTCTGCGCCGAGAGGCATCAGGTCCCACTCGTAGTCCCGTCCGACGAGAGAATAATAGACCTGGTTTGCGACATAGCGCGGCCAGCCGTGTTTTTCCGCAACGGCCAGTGATTTCATGATCTGCCATCCGGAGAAGTTGGAAACGCCGATATAGCGGATTTTCCCGTCGCGGACGAGCTGGTCGAGCGTCGACAGCACCTCTTCCACCGGGGTGAACGCGTCGAATGCATGCAGTTGCAGAAGATCGATATGGTCCGTTCCAAGGCGCTTGAGTGCGGCCTCGACACCCCTGATCAGCCTGAAGCGTGAAGACCCTGCCTCATTGGGGCCGTCCCCCAGGGGGAGGCTCATTTTCGTGGAGAGCAGCACCGCGTCGCGGCGGCCCTTGATTGCTTCACCGAGCACTTCTTCCGAAGCACCTTCGGAGTAGTTGTCCGCGGTGTCGAACAGGTTGACGCCGGCCTCGAGGCAGATGTCGACGAGGCGGCGCGCTTCTGCGACGTCCGTTGTGCCCCAATGACTGAAGAGTGGGCCGGAGCCGCCGAATGTGCCGGCGCCGAAGCTGAGGGCGGGAACCTTGAGCCCGGAGTTTCCAAGATTGCGATAGTCCATGTCGGTGATATCCTTTCTAGCTGGCAGTCTGGTGAGTGGAGATCGGGGAGGGTATGCGCCGCTCGATCGCGAAGGAGGTAAGCGCGACCACGATTGCGAGGAGGGGGAAACCCGCGGCGACCAAAGGCAGGTTTTCAAGTCCCGGCCCACGGGAGATGGCCAGGCCGCCGGCCCAGGCCCCAAGTGCGTTGCCGAGATTGAAGGCGGCAATGTTCAGGCTGGACGCAAGGCTTTCTCCGGCGCCAACGGCCTTCGACAGAACCCAGGACTGAAGCGGAGGAACCGTTGCAAAACCCGCCACGCCGAGCAGTCCCGTCAGCACCACGGCCGCGGTCTGGTTTCCAAAGGCGGCGGACATGACCGCTAGCACGAGTGCAAGGGCTGCCATGCTGCCGATGAGCGCGGTCTTCAGTCTGATGTCGGCAAGTTTTCCGCCCAGGAGATTTCCGGCGACCAGCCCCCCACCGAAGATCAACAGGATCGGGGATACCGCCGTGTCGGCAAATCCACTGACCTGCGTCAGCAACGGGGCGATGTAGGTGAACAGGGTGAAAACGCCTGCAAACCCCAGGACCGTGGTCAGGAAACCGAGAAGGACGGAGGCGCGCGACACGGCCTTCAGATCGGCCCGCCAGCCGGATTGTGCGGCGCGCGAACGATCGGTCGGAACGAGCAGAATGAGCACGGCCAGTGCGGCCAGGCCGATCAGCGTCACGGCCCAGAAGGTCATGCGCCAGCTGAATTGCTGGCCAAGCCAGGTTCCGGCAGGCACGCCGAGGATGTTGGCAAGCGTCAGCCCTGTAAACATGATGGCAATTGCGGACGCCTGCTTGTCCTTGCCGACCATGGAGGCGGCAAGGACCGAGCCGACACCGAAATAGGTTCCGTGGGCGAGGGCCGTGAGGATACGGGCTGCCATCAGCAGGTCGTAGCTAGGCGCAAGCGCGCAGGCAGCGTTCCCGATGATGAAGGTCACCATCAGGCCGATCAGCACGCGCTTCCGGTTCCAGGTCGCGGTGAAGACGGTCAGGATGGGCGCGCCGACCACGACCCCGAGGGCGTAGCCGGAGATGAGCATTCCTGCTGCAGCGACCGAGACACCAAGATCGCGGCTGACCTCTAGCAGAAGGCCCATGATGACGAATTCTGTGACGCCGATGCCAAAGGCTCCGGCCGCCAGTGCATAAAGAGCAAGGGGCATTTTGGATCCGGTCCATGAAATTTCGATGGACGGAACCTAGGCAGTGCTCATATCATGAACTATACGCCCGAAATGAATATAATAAGTGAATTGAAGTCATATGTCGCGCGCCAGCATAAACCGCAGCGGTGAGATGGAGGTCTTTGTTCAGGTTGTTGAACTGGGCGGGTTTTCCCACGCGGCCAGGCACCTGGGGATGACCCAGTCTGCAGTCAGCAAGCTGATTTCCCGGCTCGAGACACGGCTTGGCGCACGGCTTTTCAACCGGTCCACCCGGCGTCTGGATCTGACGGCCGAAGGATGTGTCTTTTACGAGCGTGCGCGAGAAATTCTCTCAAGCATCGATGAAGCGGAACGGCAGGCAGGGTTGGGCGAGCAGCCGGTCGGCCGCATTCGGCTGAACACCAGCGCCTCCTATGCGACCCACATTCTTGAGCCCGTCCTGCCTGTGTTCCTCGAGCAGTACCCCGACATCTCTCTCGAAATCGTTCTGACCGACGCCTTGATCGACCTTCTCGCGGAGCGGACGGATGTTGTGGTGCGGGCAGGGCCGCTCAAGGACTCCAGCCTGGTAGCACGCAAGCTCGGCGAAACACCGATGCTGATCGTCGCCTCACCTGACTATCTTCAGCGTGTCGGGGAACCTGCCTCCATCGCGGATCTGGAGGGGCACAGGAAAATCGGGTTCAACTATCCGCGGGAAGTCGATACCTGGCGCTTTCTGCGCGACGACGAACCGATAGCAGTCTGCCCGCCCGGGCGCGTTCAGGCGAGCGACGGCGAGGCCATCCGCCGGCTGGCGATCAACGGCCTTGGGTTGGCGCGTCTGGCCGCCTTTACCGTACGTGCTGACATCGCCGCGGGACGTCTGAAGCCGGTTCTTGAAAAGTGTTATGCAGACGACAGCGAAGCCTTCCACGCGGTCTACACCGGCCAGGGCGGTCCTTTGCCTGCACGTGTCCGCGTGCTGCTGAATTTTCTCGCTGAACATGGCGCCGTGTCCTAATGGTCACAATTGCATTTGTGCGGCCGTGATTGAGAAACGGCGACGATACTGAGGTGCGTTTTCGCGAAAGTCAGCAAGATGAAACACCTATGGGAGGCAGCCCGTAAGTCCTTGAAGTTTCAAGAATGACACAACTGCCCTGGTAGACTAATCTGCCAAATATGAGGTTGGATGACTGGTCAGACACGGAGAATGACGCCGTTGTGGCGTCGTATTTTGCAATGCTTAGCGATGAGCTTGCTGGCCAATCTTATGTCAAAGCTTCCCACAATCGCCTGCTGCAAGAGCAAATTGGCCGTACTCGCGGTTCGATCGAGTTCAAGTATTGCAACGTGTCAGCGGCAGCCAAGGGATTCGGGCTCCCAATCATCAAGGGATACCAACCACGCTTCAATTTTCAGATGACGCTGGCCGAGGCGATTTCACGATGGTTGGCAAAACATCCAGAGTGGGAAACAGCGCTTCATAATCCTCTTCACTCTGAATTCGCTGAAGCAACAACACTGTTTGTCGGAGTGGCGCCCACGCTTAGAAACACTCCGCCTCCAGAAGAAACGGAAAAATTGCGTGCAGTCGCTATGCGCTTTGATATCGCTGGGCGCGACGAACGTAACCGGAAACTGGGTCGTGCCGGTGAAGAGGTTGTTTTTCACCGAGAGCGTGCTCAGCTGAAAGAACTTGGCCTTCACGACTTGGCAAGACGAGTCCGCTGGACATCGCAAGAAGACGGAGACGGCGCAGGATACGACATCCTCAGTTTTTTGCCAGATGGAGGAGAGCGCCTCATTGAGGTAAAAACCACAAATGGCTGGGAACGCACGCCGTTTCATATTTCCCGGAACGAGTTGGAGGTTGCCAATGCCCGTCGCGATGACTGGTACCTTTTCCGCCTCTATGATTTTGCAAGGGCTCCCAAAGCTTTTGAGATCCGGCCGCCTTTAGAGGCGCACGTGGCGCTGACCGCCACGAGTTTTCAGGCCAGTTTCGGGTGAGTGAAGCGGACAGGAATGGCGAGTTGTCAAATGATTTTGGCTTTGCTTGGACTGTAGAAACCAGAACGGATCAATGAACCTGTTAAACCCGTCACGCCAATTAGTTCCTTACTTGAAACACTCCAGATGAACGCCTTCGAAATCGCTTGAGCAGGCCACCAGGCTCATGAGGGATTTCTGGGCGTTGGTGAGGCCTGCTGCCGGTACGGGCGCTTCAACGCGAATGGTGGCGGCCCGGTTGCCGGTGCGAAGGGCGAGCCAGTAGTAGGAGGTGCCGGTTTCGGTGTCTTCGCCGGACCGTACCAGAGTGTCCGGCTTGTCCTGGCTATAGAGAATGCTGGTTCCTTCCGCCTGCTCGGCCAGCTCTTCAAAGAGCTTCGCCGGGCCGGTCTGTTCGACAATCGTCAGCCCTTCGCCAAGGTAGCTGCGCGACCATTGTGTGGCGGCCATGGTTTCCACGGGCCAGGGGCGGCTGTGGCTCGGCAGGTGCGGGTTGGCGACCCGGCCTTTGGCGGCTTCTATTTCTTCCCAAACCGCGCGTGGCATGTCGTTCAGCTTTTCGTCCGGAGCCATCAGCACATGGTTGAGCGGCCCCAGCTTGATGAAAGCGTCCGTTGCCCGTCCTCCCCGATAACCAAGCGACGACCAGCCGCCGTCTTTCGAATTGTGAAACGACAACAGCGGCTCGAAGATTTCGCCGTCGCTGACCAGCCGGTAGAGTGACATGGTATCGATAGTGCCGGACTGCTTGTCACGCGGAACGCCGCAGCCAGCAACGTTGAGCGGCCGGTCGGCAAGGTCGTAGAGCCTGATCCTGTCGCCCTCCGGTGTGCGGCCATCGTTGGTATCTTCCAGCAGCGACGCATCGAGCAGGCCCAGGGGTTGCTCGTAGTGCAGCGCGGCCAGACGGCTGCACACGTGCAGGATCTGGTTCTCGAACGGGATGTTCAAAAGGGCCGGGTCGAAGCTGGGCAGTTGCGCCCTGATCGCAAAGAGCGCGGCGGGCGTATCGACTTCATAAAATCCTTCCGGGCCCATGCTGATGATCCGGTCCAGCACATGCTGACTGACCGAATAGCGCGTCAGGTTCTTGACGATGTCGGCAATCGCAAGCCGGGTCAGCTCGAGCAACTGACCCAATTGACCGCTGCGGACGGCGGCAACCGCAGTCTCTTCGGTAAAATAGGGCGAGTGGAAACCGACCCTTGCACCCGGTTCAATGGTGCGGTCGATGAAGGTGCCGATGCCGCCGGTCGGCCAGAAGGACGAGCCGCCCAGAAACGCCATGGCACAGGCCGAAACGCAGCTGTCTCCAGCTTCGACCACTGTTGCGATGGTGTTGTTTCTGAAGAAATCCGCCAGCTTTACCCCGGCTGAATAGGAACCACCGGGGCTCGACAGCGAGACGACGGCACGCGGCCCGCCAAAATCGTTGTTGCAAGCCGCACCTGAGCAGCGCGCCAGCTGCGCGAAGGCCTCCTCCACGCGCTCACCGTCCTCCGCCCGTATTTCCCCTTCCAGCCGCAGATGCACCACCGGCGCATCGTCGCTGTAGCGGAAGGAGATAAGCGTCAACTCAGCGGATGAGGCGCTCTGGGCGCACAGCAGCAGTGTGGCAAGAAAGAAAAAGGGCCGGGCAGGAAAACGGAAGGGCATGGCAAATCAGGCTTTCGAAAAGGGCGCAGCAGCTCCACTGGTCCTCTGGACGAAATTCCTCAGGCGAGACAACAGGCGGGCTGCTCTTTCGTTTGAAACATAATTCCGGAAAAAACATAGCACGGGAACGGCCGTTCACACACGGCTTGAGACGCGGCGCTCCGGCGCAAAATTTACATTAGAAATTGCGGAAAAAGGCAGACAAGCGACGTGCGGCGCTGCCATTTCGAACTGAGTACTTACGCAACGTGAAATGATGAACCTCGACGTATCCTCTCTTCGCCAGAGGCCCTTCCGGTGTGGTCGTCAACGAACTTTTACGTGTTGATTTGCGAAAGACTTCGGGACTATTTTCTTCAACGAGAAGTTTTTTCGATGGTTGTATTTGATACTTTTTGTTGGGGGGTAAAATGGCCGGTAACCTGAATTCAGTTGACGACCCAAACAGCGTGTCTTTGTTTGATTTGTCATGCAAAGGCCTCGGAGCTGCTATCTCCGAAGTTCCCTTTGCGGAGTATGCCGTTGATGTCATTTGCGGTCGCGTACTAGCGCGTGAAGACTATTTAAAAATCTATCCGCTCCTGATGGAAAACGTGGATTTAAAAACTCCAAGCACCAGAACGGTTCTGTATCTTTGCGAACAGATTATCCGCACGGCGGAATTCGGTGCGTGCAGGCAGAATTTTCGGCGCCATTACATCGACGGAAAGAACAGCGGGCCCTTGAAGAACCCGCAAACAGCGTTGATTAAGAAATTGCCACAGGATCCGAAAAACATAACCTTCGGCTACTGGGCATCCCAGTTCTAGGGTTCATGAGCTGATGAATTGATGCCTGGCCCGCTGCGCGAGGGAGTTTCAGCTTTCCCCGCGTGAACGCCTCGCCCAGATCTTCAGGTCAACAATCACCTTCACCGTCGCGGCCACGGCCAGCGCGCAAAGTGCGGCTTTGGAGTAAGTCTCCATGGTGCCTTCGATCAACAGCGCATGAACCACGCTGCCGGCGACGATCACCATGGCCAGCAGAGTGTGCAGACGGCGCCAGAGGCGGGGGGAAAGGGCAAGGCTCCGCCGGAAGGCGGCAAGAAAGGCTGCGGCAAAGACCGCCCACATGGCAAGCACGCCCCAGACGGAAAAGGGTGTCGGTGATCTGAAGAGAAGGGCGTCGATGACATCCGGCGGACTGGTGATCCAGAGCCCGCCGACATGCAGGATGATTGCCAGCACCAGCAACGAGCCGGTCCAGCGGTGCAGGCGCCTGCCCTTCAGGCCTTCAGCACCAGGGAGATAACCTCCAGCCAGCAAGGGCTGCAACAAGAGCAGCGCCATCGCTGTGATGCCGGCAAAGCCTGCCGCGATATAGATCGGCTGGCGCCATTGCAGCAGCGGGCTTGCCGCCGCTGCGAGCAGGGGCACAGCAAGGATCGTTGCCAGGATGGCCCATATCAGAAGAGCACGAAGGCGGTTCATGCCGTCGGGCAAGTCCGGGTCAAGCAGGCTGCAGCACGAAATGTGCTTCCAGGCTGGTATCGGCCGAGCTTCTCATCACCGGTCGCAGAAAGACGGTTTCAAATTCCCCGCTGTCATAGGCCAGATGCCCGTGGGGCTGGCCGAAGGCCGGAACGATCTGCGGCATTTCCAGGCGGAAGACGCCATTGGCATCGGTGAGCGTCGCGCCATGGCTGCGCTGGTCGCGTTCGTTCCCCTCGGTCGTATGTGCCCAGATTTGGATGCGCTGGCCTGCCAGAGGGGCACCGTCACCTGCGCGCCGCACGGTTCCGCTCATCCAGAAGCCGCCACCGCCAATCCTGTCGACAATGGGCGCACCGGGCCGATAGTTGTTGGACCCGCCCCGCATCGACGCTGTCGGCGCCACGCCTTTGGCCTGTGCGGGAACACTCAACCCGGATGCACCCGACACCAGCAGGGCGGTTCCGGTGACAAGCAGGTTTCGGCGGGTAATGAGACCGGATGTCATGAGTAATCTCCTGTCGGGCGTTTGGGCCCGGCTCCTTGTGGGCACCGGGCGCGTCCGATGTTCAAGTATAGGGTGTTTCCGGGCATTTCCGAGGCATCGGGACGTTTCATTCGGCCGATCGTGCTCACACCTGCGTGAGCAAACGGCATCGCTTTCGGGCGGTTGGACTGTTGCAATTTTTCAATCGCTTGAAATTTTCTCGGGATTTCGCGTCTGCATGGGATTTTTCCGGATTTTCTTCGCCGGCAATGTGACGTAACGTTCGGCACAGATGCAAGAAGCCGAGAGTTGCCTTGGTGTTGGCTCTTGGATGCAGGCCTGAGGGCCTTCGCAAGGCGCGGTAAAGCTGCCGCATTGTAAACTGATCCAGGACGCGGCCTTGGCGTTACGGTCAGCAGTCTTACCCGACCCTTGAACGACCAAAGAGTGAGACATTGAAGACCGGCTTCATTTTCCTCATCGCTGCAATTGTGACTTTTTGTTCATTGGTTCCTTCACTGGCAGGCAACGCTGCAGGTTTTGCCCCGCTCAAGCTGGAAGGACATCTCGTGAAATGGGGAAAGGCGGAGCTCGGCACGCCGGCTCACGTCACCTATGCCTTCGTGCAGCAGCCCATCGTGCAGGAGAAAGCACGAAATTGCGGGGCGATGGACAGCCTTGCGCGCCTTGCGCGCTTGAGTTCCCTGGGCCTTGAGGACGTGCGGCGCCAGGCGTCGCTCGCTTTCCAGCTTTGGCAAAATGTCAGCGGGCTCACCTTCGAAGAGATCGCGGACGTGAACGCAGCAGATATTCTGCTGGGCGTGCAGTCCATTCCAAGGGGATTTGCGTTCACCAACGTCAGGTTTCAGTCCGACTTTGCAGATCGTCCGAAGTCGAATGTGACCGACGTTTCGGACCGGGGTCTCGGAAAACCCGGCCGGCAACCGGAAGCACGGTCAGGTGCCACGGCGGCGGCCAAGCTTGCCCGCATCACCCGGTCTGCCGTTTGTCTCAATCCGGTTCACAAATGGAAAATCGGCTTCGACGGTGATTTGAAGACCTACGATTTGCAGTACACCTTTGCCCATGAAATCGGTCATGCGATTGGCCTTGATCACTACCTTCGCAAGAGCTCGATCATGCACTTCAAGTACCGGGAAACCTTCGAGGGTCTGCAGCCGAGCGATATCGAGGGAGTGCGGTGGCTATATGGTGCCCGTATAGATTGAATCGATCATAAAATTGACACGTTTTGCGGGTATGCCCCGTCAAGCGTCAATGGGTAACATGCTGATATTTAATAGCTAATTTTATCAGGCCTTTGCCCGAAAAGGTCAATTTTGCTTCCTATCTGTTTGTCTACGCATCGGTGAGGGCGAACGGGTTGTCTGCTCTGCCGGCGCGGCAACAAGGGAGTGAATCATGAAACGCAACATCGTTCCGGCCACAATCGCCGCCCTGGCGCTGTCGCTCAGTCCCGCGCTGGCGCAGGAGACCTCTCAACCCCGCGAAGCAGACCCGATGATCCAGGAAACAATGCCCGAGGGCGATGCGCCTGAGATCGCGTTCGAAGGTGTGACCCCGTTTCTTGCCCAGCAGGAATCCGGCCATTGGCTTTCCAGCAACCTGATCGGGCAGGAAGTCACCAATCCGGCTGGCGACACGATTGGCGAGGTGGCCGCGCTTGAAATCGATGGCGAAGGCAAGGTCGTTGGTGTCGTGATCGAGGCAGGAGGCTTTCTGGGTCTCGGCACCAAGCTGATCGGCGTTCCCTATGATGCGGTCGAGCACAGCAAGGTGGAGCCGGGTGACCAGACGCTGGTGATCAAGGCCTCTCTGGACGAGGTTGATGCAGCTCCTGCGTTTCTGACGTCTCTGCAGATTCGCCAGGCGGAAGAAGCTGCAAAGGCACGGCAGGAGGCCGAGCAGCTGAATGCCCCCGCAGTGGGGGAACCTCAGACGGCGCAGTAACCATGGCTGCCTGCGTTCTCATCTGGAACGCTAAAGGATGGATCGGACCGGGTCACGCAATGTGGTCCGGTCTTTTTTGAAAGTGTCAGCTTCCGGCTCCGTCCCTGAAGCGCCACGGCGGATCTATTCATTGGATTTCGGCCGGCAGCCCCGGCCGGAAGATTGCCCGCCCAAGGCTTCGCACGTAGGATGCCGCCATGGGGCGCATTCTGGAAACCGAGCTCTATCCGCCGGTCAAAGCTTTTCTTGTTGAGCAGGGATATGAGGTGAAGGCCGAAGTCGGTTCGGCCGATATCGTCGCGTGCCGCGAGGGTGCGGATCCGGTGATTGTCGAACTCAAGACAGGGTTCACCTTGAGCCTGTTTCATCAGGCGGTCGTGCGCCAGTCGGTGACCGACGCAGTCTATGTCGCGGTCGTCCGGGGCAAGGGGCGGCAGTTCCTCCAGTCTCTGAAGAAGAACCTGCAGCTTGCCCGAAGGCTGGGCCTTGGCGTGATCACGGTCAGGTTGCCGGATGGCGTTGTCGAGGTGCACCTGGACCCGGCGCCTTTCACCCCGCGCAAGTCCAAGGCGCGCAAGGATCGGCTCCTGCGGGAGTTTGCCCGCCGGGTCGGTGACCCGAACACCGGCGGTTCGACGCGCACCACGCTCGTGACGGCCTATCGGCAGGACGCGATCCGCTGCGCAGAACATCTTTCCACCAACGGCCCCAGCCGCGGTGCGGATGTCGCCATGGCAACCGGCGTTGCCACCGCAACCCGCATGATGGCCGACGATCACTACGGCTGGTTCGAGCGGGTCGAAAGAGGCATCTACGCCCTGACGCCCAAGGGACTGGCGTCTCTGAGCACGCCGGAAGAAGCCGCCGAGTAGCTGTTCTAGAGCCCGTCGATCGGCGTGTTGAGCGAGTAATACTCGATAATGTTGCCATCCGGATCGGTGACCTTGAACAGACTGATCGGCCCTTCGCTGATCAGGCCGGGCGCCTTCAGCGCATCGGGGGCGATTGTCTCGACATGCTGAAGGGCCATCTGAATGTCGTCGACCTTCAGATAGGGCACAGTGTTGCCGCCGAGCTTCGCATCCGGCGCGAAGGTCTGTTTCGAAATGACGGCGAAGAGGCCGCCCGCCACATCGAAACCGATGAAGACATCCGTCTCGATTTTTGGCGCTGTGCCGAAGATCGCTCCATAGAACTCCCTGGAGCGTTTCAGGTCGCTGGACAGAACATAGACGCCAAGTCTTTGAACGGTTGCTGCTTGTGAATTTGTCATGTCTGTCTCCTGCGCATGAAGCGCGGTTTCGCTGGTCAGAAGAAGGATCGCAAGGATCCTCAAATGGTGTTTTTTCAGGTTTCGGGTCATGGTCTCCGGACGCTTTTCAAATCTGTTGCTTGGGTCCTATAAAGGCCCCCTGCTGACACCGTGTTGGCAGCATCGTGCCGGGGAGACGGGCCATGCGGCGCGCGGACAGACTGTTTGAAATCATCCAGATCCTGCGCCGGGTGCGCCGGCCGGTGTCGGCGCAGGCGATCGCGGATGAACTGGAGGTTTCCAAACGCTCGGTCTATCGCGACATCGCCACCTTGACCGCGCAGCGCGTGCCGATCCGGGGGGAGGCCGGTGTCGGCTATGTTCTGGAAGAAGGCTTCGACATGCCGCCCCTGATGCTGACAGCCGAGGAAATCGATGCCGCGGTTCTGGGGGCCTTGTGGGTTTCCACCCGCGCCGAGCCGGAACTCGCCAGGGCTGCGGAAAACCTGATCGCCAAGATAGAGGCCATCACGCCGGGGCCCTTGCGCCGCCACATCGCGGCAGCCGCGATGAGCGTGCGGCCCGTCAGCCCGGCATCAGAGGACAAGGTCGATGCGGCCATGCTGCGTCAGGCCATTCTGGAAGGCAGGAAGGTGTCGCTGGGGTACCGCGACGGTGATGGCAAGGAGAGTAAGCGCGTGGTCTGGCCCGTGTTGCTGGGCTACCGGGACGAAGGCCGCATCCTTGCAGCCTGGTGCGAGCTGCGCCAGGGCTTCCGCTATTTCCGCACCGACCGCATGACCTTTGCCGAGGCGCTGGATGAACGCTATCCGGAAAGCCGCGGCTCTCTAAAGGACCGCTGGCGGAAGGCCATGGATGCCGAGCGGGAAAGCTATTTCCCGCGCGCCTGAGCGCAAGCAACTCACCCCTTGCGCCCCAGATAGACGGCCTGGGTCACCTCGCGCCCGTCCTGCAGGGGATTTGCGAACACCACCGGCTCGGCCCAGGCCTCGTCAAACGCCTGGCCAAGCAAGGCCGTGATGGCCTCGTCCGGGGCTTCGTCCGACCACAGCCCGACGATCCCGCCCGGCTTCACGAACCGCTGCACGGCGCGCAGGCCCTCGGGCGTGTAAAAGCCTTTGGAACCGCCATGCAGCAGCCGTTCCGGAGTGTGGTCGATATCGATCAGCAGGGCGTCATACTGGCGGCCGGGCTGGTCTCTATCAAAGCCCACTTCCGAGGCTGCCATGGCGAAGAAATCGCCCTGCACCAGCCGGCAGCGCGGGTTGTCGGCAAGCTCGGTTTTCATCGGCACGAGACCTTCCTCGTGCCAGCGAATGACAGGTGCCAAGAGGTCGACCACGGTAAGGTCGGCAACGCTCTCATGGGCCAGAACGGCCTGCGCGGTGTAGCCAAGCCCAAGTCCGCCCACCAGCACGTCCAGCTTGTAACCGTCGAGGGCCGCAAGCCCCTTGTCCGCCAGCGCGATTTCCGACGCGGTAAAAAGGCTCGACATCAGATGTTCCTCGCCAAGGAGGATTTCGAAGACGTCGGTCTTCAGCGCCAGGATATGTCGCCGGCGCAGGGAAATCGCGCCGATCGGTGTCGGCGCGTAGTCCAGTTCTTCAAACAGCTTGCTCATCTCAGCAATAGCGCTCCGGCCCGATGCTTTGCACGTCCGAGTAGCGGTCGCCGTGGGCCCAGCCGACGGGCAGCACAGCCTCGATACGCTCCAGATCCGTCGCCGTCAGGGTCAGCGCCGCGCCCGAGATGCATTCCCGCAGGTGCTCCACGGAGCGCGTTCCCGGGATCGGGATCACATGCGGCCCGCGGGTCAGCAGCCAGGCATTGGCCAGCCCCGCCGCCGTCGTGCCCATCTCCGCCGCAAGCTTGCGGAAGCCTTCCATGATGCGCAGGTTCTCCGTCAGGTTCGGCTCCATGAACCGCGGGTTGGTGCTGAGGAACGGCAGGTCGGCGATCCGCTCGCGCGGGATCGGATGGTCCGTCAGCAGCGAGCGGCCCACGGGTGAGAACGCCACCATGGCAACACCAAGCTCGGCGCAGGCCTGCACCAGCCCGAGATCGGGCGCGCGCGTGGAGAGCGAATATTCCGATTGAACGGCCGCGACAGGAAACACCTTCATGGCGCGCCGC
The DNA here is from genome assembly GCF_012395805.1 of Labrenzia sp. 5N. Lineage (NCBI taxonomy): Bacteria > Pseudomonadati > Pseudomonadota > Alphaproteobacteria > Hyphomicrobiales > Stappiaceae > Labrenzia > Labrenzia sp. 5N. The sequence continues at coordinate 457,181 of NZ_JAAZTM010000004.1, read as the reverse complement.
AGGGTAGACGGCGCGATTTCCGACAGGCCGATGGCGCGGGTCTTGCCCTTTTCAACCAGCCGGCCGAGATTGGCCGCCGTTTCTTCCGGGGTGAAGCGCGGATCGCGGCGATGGGCGTAGAACAGGTCCACGCACTCCACGCCAAGCCGCTGCAGAGACTTGTCCAGCTCAGCTTCAAGGTGCTCCGCCGAATTGTCGAAGCTGCGGTTGCCGTCCGCATCGGTGGTGATCGTGGCCTTGGTCGCGATCACGAATTCGTCCCGCGCGCCCGGATTGGCTTTCAGATAGGTGCCGAGGGCGCTTTCCGATTTGCCCATGCCGTAGACATTGGCGGTATCCAGATGCGTGACACCCAGATCGCGGCAGGCATTCAAAATGGCGTGGCTTTCCGTTTCGTTCGTCGGCCCATACATGTCGGAGAAGGACATCGCCCCATAGCCGATGGCACCCACTTCCGGCCCGTTGGCGCCCAATCTGCGTTGTTCCATGTATCCCCTCTATGCGCTGGAAAAGCTGAAGAGTTCTTTTCTTAAGCCATTGTCCCGGGCGCTGAAAGGGCGGAAGTGGCAGGTCAGCCGGTGTTGGTTTCCAGGCGGATTGCTGACAAGTCTTTCAGGCGGTCTCGTGCAGTCGGTGCGGAGCCGACCTCTAGACTGACCTCAACAGCGGCTGTATTTCTGAACTCGAGGCGGTGCATTTGCTACTTGAAAGAGCAGCTACTTCCTTGGTTACTGCTCATTTCCGATAAGGGAAGCTCACGTCGGAAACCTCGGTCAAGAGGAAACCATTTTTGCAGAACCAGAGCACAGGCCTCTTCGAATTTTCTAGCCACTTAGTACGCGCGATATGGTTTCCTACGGCTCAATCTATTCGGAAACAGTCCGTCCGACGTTATGCAGGTTTTCCGGTGAGCTATAAAACTCTCAAAGACCAAAGGTTTCTCAGCGAGGGGAGTCATCAGAACTGGTCAACGTCCAAGCTACCCGTAGAAGTTCAATGGATCGGGTGTTTTCAGGTGCGCTTTGACACCATAGACCAATCATCAGTTGACTAAAACGTAGCGACGTGGGTAAATTTAAATCGTTTTACGAGCCCACTCGACCCACCTGTAGAAAGCAATTAGGCCCTGCGGCGATTAATCTCGTCGACGCGACCAGATGATTTTTGATAAGTGGTTGTGATTCTTTACTTCACCTTTGTCGTATTATTGCTTTTTGATAGATAGTGGCTTCAGGACTAGAGGGATTGGATGGACATCCAGAAATCAGACATCGAAAGCTTGGAAGAGCGCGTCAAAAAGCTTTCCTATCAAAGTTACTTGCCAACCCTCCGTATGTCGAATGTCCGGAGTTTTAAGCATCAGACAATTACGTTCGACTTCCCAGTAACAGCGATTATTGGAACAAATGGTGGTGGAAAATCCACCGTTCTAGGCGCAGCTGCCATCGCTTATAAGTCCGTCAAGCCTGGAAACTTCTTCCCCAAGTCGAACATCGGTGACAACAGCATGGCAAATTGGCGGATCGACTACGATATAGTTGATCGCTCAGTGAATAAGTCTGGAATATTTACACGCAACGCACGGTTCGCGTCAGCAAAATGGCGTCGCGATAATGTGCCTGACCGGCCAGTCGTTATCATCCCAATTCAACGAACTGTGCCAGCCAACGAGCAGAACAGATTCAAACGTTTTATTGGCATGGGTAATGAGACCGACATAACCACGACGGCGATCGACGCCGATGTCTCGGCTTACGTTTCACGCATACTCGGCAAGGACGCATCTGGGTATGAACGGATCACGCTAAACAAGGATCCAAACAAGTCCATTCTAGTGGGCATGAAAAACGCAAACGACTATTCACAATTCCACTTTGGAGCAGGCGAGGCTTCGATTATCGAGATGGTGTCGCAGATTGAAGAGGCTGATGACAATACCTTAATCTTGATTGAAGAGATTGAAAACGGCCTGCATCCTCTCGCAACGCGTAAGATGGTCGAATACCTCTTTGATGTGGCGAAGAGGAAAAAGGCTCAGGTCATCTTTACGACTCACTCTGAATATGCGCTTGACGTTCTGCCACCTAAAGCAATTTGGGGGTGCATTGATGGGGTGGCATATCAGGGCAAACTCACGATAGAAAGTCTAAGGGCGCTGACGGGCACGGTGAGCAAGGACCGAGCGGTCTTTGTCGAGGACGAGTTCGCGAAAGATTTATGCATCGAGATTCTTCGCCAATATGCGCCTGAAATTCTAGATCAGACTGAAATCCATAAAGCTGGTGGATTCCCCTACGTCGTCGACGTGCTTAAGCACCACAACACTAATCCGACCATTAAGAACAAAGCAGTGGCGGTCATTGACGGTGATAACCCACCCTTGCCAGAGGCGAATGACTATGTTCTCGAACTACCAGACGGGGCCCCGGAGGCCGTTGTATTTGGTTACATCGAACAGAATGCAGAAACGGTGGCGGGTCTAGTTCAGCAACGGTGCCAGTGCCCAGGGATTAGTCAAGATAAAATAGTTGAAATAATTAAAAAAATCGCAATTGATACTACAGATCATCATCTATATTTTTTAAAATTAGGAGAGCGATTGGGATTTATTTCTGAAATTATAGTTCGACGAGGTCTATGTTCGATTTATGTACAGAATGCTGCCGAAGAACTCACACCGCTAGTTTTGCGTCTTAAAGAAAAATTGAAGCATTGAGAATGAGCTGTAACTACTAAAGATACACGTATAACTTGAGATTGAAGGGCGACTACATAGGATCAACCACTAAAACCTGATATTCAGCCCCCCAGCCCTTTCAGACACCACCCCTCAATGAAAATCCCGGCTCGGGAACAGGCGCTTGGCCTGTTCGCGCGGGTGCATGGCACGGGTGCGTTGTGCGTCTGATTTCAGATGCACCGGCACGTCGTCGGTCTTGGTGGTCGTCTGGCCCAGAACGTCGTCGTTCGGGTGGCCCAGAAGCGACAGGTCGCGGGAGCGGTCTTCTATGTGGTCGGCGATCAGGTGAACGACCATGCCTTCGCGCTCCAGCCGCCCGGTGACCTTGAGCAGCCGTCCGCCGAGAACGGCGGGTCGGAATTTTTCGTACATCTTCGGCCAGACAACCACGTTGGAAACGCCGGTCTCGTCCTCCAGCGTCAGGAAGATCACACCCGAGGCCGTGCCCGGGCGCTGGCGGGTGATCACCAGCCCGCAGACGGAAACGCGGCGCGCCTCGCGCGGGGTCAGCGCCGCCAGCCGGTCATGCGGGGTCAAGTGAGGGATATGCGGGCGCAGCAGCTCCATCGGGTGGGCGCGCAAGGTCAACCGGGTGGACAGGTAATCCTCCACCACTTCCTGCCCCAGATGCATGGTGGGCAGGAGGACATCCGGCTCGAAGATCGCCTCGCCGTCGATGGGGTCGTTGAAGAGCGGCAGCGGTTTGGGGCTGCGGATGGTCTTCACCTGCCAGAGCGCGGCCCGGCGGCTGAGCCCCATGCCGGCAAAGGCATCGGCTTCGGCCAGCCGCTCCAGCGTGGCCGGCATGACGCCGGTGCGCAGCCACAGGGTTTCCGTGTCCGGATAGCCGTTGCCGCGGGCAGCGACGATCCAGGCCGCGTCCTCCTCGCGCAGGCCCTTGATCTGGCGAAACCCCAGGCGCAGCGCCAGCGCGCCGTCGCTGCGCCGCTCCAGGGTGTTGTCCCACAGGCTGGTGTTGACGCACACGGGGCGCACCTCCACCTGGTGCTCGCGGGCATCGCGCACGATCTGCGCCGGGGCATAGAAGCCCATCGGCTGGGCATTCAGCAGCGCGCAGGCGAACTCGGCCGGGAAGTGGCATTTCAGGTAGGCCGAGACATAGGCCAGCATGGCAAAGGCGGCGGCATGGCTTTCCGGAAAGCCGTATTCGCCGAACCCCTCGATCTGGCCGAAGCAGTTCTGGGCGAATTCCAACTCGTAGCCGCGCTCCAGCATGCCGGAGATGAACTTGTCCTTCAGCTGCCCGATGGTGCCCATGCGCCGGAAGGTGGCCATGGAGCGGCGCAGCTTGTCGGCTTCCGACGGTGTGAACCCGGCGGCGACCACGGCAATCTGCATCGCCTGTTCCTGGAACAGCGGCACGCCAAGCGTCTTGCCCAGCACCTCCTCCAGCGCCTTTGAGGGGAAGGTGACCTTTTCCCGGCCCTGGCGGCGGTTGATATAGGGGTGCACCATGCCGCCCTGGATCGGGCCGGGGCGCACGATCGCCACCTCGATGACGAGGTCGTAGAACTGGCGCGGGCGCATGCGCGGCAGGAAGTTCATCTGCGCCCGGCTTTCCACCTGGAAGACGCCGATGGCATCGGCCACGCACAGCATGTCATAGGTTTTTTTGTCGGCCTGGGGCACGGTGCCGAGGGTCAGTTCCTGGCCATGGTGGGTGTCGATCAGCTCGAAGCACTTGCGGATGCAGGTCAGCATGCCGAGGCTGAGCAGATCCACCTTCAGGATGCCGAGCGCGTCGATATCGTCCTTGTCCCATTCGATCACCGTGCGGTTTTCCATGGCCGCGTTCTCGATCGGGCAGAGCGCGTCGAGCCGCCCCTGCGTGATCACGAACCCGCCGACATGCTGGCTGAGATGGCGCGGAAAGCCGATGATTTCGCGGATCAGCTCGATGGTCTGGCGAACGCGCGGATTGTCGAGATCGAGCCCGATCTCCTTCATCCGCGTTTCTTCCGGCCCCTTGCTGGAGCTGCCCCAGATCTGCCCGGCCAGCGCGGCGGTCACATCCGCATTCAGCCCCATCACCTTGCCGACCTCGCGGATCGCCGCGCGGGTGCGGAAGTGGATCACCGTGGCGCAGAGCCCGGCGCGGTGGCGGCCGTATTTTTCATAGACATACTGGATCACCTCCTCGCGGCGTTCATGCTCGAAATCGACGTCGATGTCCGGCGGCTCGCCCCGGTGTTCGGAGATGAAGCGCTCCGACACCATGGTGATGGTTTCCGGCCCCACATCGGTGATGCCGAGCGCATAGCAGATGATGGAATTGGCCGCCGAGCCGCGCCCCTGGCACAGGATGTTCTTGCTGCGGGCAAAGCGGATGATGTCATGCACGGTCAGGAAATAGGCGGCAAAGGCAAGTTTGCGGATCAGCTTCAGTTCCTTTTCCGCCAGCGCCAGCGCATGATCCGGAACGCCCGCGGGATACCGCCTCTCCAGCCCCTCGTAGGTCAGCCGTTCCAGCCGCTCCTGAGGCGGTTCGTTGCCCGTGATCTCGTCCGGATATTGGTAGGAGAGTTCGGAAAGATCGAAGCTGCAGCGGGTGGCGATCTCAAGCGTCCGGCGCAGGGCTGCCGGATGGTGGCGGAACAGCCTTGCCATATCCTCCGGTGCCTTCAGCCGGCGTTCGCCATTGGGCAGGGCCCGTGTGCCGATATCGTCGATGGTGCAGCCTTCGCGCAGGCAGGTCAGCACGTCGGCCAGCCGGCGCCGGCCGGCATGGTGCATCATCACGTCGCCGACGGCGACCATCGGCGCGGCAAGCGAATGCGCCGCGCGGGCGCAGGTGCGGAACCAGGCCTGGTCGGTGCCGTCATAGCGGGGCGCCGCGCCCAGAAACACATGTCCCGGCGCTTCCTGGCGCAGGCGGCGAATGTGATCCTTAGCCGTCTCACAAATTGTCTCCCGCGCCATCTCCGGCTGCGGCAGGGCAATCAGGATCATGCCCTTGCAGGCGTTCATCAGGTCGGTGAAATTCAGGTGACACTCGCCCTTTTCCGCACGCCGCTTGCCAAGGGTAAGCAACTGGCTCAGCCGCTCATAGGCGGCGCGGTCGGTCGGCAGCGCCACCCAGTGCAGCGGGCTGTCCTGCAGGCAAAGCCGCGCGCCGACGATCAGCCGCGGCAGCTTCAGTGTCTGCGGCGCAGGCAGGGGCGGGCTCGTGTTCGTCTCCTTGCGGGAGGAGGTGTCGATCTGCGAATGCGAGCGGATCTGAACGCCTTCCTCGGCCGCCGCCCGCTTGATCTCCTTCAGCGCCGAATAGGCCCGGACAACCCCGGCCAGCGAATTGCGGTCGGTAATGGCAACCGCATCGAGATTGAGCATGGCGGCACGGGTCACCAGTTCCTCCGGATGGGAGGCGCCCCGCAGGAACGAAAAATTCGACGTCACGGCCAGCTCCGCATAGCGGACCGGCTCGGGCCGGAACTCGTCAGGCGACGGAAGCACGCTCATCGAAGGGCCTCCCTGTTCTTTCCAAAGCTGTCCTTGCAGAACAAGCGCGCGGGATCCCCGTGTCCCCGCGTGCCGTCCTGGCGAAGCAAAAGCACAAAGCCCGGTCCCAACCGCCGGTCCGCTTGCCCTGCAGGCACCGGAAGTCCCTGACGGCACCGCTCTGCAAATGAGTGCACCCCGGATCTCGCGATGCTCGTCCGGGAGGGCACCGGGCAAGGGGCGGGGAGAGCCGGAACAACAACTGTCCCCTCCATCGTCATCCCGGACGCAGCGCAGCGGAGATCCGGGACCGGGGAACCCGGGATCTGCGAGCCCGGGATCTGCGAGCCCGGGACCGGGAAGGCGATAGAGGCGGGGCGCAAACTGCGGAAACCCATCAGCCGAACTCCCCTTGTACGAACCAGGCCGGGTGCTGGGGCGTGTGGAACAGCCACAGGCGCTGGCCCTGGTGGGTGGCGATGCGCCAGTAGTCGCGCAGGCCCTTGGCCCAGCTGTCGTCCAGGTCCCACCAGGCGGGGGTGATCCGTTCCGGCCCCTCGGCCTCGAACACGGTCAGGGCCCGGCCGCGCCAGCGAAAGCGCCGAGGCGGTTCGAAGCCGGTGCCGGAAATCGGCTCGGGCGCGAACAGGCGGATCGGGCGCGGCCGGTTGGCGGGCCAGGCTTGCGCCGGGCGGCTGTAGGCGGCGGGCACCAGCTTGAAGCTGCGCTCGGGAATGTGGCTGTCGACCGGCTGGAACCGCAGGATGTTGTCGAGGCCCACCCGGTTGCCGAGCTGGGTGATGAGATCGTCGAGCCCGTCCTTCTCGAGGCCCTCGGTGCGGTCCAGCTGGCGCATGCCGAGCGGTTCCACCTCGGTTGCCTCCAGGCGGATCATGTCGATGCCATAGCCCGCATCGACCGCGCTGACCCCGCGCTCGAACAGGGCCAGGATCCGTTCCGGGTCGCGCATCGGCCGGGCGAGTTTCAGTTCCACCGCCTGGTTTTCCTGGTCGACCCGGCGAAAGGTCAGCTTCAGGCTGCGTGCACCCTTCTGCGCGGTGTCGAGCCGTTGGCACAGATGCGCGGTCAGCCGGCGTGCGGCGGCCATGACATCGTCCAGAAGGCCGATGGGGTCGGGCAGGGTCATGCGCACCGCAAAGCCCGGCTCCTCGCCAAGGGGGGAAATCTGCTCGGGCAGCGCCCCCAGCGCCTGGTCGAGGCGGCGCAGGACGTCGGGCTCGTATCGCCGGGCAACAGTGGCGCGCGGCAGATTGTAAAGCTGCGAGACCGTGGCGATGCCGAGCCGTTCCAGACTGGTGCAGGTCTGGTCGGACAGCCGCAGGGCGGACAAGGGCAGCGGGCCGATGCGGGCAAGGGTCTCGCCGGTCCCGGCGATGCCTTCGGCGAACCGGGACAGCGCCCAGGCCGTTCCCGGGGTATCGGCAAGGCCGAGCCGGGCGGTCAGCCCCGCCCGGGCCAGCCGGGCGCGGATATCGTCCAGCAGCGGCTCCTCGCCGCCAAGCAGATGGGCCGAGCCGGTGATGTCGAGAAAGAGGCCGTTGCGCCCGTCAAGGCCCACCCAGGGGCAGTAGCGGGTCGCCCACCGGGCCAGCATCCTCAAAAAGCGCTGGTCGGCGGCCGGGTCCGCCGGGCGGGTCAGCAGGCCGGGGCAGAAACTGCGGGCGTGAACCAGCGTCATGCCGCGGTTGAGGCCGAAGCTTTCGGCACGTGGGCACAGGTCGTAAAGGCGTTCGGAATTGCGGTCGAAAAGGCTCAACGCAAAGGGTGCGTCGACGGGCCGGGCACGCAGGGAGCGCTCAGCCGCCAGCCTCGGAAACCACAATGACACGATGCGCCGCTGCATCCCAACGTACTACCCATTCCGACAATGTTCCTATTTTGTTCTTTATAAGCGACCAGCGCCAATGAGTCGAGTCGTGACCATTTTGACGAGGCTCCGGTGCAAGACCGGAAGAGGGGGCGGATTGGGCCGGAAGACAGGTGCTGCGCCAGCGGGTTTCGGCGGCATTGCTGCCCGCGCCTTCCGGGATCAGCAGGATGGCCGTGGTGCGTCCGGCCTCGGCCGCCAGCTGCAGCCGGCGGCCTTCCGTCAGTCCGACGGTGCCGGAAAGTTCAGCCACCACCAGCCCGGCGGCGCCGGACCTGAGCGCGGTTTCCGCACTTGCCAGAGCAGTCAGCTGGTTGCCGGCGCGGGTCAGAAGCAGCCGGCCCGGATCGCAGTAGGCCGCAAGGCCTTCCGGGTTCACCGTCGGGCGCCAGTCTTCCGAAATCCACACGACGGCCCCCTTGGCCATCCCGGCGGCGATCGCGGCAAAGCTCAACGCGCTGTCGCCGCACACTTCGTGCGCGCGGGCGTGTTTCAACGGAAAGACGGAAGAAAATTTCAAGGACATGCAAGGATCGTCTGTAGCAATCGGTTGAGCAAAGCCTAACTCATGGAAGCTGTTTGCGGAACCGGATACGGTCAGTATCCATTCCAAACAGCCGTTGCCGGGCACGACCCGGGTTGCTATACGCCCGGCACAACAGGCAGGAAAGCACCAATGACCAGCAGCCTTCTGGACGGCCGGAAGATCAGGACGATTTCCATCGTCGGCAACGGACCGATTTCTGAGGCCGATGCGCCGGAAATCGACAAGGCGGACCTGGTGCTGCGCTTCAACAGTGCGCCGGCCCTCGGGGTTGCGGGCCAGCGGATCGACGTTCTGATGCTCAACCGGGCCCGGGTCTATATGTCGAAGCGGATCAACCCGCTTGCCCTGGAACGCGCGCCGGAAGTCTGGGTGAACGACATAAAGGAGAACGGCGAGGTCGACTGGCTGTTCGCGCGCGAATGCAAGCCGCGCTATCTCGGGTTCGGCCCGACGAACAAGGCGCGGGAACACCTGAAGAGATTCGATCCGTTCGACCGCAGCAACCCGACATCGGGCGCGTCCATCATCGCCGAATTCCTGGATGTTCTGCCGGACGCCGAAATTCACCTCTTCGGCTTCACCCATCAAGGCAAGCAGCACACCCACGACTGGGATGCGGAAAAGCAGTGGGTCCAGCAGCTCTGCGACGAGGGGCGGATCCACAAACACCTGACGCCAGGGCCGAAGCCCCGGCGGAGCCTCAAGGGCAAGCTGGAATACGCCTTCCGGTTTCTGGAGAAGCGGGCCAAGCATTATCTCCACAACAAGATCCTGCATTCCTCCGAAAGCACGAAACGCCGGATCTTCGGACAGGACGCCTGAGGCGCCAAAAGCATCATCAAGGTATCTGACAAGCACCCGCAAAGTGCCTTGCCGTGTCCGCAGCTCCAGCTTCGGGCCTGCAGGCGATTGAAAAAATCTGCACTTTCCACAGGCCGGTGAATGTCACCAAGAGTTCATATGAACGACGGAACAGTTTCATATGAGCCAACTAAATTCTGCAAAAAGTCCAGCATTAGCCGGGATTGCGGCAAGGGTGGAGCCGTGTCCGGGGGCACGCTTTTACTGTCGGACGAGAACTTGGCTTCCGTAGGAAATGCAGCCCTGGATCCCATCAAGGGTCGGGATTCTTCAAATTTCCTGCGTTCCCTCTTGCGGACGCGGTCAAGGCGTCTTTTAATGTTCATATGAGCGTCATATAACGTTCATATGAAAACAATACGAAACGCAGGCGTTATCGTTTCGGGTGCCGATGAAGCCATTTCGGCACCGAGAGAGAACCAACTGCTGACCGGGGCAAAGACGCCCTGCTAGATGGGAGCAAATGAACATGGCTTATCGCAAGACCGTCGCCAGCCTCGTGGCTGCGGCCGCCCTCCTGGGCACGTCCTCCGCTTCTTATGCGGCCACTGACATCACCTGGTGGCACGCCATGGGCGGCAAGCTCGGCGAAGTGGTTGTCGAAATTTCCAACGGCTACAACGGATCCCAGGACGCCTGCCAGATCACGCCGGTATTCAAGGGCACTTACGAAGAAACCCTGACCGCCGGCATCGCAGCGTTCCGCGCTGGCGAACAGCCGAACATCCTGCAGGTGTTCGACGCTGGCGCCGCCACCATCATCGGTGCCAAGGGTGCTGTCGTTCCGGTTGAAGACCTTCTCAACGAGAGCGGTGCCGAGTTCAACATCGAAGATTACATCGCCGGTGTCCGTTATTTCTATGCCGACAGCAACGGCAAGATGATCGGCATGCCGTTCAACTCCTCCGCTCCGATCCTCTACATCAACGACGATGCGATGAAGAAGGCCGGTGTCGAAGCTCCGAAGACCTACGAAGAGTTCGAAGCAATCGCTCCGAAGCTGAAGGAAGCCGGTTACGTGCCGCTCGTTCAGTCGCACCTGCCGTGGGAATTCGTCGAGAACTTCAAGTCCCGTCATAACCTGCAGTTCGCAACCAACAACAACGGTTACGACGGCGCAGAAGGCACCGAGCTGGTCTTCGGCGAGCCGATCAAGAACCACTTCAAGGCTGCCAAGAAGTGGCTCGACGAAGGTCTGTTCGGCTACTACGGCACCGGCTGGGGTGACAACCAGACCCCGTTCAACGAAGGCAAAGTGGCTCTGTGGATCGGTTCTTCCGGGTCCTTCGGCGGCATCGCCGACACGGTCGACTTCCCGTTCTCCGCAACCTACCTGCCTTACTGGGAAGCAGTTGAAGGCGCCAACAAGGCTTCCTTCATCGGTGGCGCGGCTCTGTTTGCAATGTCCGGCAAGCCGGCTGAAGAAAACAACTGCGTTGCATCTTTCTTCGAATACCTGACCTCTCCGGAAGTCCAGTACATGTGGCACAAGGAAACCGGTTACGTGCCGGTCACCGAAGCTGCCTATGAGCTGGCCAAGAAGGACGGCCACTACGAGCGCACCCCGGCAGCTGAAGTTGGCATCCAGCAGCTTTCCCTGGAAGGCGGCGAGTGGACCAAGGGCTACCGCATGGGCTTCTACGTCCAGATCCGCGACGTCATGAACCGCGAACTCGGCAAGGTCTTCTCCGGTGAGACCAGCGTCGACGACGCATTCGCGACCATCAAGGCCGACGGCGACAAGCTCCTTGAGCGTTTCGCCAAGACCACCAGCAACTAAGCTCGACTTAGTCGCCAGACCGATAGGGGCGCCTTGCGCCCCTATCGACCTTTGAGCGTGGCTGTATACGCATACCAATTCAACCGAATATCATGCGTTTATGGCCCGGATCGACCGACATTCAGCCAGAGGGGTCTGGGTGGTCGGATGTCGATCCGCAGCGAAATGAATGAAGCCTCCGGCATTAGATCCAATGCCTGATGTTTCGGGCAGGTCGTCCCACAAGGGGAGGCCGGCGCCAATCGTTCCCGGTGGTCGAGAAACGAAATAATGAAAAAAGTCCAGTTTCAGTCTCCGTGGCTGCCTTACCTGCTGCTTCTGCCGCAGCTCGGCATCGTGACGGTTTTCTTCCTGTGGCCGGCCGCGCAAGCGATCCAGTCCTCCTTCTATCTCGAAGATCCGTTCGGTTTCGGTTCGACCTATGTCGGGCTCGATAATTTCAAGGACATGATCACCTCGACCGACTACGGCCGGGTGGCGCGGTTCACGGCGGTCTTCACCTTCTTCGTGACGTTCCTGTCGCTCGGGCTTGCTCTTCTGCTGGCCGTCAAGGCAGACAAGGTTCTGCGCGGTGCGTCTTCCTACAAGACCCTGCTGATGTGGGTCTATGCGGTTGCGCCGCCCGTCGCCGGCCTGATCGGCGTGCTTCTGTTCGACCAGCATGTCGGCCCCATCGTTGACTTGTTCGCCCTGTTCGGCTGGAAGATGCAGATCGGCGTAAGCTATTTCGACACCAGCTTTGCCATGATCGTCACCGCCGTCTGGAAGCAGATCCCGGTGAACTTCATCTTCTTCCTGTCCGGTCTGCAGGGCATTTCCAAATCCGTTCAGGAAGCGGCCAGCATCGACTGCCGGTCCGGTTTCCGGCGTTTCTGGACCGTTACCTTCCCGCTGCTGGCACCCACCGGCTTCTTCCTGCTGATCATCAACATCACCTACGCCTTCTTCGACACGTTCGGCATCATCGACGTCATCGTGAAGAACGAGCCCGGCAACAACCCGGTGACACTTGTTTACAAGGTCTACCTGGACGGCTTCCGCGGCAACGACCTCGGCGGGTCCTCGGCCCAGTCCGTGATCCTGATGCTGATGGTGTTCATCCTGACAATCATCCAGTTCCGCCTGATCGAGCGGCGCGTGCACTACACGTAAGGGAGGCGACGATGAAAAAATTGCAGATCTCGGATCACGTCATTCTTCTTCTCGGCGTCTTCTTCATGGTCACTCCGGTCGTGCTGGCGTTTCTGACCAGCACGCACGATGCGATCACCATCTACAAGGAAGGCATCCAGTTCACGCCGGGTGGCAAGTTCTTCGAGAACTATCAGACGGTCCTGTTCGAGGCCGGTGGCTTCACCAAGGAAGTCGACGGCTTCGTCATGCTCAAGAACTCGATGATCCTCGGCCTTGGCTTTGCCATCGGCAAGATCGTCATCTCGATGCTTGCGGCCTATGCCATCGTCTATTTCCGCTTTCCGATGGCAACCCTCTGCTTCTGGGTGATCTTCGCAACGCTCCTGCTGCCGCTGGAAGTGCGCATTTTGCCGTCTTACGAAATTGTCCAGTCCCTCGGCATGGTGAACACCTATTCCGGCCTGATCGTGCCGCTCATCGCTTCGGCAACCGGCACCTTCTTCTTCCGGCAGTTCTTCATGTCGGTACCGGACGAACTTCTGGAAGCCGCCCGCATCGACGGAGCCGGTCCCTGGAAGTTCTTCAAGGACATCCTGGTACCGCTGTCGCAGACCATGATCGCGGCAATCTTCATCATCATGTTCGTCTATGGCTGGAACCAGTACCTCTGGCCGACGCTGATCACCACCGACGAAAGCCTGTTTACCCTGGTTCGCGGCATCAAGCAGATCCTGCAGGTCTGGGTCGGAGCCCAGATCCCGGACTTCAACGAGGCCATGGCACTGGCGATCCTCGCCATCGTGCCGCCGGTGCTCATCGTGGTGATTTTCCAGAGCTGGTTCGTCAAAGGGCTCGTCGAGAGCGACAAGTGAGGTTTTTAGATAAATGGCAACGATAACTCTCGACAAGGTCCGCAAGGTCTACGGCGGCAGTGTGGAAGCGGTCAAAGGCGTTTCCATCGACATCGCGGACGGTGAATTCATCGTCCTGGTCGGTCCGTCCGGCTGCGGCAAGTCCACACTGCTGCGCATGATGGCAGGCCTTGAGGAAATCACCACCGGCGACATCAAGATCGGCGACCGCGTCGTCAACAACGTCGATCCGGCGGATCGCGACATCGCGATGGTGTTCCAGAACTACGCGCTCTATCCGCACATGTCGGTCTACAACAACCTTGCCTACGGCCTCAAAAACCGCGGTATGGCCAAGGACGAGATCGATCGCCGGGTCAAGGAAGCCGCGCGCATCCTGGAAATCGGCGACTACCTGGAGCGCAAGCCGCGGGCACTTTCCGGCGGCCAGCGCCAGCGCGTTGCCATGGGCCGCGCCATCGTGCGCGAACCGGCGGCCTTTCTCTTCGATGAACCGCTGTCCAACCTTGATGCCAAGCTGCGTGTGCAGATGCGCGTCGAGATCAAGCGCCTGCAGCGCTCGCTCGGCACCACCAGCGTCTACGTCACCCATGACCAGCTGGAAGCGATGACACTGGCAGACCGGCTCGTGGTTCTGAATGGCGGCAACATCGAGCAGATCGGCGCGCCGATCGATGTCTACGACAAGCCTGCCTCCACCTTTGTGGCCAGCTTCATCGGTTCACCAGCCATGAACCTGCTGAAGGTCAAGGCGGATGGGAACGGTCTTGCTCTTGCAACCGGCACCGGCCTCAAGGGGGCCAATGCAAAGGGGCGTGATGCCTACACCATCGGTATTCGGCCGGAACATCTCGAAGTGGTGACTGCACCCGGTGAAGGCGAAGGCCTTCATCTGGAAGCCAGCGTCAACGTGCTCGAGCCGGTCGGCGCGGAAAGCTATCTCTATTCCAGCTTTGCCGATGGCGGCGAAGAGATCCTGGTTCGCGTGTCGAGCCATGCCCGTCATGAGCCGGGCGAGAAGCTTTATCTGCGGGCGGCTCCGGAAAACGTTCACTACTTCGACGCTGAAACCGGACGGCGGATCGACTGATCAGGAAACGTCAGGCGAGGCGGTTTAACGAGGGCCGCCGGACCAGGACAGAGCCACCCCGGGCAACCGGGGTGGCTTTTTGTTTTTGGCCATTCGAACATCCTCCTGACGGTGCTTGTCAGGAGAGCGGCAGGAGATGTCTGGAACTCCTTCCGAAGCTCTGGCAAACACCTCGAAACCGCTTCAGGGAGAAACCTTTGGAACCCTTCAAGAACAACATTTCACCGGATCTGGTGCGCTGCATCGGTGGCCATGTCGCGCAACATCATGCCGATTTCGACCGGTTGGGCTTTGAAGCGGATATCCTGGAAGAGCTGGACAGTCTGGAACTCAAGCAGCGTGCTGCGCTGATCGCAAGACATCTGGATCATCATCTGCCACGGGAACTGTCTGTCCGCTTTGCCATCCTGCAGGCCATGCTGCATCCGATGACGGAAGTCGCCTTCGACAGGGGCAGCGACGAGCAGGGTATCCGAGGATGGGGCATGATGCCGCTCGGCATGGTCGTTGCGGCAAGTGGCCTGGAGGATTTCGAGGCTTCGTTCGTGCTGCTGAAGGAAATGACCAAGCGGGCGACGGCCGAATTCGACGTGCGCCCCTTCCTGGCCAGGGACCAGGATCAGGCACTCGCCATCATGGCGCCCTGGGTGAAGGACGAGAGCGTCCATGTCCGCCGGCTGGTTTCCGAAGGAACCCGGCCGCGCCTGCCGTGGGGCATGCGGCTCCAGGCTCTGGTGGCAGACCCCACACCCACTCTGCCGCTTCTGGAAGCCCTGAAGGACGACCCGGAAGACTATGTTCGCCGGTCCGTAGCCAATCACCTCAATGATATCGCCAAGGACCATCCTGAACTGGTAGCCGATATCGCGAAACGTTGGCTGAAGGGGGCGGACAGGAACCGTGAAAAACTCGTACGTCACGCCTGCCGGTCGCTGATCAAGCAGGGCCACACGGCAACACTGGAAGCCTTCGGGCTCAATCCGCCGGAGATCCGGGTCGAAGGCCCGCAGGTCCTGACGTCAGAGGTTGCTTATGGAGACGCCGTCGGCTTCAACATCGAGCTGGTTTCGACCAGCAGTAAAACGCAGGATCTGGTGATCGACTACCTGATCCATTTCAAGAAGGCCAACGGCACACTGGCGCCCAAGGTGTTCAAATGGACCAAGCTGACACTGGCTCCGGGGGAACGGCTGACGCTGTCCCGCAGCCACGCCATCCGGCCGATCACAACGCGGGTCTATTACGGAGGCACGCAGGCGATCAGCCTCCGGATCAACGGGAAGGATTTCGGATTTTCCGAGTTTGAGCTGGTGATGCCGACGGCAATGAACTGATCGCGGTTCAGGAAAGCCGCTTAAGCCTGAGCATCCCCAAAATTCCGAGCGCCGGGCCGATGGCCATCAGGACAAACACGCCGGGCCAGCCGATCAGCTCAGCGCCAAGCGGCGTCAGTTGCACCGTGAAGAAAGTCAGCGCGAAGCCTAGGGCGGTCTGGAAGCTCATCAGGCTGCCGGCCTGGTCAGGCGGAGCGTAGTCGGCGACAAGGGCAGAGAACTGGGCCGAATCCGGCAGGATGGAAGCGCCCCAGATGAGGACGCACAGGATTGTCAGCCAGACGGGACCGCCGAAGGTGAGGGCCGAGGCGAGCGCGGCGGTGCCACTGATGACCATGGCGGCAATCGCGATGTTCGCCTTGCCGACGCGGTCGGCCATGATCCCCGCGACAACGCAGGCAGCACCACCCGCTGCAATGGTCAGAAACGCGATCAGGCGAGACAGCGGGATCGCGGTTTCTGTGGGCATATGGGCGGAGAAGGAAACGGCAAGGGCAACGCCGATCCAGGCCCACATGGCGTAAAGCTCCCACATGTGGCCGAGATAGCCTGCATAGGCATAGCGGATCTTTGGGTTTGTCCATGCGGTGAAGATGGCCTTCATCTTCATGCGGGGCGCCTTGGCATGGAACGGCCCGAGTCCGGCAAAAAGGCACAGCACGCCACCTGCAGCGGACGCAAGAGAGGCAACGCTCAGGCTCCAGCGCCAGTCGGTGCCACCAAGCAAGGCCAGAAGATGAGGGGCGGCGGAACCGAAGGTGAGCGCGCCGACAAGCGTACCGACCAGAAACCCGCGATCCTTCTGGCCCCAGCCGACGGCGATCTTCATGCCGACCGGATAGACGCCCGCAAGCAGCGCGCCGGTTGCAAAACGCGCAAGGATAGAGGTCAGCCCACCCGGCTCGACCACCAGCAGGCTTGCGTTGAACAGGGCAGCGGTGATCGCGCTGAAAGCGAAGAACCGCCGAGGGTCGATCCTGTCGGCGAGGCCAAGAAAGGCCGACGCGACAGCGCCGAACACAAAGCCGATCTGGACGGCGCTGGAAAGAGCGGCCTGGGCAAAGTCGGATATGGGAAATTCACGGGTCAGATCGGGCAGGATCGCTGCGGACATGAACCACAGGCTCATGGCGGCGATCTCGGCCAGCATCAGCAGGCCGAGTGATCGCCATTTGCCCGCCATCTCACCCGGCAAGACCCAGTTCCTTCTGCTGCTTCCTGGTCAGCTTGGCCGCGATGATCTTGTGCGCGGCTTCGATATAGGCCTTCAGGTCCGCATCGGACAGCGCGCCTTCTTCTTCCATCTGCACCCATTTGGCACGGGCAAGATAAGGCGCGGGGATCATTCCTTCCTTCTGAGTGAGCAGGGAATAGGAAATATCGGAGCATTTGAAGCTGAACCGTGGAAAATCGCCTTCGCCCCAACCAGAGCAGATGGCGAAGATCTTGCCGCCAACCTTCCAGACCGATGCATTGCCCCATTGGATCACATGCGTGGTTGCCGGAAGCTTTTTGCAGAAGGCGTCAAACTCGTCGCGGGTCATTGGCGTGCTCGTAAAGTCGTGGGACCGGAAACGGGGTCCTTCGGCAGGAGCGGCAGAGTGGCTTTTCCAGCTGAATCACGCAAGCTGCATCGCAATGAAAAAAACGTGTCACACATTCCAGCCCCGCGCTCTCTAACATTACGAGACACCAAGAGACGGAACACGACATGACGGCAATCAGCGTAAAAACGGAAACGGTCCAGGCGGCCCAGGAAGGTGACAGGATTGCTCTGGAACGGGTTCTGGAGGGCGTACAGGATCAGATCCATCATCTGGCCCGCCGCATTCTGGTCAATCCGGAAGATGCGCGCGAGGCGACGCAGGAAATTCTCATCCTAATCCTGACCAAACTTTCAACCTTCAAGGGCGAGAGCCGGTTTTCGACCTGGGTTTACCGCGTGGCCGTTCGCTACCTGGTGAGCGCCAAGAAGGTTCGCGACCGGGATCTCGGACTGACATTCGATGCCTTTGCCGCCGATCTGGAAGACGGCCTGGTGGCGGAACCGCCCAAGGCGCCGGACGATGTGCTTCTGCTGAATGAACTCAGGATTTCCTGCACCATGGCCATGCTGCTTTGTCTGACCATGGACCTGAGACTGGCCTATGTGCTGGGCGATATCCTGGAACTGGAACACGGCGAAGCTTCCAGCATTCTGGAAATTGCTCCTGCGGCCTACCGCAAGCGGTTGTCGCGGGCACGGGAGGAAGTGATGGCGTTTACCTCGCGCCACTGCGGCATCGTTTCGGCAAAGGCGAAATGCAATTGTCCGAAGCGGCTTCCTGCAGCCGTCGCTTCCGGCCGAATTCAACCCGGATCCTATCCCAATTCCGCCGGAGGGGCGCAAACCTATCACGACGCCCGGCGGCAGGTCGCATCGGTGATCGACGGTCTGAAGGCTTTTGAACTTCAGAATGCGGTTCCCCGGCAACGTTGCCCTGAAGACATCCGCGTTCAGCTGACCGAGATCCTGTCCCCCGGCCACTGACGCAACCAGACCCGCCAGTAATCGCACAATACATCAACCAGCCCGGCAAAGGGCGGGACTGGCACCGCCTTGCCGATCGAAAGGAAGACCTCCGTGACCCAGTTGAAACACCTTGCAGCCATGGCGGCCACCGTTGCCGTCGTCACCTTTTCCCAACCCAGCCTCGCAGAAGGAACGAAAGACATGAGCCCGGAACAACAGAACGTCATCACCCTTATCGAAAAAATGACGACCTCCTTTGAAAAGGGAGACATCGATACGGTGATGCAGACTTATGAACCAAGCCAGAGCATTGCGTTCGAGCCCGGAAACCCGGTGTCCGACAGCACCCTGGCGCGCGAATTGTTTCACCAGTTCCGCTCCGTTTCGCCGAAATTCACCTATTCCGGCCACGAAGTGATCGTGGAAGGCGATCTTGCTGTCCACATCGCACCCTGGACGATGACCGGCACCGATCCGGAAGGAAAACCGGTGGCCGGCGAAGGCCTTTCCATCGCCGTGTTGCGGCGGCAGCCCGATGGCAGCTGGAAGATGGTGATCGACAATCCTTATGGCAGCCGCCTGATCCCGGTCGCGAACTGAACCGCGTCAGGTAGCCGGTACTGCCGGAGAAACGGTGACACGGGCCTGGCCTGCGCAGCCACGATCTGTTGCGCGCTTGCCAGGCGGGTCGCCGCAAGGGGCCTCGGAGATACTCCGGGGCTTCTTCCGTCTGCGGGGATGACCAAGGCACATCCTCAGGAATTTCATCACGGCCAGCCGGCGTCGTTTACGGGCCAGCCTCTTTCCGAGTTTGAGCAGCCGGACATGCTCCGGGATCTGCTGCGGCCAGAATTCCGCATGATGCGGATAGAGCGATCTGACAGGATCGTCCCAGGCGGGCAGGCGGCTCACACAGTGTTTTTTTCGCAACGGCAAGGAATAGGGAATGAGCATCTGCTGCTCCCTTCAATTTTGATTTTGTTGAAGAGGTATTTGCAGATAGTCTCATGAGACGCGCCTATTCCCATGTTTTCTAATTGAAAACGAGATTTCAAAAATGAAACGAAATATCGATTGGGAAGATCTTCGACTGTTCCTGGCGGTCGCGAAAGCAGGCAGCCTTGCCGGAGCGGCTGACAAGACCGGCGTCAGCTCCGCAACGCTCGGCCGCCGGGTTGCCGCTCTGGAGAAAAGCCTCGACGTTCGCCTTGTGGAGCGCGAGGCGCGAGGTTACCAGCTGACCGCTGCCGCACATGATCTCCTGCGCTACCTGGAAGACATGGACCAGACCGCCCGCAGCATCGATGCGTGGAAAGAAGGAGAAGGCCTTCGCCGGAGGATCCGGATATCGGCGGGTGACTGGACCGCGCGGCTGCTCATCGACAACCTGTCGTCTTTCTGGACCCCTGACGCCGGCTGGCTGCCGGAAATCCTTGCGGATCTCAGAAACCGGGACATTGCCCGCCGGCAGATCGATATCGGTATCCGCAACAGCCGGCCCAAACAGGCCTGGTTGGCAGGACAGAAGGTTGGAAAGGTCCAATATGCCGCCTATCAGGCTGCAAAGGTTGCAAAGGGTGCAGGGCTTGGTTGGGTCGGGCTGGTGGAAGACGATGCCCATTCGCCGACGGGCCTCTGGTTGAAGGAGAACCATGGCACTGATGCGGTAATCACCGTCAACAAGGCCTCGCTTGCTCTTTCACTCGTCCGCAAGGGCAATGCCCGCATGCTGTTGCCGACCTTTGTCGGCGATGCCTATCCCGATCTGATGCGCATCGAAGGCCCGTTTGACACCATGGAAACCGAGCGGTGGCTGGTCATGCATCAGGACGAGCGTCATGAACCAACAGTTCGCCAGGCCGTATCCGCTCTCACGAAGTTCTTGAAACAGAACCCGATTTTGTCTTCGTTCTCCTGAATAATTCACAGAACAGTGAAAGCAAAAATGGGTGAAAGCATGGCTCCTTGAATCAATTTTAACGAAGCTCCATATTTAATCATGAAAGGAACCGGTTGGTTCCGGTCCGGATGCCTTGAAAGGGTCCGGGCGCAAGGTCGCTTCGACAAGGACTTTGAGGATGTCACGCATGTCAGCGTTTTCTAGCCCGTTCATGCTCGGGTTCGACGATATCGAGCGCGTGCTCGATCGCGTCTCCAAGGCCGCCAACGACGGTTATCCGCCCTATAACATCGAGAGACTTCCGAAAACAGAAGATCAAGGCGATGTCATTCGGATCACCCTGGCGGTGGCAGGGTTCACACGAGAGCAGCTTGAAGTCTCGGTAGAAGAGAGTCAGCTGGTCATCCGGGGTCGTCAGGTAGACGACAAGACCCGGCAGTATCTGCATCGCGGCATTGCCGCCCGTCAGTTCCAGCGGGCCTTTGTCCTGGCCGAGGGGATCGAGATCCTCGGAGCCGACTTGAAAGATGGGCTCCTGTCCATCGACCTGGCACGCCCGGAACCGGAGCGTGTCATCAGAAAAATAGAAATCTCCAGCGGCGAATGAACGCTCGTCGGCCAACATATGGAGAATGACTGATGCAAAACCCCAATAGCCCGTCATGGGCAGACCGCACGCTACTTTCCGAATTCATGTCGGTCGATGAACTGACCGAACTGGGCACCGGAGATGTCGCCTATATCAAGCCGATCAAGGCCCGGGATCTGAAGGAAATGTTTCCGGATGTCCCGCCGCTGCACGACAACATGACGCTTTACGCGCTTCTCAATGCGGACGGTACGCCGATCCTGCTGGCAGACAGCCGCGAAGCTGCGGTTGCCAATGCCTTTGAAGCAGAACTGGAAATGGCGTCACTGCACTGACGTCAACTGACAAGACTGCAAAACGAATGCGACACCGGCCATCTGGCCGGTGTTTTTGTTTTTGAGGCCCTGTATTGAGCTGGGCCGGGTCTCATTGCTTCACAGGTGAGCGCTTCCAAATGGTGAAGCCCGGGGCCTTTGGTTATCGAATGAAGGTATTCCCCACAAACGAAACGCCCGCAGAAGCAGGACTTCTGCGGGCGCTCTTGTGTCGGGCAGGAGGCCGGCCTGATCAGGTGAGGGCCGGTTCCCGGGTTTCGGCCTTTGCCTTGGCAGCAGGTTCACCGCCATCTGCCGGAGGTGTCTTCGGTCGTTCGGACGGTCCGGTTGAGGAAGTCGCAGGCGGTTTGCGCCAGGGCTGGCTCTTGTACCAGCCAGCCACATAGGCAACGGCAATCAGCGCCAGGAAACCGAGCAGGTTCGACAGGATTTGCGGAAGCCATTCGCCGCGACCCCAGACCATGTCGCGCAGGATGCCCGCAGCCTGGGCAATGACCAGGCTTGCCATGAACACGGGCAGTGACTGCTGTCCGACCTTCTGGACAACACGCACGAACCGGCCCCAGATCTCGCCATGTCCGAGCAGGCGTCTGCCGTGCTCGCCCGCGGCAACCCAGGCCAGATAGGCAAGGGCAAGGAAGTGCAGGTAGCGGAACAGGCCGAATTCCGTCTTGATCCAGAGCGGCTTGATGATCTCGCGGATTTCGCGGGCCCAGACCAAGTTCAGGTGATTTTCCTGATAGGCGCGGAAGTAGGCGAAGGGAACCGTGGCGACAAGCACCACCGCGCAAAGCACGATCAACGTCTTGCTGACGGGGGGGGCCTGTATCCAGCCGCGCATGAACGCAAAGCCGGTGAAGAAAAGCATTTGCCAGGCGAAGGGATTGAAGAACCATTCCCGGTCCGACCAGGGCTCGGCCGGCAGGCTCAGAAGGTCGAACTGGGCGGCCAGCCACAGGCCGATCGACAATGCGAAAGCGCCCGGCACGGAATAGCGGGCGACAAGCATGATCGCCGGGATCAGCGACAGGATCACCACATACATCGGCAGAATGTCGAAGTAGTTGGGCACCCAGGTCATCGTCAGCAACCCGGGCAGAGCCATTTCGGCGTTGTCATAGAGATGCAGGAGGTTGAGCGAGGCGACATAATTTTCTTCCAGGCCGCAGCACTCAGCCAGGTAACCGCTGTTCTGAAGCATGACAAGGCCGACGGCGAGGACCAGGAACTGGCCGATATGTGCCCAGTACACCTGCCACATGCGGTGCAGGATGCGTGCTGCCCCCATGCCCCAGCCATGAACGTCGAAGATCTTGCCGAAGGCGAGCGCGGAGGCCATGCCCGAACAGAAGACGAAGATTTCAGTCGCATCGGAAAACCCGAACCGGGCGGGAATCCAGAGTGTCCACCAGTTCCAGGGCAGGTGGGCAACGTAGATAATGAACATTCCAAGGCCGCGGAAGAAATCAAGCCGCGGATCGCGTGGGCGTTTCGTTTGTGTGTGAGCGTTCACGTTGGGTCCAGAGATAATTGGTCAGTCGAGTGCCGGCAGTGGGTCAGACCGAGCCGGTAGCCCTGAGTTTTTGGTCTTCCATCACTCGGTGGGCGCGGTGCATTTTGTCGCATATTTCAAGACGTTGTTCGGCGAATCTGTCCAGTGCACCGCGTTTGTGCGTCCGGCTGTTGAGCAGCCGTTCCGCATCTTCCGGCATGCCTGCCCGCAGGGCTGCATCGATTGTGATTCGCTCGAAGACATCGCGCTGAGCGTGCGAGCCGCCGACCATGTATAGATTGTCTCTCGCCGAGTCCAGCAGGGCAAAGGCGGAGGCATAATTGCCCTTCCGGTACTGTTCCAGGCCGAGGCCTGTCGGCAGTCCGGTTTCCGCGGTGATCCGGCCAAGATCCGTTTCGGTTTGCGCCCGTTCCTTCAGTCCGGTCAGCAACCGCTCGGCACCCATGCGGCGGCCACCGTTCAATAGGGCCAGCAGGTAATGCAGGTCGGCGAAGACATTGCAGCCGTCTTCGGCGCGCTTGTCGGACAAAAGTGCCAGCTCGTCCCAGCGGGGGCCAGTATCGACCCCTTCAAGCTCCAGGCGGACAAGCAGCGAGGCCGCATTGGAAATGTCCCGGTAGTCGTCGGTCTTGTCCTTGCGGATGTCGGTGTCATAGAGCGCAAGCGCCTTGTCGGCCTGGCCCTGGTCCAGATACATCAACGCCAGGTGCCACCAAACGTGATAGCCGAAGTTGTTGCAGTGGGCCCAGCCTTCCGGCTGTGTTTCCAGCCAGCCAGCCCCTTCTTCGGAGCGGCCGGTCATGTCGTGCACATGGGCGACGGCGTGAAGGCCCCAGGCATCATCGCGGGCAAATTCCAGTCCCTTGCGGCCGGCAGCTTCTGCCAGGCGGTAGTCGCCGGTTTCTTCCAGAGAAAACGCCCGGCAGCCAAGCATGTAGCCATAGGCCGGGTGGGTTTCGCCATAGGCCGCATGCACCCGCTCGATCGACTGGCGCATACCCGTGGCATCGCCCAGCACGAAGCGGATAGCGTGAACCAGTTTCATGATCAGGGCATCTTCGGGAACCGTTACCAGCACGGTATCTAGAAGGTCGGCAGATCTTGTGGGATATCCCTGCAACCAGGACCCGAGGGCGTCGACCACGGCAAGTTCGCGTGCCGTGACCGGCGTATGCTGGACCGAGGTTCTGGCAATCGCCAGGCATTCCTGTGCCGTCGCTGTCAGTTCCTTTCGGCCGAGCAGCAGGCAGAAAATCCCGCGTGCTGCATGCCCAAGCGCGAAGTCCGGCGCCAGGGCGAGGCATGTCTCGAGATGTTGGGGAGTAGTCCTGCCATGCGCCAGAAAGGCTTTCACGGTCTCGTTCCAGGCGGTCAAGGCTTCCTTGTCCGACAGGGTAAGCTCATATCCGAATTGATCAGTTAGACGCATAACAGGCCTTTTTGTTTCTCATTCCGGTCCTCTGAAACCGGGTCCCGCCAACTGCGGCTGTAAATGGCCGGATGGCTGAATATTCCTATCCAAAATCCGCAGGCGGCACTTGAACTGCAAAACACAAAAAGGTGTTGGCAATGTGTAGGTGAAGAAAAGATACCTTCGTTGCGAAATTAAGGCGGGAAGTGCAAGTCTTCGTATCGAGGTTTTAAAGTCGGATCTGCGCGGGAGCAGGAACACATGGCCTTGGCCATCGGGAAAACTCAAGCAGCTGTTGTCGCCATTGCGGGCGGCCTTCTGGCCATGGTCGCACTGGGGGCCTATGGCGAAGCCGGACCGCGCCAGGCAGTGGCGGTCCTGATCGGCGGTCTCGCAGGCCTGTCGCTCTATCATGCAAGCTTTGGTTTCACGGCCGCATGGCGACGGATCGTCACGGAAAAACGCGGCGGGGGGCTCAGGGCGCAATTCGTTCTCATTCTTCTGACCAGCGCGGTTTCCTTTCCCCTGATTGCCTGGGGACACGCGCTTGGCTGGCCCACGGGCGGCTTCGTCTTTCCCTTCGGGGTGGCAGCTGCCTTCGGTGCCTTCCTGTTCGGTCTCGGCATGCAACTGGGCGGCGGCTGCGGATCCGGCACGCTGTTTACCGCCGGTGGCGGTTCCACCCGCATGATGATTACCCTGGCGTGCTTTGTCCTCGGGTCAGTGGCTGCCACGGCGCATCTGCATCTCTGGGGCCGCTTGCCCAAATTGCCGCCGAAGTCCCTCATCCGGGAATTCGGCCCGCATGGCGCTTTTCTTCTGACCGCGCTCATCCTCGGCCTGTTGGCAATTGCAACCATCATCATAGAGCGGCGCGCTCATGGCTCGATTGCCCAACCGAAGCCGACAGTTTCGTTTCTCAGCGGTCCCTGGTCCCCCATGCTGGGTGCGGTGATGCTGGCGATCGTCGGCATTGCCACATTCGTGGTGATTGGACGCCCCTGGGGCATCACCTCTGCCTTTGCGCTTTGGGGCGGCAAGCTTTTTCACGCGGCAGGCGTGCCGGTGGACAGCTGGCCCTACTGGACCTGGCAGCGCGGAGCTTTGGAAAACCCCGTGCTGCGCGACACGACCTCCGTCATGGACTTCGGCATCATTCTGGGTGCAATGGCGGCGGCGGGCCTCGCCGGACGCTTTGCTCCGGTCTGGCGTCTGAACCGCCGCGACGTGCTGACGGCAATCGCGGGCGGGTTGATGATGGGCTACGGCGCCCGCCTGGCGTATGGCTGCAATATCGGTGCTTACCTGGGCGGTCTGGCGTCGGGCTCGCTGCACGGCTGGCTGTGGCTGGTCTTTGGCTTCCTCGGCAGTCTTGCCGGAACCCGCTTGCGCTTGCGGCTTGGCATGGACTGAAGACGTCCTGAAGCACACCGCATTGTGACGCGTTCGTGAGGCAGGCCCCGCTAGAGTGCGCGGCATTGCAACATCGCCTGCGGGAGAAAGAAAATGCGTCTGTTTGCCCTGGTTGTCGTCACAAGCCTGTTTGCCGTCGGATTGGCCAGAGCGGACAGCCTGACCGATCGCGAAGGCTGGCAGGTCCTGCCCACGACCAAAAGTTACCCTGCGCTGGTTGATGATCTCAAAAGTGCGATCGAGGGAGAAGGCATGTTGCTGGTAACCCAGGCCAGTGCCTCGGACGGTGCGAAGGGCAGGGGAATTACCATTCCCGGCAACCGCATCATTGGCGTCTATCGCAATGATTATGCCGTCCGGATGCTGGAAGCCTCCGTTGCCGCGGGTATCGAAGCACCGATCCGGTTCTATGTCACCGAAAACACCGACGGCACCGCAACGCTTTCCTGGAAAACGCCCGGTTTTGTCTTCGCACCCTACATGGACGAGGGCGGCCCGGCCTTGCAAGAACTTGCAAGGGAACTCGATCAGGTCTTCACCTCTATCGCCGACAAGGCTGTTGCCGCACAGTGACAGTCCTGTGAATTGCGTAATCGATTGGCAACCACGCCTTGTTTTTGGGCTTGTGAAACTGTCTGGGCGACCCCACACTCTTAGTGTGTTCAACAACTGAAAGGAGGTGTGCCCATGTCTAATGAGTATCGGTGCGTGGCCCAAGTGTCTGGGCGGAATCGAACGGTGCTGGAGCAGCCTCTGGTAGTGAGAGATTTCGCTGGGATCTGATCCGGGACCTGTGTCACGTCGATCTCATGGGAGGGCCGCTAGCGCGGCCCTCTTTTGTTTTTGAAGCCTCGTTGGCCTGTTGAGGGCCTACCTCGTTCCATATTTCAGACGGTCATCCCGGACGCAGCGCAGCGGAGATCCGGGATCTTGGGGGCTGGACAGCCGACCGGCGTGCTGACGGAACTCAGATCAGGCCGACAGACTTGCGTACATCCTCGTCGCGCAGCGAGCAATCCACACCACGGTAGGCATCGCCCGCGGGCGTGCACAGCCAGCAGATGGCTTCACCGACCCAACTGGCCGGAATATGCACCGACGGATCCAGCTGGCTGACCGGGTTCAGTCCGGAGGCCTTGATATCGACCTGCATCTGCGTTGCGACCGTGCCCGGGCTGAGGCCGACGATGCGCAGGCCCTTGTCACCGAATTCCTTGTCCGCACAGCGGGTGAGGGAAAGCGCAGCCGCCTTGGAAGCACAGTAATGGCTCCAGCCTTCCAGCGCACTGACCGCAGCTCCCGAGCTGATGTTGACAACGGTACCGGCGCCCTTGGCCAGCATATGCGGCGCCACGGCACGCAGGCCGTAGTAGACGCCCTTCACATTGATATCGATGACCTTGCCCCACTCCGCCGGATCGCTGTCCTCGATCCGGGAGATCGGTTCGATCACGCCGGCATTGTTCACCAGGATGTCGAGGCCACCATAGGTGTCGATGGCCGTCTGTACTGCCTTGACCACCTCGTCATAATCCGCGACGTCGCAAACGACTGCCGTCGCATCGCGACCTTCCGCGCGGATTTCGCCGGCGATGCGTTCGATATCCGTGCCGGAGCGTGCCGCCAGAAGGACCTTGGCACCATATTTCGCCAGGCTGCGGGCGGCAGCTTCTCCAATGCCTCGGCTCGCGCCCGTCACCAGGGCAACTTGTCCCGACAAATCAAACATGTAACGTTCCCGTTCTGGATGGGCCTTTACGGCCTCTGGACCTGCCGGTATTCGCGGACGTTTGCACAAACGCCGGAATGCGGGCGGGTTCTGACAAAGGTTCGAGCGTCCTGCATTCAGCGGAATTCAGGAGGCTCTGGTTGATCGACAGCGGACATTAGTGCGGTCGGCCGCGAGAATAAACAGCTTGTTTGCAACAGCATCGTGCGGCATCTGCACGAATGATCCAGCCAGCGCGCAAAGCGTATGCCGGTCAGTTCGCAAGGAAACAGGGGAAGCCGATGGCGGACACGAAGCGGAGTTTGCAGACGATCCTGCGCCAGCTCTATTTTGGCGACACGGTCGGGTCGCGGGCGTTCCGGTATGCGCTTTTGCTGTTCGACCTGGTCACCATCGGCTATTTCATCGTCTCGTCGATGATCGACAAGGACCGCATCCATCATGAGCTGGATTATGCGATCGCCGCGGTTCTTGCTCTCGACTATGTTGCGCGTCTGATCGCCGAAAGACGGCGGACCAAATACGTCTTCAGCTTCACATCGCTTGCTGATCTTGTCGTGATCGTCTCTCTGGTCGCTCCGGCCTTCTTCGAGAATTTCGCCTTCCTGCGCGTTGTGCGCATGCTGCGGCTAATGCGCTCCTATCACCTGCTGAAGGAGCTGCGCCAGGCGTCGAAGTGGTTCCGCCGCAACGAGGAGATTTTTCAGTCGGGCATCAACCTGATCGTCTTCATTTTTGTCGTGACGGCCCTCGTCTTCGTGGTCGAGAACGACCGCAACGCCAACATCAACAACTATCTCGACGCGCTCTATTTCACCGTAACCACGCTGACGACAACCGGCTTCGGCGACATCACCATGACCGACAGCGTCGGCCGGCTGATGACGGTGGTGATCATGATCTTCGGCGTCGCCCTGTTCCTGCGACTGGTGCAGACGATCTTCCGCCCGGCAAAGGTCAATCTGTCGTGCCCCGATTGCGGTCTCAACAGGCACGATCCGGATGCGGTGCACTGCAAGCATTGTGGCCGAATTCTCAATATTCCGACTGAAGGCACGTGGGACTAGCCACCTTGCAGGCCTTAAGCCCTCTCGCCGATTTGTGAAGACGAACCGCTGGACAAACGCCGTCCGGGAGCCATCCTTACCGGCGGAGCGGGGCAATGGTTTTTACCGTGCAAGGAGCACTTCATGTCATTGGCGACAGTTACCGGGTTTTCCAGACGCCTCGGCCTGCTGGCGGGCGCCGTGGTTCTGGCTCTGGGCGCATTCGGCGCACCATCGCACGCGGCAGGCACCGCAGCCTGCGGCGAGGAAAAACCCTGCGACGTCACGAACGGCGAATATTTCATCCACCTGCCGGAGAACCGGCCGGTCGACAAGCCTCTGGGTGCAATCTTCTTCCTGCATGGCCATCGCGGCAAGGCCATCAACGAGATCCGCAACCAGAGCTTCCGCAAGATGGCGGACGATCTGGGTGTTGCCTTCGTTGCTGTTCAGGGCATGAACGGCACTTGGTCTTTCCCGACAGCGCCGCGCAACCTGCGGAACGAACCGGCGTTCTTCGACAGCGTCCTTCAGGATCTATCCGACCGCTTCGGCATCGACCGAAGCCGCACCATGCTGTCCGGCTTTTCCTCCGGCGGTTTCATGACCTGGTACATGGCCTGCGAGGATTCCGGCATGTTTGCAGGATATGCACCGATCGCGGGCGCCTTCTGGGAACCTTTGCCGCAGTCCTGCGTGACGGAGACCCCCTATCTTTTCCACGTGCATGGCACGTCGGACACCGTTGTGCCGCTCGAGGGACGCTGGCTTGGCGGGGGCAAGTGGAAACAGGGGGACGTTTTCAAGAGTTTCGACGTCTGGCGCCGCAAGGACGGTCTCTCTGAAACCGCGCCGAAGACCCATACCGAAGGCAACCTCACCTGTGAAACCTGGCAGCCGAAACACGGCTTCCTGGAGCTTTGCCTCCACGACGGCGGCCACAGCGTGAGCGCCAGCTGGATCAAACGCGCCTGGAACGAGCTTGCCGAGATGAAGGGCTGGACGACCTAGGCAAGAACGAGGCGTGCGCTGAGCCCAGTTGGATTTCAACGCATCCAAGGTCAACAAACCTCTCGGGGATGGGGAACATCCTTCTCATCTGCAGTCCCCAAAATATCGAGCCCTTCGTCATCCAAAGTCCGGATCTCGGCTCCGTCCGGGATGACGACGGAGAAATATGCATTCTCACACGTCGCCTGCCCACTCCACTCAAAGGAGACTGGAAAGGACAAGCCGCAAGTCTCTTGCCCCTCTTTCCTCCGTCATTGCCGGACTTGATCCGACAATCCATGCCTCTTCCTCACATCTCGCAATGCAGTGAGTGGAGGAAGGGACACGGCATGGATGCCATGGTCAAGCCATGGCATGACGAACTGGATGGGGGGCACCAAAGATGGTTGGATATTCATAGGGTTGGAAACTGACCTGCCGCAAGAAAACCCTTTCCGTCGTCCTCCCGGGCGAGCACCGCGAGACCCGGGGCCTACTCGTTTCCTGGGCATCAATTGTCTCGCAACCGCTTCTCCTGGCACTTAGGTGCGTTGATCCCGACACTCCCTTTGCCCGGTCTGGGCCATTCCTCTGCCTGCCAGACGTTCTTTTCCGAACGCCCCTCCTTCCCGTTTTCTAACGAGAAAGTGAGGCGGCTTGTCCGGGGGGCTGATGCTGGCTTGTTGACGGCGCCCATCAGCCTGTGGCCTTTACCGGGAAACGTCATTTTGAAGGTGAGCCTTGTCCCAGCCGTCTCCTGCCGCATCCGGCGCCTTGTCCGGCCTTGTTGTCCTCGACCTTTCCCGCATTCTCGCCGGACCGACCTGCACCCAGATCCTGGGCGATCTCGGTGCGGAGGTGATCAAGATCGAACGGCCGGGCCGGGGGGACGACACGCGCGGTTGGGGACCGCCCTTCCTGAAAGATGGTGAGGGCAGGGAGACCGGCGAAAGCGCCTACTACCTTTCCTCCAATCGCAACAAGGCGTCCGTCGCCATTGATCTCGCCAGCCCCGAAGGGCAGCAGCTGATTGCCGATCTGGCGGCAAAGGCCGACATTCTGGTGGAGAACTTCAAGGTCGGTGACCTGAAGCGGCGCGGACTTGACTATGACACGCTGAAGGTTCGCAACCCGCGCCTGATATACTGTTCCATAACCGGCTTCGGACAGACCGGCCCTTACGCACAGCGGGCAGGATATGATTTCCTGATCCAGGGCATGGGCGGGATCATGTCGCTGACGGGCTTTGCGGATGAGGACGGCGGCACGGAAACCAAATGCGGCGTCGGCATCGCCGACGTCATGTGCGGGATGTATGCGACCGTCTCAATCCTCGCTGCACTCAACCACCGCAACAGCACCGGAGAAGGTCAGTCCATCGATATCTCGCTGCTGGATGCTCAGGTCTCCTGGCTGATCAACCAGGGTGTGGCCTATCTTACCTCCGGCAAGGTGCCGGGCCGCCTCGGCAACGGCCATCCCACCATCGTGCCCTACGAGACTTTCCCGGCAAGCGACCAGTCCTTCATTCTGGCGGTTGGCAATGACAGCCAGTTCGGCAAGTTCTGCAAGGTTGCCGGTGCGCCGGAACTGGCCGAAGATCCGCGTTATGCCAGGAATGCCGACCGGGTGCGCAACCGTGCGGAGCTGGTCCCGAAGATCCGCCGTCTGACAATCGAGAAGGCCGCGGCAGAGTGGATTGCCGAGCTTGAAGCTGAAGGCGTTCCCAGCGGCCCGGTGAACGATCTGGAACAGGTTTTTGCCGATCCGCAGGTGCTGGCGCGCCAGATGCGGATCACCCTGCCGCATCCGCTTGGCGGCGAAGTCGACCTGATAGGCTCGCCCATCAACCTGGAAAAGACGCCGGTTGCCTACCGCAGCGCGCCACCGCTTGTGGGAGCGGATACTGCGGATGTTCTGACCCGTCTGCTTGGACTTGGTGCAGACGCCCTTTCCGATCTTGCCGGCAGAGGCATTCTCGACCTCGGCCCAACCCCGCCAGACACGGCGACTGAAGGACACAGCAGCAAATGACCACTGGTGCGGATATCATCGCAGGTAAACTTCACGCGGCAGGCTGCCGTCACGCCTTCGGCATTCCGGGCGGCGAGGTGCTAGCCCTCATGCAGGCGCTGGACGAGGCAGGCCTCAACTTTGTGCTGGTGAAGCACGAGAATGCGGGTGGCTTCATGGCCGAAGGCGGCTGGCATGCCGACGGCGCGCCAGGCGTGCTTCTTGCAACGCTCGGGCCGGGAGCGGCCAATGCGGTCAACGTCGTTGCCAATGCCTGGCAGGACCGGGTGCCGCTGATCTTCCTCACCGGGTGTGTCGACCAGGGAGAGGCGGAAAGCTACACCCACCAGGTGTTCGATCATCAACAGTTGCTGCGCCCCATCGTCAAGGCCAGCTTCTCTGCTCGTCTGGGCGCTCTGGACGTGATGATGGAAAAGGCACTGGCCATTGCGCTCGACGGCCAGCCTGGCCCGGTGCACATCGACGTACCGATCCGTGTTGCCGAGGGGGACACACAGGAAGCCTGGAGCCGTGTGTTCCAGTCTTCACCGGTCGCAACCGCACCGGTGTCCGGCCCGGATCTGGACACTGCGCTGGACCTTTTCAGAAAGGCTGAACGGCCGATTGCGATCGCCGGTGTCGATGCCGTCAACGAGGCAGCTTCGGCTGCAATTTCCGAATTCTGCGAAGCGTTTCAAATTCCCCTTGTCACCAGCTACAAGGGCAAGGGCCTGCTCGACGAAAACAATCCGCTTGCCCTTGGCGGAGCCGGCCTCTCACCCAAGGCCGATGGCCTGCTGCTGCCGCTCATCAACAAGAGCGACTGCATTCTGCTGCTCGGTTACGACCCCATCGAGATGCGCATCAACTGGCGCAATCCGTGGGATGCCGACGCGCCTGTGGTCGACATCACCCCGGTGCTGCGCACCCATGGCATGCACAGTGTACGGTCAACGCTGCGCAGCGCAGTGCAGCCGGCGCTTGATCTATTGGGCGCCGCGCGCCAGCCGGCAAAGCCCTCCTGGCCGGCTGGCGAACCTGCCGCTGTCCGGGCCGAGCTGGACAAGGCCTTCGCACCGGAAGCGTCCGGCTGGGGCCCGGGCACGGTCTTCCACACGCTGCGCGCGGCCTTGCCGGCCGACACGGTGGCAACCGCCGACAGCGGTGCTCACCGCATTCTTGTCAGCCAGATCTGGCGCTGTCCGATGCCTCGTCAGATGCTGCAGTCTTCCGCGCTCTGCACCATGGGCTGCGCCGTGCCGCTGGCCATGGGCCACCGCGTGGTCGAAGGGGCATCCCCTGTGATTGCCTTTGTTGGCGACGCAGGTCTGGAAATGTGCCTTGGTGAACTTTCCACCCTGCGTGACCTCAAGATACCCGTCATCATCTGTGTGCTGGTCGACACAAGCCTGTCGCTGATCGAGTTGAAGCAGCGCTCCAGCCAGCGCCCGAATGTGGGTGTGGATTTCGGCGAAACGGATTTCCCGGCCGTCGCCAGGGCCTATGGCGGCCACGGTGTGTGGGTGGAGGATGCAGAAACTTTGCACCGTGAGGCCGAGGACGCGCTCGCCCGCGAAGGTTTCACCCTGCTGGCCTGCCGGATTGAGCGGCGGGCATATGACGGGACGTTTTAGAGAAGGCTAGACCTAGCTGAGATTTGCGCAATGTCTCTGGACGTCACGATTTGATTAGCCAGTGGAAGGCATCCCGGAGAAAGGCCTGGCCGTTTTCGGACACCGGGGTGCCGTGCGCGATCAGAACCCTCTTGCTGGGCCAGTCCAAGATTTGCCGCACGGCAAACCGGGCGGCATCCCGGTTCGTGAAAGCGAGCCGGAATTTCCGTGGAACGGAAGGCGTTTGCCTTGTCATCAGGTCGAGGCGGGCAACCAGGGCACGCCATCCCTTGAACCAGCCGGGTGAAAACTGCTGCAGCAGATCCGCGAAGATAGCCGTGCCGCTGGCCCGGTGGAACAGCACGGCTTCGCTGGTAATCCGGTTCCCTGGAACTACTACGACATCAATCTCTGCCTGCCAGCCGGGCACCGTGATGCCAGCGAGTTCGCCAGCGAAGACAAGATCAGGTCGCTTTCTACGCAGACCCGGTGGTGCGAGAATTGCGGCGTCGGGATAGGCCTGCTGCCATTCCGCAAGGAAGGTGTCATGCAGACTGTTCGGCGGAACGATGTATCGGACCGTGCCGAGCGCATCGACGGCAGAACCGAGCTCCGGAGAAAAGGCAACAGGCGACCAGACGACTAACCCTTCGCTGGAAAGGCGGATGATCGCCATGCGCGTGGGATAGTGAAATCCGGCAGCGGCTCTCACTGTTGGGCCTTCCGCAATCCAGATTTCCGGTCCGAATTCCTTGAGCATCGCTTGGCTCCATTTATTTACAAGAGTGTAAAATTACACTAGGGTATAAAAATGACAAGCCTGAAACGCACCGAGCGCTCGCGCGCACTCATCCTCGATGCTGCGGAAATCGCGTTTCGCGAACTTGGGTTCGAAGGGGCTACGGTTCATGTGATTGCCGAGCGCGCAGGGCTGACGCGCAAGACCGTCTATAATCTCTTCGGGTCGAAGGAAGACATTGCTCTCAGCCTCATAGCGCGGGTGGAAGCCCGGGACACAGACTATCGTGACCGCATGGCCGAGGGGCAGCATGCGGTAACGTTGCTCGAAGCGGTGCT
Organism: Labrenzia sp. 5N; assembly: GCF_012395805.1. NCBI lineage: Bacteria > Pseudomonadati > Pseudomonadota > Alphaproteobacteria > Hyphomicrobiales > Stappiaceae > Labrenzia > Labrenzia sp. 5N. The sequence continues at coordinate 423,335 of NZ_JAAZTM010000004.1, read as the reverse complement.
GATAGACAGTGCCCGTTGGTGCGTGGCCAACCCCGCAGTGGCGCGGCTTGCACTGGTGCCGGTTCAAAGACCTTCCCTCGAGCCACCGTCAGACCGCACCTCGTTTCAGGGGCTCGTGCGGGACATCCTGGCTCTCGGCCAGGCCCAGGGGCTGATACGCAAGGATGAAGGACCGGAATTCATGGCCCTGATCGTACTGGGTGTCTATGGACAGGCCATGCTGAACGGTTTGCAGGTTGGCGTGGTTCCAGAAGCAGACATCCGCAAGATTGTGCGTCTTGTGGTGGAGGGCATTGGCGGAGTGACTGCCTGATGCATCCATGTGTAGCGACGCTGCCATTATTACTTAGTTCGCTAGCCTCCACGACGGGGCGAATTTTAATCAGTCTGGCAAGAAACCCTTAACCATCGAGCCTGAAACCGCCTGCCAAGCATTGTTACCCACTATCGGTGGTCGTGGGTGTCACACAATTTCCCCTATTCGCTGTGTCTGATTCACTTTCTGTGGGATGAGGAGTGATTGATGACGGAGAAGCGTGCCAGAACTGGCTACCCCTCTTTGGTGGTGGCCATATGTGGTTTTGTTGCACTTGGAGGTTTGATTGCGGTGCTCAGTGCCTGGTCGTTCGTCGGCCAGCGGCTGAAGGAAAGCCGCGACGCTGCACTTGCGGAAGCCGTCTCGGTCAGGGCCAGGGGCGTTGGGCTCGATTTTGCCCGGGAACTCCACCAGGATTGGCGCAATCTTCGGCTTGTTGCGGTTGAGATGACAGGGCGCGGCGAGCCTGCCGTCAGAACAGCATTGGATCTGATCGTCGCCGAAAAGGAGCGAATCTCCTGGGCCGGTCTTGCGTCGGTCGATGGAAAGGTCCTGACGGCCTCATCCGGCATGCTGGAAGGCGCCGATGTTTCTTCTCGTCCGTGGTTCACGAACGGCCTTGGCGGAGATTTTGCCGGGGATGTTCATCCGGCCGTTCTTCTGGCGGAGCTGCTGCCACCCATTGGAAACGAGCCTCGCCGCTTTCTCGATATGGCTACGCCTGTAACGGATGAATTCGGGTCGGTCGAAGGGGTGTTGGCCTTCCATATCAATCACCACTGGGTCGAGCAGTATCTGACTGAAACCGCCCATTCCATGGGGCTGGATGTCTATGTGATCGACCGGACAGGGAACATTGTTGCACGAACAGATGGCCTTTCCGAGCGGATCGACAAGCTGCAGAGTTTTCGGTCCGCAATGACCGGTGCCCGGCAAACCGGGGTGGAGAAATGGCCGGACGGCGCAACTTACTTCACGACCGTGATCCCGGTGCTCGGCTATGCGGACCTGCCCGCATTCGGCTGGAGCATGATCGCGCGCATCAACAACACTGCGCACCCCATCGGCGAATTCACGAGCCTTTTCATCGTCTACTTCGTGACCCTCGGCATCGTCCTTGCCGCTCTTACGGCCTTGTTCATCCTGATTTTCGTTCGACCATTTCGCAAACTGGCAAAAACCGCCAGGGCTGTCATGCGCGGTGAGGACATCTACCCCTATGAAGCAAGGACCACGGCGGAAGCGAGCGTGCTGAGTGCGGCTGTCGCACGGTTACAAAACAAGATGCAGCCGTAAGATCTTGTGCTGTCAGCGCTGTGGCGCTGACAGTCTTTGTGCAAGGTCACCAAGCAACGCGCGGTACCGGGTTTTGGTTACGCCCGGGGCTTCTCCCGTTGTGTAGAAGCGGCGTAGCAGGGCTTCATGCTGTTCCGGTTGCGGCTCCAGCAGGAGGCGGGCGCCGTCGTCGTCCGGCATCGTCACAATGGCATTGACGATGCCAACACCGTCGATTTCGATCCGGACCGGGGTATCGTCAGGTATCGACGCACCACGGATCCTGACGGAGTTCTGCGTCAATCCCACGATCCAGACCCGGGTTCTGCCAATGTCTGAATGAAGAATGGCCCGTTCGGGTTTGTCCTGGTAATGGATTTCGCGTCTGGGAAGTTCCACGCAGACAATCATCGTCACGCCGAGGACAATCAGGTTGTAGAACGTCCAGAACATGATCACGAGCTTGCCATCGCCCGCGTCATTATACGCAAAGTGGTCGGAGATGATGCCGAGCAGCAAGCCGACAATGGTCAGCAGGAAGAACGTACCGAAGAGGGCAATCAAGCGCCACTGAACGACCACCCGGCTTCTGTCGCCGCCTTTTGCGGTCACCGAGAAGGGATGTCCCTTTGGAAAGAACAGTCCCGTGAAGGCAGCCCTGGTAATCGGCACTGCGCCAAGCAGCTGGCTGATGTCGTTGACGATCGGAACGACCAGGCCTCCGGACACAAAGTTCAAGGTGATCAGGATCCAGAGGTAATAGGTGCCGAAATAGCGCAGCACTTCCTGCAAGGTCGCATCGACGACCATGATGTTGAAGTACCAGTAGAGCAACGGGTAGACGAGGATAGCGATCCGGAACGGAAAGTTCGTCGTCCAGTAAAGCACGCTGTCGATCACGCTCCACCGATCGGCAAGCCCCAAGCGATTGTTGGAAAAGGGGCCGAACCGGCTGCGGGCGATCTGCATCATGCCGAGGCACCATCTGGCGCGCTGGCTGATGTATTCCTTGAGACCTTCCGGTGCGAGGCCCTCGGAAAGGGCTTCATTCAGGTAGACCGTGTTGTAACCGGCGTCCTTCAGGCAAAGCGTCAGAAGGAAATCCTCGGTGATGCTTTCCGTCGAAAACCATCCGATCTTCTGCAGCGCGTTCCAGCGGATGACGGAAGAAGTTCCGCAACAAAAGGCAATGCCCCAGGCATCGCGCGACGGCTGCAGGTAGTCGAAGAAAAAGCGTTGTTCGTCCGGATAGGACCGGCTGAGGCCGAGATTGTGCTGGATCGGATCCGAGTTGAAGAAATGTTGCGGCGTTTGAACCAGTCCAACCTTTTCATCCTTGAGAAGAGCGACCGTTCTCTTCAGGAAATTGCTGTGTGGAACGAAGTCTGCATCAAGGACGGCAATGAAACTGGGCGCTGTATCTTCTTCGGCCATTTGGCGAAGCGCATGGTTCATGTTGCCTGCCTTGGCACCCGTGTTTTCGGGCCGGCTGACGTAGGTAACCCCTTGCGCAACACAATAGTCCTTCAGCCAGTCGCGCCTGCTGTCATCAAGCACATGGACGCTGAAGTCCGGATAATCGAGGGCAAGTGCTCCAACGATCGTCCTTTCCAGAACGTCTCGCTCTTCGTTGTAGGTGGGGATGAGAACCGTCACCTTTGGAGCGGGCTCGGGTTCCCACCAGTCTTGCTGCCGGTCCGCCTCCTGCTTGCGGTCGCGGTGCCTCGACAGGATAAGAAACGCACTGAGCGAGGACAGGCACGCTGCGCATTCGATCGCGAAGAAGGACCAGCTTGCGAGGCAGTCGAAGGTCAGATCCAGCGGTGCAAGCGTGTAGGCGGCGCGCCAATACAGATATCGCGCGGTCAGCACGGCGCAGGCTGCAAAGAGCAGGGCCCTGTGCCAGGTTTTTTCCCGGGACAGAAGCAAAGGAACAAGCATTCCAAGCGCCAGCACAAGGTTGAGCTGCACGATGCTGGAAACGGTGTCGCTTAGGTAAAGGACCGGGAACATCTCAGAGCCAGAGGGTGCGCAGGAAATCGAGAGGTCTTGCTTCGAAGAAAACCCGGCCCGTTCTCCCGATCGCACAGGCGAGTGCCGGATCTTCGCGGATTGCGGGCACGACAAGCGTCACGTCGAAGCGCTGCAGGTGTCTTTCGCTGGGCGCAACGGCAAGGTTTCGGTAAATCGTCTCTGCTCCGGAACCGGCCAGACGCGTGATTGTACCCTCCAGAACCTTCTGGTCGTTGCTCACGCGAAACTTGGCAAGGTCTCCGATCTTGAGGCGGTTATAGACGGATTCCGCGACACTCAAGGTGATGATCGTGGAGGTGCAATTCACCAGGCGCATCAATGGCTCGCCTCGTTCAACCGTCTCGCCGTTTGCCGTCAGCACTTCCCAAACGGTTCCGTCGACGTTCGAAATGAGTTTCGAGGAGGCCAGCCGGTTCACTCTCAGCCGCTCGACATTGATGCGATTGTCCAAGGCCTTTGCCTTTTCCTTTTCCGCATTGAGCAAGGCCTGGTTTTCGGATTGTTCCAGTGTCAGTTCCGAAATGCGTTGTTCGGAGTAGGGAGCATCATTGTAACCATCGCCTAGAAACGTTCCGTCTTGAGCCGCCTGCAGTTCGATCTCGACAACGGCCGCCCGTTGGCGTGCACTTTCCAGATCCTGCGCTGCAACTCTTTGCGTCGCTCTGATCCGCTCGAAGGAGGCTGAGGCCTCCAGGCCGCGATCTGTCAGCTGTTTGGAGCGCTGGAAAGCCGCCTCCGCCTCATCCCCTCTGGCTTCGGCAGCACCGATTTCGAAGGTCAAGGCACGCAGCTCCGCTTGAAGCTGCAGGATCCGCTGCTGCTGATAGCGCTCCGATCTCGCCTGCAAATCACTGACGGACTGTTCGATCGCGGCTATCACGGTCGACAGTCGGTCGACCTCGGCTGTCGCAAACGCCTTTTCGCGGATCATGTCGTTGAGGTAGATGTTGTCGACAAGGGGATCATCAATCGACCCCAGTTGTTCACCCTCTGTAACAGACGATCCGAGCAGCCGGTGCTCCAGCGTCAGTTGTCCGGCTGTCGGCGCCCGTACCGTTGTGAGCCTTGCATTGATAACCGCATCTGCGCTGGTGCCTGACAACTGCTCCCCTGCAATCACAAACCCCGCGGCGACGATGACCAGGCCTGCAAGCAACAATCTCAGAATCCGCATCGGACCTCTCAAATGAGTCTGTCGAGAATGAATGCCCCCAGCGCAAACTCCCGTATCGCGTGAAGCGTGTAAAGGGAGCTTCTTTGCATTAGTTAATATCCCGGGCCTGTGGAAAGAAATCCAATCTATTCAATCGACAAGGAGGCTTGGGCGAATTCGATCAAAGGTTGTGGAGGGAGGGAAATCGAAGCATTCCTGCATCCCGTGGCGCATGAGCGAGGCACGTCCTGATCCCGAAGGACAGTTTTGCAGACCCTTCAAGCCGACCTGACTCCACAGATTTTCTGGCAATTGCAGCGGTTTAAGACGCAGGGCAGTTCAAGCGTCAATTCATTGAGTATCGTCTTCTTGTAATCAGCCCGCCCGTGCGGCGTTCCAATCCGCAAGGTGCCGCAGGATTGGCACCAGGGCGAGGCCATCGCGTGTCAATGAATAGCCGGTTGCAACATGTGCCGATCGGGACACCAACCCATCTTTTTCAAGTTCGCGCAATGCCCGGACGAGGACGCGGCGGCTTGCAAATTCAAGGCGGCGCTGAATGTCCGGTAGGCCGCTATCCTTCTCGGACAGCACAATCAGGATCGACGCTTTCCATTGTCCGCTCACGGTCTGGAGGCCGGCTGCAAGATCACACCATCCGTGGAGGTTCCCTCGGTTTCGCTCCTGGATCGTCGACCAGGTCCGGCGGGCTGTGTCAAAATTGTCAGACTGGTCCATGCGCGGGAAACTCCGATAGGTGTCTCCCGAAACATGGAGACCACGCGATGTCAGTACAAGTTTTCACCGGATTTCATCACTCTGCGATCCGCTCGCCGGACCTTCAGCGCTCCGTTTCCTTTTATGAGGAAATCGGTTTCCACCAGGTGCACGACTGGAGACTGCCGAGCTACGGCATCGATCGCGCGATAATGATGCAGGCACCCGACAGGAAAAGCTGGATCGAATTGTTCGACCTGAGGGCCGAGATCCCGATGCAAGGTGTTGGTGCGCAGCAAGGGCAAAAGGTTTCGACAGGTGCGCTCGCACATCTCTGCTTGAGCGTGACGGATCTTGATCAGGCTTGCGTGCGGATTGTCGAAGCCGGTGCGAGGCATCTGCACGGCCCGGAAGCACTGACACTTGGCCAACCCGAAGTGCGGGTTCGCAACGCAATTTTTGAAGGGCCGGCCGGCGAGATCATCGAACTCTTGCAGACCGTTAGCTTCCCCGGTGATCGCTAGGTTTGGATAGCTCTCGGGAGATCGCGTCGCCCACTAATCCCGCCCGTTGTCCCAGGCCTTGAGCTGGTCCACGGCCCGTTTGGGGCCAAGGGTCAGGCGGTAGAAGTCGAAGAGACCCGGACGCACCGAGGCGAAAAAGTAATTGAAGTGAAGCGCAAAGAAGCGAAAGCGCAGGTAGCGAAACCTCTTTGCGGTCATTCGGTCCGGAATGCACACGCTGTACCGTCTGGGTTCCGGCAACGTCTCGCCCGATTTGTTCGGCTGCGCATAACGCGCCACAGGCGTGGTGCGGCCACCGCAAAGCGGGTCATGCGGGCCGTAAAGATCCGTCCAGTCGACACCGGACCGTGCCACCGCCGTCATGGCATCACCAAAGCCGTCTTGCGCCCCGAACCCGCCGAGGCAATCGAACGCCGGTCCCATCGTGACAAAAGAGAAGCCGCCGGGGCGTCGAACGATATCCGGCTGCCGGCGCAGGACAGCGGCAAGAATGTAGATCGCCACGAACGTGCCGCAGCTGTGCGACACGAACACCAGGTCCGTATCTTCGTCCGCTTCCACGGCCGCGGCAACGATGAGGTCGGCGCTTTCTTCGATACGGGCAAGCATCTCGGGGTGGTCGTTACGGGCAAGCCGGGCCATGAAGTGCCAGCTGTTGACCAGGTACCGGAAGTAGGACCTGGGTTCCAGCCAGGTCATGAGCAGGTAAACCGCGAGCATCCACGCCGCGCTGCCTCCCAGCAACACGGACCAGGCGATTTCTTCGGCATGGCCTTGCCGAACCGCCGCGCCCACATTGCGCAGAATGACCGGTGCCAGAAGAATGGGTGGCAACAGGCTGGCCAGGAAATACAGAAGCAGTCCAACGGGGGGATAAAGACAGAAGACCCCATGCGCCCAGTTGCTTTTCAATGCAGCCCGATATCCGCCCGCCTGGGCGATCATCATGAAGGACCGGATGGCATCTGCAATCGTGCGTGGCCAGGAGCGACGAAAATCGGCCTTGATGACGTCCCGCCAGCCAAGCTGCACAAACGTTGTCTCGACACGGCTGTCCGGCCAGTCGACATGCCCGCTCCAACTGGCCGTGGTGCCGCCGGGATCAAGACCTTCGGTGAGCTGGGAAAGGGCACCGTTCACCTTCCGGATCTTCAGGAGGGTGTCGAACTCCTTGCGGAGCAACGGGAAGCAGTAACGGGCCGGACGCAAATCATAGCCAGGAAAATAGATCACCAGTCGGTTCAGGCGGTTCTTTATTTTTCTCTCCTGACAATACTGCTCGTTTAACCGGTCTTTGCGAGCCGGCTATTATTCTTGTTCGGACAGGTTCCATCGACTTCCCCAGCCTGCGGATCCAGCATGCACCAAACGACATGGAGGCGGCACCTGGCAAGGTCTGTTCCCCTCTTTGCCCACTGGACTTTCGTTTCGCCGTCACTATGCTGCACCTGCGAAAAGAAACCCCGGGCGGGAAACGGGGTCGCGGGAGGATGAAACAGATGATCATCTGCCGGACGAAGGCGGAGATGCGCGAAGCTGTGCGAGGCTGGAAACGCGCGGGTGAAACCGTCGGGGTGGTGCCGACAATGGGCTATCTGCATGAGGGCCATCTCGGCCTCGTGCGCATGGCGCGGCAAAAGGCAGGCCGCGTGGTTGCCACCATTTTCGTCAACCCCACCCAGTTTGGCGCCAATGAGGATCTGTCGACCTATCCGCGTGATGAAGCGCGTGATCTGGCGCTTCTGGAGGCGGAAGGCACCGACGCCGTGTTTCTGCCGAGCGTTGAGGAAATGTACGGCGTCGGCGGAGATACCTTCGTCGAGGTTCCGGGCCTCTCCGCCATTTTGCAGGGCGCTCTCAGGCCTGGTCATTTCCGGGGTGTCTCTACGGTCGTCACCAAGCTCTTCAACATTGTCACGCCGGATTTCGCTGTCTTCGGCGAAAAGGACTATCAGCAGCTGACCTTGATCCGGCAGATGGTCCGTGATCTCGACATGCCGCTGGAAATCGTGCCGCACAAGACGGTGCGTGAGGCAGATGGGCTCGCGATGTCGTCGCGCAACGTTCGCCTGACGGCGGCGCACCGGGCCGACGCTGTCCAGCTCAGCCGGTCGCTCAGCGCTGCGGAGGAACTCGCGAAATCGGCCCCGGCAATTTCGGTGCTGGAAGCTGCTGTCCGCAAAAGCCTTGCCGAAGCGCCCTCGGGAAAGGTGGAAAGCGTCGACATTCGCGATGCGGAAACCCTTGAAGAGCTTTCCGGCATGCTTGACCGCCCGGCCGTGGTGCTGCTGGCCGTGCGCTTCGGCACTGTTCTCCTGATCGACCAGCGGGTGATTGCACCTGCCGCCTGACAATCCGTCTCAAGCCCCTTATCGAAAGGACGCCGCATGAGCACCCAGAAACCCGTTCGCCGCATCACGGCCCCGCAGATCACCCGCCGCAAGGGCGGTGATCCCATCGTCTCGCTGACCTCCTATCACGCGCATACGGCGGCCATCGTCGACAAATACGCCGATTTCATCCTGGTGGGTGACAGCCTCGGCATGGTCATGCACGGCATGGAATCCACCGTCGGTGTCTCGCTGGAACTGATGATCATGCACGGCAAGGCCGTGGTACGCGGCACCAGCCGGGCGCTGGTGGTGGTCGACATGCCGTTTGGCACCTATGAGGAAAGCCCGTCGGTGGCCTTCCGCAACGCTGCCCGCGTGATGAAGGAAACCCAGTGCGGGGCCGTCAAGCTTGAAGGGGGTGCGCGCATGGCCGAAACCATCCGCTTCCTGAGCGAGCGAGGCATTCCGGTGATGGCCCACATCGGTCTGACGCCGCAATCGGTCAACGTCATGGGCGGTTTCAAGACGCAAGGGCGCGACGAGGACAGCTGGGCCAGCCACGAGGAAGACGCAAAGGCCGTTGCCGAGGCCGGTGCTTTCGCGCTGGTTCTGGAAGGTATGGTCGAGCCGCTGGCGGCGAGGATCACCAAACAGATCGCGATACCGACCATCGGAATCGGAGCGTCCGCGGAGTGCGACGGTCAGATCCTGGTGCTGGAGGACATGCTCGGCCTTAATCCGACGCCACCGAAATTCGTCAAGGTCTACGGCAATCTTGGCGGCCAGATCGAGGCAGCGGTGAAAGCCTATTCGGAAGAGGTCAAGGACCGCAGCTTCCCCGGTGAGAGCGAGGTTTACCGGTAAGACCAGTTTTTTACCTCTCGGTTGGTCATCCCGGACGCAGTGAAACGGAGATCCGGGATCGGGGCGCCCGTGCCTTGCCTTTTGCACGTGTGCTCACACCGACCGCCGGTGGCTCTCCGATCCCGGCTCGCGCTGCGCTTGGCCGGGATGACGATGGAGTGGGTTTGCCATGGTGTTTCACGAAATATCTGGCCGCGTGACTTCTCTCCTCTCAGTTGGTCATCCCGGACGCAGTGAAACGGAGATCCGGGATCGGGGCGCCCGTGCCTTGCCTTTTGCACGTGTGCTCACACCGACCGCCGGTGGCTCTCCGATCCCGGCTCGCGCTGCGCTTGGCCGGGATGACGATGGAGTGGGTTTGCCATGGTGTTTCACGAAATATCTGGCCGCGTGACTTCTCTCCTCTCAGTTGGTCATCCCGGACGCAGTGAAACGGAGATCCGGGATCGGAGCGCCCGCGCCTTGCCTTTTGAACGCGTGCCCACGCCGACCGCCGGTGGCTCTCCGATCCCGGCTCGCGCTGACGCTTGCCAGGATGACGACGGAAAGGTTGGTTTTCCGGCGCTAACCGATGGAATGAAATTAACGCCCGATTTCCGGCTGCAGTGAATTCTCGCCGGGCGTAAGGTCGGGTCATGCTTATGACCCGACCCAGTTTCGACACGCTCTATGAAGCGCTTCTGAACCGTGATCCGTCCTACGACGGACGCGTTTTTGTCTGTGTAGCTTCTACCGGGATTTTCTGCCGGCTAACCTGTCCGGCGCGCAAGCCGAAGCGGGAGAACTGCACCTTCTATGACACCGTGTCCGAATGTTTTGACGCCGGTTTCCGCCCTTGCAAGCGCTGCCGTCCAACCACGCCGGAGGCCACTGCCGACCCGGTGGTGAAGCCGTTGATCGAGGCACTGGAAAAGCGTCCATCCTACCGCTGGGGCGAACCGGATCTCGTGCGCATGGGGTTCGACACCTCAACGGTGCGCCGGGCCTTCAAGCGGCATTTCGGCATGACCTTTCTGGAAATGGCGCGCCAGCGGCGCCTGCAGGAAGGGTTCTCGACACTTGCCGACGGCGGCAAGGTGATCGATGCGCAGATCACGGCCGGGTTCGACTCGCCGAGCGCGTTTCGCGAAGCCTTTGCCAGGATTCTTGGCCAGTCTCCTGGGGTCTTTTCCGCCAAGCCCCTGCTTTTCGCCGACTGGGTGGCATCGCCGCTCGGTCCGCTGATTGCCGTCACCGACAGGACCCAGCTGCATCTGTTGGAATTTCTCGACCGAAAGGCCTTTCCGACAGAGTTCAGGAAGCTGCAGACCTACGCCAAGGGTGAGATCGGCTTTGGGCGAACGGAGGTCACCGACCAGATCCAGGGAGAACTCGATCGTTTCTTTGCCGGAACCGGCGGCCAATTCCAGACAAGGCTTGCCCTTCACGGTTCTGCCTTCACGCGGGATGTCTGGCGCGAGCTGCTGACCATTCCGCCTGGCGAGACCCGCAGCTATTCCGAACTGGCAAGGGCGCTGGGGAGGCCGGAAGCTGTGCGGGCGGTTGCCCGGGCCAACGGGGCCAACCAACTGGCTCTCGTCGTGCCGTGCCACAGGGTGATCGGCGCGGACGGCTCCCTCACCGGGTATGGTGGGGGGCTCTGGCGCAAGCAACGCCTGATCGAACTGGAGCAGAGCTACCGGCAGACCCCTGCTGCTTGACGGTGCTCGCCTTGCCCTCGTTTTGGTTCGGCGTGTTAGTGGTCGAAGCGGACTGGCACCTGCATGTTCATGCGCGCAACACGAATATCACCCGGAAACTTGGGCATGGGCGAAGCCCTGCGCACCATGTCGAGCGCGGCCTGGTCCAGCACCGGGTGCCCGGAAGACCGGGTCACGCGAATACCGGAAACAGCACCGTTGGATGAAATCGTGAAGCCGACACTCACCGTTCCCTCCAGTCTCTGACGTTTCGCTTCACGGGGATAACGTTTTGCGCGGCGCAGTTTGGCCACCACCTTGCCCTGATAGTTGGACGTTGCTCTGGTGCCGCCATCATTGGTACGGGCATTCGCCCGGCCATTGGTGTTGGATTTTGCGTTCTGGCTGGTGACGCGTTCACCACCCTTTCGGGCGCTGGTTTCCGCACCCTTCCTCTGCGCTTTCACAACCTTCCTGGCTTTTTCCCGCTCTTCGGTCTTGGGGGCTTCCGCATTTCGCACGGGCGGCTTGGGTTTGCGGTTCGGTGTCTGCGTGACCTCGGCCAGCGGATCGGCAACAGGCTGTTGCACTTCGGTTTGCAGGTCCACCGGCTGAACAGTCTCGACCGGTGCGGCTGGCTCCACCCGTGCAATTTCGACAGGTTTTTGCTCCGGTGCCGGCTCGACTGGCTCTACTGGCGGCTTGACCGGTTCCGGTGTGACACTGCCCTGCAACGTTTCGGACGCCGTCGCCACCTCCGGCGTTGTCGCCGGCGCTTTCACCGGTTCCAATGAAGTAACGCCTGCGACCATCGGAACGGACGGAGCAGGTTCTGAAGCTGGCGTGTCAGGCACTGCCTCGGCAACGGCCGGGCTTGGCTGCACTTCTACCGGTCTCACCGGCGTGCCGGACCGCACCTCGGGCTTTGCGGTGTCCACCTGTACTTCTTCGATTGGCTCTACGTCCGGCTTCACGTCCTCGACAGGCTGAGGATCGGCTACGGCATCCACTTGTGCTCCGGCTACAAGATCCTCGATGGACCCGATCACCGAAACGCCGCCGCCTTCAGAAGCTGCAATGGAGATCTCATTCGGATCTTTCGCGAAAAAGGCGGCGCCGGTGCCGTGCAGCACCAGAGAAAGGATGGCCCCGGCAGCCAGGAAACGCGCGAAACTCACTTAGAGCCTCTTCTTGTTATGAGCACGATGTCGGTGCGTCCGGCATCCTTCAGCTCGCGCAACACCTTTTCCAGGGCGTCCGCCTTCAGCGTGCCGTCCGCAGCCACCTTGATCGGGCCGTCAGTGCCGCCTGGCTCTTCCTGCTGCGCAAGCCAGTCGGCAACGTCGACTTCAGCCTCTCCGGCAAAGGTGCGGCCTTGCGGGTCAACAATGAGTGCGCCGGTGGACCGGATGGTCTCGTCTTCCAGTATGTTCAGCGGCGGTTCGATTTTCCTGGCATCGTCCCGGGCAACCGACCCTGCAAACAGGAAGAAGATCAGCATCAGGAAAACGACGTTGATCAGCGGAATGGTGTTTTCCGGCGGTTCGCGGCGCTGTGGGGATTTCGTGCGCATGAGGTCACCTATTGTCCCGTCACCAGAACGCTCTTCAGCCCGCTTCTGCGAACCTCGGACATGACATCAACCACGTCCTGGACGTTTGCATCCGGGCCGGACCAGATCGCGACGACACTGTTTTCCTTGAGCGCGGAAAACAGTTCCGCCATGTCCGCCTTCATCAGGGGGCGGCCATTCAGGTCCAGCTTATCCGACGTGTGAATACGCAGGTAGGCGGGCCTTTCCGCCGCGCCGCCACCTTCAGCACCGCTGGAAATGTCCAGCGACTGGTACCGTGTGAAGCTGGACGCCAGCATGAAGAACAGCAGCAGCAGGAAGATGACGTCGATCAGCGACGTGAGGCCGACGGGCTTGCGCCGCACTCTTGCTTTAAACTGCATGCCTCGTCTCCGAAGCCTCCAGGGCCACGATCCGGGCCGCACCGCGTTCGGCGATCGCCCCGGTGAAGAACGCCGTGACCAGCGCTTCCATCTCGGATTGCTCCGCCTCGATACGGCTGTCAAACCAGCCGACAATGGCCGACACAGGTATTGCGACCGAAAGACCGACGGCGGTCGTCAGCAAGGCTACCCAGATACCGCCGGCGAGAACGGAAGGGTCCACCGCCGCGCCGGCGCCCTGCATGGCCTGAAAGGCCTCGATCATGCCGAGTACGGTCCCCAGAAGGCCGATCAGCGGTGCTGTCTGCGCGATCATGTCGAGCGGGCGAAGGTATGCCCTTAGCGTGTTGATCCGCTGGATGCAGATCCGCTCGACGTCCTCTTTCAGAAGCTCGGTCCTGGTTTCGCTGCGAGCGCTGCCCTGCACGAGCTTCAGCATGATGTCGGCAACCACGGATTTTCCACCAGCCGCCATCGTTTTCGCTTCCTGGGGCCGGCCGTCCAGCCAAAGGTCCAGCGCCTTGCGGGCGATACCGAAACGACCGACACCCAGATACAGGAACTGCAGCAGCTTGGCGGCAATCAGCGCTGCCGCCACCAGGGAAAGGGCAAGCAGGAACAACACCACCGGGCCGCCCTGATCGACGAGACCGGTCAACGGAGACAGGAAGTGCGACAGGGCCGCGGTAGGGACATCAGGCATTTTGATCACGCTTGGGTTTTCATCAGAGGATCAGGTCGATTTCCGACCGCGAGTCGATCCGCAGCAGCGGCAGGCAGTCCTGTTGGGCGGTGTCCTGAAGGTCACAGGCGCGCACCTCGTTCACAAGGACGCGAGAGATGCCGGTACAGTCTCCCTTGGCAACGTCATATTGCCGGACACGCGTCTTGCCGGTGGGGAGATCGCCGAAGTCGATCGCCGCATAGCCGGAAACGCCGTCGGACGTGTCGAACATCACCAGGTCGAGGCCAAGCGCGTTTACGGGTGTTGGCAAGGTGTTGCGGATGACGAAGGTCAACCGGCAGGACCCGTCGACCGTCTCCGCATCGTTCAACTGGACGGAAATCGCTTCGCTTGTCTTGGAGGCGGTTTGGGACGCTGCCTGAGACGCCGATTGCGCGTTGGCTGCGGCAGCAAACTGACTGCTCAGCATCAAGGCGAGCGCAACCGCCCGAACCGGCGCCGAAACCAAAGATCTCTTCATCCCTTCGCTCTCCCGTAGCGGCTCGCGGCCTGGTTCCTGATAAGAACCTCGGCCGCGCGCCATTCGAGTTAAAGACTTGTCTCCAGGGCAGCACGTGGGTGGCATCGGCGAAGCCGGATGGAGCTATCAATCCGCGAAAAGGGCTGTCCCGTCGGGACGCACGAAACGCACGATTGGCTTTCAGAACTGCTGGAGATTTTTGAAGGCTGAGGCGGTCTGCACGATCATCATCAAGACCGTCGCTGCCCTGGCTAATCGATCTTTACACCGAAAGCAGCGGGGGAGGGAACCGGTCCGGATTAAAAAAGTTGAATTTTTAGTTCAGAATTTAAACAGGTCACCGGCGATGCCGGGACACAGACCATTTCAGCGCCTGCCAGGCGAACCCACGGGCCGCAGAGTTGCCGTCCTGAAGTACCTTTCAGAGCACTCGTCAGAAGACTGGTAGATGAAGGTCGGCGGAATGGAGAGCGCTTGTGGGCGCAGCTAAACCCGATCGAAGCACGCAAGCCGCCAGTTCGCTGCTGACCCTTGGCGGATGAGCCGTTGCCAGTCGTCCGTTGCCATCGATCGCCGAAATGACAGAAAGCAAACCAAGTCTGTCTCTCTCGAGAGAAACGGCATTGCGGGAAGCGTCAATTCTCTTCTCGTTATACCCAATTGAAAGAGAGTGGATTTACAGGTCACATTTAGAGTTTATCTTGCGGCGAACCAAAAATATTCGCCCAAATGGCTAGCCTTCAATCCGGATCGGTTTCCATTGGGCATATCAGCAAAGGGAGCGGCATGCCTCTGATCAATTACGTAACCCGGGTCCAGTTCGGTTTTGGCGAGCTTGCCACGTTGAAGGAGGAACTGGCGCTCGCCGGAATTTCGCGCCCGCTCGTAGTGACGGACAAGGGCGTGCGCGGGCTCGGATTTCTCGACAAGATTGAAGCCGTCCTCGGCAAGGAGCTGGCAGGCGTCTACGACGAGACCCCCGGCAACCCGAATGAGGCGGCCGTCCGTGTCGCGACTGACTTGTTCAAAGAGGTTGAAGCCGACGGAATTATTGCCATTGGTGGCGGATCGGCGATCGATCTTGCAAAGGCAGTTGCCATCCTCGCCGCACATGGCGGCGCCCTGAAGACCTATGCGGTCATCGAGGGTGGCCTGCAAAAAATCACGGCCAAGACCTGGCCGACCATCGCTATTCCGACAACGTCAGGCACCGGTAGCGAAGTTGGACGCGGGGCGATTGTGATACTGGATGATAGTCGAAAAGTCGGCTTGCTGTCTCCATTCCTTGTTCCGAAAGCCGCGATTGTCGATCCGGAATTGACCATGACGCTGCCGCCCGTTTTGACTGCAGCCACCGGAATGGACGCTATCTCGCACTGCATCGAGACCTATCTTGCCCCGTCCTTCAATCCGCCGGCAGACGGCATCGCACTTGAAGGACTGCGCCGCGCCTGGGCGAATATCCGCAAGGCGACGGAAACACCGGATGACAAGGACGCCCGCGCCAACATGGCAATCGCCGCAACCATGGGCGCGATGGCCTTCCAAAAAGGGCTGGGCTGTGTGCACAGCCTCAGTCATGCGCTCGGCGGGCTCAATCCGAAACTGCACCACGGCACCTTGAACGCGGTGTTCATGCCTGCAGTTCTGGAATTCAACAAGGCGGCCCCGACATCCGTCAGCGAAAACAAGTATGCCCGGATGGCCGATGCTATGGGGCTGGCAACCGGAACGGATATCGGAGCGGCCATCAAGGAGATGACGGCGGCCATCGGGTTGCCCGTCAGCCTGTCGGAGTTGGGTGTTTCCGAAAATCTCTTCGACCGCATCATTCAGGGTGCCTTGGCCGACCACAGCCACAAGACCAACCCCATTGACGCAACCGCCGACGACTATCTCAGAATGCTGCAAGCCTCTTACTAACAGCGAGTGTTAGGACCGTCTCTGAAACACCCTTGAGCGCTCTCCGGACCACAGCACCGCCCAGAATCGCCCAGAATCGCCCAGAACCGATGTGTCGGTGTTTATGGAAGCTGGTGGTTCGGAATGCGTCCCCATTTTGGACGTTCGTCGGCTTTCCGTTTGCTCCCAAAAGCCATCATTCATCGCATACGGATTGAACTCACGAGTTGGGCGTGGAATGACCGTTCATTTCGCGTCGGGTGAAGGTGTTATGGGTAGAACCTTCTAAACCTTACCAGGTGCGCTATTTTCAAAGGCAGGGAGTTACCGACAATGCGCGGATCACATATATTGGTCTGAAGCATGAGCGACCAGAAAGAGACCGGAGACTGATGTGTCACCAAGTAAGGGCCGCGTTGAAAGACTGATTGATAGGATAGGCGCAGAATTTCAGTCTCATCTCATCGACTTGCGGAACACCTCCACAGTCTTTGATATTCAAGACGGCGCCGTTCAAAAGATGATCTCACGCGAAGCGCCATTTGGTGTCATTGGGATCAAGATCCTGGTGCACAATCCCGGAGACGTAAATCGTCTTTTTGAGCACCAATGGAATTTCAGTATTGGGATCACCGGATGTGAATTCACGCTTTTGGATGTCGATTACCAGAACGACGTTTTGGTTGGTGATGCGAATTCAGCCGAATTCGTTGGGCACGAACACATTGCCTACAAGTCGGTTGAACACATGATAGCCTTTCATGGCGATGAGTTTGGCATAGGAAAGGTCTTCATCGAAAAAATTGGCACTTTCTGCCCCAGCCTGCTTGAAAAGCCACCATTGTTTTTTCGAATGCCGCGCAGGGCACCACCCGCCTACAGATACACAGAAGCACCCCAGGCCATTCGCGAGGAGGTGGGCCTATCGCCTGATGGCGGCATGCTTCTGATTGAGGCGATGATCAAAGAACATGGGATTGCCCCTTATACGATCCTTCTGTCCTTCCATTCTGACGAAAACTTCTGGCTGGTTGACCTCCCAGAAACGCTTGTCGACCGTTACCAGCATGGCCTGATTGATCCGAGCCTTGGTGAACACCATTCAAATCTTGAGGTTGGGGTATCCATTACAGCGGAAGCCCTGAGGAACAGGGTTCGGCAGAAGCCAAACAGCGCTGAGCGTGATAACGGCGTCTTTTTCTCCATTTCCGGAAGCGGTTCTGCGTCAGGCTATTTGAACGGATTGAATTGACTTTCTGTTGGCTGGGGTCATCTCAGTTGCAGTGAGAAGGCGCGCAATTCCCGACAACCTACTCTCTGACACGATCCGGACCTTGGCTGCGTGGCGCACCAATGTCCGCATTGTTAATCGCTGCGGGCATTATCCGACGGTCCGCTGCCGTTCATCGGTGGAACTGCATGCTGCGCGCCGGCCCGCCACACCACCCATCCACTGCTGCGTTATCTACCTCACTTCCAAGGCCCACTTAGGGGACTTGGCTGCCATCTACATTGTCGCGGGCAACGTCCGCTTTCTCACTTCGACGAGGCTTGCTGGAACACCTCGTACTGCGCGTCGAATGCTCGCTTGTAGGCGGGTCGCTCTGCCGCACGCGCGATGTAATCCATAAAGATTGGATACTCTTCCAGTATGCCCGATCCCTCTAACCTGCGGATCGCGTGAACCATAAGGATATCGGCTGCGCTGAAAGGTCCGGCCAACCAGGTCGGCTCTCCCAAGGCGGCGGCGAGTTGATCCAGCCGTGTTCGGATGCGGTCATCGACCATGGCGAACCGTTCCGCTTGCCAACTCTTGTCGGCCTCGAAATACTTGACGTAGTCGCGCTCGACGATCGGAGGCTCAACCGTGTTCAAGGCAGCGAACATCCAGCTTATCGCCCGTGCGCGTCCTGCTCCATCGCCGGGCAGCAGGCCAGCGTGACGCTCCGCGATGTGGAACACGATGGCCCCAGATTCGAACAAAGCCACGTCACCGTCTTCATAGGTTGGTATCTGACCGAAGGGCTGGAGGGCGAGGTGCGCTGGCTGCTTCAATTCTTTGAAAGTCACCAGTCGCACATCATAGGACTGGCCGACTTCCTCAAGCGCCCAACGGACACGCATATCACGCGCAAGGCCGACACCTTTGTCGGGAGATGATTTGAATGCGGTGATGGTGGGCACGGGTTCTCCAACGCGAATTTTGGATGGGTGCGCTTAAGACAAGTCTCTTACAAAGCTGACTTTGCTGCAAAATGCAGCATTGGTCAAAGCGGGCTCCAAGCAGCCTTTCGCCGTCGTGACGCGCCTATCCCTACCTCGTGGTGCTGGTCGACACAAACGGCCGATTCCGGACATTCACCTTCGATTGGTTCAATGGCGGCTTCGCGGCCCCACATAGGTCGTTTAGTTCCGTATGCAAGTTTCCCTGAAGCAGACATAGGCAGCGCAACTCCTGTCGGGAATTGATTTGAATTCCAGCAGCTAACATTCGATGTCTTTTAAGAGGTAAGCCACTTAGGAAGTGATTGACCGCGAACTGTTGAACAACACTCCGTTCGTGTATTTGAGGCCGCTGTCACAAACGACTGTAACGACGGTCGCGGTCGGTCCGAGTTCTTTGGCGAGCTCGATTGCTGCCAGCACGTTTATTCCAGTCGACGTTCTCTTCGCTCGCCAGACGCTGACATACAACGCGGGCCTGGCCTCCGGCACGCTGCGTGTGTCTTGGTTGCCACCTACGCCTCAAGCGATAAGCAGCGATGCTTCAGGTTGCAGCGGAAATAGCGCAGCATGAGCATAATTTGGACAGATTGTGGGAAGACCGGGCCTGCCACGGCCAGAATGATGGGTTGAGCGACGGCCAACCTTAAAAACAAAAAATTTCAATGTCTTGGAAAGAGAAATGGCGGACAGAGAGGGATTCGAACCCTCGATACGGTTGCCCGTATACACGCGTTCCAGGCGTGCGCCTTCAACCACTCGGCCACCTGTCCGTCGCAAGCGTCACCCGCTTGAGTGGGGCGCAATATACCCATGGCGCGATCAAGTGCAAGCACTTGAACAAGTTTTTTTTTCGGTACCTCGCCGCTGTGGATTGTCGAGGGGTTGCGGGGCTCGGACGAGCTGCAAAAAACGGCTGTAACGTGCCATGCAGCCGGCAATGCCTGGACCGAAAAAATCTTTCCTGTCGTGGCAGTACCAAGGCGGTTTGTCTGCGGCTGGAGGCTGGCCGGGCGCATGTATGGCCGCGCAGAATCAGCGTCTGGTGTTTTCGAAGGTCGAGAGACGTCTCGCAGGCAAGGTCATGGCATGGCTCAGTCTCTGTGCGGGAAGATAACCTCGCTTGGGGTTCGGCATTGCGATAGGCCGGGGAGACGAGGTGGCCACGGTGTGACACAGGTCTGAGCAGGCGGCTTTGTGCTTGCGTATTCGAGAAATGCTGCACTGCAACTAACGCGCTGCCTGAATTAATTTCGAAGCATTTGAAACGAAAACACTTGCGAAAGCCGGGAACCAAAGTCACAAGAATGTGTTGAATATCAAATCTTGTTCCTGCGCGGGGTGATATTACCCTAAAGGAATGCTCAACATCCGGCGGCTACTATTTGAAGGCCTGACTGGAACGAGCGCTCCGTTTAATATTTTGGCGAAGCTGAAAGCAAAGCGATGATCAGTGTTTTGAAGTTTTTATTCCGCATCCTCGGCTACGGCTTTGTCGCCGTCGCCATTATTGCCGGCATTTCCGATGCCAGTTCTTCCATTGCCCTGTCCGAAATCCGTCTGGCCCAGCTTGGCCAGGTCTGGCAGAACCTGTCGCCTGTCTCTCTCGAAATGGCGGAAGCCCACATCGTGGCGTCTTTTGACCCGACGGTCTGGCAGACCTTGAAAGAGACTGTTCTGACCTGGCCGGTCTGGGCGGTCTTCGCTCCGATCGGCCTGGCGCTGCTTTGGCTGGGAGCCAAGCGCCGCAGCCAGCGTGCGCTTTACGCCTGACGCTGCTTCTTGCAGAACCAGACGAGGTGTCGCAAAACGGCAGTTTCCGCTCACACGCGAACACCGTTGCGTGACGGGCCTCTTGGAAAGCGGGCGCAGCTGCGCCACATTAGCTCCTGAATTAAGCCGACTGCTTCCCGGGATCCTCGAGAGGCTTTGTTGGCATGTGTGGGAGAAAGCCATGTCGTTCATGACGATGCTGACCAAGAAATTTTCGCTGCCGGCCAAGGACGAGGCCCTGCCGGGGCGTTCCGAAGCGATCCGGCCGGCTGAGCCGCATTTCGTCAACGGACGGCCGCTCGCAGGCCCCTATCCGGACAACATGAAAACCCTTGTTGTCGGAATGGGCTGCTTCTGGGGCGCTGAACGCCTGTTCTGGCAGCTACCCGGTGTCTATGTCACCGCGGTCGGCTACGCGGGCGGATATACGCCCAACCCGACCTACCATGAAACCTGCACCGGGCGCACGGGCCACACGGAAGTGGTCCTGGTCGTTTATGACCCGGCAGAGATTTCCCTCGGAGATCTTCTGAAAGTCTTCTGGGAAAATCACGACCCGACCCAAGGCATGCGCCAGGGCAATGATACCGGTACCCAGTATCGCTCGGCCGTCTACGTGAGCGAAGGAGACGACCTTGCCGGTGCCGAACAGTCGAGGCAAGCCTATCAGGCCGCCCTGAAGGCCGGCGGCGTGGCAAGCACCATCACGACGGAAATCCGGGAGCTGGATACATTCTATTTCGCCGAGGATTACCATCAGCAGTATCTGGCCAAGAACCCGGCCGGCTATTGCGGGATCGGCGGCACGGGCATCTCGTGCCCGGCCGGGCTGGGCCAGACCGCCTGAAGGCTGTCCGATCGCTAGCTTGGTTCCGGTTGAGTTCAAGACGGGGCAGTGCCAGTGACGGCGCTGCCCCGTCTTTTTGAATTCTCCGGCTCTTGAGGCTGGCAGTGTCTCAGTCTTTTCCTTGCCAGGATCGCCCATATTGAAAGCCAGCTGTCGCGGGTCAAGAAAGTCAGGATCTATATAAGTACAATTTCGTAGATAGCTTATATCTTTCAGTACTCTAGGGAAGTTTCAGGCTTTTTTAAATTTGCGCTGCGAGGATTGACCTGACGCATGGGCGTTTAAGGATCGACTTCGTGAGCCGTTCGGCAAAAATTTTTGCAACCGGATACTTCCTGGCCAGCTGCCTGTTGATGCTGGTCGGCTCGTTGATGCCAGCGCGCGAAGGGCCGGTCGCGGTATTCGCATGGCCCTGGGGTGAAAGCGCGGTCAGTGTCATCGCCAGATCGGGTGGCCCGGTACTGTTCGTCGGGGACAGAAGCTGGGTGGCGCTCACCGAAGCCGGTGAACAACAGTCCATCGCAAATCTTTACCGGTCAGGCGCCGGTTTTGTGGCGTCTTCCTTCATCGCGCAAGCCTGTGCGCGATTGAGCGGTGTCTCCCTGGAGCAGTTGAAATGAACGGTGTGGAAATGTCTCAAGCGGATCAGATGTCGGGTCAGCTTTCCGGTCTGGACCAGTTCCGGCAGAAGTTTGCGCGGATGCTGATCCATTTTATCTGGGTGAATGTCTTCCTGGTCATGGGAACGGCCTGGTGGGTTGGCTATGTTTCGCTCGTGGCGGTTTGCGGGGCAGCCTTGCTCCTGGGTGTTGCGGCCACCGGTACATGGATCAAGTTCGGAGCCGGCGTCGAAACGCGCCTTGCCACCTCCATGTCCCTTGCCGGGCTGGTTGCCCTGTTCGTGGCCGCTCTGGCGACGCCGGATGGGCAGATCACCTATCAGCTCGACGCACATATGTATTTCTTCGCCGTTCTGGCGATCCTGGCCAGCTGGGTCGACTGGCGGGCGCTGGTTGCCTATGCAGCCGTCGTCGCCGTGCACCACCTTGTGTTGAATTTCGCGATGCCCTGGGCCGTGTTTCCCGGTGGGGCGGATTTCAGCCGCGTGGTCTTTCATGCGCTTGTCGTGGTTGCGGAAGTCGGGGCACTCTGGTGGATGACCGACAGCCTGGCACGAGCGTTTGCCGCTTCCGACAAGGCACGCGAGGAGGCCGAGGCCGCTCGGGCCCAGGCAATGGTGCTGCAGCACCGGACCGCTGAAAATGACGAAATGGAGCGCGCCAAGCAGAAGGTCATCAACGAACGCATCATGGCGTTTGAAAGTGATATCGCTGCCAAGCTGGACGGTGTCGGCCTGAAGGTGCGCGAAATGCGGGATGCCGCAACCGAGCTGGGCACAGTTGCCGAAAACACCTCGTCGCGTGCAGGCTCCGTATCGGATGCGTCCGAAACGGCGTCCTCAAACGTGCAGATGGTTGCTTCCGCCGCAGAAGAGCTGTCGTCCTCGATCGCGGAGATTTCGCGCCAGGTCGAACAGACCACCGGCATCGTCAACCGGGCGACGGAAAATGCGCAAACCAGCAACAGCAAGGTCGCGGGCCTTGCGAATGCGGCCAATCGGATCGGCGAGGTCGTCACGCTGATTCAGGCGATCGCCGAACAGACCAACCTTCTGGCTCTCAATGCCACCATCGAGGCGGCCCGCGCGGGCGAAGCTGGCAGGGGCTTTGCGGTTGTTGCTGCCGAAGTGAAGGAACTGGCGACACAGACGTCCAAGGCAACGGAAGAAATCGGCGCCCAGATCGCGGCGATCCAGGCGGAAACCAAGGACGCGGTGGAATCCATCGGAGTGATTGCGACGACGATGGACGAGGTCAACAGCTATACGGCCGCCATTGCTGCCGCCGTTGGTGAACAAGGCGCGGCGACCCAGGAAATCTCGCGCAATGTGGCGGAAGCCGCGGACGGCACGGGACGGGTTGCCAACAACATCGACGGTGTGCGGGAATCTGTCGAACGCACCAGCCACTCGGTCGGCTCCATGGTCGAGGCGGCCGAGACCCTCGATCTGGAGACCCAGGACATGCGCCGGGCAATCACTGCCTTCCTGAAGGATGTCGCGGCCTGAGAGTACGGCCGCAACAGATCGTGATCTTCTGAAACCGGCGGCCAGTCCGCCGGTTTTTTCGTTCTTGGGGTGCTCTCCTGTCCTGCATGCTTGACCTGATGTCGCTTGAATGCCATGAGCCGCCCCTAACGAACCAGCGTTGCGAATGAAAACGTGCCACGCTGGCAGCATTCTTCACCCTTGCGGACACTGACGCCAAACGATGCCTGCATCCTCCTTCGCGCCCGGAACGGTCCTGCTGCTGGACCTGTTGAAGCAGCGGTCTGCGCTGTTGTTTCAGGCGCCGGATGAGGTGATCACCTGCTCCCGGCTCGAGGAGGTTCAGGGCTGCCTCGAACAGCTTGAGGCCGCCCAAGCGGACGGGCGCCATGCGGCAGGCTACCTTGCCTATGAACTGGGTTTTGCCTTCGAGGAAAAGCTGCGGAAACGGTTTCATCAAACAGAAGAGCCGTTGCTCTGGTTCGGGCTGTATGGCGCGCCGGCGGAACTGGGTCTCGACGAAGCCAAAGCTATGCTGGAAAGCGTGACTGGCGATGGCGAGGCTGCCATCGGCAAGCCGGAGTTCGATATGGACAGGGCCGCTTACGATACGGCCTTTGCCCGCGTCCGCGACCATCTGGCGAAGGGCGACATCTATCAGGTCAACCTGACCATGCGCGCGCGGTTCCGGCACCAGGGGGCTCCTGAACGGATCTTCCAGACCCTTCTGCGTCGCCAGCCGGTGGAATTTGCCGCTTTCCTGCGCCTTGAAGACCGGACGATCCTGTCTCTCTCGCCGGAACTCTTCCTGGAGCGCCGGGGCACCTGCCTGCGGACCAAACCCATGAAGGGCACCGCGCCCCGAGGGCGTTACGCTTCCGAGGACGCCAAGATTGCGCGCACGCTCTCAAGCGATCCCAAGCAGCGGTCCGAAAACACCATGATCGTCGACCTGATGCGCAACGACCTTTCACGCATCGCCGACACCGGCACGGTCAAGGTGACCAAACTGTGCGAGGTGGAGCGCTACCAAAGCCTTCACCAGATGACCTCGACGGTCGAAGCTGAAGTTCCCGATGACGTCGGCTTTGCACGCATCGCCGAACATCTCTTCCCCTGCGGTTCGATTACGGGAGCGCCGAAACTCAGCGCCATGCAGATTGCCCAGGATCTGGAAACCGGCCCGCGTGGCGTCTACACCGGTTCGATCGGCTATCTCGCGCCTGGAGGCGATTTCCGGTTGAATGTCGCCATCCGGACGCTGGTGCTGCGAAACGACGGCAGCGGCGAAGCCGGAAGCGGGTCCGGTGTGATCTTCGACAGTGGCGCGTCTCCCGAATACGACGAATGCGCCCTGAAACTGAGGTTCATGAGCGAGGACACGCCCGGCTTCGATCTGATCGAGACGCTGGCTTATCACCCGGGCGACGGCTATTTGCTTCTGGAACGGCACATGCAGCGCCTGCAGGCCTCAGCGGCCTATTTCGGCTTTCCTTTCCGCGAAGAAGATGTGCGTGAGGAGCTTCTGCAGCATGTTCGCACCTTTGCCGCTTCCAGGCGTGTGCGGCTGTTGCTGTCGGCGGATGGCGGCATTTCGGTCACGTCGACGGATCTTCCGCCGGCCGGTCAGGAGGCCGTTTTCAATCTGGTGATTGCGCAAGAAACCACGTGGTCAACCGACAGGTTCCTGTTCCACAAGACCACCAACCGGGCCTTCTACGATGACACGCGCCAGCGGTATCAGGCGGAAACCGGTTGCCAGGAGGTGCTGTTCCTGAACGAGAACGGCTATCTCACCGAGGGCAGCTACACCACTCTTTTCGTGAAACGGAACGGCAGCTTGCAGACGCCTGCGCTTCGTCACGGGCTTCTCCCCGGCACCTTCCGGGCGGGGCTTCTGGAACGTGGTCTGGCAAGCGAGGCAGACCTTACGCTTCAGGATCTGCAAGAGGCCGAAGAAGTCTACGTCGGCAATTCCGTGCGCGGTCTGATACGCGCTCGCCTGCTTTCGGAACAAGCGAGTCGTTCGTGGCACATGGAAGCCGGGCAACACAATGAAGCCACCCGCAAGGCAGGGTGATAACCGGTACGCTAACAGAGCATCGCTGACGTCTCAGGCATTGTCCCAGGGAATGACTGTCAGCTCCGGCCAGAGGGCCATCATCCGCGCCGCCTTTTCCGCATAGGTTTCCGGGTTCGGCTGTGTGTAATTGGGCACCAGCCGCATGCCGAACAGGTTGGCAAGGCCGAAAGGCGCATGCAACACCATGCGCCCGTCTTCTTCGAGCCGTGCCGCCACCGAATGGGTGCGCGAGGCATAGGTCGTCAGCGAATCCATGGCACAGTCGAGAGGGCGGTATGGCCTGCCGAAACGGCTCTCGTACCACAGGTGGACGCGAGCCTGATTTCTCACTTCCAGAAGGCTCGCCAAGTCGGGCAGGGCCTGGTTGACCTTGCCGATAACAGCGTCCTCGGCCTCATAGGATAGATCGGTTCCGTCGAAATAGATGATGTCGAAATCCTTGATGCCGTGCAGCAGGGGGCGGTTGGTGAGGACGTTCCAGACAGTCTGGTAGATACCGCCCGACACCAGCCAGGCATCAGGAAGGGCAAGGTTGCGGACGGTGGTCAGGATTTCCATCACATGAGGCACGGTCCTGAGGATCTGCTCAAGACCTGCCAGCCGCGTCTCCTCACTGGCGGCATAGGGATCGCCCAGCCTTGCGTCGCGTACATCCATCTGCAAATCGGCGGTCATTTCCGGATCCTCTTTTCGCGAAGGGGCAACCTATCCGATTCTCAACGTATCGCGCGCCGTGCATGATGAGGACCATGCACGCGAATGTGTCCTTCGCAGATAAGTGCCGCCAGCGGATGAGAGGGGCACCGTCTTGACATGAAGCGGGTAGGCGCCATCTCCTTCGGAGACGTTTGGTCTTTTCAGGAATTGCCGATGTACCTCTTGCCACGCACACAAATGATCGCCGCACTGGCCGCTTGCGGGGCGGTGCTTGTCACCGCTCTGCCATCCGCGGCCCAATCCGGACGGCCGAATTCTACCGCCATGTCCTGCGGACAGGTTCAGTCCATGATCAATCAGCGTGGGGCTGTCGTGCTCAGCACCGGGCGCTATACGTTCGACCGGTATGTGGCCAACCGGAGCTACTGCCAGCATGGCGAGGTCACGCGCCGGGACTACATTCCAACGAAGGACAATGCGAAATGCTACGTGCTTCGCTGTATCAATCCCCAACCCTGGCGGTATGACTGAGCCGTATCCGGGCCGGTTGCCCTCCCGGACTTCAACAGGAGACGTCATGTGAACCGACTTTCCAGAAGCGCATGTTTCGGCTTCCTGGCGTTTACCTGGCTCGGGGGCACTGCCGCCGTAGAACCGGCCATGGCCCAGGCCGGGCGTCCGGACACGCGTTCAATGACATGTGCCCAGGCTCAGGAACTGGTCAGGAAAAGTGGCAGCATCGTCCTGACGACCGGCCAGTCGACCTTTGACCGCTTCGTTGCAAACGGTAGCTATTGCCGGCCGCAAACGGGGCAGGTCCGTGCGAAATTTGCTCCCACGCGCGACAATCCGCAGTGCTCCGTCGGCTACAGGTGTTTCCAGAACCGGACGCAGCGGTAAACGGGATCCTTCTGCAAAAACAGGATAAAGAGGCACAAGTCTTAACCGCCTTGCAGGCTTTTCTTGCTATTTCATGCGCGGACGGGGCAACGCTGTGTTGCATTTGGAAACCGTTTCACAAATATGAAATACGGATTGCCTACTGCTGGAAATCATAGCCATTTAATACATGACTTCGCCTGAATACTCAGGAAAGGCCTTGCGATGAACGAGAATAATACAAGAAAACAACTGTTAATTGCGAAGTCCGCACTTCAGGCAGGCCTGTTTATGTGTGCGGCTCTTGTCCCTGTGCTGCAGGCGGAAGCGCAAACCCGGCGTCAGCCCGATACCACGCAACTGACCTGTGACCAGACGCAGGACCTGATCAAGAGATTCGGGGGCATCAATCTGAAATCAGGCCCTTACAAGTTCGACCGGTTTGTCGTCGGTCGGAACCAGTGTTTCTCGGGCCAGACGGTGCGGCCGACATTCGTGCCGACCAAGGACAACCCGAAATGTTCCGTCCTTGTCTGTGCAGAGATGGGGCAGGCCCGCCAGTAAAAAAGGCCGCGCGATGGTGTTCGCGCAGCCCCTTTTCCAGTCTTGTGAAACGCCGGTTCAGCCTCTCAGCGTGCCGCCGGTTGCCTTCTCGACATTGGCAATGATCTTCTTTGCCACAGCGTCGATTTCCTCGTCCGTAAGGGTCTTCTGACGCGGCTGCAGTGTCACGTCGATCGCGACTGACTTCTGGCCTTCCGGCACACCCTGACCTTCGTAAATGTCGAATAGCGTGACATCGCTGATCAGCGTCTTTTCCGCGCCACGAGCCGCTTTGAGCAAGGCCTCGGCCGAAATGTCCTTGCCGACAAGGAACGCGAAGTCGCGTTGAACCGGCATAAGGCCACTGACATTGAGGGCACCCTTGGAACGGCCACCCTTGCCCTTGGGTTCAGGCAGCGCATCAAGGAAGATCTCGAATGCGACCAGCGGTCCTTCGATGTCGAGCAGCTGCAGCGTGCGCGGATGAACTTCACCAAACACCGCCAGAACGTTTTTCGGGCCAAGCTTGAGACAGCCGGACCGGCCCGGGTGGAACGTTGCCGGGGCATCTGCAGACGCCATCAGTTTGTCTACCGGTGCGCCGATGGCCGCCAGCGCTGCTTCGGCGTCCGCCTTGGCGTCGAACACGTCAACGGCCTGGGAAACACCCGACCAGTGCCGGCCTGAACCCTGAAGCTTCGCGGACCCGCGGCGCACGCCGGTTGCGACCATCTTCTGGCCTTCCGGAGTATCGTTCTCGAACACCTGACCGACTTCGAACAGGGCGACGTTGCCATAGCCCCGGTCGGCATTGCGCTGTGCCGCCAGCAAAAGGCCCGGAAGCAGGCTCGGGCGCATGTCGGACATCTCGCTGGAAATCGGATTGGCCAGTGCAAGCGCAGCGCTGCCGCCACCGAAGAGTTCAGCGTGATCCTTGGCAATGAACGACCAGGTAACCGCTTCATTGAAGCCACGGGCGGCCAGTGCCCGGCGCGCCTTGTTGCGGCGGATCTGTCCGGTGGTCAGCACCTTCTGGCCGACGGTACCGGTGCGCGGCAGTGGTGTGAACGGAACACGCTCCAGACCGATGATGCGCACAACCTCTTCCACGAGGTCGGCCTTGCCTTCGATGTCCGGTCGCCAGCTTGGCGCGGCCACCTTGACCGTGTCACCGGCGCCTGAGATCCAGAATCCGAGCGACTTCAGGGTGACGTTTGCTTCAGCAGGCAGAACATCGACGCCGGACAGGCGCCTGATTTCCGAATAGGGGAAATCGATGATGTTGCTGGTATCCGGCACGGAGCCGGCCTGCACCGTTTCGGACGGCTCGCCGCCGCACAGGTCCATGACCATGCGCGTGGCATATTCCAGACCCGGCATCATGTAGTTGGGATCGACACCACGTTCGAAGCGATAGCGTGCATCCGTATTGACGCCGAGCTTGCGCCCTGTGGCGGCAATGTCGTCCTCGTCCCAAAGGGCGGATTCGATCAGCACGTTGACAGTCTCTTCCGTGCAGCCGGAAGGCTCGCCACCCAGGATGCCACCGAGACTTTCAACGCCGTTGTCGTCGGAAATAACGCAGATCGTGTCATCGAGCTCGTAGCTCTTGCCGTTGAGGCCGTCGATCTTCTCGCCCTGCTTGCCACGGCGGACAACAAGATTACCGTGAACCTTGTCGGCGTCGAACACGTGCAGCGGCCGGCCCTGATCAAAGGTGATGTAGTTGGTCATATCGACGAGGGCGTTGATCGGGCGCAAGCCGATGGCGGTCAGGCGGTCCTGCAGCCATTTCGGCGAGGGGCCGTTCTTCACGCCCTTGACCAGGCGCAGGCCGAAGGCCTTGCACATCGGCTTGGTGTCGCCGAAATCGAGCGTCACGTCGACCGGGCAGGGGAAGCTGCCGCGAACCTGTTCGTTGCTGCGTTCCTTCAGCCTGCCGAGGCCGGCTGCGGCAAGATCACGGGCAATGCCGTATACACCGGTACAGTCCGGGCGGTTCGGCGTCAGGCCGATTTCGATGACCGGCTCATCCAGGCCGGCCCATTCGGCATAGGCCATGCCAACCGGCGCATCCGCCGGCAGATCGATGATGCCGTCATGTTCGTTGGAAAGTTCCAGCTCGCGCTCCGAGCACATCATGCCGAAGCTTTCCACGTCGCGGATCTTGCCGACGGAAAGCGTGACATCAAGGCCGGGAACATAGTCGCCCGGCTTGCCGAGCACGCCGACAAGTCCGGCGCGGGCGTTCGGCGCACCGCACACAACCTGCACCGGGTCGCCTTCGCCGGTGTCAACTTTCAGGACGCGCAGCCGGTCGGCATTCGGGTGCTGTTCGGCTTCCAGAACCTTTGCGATTCTGAACGGCTTCAGGCGGTCAGCGCGGTTGGTGACTTCCTCGACTTCCAGGCCGATCAGGGTGAGACGTTCAACGATCTCTTCCAGGCTGGCGTCGGTTTCCAGATGCTCCTTGAGCCAGGAAAGGGTGAATTTCATCTTTCGATCTCTTCAAACTTGGTGCGGTCTCAGGACCGCGAAACGGGACGTGGAGGCCTCAGTTGCCGAGCCGGTCCACTTCGGGAATGATGGTCGCTGCGCCGTAGTTTTCGGCAAAGCGGCGGCCGATGTCGGAAAAGTCGCGGGTCCAGCCGCGCACGATCTCCGGCGTGATCTGCTGTTTGGTGGCAATCGCCTGGGCAGCTTCCGTCTCGATCCGGTCCCGCAGGATGCCGAGTTCGACCTGGGCCGCATATTCGGCCCGGTACTTGCCGAGCCAGCCCATGGCGACAATCAACACCATCACCAGAAGGGCCGCGGTGCTGGTCAAGCCGGCCCACTTGGCGGTACCGCCGATCCGCCGGTCGCTGGCGATCAGAACGATCGAAGCAATGGTCAGGAACGCCACGATATAGATTGCCTGCAGGAAGCTCTGGTACTTTTCGGCCGAGCTTGCCTCGTGGCCGGCACGCAGACGCGTGATCCGGTCACGGAGATAAAGCAACGCGTCGGCTTCGGTGCCCAGCTTCTCCCGGAAGTAGGTATCGCAGAACCGCAGCCGGCCCCGGTTCTCGATCTTGTCCGCGCAGGCCTCGAGGAACGAGGTCGGCGTCGCGACGCGTGTTTCCTGGTCGCTGGTCTGCGCGGCTGCCGGCAACAGGGCGGCAACGGTCAGCATGGCGGCAAGAACGATGCGGATCAGCAATGACATGATGGCGCCCCCAAATTCAGGCGGTTAACTGGACAGACCGCCGAACAGTGTCGGCAGGTCGAGTGGGCGGAAGCCGTAATGCTGGATCCAGCGGACGTCGGCGTCGAAGAAGGCGCGCAGGTCCGGCATGCCGTATTTCAGCATCGCGATGCGGTCGATCCCCATGCCCCAGGCAAAACCCTGGTAGACATCCGGGTCGAGGCCGCAGTTGCGGATGACGTTCGGATGAACCATGCCGCAGCCGAGAATTTCCAGCCAGTCTTCGCCCTGGCCGATCTTCACTTCGCCGCCGGACCGGTCACACTGGATGTCGACTTCCATGGACGGTTCGGTGAACGGGAAGAAGCTCGGGCGGAAGCGCATCTTGATGTCGTCGACTTCGAAGAAGGCCTTGCAGAATTCCCGCAGCACCCATTTCAGATGACCGAAATGGCTGTCCTTGTCGATCACGAGGCCTTCCACCTGGTGGAACATCGGCGTGTGGGTCTGGTCACTGTCGCAGCGATAAGTCCGGCCCGGAATGATGACGCGGATCGGTGGTTCCTGATTGCGCATGGTGCGGATCTGCACCGGCGAGGTGTGCGTGCGCAGCAGCAGCCGTTCGCCGTCTTCTTTCGGATTGAAGAAGAACGTGTCGTGCATCTCGCGCGCCGGGTGGCCTTCTGGAAAGTTCAGCGCGGTGAAGTTCAGCTCGTCGGTCTCGATGTCCGGGCCTTCCGCAATGGAAAAGCCCATGTCGGCGAAGATCGCCGTCAGTTCGTCGATGACCTGGCTGACCGGGTGAATACGGCCGGTCTCCGCCGGTGTTGCGCGCAGCGGAAGGGTGATATCCACCTTCTCGCTGGCCAGCCGTGCTTCCAGGGCCGCTTCCGCCAGCACATCCTTGCGGGCGGCGATGGCGTCGGTGACCTTCGCCTTGAGGCCGTTGAGGGCAGGGCCCATCACCTGGCGCTCTTCAGGCGTCATCTTGCCGAGCGTTTTCATCTGCTCGGAAATTGAGCCCTTCTTGCCAAGGGCGGCAACGCGGATGTCTTCCAGGGCGGCTTCGGTCCCGGCGCCTTCGATGGCGGCCAGAAGATCGGATTCAAGTGTGTCGAGGTTGGACATGCGTACTCGGTCGTCGGTTCGCGCGGTGCGCGCGGAGGTGTCGAAACAGAAAGTCGGGGTCTTTTAGCGAATAATGGCGGTGATTGCCACGGCCTCATGCGCATTATTGCGTGAGTTCCCGAAGAGAAGAAAAGCGCCGGAATTAAAGCGCGTTAGCGCGTAAATCGACCGCAGGCGGGGCCCTGCAGCTCGATGAGGCGCACGTCGATCCCGGAAAGAGGCTGAGAGCCACTGCAAAGGCCGGAACGGCGGATATGTGCGGTAAGGTCGCTCATGGGGCGTCAATGTAGCGAAAGGCGAGGCGTTGGCAAGCGGAAAAGGAGAGGCAGCCACGCGCCTCAATCCGGCCAACGCGTAGTGGCGAGCCCCAGGCACCGGAACTCAATCCCCACCCGGGCGTTTACCTTTGAACTCCCTGCTGTTTGCCAACGTCCGTGGACAGAAGGGCGTGGGCAGGCAACTGAGGGGGTAACATGGCACGTGGAAGAGATGCGGGCAGTCCGGAAAAGATCCCGCCAATGGGCTGGCTGGATATCAGCTACCGGGTGTGGAACGCGGTCCAGCGCGACCACATCGACCTGATCGCCGCCGGCGTTGCCTTCTACGGTCTTCTTGCGATCTTCCCGACCATAACTGCGTTCACGGCGCTGTCAGGGCTTGTGGTTGAACCTGTCGAGGTCAGCCGTCAGCTTGAAATGATCGAGAACTTTCTGCCGAAGGAGGCGTCGCAAATCATTCTGGCGCAGGCCGCAGATGTAGCGGGCAGCGAGAATGCGGGGCTCGGCTTCGCCTTCGTTATCGGTCTGGGCATCGCGCTCTATTCCACCTCCAAGGGCATGGCCAGCCTCATGGAAGGACTTAATATCGCCTATGACGAGGTTGAGAAGCGGGGGTTCATTGCGCTGAAAGCCCGAACCTTCGTGATGACGATCCTGCTTGTTTTCGCTTTGGTCTTGGGGTTGGTGTCCGCCCTTCTGCTGCCGGTTGTCTTCAGTTATCTCGCCTTGCCGGACTGGTTGGAGAAGGTCCTGTCATCGGCCCGCTGGATCATCCTGGGATTTCTGACCGTCACCGGTCTTTCCTTCGTTTACAGGTTCGGGCCGTCTCGAACCGATGCCAAATGGAAATGGATCACGCCCGGGGCAGTCATCGCCTGCCTCTTGTGGCTTGCCGCATCCTACGGATTTTCGGTCTATGTGGCGAACTTTGCCAGCTACAACAAAACGTTCGGCAGCCTTGCCGGCGTCATCATCCTGCTGATGTGGCTCTGGATTTCGGCGTATATCATCTTGCTCGGGGCCGAGTTGAATGGCGAGATGGAAGCGCAGACCCGCCGCGACAGCACCGTCGGTCCGGACCGGCCAATGGGCACACGCGGTGCCGTGAAGGCCGACATACTGGGCAAATCCATTGCAAGTGCTGAGTAGAGGTGCGCGATGAGCGAAAAACGCTCACGCCTCCACCATATCGGCTCCTTTCGGTCTGCCGATGGAGCCTTGCAACTCCTCCCGCAGCCAGTCGCCGAAAGCCTTCTTGGCCTTTGTCTGAGGGGCGTTTTTACCGCTGACCAGCCAGTAGGCGCTGCCCGTGGCGGGGCGCTCGGGGAAGGGGGCAATCACCTGGCCGGACTTCACTGCATAAACCGCAAGCGTTTCCCAGGCCAGAAACACCCCGTGGCCGGCAATTGCCGCATCCAGGCACAGCGAACCGTCTGAAAAGGTCGGTCCGTCCTGCAGGATGCTCTCATCGAGGCCGAAGAGATCAAGCCAGGTTTTCCAGGTAAACATTTGTCCGGGGTCACGGATGATCGGCAGCTTGCCGATGTCCTTCGGCTCCTTGATCTGTCTGGCCAACGCCGGGCTGCAGACGGGAAACACCCGCTGGTGCAGCAACTGCTCTGCCTTGACGCCCGGATAGGGTCCCTTGCCGACACGGATACACAAATCGACATCGCTCATGTCCGGATCGACCAGGTCCACCGTCGCTTCCACCCGAACCCGGATCCCCGGATGCATCTTGTTGAAGTTCTTGAGATGCCAAACCAGCCATTTTCCGGCGAAGACCGGGGCAACCGAAATCGTCAGCGCATCTTCCCGTCCGCGCTGGGTGGTGGCGATCGCGGTCGAAAGCGAGGACATGGCGCTGGTCAGATGTGGCTGCATTGCAAGCACATGTGCGGTTGGCAACAGCAAACGGTTCTGCCGCTCGAACAGTTGCACGCCAAGCTGGGCCTCGGTCTTGTGAACCTGCTGGCTGACGGCGCCGACGGTTACGCCGAGTTCGTCCGCGGCCGCCTTGACAGAGCCCAACCGGGCGACGGCTTCCACGGCGCGAAGACCGGAGAGGTGAATGCGATTGAGGTTTTTCATTTTAGAAAAGCTAAACTGAAAATCAGAATAAGTCGATTTTTTTAGCGAGTAGTGGCGTCTATATAAGGAGCATAGCTAAATTCAAAGAAGGAATTTGGCCATGCAAACAACAATAATAAGGAGAATGAAACTCATGATGAAACTGTTTATGCGCCGACACCTGACGGCTCGTCCGGCTTCCGCATATGACCGCACCGACCCGATGTCCCATCCGGCAATCGTGCGCATGTCCCAGCGTGAACTGGCCGACCTTCCGCTCAACCGGCGCTAAGGCTGAAGACCGGCTGAAAGGCCGGTCCCCAAACCTTCCGATCGACCCTCTGCAAGGACAGGCCGGTTGGACAAGACTTCCAAACCAGAAAACGGCGCCTGGGCGGCAAGCCCGGCGCCGTTTCTGTCTTTGGGAGGCAATCCCGCATTTTAGTGCGTTCGCTATTTTGCCTGGTGATCAGGTCGACCGGCTTCCTGTCCGGTTCGGATCAAACGGCGACCGGTTGCCTGTCGGCATATTGCGCGACGCCATGGCCGAACGACCAGTTCTCAAGCCTTGTCTCGACCAGGTTGATGAAGATGTCTTCGGAACGGATGCCGACTTCGCGGGCCAGGCCCTTTGCGATCCGGGCAAACAGCGCTTTCTTCTGGTCGACGCTGCGCGTATCGCTGACGGTCAGCTGGATGATGATCAGGTCGTCCGACCGGTCGATATTCATGAAGTGGCGGCCGAACAGGAAATCTTCGCGTGGATGTTCGGTGATCATCATGAACTTGTCGTCCTGCGGCACGCCGAAGGTCTCGCGCATTGCCTGATAGATCTCGTCCAGGATTGCTGATTTCTGCGCAGCTGTCCTGGAGCCTTTCAGCAGGGAAACATTGGTAAGCGGCATCTTGTCCTCCGTCATTCGGTGATGCTGCCAACCTTATTGCGGCACCAAAGATAACAGAAACAAATCTTTGATATTTCAAAAATCATAAATTAGAATGATTGCATGACCGATCTCGACATGGATCTCTTGCGCGCTTTTGTTCGAGTTGCCGAAACAGGCAGCTTTACCCGGGCAGGACAGATGACGGGGGCAAGCCAGTCTGCTGTCAGCGTCAAGATCAAGAAACTGGAAGACCGTCTCGGCAACACCTTGCTCAGCCGATCGCCCCGGTCCGTCCGGTTGACGAGCTTCGGTGCTCGTTTTTTAAGTGACGCCCTCAGTCTGATCGACCTGCATGACAGGGTGACGGCCCGCGTTTCAGGTCCTTCCGTTCAAAAGCGGCTTCGGTGCGGTATCAGCGATCACGCCGCGGGAGGCCGCCTCCCGGAGATTATCGCCTCCCTCAGCAAGGCCTTGCCGGAACATCGTCTCCATGTTGCGGTCGGTTATTCCGATACGCTGTACAATGACTTCAAGGCAGGTCTGTTCAGCGCGATCATGGTGCGCTCCGAGGACGTCGAGGGCACGGGTCATGTGGCGTTCGAGGAAAATCTCGTCTGGACTGCCGCCAGGGATTTCACCTGGGAAACCGGTACCCCGTTCCCCTTGGTGGCGCTTTCGGAAACCTGCGCCCTCCGCCGCTTGGCAACTGGCACGCTCAAGGATGCAGGGATCGCTTTTGAAGACGCCTTCACCGGCACCGGTGTCGGTGCCATACAGGGGGCCGTCAGCGCAGGGCTCGGCATTGCCTGTCTCGACCGGCGAAATATTCCGGAGGGATGCCGCGAAGTCGGGGAACTCTATCGGCTGCCCGAATTGCCGAAAACAAGGATGACGCTCTTCTGCCGGGAAGACCCGACAATTGTTTCGGCTATCCTTCAGGTCTTCCGGGATGCGGCGTAAGCGCTCTCCCGGGGCGTGTTGATCAGCTCAGAAACGAGCTGATCAGGCCTTCTTCACGAACTCTGTCAGGATGACGATCCGCTGATCGTTCACGCGGCCTTCGATCTGGGTGGCATTGTCCGCAACAAGGGAGATGTTGCGCACTGCAGTGCCGCGCTTGGCGGTGAAGTTGGCGCCCTTGACCTTGAGATCCTTGATCAAGGTCACCGTGTCGCCAGCGGCAAGAATGGCGCCGTGCGTATCCTTGTGGATCACGCCGTCGTCACCTTCGCCCGCGCTGCCGCCAAGGCCGGCCTTGGCCCAGGCAAGCGTTTCGTCGTCCAGATACAGCATGTCCAGAAGATCGCGAGCCCAGCTTTCGTCCCGCATTCTTGAAAGCATGCGGTAGGCGACAACCTGAACCGGGGGAACCTGGCTCCAGGCGGCTTCGTTGAGACAGAGCCAATGCTTCGGGTCGATATCGGCGGCACCTGAAATCTGGTCGGCACATGTGGCGCAGGCCAGAACCGCCATTTCGGCCGTGCCATCCGTATCGGGGCCGACATCCAGCGGCCGCAGAGCTTCGGTAGCGCCGCAGAACTCGCAAGCGTTGCCGGCGCGGTCGGAAAGGGTCTGTTCAATACTCATGGCAAGGCCTTGCTGGGATTGGCGCGGTGCGCCAATCGGTTTCTCACTCGTCCATCTTCAGGGCCTGGATAAAGGCTTCCTGCGGGATCTCGACCTTGCCGAACTGACGCATCTTCTTCTTGCCGGCCTTCTGCTTCTCAAGCAGCTTGCGCTTACGGGTGGCGTCGCCGCCGTAACACTTGGCAGTCACGTCCTTGCGCAGGGCGGAGATGGTCTCGCGGGCGATCACGCGGCCGCCGATGGCTGCCTGGATCGGGATCTTGAACATGTGCCGCGGGATCAGCTCTTTCAGCTTTTCGCACATGGCGCGGCCACGGCGTTCCGCCTGGCTGCGGTGCACGAGCACGGAAAGCGCATCCACCGGCTCTTCGTTGACCAGGATCGACATCCTGACCAGATCGCCGGCCCGGTAGTCCGAAATCTGATAGTCGAACGACGCGTAGCCCTTGGAGATCGACTTCAGGCGATCGTAGAAGTCGAACACGACTTCGTTGAGCGGCAGGTCGTAGGTTACCATCGCGCGGGAGCCGACATAGGACAGGTCGATCTGAAGACCGCGCCGTTCCTGGCACAGTTTCAGGATACCGCCCAGATATTCGTCCGGCGTCATGATGGTTGCGCGGATCCAGGGCTCGCGGATTTCGGAAATCTTCACCACATCCGGCATGTCAGCCGGGTTGTGAAGTTCGACTTCCGCACCGTCCGTCAGGGACATCTGGTAGACCACCGACGGCGCCGTCGCGATCAGGTCGAGGTCGAATTCGCGGTAGAGACGTTCCTGGATGATTTCCAGGTGCAGCAGACCGAGGAAGCCGCAGCGGAAGCCGAAGCCAAGAGCTGCGGATGTTTCCATTTCAAACGAGAACGAGGCATCGTTGAGGCGCAGCTTGCCCATCGCAGCGCGCAGATCCTCGAAGTCGTTCGCGTCGACCGGGAAGAGACCGCAGAACACGACCGGCTGAGCCGGCTTGAAGCCCGGAAGGGCTTCCGTGCAGGGTTTCTTTTCCAGGGTGATGGTATCACCGACACGGGTGTCGGCCACTTCCTTGATGGACCCGGTGATGACGCCGATCTCGCCGGCCTTCAGCTCGTCCACTTGCAGGAATTTCGGGGTCATGACGCCGACGCGGTCGACATCATAGGCAGCGCCCGTACCCATCATCTTGATCTTCTGGCCCCGCTTCAGGGAGCCGTCGATGACACGGACGAGCACCATCACGCCGAGATAGGTGTCGTACCAGCTGTCGACCAGCATCGCCTTCAGTGTCGCTTCGGGGTCACCTTCCGGAGGCGGCAGCTTGGAAACGATCGCTTCCAGCACGTCGTCGACACCAAGACCGGTCTTGGCGGAGATCATGCAGGCTTCGGATGCATCGATGCCGATCACGTCCTCGATCTGTTCCTTGATGCGGTCCGGTTCGGCCGCAGGCAGGTCGATCTTGTTGAGGACGGTCACGATCTCATGATCGTTGTCGATGGCCTGATAGACGTTGGCGAGCGTCTGGGCTTCCACACCCTGAGAGGCGTCGACCACCAGCAGCGAGCCTTCACAGGCCGCCAGCGAGCGGGACACTTCATAGGCAAAGTCCACGTGGCCCGGCGTGTCGATCAGGTTCAGCGTATATTGTTCGCCGTCCTTGGCATTGTAGATTAGTCGCACTGTTTGCGCCTTGATCGTGATGCCGCGCTCGCGTTCGATGTCCATCGAATCGAGCACCTGCTCGGTCATTTCGCGGTCGGTCAGCGTGCCGGTCATCTGGATCAGGCGGTCGGCCAGCGTCGACTTGCCGTGATCGATATGAGCCACGATGGAAAAGTTGCGGATGTTGGAAAGCTTCTTCGTCGTCATGGCCGCCCCTTTACCATTGCAATTCGATTTCGCCTAGTAGATTGAAGCCTTCGGGCGTTGAATTCCGGTGCTTTTTTGCACCCTCGGGCGAATGCCGGGTTTCGCCGCTCCGGCAGGGATATGGCGCCTCCGGCAAATGACGTAGCCCGCAGGTGACATTTGTCGTGGCAAATCAACCTCAAAGTGTGATCTAGATTGCAGCGGCACTGATGTGTCGAGCAGCCTGACAAGAGAGCATGATGTTGATCCGTAATGCAGAACCGAAGGATGTCCCGTCGATCCTGGCGCTTTATAACCAGGCTGTGCGCGAGACGACGGCTGCCTGGACAAATCGTGAGGAAACGCTGGACGACAGGCTGACCTGGTACGAAGGCCGGGTAAAGCAGGGGCTGCCGGTTCTGGTGGCCGTGGACGATGCAGATACTGTTCTCGGGTTCGCCAGCTTCGGGCCGTTCCGGCCTCGCGAAGGGTACCGTCTGACGGCGGAACATTCCGTCTATGTCGACCCGGCGGCACAGCGGCGCGGCATTGGGAAGGCGCTTCTGGAGCGGTTGGTCGACATTGCCACCGACATGAAATTACATGTGCTGGTCGGCGTCATCGACGGGGACAATTCTGCCTCCATCGCCCTTCACGAGAAACTTGGTTTTCATGTTGCCGGCCGTCTGCCGGAAGCCGGCACCAAGTTCGGCCGCTGGCTGGATCTGGTCTTCGTTGCCAGGGTTCTGGGGCCGATGCAATCGCCGAACGCCTAGGCGTCACCCAGCCGGTCTCAATTGGCCGTCAGCACCGACCGGCAGTCATTCGGCAGGGCTGCCAGAGCCATGGGCCGTTTCTTGACCACCTTCGGAGGTTCTCCAGGCTTGGGGGGATTTTTGGGAACCCAGGGTTCGTCGGACAGCCAATAGGCAAGGTCCGCGCCACAGCCATCGCCCGGGGGCGGCGGGTTCTGGTTCTTGCAGCCGGCACTGCCTGCAGGGCAGGAAAGGCGTACGTGGAAGTGATAGTGGTGCCCCCACCACGGCCGTACCTTGCGCAACCAGGCGCGGTTGCCGCCCTTCTCGAAATCGCACAGAGCTTTCTTGATCGTCGGGCTGACGAAGATGCGTGCAACACGCTGGTCCGATGCGGCGCGCCGGATCAGCCGAGCATGGTCATCCGACCATTTCCTGGGGTCGACACGCCGGTCTGCACCCTTGACGTCCATCGGACCGATCAGCATCGAAATAGCGGAGATGTCTTCGCGTTCCTGGGCGGTCAGGCGCCGGTTCGGCATTTCCGTCAGCCAGATATCGGCATCGAGGCCAATCTGGTGGCTGGCATGGCCGGATGTCATCGGCCCGCCGCGCGGCTGCGCGATATCGCCGACAAGCAAACCGTTCCAGCCGACCTTGGGGGCATCGCTCGCCAGATCCTTGAGATAATCGATCAGGACAGGGTGGCCCCAATTGCGATTGCGCGACAGGCGCATTGCCTGCCAGGTCGGGCCGTCCGTCGGCAGTTCCGCTCCGCCTGCGAGGCAACCCTTGGCGTAGGATCCGATCGAGCGGGCTTTCAGTTGAGCGGGGCCGGTGGCGGCGCCGAAATAGTCTCGTGCCGGCTGGTCCCCATAAAGCACCAGCTTGGGCTTGTTCGCGACATAGCCTTCCGGCACATCACGCTTCTTTACCGGGACAGGCACACCTGCAACCAGTTCGACGGTCGGCGAATAGTCCTCGGAGACAGGATCGGCCGGTTTGGCTGTCGGCACCGGCGCGGCTGACGCAACGAGACAGGATACCTGGAACGCGGCTGCAAATGCCATGAAGCCGGACACCGAGGGTGCCCAGCGATTTCGCTTGCCTGTTTTCCCCGTTCTCACGTCGAAACCTCGTGCGCCAGTCTGGGTGTTCCGCCGTCGTTGCTCCCGCCGCGACGATCACCTCACTCGTCAGGCAGCATGCACTAAATCGGGTGCTTCCGCATCCGATTCGCTATTATCCACATGCGCCGCGATCATGTCGGCGAACGCGTCGAGGAAAACAGTGTTGTCGCGGATCACCCTGTCTGCAGCACCATTCAGCGTGATGATGTTGCCGGGACGGGCATTGTCGATGTCTTCGGCTTCCGGTGGAAGATCGGCGTCGAGCCTGTGATAGGTCACGTTCGGCAGTTCTGCAAAGAGCTGCCGTGCCTGATCGGAGGTCGTCTGGCTTTGCGCGTCGGCCAGGATCGACATCAGCGGCGCGCCCTTGGAGGGCTGCAGCCAGCCGAGGGCACCCCAGCCAACGGCGTCCTTGTAAAGGAACGACCGTGCCGGTGCCCTGCCGGTGCCAAGCGACAGGATGACGATCTCGTCGTCGCCCCAGCCAAGATTGCGGGCTTCCAGATACGCTGCCACTGTCGGGTCTTTCATGAAGACCGTTCCATCGATCAGGGCTTCCTCGCGCCGGCGACTGAGATTTTCAACGCGTGCCGGTTCGAAATACGAGGGGGTGGCGGTGGTCGCACGCACAGCCTGCCAGAAGTAGTAGTCATCCGGCCGGCCGCTGCTTGCTTCAAGGCCGTTTGTCAGGAACACAGGCTTGCGCTGTTCCAGATCGTAGGCGGTCAGGACAAGATGGGTCAGGCCACTGGCCATGGAGGTCCAGCCGAAGCGTTCCTTCAGCAGCTTTTCAAGCGGCCGCGGATCGTAGGTTTCATCGAACAGGCCAAGCGAACTGGTGACGGTTCTGGCCAGTCGTGCCGAGATTGATGATTTGAAGATTTCCCGCGCGTCGCGTTCGAAGAAGCTGCGCAGCTCATCAATGGTCGCGGCAGGTGCGCCAGCGGTGCCGCCTGGGCGCGGGGCGGATAGGCCTGCAGCAATGAGGCCGCCGGTAGAAGAACCGGCCATCAGATCGAAAACCTGGTGCAGCGGCTCGCTAACGCCGCGCTGGCTCAATCGGCTTTCAAGTGTCTCAAGCAGCCGAAGC
This sequence comes from Labrenzia sp. 5N, assembly GCF_012395805.1. Lineage (NCBI taxonomy): Bacteria > Pseudomonadati > Pseudomonadota > Alphaproteobacteria > Hyphomicrobiales > Stappiaceae > Labrenzia > Labrenzia sp. 5N. The sequence goes on along the minus strand of NZ_JAAZTM010000004.1, from coordinate 382,325 downwards.
GGAATGAGGCCACGAATGCCGCCGCCGTCAATGGAAAGAATAAAACGTTTTTTCTGGGTCATGGGATTCCCCGGGATCGTCGCAATGGAAGGCGCTACATCTCTCCGAGAAGACGGGAGACGCTTTTTGCTTACCTTTAGAATGTTGTCATCAATTGCGACACTGCAATGGCAAAGCGAAAAACAGGTGGACGATTTTTCGAAATTGGCGAGCAAGAAGTTAAACCGACTTCGCTAATCTGCGAAGACCGACCGCAGTTTTCCTTTTCTTGCGACGGCAAGCAGCCTGCCCGGGTGCCGGATCACGAAATATTCACCAGGAAACTGGAAATGGTTTCAACCAGCAGGTCCGGGCATTCCCTGTGAGGCGTGTGCCCTCTTCCTTCCAGGATGACCTTTTGTCCGCCGGTGCTATTGGCGATGTGTTCCGGGTGGCGGATTGATCCGTATTCGTCCATTGCGCCGTGGATCGCAAGGGTGCTGCAGCGGACACCGGCAAGCGCATCGTCAAGGGACCAATGGGCGAAGGCGGGCGAAAGCCATGATTCCGTCCAGGCATCCAGCACCCAGCGCGCCTTGTCGCCGTGATAGAGCGCAAGTCTGTCGAACGCGCCTGGATCGGCAAATGCGGTGCGGGCTTCGCGGACACCTTCCAGGGTGCGGTCCTCGATAAGCGCTTGAGCGGCAATCGTGACCAGGGCCGTGACCTTCTCGGGATGCTGTGCGGCCGTATGCACCGCCATGCCACCACCGACGCTATGCCCACAGACAACAAATCGCGTGAGGTCCAGCTGCTCGCACAGCGCGGGCACAACCGTTCTGCCTTCATCCGCAATGAAGCTTGCGGGCAGGATGTCTTCGCGCACCGACGACTGGCCGAAGCCGGGCCTGTCATAGGCAATCACGACCCGTCCGCTGGCCACGGCAAGGCGCTCGGGAAAATCGCGCCAGAGGGCGATACAGCCAAGAGAATCGTGAAACAGAAGCACCGGCACCTTGCCGGGCAAACGAACTTCAGGTGTCCAGCAGCGAACGTGAACGGTGTAGTTGCCGACCGTGACGGCGCGCGTTTCGACATGGACGGTGCCGGACAAGAGAGTGGTCAAAGAAGAAAACCTTTCCATTCGCATTGAAGGGCTGTGCCGGAAAACGGCGGAACGGTCTGTCAGGATTCGCATGGGGGATGCGGTTTCCTGCCGAGGCTTATCGCAGGCCATGCACCTGCAACAAGCCTCTCTTTTCGAACTAATCTGTCTTGGCTCTTTATCCCGCGCGGTCTTTCGGACTAGGATCGTGCCGATTTTCCAACCTTCACAGGAAGTTCCATGAATATCGATCTGCTTCGCCGACTTTGCGAAACGCCGGGTGTACCGGGTCACGAACACCGGGTCCGCGACCTGATTCAGGCGGAAATCAAGGGCTTGTTCGACGAGGTTACCGTCGATCCGATGGGTTCGCTGCTTTGCCGCCGCGACAGCCGCAAGGCTTCCAAGAAGGGAACCCCGAAGAAGGTCATGCTTCTGTGCCACATGGATGAGATCGGCTTCCTGGTGTCACATGTCACGGACAAGGGCTTCGTTCACGTGCAGCCGGTTGGTGGCTTCGATGCCCGTAACCTGTTCTCCCGCCGCGTGCTGGTGTCTACCGATGAAGGCGACTTCAAGGGGGTGATGAACCCGGGCGGCAAGCCGATCCACATCTCTTCTCCGGAAGAGCGCAAGAAGGTGCCGGAGCCCAAGGAATTCGTCATCGACATGGGCCTTGGCGAAAAGACCAAGGAGATCGTCAAGGTCGGCGACATGGTGACCATGGACGAGCCGCTGATCGAGGTCGGCGACAAGGTCGTCTCCAAGGCGCTCGACAACCGCATCGCCTGCTGGCTCGGCATCGAGGCGATCAGGGGTCTGGGCAAGGCCAAGCATGATTGCGAAATTCACGTCGCCTTCACCTGCCAGGAAGAAGTCGGCCTGCGCGGCGCGCGCACCGCGTCCTTCGCCATTGCGCCGGATATCGGGCTTGGCATCGATACCACGCTTGCCTGCGACACGCCGGGCGTTCCCGAGCAGGACCGCACCACGGTGCAGGGCGAAGGCTTCGGTCTGCACGTCAAGGATTCCAGCTTCATCGCGGACCGCGATCTGGTGAAGGAAATCGAAGCCATTGCGGTCAAGGAAAAGATCCCGTTCCAGCGCACCATGCTGGCGGCTGGTGGCCAGGACGGCGCGGCTGCCCAGCAGGCGGCTGCCGGTGCCAAGGCAATCGGCATCGTCGTCGGCACCCGCTACATCCACACGGTCACTGAAATGATCGACAAGGGTGACCTTCAGGCGGCTCTGGACATCATCGTCGCCTACCTGAAAAAGGCGTAAGGCATGGAAAAGGGGAGCTCGGCTCCCCTTTTTAAGTCAGGTGTCAGATCTGGCTTTTTCCAACGTGCGTCATTGCCGGACTTGATCCGGCAGTCCGGTCCAGCCCACGTCCCAACCGGAGCGTACGCGGAAGGGCTGCCTGCTCAGGCTACCAGGCCGAGGAGGTTCGAAACCTGGTCGCCGGTGCCTGCATAAAGCTCGCTGACGGCAGCGCTCTGGTAGCTGAAGGAGCCGTTGTCGAAGTTGCCTTCGATGGAAGAGGCGTTTGCGGAGCGGACGGACAGCCCGGTTTCGCTGTCGTAGGACACCCGCTCGAAGGATACGAACTGCGCTGAAACGGTTTCACCACCGATTTCAGCTTCAATAGTGGTCGTTGAAATCGTCGCGCTTTCATAGGCGACATTCGCCGAAGCGCCGCTTTCCTCTTCACCAAGAGCCACCTTCAGTTTGCCGGCGGTCTTCTGATAGTCCTCGACGGTCGCCAGCGCGCCGTCCTTTTCCTTGTCGTCGTCCTTGCCTTTGCCTTTTTCGACCGCATCCTGAAGGGCGGCGATCACGACCGCGTCTTCCTCGGCCTGTTTGCTGGCTGCTTCCAGAGCATTGACGGCGGGGGACTTGTCGTGGCCATTCCGCTGGCCGATCTCGTGGCCGTAGGCGTTGCCCTTGGGATCGTTCTTCGGGCCTTCAGCGCCGCCATTCGAAAAGGAAGCCGTAAAAAGGCTCGCGCTTTGCGTAGTGGTTTCGATGGAAATCTGCATGGCTTCGGATCCCGGCTTGTCCGGCCCTTTCTGGTCCGGCACAGTTGCAGAAAGCATCCTGCAAAACCGTTAACAGGCTATTAACCAATGCAAGACCGTCTTCAGACCGGCATTGCCGGGCCAAATGCCTTTTCCAGAAACCGCCCGCCCAGCACCATGCCGCGCTCGTCGATCGAATGGCCGAGGCCGGCCAAAAGGTGCAGGCTTGAGGAAACCCCGGCATCGTCAAGCGCCTTTTGTGCTGCCTGGGCATGATAGCTGGCAACGACATCGTCTTCCTCGCCATGAACAATCAGCACCGGGCTTTGCGTGTTGACCGGACCCAGCTGGCCGGCTCCCGGCAACAGTCCGGAAAAACCGATCAGGGCCGCTGGCGGAGACGGGCGGCGCAGGCCGCATTGAAAGGTCATCATGGCTCCCTGGCTGAAGCCGACCAATGCCAACGCGCTGCCGTCCAGCGAATGGCAGGCCAGTTCGTCGTCCAGAAACCGGTCGAGCACCGGTTGGGCGGCCTGCGCGCCGAGGCGGTATTCATTGGGATCGCGCTCTTCGAGCGCAAACCATTGCCGTCCGCCGAGCGCTTCGAAGGGAAGGTGTTCAGGAGCGTTCGGCGCAACGAAAGCCGCATCGGGAAGCTGTCCCTGCCAGGCGCGCCCGAGGTCGATCAGGTCAAGGCCATCCGCGCCGTAGCCATGCAGGATCACAACCAGCTGACGAGCGGGTTTGCCGGAGGCCGGTGCAAGACGTGGACCGTCGAGAAGGGGAGGAAAGGTGCCTGTCACTTTTGGGGAAACCTGATTATTCGGCTGGTGTCTTCCGGTCTGCCGCCTCGGAAGGTGACGGCAGTCTTTCCTGAAGACGCATGAAGGGAAGGGCGATCAGCATGGCGGCGAGGATCAGCACGCCTGCCAGGGCAAACGGCGCGCCGGGAAAAGAAATCGCCGCATCAGGACCTGAAAACGTGGCAAAGACCTGGGTCATCACCAGCGGGCTCACCACCATGGAAAGGCCGGCGGCACTGGCAATCAGGCCCTGCAATTCGCCTTGCGCATTGTCCGGGACACGGACCGACATCAGACCGGTGAAGGCAGGCGTTGCCATCGCACCAAGCGCCGCGAACGAGATCAGCAGATAGGCCATCCAGCCGGTATCGGCGACGGCGAGACCGGCAAAGGCCACGAGATTGGCGGCCAGCCCGATGAAGAGTGTCCGGCCGGGCCCGAGCTTTGGTTCCAGGACACGGATCAGGTATCCCTGAACGAAGGCAAACCCGACACCGACGGCCGCAAGTGACAGACCGATGTCTCCGGGGCTCCAGGCGAAGACCTCCTCCGCATAGTAGCTCCAGACGGACGGGTAGACGTAATGGGCGATGTCGAACAGGAAGATGGCCAGAAGCAGCGTGCGCACCGCCGGATAGGCGGCGATCTGCTTGAAGGCCCCGAATGGATTGGCCCGTTTCCAGTCAAAATCTCTTCTGTTTTCGTCCTTCAGCGTTTCCGGCAGCATGAAATAGCCGAAGAGGAAATTGACGAAGGAAAGGCCTGCGGCGGCATAAAAGGGCGCACGCGGTCCGTATTCGCCGAGGTAACCGCCGATCATCGGCCCGAGTACGAAGCCGACACCAAATCCGGCCCCGACAAGGCCGAAGTTCTTGGCCCTGTCTTCCTTGGACGACACGTCGGCAATGAAGGCTGATGCGGCCGAGAAGGTTGCTCCGGCAACACCTGACAGGGTTCTGCCGATGAACAGCACGGCCAGATGCCAGGAGAAGGCCATGATCAGGTAGTCGACAGCCATGGCGAACATGGACACCAGCAGCACCGGACGGCGGCCAAAGCGGTCGGACAGATTGCCGAGCGTCGGACCGAAGGCGAACTGCATCAAGGCGTAGACGACGCTCAGTGCACCGCCCCAGCGGGCGGCTTCGCTCACAGGCAGCGAGGTGAGTTCGGTCAGGAGCGAGGGCATGACCGGCATCATCAGGCCGATGCCCATGGAATTGAGAACCAGCGTGACCAGGATGAACCCCAGCGCGCTGCGTTTGGAGATACCGGACCGCAACTCTTTTCCCGCCAATCCCGTCAGCTGAAGGAGGGTGACCTTATCCGATTACTCGGCGGCCACCAGCGCCGGCTGTTCCCAGTTGCCCTTTTCGATATCGGCAATCTGCTTGTCGATCTGGGCAACCACGAACCGGGAGAACGGCCCCAGATGCACATAGAGCGCAAGCATCATCATGACCGGCTTGATCGCCCTGAAATTGGTGAAGGCGGTCTTGATCAGGGTTTTCCAGAAGGGCCCGCGATAGGTGGTTTCCTTGAAGGTCATTGCCAGGATAAGACGGCCGAACAGCTTGATATCGTGGAAGAACCCGGCGCCAAAGATCGAGCCGTTAGCGCCGCTCATGTCGAGCATGGAAGCCACCTTCTGAACGCGGCCGAAGTAGGCTTCCGGACCATAGACCCGGTCGATGACCTGCTTGAAGTCTTCCAGGATCTGCGCGCGCGGGCGCACTGTGGTGAAGTTGAGCCCGGCGGTGCACTGATCGCCATGTTCCGTATCCGGATCATCGGTGGCGAAATCCGCATGCAGACGGCCTTCCTTGGCGAGCCGGCGCGTCAGCTGGGTGTTCGGCAGGGCATAGAGCAGACCGGTCATCGCGACAGGGATTGCGGCCTCCTCGATCAGTGCCGAGATCTCGTCCGCCACCTTGTCGCTTTCCTCGTCGAAGCCGACAATGAAGCCGGCCAGCACGAAGATGCCGGCATCGTAAATCTTGTGCACGCTCTTGGCGATGTCGCGGCGTGTGTTCTGTTTCTTGCGTGTCGCGACCAGAACGTCCGGGTCCGGGCTTTCGATGCCGATGAAGACCGAGAAATATCCGGCCTGCTGCATCATCTTCAACAAGGCTTCGTCATCCGCCAGGTTGAGGGAAGCCTCGGTCGACATTTCGAACGGGTAGCTGCGTTCCTTCTGCCATTTCGCCAGTTCGGGCAGGAAGCCCTTCACGGCCTTCTTGTTGCCGATGAGGTTGTCATCGACGAAGTCGACGTGACCCCGGTAGCCAAGTTCGTACAGCCGGTCGAGTTCGGCCAGCATCTGGTCGTTGGTCTTGGTGCGCGGCACCCGGCCATACAGCTCGATGATGTCGCAGAATTCGCAGGTAAACGGGCAGCCGCGCGAATATTGCACGCCGATCTGGACATAATCGTCGAATCTCAGAAGGTCAAAGCGCGGTACGGGGCTGGAGGAAACGTCTGCCTTGAATTTCTCGGCCGAGAAACGGCCGTTGCGGACACCTTCCTTCCAGGCGTCGACAAAGGTGGTGAGAATGCCTTCGGCTTCCCCAAGGACCAGGAAGTCGGCCGCTTCATAAACTTCCGGAGAAGAGGTTGCGTCCGGACCGCCGACCACGACGGGAACATTCTTTTCCTGCGAACGGCGGATGACGGCGAGGCAATCGGCCTGCTGGGGCAGCATGCCGCCGGTCATCACCATGTCGGCCCAGGCGAGATCGTCGTTCGTCAGGGCGCCGGTGTTGCGGTCGATCAGCCGGACATTCCAGTTTTCCGGCAGCATTGCCGCAACTGTGATCAGGCCGAGAGGAGGAGCGGGATATTTGGCGCCGACCATTTCGCAGGTCGCACCATAGTTCCAGAATGACCCGGCATTGAAGCGCGGATACACCAGCAGAACATTGCATTCCGACATTAACGGTCCCTCCAAACGGACACTCGTTCCCAACGGCGACACCGTAACAACTTTACGCCCCGGCACAACCGCTTTGAATGTCCTTGCACGAATTCACTTGCCGTCCGCGCGGACAGACTGTCACGTTTGGCTGGCGCCTGGCTTGCGGATGTGAAAAACGAGCCCTTGCACATCCTTGCCGAGTTCTTTGCGCAGAATATCCCGTTTCTCCAGCGCATAGAGAAGGCCCGCGGCCTCCGCGCAGCGCTTTAGATATTCGGGCCGGTGGGCGTAGCGCCCCGTAGCATCCACGCGGTAGTCCGGCCCGTCTGACGTGTCGAGATGCTCGACGCTCGCGACGAGCATGCCACCCGGGGCAAGGGCTCCTGCAAGCGCCCGCATGAAAGGCTCCAGCTCGCCGAGATAACACAGCGTGTCGACACAGACTGCCAGATCGAATTGGGCCGGCAGGTCGGAGGACAGAAATCCAACGAGCTCCCCCTCGACCAGGAAGTCGTAGACCTTCAGTGCCGCGGCCTTGCGCAGCATGCCCGGTGACAGGTCGATGCCGGTGAGCCGGGCACAGTGGTCGCGGATCAGTGGTCCACAAAGGCCGGTCCCGCAGCCAAGGTCGACCACATGGGCAAACGGCAAGTCGCGCTCCCTGGCCAGCTCCGCGACTTCCTCGGCAACAAGCTTCGGCGCCTGGTAGCCGAGCCCGTTCAGGACGTCGTCAAAGCTTTCCGAAAAGCTGTCGAAATGATCCCGGACATAGTCCGCGGGGGCAAGCGACAGGTCTTCTCCGCGGATCGCAGCAAACTGATAGCGGATGACCGGGTCGTCGGGGTAGGTTGCGACAAGCATCTCCATATGCCGTGTGGCGACTTCGGCCCGTCCAAGCGCGCACAGTACGCGCGGATGCCAGCCCTTGTCGCTCCAGACGTCTGGCGGGAACTGCAGACACCGTTCGAAAGCGTCTGCCGCTTCCTCTCTTTTGCCGGCAAGCATCAGCGATATGCCGAAGTTGTGCCAGCCGCTGTGATTGTTCGGGTCGAGGCGCACGACTTCTCGCAGCATGGGCAGAAGCTCGTCGTTGTTGCTGGCTTCCTGCAGCATCATCGAGATGTTCTTCCAGGCTTCCTCGTGGCGGACTTCAATTTCAACTGCGCGCAAATAGGCCTTCAAGGCTTCGTCCTTGTCGCCTGAAAGCTTCAGGATGTTGCCGAGGTTGTTCCAGGCGGAGAAATTGCGCGGGTTCCTTTCCAGGGAAGCATGGATAAGCGCAACCGCATTGTCCGCCTTGCCGGCATCGAAATGGAGCAGCCCCAGGAAATGCAGGCCGTCCGCATGGTCGGGATCTTCCGATAGCACATCCTTGTAGGCGCTGAGGGCGGCTTCCAGATTGCCGCTGCGGTGGGCGGAGATGCCCTGTTGTAATCTCTCGTCAATTTGCATCTGAAAAAAATCCAATAAAAAAGGGCGGTCGAACCGCCCTTGTACCCGGTAATGACCTGTAAGTGACCTTACAGGACTTTCAGGTCTTCAGCCACCATTTGACCGCGGCGCCACTCCAGGTCGAATGCCACAAGCTGGCCTTCCTTCAGAGTGTCAATACCGGACCGGCGCAGGGCCGAGATGTCGACAAGGATGTCCTCGCCGTCCTGCGGTTCGATCGTGCCGATACCTCGGCGCTGATCAAACCATTTCACGTTTCCATGTAGCATGGAGTCTTCTTTCCAATTCTTGGCATCTTGGCATACGACGGCTTCCATAGCTGCCTTTTTCAACGCCTTGATGACAGTGTTGATGATAATACTAAAGTACTTTTCAGACCCTGCTCGGAACTGGACATCGACGTGCGCAGTCTTTTCGCGACTGCCTCACTTCAAGAAGCCGTTCCATTTGGCGGAGGTCTGGTTGCCCGGTAAAAACACCCGGGCTTTTCCATAGTGTCTATTAGTATGGTAATGAAATTGTTAATTTCAAGACCTGCTCACCGATCGAGCTTCCCAAGTATAACATATTTGAGGATATCGACGACTTGTTCGGAGGTCTCGGCGACCGCAAGAGCAGCTGCGTCAACTTCCTTGAGCGGGTGGGTCAGCGACGGGTCGTGAACGACAATCAGTGACTTTCCGAGCGCAGCGGCATAGCCGGCATCGAAGGCTGCGTTCCATTGCTTGTATTTATCGCCGAAGCGGACCACGACGATGTCGGCTTTTTCCAGCAGCGTCCGCGTGCGGATCGCGTTCACCTTCGCGCCCTTGTGGTCGTACCAGAACTTGTTGTCCTCACCACCCAGGATGGTCGCGCCGCAATCGTCGCTGGCATCGTGATCCGTCACGGGAGAGGAAAATTCCACCGGAAGCTTGAGTGCGGATGTGCCTTCCATGATCCTGTCACGCCAGTCGGTATGGATTTCGCCGGATAAGTAGACGCGCCAGGTGGTCATAAGGTTCTCCCATGCAAGCTTTTGAATTATGTGGCGAAAATCCCCGCCTTGTTGTGATCCGAAACTGGGGGCTGAACCAGGCAACGTCAACCCCTGCGTTCATTTGCCCCTTGGTGGAAAGAGCCGGGAGACTCGACAAGTCTGCGCAAAAACTGAAGGGTAAACCGCCGCAAAACTGAGATTGCGGTCCGTAATTTTAAGGAGCTCATTCATGTCTGCACTTTTGCTCGGAGACGAGGCACCGGATTTCGAAGCCGACAGCACGGATGGTCCGATCCGTTTTCATGAGGCGATCGAAGGGTCCTGGGCGGTTCTGTTTTCCCACCCCAAGGATTTCACGCCGGTCTGCACCACGGAATTGGGAATGACCGCCAAGCTCAAGGACAAGTTCGCAGCCCGTGGCGTCAAGGTTTTCGGCGTTTCGGTCGATCCCATCGAGGATCACCATGCCTGGGTTGGTGACATCGCGGATACGCAAGGCGTTGCCCTGAACTTCCCGCTGATTGCCGATCCGGATCGTAAGGTGGCCACCGCATACGGCATGATCCATCCCAATGCCAACGATACGCTGACCGTGCGGTCGCTGTTCGTTATCGGCCCGGACAAGAAGATCAAGCTCAAGATCGAATACCCGGCCTCCACGGGCAGAAACTTCGATGAAGTCATCCGCGTGATTGACAGTCTGCAGCTCACCTCCGCCCACAAGGTCGCCACCCCGGCCAACTGGGTGTCCGGTGAGGATGTCATCATCGTCCCGGCGGTGAGCGATGAAGAGGCGAAGGAGAAATTCCCTGAAGGCTGGAAGACCCTGAAGCCTTATCTGCGTGTCGTGCCGCAGCCCAAATAACGGCTGAACAGAACGGATGAAACGGCTGGCGGCGCATGAAAAAAGGCGCCGCCGTCTCTAGGTCTGGTCAGGGCAGGGACCTGCGACGGGATCACACCGTCGCCAGCAAGGCCTTGAGGGCAACACGGTAGTCCGGATAGCGGAATGTAAACCCAAGCTCGTCCTTGAGGCGCTGGTTGGAAACCCGCTTGTTTTCGCCGTAGAAGGACCTGGCCATCGGTGTGAGATCCGCGGTTTCGAACGGGATCTCGGGCGGGGCTTCGACGCCGAGCAGCTCCGCGGCAAAGGCCACCACATCCTGCGGCGGGGCCGGTTCATCGTCCGTGACGTTGAAAACCCGCGTCGACGGCTTAGCCATGGCAGCCTTCAATGCGCCCGCAATATCGGCAACGTGAATGCGGTTGAAGACCTGACCCGGCTTCACTAGCCGCCGCGCCGTGCCCTTCCTGAAATTCTCGAATGCATTCCGGCCCGGGCCATAAATGCCCGAAAGGCGGAAAATCTGCACCGGCAGGTCATTCTGTTCGGCAAATGCCAACCAGGCCTCTTCCGCCGCAACACGCTGGACGGAGCGTTTGGAAACGGGGTTGAGCGGAGTTTCCTCATCGACCCAGGCACCGTCGTGATTGCCGTAGACACCGACTGTGGAGAGGTATCCTATCCAGCGCGGTTTCGCGCCGGCAATCTCATTGGCATATTGGTTCAGCACCGGGTCGCCGGCTTCGTTCGGAGCAATCGAGACCAGTATATGGGTTGCTTGCTTCAGTGCTTCGGCAACGCCGTCGCCTTGGGAATTGCCGTCGAAGAGAAACGGTTCGACACCCAGTGTCCGGAGCGCCTCCATTTTGTCCGAAGAACGCGTTGTGCCGCCGATCCAGTCGAACTGGTCACGCACTTCTTTCACGAACGCCTTGGAGGAAAACCCGGTGCCAAAGATAAACAGACGCATACGTTCTAAAGCTCCAGATGCTTGCGGCGGATTTCATAAAGCGCAACGCCCGTGGCAACGGCAAGGTTCAGGCTGTCGGCCTGTCCGACTTGCGGAATGCGGATCAAGGTACGGCAGGCGGCTGCCATGTCATCTTCCAGGCCCTTCTGCTCGTTGCCCATGACCAGCAGAACCGGCTCGGCATAGTCGGGCGTGCGATAGTCGACCGATCCCTTCAGGTGGGTGGCCGCGACGGTGCCGGGCCACTTTTCGGCCAGTGACTTGAATTCGTCCTTGCCGAGTTTGGCCAGCGGCACATGAAACAGCGAGCCCATGGTGGCGCGCACCGCTTCAACCGCGAAGGGATCCGTGCAATCGCCGACCAGCATGACACCTGCGCCGCCGACCGCATCGACCGTGCGGATGATCGTGCCAAGGTTGCCCGGATCGCGCACCCGGTCGAGCGCGACCCAGAGTGTGGTACCGGCGGGATCAATGTCGCGGGCTCCCAGAAGCTTCTGCTCGTAAACACCGACAACCATCTGCGGATTGTCCTTGCGCGTCATCGCGGACATGACGGCGGTCGATGCTTCCAGGATCAAGGCGCCGCGCGCCTTCGCGGCAGCAGCAGCCTTCTGCGCGACAGGATTGTCCCGCGCTTCCGGGCCGAGCGCGAGATAACGCACGCCCCAGCCGGCTTCCAGCGCATCGGTGGCCAGCTTCAGGCCTTCGGCCACGAACAGGCCCGACTGGCTGCGGTGCTTGCGTTGCGCGACGAGCCCCTTGATTTCCTTGACGATCGGGTTGGAATGGCTGGTGATCTGTTTCACCGCCCCCTGGCGTTTTTCGATCATCTGCTGCTCCAGCGCGAAAAGAGCGACGTGGACAGCGCGCGCTTGCCGTCCTCCTCGCGGATGACCAGTTCGCCGGATTCCAGCAGGCCGCCTTCGGTGTCCAGGGTTTCGGCCATGAGTTCGTGAATGGACACGAAACTGGAGCGGATCGCATAGGCGGTCAGGATCATGAACAATGCGTCCTTGTCCAGAAGCTGCTTCAGGTCCGCGAGCATGCCGGGCAGGCTGGTATAGATGTCCCAGACCTCGCCCTTCGGGCCGCGGCCGTATTTCGGTGGGTCGAGAATGATGCCGTCATAGGTGTTGCCGCGCCGCACTTCGCGGGCAACAAATTTCGAAGCGTCCTCGCAGATCCATCGGATCGGCAGATCTTCGAGACCTGACATCTCCTGGTTCTCGCGGGCATAACCGATCGCCTTCTTGGAGGCGTCCACATGGGTCACCTGCGCCCCTTCCGTCGCCGGCAGTAATGAGGCAAGGCCGGTGTAGCCGAAAAGGTTCAGGATCTTCAGCGGCTTTTCCGGTGCGCGCTCGCGTTCAGCGCGGATCTTGCCGTTGACCCAGTCCCAATGGGCGGCCTGTTCGGGGAAGACGCCGACGTGGCGGAACGACATGAAGCGACCGTTGTAGCGAACAGGACCGTATGACATAGGCCAGGTTTCCGGCACGCTTCCGGAAAACTTCCAGCGGCCCGGGCCTTCTTCTTCCGTGTCGCCGGAAAAGACGGCATCGGCACGGTTCCAGACACTTTCCTTCTGCCGCCGGGCCCCCATGGCCTGCGGTTCCGGACGCACGATGGTGAAACGGCCATAACGCTCCAGCTTCTCGCCCTGGCCCATGTCCAGAAGCCGATAGTCCTTCCAGCCCTTGGTCTCCAGGATCACCGGCCAGCTCTGGTGTGCAGGCTTGCCGGACGGGGCATAGGTGGAGGCACTGGTCTGATCCGCCACGGGTCTCACTCGTTTTCTGTCAGGTTTGAAGTTGTTCCGCCATAGAACATCCTGCCTTCTTTTGAAAGTAGATTAGACGTTCCTTTGTGGTCGAAAAGGTTTCCTGGCCGGCTTTTGAACCCCTCCGGTCCAAACGTTTCGTGACCGGCCACAACAGCACCGCAAAGGCAATTTCCCGCTGTCGTCGGCGATCCTGTCGAGCGCAAAAGAAAAGGGCGGGGAGCCGAAGCTCACCCGCCCTCTTTGGACAGATGTGCGCGATCAGGCTGCGGCAACCTCGGAGAGGAACTGCTCGACTTCACGCTTCAGTTCGTGGGTCTTCTGGGTCAGTTCTCCGGAAGCCGACAGCACCATGTCCGCAGACGAGGAGGTCTGGTCAACGGCCTGAGATAGCTGCGACATGGAAGAGGACACGGCACCGGTTCCTTCCGCTGCGCGCTGCACGTTCTGCGAAATTTCCGCGGTGGCAGCGCCCTGCTGTTCGACAGCCGATGCGATGGCCGTGGTGTAGGTGTTCACCTCGGTCATGGTTTCCGCGATCTCGCCAATGGCAACGACGGATTCCTTGGTCGCGTTCTGGATCTCGGTGATCTGGCTGGAGATCTCCTCCGTTGCCTTGGAGGTCTGGGTGGCCAGCTCCTTCACCTCGGCAGCAACAACCGCGAAACCTCTTCCGGCTTCACCGGCGCGTGCCGCTTCGATGGTGGCGTTGAGGGCCAGAAGGTTGGTCTGTTCGGCAATCGCCTGGATGAGGGTCACCACTTCGCCGATCTTTGTGGCGGCTTCCGCCAGCCCTTCGACCTTCTGGTTGGTGATCCGTGTTCCGGTGGTGGCCCGGTCGACGATTTCTGTCGTCTGGGCAACCTGGCGGGAGATCTCGCCGATCGAAGCCGCCAGTTCTTCGGCGGCGCTTGCCACGGTCTGAACGTTGTTGGTGGTCTCGTTGGACGATGCCTGGGTTTCGCTGGCGTAGCCGGCGCTGTCCCGGGCGATTTCCGTCAGGGCCTGTGCGGTGTTGTCGAGGCCGCCCGCGGTGGTTTCCACGGAGCCGAGCGCTTCTTCCGCCTTGGTGCGGAAAGAATGGATCAGACTGTCGATACGGGCCTGGCGTTCCTGGCGGGAGGCTTCCTCGCGGGCATTCTGCTCCTGCAGCTGAGCGCGTTCCACAGCGTTGTCGCGGAACACCTGCACCGTGCGGCTCATGTCGCCGATCTCGTCGCCACGATCGATGCCCGGGATCACAACTTCATTGTTGCCGTTTGCCAGGCGGTCCATGACGCCGGTGATCGTGCGGATCGGACGCGTGATGGCCAGGTTGAGAATGAAGGCAAGACCGATGCCGCCCAGGATGGCGAGCAGGATCGTGACGGCAATCTGGACCTTTGCAGCCGTGGCGGCGGAATTGGCGGCCTGCGACTGGGCAGCGGAGATGGACGTGATGTCGGCGCTGACCTTTCGGGTCAGGTCGTCAAGGTCCACTCGTTTGGCGGCCAGATCAGCCTTGGTGACAAGCATCTCGCGGAAAGACTTGTCGAGCGTTGCAACGGATTCAGGGATGGCGTTGATTGCGTCTGCGGCGGAGGGAAGGATCATGGCGTATTTGACCATGTCCTTTTCCAGGCCCTGCAGATTGGCGATCTGTTCTTCTACGGCGGACTGGTCGCTGACACCAAAGGCGCCGAAGAGGTAGAGTGTTTCCGCACGGGCGGCCAGCGCCATCTCATTCAGGCTGGTGGCTTTCTCGGCAATGGAGCGCACCGTTGCAAGGCGGGTGGAGGCGGTCAGCGCGTCGGTCTTTGCCTTGGAAACGACCGGGTGGACTTGCCCGAGAATTTCCTCGGTAAAGCCGTTCATCCCGTCGATGGCATTGCCGACGGCCTGGCGTGCTTCATAGGCTTCGGAAAAGCCGAGATCCTTGGTGAGGTTCTCCAGAGCCGCGTTGAGCTTGTTCGCCTGCGAGGCCAGCTTGCTCACGGTCTTGCGGTCGATACCTTCGATCTGCTTGTACTTCATCTGCTTCGTGGAAGAGACGAGGTTTCGTGCGGTGTCGATGGCTGAGGTAAGATCTTCACCGTCAATGTTGCCGCTGCCCTTCAGGTAAAGCATGTGAACCTTGACGACTTCGTCTTTCAGTTCGAACACGGTTCTCTGAAGCTGGTTGGCATCGTCCAGCTGGCTGTTCGCCGCGAAAGCTTCGGCGCTGATGCGTTTTTCTTCCGTCAGAACGGCGTCACTGATGTTGGTCGCCAGTGCTTCCAGATCATTGGTGCTTTTCTGAAGTGTCGCGATACGCTCGGCCTGCTGCACCGTCTGCTCGGCGACCTGATCGAAAGTGGTCGAGAAACTGGAAACCGCGTCCTTGGCCCCCGCAACCTGAGCTTCAGAGGCGGTGTCGCCCGCAATCTCGTTGGTCAGGAGGTCCAGTTCGCCTTGCAGCGTCGCCACACCTTCAAGCACGGAATTGCGGAGCTCTGCCGAAGGATTGTTGAGATAGTCTTCACGAAGCAGGGACGTTGCCTGGACCTGTCCGGCAACCTTGGCCGCCTGATCGGCAACGACGAACCGCGCGGACAGACCATGGATGGCCAGAAATCCCACGCCTCCCACGACTGCCGTCAGCAGCAAGACTGCCAGAAAACCACCGCCGACCTTGAAGCCAAATTTCAAGTCGGTCAGAACTTTCAATATTCGTTTCATTTTATCCCCGCACAGCCGGAACAACTGCATTGTCGTTCTGTCAGTATTGCGGAGCGCAATGAATATTAGGTAAATCACGCATTTTTAGCTTCAGGTAATATTTAGCTGAAGAATAAATGCGTCATTCTGAAAGTCTGGTTTAGGTACCGCAAATATATCGGCAAGCTAGACGAAGGGCAGGTTGTATAAATGATTTATACATGCTGACCGCCGTTGATGTGAATTTCTGCTCCACTGACATAGGAAGACTTCTCGGAGCACAAGTAATAGATCGTGTCGGCAACTTCATTCGGCAGTCCAAGGCGGCGGAGCGGAATGTCTTCGATCATCTTTTCGGTGCCAGGTGACAGGATGGATGTATCGATTTCGCCCGGTGCGATTGCATTGACGCGAATGCCGTGCGGACCGAAGTCGGCCGCCATCTCCCGCGTAAGCGATGCGAGGGCCGCCTTCGAGGTGGAATAGGCGGTACCGGCGAAGGGATGCACCTTCATGCCGGCAATCGATGTCACGTTGACGACGGAGCCCTTGGCATTCTTCAGTTCCTTGAAAAGGCCCCGGCCGAGCAGGATGGGGGCAAAGAAGTTGACCTGAAAAACGGTGCGCCATTCGTGCATGGCCGTTGTCAGCGAATCCAGACGTTCCCCGTCGGGGCCCTTGGGGCTGATCCCCGCATTGTTGACCAGCGCATGAAGGCGCGAACCGTTGGGCTCCAGACGCTTGCGGATTTCCTGGGTGGCAAACCCGAGGTTTTCCGGATCGGAAAGATCCACCTGGATATGATCCTCAGGCCCCATCGGCCATGGACACTTGTCCGAAAACGCCTGCCGGGAGCAGGTGATCACCCGCCAACCTTCCGCGGAAAATCGCTTGACGGTGGCATGTCCGATGCCGCGGCTCGCGCCTGTCAGCACGAGTGTCGGACGCTCGTCGGGGATACCCTGGCCGGTCATGTTATTTCCCTGCTGGCGTGCAAAAGTCGTGGAAAAAGTTGACTCTTGCAGTCGAGTTTCGTTATTGCGCTGGAATTCGTCAATGCCAATATGTTCGCATATGAGGACGCGCGCCGGATCCTACAATGATCATTTGCTCCTGTAACGTACTGTCTGACAAGCAACTTCGCGAAGCCGCGGAAGAAATGCGTGCAGACCCGAATGGCAAGGTGCCAACGCCCGGAGCGGTGTTCCGTCATCTGGGGTGCAGGCCGCGTTGCGGAAGCTGTTTTCCGTCGGTCATTGACATCATTCACGAAAAAAGTTCTGAAGAGCAACCAAAGTCGGAAGAGTCGCCTGCAGAATTGAAGCAGGCTTCAAACCGCTAGGACTTACCGGCCCCTGCCAGAGAAATGGCTTGGTCCGGAACATGGATTTCGATCAACATCCGGGTACATGTCGAAGTGACAGAGCACCTCGGGGAGATCTCGCAGGGAGAGGGTCATGAAGGGCGAAGCGCGCGTAATCGAGTATCTCAACAAGGCCCTGCGGCACGAGTTGACGGCAGTGAACCAGTATTGGGTCCATGCCCGACTGCTGGCCGACTGGGGCTTCGGCAAGCTGGCCGACAAGGAACTGGCGGAAGCTGAAGAAGAGCGTCAGCATGCACAGGATCTGATGGACCGGATCATCTTCCTGGAAGGTCTGCCCAATCTTCAGACCCTGGACCCGCTGCGGATCGGCCAGTCGGTCAAGGAATGCCTTGAAGGCGACCTTGCAGCGGAATACGTCGCACGGGCCCTTTACCACGAAGCCCGCGAAGTCTGCCGCGAGCTCGGCGACTATGTTTCCATGGCTCTGTTTGAACAGCTTCTGAGCGACGAGGAAAGCCACATCGATTTCCTCGAAACGCAGCTTGAACTGATCGAACGGATCGGCATCGACAACTACTCCCTGCTGCAGGCCAAGTCTGCGGACACCGCCGAATAAGCACCAGGGTTCACAAACCTGATTTCCGTCTGCCGTCGTCGGAGCGATCCTGGCAACGGCAGACATCTTCTGTCTGCCATCAGAAGACTATTTAGGCGGCTCAGTTCTTCCGCGCGTTTTGGCCGTACGTCCTGTTCGCCGACAATTGCACCTATGTGACCTCCTTCTCAGGCGCAGCCGTTGCCTGATCCGCTTTCATCAAGAAAATGTACCTTGCCACCGGCTGCGTCAGCGTCTTCCTCGTCGTGTGTGACAAGCAGGACGGGCAAGCCCTTTTGTCTGGCTGCGTCGAAGACCAATGCCCGGATGTCGGCTCGCCGGGCCTTGTCGAGACTTGAGAAGGGTTCGTCCAGTAGCAGCGCATGCGGCTCGGCAAGAAGCGTTCGCATCAAGGCGACGCGGGTCTGCTGACCACCGGACAGCGTCGCAGGGTCCCGGCTGCCGAAGCCGGAAAGCCCGACATCGGCGAGGGCCTGTTGAGCCATGTCCCGCCGGAGGGATCTTTTGCGGATTGCAGCGGGAATGGCGAACATTAGGTTCTGCAGCACGGACATATGCGGGAACAACAGCGGCGTCTGGAACATCAGGCCGATATGCCGCTCCTGTGCAGGCAGAGGTGTCAGATCCTTGCCATCAAGCATCACCTTGCCACTCGCCTTGAAATCCGGCCGGAGGAAACCGGCAATGAAGTCGAGCAGGCTGGATTTGCCGCTGCCGCTTTCACCCATCACGGTGAGTACTGTTCCCGGTTCTATCCGGCAGTCGATCCCAAGCAGGGGCGCTCCGTCCAGGTGGAGGGTGACGTCCTGAAGAACCAGGCCCATTGGCTCGTTTGGGGTCTGCATTGCTTGCCTCACCTTTCCAGCCGCATGGCGGCCCGGTTGCGATGAAGCAACGCCGGTAACAGTGCGGCCAGCGTAAATCCGGCCAGTGGTATGCCAAGTTGCAACAGGGCCAGCAGCGCAGTTGCCTGTCGGCTGCCACCGCTGGCAAGGGCGACGCTCTCGGTCGTGACCGTGGCGACCCGTCCGGCACCGATCATCAAGGTCGGCAGATACTGGCCGACGGAAACCGCGGCTGCCACGGCAAGCGTTACCAGAACAGGCCGCAGCAGCAATGGCAAACGGATCTGCCAGAAGATGCGGGCACGCGACGCGCCGATGGAGGCTGCGGCCTTGGCAAAGCGCGGATCGAGCCGGGCCCAGGGATCGCTCAAGGCCAGGAAGGCGTAGGGCAGGACGAAAACCAGGTGGGCCAGCAAAACAGCGGAGAATGTGCCGCTGAAATCCACTGACAGGAAAAGCAGCTGCAGACCGAACAGAAAGCTGATCTGCGGCAGCAGCAGCGGCAGGAAGACGAGTGTCTTGAGACGGCGCGAAGAGGTCGACTTGCGGTGATCGCGCGCTTCCAGAACCCAAAGTGTCAGGGCTGTTGCAACAAGCGCTGAGGCACAGGCCAGAGCGACTGTCGTACCGAGAAGCCCGAGGCTCATGCCGAGGGTGTCGGTCATTTGCATGACATTCCAGGCCTGCGGCAGAACGGAGGGAAACCACCACGAGCGGGCGGCAGACCAGATCCCGAGCAGAAGCAGCGAGAGGATCATGGCGACGATGATGATTACCATCACCAGAAGTCCGCCATATCTTGCCGCACGCTCGCGCAAGTGACGATGCCCGGTGACGAGACGGCGCCTGGAGGCCGAGGCGACCAGCCGTTCGCCTGCCAGATAGGTGGCCAGAGCAGTCGTGCTGACGGCAAGTTGCAGCAACGCCCCGGCAGATGCCATCAGACGTTTGGTCAGATCCGGGTCGTTCATCCAGCTGACGAGACGCGGGGCGAGCGGAGCCGGTGTCGTCGGCCCAAGGATGGCGGCAACATCAACGACGGATGTGGCATAGGCGACCACTGCCAGCACCGGCAGGCGGATGAGCGGGTAGATCTGCGGCAGAACGATCTTGAAGAAGGTTGCGACACGGCCATAGCCAAGGCTGGCACCTGCCTTGAAATACTCCTGAACGTGAGGGCGGTTTAGCGCGGCGAGCGTCATCAGGAACAGAAAAGGCACTTCCTTGGCGACAAGACCAACCGTCATGGCGATGCCGAACGGATCGTTGAGGATCAGAACGTCGGGTGGCCTGGACCAGCCAGTTGCCCAAGGCGAAACGAGGCGAACCAGAAATCCCGATGGCGCAATCAGAAAAGCAAGACCGATGGCCGCCGCCGCGTGTGGTACCGAAAGCAATGGCGACAGAAACCGGGTCAGGCGCCGGAACGCCGCCGTTCCGGACCAGCCTGCCACGAACAGGAGCACGATCGCCAGCGACGCGACGGAGGCCGTCAGGCCGGTGGCAGTACTGAGCCAAACGGAAGTCAGCAGACCGGGTTGTTGGAACAGGTGCCGGACAGGTTCAAGGGTGAAGCTGTTGTGGCCCAGCGCGGGCAGATAACCGAAGGCAGGCAGGATCGTACCCGCCAGGCCGGCAAGAACCGGCCCGGCCAGAAGAACCGACACAAGGATGATCGGAATGGCCGGGACGGCTTTCGGCTGGGTTGCCACGTACTCCGGCTCACTCGGCGCCGTAGCGGGTGGTCCAGGCCTCTTCTAGCGCACTGACCCAGCTCGGATGCGGTTCTGGCAGGACCGGGCCGAGCTGTTCGGGCGTCAAGGTCGCAGGCCCAAGGTCGAGTGTATCGAAGAGAACCTTTTCGGTTTCAGGCAGTCCGGCAACGTTCAGAACTGTCGGGTCGCCCCAGATACCGGGATCCTGCTTGCGGGCCTGTGCAGCGGGTGACAACAGGAAGTTGGCGAAGACCTTGGCGCCTGCCTGGCTGGAACTGTTGAACGGAATTGCAACGAAGTGGGTGTTGCCGATGGTGCCGCCATCCAGAACGAAGGTGCGCACGCTGGGCGGCAGTTCGCCGTTGGCAATTGCGCTCGAGGCATCGGACGGATTGAAGGAAAATGCAATATCCAGTTCTCCGTCGGCAAGCAGCTGGCGCGTATGCGCTGCGTCCTTCGGGAAAGCGCGGCCCTGGCGCCAGAGCGAGCCGTTCAATGCGTCCAGATAGGCAAACAACGGTGCGGTCATTTCTTCGAAGCGGGCTTCATCCACCGGTTTCGTCAGAGCGGCCTTGTCCGGAACCGTGCTGACGAGAACCTGTTTCAGAAAGGTCGTGCCATAGAAATTGGGCGGTTGCGGATAGGCAAATCGGCCCGGGTTCGCCTTGGCGTAGCTCAGCAGCGCATCGAGTGTCGCGGGTGGGGTGTCCAGGCGGGCACTGTCATACATGAACACGAGCTTGGCCATCCCCCACGGGCTTTCCTGGCCATCCGTAGGCACGGTGAAATCCTGGACGACAGTCGGCTTGTTTTCCACGTCGACGTAATCCCAGTTCGGCAACGTCTGCGCCCATCCAGGTGCTGCCAGCAGGCCCTGTTCCTTCATGGCCGCGAAATTTTCGCCGTTGATCCAGACCAGATCGACCGCGCCGCCAGAGACCTTGCCAACCGATTTTTCGGCAAGCACCTGTGAGACCACCGATGCCGTATCGCTCACCTTCACCTGAAGCACGCGAACGTCAAATTCATTTGCCACTTCCCGGGCAGCCCAGGCGATATAGGCGTTGATGCGCGGCTCGCCGCCCCAGGCGTGGAAATAAACGGTCTCGCCTCTGGCCTCATCCAGCACTGCCTGCCACGCCGGATCATTGGCCGCTTCCTGTGCAGAAGCAGCCACCGGTGCCATCAGTGATCCGAGAAGACCAAGCGTTGCGGCAAGCATGCGTTTCATCAGAATTTCCCCTGTTGCGGATCGTGTCCGGTCCTCGTTCCCTCGCGCAAGGCGCATGGCACGGTCAAGACAAGGCTTTGTGAACGATGAGTGTTCGTGCCCGTTTGATTTCAGCGCAAATCAGACCGGCAGGATATGGGTGTCCTTGATCTCTTCCATGACGGCGTAAGTATGTGTTTCACGCACGCCCGGCAGCGCCAAAACCACATCAGACAGGAAGGCCCGATAGGCTTCCATGTCCTTGACGCGGCTTTTCATGAGGTAGTCGAAGCCGCCTGCCACCATGTGACATTCCATGATGTCGGTCGAGCGTTCGACGGCAATCTTGAAGGCGTCGAAAATTTCCGGTGAGGTGCGGTCAAGCCGGATTTCGACGAAGACCAGCAAGCCCCGGTCCACCATCTTCGGATTGAGGCTGGCGGAGAAGTGCTCGATGTACCCTTCGCGCACCAGCCGCTTCATGCGTTCGGCGGTCGCGGTTGCCGAAAGATGCACCCGTTCGGCAAGGTCCGTATTGGTAATGCGGCCGTCCTGTTGGAGAACCTTCAGAATCCTCCGGTCTGTTGCATCAAGCATGGCGAATTTCCCTAGAAAAAAGAAATTTACAGAGAAATACACGGAGATTGGCTTCAAAAACAGCGAAAAGCGGACTTCGATTCAAGATATTTTGGAGGCATCTAGTGACCTGGCCCCGCGGGGCCCCTTTGGGAGGCTCTCATGACCGCAACTGTTGCAGCCATGAAGACAATCAATTCGACCGAACTCGAGCCGTTTCGCCCGGCGTACGCCCCCGATGACAAGACGCTTGTCGAAGCGCTTCTGAAGGAAGCCAACACCGACCCCGTGGTGGAGAAACTGATCGACCAGCGCGCCCGCGGTTATATTCAGGACATGCGCTCGGTCCAGGTTGGTCTCGGCGGCGTGGAAGACTTCATGCGCGAATTCGGTCTGACCACCCGTGAAGGCCTGGCCATGATGGTGCTGGCGGAAGCTCTGCTGCGCGTTCCGGACGCAAAGACCGCGGACAAGCTGATCGAAGACAAGCTGGCGGCAGCCCGCTTCGATGATCCCTCAGGCCCGAAATCCGACACCTGGCTTGTCTCCGCCTCTTCCTGGGCGCTGGGCGTCACCTCTCGTCTGCTGCATCCGGGCGACACGCCCCAGTCGATCCTGTCGAGCCTCGTCAAGCGCATGGGCATGCCGACCGTGCGCATGGCAACCCGCAAGGCAATGCGCCTGCTCGGTCATCAGTTCGTGCTTGGTGAAACCATCCAGAAGGCTCTGGAACGCGCCAGGACCCAGGAAGCGAAGGGCTATCGCTATTCCTATGACATGCTGGGCGAGGGAGCGCGCACCCAGAAGGATGCAGAGCGTTACTTCCAGTCCTATGCCAAGGCGATTGCCGCCATTGGCAAGGCTGCCGGTGACAAGCAACTGCCGGACCGTCCGGGTATTTCGGTAAAGCTTTCCGCGCTGCATCCGCGCTATCAGGCCGTCAACGGCGAGCGCGTGCGCGACGAACTCCTGCCGAAGCTGCGCGAACTGGCGCAGATGGCCAAGGACCACAACCTCAACTTCACCGTCGACGCTGAAGAAGCCGACCGGTTGGAGATCTCGCTGGATATCATCGCAGCCATGTTGACCGATCCGGTCACCGAGGGCTGGGATGGCTTTGGACTGGCGGTTCAGGCCTATCAGAAGCGCGGCATTCACGTGATCGACTGGCTGGTCAACGCAGCCCGCAAGACCAACCGCAAACTGATGGTGCGCCTCGTAAAGGGCGCCTATTGGGATGCGGAAATCAAGCACGCCCAGGAAGGCGGTGCGGAAGGCTATCCGGTGTTCTCGCGCAAGGCGGCGACGGATCTGTCCTATCTGTGCTGCGCCAAGCGGATGCTGGCGGCACGGGATGTGCTCTATCCGCAGTTCGCCACCCACAACGCACTGACAGTTGCCCAGATCATCGAACTCTCCGGTGGCAAGGCGGAAGGGTACGAGTTCCAGCGCCTGCACGGCATGGGCGAAAGCCTTTACAAATCCGTTGTCGAACGCGACGGCTTCCCGTGCCGGATCTATGCCCCGGTCGGTGGTCACAAGGACCTTTTGGCCTATCTCGTCCGCCGCCTTCTGGAAAACGGCGCCAACTCCTCCTTCGTCACCATCGTGGGCGATGCCTCCGTGCCGGTTGAAAAGATGCTCAAGCGGCCGAAAGAACTGCTGGATAGCGGCCACCATTCCATCAACCGGTCGATCCCGCTGCCGAAGGACCTTTACGGTGATAGCCGGCAAAATTCCGACGGCGTGGAATTCGGCTGTGCGGCGGAGCGCAACCTGCTGACGTCCGGCATGGCGAAAACCACAGCACCGTTCACCGAGGCCGCCCCGCTTGGAGCGGGGCTAAAACCGTCGGGCGACGCCAATCCGGTGTTTGCCCCGATGGACGGCTCGACCAAGGTCGGCACGGTGCGCTTCGCGGACAGCGAAACGGCCCGCCTTGCTGTCGAAAATGCCCAGAAGGGGTTCGAGAAATGGTCGCGCAGACCGGTTGAAGAGCGGGCGGCTGCCATCGACAAGGTTGGCGACCTGCTGGAGGCCAACCGGGACCGTCTGATGACGATCCTCTCCATGGAAGCCGGCAAGTGCCTGACCGATGGCATTGCCGAAATCCGCGAGGCAGTCGACTTCTGCCGATACTACGCGGCCGAAGCCAGAAACCTTTTCGGTGAAGGCAAGCTGATGCCCGGACCGACAGGCGAGGAAAACCGCTACCGCTATCGTGGCCGCGGCGTCTTCGTCTGCATTTCTCCCTGGAACTTCCCGCTGGCGATCTTCCTCGGTCAGATCAGCGCAGCTTTGATGGCGGGCAACGCCGTCGTCGCCAAGCCCGCGGAACAGACACCGCTGATCGCTTATGAAACAGCCAAGCTGATGTATCAGGCCGGTGTCCCGGAAGATGTCTTCTACCTGCTCCCGGGAGAAGGCGATGTCGGTGCGGCGCTGACGTCCCATCCGGCCGTTGCAGGGGTAGCCTTTACCGGGTCGACCGAAACCGCATGGCTGATCAACGGCACGCTGGCCGCAAAACGTGGCCCGATCGTTCCGCTCGTTGCCGAAACGGGCGGGATCAACGCGATGATCGTCGACGCGACGGCTCTGCCGGAACAGGTCTGCGATGACGTCATGATGTCCGCCTTCCGCTCCGCCGGTCAGCGCTGCTCGGCACTGCGTCTGCTTTATGTGCAGGAGGACGTCGCCGATCATCTGCTGGACATGCTGGAAGGCGCAGCGAAAGAACTCAGTTTGGGCGACCCGCGGCTGCCGTCGACAGACATCGGTCCGGTGATTGATGAGGAAGCACGCGACAACATTCTCTCCCATGTCGACGACATGAAGGAGAGCCAGAAACTGCGCTATGCCGGCAAGACGCCGCACGGCAAGCTGGCCAATGGCTCCTGGGTTGCTCCGCACATCATCGAACTGGACAAGGCCGAGGCCCTGACGCGGGAAGTCTTCGGCCCGGTCCTGCATGTGGTTCGATACAAGGCGGGCGACCTGGACAAGGTGCTGAACCAGATTGCCGGTACCGGCTACGGTCTGACACTCGGTGTTCACAGCCGTATTGATGCAACGGTGAAGAAGGTGGTTGACCGGCTCTCTGTCGGCAATGTCTATGTCAACCGCAACACCATCGGCGCGGTTGTCGGCACCCAGCCCTTCGGCGGCTCCGGCCTGTCCGGCACCGGCCCCAAGGCCGGCGGCCCGGCTTATCTGTACCGGTTTGCACTGGAACAGGTGGTCTCCATCAACACGGCCGCCGCTGGCGGTAACGCCAGCCTGGTGGCAGCCTCGGACGATTGAGGGCCAAGGCCTTCTCGGAGCTAAGCATAGTCCGATTTGCAACCTGGATTTCGCCCATATACGGACCGGTTCCCTTCCCCCTTGTGGGGAAGGGGTAGGGATGGGGGTGAACCGCAAAGCGGTAACTAGGGCCGGGGCTTCATACCCCCACCCCTAACCCCTCCCCACAAGGGGGAGGAGGACTCGGCTGCGGCAGGTCGTGGGACAGGGGACTTCTGAAGCGTCAGTCCCTCCTGTGTCTTCCCATAGTTCGACCACGGGATTCATGCCGTTTTCTCTCCTGAAGGGAAGGCCGTGTGAGGCTGAAATGCGGAGCTAGGTTCCCCGCGGCTTCGCCCTGCGCGTTGCCTCGGCTGCGGTCGGGTCGTCCGGCCAGGGGTGCCTGGGGTAGCGGCCTTTCATGTCGGCTTTCACATCCGCCCAGGAGCCTTGCCAGAAGCGGGGGAGGTCCTTTGTGATCTGAATCGGCTGTTGGGCAGGGGAAAGAAGTTCCAGGATTAGCGGCAATCTGCCGTCGCAGACGCTTGGGTGGTCCTTGAGGCCGAAGAGTTCCTGCACGCGGATGGACAGCGTCGGACCTGCAGCAGCGCCATAGTCGATCGGCACCTTGCTGCCTGTCGGCGCGGTGAAGTGCGAGGGGGCAAGGTTGTCCAGCCGTGCAGATGCATCATAGGGCAGGAGCGCCGCAAGCGCGTTGCCCAGCACGGCGGTATCGATTGCGGCGAGGCTCGTGCAGCTGGCGAGATAGGGCTGCAGCCAGGATTCCAGTGTCTCCGTCAATGTGCCGTCGGAAAGATCCGGCAGATCCTGCGCGCCGTTCTCCCGAGCATAGGCGACACGTTTCTTCAGCCGTTCCTGATCCTTGCTCCAGGGCAGGCGGGAGACGCCGCGCCGGCGGATTTCGGCAATCAGGGCGCGTTCAACGGCTTCCGGATCGGCGGACTGGATCTGGACGGACTTCAGTTCGACCGCCTTGTAGCGGGTGACCCGCCGCGCCTTCAGCGCACCATCGCCTGTCAACTGGACTTCATCCTGTTCGACAATCTCGGCAGCAAACAGATCCTCGATATCGGCCTTGGAGATCGGCGCGCAAAGCTGAATGCGCCCGCTTGCCGCCTTGCCCTGAATATCGGCGACGGTCAGGAAGGCTTCCCGGGAAAGGGCATGTTCCGCCTCCAGCTCGGCGCCACGACCATTCGCAAGGCGGAAGCGGCCGGTCTGCCCGCGTTGCTGGGCAACCCGGTCGGGGTAGGCAAGGGCGAGCAGAAGTCCGGCGCTTTCCGGGTCTATCTCCCTGCCTGTTCCGCCCGCCTGCTTCAGCCAGCGTTCGGCCAACTGGCGGCCGTCTTTCACACGCTGGCTCTTGTCGTGACGCAAGGATTGCAAACGTGCACGCAGGTCCGGATCCCGGCCGCCAAGGCCCGGTTCGGACAGCACGAGCGCGATCATCGCGGCGGTAAAGCCGAGATCGCGGGCAACACCTTCGATCACCATATGGGCCAGGCGTGGGTGCAGCGGAAGCTTCGCCAGTGCCTTGCCGTCATTGGTCAGACGTCCGTGGTCATCCAGAGCGTGCAGATCCTGAAGCAGAGCCTTTGCTTCGCGCCAGGCCGCAAGTGGGGGCTGGTCGGCAAAAGCGAGGGCTGCCGGATCGAGCGTCCCCCAGGCCGCCAGGTCCAGCACCAGGCCGGTGAGATCCGCTTCCAGGATTTCCGGAGCCTCTGCCTGTGGCAGGGCCACGGTCTGGGCTTCGTCCCAGAGCCTGTAGCAGACACCGGGCTCGGTACGTCCGGCGCGGCCTCGCCGTTGATCAGCGGAAGCGCGGGAGACGCGCACGGTTTCCAGCCGGGTCAGTCCGGTCTGCGGTTCATATTTCGGCACCCGTGCCAGACCGCTGTCGATAACGACACGCACACCTTCGATGGTCAGCGAGGTCTGGGCGATGGCACTGGCCAGCACGATCTTGCGGCTGCCGGCATCGGCCGGCCGGATGGCTGCGTCCTGGGCTTTGGTGTCCAGTCCGCCGTAAAGTGGTGCCACCTGGCAGCCGGCCGGGAGCTTTCCCTCCAGCATCTCAGCGGTGCGGCGGATTTCGCCCTGGCCTGGCAGAAACACCAGAATGGAACCTCTTTCTTCCACGAGGGCTTGCCGGATCGCCCTCACCATCTGCGGCTCCACGCGCTCGTTGGGTGTTCGCCCCAGGTAACGCGTTTCAACCGGGTAGCTGCGCCCCGTGCTTTCGATGACGGGCGCGTCGCCAAGCAGGCGTGAAATGCCGGCGGCATCGAGCGTTGCGGACATCGGCAGCAGACGCAGGTCGTCGCGCAGTGCAGCCTGCACATCCAGCGCCAGCGCCAGCCCGAGGTCGCCGTCAAGCGAGCGTTCGTGAAATTCGTCAAAGAGAATGGCGGCAACGCCCGTCAGTTCCGGATCGTCCAGGATCAGCCGGGTGAATACACCTTCCGTGATGACCTCTATTCGAGTGCGTGAACTGACTTTCGTTTCCATGCGCACACGGTAGCCCACGGTCTCGCCGGGCTTTTCGCCCAGTTCGGCTGCCATGTGGCGCGCAGCGGCACGGGCAGCAAGACGCCTCGGTTCCAGCACCAGGATCTTGCCGTCGCCGCGCCAGGTCGCGTTCAGAAGAGCCAGCGGCACGCGGGTCGTCTTGCCCGCGCCCGGTTCGGCAACAAGAACCGCGTTCAGCCCTGTATCAAGCGTTGCCAGAAGCTCCGGCAGGACACCGTCGATCGGCAGGGGTGCCGCGAAGGCTGGGGCAGAGGACATGACGGGCCCGGGTCAGCTCGCGCCCGATGCGGCGCCTGCAGTCCATTGCCGTCCTTGCATGTCGACGGCAAAGGCTTCCGGCGCGCGTGCGAAGGAGGCAAGGCCTTCCAGGGCCGGATCGGGATGCCGGACGATGAAGGTCGGTATCTTGGCCATCAGGGCCTCATGGGGCGCCTTGGCCTCAAAGGAGGCGCGGAAGCCGCCGTCCGTGAGGAAGCGTGTGATCCGCGAAGTGACACCGCCAGTCAGATAGACGCCGCCCCGTGCCAGAACCGCGAGGGCAAAATCACCGGCCACACGGCCAAGGGCCCTGGCAAAGACCTCCAGCGTCTTCACCGCTACCGGATCGTTTGCCTCTGCGGCCGTTGTGATGCTTGCCGCCGTTGTGAAGTCGCGGTCTGCGCCCATATAGGCGGCAACACCGCGGGCAAGGCGGGGAAGGCCGGTGCCGCTAAGGATCTGTTCGGCGCCAAGCCGTCCACCGACGAGTTCGATATGTGGCCAGATGGCAACGTCTTCCGGGGTTACCGGCCCGAGTTCCACATGGCCACCTTCACCCGGAACGGGAACCCAGGTCTGGGCGGCATAGATCATCGCGGCAGCGCCGAGGCCCGTGCCCGGACCGAGGACGAACTTGGCGCTCTCTTCGCGGATCGTGCCGGAGCCGACCTGTTCGATATCGCTGCCGCTATATCCTGGCAAGGCCAGGGCCTGCGCTTCGAAATCGTTGAGCACGATGACTTCGTCCAGACCGAGGTCAGCGATCATTTTCAGCGGCTCGATCACCCAGGCCGCGTTGGTGAGGGGGATCCTGTCACCGGTGACGGGACCGGCAACCGCGATGATTGCCGTGCGCGGTTTCGGATCGGTTTCCGGCAGCACCACTTCGCGGATCGCGGAAGAAATGTCGGGATGATCCGCGGTCGCCGTCTTGCCGCACATGCGGGTGGGCGCCTCAGCGTCGTCAACGAGAGCGAAACGGGCGTTGGTGCCGCCGATATCGGCAACCAGAACCGGATAGGCAAAGGATTTGGTGTTCTTGGAAAAACTCATGAGGACAGGGAGCCAACTTCAGGTGTCGCGGATGTAGTCTTGAGGCCCTGCAGGCGGGCGGAGCGCAGCAGGATATCCGCAGTCGACGGATTGAGCGCCATCGGCATGTCATAGACCACTGCAAGGCGCATCAGGGCTTTCACATCAACATCATGCGGCATGGGCGACAGCGGATCGACGAAGAAGAACAGGCCCTGGAGCTTGCCTTCGGCAATCATCGCGCCGATCTGCTGGTCGCCGCCCAGCGGGCCGCTTTTCAGCCTTGTGACCTTGAGATCCGGACAGGCTTCCAGAATGCGGCCGCCCGTGGTGCCTGTGCTGACAAGTTCGAAAACCGCGAGTTTGTCCTGGTGCCGTCTGGCGAACTCGACCATGGCGTCTTTTTTGGCGTCATGCGCGACAAGCGCAAGAGTGGGCGTGGCAGGCATCAGCGGTCCTCTGGGGTCTATGCAATCCAGATCGATTGAATAGCCGAAAGCTGGTCGAAACCAAAGTCCCGGGAGACCAGTTCGTACCCGGAGGGAACCGGACGAAAAGGCACCCTGGCAGGAAGCGACAGCGGCGGGGAAGTGTTTAGCCGTTCAAAGCGCTTTAGGCAAAGGAAGATGAACGGGCGGGCGCAGAACCTGTTCCCGGTGGGCAGATCATTGGCAGGGAGCAAAAGAAAATGCCGCGTCCCGGCCCGGAACGCGGCAGGCAATAAGGAGAATGGAGACGTGGCGATCAGTCGAACAGATTACAGCGGATCGGTTCGCGGCCGGCAACGCGCTGGAAGTAGGGATCGGGTTCCGGCAGATGCAGCCCGGCGATCTCCATCACCAGCTTCATCCGGATCGCGTCTGCAAAGCCTTCCTGACTGCGAACGGGGATGGCGAAGGAGCCCGGGCCGCCGATCACACAATCCTCGTAATAGTGGTCGAGGTTGAGCATCGCCTGCCAGGTGTTCTTGTTCGACTTCATCATCAGAGGCAAGCCGTTGATGGTCACGCCAGAGGCAACCATGCGATCACGCATGGCAGTTACGGAGCCACCCTGGTTGTTCGGGCCGTCACCGGAAATGTCGATTACGCGGCGCAAGCCTTCATACTGGTTGTTCTGAACCAGAAAGACGGACTTTTCGAGCGCCGAGGCGATGGAGGTGCGCTGGACCTGCCGAAGCGGGGCTTCGGCAATCTTGGAAGCGAAGTGTGCTGCCGAGCTTGCATCTTGGATCACCGTCCAGTCGGCGACGATGAAATGCTCATCAACCCCGCCCCATTCCATGTAGGTCACGGCAACGCGGCCGATCGGACCGACCTGAATGGCGTCAAGAAATTCCCTGGAGGTGAGAGCGGCAACATACCCGGCGCGCTGCACTTCCTGTTCTTCTGTATCCATGGATTGGGAGATGTCGACGGCCAGGACAAGTTCGACGTCCACTTCGTTGGCCGGATCATAGCTGTATTGTGAAGAAGCCATCAGAGCCGGACGGTAGTCTCGGGCTGCGGCTGGGGCGGCGAAAAGAAGTGCCGCACAAATAAGTGACAGTAAACTTGTAACCGTCAGTGCACAGTCTGTTTTGGTTATGTCGAGACGCATGGTTTTTCTCCTTACTTCAGCCTTGCGGCTGGGTGGCCACGTCTCCCCTGTTTATTTTGTCGTTGAATTCCTTATCTTTCCGTTTCTCGTGATTCCTAACAAGGCATTGGCTGAATTCCTTGGATGAGCTTGGAAATTTACTTAGCAAGCTACATGCCAAACGTAGCGTAATATTCCTTGGCTGGCAAAAGTAATGTGCACGGAGTGCATGTTCTATCCACAGGCGCGGGATATCTTCCGGATTTGCTAGGCAAATTTTTCATCCGTGGATCCGCGTCGAGCTTTACGTTTAGGTAAGGTGGTGATTTCTTGAGTTTTTTCAATCCGCCTTGTCGGTCACATTTTTGCGCGAAACTGTGAGAAACTCGGGCGAGAGAACCTGTTTGAGGCCCAAAACAGCCGACGTTTCAGCAACTTCTCAAGCGCCTGACATGCGCGTTCCGATTAGCTGTTTTTCGGCCGGAAAGACGAAGGTTTTCAAAGTGGGGGACAAATCCATCGGCAATTATTGCCGTGCAACTGGGCAAATTTTGCCGGGTTGTTTCTAAAAATCGGCAGCTTTGGGCAGAATTTGCCGCCGTTCAGAAGTGGTACTCGGCGCTGATTGCTGCCCAGAAATGCAGCAATCAGCCAGAAAATTGGCAGTTTTTTTAGTTGACGGCAAAGGCAAGGCTGGTCATGATCTGAAGAAATTCTCACTTGGTGAAGAATTTTTCGGCCGGCCTTCGCGGCCCCGGAAAATAAAAGCTCCGAAGAGAGCAGGGCATAGCCGGACCGTTGCGGTCAACCGCTTCGCATGGCTGGACAGGCGGGTGTTTCATCTTGCGGGATGCAATTCCATCAAGCCGGGCGTTTTGAGAGTGGTTGAGTATCCTGTCCGCCGGAAGGCGTGCGCAAGGGCTCTGGAGGGGAAGGTTTCGACGCGGAATGCAGACACGCGACGACGACTGGACATCATATATGGCCATCCGGGCGGCCTGGCTGTCCTTTGTTGGCGGCCGTACGCAGGGCGAAATCGCCTCGCAGCTCGGCGTTTCGCCTGCCAAGGTGCATCGCCTGATCGCTCACGCGCAGAAAGCCGGTTTCGTCAAATTCCAGGTCGATGGTCGCCCGATGGAATGCCTCCAGCTTGAAAAGGAGCTGACGGAGCATTTCGGCCTGACGAACTGCATCATTGCTCCCGATCTTGGTGGCGGCGACGACGACAGCGCCCTCAGGGCCGTCGCCGTGTCCGCGGCACAGTTCCTGTCTGGAATGCTTGGTGGGTCCAACGTCACGCGTCTGGGCGTTGGCATGGGCCGCACGCTGACCGCGGCTGTCGAAGCGTTGCCGAAAGTCGCGAGAACCGATCTCGAAATCATGTCGATCTGCGGATCCCTGACGCGCACGCTTGCTGCCAACCCCTATGACATCGTCCAGAAGATGCAGGAGCGCACAGGCGGCATCGGCTATTATCTGCCGGTTCCCTATTTTGCCGAAAACCAGGACGAAAAGGCGATGTTCCTGACCCAGCGCAGCGTGCAGGACCTGATGGATCGCGCGCGCCAGTCGGATGCCTTTCTCATCGGCATCGGTTCGGTCGAGAACGAGGGCCATCTTGTCCAGCGCGGCATGATTTCCAAAAAAGAACAGGAAGATTTGCTGTCGGGCGGCGCCGTCTGTGATTTGATGGGGCGCTTTCTGACGATCGAGGGAAAATTGGCCCCGGATCCGCTCGGCGATTGTGCCGTGGGTCTGCATTTCGACGAAGTGCGCGGGCGCCGCGTGATTGCGCTGGTAGGTGGGGAGAGCAAGGTGGATGCCACGCTCGCGGCCCTGCGTACCGGTGTCATTACCGACCTTGTGGCAGACGAGACCCTTGCGAGGGCTCTGACGGCACGGGCCGGATTGCAGCTGGCACAGTCCGCATGATGCGGCTGGGTCACGAGGGGAAACGGGCCGGCCAAAAGGCAGGCCCCCGCATGTCGGAGGACATATAAGTGAAAAAGCTTCTTACCATCGGCACCGCGCTTGCCGGCCTGGCCTTTACTGCCGTGGGCGCATTGGCAGCCGATATCAAGCCGGCAGTGCTTTACGATCTGGGCGGCCGTTTCGACAAGTCGTTCAACGAAGGCGCATACAACGGTGCTGAAAAGTTCAAGGAAGACACCGGCGTCGAATACCGCGATTTTGAAATCCAGAACGACAGCCAGCGCGAGCAGGCTCTGCGCAACTTTGCCAAGCGCGGCATGAACCCGATCGTTGCCATCGGCTTCTCCCAGGCCAACGCCGTGGAAAAGGTTGCCAAGGAATTCCCGGATACGCAGTTCGCGATCGTTGACATGGTCGTCGACCTGCCGAACGTGCGCTCCATCCTGTTCAAGGAGCAGGAAGGCTCCTACATCGTCGGCATGCTGGCTGCGATGGCGTCCGAAACCGGCAAGGTCGGCTTTGTCGGCGGCATGGACATTCCGCTTATCCGCAAGTTCTCCTGTGGTTACAAGCAGGGCGTGATGGCTGCAAACCCGAAGGCGGAAGTCTTCGAGAACATGACCGGCACCACCGGCGCGGCCTGGAACGATCCGGTCAAGGGTGGCGAACTCGCCAAGTCCCAGTTCGACCGTGGCGCTGACGTTGTCTATCACGCTGCCGGCGGCACCGGCATCGGTGTTCTGCAGGCCGCTGCTGACGCCGGCAAGCTCGGCATCGGCGTCGACAGCAACCAGAACAACCTGCATCCGGGTTCCGTCCTGACCTCCATGCTGAAGCGCGTCGACATTGCCGTCTACCAGGCGTTCGAAGATGCGGCCAACGACAGCTGGTCTTCCGGCTTCGAAGTCCTCGGCCTCAAGGAAGGTGGCGTCGACTGGGCGCTGGACGACAACAACGCCGAACTCGTCAACGACGAGATGAAAGCAAAGGTCGAAGAAGCGACCCAGAAGATCATCTCCGGCGAGATCGAAGTTCACGACTACATGGCCGATCAGTCCTGCCCGATGTAAGGCAGTCGTTTTGGACCTCCGCGCGATACCGTGCGGAGGTCTACCTGTATTTCTAGCGTGCCCAACCCGTTTTTTCGGAGGACAGGATGCTCCGTCTCACATCAGGCGTCATTGCTGCGGCCTGCGCTGTCTTCATGACAACAACCGCAACTCTGGCCGAACCGGCCATCGTTTATTCCGTCGGCGGCAAGTTCGACGGGTCTTTCAACGAAAGCGCCTTTACCGGCGTGAAACGGTTTCAGGACCAGGGCGGCGACGTCAGGGAATTCGAGTTGGAGCGTGATGCGCAAAGCCTGCAGGCACTGCGGAACTTTGCCAGCCGGGGCGCGTCCCCCGTTGTCGCAATCGGTTTCAACCAGGCCAACGCGCTTGGCCAGGTGGCTCCCAATTTTCCCAAGACGGATTTTGCCATCGTCGACATGGTGGTCGATCAGCCGAACGTGCGCTCCTATGTCTTCAAGGAACATGAGGGTGCCTATATCGGCGGTCTGCTGGCCGGCATGGCCACCAAGAGCGGCACCATCGGTTTTGTCGGCGGCATGGATATCCCGATCATCCAGCGGTTTCTGTGCGGCTACAAGCAGGGCGGCCAGGCCGCAAGGGCGGATATCAGGGTTCTGTCCAACATGACGGGCGATACGCCGGCCGCTTTCGCGGATCCTGTTCGCGGCGGCGAACTTGCCATCGGCCAGATCAATCAGGGTGCCGATGTGATCATTCAGGCAGCGGGCGGAACCGGCATTGGTGTGCTGCAGGCAGCTGCCGACAAGGGCGTCCTCGGCATGGGCACCGACAGCAACCAGAACGGCCTGCATCCGGGCAAGGTCCTGACGTCCATCCGCAAGCGCGTGGACAATGCTGTCTTCGACAGCTTCCAGGCCGCCAGGGACGGCACCTTCGAACCCGGCATCAAGGTGCTGGGCGTCGCGGATGGCGGCATGGACTGGGTGCTGGACGAAAACAACAAGGACCTGATCACGCCGGACATGAAAGCGGCGGCGGATGCCGCCGTTGCGGCCATCTCCGACGGCACCGTCAAGGTTCATGACGTCGTCACCGACGGAGCATGTCCTTTCTGATCGGGACACCGCGAGGCAGCGGCGAGGGGCAATAACAATGACAAAGAAAAACAGTCAGGCCTGGGGGAACGCATGAGCGATACGCCGGCAATCGAACTGCGCAAGATCAACAAGCGCTTTGGCCCGGTTCACGCCAACAAGGACATTGACCTTGTGGTGAAGAAGGGCTCCATCCACGGTATCATCGGAGAGAACGGGGCGGGCAAGTCGACGCTCATGTCCATTCTCTACGGTTTCTATCAGGCCGATGACGGCGACATCCTGGTGGACGGCAAGAAGGTCACGATTTCGGACTCGAAAGCCGCCATCGGCATGGGCATCGGCATGGTGCATCAGCATTTCATGCTGGTCGACAATTTCTCTGTCCTGGAAAACGTGGTTCTGGGGGCCGAGGACAGCGCGCTCCTGTCCGGCGGCATCAATCGCGCCAAGACAGAACTCAAGCGGCTAGAAGAAGAATACGAACTGCGGGTCGATCCGGACGCCCTGATCCAGGATCTGCCGGTTGGTCTGCAGCAGCGGGTGGAGATCCTGAAGGCGCTCTACCGCAGCGCGGAGGTTCTGATCCTTGACGAGCCGACAGGTGTCCTGACGCCGGCCGAAGCCGATCACCTGTTCAAGATCCTCGAAGTTCTGAAGAACGAAGGCAAGACGGTTCTCCTGATCACGCACAAGCT
The DNA here is from genome assembly GCF_012395805.1 of Labrenzia sp. 5N. NCBI lineage: Bacteria > Pseudomonadati > Pseudomonadota > Alphaproteobacteria > Hyphomicrobiales > Stappiaceae > Labrenzia > Labrenzia sp. 5N. The sequence continues at coordinate 347,052 of NZ_JAAZTM010000004.1, read as the reverse complement.
GCGCGAGATCATGGCGGCGACCGATACTGTTTCGGTGATGCGCCGCGGCGAGATGGTGGCGACGCGCGAAACCGCGAACACCTCGATGGAAGAACTCGCCGAGCTTATGGTCGGCCGCAGTGTGCTGCTGCGTGTCGACAAGAAACCGGCGCAACCCAAGGCTCCGGTGATGGAGGTCGAGAACCTCACGGTGACCGACAGCCGCGGCGTGCAGGTGGTCAAGGACGTTTCCTTCAATGTGCGTGCGGGAGAGATTGTCGGCATCGCCGGTGTCTCCGGCAACGGCCAGTCGGAACTGCTGGAAACGCTTGCAGGCATTCGCCGCGCCACCAGAGGTACGCTGAAGATCAACGGCGAGACAATCGATCTGGGAACGAGCACGCTCGACGCTGCCGACATGCGTGCCAAGAACATGGGCCACGTGCCGGAAGACCGGCACCGGATGGGCCTGATCAATTCCTTCTCCGAATACGAGAATTCGATCCTTGGCTACCACCGTGACCCGGCCTACTCCCGGGGCCTTCTGATGGATCTTGCCGCCATCAAGAAGAACGCCGTGGCCGAAATCGAGAAATACGACATCCGCCCGCCCAACCCGATGCTGAAGACCGCCAATTTCTCGGGCGGCAACCAGCAGAAGATCGTGCTGGCGCGCGAGATCGAGCGCGATCCGGAAGTGCTTCTGGTCGGTCAGCCGACGCGCGGCGTCGATATCGGCGCCATCGAGTTCATCCACCGCCGGATCGTGGAAATGCGCGATGCCGGCAAGGGCATTTTGCTGGTGTCGGTGGAACTCGACGAAATCCGGGCGCTGTCCGACCGGGTGCTGGTGATGTTCGACGGCAAGATCGTTGGTGAACGCGGCGGCGATGCGGAAGAAGGCGAACTTGGCCTGCTGATGGCCGGTGTGGAAGATAACAACAAGATGGCTGTTGAAGGAGGCGCCCGATGAGTGCCGGTCAGCTCCCGCGCTGGGTCGATTACGGCCTGATCCCGTTCCTGAACCTGGCCGCCGCCTTCCTGGTGTCCGGCCTCGTCGTTGTCCTGATCGGGGAAAACCCGCTGGACGCGGTGCAGCTCCTGGTCTGGGGCTCCATTGGCTATGGCGAAGGCATCGGCTTCACGCTGTTTTATGCCACCAACTTCATCTTCACCGGCCTGGCCGTGGCCGTTGCCTTTCATGCCGGGTTGTTCAACATCGGCGGTGAGGGCCAGGCCTATATCGGTGGTCTCGGGGTCGCCATAGCCTGTCTGGCGCTGGACCACATCGTGCCGTGGTACATCACCTTGCCGTTTGCCATCATCGGCTCGGCGCTGATGGGGGCCGCCTGGGCGTTCATTCCGGCCTGGCTGCAGGCCACCCGCGGCAGCCACGTGGTGATCACCACCATCATGTTCAACTTCATCGCCTCGTCGCTGATGGTCTATCTGCTCAACAACGCGTTGAAGAAGCCAGGCTCGATGCAGCCGGAAACACGAACCTTCGAGGACGGCGGCCGTCTGCCGTTCCTGAACGACATATTCCCGTCCTTCGGCTTCGGCTATGCGCCGGTCAACCTGTCGCTCTTCGTGGCGCTGGCGGCTTGTGTTCTGGTCTGGTTCCTGATCTGGCGCACAAAGCTCGGTTTCGAGATCCGGTCCTTCGGTGCCAACGCCACAGCCGCGGTCTATGCCGGCATCTCGCCGGTGCGCACCATCGTCATCACCATGCTCATATCCGGTGGTCTTGCAGGCATGATGGCGATCAACGAGATCATGGGGTCACAGCACCGTCTGCTGATCGATTTCGTGACCGGCTACGGCTTCGTCGGCATCGCGGTTGCCCTCATGGGGCGGGCGCATCCGGTCGGCATCGTTCTGGCATCGATCCTGTTCGGCATGCTCTATCAGGGCGGCGCGGAACTTTCGTTCGAAATGCCCAACATCACGCGAGACATGATCATCGTCATCCAGGGCCTTGTGATCCTGTTTGCCGGTGCGCTTGAGCACATGTTCCGCCCGGCCATCATCAAGCTGTTCACGCCCTCCCGGGCTCTTGCCGAGAAGGAGGCGTGATCATGTTCGAGATCGTGATCCTGACACTTGATTCCACAGTCCGCCTGTCGACACCGCTTCTGCTGGCCTGTCTGGCAGGGCTTTACTCTGAACGCTCCGGCGTGGTCGATATCGGCCTGGAAGGAAAGATGCTCGGCGCAGCCTTTGGGGCGGGTGCGGTCGCCTACATGACCGGAAACGCCTGGATCGGCCTTCTGGCGGGCATGGCGGTTTCGATCGGCCTGGCGCTGATCCACGGCTTTGCCTCCATTACCAACCGCGGCAACCAGATCGTTTCCGGCGTCGCCATCAACTTCCTGGCAGCGGGCCTGACCGCGCTGCTCGGGCAGACATGGTTCCGCCAGGGCGGTCGTACACCCTCACTGCCGGAAGGCGGACGGTTTAGGGACATCGTCTGGCCCTACGCGGAAGAACTGCGCGATGTTCCAATCATTGGCGGCATCTACAGCGAACTGCTGTCAGGCCACAACATCCTGGTCTATGCGGCTTTCGTGGCCGTGCCGCTGACCTGGTGGGTGCTGTTCCGCACCCGTTTCGGGCTGCGCCTGCGTGCGGTCGGGGAAAACCCGGCGGCCGTTGACACGGCCGGCATCTCTGTCACCTGGCTGCGCTACCGGGCGGTTATCGCCTGCGGTGCCCTGTGCGGTGTTGCCGGAGCATATCTTTCCATCGCCCAGTCCTCCGGCTTCATCAAGGACATGACGGCGGGCAAGGGCTTCATCGCGCTGGCGGCCCTGATTTTCGCCAAGTGGAAACCGGCCAACGCCATGTTGGCCTGCCTGTTGTTCGGCTTCCTCGATGCTGTCGCCATCCGGATGCAGGGTCAGAAATTACCCGGTATCGGCGAAATTCCGGTGCAGTTCTTCCAGGCACTGCCCTATATTCTGACCGTGATCCTGCTTGCAGGTTTCATCGGCAAGGCAATCCCGCCGAAGGCGGCTGGCATTCCGTATCTCAAGGAGCGTTCATGAGCGATCTGGACGCGTTGTTCGAGGCCGCAAAAGCGGTTCGTGAAAACGCATATGCACCCTATTCAAACTTCCTGGTCGGCGCGGCCTTGCGTGCACCGGACGGCACTGTTTTCATCGGCTGCAATGTGGAGAACGCTTCCTACCCGGTGAGCGTTTGTGCAGAAGGTGGGGCGGTCAGCGCCATGATTGCCGCCGGTTACCGCGAAATTGCGGAAGCCGTCGTCATTGGCGATGCGGCCCTGTGCACGCCGTGCGGCATGTGCCGCCAGCGTCTGAAGGAATTCGGCACGGACGATCTGGTTGTCCATGTCGCGGATCTCGACGGTATCCGGCGCAGCTTCACGATGGATGAGCTGCTGCCTGCCGCCTTCGAACTGGAATACACGTCAAAATAAGAAGGACTGACCCACAATGAGTGGTTTCGGCCGTGAATGCGCGGAGATCGTCCGCGCAGCCCGGGAGGGCTCGTACAAGATTGGCATGATCCTCGGCTCCGGCCTCGGCGCGCTCGCCGAGGAAGTCGAGGACGCTGTTCGCATTCCCTATTCGCATCTGACCGAATTTCCGGTCTCCACCGTCACGTCCCATTCCAGCGAGCTGGTTGCCGGCACGCTGTCCGGTGTACCGGTGGTGATCCTGTCGGGCCGGGCCCATTATTACGAGGGCGGTGATCCGACGGTCATGCGCACGCCGGTGGAAACGCTGAAGGAGCTCGGCTGCGAGATCCTGCTGGCAACCAATGCGGCTGGTTCCCTGCGCCAGGAAGTTGCTCCCGGCTCGCCCATGCTGATTTCCGACCACATCAACTGGTCGGGCATGAACCCGCTGATCGGTGAAGAGGACGAAAAGCGCTTCCTCGACATGAGCACCGCCTACGATGCGGACTTGCGTGCGGCGATGAAGAAAGTCGCCGAGGAAACCGGCGATCCGGTCGCCGAGGGCGTTTACATGTGGTTCTCCGGCCCATCTTTCGAGACGCCTGCCGAAATCCGCATGGCCAAGACACTGGGTGCGGATGCGGTTGGCATGTCAACCGTGCCGGAAGTCATCATGGCCAGGTTTCTGGGTATGCGCGTCGCGGCCATGTCGATTATCACCAATTACGGCGCAGGCATGCAGACGCACGCGCTGTCTCACGACGAAACCAAGTCCGTCGCCTTGCAGGGTATGGAACGCATGAAACAGCTGGTGCGGGCATTCGTGAAGGAGATCGGCCAATGACTGACATGATCGAACACGCCAAACGGGCCCTCGGGCTCGTCGACCTGACCAACCTCAACGACGACTGCACGGCGGCGGACATTTCCAAGCTGACCGGACGGACCGTGACGGATCACGGATCGGTTGCGGCTGTCTGTGTCTGGCCGCGGTTCGTGGCACAGGCCGCGCAGGAACTGACCGGCACGGGCGTGAAGGTGGCGACCGTGGTCAACTTCCCTGAAGGTGGCGAAGATACGGAAGCTGTCCTGGCCGAGACAAAGCAGGCACTTGCCGATGGAGCCGACGAGATCGACCTGGTCATGCCCTACAAGGCTTTCTGCGCTGGCCGCAAGGGCTTTGCGGAAGAGCAGATCATCCGCGTGAAGGCTGCCATTCCGGAACCGGCACTGCTCAAGGTCATCCTGGAAACGGGTGAAATCAAGGATCCGTTGCTGATCCACGCAGCCTCCAACATTGCCATTGGGGCGGGTGCGGATTTCATCAAGACTTCGACCGGCAAGGTTGCCGTCAATGCAACGCTGGAAGCAGCCGAAATCATGCTGACCGCGATCGAGGAGGCCCGGCGCGACAACGCCGAGCGTGTGATCGGCTTCAAGCCGGCCGGTGGTATCCGCACCGCCGAGGACGCGGCTGCCTACCTGGCGCTTGCCGACAAGATCATGGGCCAGAACTGGGTATCGGCACACACGTTCCGCTTTGGTGCCAGTGGTCTTCTGGATGCCCTGATCTCGACGATCGAGGGCCAGGAAATCGTGGACCACTCCCACCACGGCTATTGAGACGGCTTCAAGAAGGACAACAAATGCTGCCGCAAGAACTCATCAGAAAGAAGCGCGATGGTGGAACGCTGGACGCGGCGGAGATCCAGTTCTTCGTCAAGGGCCTGGCAGACGGCTCGGTCACGGAAGGCCAGGTGGCTGCGCTCGCCATGGCTGTCTTCTTCAAGGGGCTGACCGTCGACGAACGTGTGGCTCTGACGCTCGCCATGCGCGACAGTGGCGATGTCATGGACTGGTCGGGCATCGACGCGCCGATCCTGGACAAGCATTCCACCGGCGGCGTTGGCGACAACGTCTCGCTGATGCTGGCGCCGGCGCTTGCCGCCTGTGGCGCTGCAGTACCGATGATCTCCGGTCGTGGCCTGGGTCATACGGGCGGCACGCTGGACAAGTTCGACAGCATCCCGGGCTATCAGACGCAACCGGACAATCTGCTTTTCAAGAAGGTGGTCAAGGAAATCGGGTGTGCCGTCATCGGCCAGACCGGCAACCTTGCTCCGGCCGACAAGCGTTTTTACGCCATCCGCGATGTGACCGGCACGGTGGAGAGCATCGACCTGATCACCGCGTCGATCCTGTCCAAGAAGCTGGCAGCCGGTCTGCAGGGACTGGTGCTGGACGTGAAGTGGGGCACGGGCGCTTTCATGGCAACACTTGAAGATGCTCGTGCGCTTGCCGAAAGCCTGGTGCTGGTCGCGAACGGGGCGGGTTTGAAAACGACGGCTCTCCTGACCGACATGAACGAGCCGCTGGCGTCTGCCGCCGGCAACGCGGTTGAAATGCAGAACGCCGTCGACTTCCTGAAAGGCACGGCCATCGACAACCGCCTTTGGGATGTCACCGTGGCGCAAGGCGGCGAACTGCTTGCCTCGGGTGGCATTGCCGCTGATGCAGAGGCCGGTGCCGGCATGATGCGTGAAGCGTTTCAGAGCGGCAAGGCGGCTGAGAAGTTTGCCCAGATGGTTCATGCGCTTGGCGGACCTGCCGACTTCATGGAAAAGGCGGAACTTTATCTCGCCAAGGCGCCGGTGGAAGCGCCGGTCTACGCCGAACAAGACGGCGTCGTTACGGGTGTGGATGCCCGGGCAGTAGGCGTTGCGGTCGTCGCGCTTGGCGGTGGACGCAGGGCGGCGGCAGACGTGATCGATCCGTCCGTCGGCCTGACCAGCCTTGCCGGTGTCGGCAACACGGTCGACGCGGATGCGCCCTTGGCGATTGTCCATGCCAGAACCGAGGCAGAGGCCGAAGAAGCAGCCGTCGCGGTGCGCAAAGCCTACACCATCGGCTCCGCAGCCGATGTCATCGACAGGCCAAGCGTCATCGAGCGCATCGCGCCCTGACCGGGAAAATGCGTGCCGGGCGAATGGTCGCCCGGAACCTCTCCGGCCGAACCGGCCGGCAATGATAAATTTGAGGAGATGTCCATGCCTCGTGCAATTCTGTGCGTTCTGGACAGTTTCGGTATCGGCGGTGCCGCGGATGCGGAAGCCTTTGGTGATGCCGGGGCCGACACTTTGGGCCACATCGCGGCGCGTTGTGCAGCCGGTGAGGGCGACAAGGACAGTCTGCGCTCCGGCCCCTTGAACGTTCCCAACATGGACCGGCTCGGCCTGGGCGCGGCAGGGCGCCTGTCCACCGGCAAGGACGTGCCGGGCCTGGATTTCGATGGCGAGCCGGAAGGCCTGTGGGGCTATGCTGCTGAAGTTTCCAACGGCAAGGACACGCCGTCCGGCCATTGGGAAATCGCCGGTGTGCCTGTGCGCTTCGACTGGGGCTATTTTCCGGAAACGATCCCGACCTTCCCGGAAGAGCTGATTGCAAAGATCCGCGAGAAGGCAGGTCTCAACGGCATCCTGGGTGACAAACACGCCTCCGGCACGGTGATCATTGCCGAACTTGGCGAAGAGCACATTCGCACGGGCAAGCCGATTTTCTATACGTCGGCGGATTCCGTCATCCAGATCGCCGCCCACGAAGAACACTATGGTTTGGAGAAGCTGTACGAACTTTGCGAGATCGCGCGTGAATTTGCCGATCCCTACAACATCGGCCGGGTGATCGCGCGGCCCTTCGTCGGCGAAACTTCGGACACTTTCCAGCGCACCGCCAACCGGCGTGACTATTCGGTGCTGCCGCCGGAGCCGACCTTGCTCGACCGTCTGACCGAGGCAGGGCGCACGGTCTATGGCGTCGGCAAGATATCCGACATCTTCGCCCATCAGGGCGTTGCCAGGGTGCTGAAGGGCGCAGGCAATGACCAGCTGTTCGACAAGACGCTGGAAGCCATGGATGAGGCTGCCGACGGCGACCTGATCTTCGCCAATTTCATCGATTTCGACTCCCTCTACGGTCACCGCCGGGATGTTCCGGGATATGCAGCCGCGCTTGAGCATTTCGACCGCCGCTTGCCGGAAATGATTGGCAGGATGACGGACGGTGATCTCCTGATCCTGACGGCCGATCACGGCTGCGATCCGACCTGGCGTGGCACGGACCACACCCGCGAACATGTCCCGGTGATCGCAACCGGTCCGGGTCTCGAAGGCAGAAGTGTCGGTGGTCGCAAGACCTATGCCGATATCGGTGAAAGTATCGCCGATCATCTGGGCATTGCGGTGGGGCCGAACGGCACGAGTTTTCTGTAACCGCATCCGCATTCCGGCAATCCGGTGAATCGGGCACAATAACCGCGGGCCACTCGTCCGTCCTTTCTTCGGAAAGACGGAAAACCGGCCCGCCACACACTCGAATGAGGACCCGCGGGACATGAGCGACGCCATCACGGTACCGAAGGCGGAATTGCATTGTCATATCGAAGGCGCCGCGCCACCGACCCTGGTCAAGCGCCTTGCCGACAAGCGCGGCGAGGATGTTTCGGCCGTCCTCGACGGTAACGGCAAATACATCTGGTCCGACTTCACCACCTTCCTGAAAGCCTATGACGTTGCAAGTTCGGTGTTCCGGACACCGGCGGACTACGCCCTGCTTGCAGAAACCTATTTCCGCATGCTGGCGGCGGAAGGGGCAATTTATGGCGAGATCTTCATCTCGCCAGACCACGCTCAGGCCGCCGGCCTGTCCTACCGCTCCTATGTCGAGGGACTGGCTGCCGGGATCGAGCGCGCCAAGACAGACACTGCCATCGAAGGCCGGATGATCGCGATCGGCGTCCGCCATTTCGGTTCGGCCTCCGTCGAACGGGTAATCAAGGAAGTGATCGGCAATCCGCATCCTCTGGTCACGGGCTTCGGTCTGGCCGGGGATGAACGCTCCGGCCACCCGGCCAATTTCGCGAAGGCCTTCCGCATGGCGGCGGATGCCGGACTGGGCACGACGGCCCATGCGGGCGAGTTCGGCGGTCCGGACAGTGTGACCGCGGCACTCGAATTCCTGCGTGTGAAACGTCTTGGCCACGGCGTGCGGGCGATCGAGGACAAGGATCTGGTCAAGCGCCTTGTCGACGAGGAGATCGTGCTGGAGGTCTGCCCCGGGTCGAACATCGCTCTGGGCGTCTACACTCACCTGCGCTTCCACCCGGTCAACATGCTGCGCAAGGAGGGCGTGAAGATCACGCTCAACTCCGACGATCCGCCCTTTTTCGGCACCACGCTCGGCAAGGAATATTCATCGGTCACCGAAACCTTCGGATGGAGTTTCGATGATCAGATGGAAGTCACCCGCACGGCCATCGAAGCCGCCTTCTGTGATGAGCCCACACGCAAAAGGCTCCTTGTACGACTGGAAAGCGCAAAGCAGGCGCCGACGGGTTGAGGCAGGTCTTCTGCAACATGCCGGATGCGCCGCACGCTGAATGCACGCCAGATTTTTTTCAGGCGAGGTCGCTTCGCATTGGCTTGGTTCAGCGAGAACTCTAGTGAGCTTTCTCGCCTCTCGCCCTCTCATCCCCAAAACCTCATCCTGAGACGCCGCTGAAGCGGTTCCTCATAATGAGGGGAGAAGGGCGATGAATGCCGAAGGTAATGGCGTCAAGCCCCCTCAGATTTCCCCGCCGGTTTCGTCCACTTCCGTGCGCGGATCGAGGCTTACCGTTTCCGGGGTCGTAATCTGCGCGGTCGAGACCGCCATCACGAAATCGGACTTGTCTTCCTGCGGAAGCGAAGCACGCTGACGCATGCGCCAGAGGGCAAAGAGCATCATGGAAAGATGCGCTGCCGCCGTCACCTGGAAGAGTGCGCCCGGATAAGTGAAGGTCATCAAGCCCGAAGCGAGCAACGGTCCAAGCATTGTACCCGCCCCGAAGATAAGCAGAAGACCGCCGCTGATCCTGAGAAAGTCACCTGGCTCTGCGTGGTCGCTCGCGTGGGCGACGATCACCGGATACATGGAATAGACCACGCCGCCGAAACCTGCGATCAGAAGAACCGTGAGGGTCGGATCGGTGCCGCCGAAGAATGACAGGCTGGACCCGAAACTCATGGCGGTTACGGCGAGACCGACCAGCACAAGGCGCCGGTCAAGCCTGTCGGACAGCATGCCGACCGGGATCTGCACCACTGCGCCGGCCAAAAGCGCCAAACTCATCATGATGGCAATCTCCGGTACGTCCAACCCGATGCGAAGTCCATAAACCGCACCCAAGGTGCCGAAGGACCCGTTTGAAATGCCGACCATGAAAACCGCGACCACTGCGATCGGTGAATTGCGCCAGAGTTTTTTCGGGTCCAGCCGCGCCTGTGTCAGGGGCTGGGGCGATGCGGCGGTGGACAGCGCTGTCGGCAGCAGTGAGAGCGAGTAGATGATCGAACCGAGAACGAAGAAGAAGAAGCCGGTCGGATCACCAAGCGTCAGCAACATCTGTCCGGCGGTCGTCGCCCCCAGGTTGATCATCGTGTAGATGCCGAAGATCCGCCCGCGCGTTTCGCTGGTCGAACGTTCGTTCAGCCAGCTTTCCACGATCATGGCAGCGCCGGAAAAGCAGAAGCCGGTGATCGCCCGCAGCACGATCCAGACAGCGGCATCCATGAACAGAAGGTTCAGGAGAACCGAGATGCCCGCCAGCGAGGCAAGCGCCCCGAAGGCCCGCACATGGCCCACACGCTTCACGATGACCGGCACGGCCAGACAGCCGCTGACATATCCGACTGCCCAGCCGGTGCCGAGCAGACCGAGCGAGGCATCGGAAAAGCCGTTGGCGAGACCGGCGAGCGGCAACAGGAGGCCGTGAAGGCCGCCGGCGAGCAAAAGCAGTCCGGATCCGACGAGAAGGGCGGCGATTGAGACAACGGCAGACATGAAACTTCCGGTGTGGGGTGGTTGAAAGGCTTGGGTTCAAATCACACAGATGATGACCAATGACGAACCGGTTTGACAAGGTTATGGTGGGCAGATAGGCGAGGGCAGCGTCTTTTCACACAATCCTTTCCAGATCCGGCGATCTCCATGACCGATACCCAACCAGCCTTGTCCCTGTTCCGGCCGCAGCGTGTTCGGGAAAAAGCCTATGAGCTTTTGAAGCTCGCCACAGATGGCAAACTCGCCCATGTCGAAGCGGTTCCGGACCGGCTCGAGACAGCGCTGGCCACGGTGCTTGAAACTACCCGGGAAAACTATCCGGATTTTCACATTCCACCCTACGGCATCTGGCGGAATTTCGAAGCTGGCGGCATCGACCGCTGGGGTGCGTTGGCAAATGCACGCGGGTTTGAAACCGCCGAAGAAATGCTTGCCGCTGCAGCCGATCTTGCCATCCTCGGTACCTACATGAAAACCCGTCACCCCGAGGGCTGGGTCTTTGAAGACCGGATGACGGACACCAAGGCTACCGGTCAGGAGGCTTCGGCACTGGCCGCCTTTCACATGTTCGCGGCAGGTTCCTTTTCCGGTGAAATGACCGATCCCTACCGCGTCGATGCGCAGACGCTCGTGCAGATGGACCGGATGGAACTCGCAGAAGGCCTGCAGTGGGACGCAAGGGAAGATGACGACCTGCTCGAGGCGATGCAGCGCCATCTGAAACGCTTCGGTGAAGCGCTTGCCCTGCGGCCGGACCTTTTCGGAGAAGGGGACGAGACCCGTCCCGGCCGTCTTGCAGTTCGGATGGCAAAGGAAAGCGATGGTGTGGTTTCGGCAAGGGATCTGCTCGACCGGTTGCTGGAATCGCTTTGTCCGCTCTGGGACGGTGGTGCCAGCGAAGGAAGCATGGTCTATGGCGACAGCTTCGAGCATTACCAGCGGGGCGCGGTTTCCGAGAGAACTGTTGTTCCGTTACATCAGGCTGCCCAGGAGATGGTCTATTCACTGATCGAACCTCTTGCCTGGGCCGGGTTTGAAGTCTCCGGACTGGAGGCGCTGACGCCGCCGGCCGATCCTGCCCACGCGGCCCTGTTCCTTGACGCCGGTGTCCTGAAAATTGTCGAACCGGACACGGCGCTGTCAGCAGAGGCCGAACGCGACCGGATGGTCGAAATCCGCGCTGTGGCGCTTGCGCTCACCGACAGGCTGGCCGAACTGCTGCGGCACGAGCTCAAGGTTCATCAGGATCAGTTGCCGCTCACCTGCATCCTGGAAGGCGGAACCAGCCGGGCTGGCGGCATTTATTTGCAAGGACACCCGCAGGAAGCGAAAAAACTCGGGCACTTCATGAACCCGGGGTCTGTTTTTTGGTTGCCGTTCGGGGCATAGGTCCCGAACATAAAAAATTATGAGACCGGGCCGGTGTTATGGCCCCATTGAGAAGAGAGGCAGATATGTCCGGAGCCACTGTCATCAGCCACCCGCTGGTTCAGCACAAACTGAGCATCATGCGCGACAAGGGAACGTCCACCCAGGGGTTCCGGCGCCTGCTGCGGGAAATCTCCACGCTGCTCTGCTATGAGGTCACTCGCGACCTGCCGCTCGTCTACCAGACCATCGAGACGCCGCTTGCCGAAATGCAGGCGCCGACCCTGGCCGGCAAGAAGCTGGTATTCGCTTCCGTTCTGCGCGCGGGCAACGGACTTCTGGAAGGCATGCTGGATCTGGTTCCGTCGGCGCGCGTGGCGCACATCGGGCTTTACCGCGATCCGCAGACGCTGCAGCCGGTGGAGTATTACTTCAAGGCTCCGGAAGACTTGAACGAGCGTCTGGTGATCGTGGTCGATCCGATGCTGGCTACCGCCAACTCGGCGATTGCAGCAGTTCAGAAGCTCAAGGAGCGCGGAGCCAACAACATCCGCTTCCTCTGCCTGCTCGCAGCACCTGAGGGCGTCAAGAATTTCACGGAGAACCACCCGGACGTGCCGGTCTACACTGCTTCCATCGACGAGAAGCTGAACGAGAAGGGCTATATCGTCCCGGGTCTTGGCGATGCCGGCGACCGTATGTACGGCACGAAGTAACCGGCCGACGGAGCAGACGGCTGAAAGCGCGGAGGGAAACTTCCGCGCTTTTTTGTTGCGCTTGGGCGTGCGGTGTCTAACCTTTTGTAAAAAAAGGGAGGCGACATGATTACGGTCTTTGGTTCCATCAATCTGGATCTGGTCGTTGCCGTGCCCCGCTTGCCGACTGCCGGCGAAACGGTGAGCGGTCGCGATCACCAGACATTTCCAGGTGGGAAAGGCGCCAACCAGGCGCTGGCTGCCAGGCGGGCAGGGGCCGACGTTCGTTTCATCGGCGCGGTCGGACAGGACAGCTTTGCCGAACTCGCGCTGCTTAATCTGCGCGGAGCCGGCGTCGATCTTTCGGGCGTTCGCACCATGGCCGGGTCGACCGGCCTTGCCCTGATCGGCATCGATCCCGCAGGGGAAAACCAGATTATCGTCGCCAGCGGCACCAATGCACGTGTCGAAGCCTCCTGGCTGGAAGGCGGTTTTGGGCCCGGTCAGACACTGCTGGTTCAGGGAGAGGTGCCTCTGCTTGAGGTGATCAAAGGTGCCAGGCTTGCCCGGGATGCGGCAGGCACGGTCATCTGGAACCCGGCTCCTGTGCCTGAGGGCGACCTGAGTGCCTGTCTGGATGTTGCCGGTACGGTTGTGGTCAATGTGAGCGAGGCGGCAGAGATCGGAGGTCGTCTCGGCATTGCCGGTGACACGGAAACATTCGCGCTGAAGCTGGCGGAAGGTGGCCGGAACGTCATCGTCACCCTTGGTGCAGACGGTGTTCTCGCACGCACGCCAACCGCGCGCTATCGCTTCGCTTCTCCCTACGTCAACGCGGTGGATACGACCGGTGCGGGCGATGCCTTTTGCGGCGCCCTGGCTGCCGCTCTCGATCGCAAGACGTCCTTCGAACGTGCCTTGAAGGAAGGTGTCGCAGCCGGTGCGCTTGCCTGCACCGTGACAGGGGCCCAGTCCAGTGCACCGCTTCTGGAGGACATTGCCCGGCTGGCCGACACGATTGCCTGATGCTGTTTTACAGGCCGCTAAGGAAACCGTGATAATCAGGGGGCTCACGCAACGTCGAGACCCTGCATGTCGCGCTTTGTCATCATCTTTCTGGCCTGCATGGCAATCGTTCCGCTTGCGGCGTATCTGCTGGAGAACAGGCTTGAGGTGCTGGTGAGCAGCGACCCGGTTGCCGAAGATCAGGACGTGGACGAGGCCGGTGAACGAAGCCACCGAATATCGGCCAACAGGCAGGGGCATTTCGTGGCGGATGCCTATCTGAACGGCCGTGCGGTGGACATGCTGGTCGACACCGGTGCGACCGTCACCGTTTTGCCGGAATCGCTTGCCGAGAGCATCGGAATCTTCCTGAATTCGGCCGACTACAAGTACGCGATCCAGACGGCAAATGGCACAGTTCGTGGCGCCAGGGCGACCATTGACAATTTGCGCATTGGAAAGATCCGGCTACGCAATGTCGACACACTTGTGTTGAAAGATCAAAGCCTCGGGGAACCCCTGCTCGGCATGTCCGTTCTCAACCAAATGAAGCGGTTTGACATCTCCGATGGCACGCTTGTACTGGTGCAGTGAATTGTCATACCGTGTTTAGGTAATTACCCAGTTCCGTTCTTCTTCCTTGCTTTGAGAGGCATTGATGTTTCCGAAACCGCGTCCGAAATTGGTTCCGAACACTTTTGAATATGAATCCTTTCCAATGGTGAAGCCCACGGGTTTCCGCGAATACGATGCGCGTTGGCTTTTCGAAAAGGAAATCAATCTGATGGGCATGCAGGCGCTCGGTATGGGCATCGGCACGCTCATTCACGAACGTGGCGTGCGCCCGGACATCGTGGTGGGGCATGATTTCCGGGGTTATTCCTCCTCCATCAAGATGGCGGTGATCAACGGCCTTCTGGCAGCCGGCATCAACGTGCACGACATTGGCCTGGCCTTGTCGCCGATGGCCTATTTCGCACAGTTCGCGCTCGATGTTCCGGCGGTCGCCATGATCACGGCGTCGCACAACGACAACGGCTGGACCGGCGTCAAGATGGGCATCGACCGCCCGCTGACCTTTGGTCCCGATGAAATGGGCCGGCTGAAGGACATCGTTCTGGAAGCGGCCTTCGACCTGAAGGGCGGCGGCAGCTACCGCTTCGTCGACGGTTTCCCGGATGTCTATTTCAAGGATCTCACCGACCGGGCTAATCTGAAGCGCCCGATAAAGGTGGTCGCGGCATGCGGCAACGGCACTGCCGGCGCCTTCGCGCCGAAGATCCTGGAGGCGATCGGCGCCGAAGTCATCCCGCTTGATGCCGAGCTGGATCACACCTTCCCGCGCTACAACCCGAACCCCGAAGACATGAAGATGCTCCATGCGCTTCGTGACAAGGTTCTGGAAGTCGGTGCGGAAGTCGGACTTGGTTTCGATGGCGACGGCGATCGCTGCGGTGTCGTCGACAACGAAGGCGAGGAAATCTTCGCCGACAAGGTCGGCGTGATGCTTGCGCGCGATATCTCCGCGCTTCATCCCGGTGCCCAGTTCGTGGTCGATGTGAAATCCACCGGCCTGTTCCACACGGATCCGGTGCTTAAGGCCAACGGCGCCAAGACCGACTATTTCAAGACCGGTCACTCCTATATCAAGCGCCGTGTCACCGAACTGAATGCCATGGTCGGATTCGAGAAGTCCGGCCACTATTTCTTCAACAAGCCGATTGGCCGCGGTTATGATGACGGGCTCGTTTCGGCCATTGCCATCCTCGACATGCTAGACCGTAACCCGGACAAGACGATGGCAGACCTGCGCCGGGATCTTCCCAAGACCTGGGGGTCGCCAACCATGGCTCCCAAGTGCGACGACGAAATCAAGTACGACGTCGTCGACCGGGTTGTCGCCCGTTTCCAGGATATGAAAGCCAAGGGCGAAACGGTTGCCGGACAGTCGATCACCGACCTGATCACCGTCAACGGCGTTCGCGTCGTCAGTGAAGACGGAACCTGGGGTCTTGTGCGTGCCTCCTCCAACAAGCCGGAGCTGGTGGTCGTGGTCGAGAGCCCGGTTTCGGAAGACCGGCTCCACGCCATGTTCAAGGCTGTCGACGGCGTTCTGCGCGAAAACTCGGAAGTGGGCGACTACAACCAGACGCTCTGACCACTTGACCGATTGACGAAAGGCGGCGGATAGTTCCGCCGCCTTTTGCGCATCCTGCCGCCTTCTCGCCGGAGACTTTCATGATCAAGGAATTTGGGGTTCTGCCAGACGGGACCGTTGTCCAGGAAATTACGCTGGCAAAAGGGTCTCTGGCTGCCTCCATTCTCACCCTTGGAGCGATTATCCGCGACCTCAAGGTCGATGGTAAGACGGTGGTGCTGGGCTTTGACGATCTCCAGAGCTATCTGGATCATTCGCCCTATTTCGGCGTGATTGCCGGGCGCTGTGCCAACCGGATCGGCGGTGGCCGGATGACGATAGAAGGGGTCACCTATCAACTCGACCAGAACGAACGGGGTATCAACCACCTTCACGGTGGCTCGCTCGGCTTCTCCAGCAGGGTCTGGCAGATAGAGCAGCACGACAAGGCCAGTGTCCTGCTGAAGCTTGTCTCCGAAGACGGCGACATGGGGTATCCGGGACGGGTGGAGGTGCTTGCCCGCTATACGTTGACCGGCACCGGTGCGCTGCGTCTGAAAATCACCGCAACCACCGACAAGACGACGCCGGTCAATCTCACTCAGCACGCCTATTTCAATCTGGATGGCAGCAGCAATATTCTGGACCATACGCTGGAAATCGCTGCCGAGACCTATCTGCCCGTGGACGAGGCGCTGATCCCGACCGGCGAGATCCGCAACGTGGCCTGGACGCCATACGACTTCCGCGACGGGCGCAAACTGCGGCGCAAGGCGGGTGAGGAGAACGTGGTCTTTGATCACAACTTCTGCCTTGCGGATGCACCACGTGAGGGCGTGGAATTCGCTGCTGCCCTCGAAGACGGTTCCGGCAATCGCCGCATGGAAGTCTGGACGAGCGAACCCGGCCTGCAGCTTTATGATGCGCAGCGGATCTCGGTGACGGTTCCCGGGCTGGACGGCAGGCACTATGGGGCCCATGCCGGGCTGTGCCTTGAAGCGCAGCGATGGCCGGACAGCGTCAATCACGACGGGTTCACACCGGTTTTGTTACAGCCCTCAGAGACTTATACTCATGTTACGGAATTCCGTTTTTCCTGAAATGGGTTACATTAGCGCTGCTGTGTGAGACAACAGGGGACTTGGGGGCAACTCGTGAAGACGGTTTTTTCAAACACCCAGCTCGCGCATGCACCGGCGCAGGAAATATCAGACGGCGAACTGAAGCCTGCTGTCGAGATCCCGAGCCGCGCCGAAATCGTGCTCAAGACCGTGCGGGAGCGCAATGTCGGTGAAATCGTTGCGCCGGAGGAATTCCCCGTCCGTCCGCTGCACCGGGTGCACGCCCCCGAATACGTTTCGTTTCTGGAAAGCTTCTGGGAAAAATGGACAGCCGCAGGGCGGTCGCGGGAAGCCTTTCCCTTCGTCTGGCCTATCCGCAGCCTGCGTCAGGATGTTCAGGTCGAACATATCGACGGCCTGCTCGGACGGTACTCGATGGATGCCGGTACGCCGCTCGGCGAAAACACCTACAAGGCGGCGCGGGCGTCAGCCGACACGGCCCTGACTGCGGCCCGCCTGCTTCTCGATGGCGAGAAATCGGCTTTCGCGCTTTGCCGGCCACCGGGACACCACGCGGGCTATGACTTCTTCGGTGGATACTGCTTTTTCAACAACGCTGCTGTCGCGGCGCAGTATCTTCGGGACTACGGACTGCATCGTATCGCAATCCTGGATGTCGACTACCACCATGGCAATGGTACCCAGGCGCTGTTCTATGACCGGCCGGACATCCTGTTCCTGTCGATCCATGCCGACCCTAAACACGAATATCCCTATTTTCTCGGGTTTGCCGACGAGACCGGTGAACATGCCGGTACCGGGTTCACCCGTAACTGGCCTTTGCCGCTCGGCACCGATTGGGACAGCTACACACCGGCACTCGAGGAAGCCTGCCGTTGGCTGCTGGTGTACAAGCCAGAAGCGTTGATCGTCTCGCTTGGCATGGATTGCTACGAGAACGATCCGATCTCCGGCTTCAAGTTCAAGAGTGAAGACTACATCCGGCTTGGCCAGAGGCTCGCCAAGGTCGGCGTTCCGACCATCTTCCTGATGGAAGGCGGCTATGCGGTCGACGCACTGGGGACCAATTGCGTCAATGTGCTTGAAGGCTTCGAGGGATAAGACCTCTTCGCCGGGACTTGAGTGCGACGGATCCTGAGAGGCGGCCTTGCCGCCTCCCAAATATTGGTCGCCTCCTCGTGGCAATTACCCGTTCAGCAGACCAAGCTGTTTCAGTTCCGCGCGCAGACCCTCAGCCCCCTTGAAGTGATGGGCTGACATGCCGGCTTCTCTGGCAGCCTCGACATTGCGCTCGCTGTCATCGATGAAAAGGCATTGCGCGGCGGTCAGTCCGTTTCGCTCCAGCAGGATTTCGTAGATGCGCAGGCCGGGCTTGATTTCCTTTTCAGCGCCGGAGACGACGATGTCGCGGAAGCTGGTCTTCAGAAACGGAAACCGTTCCTGGGCCTGGACAAACTTGTCTTCTGAAAAATTGGTAATTGCATAAAGGGGCGTCCCCTGGGCCTTGAGCTCTGCAAGCATGTCAGGCGTACCGGGAATTTCGCCGGGCACCATGTCGTGCCAACGATCGCTGTAGGCGGCGATAAGCTCGGCCTTGTCCGGATGCTGGCGGGACAGAACATCGACGGCTTCCGCCCAGGGTCGGCCAAGATCCTGCTGCAGGTTCCACTCCATTGTGCAGACTGTCGTCAGGAAGTCTTCGCGTACATCGTCATCGGGAATGAGCTCGCGATAGAGATATTCGGGATTCCATTCGATCAGGACATTCCCTATATCGAAGACGACGGTCGTGATAGCATCGTTCATGTGGTCGATCCGGTTTTCTGGCGGAAGTTGTTCAAAAGGCGAGATAAAATTTTGCAAGTTTCATCAGAAGGTTATGTCGGCAATATGGCACTTGTAAATCTCCTGTTCCGTTGGCTGGCCCCCATTCTCGCGGCAGTCTTTCTCACCGCTGCCACCGCCAGTGCACAGGATCCGGAGACCATGCCCGATCGGCTGCGCCTCGGTGTTGTCGTGGCGGCAGATGAAGGGGCCCGGGACCGGGTGGAGCCTTTCCGCCTCGCGCTTGAGGAAATTGCCGACCTGCCGGTTGACCTCTTTCTGATGGATACCATGGCCGATGCTGTTGAGGCGCTTGCTTCCGGAAAGATCGACTATGCTCGCCTTTCACCATCTGCTTATGCTGCCGTGCATCAGCTCTGCAGTTGCGTAGAGCCGTTGGTCACCGCCGCTCCGGATGATTTTCCAGCGCGCTTTTACGCCATTCTGATCGCGAAGCGCGGCGCAGAGCAGGGAACCCTGGCAGACCTCAAGGGGAAGCGCCTTGCTGTCGGTGGTACCGACTCCGTGACCGGTTATCGTGTTCCGCTCGCCAATCTGGCGGCTGACGGTGTTGACGCGCGCGCGCATTTCACCGCGCTTGTTGAGGTGAAGGACCCTGTTGAGGGCCTCCGCGCCGTTCTGGACGGCCGTGTCGATGCGACCCTTGGCTGGTCGTCATTGGCGGGGGAGGCAAAGAATGGCTATACGGCCGGAACACTCAATGATTTTTATGTTTCGGGAGAGCGCGGTTTCAAGGATCTGGAAATCGTCTGGCGCTCGCCGCCGATCCCCTATTCCGCTCACAGCGTGCGCAAGGATTTGCCTGACGCGTTGAAGCGGCGTCTCAGGGCCGGATTGATGGACATGCGCCGGGAAGCACCCGACGCCTATCTGGCCATAGAACCGGACCTGCCGGGCGGTTTCGAGCCTGTGGTGCATGCCGACTACCGGCCGGTGCTGCGCACTTACGAGGACGATTACGCCACGCTGCTGGATCCAGCAGGCCGCTGAAGAAACCCTGCAGCGGTTGAACGATCGTCAGGCACCAGCGGCGGCGCTGCCCAGAAGCCTTTCGGTGTGGCGCCGGATCATTGCCTCTTCGTCGGTTGGAATGACCAGTACATTGATGCTGGAGGTATCGGTGGAGATTATCTCTGCTCCTGCGTCGTTCCTGACCGGGTCGATTTCAAGACCGAGCCATTCCTGACCGGCACAGACCTTCTCACGGACCAGGGCAGCGTTCTCGCCTATCCCACCGGTAAAGACCACGGTGTCGAGACCGCTCAGAACGGCGGCCATACCTCCGAGTTCCCGCCGGATGCGGAAGACGAAATAATCGATGGCTTCGGCGGCTTTCGGATCGTCGCTCTGCGTCAAGGTGCGCATGTCCTGGCTGATGCCGGAAAGCCCCTTGAGCCCGGACTGCTTGTACAGCAGGTCGGAGACCGCATCGGGGCTCATGCCCTTTGTCGTCAGCAGATACAGCACCACGCCCGGATCGAGCTGGCCGCAGCGCGTGCCCATCGGCAAGCCGTCAAGCGCGGTGAAGCCCATCGTCGACCCGATGCTCTGGCCTTCTCGAATAGCGCACATGGAAGCGCCGTTGCCGAGGTGGGCGACGACTAACCGGCCTTTATAGATTTCAGGATGAGCCTGCTTCAGATAGGAGCATATGTACTCGTAGGACAGGCCATGAAAGCCGTAGCGGCGTACACCTTCGTCATAGAGAGGCCGGGGCAGGGCGAAGGTATCGTTGACCCATGGGTGGCTGCGATGGAAGGCGGTATCGAAACAGGCGACCTGCATGGCCTCTGGAAAGGCTTCCTTGGCTGCAGTGATCCCTGCCAGATTATGCGGCTGATGCAGGGGCGCAAGTGGTTCGAGCGCCTTTAGGTCCTCAAGGATCTCAGCCGTCAAGCGAACCGGTTCGGTGTGGGTGACACCGCCGTGGACGACCCGATGACCTACTGCATCGACACTGCGTCCACCAAGTTCCTGTTCCAGAACCGGCAGGAGCGCTGCGAGCGAAGCCCCGTGGCTTTTGCCTTCGTCCGCCGAGAGCTGCCGGTCCACCCTGATGCCGGAAACCCTTGAGGCAAGGGAGATATGCGGCTGGGCACCCAGTCCGGAAATCTGCCCCTTGAGTTGAACGGTGTCACCCGAATAGAGAGTGAACTTGATCGAGGATGAGCCCGAATTAAGGACAAGAATGACCGGGTCCATGGTCACTCGCCGTCCCGGTCGAGGATACCTGCCGGATTGCCGGTTGCCTGCCAGTGCATGTAGAGCAGGGCGAGGGCACAGGAGGCGAGGCGGGCCCGGCTGTCGTCGGCTCTGCTCGTCAGCATGATGGGGACCTTCGCTCCGATCACCAGCCCGGCCGCTTCCGCGTGGGCGATAAAGGTCAATTCCTTCGCGAGCATGTTGCCCGATTCCAGGTTCGGTACGATCAGGACCTCTGCATGTCCGGCGACCAGCGAGGTGATGCCCTTGGTCCGGGCTGCCTGCACATCGACCGCGTTGTCCATTGCCAGGGGACCGTCGACGATCGCACCGGTGATCTGGCCACGTTCGGCCATCTTGGAAAGAACCGCCGCATCGAGACTGGACGGGATCGCAGGGTTTACGGTTTCGATGGCGGACAGGACGCCGACGCGCGGCATTTCCAGGCCGAGAGACAGGGCGGCGTCAATGGCATTCTGGGTGATGTCGACCTTGGTGTTGAGGTCGGGCGTGATGTTGATTGCAGCATCCGAAATCAGGACCGGGGTTTTGCGACCCGGGATGTCCATCACGAAGACGTGGCTGATACGCCGCTTGGTTCTGAGCCCGCCATCGCGTTTGACCACGTGGTGCAGAAGATGGTCGGTGTGAAGGTGGCCCTTCATCACGGCCTTGACCCGGCCTTCATGGACCAGTGCAACGGCACGGCCGGCCGCTTCCATTTCATCTTCGATATCGATCAGTTCATACGGGCCGAGATCTTCTTCAAGTTCTTTGGCTGCAGCTTCAATCCGGCTCTTCGCGCCAATCAGAATCGGCATGATCAACCCCTCGCGGGCGGCCATCAAGGCACCTTCCAGCGAGTTGGGATCGTCTGGCGCAGCCACCGCGGTCGGCAAGGCGGGCAGGGTCTTTGCCAGTTCGATCATCCGGTTGAAGTGCCGATGGCGCTGCACCAGGATCGCGGGAATGTCGCTGGAATCGAATTCGATAAGCTCTGTCGGCGCGGCGACTTCGGCAACGCCTTCAACGAGGCGGGTACCGTCTCCCCGTGTTACCGACATGTCGAACAGGACAATGTTGTCCGGACGTTTTTCGGTTGCCGTGACCCTGACATGCAGTTTGTCGCCGACCGCAGCTCCACCCAGGAAGCGGAACGACTGCGCCTTGTAGATCGTGCCGGGTCCGGGAAGAATGTTGCCGAGCACCGCGGAGGCAAGCCCCCCGACCCACATGGCCGGTGCTACCGGTTTGTCGACCAGGCCATCGCCGGTCCAGTCCGTGTCGGGCAGATGTATCGGATTGTGATTGCCGGAAGCGTGCGCGAAAACCAGAAGGTCGTTGGAGGAGCATTCGCGGACGATTTCTGCGGTATCGCCGACCTTGATCTGATCGTAAGTCTTGTTTGTCGCCATCGGTTCAAAAATCCCATACTTAAAAGTGCATATTGCGACGCAGCATTCCGGAGCAGATTAGCCGGAATGTGCGACGTTACAAATACGGGAGTTAGCGTAGGCGCGTGGCCGGCCGATTGAAACGGGATCAGGTAACGTGAAACAGACACGTTCTGGCGCCGCAGTTCCCGTTTCCAAGACGTTGCGGGTTTATCTTCAGCAGGCCGGGCACTTGACGGTATCGGTCAATCGCGGGCGCAGATAGTAGGTGTCGCTCAGGTCGATCGAGGACGCCCTGGAAAAATACTCGGTAAAAAGACCGGAGAACGTCGGCACATAGTTCAGGTTGGCCTGCGTCACGACGATGGAAGTGTTCGCTGCGGCCACCGTGGCAGGCAGTTCGATCGGCGGTGTCGACCCTTCCGCCCACGGGCTGCCGCCCTTGGACGAATAGCTCCAGTCGACAGCGGGATCACCGTCCTCGTCGAAGGTTACACTGGCGACAATCGTTTCCAGATTGGTATCCGGATAAGGATCCAGGATCTTTCCACCCAGAGCCATCATGGCGCTCAGGTCGGCAGGGGTAATGGTTTGCGCCTGGGCCACAAGGTCGGCGACCGAGTTGGCTATGCGGCTGACCTTGCGGTCATAGTTCAAGGTGCCGGTGACCTCTTCCATGCCGATCAGCAGGATCAGCAGAAAAGGCAGGATCATCGAAAACTCGATTGCGGACACGGCACGCTTGTCGGCGTGGAAGCTCCTCAGGCCGGCAAGCCGACGCCGGAAGTGGCCGAAATGACGAGGCATCTTAGTTCCAGGGTTCATTTCGAAACACCAATGTAGAAGTGAGATAGCGTTCGCTGCCATGATCGGCGAGATTGAGCGACAGAAGCGACGTGATCATGGGCCACCTGTAGATGACGTTGACCACGACGATCTCGCCCGCACCGGCGTCTTCGTAGTTGGACTCTTCCTTCAGGTTGCCGTCTTCATCGTAAAGACTTTCGCCGGCGGATTTGGCCAAGGCAAAAGCATCGACCTTGTCGACGTCGACCACCAGGCGGTCCAGGGAACAGAGAAAGTCCGGCAGGTTACCGCAAATCCGGGTCTTGAAGGTGGCAGCATCATAACCGCCATCATGTGCCTGGCCGGTGCGGATTTCGCGGGACGCATTGATCACGGCATTGTCGACCATCCGGTTTACGAAATGGGACAGGCCCACCTCGATGATCCCGAAAACGACTGTAAAGAAGGGCAGGGCGATCAGTGCGAATTCGACGGCTGTAGCGCCACTGTCGTTCTTGCCGAAGGACGCACGCTCTCTTTTCCGTCTCGAGACGAGGAGCCGTTTCAACAAGCGCATTCGGTGACTACTCCGTTAGGGGACCCGTTACTGCTGCCCGCCGGCTGCCTTGGTCGCCAAATCATTGCGTGCGCTTGCCTGATCTGCGGTTTCCTTGAAGGCTTCAATCGAGTCCCCAAGGCGCAGGACCGGTTCGCATGCCGGATTGCAGGACAGCGATTCCCGCGAGGCCTTCCTGTATACGGAGACGACGTCATCATCCGACGCCTTCACCGTAATGACTTCGTCGACGATCGGCTTGTTGTCACCATCAAGGATCACGAGGTTTGTTGTGCCGTAGCTCTTGCCGGTAATGACGACGGTGTTCTGATCGAACATCGCGACATCCGCGATAAAGGGGTTGCCGACAATAACCGCTGCGGCGCCGTCCTCGATCCGAAAGACCTTGGCGCGATCGACCGTAACAAGCACAGGGCCGTCCTGTGCGACCGCAACGGTCGCGCCAAAGGCAACGGCGAAAAGGCTTGTCCATCTGATTAGCTGCGCAAACATGCCTATGGATACTCCAATTGTGCATTTCCATAGAAGATCATGCGTCAAACGTGGTGAACGATCTGCTAACGACCCGGCGAAGGAAGTGTAAATGGATGTTCTTTTGCTTTTTCAGGGACAATTCTACGTTTGTATTGCCTTTATTCGTGGGTACGTGGATATTCTTCTCCCTCGGTAAAATTTGAGAGGCGGGAAGAAAAATAGAAGTTCGGGGAATTAGCGTATAACGCCGATCAAGCCCAAAATAAAATCTAAGAAACAAACTGGACAAATCGCGCGAGCATGTAGATAATTCTGTATGAGATTAAATTATACGTGTTTATATTAAAGTTTTTTGATCGTATTAACGAATTTTTATCTATACGTCTTGTTAACTATAGTAATAATTGCCAGCATTCTTTTTGGCTGGGATGGTAAATTTAACTGCTTGGAAAGCTCTCTGTCCTAGGGTGAGCCTATGTCCAATCGGACACAAAAGATCCGACGGACTTGAAGCTGTCAATTCAGTGGTACTTGGAGCAAAACACATGAAATCTCTTATCAACCGTTTCGTAAAAGACGAATCTGGCGCAACTGCAATCGAATACGGCCTCATCGCTGGCCTGCTGTCCATCGTCATCATCGGCGCACTGGCAGCAACCGGTACGTCCCTGAGCGCGATCTTCACCCGCATTCAGACGCAGCTCGGCGTTGCAGCTACCGACATCGCTTCCTAAGCGTCGTCTGGCGGCTCAAGCTGCCAAACAGGTTGAACAAGAACGGGCGGTTTTTCCGCCCGTTTTTTGTTCTGCCGGGCCGTACTTCCGCGAAATGTTAACCTCTGCCCCCTAGCCTTGAGGCATCAGGTTTTCAACGAGACGAATGTTCCATGGTTCAGGCCGCAATTCTCGTCATTTTTCCGATGCTGGTCGCCTTTGGCGGCGCATCCGATCTGCTGACAATGACTATCCAGAACCGGGTTTCCCTGCTGCTGATTGCAGGATTTGCCATCCTGGCGGTCGCGACAGGCTTGCCGTTGCAAGCCTGGGGAATGCATGCACTCGCCTTTGCGGTCGTTTTTGCCCCTTGTTTCCTGTTCTTCGCGTTCGGATGGATGGGCGGAGGCGATGTCAAGTTCATCAGTGCCATCGCGCTCTGGATTGGTTTTTCGCACGAACTGCTGATGTTCGTTCTCTTTGTTGCTGTCTACGGCATGTTTCTGACACTGGGGCTTTTGGCCTTACGGCAGAATGCGGTGGTGCCTTCCGTGCTTTATCGGCAGGAATGGTTCGCTCGTCTGCATGACAGCAAAAGCGGTATTCCCTATGGCATCGCAATCGCGATTGCCGGTCTTCAGGTATATTCCTCCACTTATTGGTTCGACCTCATTCGTTGAGGTCTTGTCCAGATGGGCTTTGGCAGGCGGGTCGAATCGCACCTGGCCGATGACCCGTGGGTGTTCGATTCCCGGTATGGATCATCACTTTGAGGTGAGCCATTTGCCCCTGGTTGGCAAATGCTAGCCGGCGAACGGATTTTTCTGCTTCAGGGCGCCGTTATCCAATTTGTCTGCCCGCGTTTCTGACAAGCAAAAACAGTGTCTTTGAAGCTGTGAGACGGTGTTGTAGCTCAGTATTCGTTGCAGAATGCATCAATTTAATAAAGTGTTCAGTAAAGTTAACGAATATTAACCGAAAACATCCATATCTGATTAACCATGTTTTGACCAATTACCCCTCATCCTAGTCGGGAACAGCGCATGTGCGCATTGGAATATTGGGTTTTGGTCATGAAAATCGCGCGAATTTTCGTCCTGGCAATTGCTGTAGCGGCAGGCATCATCGCCTTCCGCATGGTCATGATGTCGGGCAACAAGCCAGCAGAGCCTCAGATCGTACAGGCACCTGCCGCCGAGCAGACCAAAACGCAGGTTTTGGTTGCCCAAAGGGATATTCCGCTCGGTGCCAAACTCACGGCGGACGACATGAGCTGGGCGAAATGGCCTGAAGATGCCGTTCCCTTCGGAGCCGTGACGAAAGAGGCATCGCCTCTGGCCAACGAGGAGTATGAAGGCCGAATCGCCCGGGCACCGATTTTTGCCGGTGAGCCCGTTCGCCCCGAGCGTCTTATTAATACCGACAAGGGCTTCATGGCGGCGATCCTGCCCAAAGGCAAACGCGCAATCGCCGTCAGTGTGGAAGCGGAAACAACGGCAGGCGGTTTCATTCTGCCGGGCGACAAGGTCGACCTGATCCTGACCCGCAAGTCGGATACTGGCGCTCTCAGCGAAACGATCCTGGAAAACGTCCGCGTCCTGGCAATCGACAGTACGACCGCAGGCGAGCAGGACCAGAAGAACCTGTCACCAAAGCGCACGGCCACACTGGAACTGACCCTGCCTCAGTCCGAGGTGGTCGCTCAGTCGCAGCAGATCGGCACAATCGCGCTTGCCTTGCGCAGTGCCCAGGATTCCGCAGATGACGCGGACGATGAGGGCGGTCGCCGCCGAGGTGTCAGCTACGTGAAATATGGCGTGACGAGCCAGGCAGGTGCGCAATGAGCCCGGTTGAAAACAGAACGTCCAGCAAGAGGGGCGCGATGAAAAACTATCTTCACAAGCTGGCTGCCACGGCTGTTTTGCTCGGAGGACTGATGGGCGTGTCGGCTCCGGCAGCACAGGCGGAAGGCAACTTCCCGAGCCAGGTCCATATCGCCGCCGGCGAGCGGGCAACGGGCCGCATCCTGAACGTTGGGGTCGGCCGGTCGGTGGTGGTCAATCTCGCGGAAGACGCAGCCGATGTGCTGGTTTCCAACCCGGAAATCGCGGATGCCGTCCTCAGAACACCGCGCCGCATCTTCGTGATCGGCAATACCGCGGGTCAGTCTCGACTGGTTCTTTTCAGTCGCAGCGGCCGGGAGCTGGCCAGCTTCGACGTCCGTGTCGAAAAGGATACATCCGATATTACCCGGATCATCCGGAAGCTTATTCCCGGTTCCAACATTTCCGCAGAATCGATCAACGGCAGTGTTGTGCTCAGCGGGACGACCAAAAGCACGCTGGAAGCCCAGCAGGCAGCGGATATCGCGGCGAAGTTTCAAGGTGCCAAGGGCGCAAGCGAAGTCATCAATCTGATTTCCGTCGCCGGCAAGGATCAGGTTCACCTGAAGGTCACGGTCGCAGAAGTCGAGCGCTCGATCATCAAGCAGCTCGGAGTCCAGTTCCAAGGCACGATCGGCGTTGGCAATTTCACGCCCTTCATGTCCAGCCTGCCGAACTTCACCGTGAACCCTTCCATCGTGAACCAGGCAGTTGGCGGTACGCAGCTGTCTGCGGGAGCGACGAGCATCACCGCACAGGTGGAAGCCCTGCAGCGTGAGGGGGTCATCCGCACACTGGCTGAGCCGACCCTGACCGCGATTTCCGGCGAAAACGCAAGTTTCCTCGCAGGTGGCGAATTCCCGATCCCGATTTCCCAGCAGGATGGCGAGATCAGCGTCGAGTTCAAGAAGTTCGGTGTCGGTCTCGACTTTACGCCCGTGGTTCTGTCCGAAGGTCGGATCAGTCTGCGCGTGAAGACCGAAGTCAGCGAACTGAGCAACGATGGCGCGGTCTCCGCAGGTGGGATCACCATTTCCGCCTTGAAGGTACGCCGTGCGGAATCAACCATGGAACTGCCGTCCGGCGGCACGCTGGTGATGGCCGGTCTTCTGCAGGAATCCTATCAGCAGGCGATCGAAGGTGTCCCGGGTCTGATGCAGATCCCGATCCTGGGCGCGCTGTTCAAGAGCCGCGACTTCCTGCGTGAGCAGACGGAACTGGCGGTCTTCGTGACGCCCTATGTGGTTCAGCCGGTTGCGGTCAGCAAGCTGCAGCGCCCGGACAAGAACCTGATGGCGCCGTCGGATGCCGAGACGATTTTCCTGAACCGGCTGAACAAGATCTACAACCCGACCGGAGCCGCCGCCGAAGGCATCTATCACGGTCAGGTTGGCTTTATCTACAAGTGAGAACGGACGGATGAACATGTCAAACACGGTCCGCAGCAAGACGCTCTCGCAAACCGCACTTGTGGTCTTTGGGTGCCTGATCGCAGCCGGCTGCCAGAACCAGTCGCAGAGCCAGCTTCTGGCGTCTCACGACTACAGGCTGATGCACCCGATCGTGATCACCGAAGAGCCGGAAACGCTGGATCTCCCTGTTGGACGCAACACGCGTAACATCAACGGGCCGATCGAAAGCACCATTGCCGCCTTTGGCCAGCAGTCCCGGCAAAAGGGCGATGGATCCGTCGAGATCCTGGTGCCGTCTGGTGGGGCCAACGAGGCAGCGGTTCATTCCATCACGCCAAAGATCCGTCAGGCATTGCAGCGCGGGGGCGTTTCAAGGAACAGGATCAGCACCCGAACCTACTCGGTGGGTGATCCCGGAGCGGATGCGCCGATCCGCCTGTCCTATGCGCGCATGCAGGCGACTGCGGGCGAGTGTGGGGCCTGGCCGAAAAACATCGGTGGTGGCTTCGGCGAAAACTTCAACTACGAGAACTTCGGATGTGCCAGCCAGGCGAACCTGGCGGCAATGGTCGACAATCCGTCCGACCTGATCACGCCGAGAGCATCCGATCCTTCCGATCAGGGCCGGCGTGCTGTGGTCATAGAAAAATACCGGAAGGGCGAAGTCACCGCGGGTGACTTCACCGAAGGTGTCGGCGCCGAAGTTGCCGAGGACTAGGGGATAGCTATGAGTGCCAACCCAGACTTGAAAGATATGTCCGGCTACATGGATCCCATTTCCGAGCCTGCGGATCACAACTACGCGGGCAGCGACGATGGTCTCCATATCGGCTCCATCCCGCGCATCACGGTGCACGGTTTCTGCCTGACCGATGCCACCATGCGGGTGGCCGAGGCCTCCATGGAAGATCGCCGCATGGCAAAGGCGCACCTGAAGCTGGATATGGGCGGTATCCCGGCGGCGATCGAAACCTTCGAACAGGCTCCGACACCGAACCTGATCATCGTTGAAACGTCCGGCAGGCGGGAAGACCTTCTGTCGAGCCTCGATCATCTGGCGGAATACTGCGACGCCGGTACAAAGGTGATCGTCATCGGCGATGTCAACGATGTCATGCTGTATCGCGATCTGATTTCCCGCGGCGTCAGCGAGTATTTGATCACGCCTGTCAGCGTGTTCCAGCTGATCGGCTCAATTGCCAACCTTTATGCCGATCCGGCGGCTGAGCCACTTGGCCGCACCATCGCGTTCTTCGGCGTAAAGGGGGGCTGCGGTGCTTCGACTATCGCTCACAACGGGGCCTGGGCACTTGGTCGCGTGTTCCAAAGCGAGGTCGTGGTGGCAGATCTGGATCTGCCATTCGGCACGGCCGGGCTGGATTACAATCAGGATCCTCTCCAGGGCGTTTTCGAGGCCGTGTCTTCTCCGGAGCGCCTGGACGAAACGTATCTCGATCGCATTCTGTCCAAGTGCAATGAGCACCTGAGCCTGCTGGCCGCACCGGCAACGCTCGAACGCACCTACGACTACAGCGAGAAGTCCTTCGACCTGCTGGTCGAGACAATGCGCGCCGGGGTGCCGAGCGTCGTGCTGGACGTGCCGCATTCCTGGAATGCCTGGGTCAAGAACACACTGCTTGGCGTCGACGAGATCGTGCTTGTCGCGGAGCCGGACCTTGCCAACCTTCGCAATGCCAAGAACGTTGTCGACATGTTGAAGCAGCTGCGGCCGAACGACCGCCCGCCGCATCTCATCATGAACAAGGTCAACGTTCCCAAACGCCCCGAGATCAAGCCGGAAGAATTTGCCGGAGCACTCGGCCTGTCGGTTCACGCGATAATCCCGTTCGAACCGCAGCTGTTTGGAACGGCAGCCAACAACGGACAGATGATTGGTGAGATTGACGGCAAGCACGCGATTGCGCGCGTGTTCGACGACCTGGCACACACCATCTCCGGCAAGGCCCAGCCCGTCAGGGCGTCCAGGTCGAGCCTCGGTGGTTTGCTTTCGAAACTGAAGCGGAAGGCCGGCTAGGCCGGCCTGAGAGCGGAGCAGATAGTTCGTTATGTTTGGTAGACGTGGCAGCTCATCGTCTGGACCCCAGACCCTTCGGCCAGGTGGCATACCCGGGTTGCAGGACACGCCTGCGCCAGCGGAACAGGCTAAACAGCCGGAACAACCGGCGCCGCAGAAGATCCAGACCGAGCCTTCCCAGCCGGCGGCCGCGCCGACACCTCCACCACCGCCTCCGCCGCCCGAGCCTCAGCCGGCTGCCCCGGCAGCGCGGAAAAAGAACAGCGAATATTACGAAACCAAGGCCCAGATCTTCAATGCGCTGGTCGAGGCGATCGACCTGTCACAGCTGGCTCGTCTCGATGCCGAAGATGCTCGCGACGAGATCCGCGATGTCGTGAATGACATCATCGCGCTTAAAAACGTGGTGATGTCCATTTCAGAGCAGGAAGACCTGCTGGAAGACATCTGCAACGACGTACTTGGTTATGGTCCGCTTGAGCCTCTGCTGGCTCGCGACGACATCGCCGACATCATGGTCAATGGCGCGCACACGGTCTATATCGAAACCTCCGGCAAGGTTGAGCAGACCGGTGTGACGTTCCGCGACAACGCGCAGTTGATGAACATCTGCCAGCGCATCGTGAGCCAGGTCGGCCGCCGCGTTGATGACAGCAGCCCGATCTGTGACGCCCGTCTTCCCGACGGCTCCCGTGTCAACGTTATCGCGCCACCGCTCGCCATCGACGGGCCGGCCCTCACCATTCGTAAGTTCAAACGTGACAAGCTGACGCTTGACCAGTTGACCAAGTTCGGCTCGATCACGCCGGAAGGGGCGACGATCCTGCAGATCATCGGCCGTTCACGCTGTAACGTGCTGATTTCCGGCGGTACCGGTTCGGGCAAGACGACGCTGCTCAACTGTCTGACTGCCTATATCGAGAGCACCGAGCGCATCATTACCTGCGAAGATTCGGCCGAACTGCAGCTGCAGCAGCCGCATGTGGTGCGCCTTGAGACGCGTCCGCCCAACCTGGAAGGGGAAGGCGAGATCACCATGCGCGATCTCGTCAAGAACTGCCTGCGTATGCGTCCTGAGCGGATCATCGTGGGCGAAGTGCGTGGCCCGGAGGCATTCGATCTCCTGCAGGCCATGAACACCGGTCACGACGGCTCCATGGGAACCCTGCACGCCAACTCCCCGCGTGAAGCCCTGTCCCGTCTGGAATCCATGATCACCATGGGCGGTTTCTCGCTTCCGTCCAGAACCCTGCGCGAGATGATCGTCTCGTCCATCGATGTGGTGGTCCAGGCGGCGCGTCTTCGCGACGGTTCCCGCCGCATCACCCATGTGACGGAAGTAATGGGCATGGAAGGCGACATCATCACCACCCAGGATGTCTTCCTCTACGACATTGTCGGCGAAGACCCGAACGGCAAGATCATCGGCCGCCACCGCTCCACCGGAATCGGTCGTCCGAAATTCTGGGAGCGGGCAAGATACTTTGGCGAAGAAGCCCGTCTGGCACAGGCACTGGATGCTGCCGAGATGCCTGAATATGTAGCTGATTGAGGACCCCATGTCCGGACTTGAAGAGTTTCTCACGCCTGAGATCACCGGCCTGGCCGTCGCCGCCCTGGTGATGCTTGCCGTTGGCGGCATCATCTACAGCCTGTTTCAGCCTGCTCTGTCCGGCTCCAAGCGGCGCGATCAGCGCGTGAACGCGGTCGCAGCGCGGCCCCAGAGCGAAAATCAGCGCAAGGCCCTTCGTGATGTCGACCGGCGCAAACGGTCGATCCAGGATCAGCTGAAGGAATTCGAGGTTCGGCAAAAGGCCAAGCAGGACAAGCAGCAGAAGGTCTCGCTGAAGGTCAAGATCGAGCAGGCCGGCCTGGCCTGGGAGACCCATCATTTCGTGATCTTCAGTATCGTTGCCGGTCTGGTCTTCCTGATCCTTGGATTGATTTTCAGCGGAAATCTGCTCATTGCGGCAGCCTTCGGTTTCGCCGGCACGCTGGGTTTCCCCCGCTGGTACGTTTCCAGCAAGCGCAAGCGCCGCTTCAACGCGTTTCTCGACGAGTTGCCGAACGGCGTCGACATCATCGTGCGCGGCGTCAAGGCCGGTCTGCCGCTCAGCGACTGCATCAAGGTGGTTGCCCGCGAAGCCCGCGAACCTGTCGCGACCGAGTTCCGCAAGATCACCGAAACCCAGATCATGGGGATTTCGCTTGCCGAAGCAGTCGGCAAGTTGCCCGAACGAGTTCCGCTGGCAGAAGCCAACTTCTTTGCCATCGTGGTTGCCATTCAGCAGAAGGCAGGTGGTGGCCTGGCCGAGGCATTGAACAACCTGTCCAAGGTGCTGCGCGGCCGCAAGGCCATGAAGCGCAAGATCAAGGCACTCAGCGCCGAAGCGAAATCCTCCGCCGGGATCATCGGTTCATTGCCGTTTTTCGTCGGTGGGATCATGTACCTCATTTCGCCGAACTACATTCTGGTTCTTTTCGAGACCACGGCCGGAAACATCATCATCGCTGGCTGCCTGTTCTGGATGTTCTGCGGCATCATGGTGATGCGCGCGATGATCAACTTCGACTTCTAGGAGACGACATGGATATCGATACCATCGCATCCAGTCAGTTTCTGGCAGCTGTTCTGGCCATGGTGGCGGTCACGGGAACCATCTTTTCCCTGGTGATGCCACTTCTGTCCCGCGACACGTTGAAATCGCGGATGAAATCGGTCGCGATCGAGCGCAACAAGCTGCGCGCCAAGGAGAGGGCCCGTCTTCAGGCAGCCCAGGCAGACGCAAAGGCTTCCCTGCGAAACCAGCCCAAGGCGCAGATGAAAAGCCTTGTCGACCGGCTAAATCTCAAGGAAGCGCTTTCCGATGAGAGCACGGTCGAAAATCTCAGAATGGCCGGCTACCGCGGTTCCGCACCGCTTTACTACTTTCTGGTCGCGCGCATAGCGTTACCTGTCGGTATCTTCGCCTTCACGGTGGCTTACGCGTTTCTCGTACTGCCCGACGACTTCCCGGCATTGTCGAAGCTCTGCTTCTGTCTGGGTCTTGCCGGCCTCGGCGCTTTCATGCCGAACATCTATCTGAAGAACAAGATCGACAAGCGCAAGCTGACCATCCAGCGGGCCTGGCCGGATGCACTGGATCTCATGCTGATCTGCGTGGAATCGGGCATGTCCATCGAAGAAGGCTTCAAGCGCGTTGCGGAAGAAGTCGGTGTGCAGTCGGTTGAGCTGGCAGAAGAATTATCTCTGACGACGGCCGAACTGTCTTACCTGAGCGACCGCCGTATCGCCTATGAAAACCTGGCGAAACGCACTGGTGTCGAAGGTGTGAAGAACGTCATGATGGCGCTTATCCAGGCCGAGCGTTACGGTACGCCTGTCGGCACGGCCTTGCGCACGATGGCGGACGACACCCGCGAGCAGCGCATGCAAATGGCCGAACAGAAGGCTGCATCCCTGCCGCCGAAGCTGACGGTGCCGATGATCATGTTCTTCCTGCCTGTGCTGTTCTTCATCATCATGGGGCCGGCAGTGATTCAGGTGATCAACACCTTCCAATAGGCAGCAGGTTTGCTCTCCGGCGGGCTTCTCGCCGGGGGGCCCAGGGTTCTCTCAGCGACAACCGAAAACCGGATGCGTCAAACGTGCAAAAGGAGTGCCGATGTTGAGCAGCACTCCTTTCGTCGTTTTTCCGAATTTTCTGGATTTAGTTCTGGCCCGACGCCGGCAGCTGAAGGCCGTACAGTCATTGAGAAAAGCGGGACTATTGAAACCGCGCTGTTGCCTCAGCCCTGCTGGCGCTTCTGCATCATGGTGCGCAGATAGGCGATGTTGGCCTGGGCCTGCTGCGGATCGATCTCGGACTGGGCCACCTGGATGGCTTCGTCGAACTTGCCCTGGATGCCAAGCACCAGGGCCAGGTTCTGGCGAACGCGGCTGTCTGCGCCGGGCAGGGTGGCTGCCTTGCGCAGGGTATATTCCGCGTCGGGCAGATCATTGGTCAGCAGATATGACAGGCCCAGGTTGTTCAGGAGACTGGGATCGTTTGGCGCGATGATCAGTGCCTGCTTGTAGAGGCTGCGGGCCTTGTCGTGGTTGCCGGTCTGATCATAGATTGCCGCTTCAGCGGACATCAGCCTCCAGTCCGGCGTGTCCGGCCTCTGGGCACCACGAATGACGTTCAGCGCTTCGTCGAAACGGCCGTTCATCGCCAGAACCTTGCCATAGGCGGAAGAGATTTCCCGGTCCTTGGGATGTGCGATCACGCCGGACCGAAGAACGGCCATGGCCTGCGGTATTTGTCCGTTCTGGCTGAGAGCGCTTGAATAGCCAAGAATGGCGCTGCGGTCCTTGCGGTCGCGCTCATAGGCCTTGGACCATTTGGACACCTGTGCCAGTGCCTGCGAGGAGCCCGGCGAAGTGTAGCCGGAGGCAGGGGAGTGCGTGCCGGTGTTGGCGCGGTTGGAAGCACAGCCAGTGACAACGACAAGCGCCGACATGGCCAGCAGCGTCGTAGCGAGACGAGTGCGACGGCGAACGGAACCGGTTCTGGGCGATTGCATTTCCAACATCCTTGTTGTCGGCGGCTTTCAGGTTTCCTTATGAGAAATAGATAATTAACCCTAATGCTTGGTTAAGCACCGTTGCGAAATGCGAGAAGCGGTGCGCATCGACGCGTGCCATATTGCGTCCGAACGCCGGGCATCCTAGGTCTTGAAGATCGAATCCAATCTCCAACGGAGGTCCTCCCGTGCGCGAAAGCCTAGTCCGCAAGAGCGATGTTTCCAGCTCCACGCCCATCCACGCCGTCACCGAGGCAAGCCTGCCTCAAGTTCTGGACGGGCTCGGATCAGCAGCATTGAACTGGTGCAAGGTCAACGATTTTGCAGGCAAGCCCGCAACATCCCTGCTTGTCCCGGGAGCAGACGGTGCTGCGGTGCTGTTCGGCGTAGAGGATGGCGGTCTGTCGCATCCGCTGGCACTAGGTGGCCTGGTCGCCGGACTGCCGGAAGGTGATTACCATCTTGCCGAGGGGTTTCCGGATCCCGAACAGGCAGCGCTCGGCTTTGCCCTCTCCACCTATTCCTTTACCCGCTATTTGAAAAACGAAGGCAAGTCCCGCCGTCTTGCCGTTGACGAGACTGTCGACCTGGATCGAATCGGAACGATTCTCGACGGGGTCCAGCTGGCGCGTGATCTCATCAATACGCCTGCGAACGATCTTGGGCCGGGGGAACTGTCCCAGGCCGTTGTCGCCCTGTTCAAGCAGCATGGCGGCACCGGGCGTATCGTCATCGGGGAAGATCTTCTGGAAGAAAACTTCCCGATGGTGCACGCAGTCGGCAAGGCCAGCAGCCGGGCGCCGCGCCTGGCAGACTTCACCTGGGGTGACGAAGCCGCGCCCAAGGTCACTTTGGTGGGCAAGGGCGTCATCTTCGATACCGGCGGTCTCAACCTGAAACCGGGCTCCTCCATGGCGCTGATGAAAAAGGACATGGGTGGGGCGGCCAATGTGCTGGGCCTTGCGTCCATGATCATGGCGTCAAAGCTTCCGGTGCGTTTGCGCGTCATCGTTCCCTGTGTCGAAAACGCTGTTGCCGGAAACGCCTTCCGGCCGGGAGACATCCTGCCGAGCCGCAAGGGGCTGACCGTCGAAATCGGCAACACCGATGCCGAAGGCCGGTTGATCCTCGCCGATGCCCTGGCGCTTGCAGACGAGGAGAGCCCGGAAATCCTGATCGATATGGCAACGCTCACCGGTGCTGCCCGCGTTGCTCTGGGGCCGGATCTGCCGCCTTACTATACGGACGACGAGGAACTTGCCGAGGATATCGCGGTCATGGCCGAGGCTGCCGCCGACCCGCTGTGGCGCATGCCGCTGTGGCAGCCCTATCTGAAATATCTCGACAGCAAGGTTGCCGATATCAATCACATCAATACATCCGGCGCTGGATTCGCTGGGTCGATCACGGCGGCGCTGTTCCTGTCCCGCTTTGTCGAGAACACCGGCAGCTGGGTTCACTTCGATATTTTCGGCTGGACCCCGATGGAAAAGCCCGGAAAACCGATGGGTGGGGAAGCCCAGGGCATTCGTGGTCTGTTCGATGTCCTTTCGGAGCGTTTTGCGGGCGTACAATAACGGCTCCGAAACGTTTTCGTGCTTCGATGGTCATGGAGATGGATGGGGGAAAAGGATGGGACCCTGTAACTCATGGCCGTCGAATTGCGCGCCTCGCAGGCGCTGAAACTGATGCACGAGGTCAATCTGGCGCTTGTTCGCGATAGCGAACAGGATCTTTCCGCGCGCCAGTTGACGATCCTGATGACAGTCTATCTGGAGCCGCCGCCGCATACGGTGCGCGGGTTGGCTGCCAAGTTGAATGTCACCAAACCTGCCATCACCCGGGCGCTTGACACTCTGGGCGGTATGCGGCTTTTGTCGCGCAAGCGCGACGAAGCCGACAAACGCAATGTGATCATCACTCGCACGGTGGAAGGCGCGCTTTATCTGGAGCAGCTTGGCGATCTCGTGGTGGAAAAGGCCCGGGAACTGCCGCGCTGACAGTCCAATCCATTTCGGGATCGACCATGACCGAGACCTTCGACCGCCGCCGCCATCCGGTCCGTGCTGACCTTGCCGCCATCGACTATGAAGGCCGGGCAGCCGCTAGCCGTTTCGCCGAGGGCGAGGTGTTTCAGGTCATTGCCGACCAGCTGCCGATCCGGCCTGAACCGCGCCCGGACCGGCCGATCGACACCGAGGCCCTCAGCGGCGAGTGGGTGACGGTTTACGAGCAGACACCGGAAGGCTGGGCCTGGGGACAGCTCGACACGGACGGCTACGTCGGCTGGTTCTCCTCCGACGACCTTGGGCCGGTGAAGCCGGCAACCCACCGGGTGCGTGCCCTTCGGACCTACCGTTACCCGGTTGCCGACCTCAAGTTTCCGCCACTCGGGCTCCTGTCCATTGGCTCGCTGGTCACGGTTATCGGTGAAACCGAAACGCGTGGGCTGGCCTATGCGCTCCTCAGCGATGGTTCGGCGGTTGTTGCCAAACATCTTGTGCCGCTGGACGCCGTTGAGGATGACTGGGTGGCTGTCGCCGAAGAGCTGATCGGGACGCCCTACCGCTGGGGTGGACGCTCGAGCCTGGGTCTCGATTGCTCAGCGTTGGTGCAACTTGCGGCGCAGACAGGCGGACACGACCTGCCGCGCGACAGCGACATGCAGGAAGCGGAAGCCGGCGAAGCCGTTCCGCATGATGATCCGGCCGCATTGAAACGTGGTGATCTGCTGTTCTGGAAGGGTCATGTCGGCATCATCGCCGGCGAGAACCGCCTTTTGCACGCCAACGGCTTCACGATGACCGTCGCCTATGAGCCACTGGACAAGGCAATTGATCGCATCGCGGCAACGGAATGGGGCGCGATCACGAAGGCGCGGCGCCTGCCGGAGTTGTAAGTGGACAAGAGGTAGCAGTGCCCCGGGCATTCAAGTGCTCGCCCGGGGTCTTGTCGGCTGTGGTCTTGTGTTTGTCTAATCTACACGAATTTCTCAGCCGGGGAACGTCTGGACGCCAATGGATTCAAGTGCGCCGGACTTCGGGTTCTTGACCAGGCAAAGCTGGCTTTCAGTTCCCTGAATGAAGCAGACCATGGGGCGCTCTTCCTGGCGGGCCCGCTCATAGATCTCCCGTGTTACGCCTTCTTCTGCATAAAACGGAAATTCGCCGGCCTGCGGGCCTTCAGCGCCTTCAGGCCAGACCGGCAGCTTGGCGGATGTCGCGACATCGGTATAGCCGCTGATCCAGTCCAGCAGGGCTGCCTGCATGTCGGTGAGGGTTTCGATGCCGTAAAAACCGAACAGGTCGTTCTGATCAAAGGTAGCCTGATATTCAATGCCACCGGACTGATTGAAGACCGCGAGCGAGACCTCCGCAGACCCGCATTCGCCCTGTGCATCGGCTTCAACCGAATAGGTGTCCAGCCAGACCGCTTCGACGGACTGCGAGCATTCTTCCGCCGCTGCATTCTGGCTCAGCGGGAGCGCGAGCCCCCCAAGCACCACGCCGGTGATCGCGATGTTAAGTGTCTTGGAAAAAAGGAAATTCCGGAACGACATACCTGCCTCCAAATCGACTCGGATCGAGCCGGCCGGACTGTAGACCCGAGGTAGAACAGCAGCAACAGATTTGCTGCGTCACCCCTTCGGTGTCATCGCCAGCTGGGGTTCGGCACTGGAAGTGTCCTTTGCCACGCTTTCGAGTTCTCCCAGCTCGAGATCCTCGATCCGGCGGCTGCGCTTGGAGATCTTGTCCGAGGAAATCAGGATCTGGTCGATATCCTTGTTCGCCTGGGCGAAATGGGCCTGAAGCTTGCCGACGCGGTCGTTCAACCGGCTGACATCGGCAACCAGGTGGCCGACTTCCGCCTGGATCAGGTGGGCCTGCTCGCGCATCTTGGCATCGCGCAGCACCGACTGGATCACCTGGATCGACAGCATCAGCAGCGACGGCGAGACGATCACCACCCGGGTGCGGTGCGCCTTCTGGATCAGATCCTCGAAGCTCTCGTTGAGTTCTGCAAACACGCTTTCCGATGGGACGAACAGGAACGCGGTATCCTGCGTCTCGCCGGGCAGAAGGTATTTCTCGCCGATGTCCTGAATGTGTTTGGTGAAGTCGCGGCGAAACTGGGCCTGGGCATATTTCAGCTGGTCGTCGGTTTCCGCATTGCGCAGCAGGTTGAAAGCTTCCAGCGGAAACTTGGCGTCGATGGCCAGGGGCGGCGCACCGTTCGGCATGTGGATCAGGCAGTCCGGGCGGCTGTTGTTCGACAGCGTTGCCTGGAAGGAATAGGTGCTGGGCGCCATCTGGTCCTGGACAATCGCTTCCATCCGGCCCTGACCGAAGGCGCCGCGGGTCTGCTTGTTGGACAGGATAGCCTGCAACTGGCCAACCTGGCCGGAGAGATCGGTAATCGTGCGCTGAGCCCGGTCGATCACCGCCAACCGCTCGTGCAGGTGCCTGAGGCCGTCCTGCGTGCGCTTGCTGGTATCTGCCATCGAAAGGTTCAGCTTGTGGCCCATGCCATCCAGGCGCTCGTTGACGGCGCGCATCATGTCGGACTGCCGCGAGCCGAACACTTCCGCCATGGTCTGCATGCGGCCGGTCATTTCCCCCTGAGATTTCAGAAGTTGCGAGAGATGGCTTTCCAGCTCGTGAATGCGCTCGCCGGCTACTGCGTCCGATTCGGCACGCAAACGGATCTCCCGCATGGTCTTCAGGACCAGCCAGACAATCAACGCCAGAAGAAACAGGCCGCCGGCGATGGCAGCTTCCAGAACCGTCACTGGACGGCCACTCAAATCGAACAGGATCTCATTCATGAAACAAACATAGAACGATTCGGGGCGAAGGCCCATCCGCGCGGCAGGAGAGAGCTGTGGTCTTCTACCAGGTAGCCGGTCCGGCCGAAGGCGTTGAAAACGGGAGGCTGCCGCGTTATTTCCGCGTTGACCGGAGCGCTCCGATTTCTTATGTCAGGCGCATGACAATACGCCCGATCATCACCATTCCCGATCCGGTCCTGCGCGAGGTGTGTGCACCTATCGTGACCGTCGACGACGACGTCCGCAAACTGGCCGACGATATGCTGGAAACCATGTACGATGCCCCCGGTATCGGACTTGCCGCCAGCCAGATCGGGCTGCTGCAACGCATCTTCGTGCTGGACGTCGCCAAGGAAGACGCGCCGAAAGAGCCGATGGTGTTCATCAATCCGAAGATCGTCTGGTCGAGCGAGGACCTGTCCGTCTATCAGGAAGGTTGCCTGTCGATCCCCGATTACTACGAGGAGGTCGAGCGGCCTGCCGAAGTAACGGTCCAGTTTCTCAACCGGGAAGGCGCCGAACAGGAGATCAAGGCCGACGGGCTACTGGCAACCTGTATTCAGCACGAGCTTGACCATCTCAACGGGAAGCTGTTCATTGACTACCTATCGAAGCTGAAGCGCGAACGCGTTGTCAAGAAATTCACCAAGCAGGCAAAGCTGGCCGGAAAACTCTGATCCGCTGCTGCCTGGCTGAAACCGGGGGGCGGCATAAATGGATCAGGTCCTGTTCCTGAAACTCTTCGCTGCGCTCTTTGCAATCATGAACCCGATTGCAAACCTGCCGGTGTTCTTGTCGCTCACCGCCGACAAAGGGCCGGGGTTTGAGCGCAAGGTTGCCCTGACGGTGCTGATTGGCCTTGCCCTTGGTTCCGCATTCATCGGCCTCACGGGCGACGCCATTCTCAAGGTCTTCGGCATCAGCCTGGATGCATTTCGGCTTGCCGGTGGTTTCCTCATTCTCCTGATCGCGCTCAATCTCATCTCCGGTGAGAAGAGCAAGGCGCATCATGGGACGGACGAGGAACAGGAACATCATTCCGAACAGGACAATCCTGCAATCTATCCGCTGACCGTACCGATCCTGCTCGGACCGGGAACGATCTCGACCATGATTATCTACCGTGGCCAGGTCACGGATCTTTCCCACGAAATTGCGTATATCGCTGCCATCGCCGCCTCCATCGCCGTTCTCGTCGGCACATTCTTCGCCGCCCCGTTCCTTTCAAAGTTCCTCGGTCAGACCGCAACCAGCGTCATGAGCCGCCTGATGGGGATGATCCTGGCGGCCATTGCGATGGAAATGATGGTCGGAAGCCTAAAGGTCCTGCTGCCAGGCCTGGCTTGAAGCGAGCTGACGCCACGCGGCAGGCCTGATCGATTTCGCACTTCCAGGAAGGAGGCGCGCTGGGTGCAGGGGCGCCAACAACGCACGCTGCCCCCTTGCAACACCCGCCGCGAGACGCAATAAGGGCGCAGATCTTCAAAACCCCTCAGGAGCCTCATGTCCTTACGCGTCATCTTCATGGGCACCCCGGATTTCTCGGTGCCGACCCTCATGGAAATCGTCGGCCAGGGCCACGACGTGGTCGCCTGCTATTCGCAGCCGCCGCGTCCTGCGGGTCGGGGTATGGACCTGAAGAAATCGCCGGTTCATGAGGCCGCTGAATCTTTCGGTATTCCGGTGTTCACGCCGCAGAGCCTCAAAGGGGCAGAAGAGCAGGAGGCCTTTGCGGCCTTGAATGCAGATGTCGCGGTGGTGGTTGCCTACGGCCTTCTTCTGCCGAAACCGATCCTGGAAGCGCCGGAATACGGTTGTCTCAACCTTCATGCTTCCATGTTGCCACGCTGGCGCGGCGCGGCGCCCATCAACAGGGCAATCATGGCCGGCGACAAAGAAACAGCCGTTCAGGTGATGCGCATGGAAGAGGGGCTCGATACCGGCCCCGTCTGCATGTCGGAAACCGTTGCCATCGGCGAGAACATGACGGCCGGTGACCTTCACGACAAGCTGTCTTCGCTCGGCGGGGATCTGATGGTTCGGGCGCTGGCGGCCTTGTCGCGCGGGGCGCTTGGAGACCAGACCCAGGCAGAAGACGGTGTCACCTACGCGGCCAAGCTCTCCAAGCAGGAAACCCGGATCGACTGGTCCAAACCGGCTGCGGAGGTTCACAATCACATTCGCGGCCTGTCACCCTTTCCCGGTGCCTGGTGCGAAATGCCGCTCGGCGGCAAGATGGAACGGGTCAAGGTCCTGCGCAGCACGCTTGGCGAAGGCTCCGGCACGCCGGGATCCGTTCAGACCGGTGGGGATGTGCCGGTGATTTCCTGCGGTGCGGGTGCCGTACGTCTGGAACAGGTTCAGCGGGCCGGCAAGAAGCCGATGAGCGGCGCGGAATTCCTGCGCGGAGCATCGCTTTCTGACGGCACGGTTCTGGACTAATCTGAGGTTCGAGGAGACCGACATGACCCAAGCTGCCGAAGCTGCCGGCCTAGCCATCAGAAACGTGACTTCTG
The DNA here is from genome assembly GCF_012395805.1 of Labrenzia sp. 5N. NCBI lineage: Bacteria > Pseudomonadati > Pseudomonadota > Alphaproteobacteria > Hyphomicrobiales > Stappiaceae > Labrenzia > Labrenzia sp. 5N. The sequence goes on along the minus strand of NZ_JAAZTM010000004.1, from coordinate 305,255 downwards.
ACGATGAAGCTTCCGTCAGGGAGCTGGTCACCGCTGCCTTTCCGTCCGACATGGAAGCCCGCCTCGTGCACACGCTGCGTCATTGCGGCGCTCTGGTGCTGGAACAGGTCGCGGTCGATGCCGACGGCCGGATCGTCGGACATATCGCCTACAGCCGTGTCACCCCGGCTGCCATTGGTCCGGGGCAGGGCATGCAGGTTGTCTGCCTTGCGCCTGTTTCCGTCTGGCCGGACCTGCAGAAGACCGGCATCGGTTCGGCGCTGATCAAGGCCTCTCTGGAAAGCCTGAAGGATCTGGGAGAGGACCTTGTTCTGGTGCTCGGCCCGCCGTCCTATTATCCGCGCTTCGGTTTCGATCCCGTGCTGGCACGCAAGGTGCAAGGGCCTTATGCGGGCGATGCCTTCATGGCGCTTGCGTTGACGGAAGCCGGATCGCGGGACCTGCCAATCGAGGTGGCCTTCGCCACACCCTTTGAAGAATTCGAGTAATGCCCCGCTACAAACTGACGGTGGAATATGACGGCAGGCCGTTCAGCGGCTGGCAGCGCCAGGCGAACGCGCCGTCCGTCCAGGCGGTGATCGAACGTGCCGTCAAGGCATTCTCCGGTGAGGAGGTGACCATCGGCGGCGCCGGTCGCACAGACACCGGCGTCCACGCCACCGGGCAGGTCTGCCATGTGGATCTTTCGAAGGCCTGGGACGCAAGAACGGTCATGGGGGCGCTGAATTTCCATTGCCAGCCCCATCCGGTGGTGATCCTGGATGCTGCGGAAATGCACGAGGGCTTCGACGCGCGCTTTTCCGCGATCCGCCGCTCCTACCGCTATCGCATTCAAAATCGGCTGCCGCCGCTCACCCATCAGCTTGGGCTTGCCTGGCATGTGAAGGTGCATCTAGATGCGGACGCTATGCACGCGGCCGCGCAGGAATTCGTCGGTCATCACGACTTCACCACCTTCCGCCATACGCGCTGCCAGGCAAAAAGCCCGGAAAAGACGCTGGAGGAATTCCAGGTCTACCGCGAGGGCGAGTTCGTCATTGCCGAATGCGCCTCACGGTCCTTCCTCCACAATCAGGTGCGCTCGATGGTCGGCTCCCTGCGCCTGGTCGGTGAGGGCAAATGGGGGCCGGGTGATGTCACCAAGGCCCTGCAAGCCCGCGACCGGAACGCCTGCGGCCCGGTGGCGCCGGCAGACGGGCTTTACCTGACCCGTGTCGACTACCGCTCGGCGGAAATGGACATCGAACTCAAGAAGGACTGGCAAGCTCGCAAAGCCGTGTTGGGCGCCGGAGAAGGTGAAGAAGACGGCGACGCGTGAGAGGATACTCTTTAGCCCGTCACAACGTCTCCTCGGGTATCTCCACGCACTTCTTGTAGAGATGCCAGGTCGTATGACCGAGGATCGGCAGGGATACGACCAGACCCAGGAACGCCGGTGCCATCGAGACGATCAGAACCGCGGTTACGACAAAGGCCCAGCCGATCATCGGGACGGGCGATGTGAACACGGCGCGCACGCTGGTGATCATGGCTGTGATGAAGTCCCGGTCCTCCTCCATCAGCAACGGGAAAGACACCACGGTCAGCGAGAACAGGATCAGCGACAGGATTGCACCCACCACGTGGCCGACGGCCAGGAACATCAGGCCTTCCGGGGTGGAGATGACCTGGGTCAGAAACTCGTCGAAGGAAGCAAACGACCGGAAGCCGAGGAACAGCGCCAGCAGCAGGCGCACCTGATACATCCACATGATCTGGATGAACAGAACCACGAAGGCCATCCAGGAAAGTTCCCGCCCCTTTTGGGCCCACATGGTGCCGAAGATGCGTGACCAGGAAAGCTCCTCACCATTTTGGAGACGCCGGCTGACCTCGTAGAGACCAACCGCAGCGAACGGCCCGATCAAGACGAAACCGGCCGCTGCCGGATAGGACAGGTAACTCATGTTGAGTGCGGCCGCGCTCAAAACGACGAACAGGCCCCCAAGAGCGAAAAACGCGCCGATCGCCAGGCCGTAGACCGGCGCCCTGCGGAAATCAGCCAGACCCGCAGCGAACGCGTCGATCACGTCGTTGACGGTAATCTTGTTGACCTTTGGCATGGGCCGCAATCCAGTTGTTGCGGATGCCCCGCTACCGTGCGGGGTTGACGTGTTGTCACTCATCAGGCGGCTTCCTCCCAAAAGCATATTGCCCGCCCGCCTCCCGCGGACAGGCAATCTTAGGCACGGAACGGTGTCCGGCTCAATCGGGAGAAGGGCTTATGCGCCGGTTAAATCCGACGTGAAGCGCGGGAGACCTGCGTGCCATGTTATCCGGTCGTGAAAATGGGGAGCAGGGCTTTGGGCCCATCCTTCGAGACGGCCTGGCGGCCTCCTCAGGATGAGGCTGCGGTTTGCTGAAGCCTTTCTTCCCCGTATCGCCTCATCCTGAGGAGCCGCGATAGCGGCGTCTCGAAGGATGGGCCACAAACTCTGTGCCCACCGCTCTCACAGGCGAAGCGGCAGGCCGGTCTGTTGCAGGCGAAGCAAGGCAGGGCCTCACTCGGTAGCCGGCTTCTTGTCCATGTCGGCGGCTGCGGCAGCCGCAGCTGCTGTGACGGCTTCCTTTTGCTTGTCGTCCAGCTTCGCGGTGTCGGGAATGTTGACCCGCACCTCCTTGCGCGCGAACTGGATGCCGTTCTCTTCGAACGCTTGTTGAACGCGCTTGTAGATTTCCTTGCGGATGCCGAACTGCTTGCCGGGTTTGGTGGTGTACTTGCCGCGCACCACGATGCCGACGTCGTCGACATCGGCAACGCCCTGTCCCTTGAACGGGGCCAGAATGTCGTCCTTGAACTCTTCCATTTCCATGATTTCCTGGCCGATCCGCTTGAAGAGCTTGCGAACCTTCTCGACATCCGTGTCGAAAGGAACGGTGAACTTCAGCTTCATGATCACCCAGTCTCGGGACAGGTTGGTGAGCTTGGGGATTTCGCCATAGGGGACGATATGAACGGCACCACGCGTGCCGCGCAGCTGCAGGGACCTTATCGAGATTTTCTCGATAGTGCCCTGTGTACCGCCCGCATCGATGAATTCACCCAGACGGAAGGCATCGTCCATCAGGAAGAAGATGCCTGAAACCACGTCGCGCACCAGGGTCTGCGCCCCGAAGCCGACTGCCAGGCCAACGACACCGGCACCGGCCAGAAGCGGCGTGATATTGATGCCTAGCTGGCTGAGGGCGAGCAGCGTGGTCAGGGTCAGGATCGTGATCTGCACGACGACGCGGATCAACGGCAGGATCGTTGCCAGGCGCGACTTGCCGGCCCCGCCCATCTCCGCGTCTTCATCTTCGTTGGAAGGCGGCGGCGAATCCTTGGCGAGCTGGTGGGCAACCCAGAGATTGGTGATTTCCCAGGCAAGGTAACCGGCGGCCAGAATAAGCAGGAAGATAACCGTATGCCGGGCGACCGAGGACCCGTCTTCCGCCCCGAGCGCGAGCAGATTGAGACCATAGATCCTGCCGACCATCAGCACCAGGAAGGCAAGCAGGGCCACGCGGGCAATGCGCACGTAGCTGTGCCGGGTCTGCATATGGGCAGCTTCCGCAACCGGACCTTCCCCGCGCATGGGCGGAACGATGTGGGAGACGATGCCGCGTACCATCGTGTCGAGAAACGGCGCGAACACGACCAACGCAATCACGGCGAGAGAGCGTCCCGCAGTCAGCGCCTCGATCCCCATGCTGGTTGTTATCTGAACCAGCAGCCAGTTGAAGGCGATGAAGGCAATCGAGAAGTAGGGCCAGAACCGGGCCATGCGTTCCAGGCCGCTGGTTGGCTGGTGCTCATCACCCAGAATGATGCTCGTCAGGCCATGACGGGCGTTCCAGATGACCATGGCGATCCAGAGATTGACGCCAAAGCCGATGAAGAAGCGGAAGGTTTCGGCAACATCCCCGTCGCCGGCCTCGATCATGATGTTACGCAGGAAGAACGTGACGCCAACAAAGGCGAAGAGGCTCGTGAAGCTGCGGTAAAGCGACTTGGCGGTGGTGTCGTCCGCGGTGACAAGGCGCAGCTCGCTCCGATGCGGGGCCAGGGCAAAACGCAGCAGGGCTGCGACGATGCGTGGCAGGAAAACGATCCAGTATACCGCCTGAAAGGCAAAGGCTCTGGCGACAGGATCGAAAATCGCGATCTTGCCGACAGCGAAGGCGACGATTGCAAAAACAATCAGCCCGCCAAGATCAAGCGCGGCACGTGTGGAGACCAGTTTGACAGTTTCAAAGAGGCTGTGGGGCGCATGGCTCTGGATCTTTTCCCGGCGGGAAGCGAAAAGCCGGTTGACCAGGAATTCGGCGGCAAACCCGGCTGCCAGGATGAGGGCGATCGCACCAATGAAGATATGCACCGGTCCTGCGACCGTTCCCGCGAACAGTGCGCCGATACTGGAGAAGAGGCTGCTGAAGAGCTCCGGCAAGGTTCTGAAATTGTTCGCAATCAGCGCGCCGAACTGATCGGCTGCAGTCTGCACCTTCTCGATCAGTTCGACTTCTTCTGACGGAGGCGGGGTCTGCGCGCCCTTGGCTGCGGCACCTTGCTGCAGCAGGGTCATCAGGTCGGTCAGCGCCTTCACCTGTTCCGGATCGAGATCGGAGACAAGCTTTTCCATGGCTTCGGGCTGAAGCTGCGACGGAAGGTTTTTTCCGGTGTCCTGTGCGATGGCCGGCAGTGCCATAACGGACAAGAACGCCAGAAATACTGAGAATGCACAGGCAGTTAGTCTAGTCTTCCAGGCACCGGTCATCAGCGAGCCCCCTCGTCGGCAGTGAACCTTCAAAATTAGGATTGGCACGCCGAACGTGCAAAATCCATTAAAATTACCCAAGGTAATAGGGGTGCAAACTATACGACTGGCACAATTCGCATGATTACGCACTGGCCAAGGCCGGTGCGACTGTGTAACAGACCTTGATCCGGCCCGCGTATGCGTCTACCTCCTTGCCAGATCAATCGAACCTGAGCTGGATGGAATGACAACGCCCCCACAGAGCGCGAATACTGCCCCGGGGCCGATCTGGGCCCTTTTGAGCCCTATCGGTCGTATGGGCCGGGAACCCTATTGGCTGTGTTTCCTTGTCAGCTGGATCATCTTTGGCATTGCGCTGCGGATCTGGTGGCTTTCCTCCGCTGAAACGCCGACGCCTGAATCCATGATTTCCGGCGACTACATCGGCACGAATCCGCTGTTTCCGGTTCTGTTTTTCGTTCTGCAGTGGGTGGAACTGGCACTGGTCGTCAAGCGGCTGCAGGACATCGGTCAGAGCGGGTTCCTCGCACTTTTGATCTTCGTTCCGATTTTGAACGTGATCATGCTGATCTTTCTCGGCGTTGTGCCGAGCCAGGGCCAGCCGAACCGCCATGGCCCGATGCCAAACAGCTACTGGCGCAAGCGCTGAACGCGCGTGAGCCCTGCATACGACTAACCAAAGAGACTGTTTCATGCCCACTTCCGCCGTCGCAATCGCACAGGACCTGATCCGTTGTCCGTCCGTGACCCCTGCCGAAGGCGGCGCGCTGGCATCGCTGGAAGCGTTGCTCGGCAAGGCCGGGTTTGCCGTGTCGCGCGTCACGTTCCAGGACGAGGACACGCCGGACGTGGAGAACCTGTTTGCCTCCATCGGCAGCGGTGCACCGCATTTCGTCTTTGCAGGCCACACGGATGTGGTTCCGGCCGGTGCCGAGAGCGACTGGCGGCACGGCCCGTTTGAGGGGACCATCGACAACGGCATGCTGTTTGGCCGGGGCGCAGTCGACATGAAAGGCGGCATCGCGGCCTTTGCAGCAGCAGCGCTTGATTACGTTGCCGAAAAAGGCCCGGATTTTGGCGGCACGATTTCCTTTCTCATCACCGGCGACGAGGAAGGCCCGGCAGTCAACGGCACCGTCAAGCTGCTTCAGTGGGCCAGGGAACAAGGGCATGTGTTCGATGCCTGCATCGTCGGCGAGCCGACCAATCCGGATGTGCTCGGCGATGCCATCAAGGTCGGGCGGCGCGGATCGCTGTCCGGCACCATCACGGTCCGGGGTGTCCAGGGCCATGCCGCCTATCCGCATCTGGCTGACAACCCGATCCCGGGCCTGATCCGCCTTCTGGCCGCGCTTGATGCGCTGGAACTGGACAAGGGCAACGAACGGTTTCAGCCGTCCAATCTGGAGATTGTCTCCGCTGATGTCGGTAATCCGGCCTTCAACGTCATTCCGGCGCGGGCAGAAGCCCGTTTCAACATTCGCTACAATGACGAATGGACGCTGGAGAGCCTCAAGGCCCGCATCACCGGGACGCTTGAAGCGGTAGACCTTGGAAAACTAGCGCTTGGGCTGGAGTTCAAGCGCGATGCCAGCGAATCCTTCCTGACGCGGGACGAAGTCCTGATCGAAGCCCTGAGCAAGGCTGTGGAAGCGGAAACCGGCCGGGTTCCGGAGCTTTCAACGGGCGGAGGAACATCAGACGCCCGCTTCATAAAGAACTACTGCCCCGTCGTGGAATTTGGCCTTGTCGGCCAGACGATGCACAAGGTGGACGAATGTGTCGCGGTTGAGGACCTTGACCGGCTGGCAGCAATCTACAAAAAATTCCTCTTCAGCTATTTTTCCGGAGCAGACGGGAATTGATCAGCAAGGTCGAAATTCGCGCGGCATTGGACGGGTCCTGGTTGCTTCTGCGCAACCGTCCGGAAGGAATGGCGTTTTTCGACCAGTCCATTCAGGGGTTCTGGCGTTCGTTCTCCGTCATCTTTCTGCTGGTGCCGGTTTACGTGGTCAGTTGCCTTGCGGAAAAGCGTCTCTTTTTCGCCGAGAACCTCTACCATCCCGATGCCTTTCCGAACGGTAGCTACTGGTTTGCCCAGTTCCTGGGAATGGGCGTCGACTGGCTGGCACTACCGTTGTTGCTGGCGTTGCTGGCAGCGCCGATAGGCATTTCGAACCGCTACGTGTCTTTCATTGTCGTACGCAACTGGACAAGCCTGCTCGCGTCGGTGCCGTATCTCTTTACCTACATCCTGTTTCTTCTGGACGTTATCTCGCCTGGCATCGTTGTCTTGTTGTCGCTGACCTGCCTCTTTGTCGTGATCTGGTATCGCTACCAGGTCGCCCGCATCGCGCTTCAGACAACCGTGAGCCTGACCATCGGCGTCGTCGTCCTGGATGTGTTGCTCACGCTCGTGATTTCCCAGGTGGTCGGGCTTTTGTGGGGCGCATGAAAAACCCCGCCGGGTTAGGGCGGGGCTTTCCGGATTTCCAGATGTCGGCGCGCTAATGGCGCTTCGTGGTCTGCGTCAGTCGCGCAGAAGTTCGTTGATGCCGGTCTTGGAACGGGTCTTTTCGTCAACCGTCTTCACGATTACAGCGCAGTAAAGGTTCGGAGCGGCTTCGCCGTTGCCCATCACGCTGGACGTCGGCATGGAACCTGCAACAACCACGGAGTAGGGCGGCACTTCGCCGTAGGTGATCTCGCCGGTCATGCGGTTGACGATGCGGGTGGACTGGCCAATGAAGACACCCATGCCGAGCACGGAACCTTCGCGCACGATGCAGCCTTCGACCACTTCGGAGCGTGCGCCGATAAAGCAATTGTCTTCGATGATCACCGGACCGGCCTGGAGCGGTTCCAGAACGCCGCCGATGCCGACGCCGCCGGACAGGTGGACGTTCTTGCCGATCTGGGCGCAGGAGCCGACGGTCGCCCATGTGTCGACCATTGTGCCTTCGTCAACAAAAGCACCGAGATTGACGAAGGACGGCATCAGGACCACACCCTTGCCGATAAAGGCAGAGCGGCGAACGATGCAGTTCGGCACGGCGCGGAAGCCGGCGTTTTCAAAATCCATGCCGCGCCAGCCGTCGAACTTGGACGGCACCTTGTCCCACCAGGTGGCGTCGCCGGGGCCGCCCTTGATGATGTCCATCGGGTTCAGGCGGAACGACAGCAGAACAGCCTTCTTGGCCCACTGGTTGACCGCCCAGTCGCCATCCTTCTTCTCCGCAACGCGCAGCTTGCCACGGTCGAGCAGGTTCAGAGTTTCCTCGACCGCGTCCCGGACTTCACCGGTGGTCGTGGTGTCGATGGCGGCACGGTCTTCGAAGGCGGCGTCGATGATCTTGGACAGGGAAGCGAGATCGTGGGTCATCAGGCAGATGGTCTCCGGGCGTTAATATTTCTGGCGCGGACCTAAGCCGCCCGGCAAGGTGCTGTCAAGCACGGGAGGGTCGGCAGATGTCCTGTAGCCGTCAAACAAGCAGCCATTCTCGGGGGAATGCTGGCTGGATTACACCTGTCGTCCAGTTCGATGAGTTGAGAAAAAATAAAATGTTGGTTGCGATCACGGCAGTTTAAAGCGGTGACCAAATCGTTAGGGTGAAATCAATTCAACAAAATCGACAAGAGTACGTTCCGTGGAATTATGGATCCCGATCACCATTGCAGCAGCGTTCTGCCAGAACCTGCGCACGGCCCTCCAGAAACACCTGAAAGGTCAGCTTGGTACCACCGGGGCAACATTTGTGCGGTTTGGCTACGGCGTGCCTTTCGCGATCGCCTATGCCACCGTGCTGCACGTCGTGTTCAAGTTCCCGCTGCCGGAACCGACACCAACGCTTTTGATTGCCGGTGCCCTGGGCGGTCTGGCGCAGATCCTCGGCACGTTTCTGCTGATCCACCTGTTCTCCATCCGCAACTTTGCCGTCGGGACAGCCTATTCCAAGACAGAACCGATCCAGGCGGCGCTCTTCGGCTTCGTCGTTCTCGGCGAACACATTTCCCTGGCGGCTGGACTGTGCATTCTGGTCGGCGTCATCGGTGTGGTCGTCATCTCCTTGGCACGTGTTCCGTTGACACTGGCTGCCATCCGCACGTCGCTAGTCGGACGTCCGGCATTGATCGGCCTTGCCTCGGCTGCCTTTTTCGGAGCGTCCGCCGTCGCCTACCGCACGGCTTCGCTGTCGCTGGAAGGCACCGGGGTGCCGATGCAGGCCGCCTACGCGCTGGTTTATGCAACGGCTTTCCAGACAATCGTCATGGCAAGCTGGATGGTCCTGCGTGAACCCGACCAGTTGCGCGCCAGCCTTCGCGCCTGGCGAGCAGCCGTCTGGGTTGGCGCTTCCGGCGTGGCCGGGTCTGTGGGCTGGTTCACGGCAATGACGCTGCAAAACGTTGCCTATGTGCGCGCACTTGCCCAGGTCGAACTCGTGTTCACCTTTCTGGTGTCATGGCTGGTGTTCAAGGAAGCGATCACCCGGTCCGAGATTTTCGGCTGCATGCTCATCGTTGCGGCGGTCGTGGGGGTTATCCTGCTGCGTTAGAACAGCACAAAAGCTCTGAAGCAATATCGCTCAATCCCTTCAGTCAAACTGTAAAGTGACCTTTAGGCATTTGTTTCGTTTTTAAGGTTATTCTGAGATAAGCTCCAAGACTGCGGTGTCCTGATCGTTGGCCATTGGAGATTTCTCGACCTAACGAGATGAGATGCCGAAGACATTTTTTTCCCGAATTGGAGCCAGTCATATTCTGACACGGCCCAGCCTGGCCAGCGTTGCGGCGATCGGCATTGCCCTTGCCGTGACAATTGCTGCCGGAATATTCGCGGAAGTTCAGAACCGGTCCGTGCATCTGCAGAGTGCGCGCGCGAATGTCGCCGAGCAACTCGGCATTGTCCGTGCCCGGCTGGAAGGCAACATCAACAGCAACCTGCAGCTTGTCCGTGGGCTTGTTGCGCTGATTGCGACACAGCCGGATATTGATCAGGACCAGTTCGGCCGGATATCCAGCGGTCTCATCGGCAATCACTCGCAGCTTCGCAATGTCGCCGGCGCACCGGATCTTGTCGTCAGGCTGATGTATCCGATGACCGGCAACGAAAAGGCCATCGGGCTCGATTACCGGAAAAACGAGCAGCAGCGTGATGCGGCCCTTCGGGCGGTGAATTCGGGCGAGATGGTGCTCGCCGGGCCCGTCGATCTCTTGCAGGGGGGCAAGGGGTTCGTCGGACGCTTCCCTGTCTTTACCGAAAATGATGATGGCACTAGGCGCCTTTGGGGGCTGGTTGCTGCTGTCGTCGACGCCGACAGGCTTTATGCGGACAGCGGCTTGCTGGACGCCGCGCTCCCGGTGGATATCGCGATCATGGGCCGCGATGCGACCATGGCGGACAAGTCGGTTTTCTTCGGGGACGAGAACATTCTGGCCCAGAACCCGGTGTTGTCCGAGGTGGTTCTGCCGACCGGGCGTTGGCGGATTGCGGCGATCCCGCGTGGCGGTTGGTCGGCAATGCCGGACAACGCCTGGAAAGTCCGCTTGCTGATGCTGGCCGGAGGGCTGCTGGTCCTGTTGCCGATCTTCATTGCCGGACAGCTTTACGACCAGCGGCGCGGGCATATCCGCGAACTGAGGCGCCGGCAGGTGCAGATGGAAGGCCTGTCTCAGCGCCTCAAGCTGGCTCTCGACACCTCCAAGATAGGCATCTGGGAACTGAACCTGGACACTGGTGTGTTGACCTGGGACAGCCGTATGCGAGAGCTTTACGATATCCCGGAGTGGCGCGACACGTCGCAATATGACGTCTGGTCCGAGTGCCTGCACCCGGAGGATCTGAAGCGTGCCGAAAAAGAATATTGGGACGCGATCGACACCGGCGGAACTTATCATTCCGACTTCCGTGTGATCCTTCAGGACGGCTCCACCCGCTGGATCCGGGCCATCGGCGCAGTTCACACCAACACTCGCGGCCAACGTTACATTCTGGGCGTCAACTGGGATGTTTCCCGGGACTTCCAGCTCAAGACCCGTTTGCTCAACGCCAAGCAGAATGCCGAAGACCGGAACCGCGAACTGGAAGATGCCCGTGCGCTGATGGAGCACCATTCGCTGCACGACAGTCTGACCGGTCTCCCGAACCGCCGGTTCCTGGACCGGCAGCTATTGGACGAGCAGGCCCCGCACAAGCCGACGGCGCTGCTGCATATCGATCTCGATCGCTTCAAGCATATCAACGATACGCTTGGCCACGCTGCCGGCGACTCGATGCTTACCCATGCCGCGTCGGTGCTGATGGAAAACGTCAGTTCCAGCGAGTTCGTCGCTCGCATCGGCGGTGACGAGTTCGTCATTGCCATCACCGAGCCGACCGACGAGAAAAGCCTGGCCACCCTTGCTGAAAAGATCATTGAGCAGATGCGTCAGCCGGTGACTTTCGAAAATCATCAATGCCGCTTCGGCGTGTCCATCGGCATTGCCATGGCCGACACGACCTTGAGCGACTACGGCCGGCACCTGCTGGTCGATGCCGACATCGCCCTGTACCGGGCCAAGAGCAACGGCCGCAACCGGTTCGAATTCTTCTCCGACACGCTGAAGTCGGAAATCGTCCGCAACAAGCAGGTTGCCGACGACATCCTGTGTGCATTGGAGCGTCAGGAATTCCTGCCGTACTTCCAGCCGCAGTTCGATGCGAGAACGCTGGCGATCACCGGCGTCGAGGCACTGGCGCGCTGGAACCATCCCACCGAAGGCATCCTGACACCGGACGTGTTCCTGAAAACGGCCGACGAGCTTAATGTGGTGCCCCTGATCGACCGAATTATTCTGGAACAGACCCTGTGGCAGTCCGCGCGCTGGAAAGCGGCCGGAATCCATATTCCGAAAATGTCGGTCAACGTGTCGGCTGGCAGGCTCAACGACGCCAACCTGATGCAGAGCCTCGACGGTCTTGCCTTCGAACCCGGGTCACTGTCGTTCGAACTTCTGGAATCCATCTTCCTGGACGACAAGAACGATCTTATCGCTGCCAATTTCGAACACCTGCGGGACATGGGCATCGACATCGAGATCGATGATTTCGGCACGGGCTATGCCTCCATCGTCAGCCTCATTCACCTGCGTCCGAAACGGCTGAAGATCGATCGTCAGCTGGTCATCCCGATCACCCATTCGGAAGGTCAGCGCCGCCTGGTGGCGTCGATCATCGAAATCGGGCAGTCGCTCGGTATCAAGGTTGTCGCCGAAGGCGTGGAAACCATGGAGCACGCCAGGATCCTGCGTGATCTCGGCTGCGATGCCCTGCAGGGCTATGCCTTTGCACCGGCGATGCCCTCGGACAGGCTGATCGAATTCGTTCGCGAGGAGCGCTGGCGCGAGGCGTCCTGAGACGCCCCATCAAGGTTCATTCAAGGTCGCTCAGGTCACCACTCGGCGAGACTTCCATCTTCATGACGCCATATGGGACTGCGCCAGCGGTGACCTTCCTTGGCACGCTCGACGACATAATCCTCGTTCACCTCGATACCGAGGCCTGGTCCCTGTGGGATGGCCGCAAAGCCGTCCGCATAGGCGAAGACATCGGCATTGGTGATGTAGTCCAGCAGGTCATTGGACTTGTTGTAATGGATACCGAGGCTCTGTTCCTGAATGAAAGCATTGTAGGACACCGCATCGACCTGGAGGCAGGCGGCAAGGGCGATGGGGCCAAGCGGGCAATGGGGCGCGAGCGCAACATCGTAAGCCTCGGCCATCGCAGCGATCTTCCGGCATTCCGTGATCCCGCCCGCGTGTGACAGATCCGGCTGGATGATGTCCACATAGCCGTCGGACAAAACCGACTTGAAGTCCCAGCGGGAATAAAGCCTTTCGCCAAGGGCAATCGGCGTCGAGGTGTGATTGACGATATCGCGCAGGGCTTCCTTGTTTTCGGAAAGCACCGGTTCTTCAATGAACATCAGTTTGTAGGGGTCAAGTTCCCGCGCCAGGACCTTGGCCATGGGCTTGTGCACCCGCCCGTGGAAGTCCACAGCAATGCCGATGTCCGGACCAACGGCCTCGCGCACGCTCGCGATCGCCTCCACAGCCTTGTCCAGCCGTGAGTTGCTGTCGACGATCTGGAGTTCGGCGCAGCCGTTCATTTTCAGCGCCTTGAAGCCGCGCTCGACCACCTGCCTGGCGTTGTCGGCCAGCTCCGAAGGTCTGTCGCCACCGATCCAAGAATAGACCTTGATCCTGTCCCGCACCTGGCCGCCAAGCAGCGAGTGAACCGGCTGTCCGAGAGCCTTCCCCTTGATGTCCCACAAGGCCTGGTCGATGCCTGCAAGGGCGCTCATGTGTATCGCGCCGCCCCGGTAAAATCCGCCTCGATAAAGCACCGTCCAATGGTCCTCGATCAAAAAGGGATCCTTGCCGACGAGATAGTCGGCAAGTTCATGGACTGCCGCTTCCGTGGTCAGGGCACGGCCTTCGACCACGGGTTCGCCCCAGCCGGTGACGCCTTCATCGGTTTCGATCTTCAGGAAAAGCCAGCGCGGCGGCACGATATAGGTCGTGAGTTTGGTGATCTTCATTCTTTAAGTTTCCGGCAAAGGCGACGTCATCGGGCGGCAGGCGAAGGGGTGGTCAGAGATCGACACGCCCTGCAGCAGCCTGGGCCGCAGTCAGGTCATGCTCGGCCAGGTCAAGCATCCGGTTCGAGGCTTCCCGGGCTCGCGGCGCATCGCGCAGACGCAGGGCATCCACAAGTTCGCCATGCAGTTCGATGGCAAGGTCCCGGCTCTCCACCGCGGTGTTGGACGCATGCAGCGTATAATGCAGGGCCGTATGAATGGCACTGGAAAGACGCCGAAACACCTGATTGTGGCTGGCGGCCATAAGCACGCTATGGAAATCGACGTCCGCCTCGGTGAAGGCTTCAGGGTCGGAATTTGAGTCGCGCATCCGCATCCAGGCCGCTTCCAGCGCCGCAATTTCCTGCAAGGTGGCGCGTTTGGCCGCAAATTCCGCTGCTGCCGGCTCAATCGTGCGCCGGGCTTCCAGGATGCATCCGAGCAGGTCGAACTCATGGATGAAGGGGCCGATCCAATCGAGCACTTCCCCATCCAGTATGTTCCAGTCCTCCCGGTCGGTCACCACGGTTCCCACGCGAGGCTTCACCCGCAGCATGCCTTTGGATTCCAGAACCTTGATGGATTCGCGAATGACCGTGCGGCTGACGCCATAGATTTCGCACAGGTCGTTTTCCCGCGGGAGCTGAGCGCCAACCGGATATTTTTCAGAGCAGATGTCTTCCGCCAGTGCCGCCGTCACATTCCTTCGCACGCGAGGGCGCTTGCCACTGTTCTGATCAGCGGTCGCTGTCTCCTCCCTCAACGTTTCCAATGGCCTGCTCCCTGTTTGTGGCGGAATGAGATCCCGCATTTTTAGCGGATTTTTTGCTCTGCGCGAACTGCGCGTTTCACCGTCCGTCATCGAATGTCGGGCAACCTTATCCGATACATCATACAAAAGCAGTTGACTGGTATGATGATTCACAGTAGGTCTGTTGAAGCGCCCCGGGAGGCTGGGCGCCTCGAAATGAATTGGGAGGTTCTGCAATGCGTGTGTTGAAGAAAGCCGTTCTGACCGGAGTGATGGCCCTTGCCCTCGTCGGTTCTGCCCATGCCGCTGACGTGAAAATCGGTTTCGTCGTCAAGCAGCCGGAGGAGCCCTGGTTCCAGGACGAGTGGAAGTTCGCCCAGAAGGCTGCCGAGGAAAAAGGGTTCACCCTTGTTGAAATCGGTGCGCCGGATGGCGAGAAGGTTCAGGCAGCGATCGATAACCTGGGTGCGCAGGGTGCGCAGGGCTTCATCATCTGCGTGCCGGATGTGAAGCTCGGACCGGGGATTGTAGCCAAGGCAGCTGCCAACGACCTGAAGCTGATGACCGTGGATGACCGACTTGTCGGCGCCGATGGCGAACCCATCGAAAGCGTGCCGCACATGGGCATTTCCGCGATAAAGATCGGCGAGACCGTGGGCCAGTCCATTGCTGCTGAGATCGAGGCGCGCGGCTGGGACATGTCCGAAGTGGGCGCGATCCGCGTTTCCTACGACCAGCTTCCGACGGCCGTCGACCGGGTCGAGGGCGCTATCGCAGCACTGACGGCTGCCGGCTTCCCCGCGGAAAACATCTATGACGCGCCCCAGGCCAAGACCGATACCGAAGCGGCCCTGAACGCTGCCACCACCGTGCTCAACCAGCACGCGGACGTGAAGAAATGGATTGCCTTCGGCCTGAACGACGAAGCCGTTCTCGGCGCGGTCCGGGCCACGGAATCGGTCGGCATTCCGGCTGAGAACGTCATTGGCGTTGGCATCGGCGGTGCTGAATCGGCCATCAACGAGTTCAAGAAACCGAGCGCGACCGGTTTCTACGGTACGGTCATTATCTCGCCGAAGCGCCACGGTTATGAAACCGCACTCAACATGTACGAGTGGATTGCCAACAACAAGGCACCGGAGCCGCTCATCCTGACGTCCGGCTCGCTTGCCCTGCGCGACACTTATGTGGACGTGCGCAAGGACCTGGGCATCGAGTGATCCGTCCCGACTGACACCTGATCCGGCGACCGGTCTTGCGGTCGCCGGGGGAACTGTTGCGCGAGCGTCATGTCTTATCTGTCAGTACAAAACATATCCAAGAGCTACCCGGGCGTTCAGGCCCTGTCGGACATCTCCTTCTCGGTGCAGAAGGGAGCCGTACATGGGTTGATGGGCGAGAACGGTGCCGGCAAGTCCACCCTGATCCGGGTGCTTTCCGGCGACCAGTCCGCGGACAGCGGATCCATTTCCATCGACGGGATCGAGCAGAACTACGGGTCTGTGCGCGATGCCTTCGAGGCCGGAGTGATCGTGATCCACCAGGAACTCCAGCTGGTGCCGGAGCTGACGGTGGCGGAAAATCTCTGGCTGGGCCGGTTTCCCAACCGGGGTGGCGTCCTCGAAGGCCGGCGATTGGTCGAGACCGTGCGCGACCGGCTTGAGGAGATCGGCGTCGATGTCGATCCCAATGCAAAGGTCGCTTCGCTGTCCATCGGTGCGCGCCAGATGGTGGAAATCGCCAAGGCCGTGATGATGGAGGCCCGGGTCATTGCACTGGACGAGCCGACGTCATCCCTGTCCTCCAGGGAAAGCGAGATCCTGTTCAAGCTGATCGCCCGGTTGAAGGCCAAGGGCACGGTGATCCTCTATGTGTCTCACCGGCTGGAGGAAATCTTCCACCTCTGCGACAGCCTGACGGTTTTGCGGGATGGCCGTCTTGCAGCCCATCACCCCGACATTGCCAATGTGACCCGCGACCAGATCATCGCCGAGATGGTCGGGCGTGAAATCGGCAACATCTGGGGCTGGCGTGAGCGGTCGTTCGGGCCGGTGCGGCTGGAAGTGTCCGGCATGTGCGGCGAAAAGCTTCCCGGACCGGCCGAATTCTCGGTTCGGCAGGGCGAAATCCTGGGCTTTTTCGGCCTGATTGGCGCCGGACGCAGCGAGTTGATGCGCCTTGTCTATGGTGCGGACACGCGGCGCGGCGGCACGGTCTCCATCGACGGCAAGGGAGTGCCTGCGGACAATCCGCGCGGTGCCATCAATGCAGGGCTCGTGTTGTGTCCGGAAGACCGGAAACACGACGGCATCATCCAGGGGCGGTCCATCGAGGAAAACATAGCCATTTCCTCACGCAGGCACACGTCCTCCTTCGGCATTCTCCAGCTTGGCAAGGAAGCAGCTCTTGCGGATCGCTTCATCGCCCGGCTCAAGGTGCGCACGCCATCGCGGAAGCAGGACATCGTCAATCTCTCCGGCGGCAATCAGCAGAAGGTCATTCTGGGTCGCTGGCTGTCGGAACAGGGTGTGAAGGTGCTGATTGTCGACGAGCCGACACGCGGCATCGACGTCGGCGCCAAGTCGGAGATCTACGACATCCTCTACGAGCTTGCGGAAGGCGGTATGGCCATCGTGGTCGTTTCCAGCGAGCTGCCCGAAGTGATGGGTATTTCCGACCGCATCATCGTCATGTGCGAAGGCCGCATGGTCGGCCAATTCGCGCGGGAAACCTTTGAAGAGCGCAACATTCTGACCCTGGCCTTGCCGGACAGAAATGCTGCCCACACGGTGTGAACGGGGCCGTTTCAGATGAATTCTCTCAAGAAAATTTTGCTCGGAGACCAGGGCCTGGTCGTCATCTTCGCGGTGGCCTTCGCAATCGTTTCCCTGACCGTTCCCAACTTCCTCACCGAGCGCAACATCCTCGGCCTGCTGCAGTCGGTGGTGACAATCGGCATTGTCGCCTGCACGATGATGTTCTGCCTGGCTTCGCGCGATTTCGACCTTTCGGTCGGGTCGACGGTCGCTTTCACCGGCATGATCGCCGTCATTGCTTCCAACATGACCGGCTCCATCGTTATGGGGCTCATCATAGCTTTGCTTAGCGGTGCGTTGGTGGGTGCGGTCAACGGCTTCGTCATCGCCTGTTTCCGCATCAACGCGCTGATCACGACCCTGGCCACCATGCAGATCGTCCGGGGACTGGCGCTGATTGTGTCCGACGGCCGGGCCGTCGGCATCAACGACCCCGGGTTCTACCAGCTCGCCCTGTCCCGCTTCCTGGGCATCCCAACGCCGATCTGGGTCATGGGTGCGCTTTTCATCGCTTTCGGCTTTCTGCTGAACCGCACGGTCTTCGGCAAGAACACGCTGGCGATTGGCGGTAATCCGGAAGCGGCCCGTCTTGCCGGGGTGAATGTGGTGTCCATGCGGATCTGGATCTTTGCCTTGCAGGGCCTGATCTGCGCTGTTGCAGGCATCATGCTTGCCTCGCGCATCACATCCGGCCAACCGAATGCAGCCACCGGCCTTGAACTTTCGGTGATTTCCGCCTGTGTCCTCGGCGGAGTCTCCCTGGCCGGTGGCCGCGCCGCCATGACGGGTGTCATTGTCGGCGTCATGATCATGGGCATTGCCGAAAACGTCATGAACCTCCTGAACATTCAGGCCTTCTACCAGTATGTGGTGCGTGGCCTGATCCTGCTTATCGCGGTTCTTCTCGACAATCTGCGCTCCTCCGCAAGCCGCTGATGTCCACAGATGCCGCTCAGCAATGGACGCTCTCACAAGGGGATCTGACGGTCACCGTCAGCCCAAGGGGAGGGTCTATCTTGCAACTGGCATGGCGGGGCACGCCGATCCTGCTTCCTGCCGGCGGGCCGGAGGGGGCCGCGGCGTGTTTTCCTCTGGTGCCCTTCGGAAACCGGATCGCAGGCAATTGCTTCTCCTTCGGGGGAGAGATCTTTGTGCTTCAGCCCAACACGGACGAGCCTCTTGTCCTGCACGGCGACGGCTGGCTGGATACGTGGGCTCTGGCAGGCAGGACCGACAATGCGATCGAGCTGGACCTGGTCAGGAAACAATCGTCCCGAAGCCCTTACGCCTTTCAGGCGCACCAGAAGGTTCATCTGGATGAGGACTGCCTGTCTCTGAGCCTTCGCGTGACGAACCTTGGCAAAAAGGCCCTGCCGTTCGGCATCGGGTTTCATCCGTTTTTCCGCCGAACTCCGGACATGACCCTGCAGACGAGGGTGCAAGACATGTGGCGCGAAGGCGAGGGACATCTTCCGGACGGTCTGCAGCACATTCCTTCCGAACTCGATTTTTCGATGCCGCGTATCATGCCGCCGCGCTGGATCAACAATGCCTTCGGCGGTTTTTCCGGCAGGGCCCGGCTACACTGGCCGGATATTGAGCTCGCTCTTGATCTCAGCTGCGAACCGGTGTTCGACGTGATGATGATCTTTGCCCCGCAGGCACCTGCAGACTTTGTCTGTCTGGAACCCATGAGCCATCTGCCGAACGGTCACAATCTGCCGGATCTCGGTGGCCTGAGCGTTCTGGAGCCGGGGGAGGAACTGGCGGGAACGATAAAGATGACATTTCTGCATGTGTTGGAGACCGGGGAGAAAAACGATGGCTGATCGGCTTTCAGGAAAGCGTATCCTGATCACTGGTGCCGCACAGGGCATTGGTCTTGCCATCGTCCGAGCCTGTCTCGGCGAAGGCGCTGCCGTGGTTCTGATGGACCTGGACGCAGCATTTCTTGCCCGCAGTGTCGCGGATCTGGGTGGGGAAGGAGAGTATCTGACGGCTCTCGCCGGGGACATCACGAACACGGATGACGTTGCCGCTGTGGTCGCTCGCGCGCAGCAGACCATCGGTCCGTTGAACGCGCTCATCAACAATGCCGGGATAAATGTCTTCGACGAGCCTTTGTCCCTGAGCGATGAAGACTGGAACCGCTGCTTCGACGTCAACCTGAAGGGGGCGTGGAATTGCGCCCGTGCCGTGTTGCCGGGTCTGCTTGAGCAGGGGGGCGGGGTCATTCTCAACATTGCCTCCACGCATGCTTTCACCATCATCCCGCACACCTTTCCCTACCCGCTGGCCAAACACGCCCTGCTGGGGCTTACCAAGTCCCTTGCGCTGGAATATGCAGCACAGAATGTCCGGGTGAATGCCCTGGCGCCGGGCTATGTCCAGACCCAGAAGGTGGTCGATTACTGGAACAGTTTTCCCGATCCCGAGGCGGCCCGGCAGGAGACCTTGCGACTGCATCCGGGTGGGCGTATCGCCACGCCGGAAGAAATCGCCAAGGCCGCTGTCTTCATGATTTCAGACGAATGCCCCTTCATGAACGCCGCCTGCCTGACTGTCGATGGCGGCCTCAGCGTCCAGCAGCACCAAGCCTGACGCGGTTATTTTTTCAATAAATCGGGCTTGACCCTGACACTAACGTCAACCGGCTAACACCGGCTTGGCGCGCAATGCGCAGGTGTTAATTCAGGAAAGCAAGCCAAGATGAATGAACGGACAAACTGGCAGGGCAAGGTTGCCATCGTAACAGGCGGAAGCTCCGGAATTGGAGAGGCCACCGCGCTGGCGTTGACCGGGCAGGGGGCGAATGTTGTCATCACCGGACGTGATGCGTCAAAGCTTGCCGGTGTTGCTGGCAAGAGCGAGGCAATCGAGGCCGTGCAAGCCGACAGTGCCGACCCGGCAGGCAGCCGGCGCGCTGTCGAGGCAGCACTGGGGCGATGGGGCCGCCTGGATCTTGTCGTCAACAATGCGGGCGCGGGCAAACCGCTGCCCATCGAGGCCTATGATGCCGAAACGCTTTCGGAAATCTGTGCGGTGAATATCGTTGCGCCGTCCCTTCTGTTGAAGGAGGCCCAGTCGGCCTTGCGGGACAGCAAGGGGGCTGTCGTCAACATCGGTACGGCCGTCTCCCAGAATGCGGCGCCGGGCCTGGCGCACTATGCGGCCACAAAGGCGGCGCTTGAGCATCTGACACGGTCCTGGGCCATCGAGCTTGCAGGCGACGGAGTACGGGTAAACGCCGTCTCTCCCGGTCCCGTCAAGAGCGGCGCTCTCACGGGCATGATGGGCCTGCCGCCGGAAGTCGCGCAAACCATCGAGGAAACAGAAGCAGCTCAGGTTCCGATGGGACGGCGCGGACTGACCTCCGATCTCGTGCCGTGGATCTTGCAGCTCGGCAGTTCCGCCAACGAGTGGCTCACCGCACAGGTGATCACGATTGACGGTGGCTGGTCGCTTCGGAGCTAGGCAGGCTGAGCATTTGTGACCAAGGGCAAATATGGGCATCCTCCCCTTGATGGGGAGGGTGCCCCTCGCCACTTGAAGGCCTGAAGCGAGCACTTCCGGGAAAACAGGGCTTGACCCTGACACTAGTGTCAAGGTGCTAGGGTCCACACCCTAGGCCGGTGTTGAAAGGGGTCGACATGCAGATCAAGGAAGCAGCCGAACGGCTTGGCATTACGGAACGGATGCTGCGCCACTATGAAAAGTCGGGCCTGATGGAAGCTCGCCGTTCGGAAAACGGCTATCGCAGCTATAGTGCCGCGGACTTGCGCCGTGCCGCCCGGATCCGCGATTTCATTGCCACGGGTTTTTCGACGCGCGAAGTTCGTGCGATGGCCGCCTGTCTGTCGGACGAAGGATCCGGGCCTTGCGAAGGCGGTATTCCGGAGCTTCTGAAAAAGCTTGAGCACATCGACCGGCTCAGCGCCGATCTTGAAGCGAAACGCGAAGCCATTCTCGACCGCCTGGCCGTGTTGGAAGAAGCTCTCTCGGTGAGCGCGGACGAGAAAGGTGGCGCCGGATCCGGGATGAATGCACCTGTTCCAGGCCGGGGTTCTGGCACGCCCGGCAGGGGCCGTGTCGGTCTGGAGCCTCACGCAAGCGGGCGCTGACGGGCGGTCTTGCTGATTTTTTGACACGCGCCGCATCCCCTGGCGAACTTCGCCATTGACATCAATCGATTTTCATCACAAATTTCTGTCATGACAGAAATTACCGACAAAGCCGATCCTTCGGCAAAAGAGAAGTTCATCCTCTATTGGGGGGACATGGGCAGCCAGTGGAGCGTCAACCGTTCGGTAGCGCAGATCCATGCATTGCTGTTCCTGAGCCCGGTGCCGATGAATGCGGAGCAGATTTCCGAGGAACTGGGCATTGCCCGGTCCAATGTCTCCAACTCCCTGAAGGAACTTGTCGGATGGCGGCTGATCCAGAGAGTGCCTGTCGCGGGGGATCGCCGGGAGCACTTCGTGGCCGAGACCGACGTCTGGGAAATGGCGCTGCTGATTGCGAAGGGCCGCAAGGAACGAGAGATCGATCCGGCGATCCGCGCTATCGATGTCTGCGTGCGCCAGGCGGAAAAGGAAAAGACGCTTGATCCCGTTGCTCTGGAGCGGATGCAGGAGATGCACCAGTTTTTGACCACCGCCGATCGCTGGTCGGAGCAGATGCTGAGCGTGCCGAAGTCGAAACTCGCCAGCTTGATGAAGATGGGCGACAAGGTTCTCTCGCTGCTCAAGATCGGCGGCAAGAAGGGCTGACAGCTGGGGCGGGTCAGGTTTTCGCCTTACCAGGCAGCTCCCATGGAAGTGCCGGATAGCGAGACAAGAGCGGGCGAGAGGTCAGTAGGCTTGCCACCCGATTTCAGGTTCAAAATTTTTTGCCAAGTAATTTCTCTTTATACAGAAATAACCGACATAACAGGAGGGATTGGAAATGCGAAACGCAAGCGCCACTCTGGAGCGGCCCGAAGCTGGCGATCGCCGTTTTCGCGATCTTCTGGGAGAAGCCGCCTGGCATGGCCTGCCAGCGGCCGTCCGCCGCCGGTTCGGCAAACGTCTGAGCGGCGGGGCAAGTGTCGTCTATCAAGGCCTGGTCGTGACCATGCGGATGAACCTTGCCGGAAGCATTCTGGCGCAGCTCGCGCGGCTTGTCGGCGGTCCACTCCCCTTTGACAGATCCTCTTTCAACCAGCCTGCCGTCGTCACCGTCACAGAAGATATTGCAAGCGATGGCCAGTTCTGGATCCGCCAATACGGACGTAGCTCTGGCTTTCCGCAGGTGATCCACAGTTCCAAGCGGTTCGAGGGCCCGACCGGCATTGAGGAATATATCGGTGCGGGGATTGGCATGGCACTGCGGGTGAATGCCCTGACAGACGGTCTCAGTTTCGAAAGCGACCACTATTTTCTGCAGGCCGGACGGTGGCGGTTGCGGCTGCCCGCCTGGCTCCGGCCCGGAGCTTTGACGATCACACACCGGGATCTCGGCAAGGACCGTTTCCTGTTCACCCTTTCCCTCAAGAGCCGCGTCTTCGGTGAACTGGTTCACCAGGACGCACTCTTTCATGACATGGAGACTTGATCATGGATAATCCCGTTCTCTGGACGTTGATCTCCATCCAGATATTCATGGGCGCATTCGATACGCTCGTGCACCATGAAGGCAGCGAGCGCCTGGCTTGGCGTCCGTCGCAGAAAACCGAACTGCGGCTGCACGGTGTGCGAAATTTCTTCTACGCGGTGATCTTCCTCTGCTTCGGCTGGCTGGAACCGCATGGGGTCTTCACCATGCTGTTGACGGCAATCCTTGTCGCCGAGGTGCTGATCACGCTTTGGGATTTTGTCGAGGAAGACATGACCCGAAAGCTGCCATGGACCGAGAGGATCAACCACACGCTGCTGGCCTTGAACTATGGTGCGATCCTGGTCCTGGCCGCGCCGGTTCTGTGGCAATGGTCGTTTCTCCCCAGCGCGCTGGTGCCCGTCAGCTACGGCTGGTGGAGTGTGCTTTCCACGGTTTCGGCACTTGGTGTCGGGCTCTTCAGCGCGCGGGATCTGCTTGCGGCCGCGCGCAGCGACAGGCTTGGTGGTCCAGATCCGGCGGGACTGGTTGCAGCCCTGCCACCGCGCCGGCATATCCTTGTGACGGGCGGCACCGGGTTCATAGGTCGGCGACTGGTGGAAGCGCTGGTGAGAGGCGGCCATTTCGTCACGGTCCTCACGCGAGACCTGCGCAAGGCGGATGACCTGGAACACCCTGTCCGTGTGATCACAAGTCTTGACCGGATCCACAATGCGGAGCGCTTCGATGCCATCGTCAATCTGGCAGGAGACCCGATCGCGAGTGGCTTGTGGACGAGCCGCAAACGCGCCCGGATCATCGGCTCCCGTGTTCAAATGACCGAAGCATTGCAGGCACTGGTGGGTCGTCTTGACAACAAACCGGCTTGCCTGATCAACGGTTCCGCCATCGGCTGGTACGGTCTGCGCGGTGATGAAACGCTGACCGAAGACGCAAACTTCGAACCTGCCTTCGTCCACGAAGTCTGCGAGCGCTGGGAACAGGCGGCACAAAAGCTGGAGCGGGACGGAGTGCGTGTCGTGCTCTTGCGGATCGGTCTGGTCCTCGGTGTCGAGGGCGGCATTCTGGCAAAGCTGCTGACGCCGTTCGAATTCGGTGGCGGTGGCGCGATGGGCTCCGGCCGCCAGTGGATGTCCTGGATCGAACGGGACGATCTTATCCGTATCATTGCCCGCACGGTGGTCGATGAAACCCTGTCCGGCCCCGTCAACGCCACTGCACCCGTGCCGGTCCGGAATGCGGAATTCACCGGCGCTCTGGCCAGGGCGCTTCACCGCCCCGCATTCCTGCGCCTGCCTGCCTGGCTTTTGTCGACGGCACTTGGTGACATGGGCCGGGAGACGATGCTGGCCGGCCAGCGTGTCGTACCGGCAAAACTGGTCGCCGCAGGCTTCAGGTTCCGCCACCCGGAACTTGCCCCGATGCTGCAGGTAATCACGGGCGCAAGGGCAGGCTCGTTTCGGGCTGAGGAACAAGAAGTCCGGTCATTGGCATAAGCGGATGTGACGAGATCAAAAGATCACGATCTGCGATCAAAAAGGGGCAGCCGGCTGACACCCGCTGCCCCGACTCACGATCTCCTCTCCATTGTCATCCCGGCCAAGCGAAGCGCGAGCCGGGATCGGAGAGCCACAGGGAGTGCTGCATTGTCCTTTAATGGAAAGACCTCGGCTCTCCGATCCCGGATCTTCGCTGCGCTGCGTCCGGGATGACGAAGGAGAGTGCGAGCGAGGCGTTTTGCAGGCACACCCATTTGCCCCTCGTTCAAATACAATTCACGTCAAGAGCGGGCGCAGCTCCGTCTGGATGTTCAGCAGGGCAGGGAGGAACTTTGTTTTTGCCGTTTCCGGTGCGGCTGACGTGCTGGCGTAACCGACATTGAGCGCGGCAATTGTGTGGCCGTGGGAATTTTGAACCGGAACCGCGATGGAGCACAGTCCGGGTTCGACTTCCTGATCGATCGTCGCGAAGCCCTGGCTCCGGATGCTGGCAAGTTCGGCCAGAATGGCGTCCACCCGGGTGAGGGTCTTTGGCGTCAGTGCGGTCAGGGTCATGGCTTCCAGCCTTGCCCGCGCCTCGCTCTCCGGCAAGGCGGCCAGCATGACGCGGCCCATGGAGGAGCAATGAGCCGGCAACCGCGAGCCCGGCATCAGCGCGATCGACATGACTTTCGTTCGGGCGGCCCGTGCCACATAGACGATCTCGTCACCGTCGAGGATCGACACCGACGAGCTTTCCCCGATCTGTTCCGACAGGCGGTCGAGCAGCGGTTGCACCACACGTGGCAAGGGCATGGTGGCAAGGCAGGCAGTTCCCAGCCGCAGCACCTGCGGCGTCAGGGTGAAATACTTGCCGTCCCAGTTTGCATACCCGAGATGGGCCAATGTCAGTAGGCACCGGCGGGAGGTTGCCCGGTCGAGACCGGATGCGTTCGAGACTTCGGAGATCGACTGGCGAGGACGGTCTGCGGTGAAGGTTTCGATAACCTGCAAGCCCTTGGCCAGGCCCCCCATGATGTCCCGCTCTGCAATCATTCGCCGGTCTCTTGCTGATTTTGATTTGTGCGATATGTAAACAAATGAAGCATATCGCACAAATAAATTGGACGAAAGACATCCGCCGTCGCTATCTCCATGGACACAACAAGGGGCGAATTCTGGCTGACCTTGAGGTGTCGGAATCTTCCGCACTCAAGGCGCACGCAGGAAGCTCCGGGCGTTGCCCGAAAAGGAGACAAAGATGGACAAGACGGTTTCCGACCTTGCCACCGCCGTGGCGGGGATCGAGGACGGCATGACAGTGATGATCGGCGGCTTCGGCGGCTCCGGATCTCCCATCGAGCTGATCCACGCGCTGATCGACCGCTATCGCGAAACGGGGCATCCGAAGGACCTCGTCGTCATCAACAACAATGCCGGCAACGGCCATGTCGGCCTGGCTGCGCTCATCGAGGCGGGCATGGTCCGCAAGTTGATCTGCTCTTTCCCGCGCTCTGCCGATCCGGTGGTCTTTACCGAGATGTACCTTGCAGGCGGCATCGAGCTGGAGCTGGTGCCCCAGGGCACGCTCGCGGAACGGATCCGCGCGGGCGGTGCGGGTATTCCCGCCTTCTACACGCCGTCGTCCTACGGAACGGATCTGGCAAAGGACAAGCCCGTCGGCGAATTCGACGGCCGCATGTATGTGCAGGAACGCTGGCTGAAGGCGGATGTTGCGCTGGTGAAAGCCGAAACAGCGGATACCTTTGGCAACCTGACCTATCGCATGGCAGCCCGTAACTTCAATCCGCTGATGTGCATGGCCGCGGCGGAGGCCATCGTGCAGGCAAGCCGGATCGTCGAAGCGGGCGGGATCGACCCCGAAGTCGTCGTCACGCCGGGTATCTTCGTTCAAAAGGTCGTTGAGGTGGCCAATCCGCTGCAGGAAGAAGACCTCAACCGCGCCAATGCCGCCTATCCGCTGGAGGCCTGAGATGGAAAAGCTTTCAAACAACCAGATTGCCTGGCGTGCGGCACAGGATATTGCCGACGGCGCATATGTGAACCTCGGCATCGGCTTCCCGGAAAAGGTTGCCCAGTTTCAGCCAGAGGGACGCGAGGCGATCTTTCACACCGAGAACGGACTTCTGGGTTTCGGCCAGGCCCCGGAGCCTGGTTCGGAGGACTGGGACCTGATCAACGCCGGCAAGAAAGCCGTCACGCTAAAGCCAGGTGCGGCCTTTTTCCACCATGCCGACAGCTTCGCGATGGTGCGCGGCGGTCATCTGGATGTGGCCATTCTGGGCGCTTATGAAATTGCCGAAAACGGCGACCTAGCCAACTGGTCGACCGGCCCCAAGGGCGTGCCTGCAGTCGGCGGGGCGATGGATCTCGTGCATGGTGCCAAGCGGGTTGCCGTCATCACCGACCACGTCACCAAGAACGGCCAGCCGAAACTGGTCAAGCGCTGTTCGCTGCCGCTCACCGGTGTCGGCTGCGTCACTCGTGTCTATACCAGCCTTGCGGTGATCGATATCGAGAACGGCCGCTTCGTGCTGCGTGAAAAACTGCCCGGCCTGTCGCTTGAAGATCTTCAGGCGGTGACCGGTGCTGAGCTTCTTGTTCCCGGCGCTGTCGTCGATCTTGTTGTTCCCGAGGTGTGAAATGGCTGAAGCCTTTATCTGCGACTATATCCGTACGCCCATCGGCCGCTTCGGCGGGGCGCTGTCCTCCGTCCGCGCCGATGACCTTGGCGCCATTCCGCTGAAAGCGCTGATGGAGCGTAATCAGGACATGGACTGGGCGGCGGTTGAGGAAGTCTTTTTCGGCTGCGCCAACCAGGCTGGTGAAGACAACCGCAACGTGGCGCGCATGAGCCTGCTGCTTGCCGGGCTGCCGGAAACCGTGCCCGGCACCACGTTGAACCGCCTGTGCGGTTCGGGCATGGATGCGGTCATCAGTGCGGCTCGGGCCATCAAGGCGGGTGAAATGGAGCTGGCGATTGCCGGCGGCGTGGAATCCATGTCCCGCGCTCCCTTCGTCATGCCCAAGGCGGAAACAGCGTTTTCACGCCAGAACGAGATTTTCGACACCACCATCGGCTGGCGTTTCGTCAACCCGCTGATGAAGAAGCAATACGGCATCGATTCCATGCCCGAAACCGGCGAGAATGTTGCCGAAGATTATGCCGTTTCCCGCGAGGACCAGGACGCCTTTGCCCTGCGCTCGCAAGAAAAGGCGGCCACAGCACAGGAAAACGGACGTCTGGCACGGGAAATCACGCCGGTGACCATTCCCCAGCGCAAGGGCGATCCGATTGTCGTCGACAGGGACGAACATCCGCGCGCAACCTCGCTGGAAGCTCTGGCGAAGCTGCGGGCACCCTTCCGCGAAGGCGGCAGCGTCACCGCGGGCAACGCGTCCGGCGTCAACGACGGTGCGGCAGCCCTGATCGTTGCGTCCGAGGCAGCGATCCGAAAATACGGTCTGACGCCGATCGCCCGCATTTCCGGCGGTGCGACGGCAGGCGTCGAACCGCGCATCATGGGCATCGGCCCGGCACCGGCAACCAAAAAGCTGTGCGAACGGCTTGGCATCAAGCCGACTGATTTCGATGTCGTCGAACTCAACGAAGCCTTCGCAAGCCAGGGCATTGCCGTCCTGCGCCAGCTCGGAATTGCCGAGGATGCACCCCACGTCAATCCGAACGGCGGTGCCATCGCACTCGGGCACCCGCTCGGCATGTCGGGCGCACGTATTGCCGGCACGGCTGCTCTGGAGCTGCAGCAGCGCGGCGCAAAGCGCGCTCTTGCAACCATGTGCATCGGTGTCGGCCAGGGTATCGCGATCGCGCTTGAAAGCGTCTGATCGTCGGTCGGCAATTGTCAGGTGAAACGGCCGGGCATCACGCCTGGCCGTTTCGCTATCTGCTCCTCAAGGATTGAGGACGATCACCTTGGTCTGACCGCCATTGCAGGTGTAGCAGCAGTTGGAACAGCGATTGCGGTTCTTGTAGCCCACGCCCCAGTAGAGATTGTTGCGATTTCGCACCCAAGCGCCATAGCAGACCTTTTCGCCGCGCTGGCAGGATATGTTGATCGTCTTCGTCGAAAAGTCGTCGAGCACGTAGATCTTCTTGTTGCCCGGCCAGACGTGTCCGCGGCGGGTATCGGAATAGAGTTCCACATCGACAATGTTCGGATGTTTGCTTTCGAACCGCCAGTGCAGTGTTTCCGCTGATGCCGGCAAGGTAGCGGTGGCAAAATAAACAAATGAGAACGCCAACAAGACGGCGCTCAAAAGCCCCTTACGCATAATACTTCCCCCAAAGTATCCCCATGAAAAGCTGCGCCGGACCATTGTGCTGAATGGATATCTGGCAGCTCGCGCAAATAATGGGGCCTTTTTGAAGAGGATGGCAAGCAGGCGTTGCCAATTGCAGTGTTCAGACAGTGGTTTGCAGCCAGTCCCGAAAGGCGGCCACGGGGCGGGTCAAGGTGCGGGCGGGCGAGCGCACAAACCAGTATCCGGTCTCCAGTTCAACCAGTTTCCAGTCCGGCATGATCAGGTGCCCCGCCTCCAGTTCCTGGGAGACGAAGCGTCTGTCGATCACGATCGCGCCCATGCCTGCTATGGCAGCCTGGATGGCAAGATCCCGGCTCTGCAGCACGGTTCCCGATTTCGTGTCCGAATGGCTGAGCCCGGCCTCCTCCAGCCAGCGCACCCAGTCGCCACGCCGCGAGGCGCTGTGCAGAAGCCTGAGGCCGCTCAGAACGGATGTGTCGGTGGCATCCTTGCCACGCAGCAGGCCGGGTGCCAGGGCCACCGCCAGGTGTTCCTTCCACAAGAGGTGGCTCTCGACACTCGGCCAGTTGCCGGTCCCCAGCCGTATGGCGCAATCGTAGTTTTCGCGATCGAGATCAACCATGCGAGTGGACGCGGACAACAGCAGTTCCACATCCGGTTGGCTCGCCTGGAAATCCGGCAAGCGGGGGATCAACCAGCGGGTGGCAAAGGTCGAGACGGTGCTGATCCTCAGCTCCGTCCGGCCGCGCCGGCGGAAGCTGTCGACAGCCTCTTCGATGCGGTCGAAGGCATCGCCCATGCTCAGGGCCAGGCGCTGTCCTTCTTCTGTCAGGGTGAGCCCGCGCCCATCCCGGTTGACCAGCGTCGCACCAAGCTCGTTTTCCAGCTTGCGCATCAGGTGGGACAGCGCCGAAGGCGAAACCCCGAGCTTTTCGGCCGCAAGCGACGCACGCCCGTGGCGGGCCAGCAGGGAAAAGGCATGTAGCGCACGCAGGGACGCCATGGTCGATCTCCGGAAAGTTGAATATTATTCAATAATGAACCCCGGAGACCCTGTCGAGATCGGTCAGGCTTTTTCGGCGGAACTTTCCCTTTTCGGCCTGTTCACAAGGGTGACCAGTACGAAGGAAATGATCATCAGAAGCACCCATGCATTCAACTTTGCGATTGAAACCAGTGTCCATGCATCGGCCTGATCGGGATACTGCCAGGCGCGGGCGAAAGTGCCGATATTCTCCGCAATCCAGATGAACAGGGCGACCAGAAAAAAGCCCAGCACCAGCGGCATCTTGTGCCTGTAGCGGAACACCGAATAATGGACCCAGGTTCGTCCAAAGAGCAAAAACAAGAAGACGAAAAGGCCAAGCCGCAGGTCGATGATGAAATGGTGGCTGAAGAAGTTCACGTAGATCGCGAGCGCAAACAGCCATGTGGTCCACAACGGCGGATAACCGCTATAGGCGAAGTGGAAGATCCGGGAAACGCGGGCGAGATAGCTGCCGACGGAGGCATACATGAACCCGGTGAACAGGGGCACGTCACCGATGCGGAACAGGCTTTCCTCCGGATAGACCCAGGACCCGGCGGAGGTCTTGAAAATCTCCATGACCGTGCCGACCACGTGAAAGATCAGGATGATCCTGGCTTCGTCCAGCGTTTCCAGACGCGTGGCCAGCATTGCGATCTGAAGACCGAGGGCCGCGAGAAACAGGAAGTCGTAGCGACTGAGTGCGGCGTCTTCCGGATAGACGAACCGCGTCAGAAGGATGATTGCGAGCAACAGGCCGCCGAAGATGCAGGCATAGGCCTGCTTCAGGCCGAAGGCGAGAAACTCCGTCGCCGCCAGACCGAACAAGCCCTTGCCGAAGACCGGACGCAGCCTGTGCAGGAGGTGATTGATGAGCCTTTCCGTTCCAGAGCCTGGACGGGAGGGGGCTTGTAGAGGTTGGACGATCCCGGTGGGTAACATGTAACGCCTCAGCTGAAGATACCGGCCGGTCCGCAAGCGGCCGGCAGGTCTTCTATGCATCTGGCGATGTGCAGGAACTGTGCAGTGCCTTCACAGTTTTCTGCAATATTGCGGGCTGACCTGCGGTCGGGCGCTAGCTGATGGCGCCAAGAACGGCGTTCAGGAACCCGGTCAGTTCATCGGTGACGAAATCCACATGCGGATAGGGTTCGCCTTCCATGTCCCAGGTTTCCTGGAACACGTCCCGCGTGCCGGTCGGCAGGATCAACGTCGTGCACATGCCAAGCGCATGCGGCACGCTCAGGTTCTTGGCCAGGTCTTCAAACATGGCAGCACGTGCCGGCGCGACGCCGGTATGTGCCAGGAAACGTTCGTAGGTGACCTTGTTGGGCTTGGGCACAAGATCCGCCGAGACGATGTCGAAGATATCCTCGAAATGATCCGCGATGCCGAGCGCAGCCGCCGTGCGTTCCGCATGTGGGCGGTCGCCGTTGGTGAAGATGAACTTCCGGCCCGGCAAGGCCTCGATCGCGGCTGCAAGGTCCGGATCGGGTTTCAGGGTCGAGTAGTCGATATCATGGACGAAGCGCAGGTAATCGTCCGGGTCGATGGCGTGGTTGGTCATCAGCCCGCGCAGGGTCGTGCCGAACTCGTGGTAGAGCTCCTTCTGATGCGCCATTGCCTCATCGGGCGGCAGGTTCAGGATCTTCTGCACATAGCGCGAGATCTGTTCGTTGATCTGCGGGAACAGGTCGCTCTCGTGCGGGTAGAGCGTATTGTCCAGATCGAAGACCCAGGCTTCGACGCCTTTGAAGATCCTCAGGTCGCGGCGATGAGCCTGCGGGCCCTCGTGGGGTAGGGGGCGTTTTCCTGTCACGGGCGGATCAACGTCCCTGCGCCGCCGTCGGTGAACAGTTCCAGCAGCACCGCGTGCGGTACCTTGCCGTTCAGGATGACAACGCCTTCAACGCCGCGGTCCAAAGCTTCGATACAGGTTTCGACCTTGGGGATCATGCCGCCGGAAATGGTGCCGTCGGCAATCAGCTCATGCGCCTTGGCAACGGTGAGCTGCTTGATCAGGTTGCCGTCCTTGTCCAGAACGCCGGGCACGTCCGTCAGGAACAGCAGCCGTTTGGCGTTGAGCGAGCCCGCAATGGCGCCGGCAGCGGTGTCGGCGTTGATGTTGTAGGTCTCGCCGTCTTCGCCCGGGGCGACCGGGGCGACAACCGGAATGATGTCTTCCTTGAGCACCAGCTTCAAAACGGTCGGGTCGACCTTGTCCGGTTCGCCGACGAAGCCGAGATCGAGAACGCTTTCGATGTTGCTGTCCGGATCAACCACGGTCCGGGTCAGCTTGCGTGCGGTCACCAGGTTGCCGTCCTTGCCGCACAGTCCGACTGCGCGGCCGCCTTCGGCATTGATCAGTTGGACGATTTCCTTGTTGATCGAACCGGCAAGAACCATCTCGACCACTTCGACGGTGGCCCTGTCGGTCACGCGCAGACCGCCCTTGAACTCGCTGACGATGTTCAGCCGCTGCAGCATCTTGCCGATCTGCGGCCCGCCGCCATGAACCACCACCGGATTGACCCCGGACTGGCGTAGCAGCGTGATGTCGCGCGCAAAGGCCTGGCCGAGTTCCGGATCGCCCATGGCATGGCCACCGTATTTCACGACAACGGTCTTGTTGTCGTAGCGCTGCATGTAAGGCAGGGCATGGGCAATGATGTTGGCGCGTGTGGCGGTGTCAGGCGTGGTCATGGAACGGAAATACTCACCGTGGCTGGGAAAACGTCTCGCGAAAGTCCCCTGCTATAGCCGGTTTGAAGTGGCTTCACAATCGGCGCAGGAGTGACGGGTCACTGGGTGGCCAGAAGAAACAGCTCCGCCCGCAGTTCGTCGACACCGCGGTTCTTTTCCGAGGACGTGGCCAGAATCTCCGGATGGGCGGCGACCCGCTTGCGCAGGATTGCCTTGGTGTCCTCGATGAGGCGAACGAGTTGCGGCGGTTTGATCTTGTCGGCTTTGGTCAGCACGACCTGATAGACGACGGCTGCCTTGTCGAGCAGTTCCATCGCTTCGAGATCGTTCTTCTTGATGCCGTGACGGCTGTCGATCAGAAGGATCACGCGGCGCAGGTTCGGCCGACCGCGCAGATAGGAAAACACCAGCTGGGTCCAGGCTTCCACCAGTTCCTTGGGCGCCTGCGCATAGCCATATCCCGGCATGTCGACGATCGTCAGCGGCGTCTCGGGAGCAATGAAGAAGTTCAGCATCTGTGTCCGGCCCGGGGTTGCCGAAGTCCGGGCAAGGTCCTTGCGTCCGGTCAGCGCGTTGATCAGGCTGGACTTGCCGACGTTCGATCGCCCCGCAAAGGCGATCTCCGCTCCGGCCGCTTCCGGCAGGTTGGCCATGTCGGTGACGCTGGTGAGAAAATCCCACGGACGGCAGAACATCAGCCGGCCAGCTTCGAGGTCTTCATCGGAATATTTTTGTTCTTCGCTCATAAGCGCCTTCTACCCTGCCTGAAAGCAACCGTCACTAGTTTTGGCGTGCCGGTTCAAGCCTGCAACCCCGCAAGGCGCACCCATTTGAAAGGGACGCCTTGCAGGTCTTTTGGTCCGCACGGCCGGACTGTTCTGATCAGGCGCTGTTTCGTTTGGCATCATACTCACCGCCCAACTCTGTCGCGACCGCCTCCAAGGCCTCGATATCCGCGCCGCGGATCGCATCGAGGTTCCGGGAGATCGTCTCGGCCGGCCAATCCCACCAGGCGATTTCAAGCAGCCGTTCGATAGTGGCTTCATCAAACCGGAGTTTTACCACCCGGGCAGGATTGCCGACCACCACCGCATAGGGCGGGACGTCGGACGCGACCACCGCGTGCGCGCCGATGATTGCCCCGGAGCAGATGGTGACACCGGGCATCACCGTTGCATTGGTTCCGAACCAGACATCATGACCGACAATGGTATCTCCCTTCAGGTGGTCGAAAATGGTCGCAGGATCGAAGCCCTGTTCCCAACCGTTTTGGAAGATGTTGAAAGGGTAGGTCGAAAAACCCGTCATGGCATGGTTGGCACCACTCATGATGAACGTCGTTCCCTGCGCCAGCGCGCAGAACTTCCCGATCTTCAGCCGGTCGCCGACAAAGTCGAAGTGATAGCGCACATTGCGGCTTTCAAACTCCGCTGCGTGGTTTTCATCGTTGTAATAGGTGAAGTCGCCCACTTCGATGGTAGGGCGGGTGATCACGTTTTTCAGGTAAACCGTGTGCGGTTCGCCATTGAAGGGATGGAGCGTGTCGGGGGACGGGCCGTGCATGGGGCCTCCTTAAAAGCAAGAAAACAAGGGAAATTGGAAAACGCGTGTTGGACGCGGTTGACCTGCCGGTGAGCGGCTTCGCCTTGCGGATCAGGTCTTGCTTTATCGGATCATTGGTCCAGGCACTCCAAACGGGATCGGTTGAAAGACGCGAGAGCCTCGCGTCAAGGTGCCGGATAAAAACACGAGGTTCCGGCGCCGGTCAAGGTGGAACCTTTTAGGGTTTGTCTATTTGTCCCTGCAGCCTTCCAGCCAGACGTCGCCATTGTCCAGCGGTGTGCAACTGCCGGCAACCAGGCGTTCGATCCGGGCAACGCGGTCTTCAAGTTTCGGATCGTCCTTTCCAAGATGGTATGTGGACGGGGCGATAAGGACCGCGACAAGGGAGAGAAATTCCCTTTCGGAAAGCTCTGCCGGAGCTTTCCCGTAGATGGCATTGCTTGCCCTGAAGAACCCGGTCATCCAACCGTCGGGCCCATGGCCCATTTCCAGGGTGTCGAGCCAGAGAGCCAGAATTTCCTGCTTGGTAAGCTCATGTTCCAGCCCGATTGCGTAACCGGTCTGCCGGATCTTGGCGATACCGGGATGGAATGTTTCGAAACCGACGCGTTTGGCAAGCGATTGGGTAATTGTGGTGAGACCGCCTCCGGCGCTGGAAAGATCCACGCCGGAATGGTCCACAAAGCCGGGATCCTCGACCTGCAGCAATTTCGCAAGTTGCCTCGGCCCAAGATCCACACCGCCTCGGCCGCCGGCAATCAGCCTGTCGGCGCGTGCAGACAGGCGAAAGGCATCGGCTCGGGCATCGAGATAACCGGCAAATCCGTAAACAAAGGCGGCGGCAGTCAGAAGCAGGACGAGGGCGGAAAGGATTTTGAGTACGCGCAAGGGACACCTCCGGAAATATATCTCGAACCGTGTCGGGCAAAGCGGGCACTGTCATGATGGAAACGAGGCCTAAAGACGGCGCCTGCCTGCGTTTTTCAAATCGGGGGCTACGGGGAGTCTGGCAGGCGACGACTTGAAAAGTCCCGCTTGAGTGGGGTTCTTCTGGTCGGTCGAGAGCCGCGTCGAAAGTGGACCCGACAGGTGGCACCGGTTTCTGGAGTAGCGTTCAGGTGGGAATGCGGACCCGGGCGTCGACACGCCTTTCACCAAAAGCCCTGTCCTGCGGCATTTGGACTGCCCTCGGGTCGTTGAACAGGAATTCGGAGATTCTCGACATCAACCTGATGCGTGTGTGTCTGTTGCCTTCGTGAAATCCGATATCATTAAGCCCTCTCACATAGGCTTGGAATGTCGGGTCCGGGGCGTTGTCCTGCGGTGGCTTGAAATAGAGCTCACCTTGTCCGAACGCAGGCTGATAGCCGAAAAACGCCAGGCCAAGCAGTTCGCGCGCCAGCACACGCGGGTTCTGGAATGATGCTTTCCTGTTGGTGTGTCTGTCCGTGTACTGTCCGAAGGTCCAGAACATGCCGGCGTTCCGGTTCATGAACTCCTTCCAGTGGTTCTTTTGATAGTCCACGGTTCCCTTCACAAGGTGCTCTGCAGCTTTCCGGTTGGTCACATGCGGCAGAATCTTCTGCAGTTTCGGGACCTCTTCGTCCAGCAAATCCTCGCCGCATTGGCGAAAAAGGCCGGCCTCAGCGGTTTCCAGCGTCAGACTGAAGGTCTTGTGGGCAGTGATCGCACCGATGATGAGTGCATCGTTGAGAAGAGGCGTCCACTTCTTTTCACTCAGGATGGCGCCTCCTGTGACGGGCACGGGAGGGATGATATTCTTGTTCGCGTCCGTGTGCGTGCCTTTGCCATCGTTGCGGGCTCTTTGTTCCGTTCGGACATGCTTCCTGGTTACGTCTTCCTGGATGCCGCTGGCAGCCGTCACACCGAAGTTTGCGATCAGGTTTTTGCACATCCGGATACCGGTGCCGCCAAGCAAGGTATATGGCATTCGGTTATTTGCGGCAGCCCTGTACAGATTGTAAGCAGCCCGGCAAAACTGGTCCATTTTGTCCCGATCCTGCCAGTTGGACCAGTTTTGAACCCACGCGTTGTCGTCCCAGTAACGCTGCCAGTGAGGTTCAACCGCTGCTTTGAAGGCGTCATAGTCTGCGTACATGTTCACGTTCTCCACGATGTGGCCATGCTTGCGGCCGCATAAAAGGGATCAGGCGCACGCTTTGCTGTGTGCCGGTTTCTGTTTCAGGTGTTGGCTGGCTTGCTTGTGTCACCGGGTATTGAGCAGGCGCTTTCGGCTGCGAGCACCCGGCCGCACAAGTTGTTGCGTCTCTGGCAGACAATTTGATGGAAGAAGGGCCAAATGGCCAGTGACGCCCGTCACTGCGCTCGCATGGGCCTTGAAGTGGTCAACGCTGGGTCTTGTCGAGAAATGGCGAACTCTTGCCGGTCATTTCCATACCGAACATTCACTCGACAGGCGGAGCGGGACAAAGTCGGCAATGTCCTGCCGACGGAAGCCAGGGGGGCATCATAAGAACATCAAAAGGTTCGATGACCGGCCTCTCAATGAATAAGCCCCGCCGGTTGGCGGGGCTTATTGTTTTCAGGCAACTGCCAGAGGACTAACTCTTGTCGTCGGGAGCTGGCTTCTTGCGTTTGAAGAGCGCCCCCAGATTGTCCCAGAGCTCCACCTTGGCTCCCTGACGGCGCATGATCACATACTGCTGCGTCACGGACAGGGTGTTGTTCCATGCCCAGTAGATCACCAGACCGGCCGGGAAAGAGGCCAGCATGAAGGTGAAGATCACGGGCATCCAGGTGAAGATCATCTGCTGGGTCGGATCGGGCGGAGCCGGGTTCATCTTCATCTGGATGAACATGGTGATCCCCATGATCAGCGGCCAGACGCCCAGCATCAGCATCTGCGGCGGATCCCAGGGGATCAGGCCGAACAGGTTGAAGATGGTGGTCGGGTCCGGTGCCGAAAGATCCTGGATCCAGCCGAAGAACGGTGCGTGGCGCATTTCGATGGTGACGTACAGCACCTTGTAGAGTGCGAAGAACACCGGGATCTGCACCAGGATCGGCAGACAGCCGGCCAGCGGGTTGATCTTCTCTTTCTTGTAGAGCTCCATCAACGCCTGCTGCTGCTTCTGCCGGTCGTCGGAATATTTCTCTCGAATTTCCGTCATTTGCGGCTGCACGAGCTTCATCTTGCTCATGGAGACGTAGGACTTGTTGGCCAGCGGGAAGAAGATCAGCTTGACGATAACGGTGACGACCAGGATGGCGACACCGAAGTTGCCGAACAGGTGGAAGAACCAGTCGATCGCGAAGAACATCGGTTTGGTGAGGAAGTAGAACCAGCCCCAGTCGATGAGGAGTTCGAACCGTTCGATGCCGAGCGCTTCCTCGTAACCGTCGAGAACCTTGGTTTCCTTGGCACCGGCAAACAGATACGAGCTGCTTTCGCCGGTCGAACCGCCTGCAATGGTCACACCGTTGCCGAGATAGTCGGCCTGAAAGACGTCGGTGGTGGCGGAGTGGCTGAAGCCCGGCTGGAATTCCTGACCCGGGGTCGGGATGAGCGTCGCGGCCCAGTACTTGTCGGTGATGCCGAGCCAGCCCTGGTCGACCTTGGCCGGCCGGATGGAGCTTTCTTCCATCAGATCGTCGTAATCGACTTCCTTGAGGCCTTCCGCGCCGAAGACGCCGAGCAGACCTTCATGGAGAATATAGATACCCTTGGTTTCCGGCATGCCCTTTCGAGCGATCAGGCCGTAGGGATAGAGCGTTACCGCGTCGGCGCCAGTGTTTTCGACCGCCTGATTGACGGTGAACATGTAGTTGTCGTCGACAGAGAAGGTGCGCTTGAAGGTGAGGCCCGCACCATTGTCCCAGGACAGTGTCACGGGGGTCGACGGGGTCAGTGTCGTCTCGCCGTCGATGGACCAGATGGTATCCGGGCCGGGCAGGGCGATGTTCGAACCCGGATCGCCGACCCAGCCGTAATCAGCGTAGTAGGGCTTGGGGCTGCCGGACGGTGAGAACAGCACGATGGTCGGGCTGCTCTTGTCGACGGTCTCGTGATAGTCCTTCAGCCGGATATCGTCGAGGCGGCCGCCTTTCAGATTGAGCGACCCTTCAAGGCTGGGCGTATCGATGGTCACGCGCTGGGAAGCGGCAAGCGCAGTATCCCGGTTGGCGAAGGCGGCCTGTTGCCCGGCCGCCGGTGCCGCGGTATTGGCGCCCTGCGAACCGGTCGGTTGCGGTGCATCCGGGTTTGTTGTGCCGGTCGCGGCCTTTTGAGCGGCCTCCTGCTGGGCCTGAAGTTCGGCCTGCTGGCGTTCCAACTGAGGCGCGGCAACGAAATATTGCCAGCCGAGCAGAACAATCAGGGACAGAACGATCGCGAGAATCGTGTTGCGGTTTTCAGAAATCAACTGGATTTACCCCTGTTTCCTGCGCTGTTTCGATTGGGCTGCGAGCCCTGCCGGCGCGGTTTTCCCCGTCCGCGCGGCGTTTGCGGATCCAGCACCTGGCTCAGGCCAGACTTAAGGTCTGCAACGATTTTTTCAAAGGGAAGAGTGAGTGCGCTGTCGCGAGCGACAAGCACGAAATCCGCCTTTTGCGGGATATCTTCGGGCGCAAGTTCGGCCACGGCGGCTCGAAGCCTCCGCTTTATGCGGCTGCGCATAACCGAATTGCCGGTTTTCTTGGTAACCGTGTAGCCAACCCGCGACGCGTCGTCGCTGTCGCGGTTCAAGCCCTGAACGACAAAAGCGCGCCGGCCCAGCCGGCCGCCTTTGGCGACCGCCAGGAATTCGGAGCGCTTTTTCAAAGTGTCCATAGCGGCGGATTGGTGTTGGCAGTCGCCGCCAACCCGGCGCACTGCGGGCTGGTCGCCGATTAGGCGCTGAGGCTCTTGCGACCCTTCGCGCGGCGACGAGCAAGCACCTGACGGCCATTCTTGGTGGCCATACGTGCGCGGAAGCCGTGGCGACGCTTGCGGACAAGACGGCTCGGTTGATACGTACGCTTCATTGTTCTTCCCCGCGCGGCTAAGAGCGCGGCCCTTGTTCATTTTTTAAATTCTTTGGAGGAAGCACCCGAAGCGCCATGAAGAGCGCGGCTTTTCCAGCCTTGGGTCCGAATGCATGTCCCGGTCGAGCGCGCTTATAAGGGCCATGCCGCCTCAAGTCAACTTTGCACGCCTAAGATTCTGCGTTTTCCTTTCGATCACGCACAGGTGAACCTGAAACGGGCAAGCGTCACTTATCAGTGAAGCACAGTTCTTTTTACGAGGTTTAAGGTACATCTGCCTATCAGAACAAAAAAGCAGGGCGCCCCTGCGACAAGAAGCGAGCTGATGGAAGAGTGGATGCTGGGTGACGAGGCCAACAGGATGACGCCGCCGAAGGACACGGGGCAGACCGGCGGAAAGACGCAGGAACGCACGGCAGCCGAAAGGCTCAGAAAGTGGCTGCCACTGGCGGTTCTCGCAGGACTGATGGTGCTCGGATTCGCGCTTGGCCTGCACAAGCAGCTGACCTTGTCGAACCTCATCATGCAGCGGCAGGACCTTGCCGGTTATGTCGAGCAGAACCTGGTGCTCGCCATTCTCGCCTATGTGGCAATCTATACCGTGGCGGTCGCTCTGTCGTTTCCCGGGGCATCCTTGCTGACCATCGCGGGCGGTTTTCTGTTTGGCTGGGTAATTGGCGGTGTCGCAACGGTTCTGGGCGCGACGATCGGCGCCTGCGCCGTCTTTCTTGTTGCAAGATCCTCCTTCGGTGAGGTGCTCACCAATCGGGCCGGCCCCTTCCTTGCTCGTCTGGCCGAAGGGTTTCGCAAGGATGCGTTTCACTACCTCCTGTTCCTGCGGCTGACGCCGGTGTTTCCTTTCTGGCTGGTCAACATCGCCCCGGCAATCTTCAAGATGCCGTTGCCCTCCTACACGCTCGCCACGTTTGTCGGCATCATTCCGGGCACCTTTGCCTTCACCTTCATCGGTTCCGGCCTCGACAGTGTCATCGCGGCACAGGAAGCTGCCAACCCCGGCTGCGCGGCGTCCGGAACCTGCCAGATCGACGTTGCTGCCCTGGTAACACCACAGCTGCTGGCGGCGTTTTTTGCGCTCGGAATCGCCAGTCTCATTCCGGTGATCTTGAAAAAAGTCCGCAATCGTTAAACTTTCCGCCAGTTTCCTGCCGAATCGGAGCCCGTCATGGCCAATTTGCTGACCCCGGACATTTGCGTGATTGGCGCAGGCTCCGCCGGCCTGTCCGTTGCCGCGGCCGCGGCGGCCTTTGGCGTCGAGGTGGTGCTGATCGAAAAGGGGCTCATGGGCGGCGATTGCCTCAACTACGGCTGTGTGCCCTCCAAGGCACTTCTGGCCGCCGCCAAGGCCGCGCATACGCAGGAAGCTGCGAGCCGGTTCGGAGTGCATGGCGACAAGCCGAAAGTCGATTTTGCCGAAGCGAACGATCATGTCCGCAAGGTCATCGCCGCCATCGAGCCGCATGATTCCCAGGAACGCTTCGAAGGCCTCGGCGTCACCGTCCTGCGCGAGACGGCAAGGTTCACCGGACCCGATGAGGTGTTGGCCGGTGCCGTCCGTATCAAGGCCCGGCGTTTTGTCATCGCAACGGGTTCCTCCGCTTTCGTTCCGCCTATTCCGGGCCTCGAGGACGTTCCCTATCTCACCAACGAAACCCTGTTCCAGCTACGCGATCGACCGGAGCATCTGGCGATTATCGGCGGCGGACCAATCGGTCTTGAAATGGCGCAGGCCCACCGGCGTCTCGGTTCGAAAGTCACCGTGTTCGAAGCCCAGAAGGCTCTTGGCAAGGACGATCCGGAACTGGCGGCGTTGGTGCTGGATACCCTGCGTGCCGAAGGCATCGACATTCTGGAAGAAACGGCGGTCGAAAAGGTCGGGCGATCCGGTGCGGGGCTTGTGATCAGTGCGAAGGGAGCGGACGGAAAGCCGGTCACGGTGGAGGCCTCTCATCTGCTGGTGGCGACCGGCCGTGCGCCCAACGTCGACGGGCTCGGTCTGAAAGAAGCCGGCATCGATCATGACCGCAAAGGCATAGCGGTCGACAAGGGTTTGCGAACGAGCAACCGGCGCGTCTATGCCATTGGCGACGTTGCCGGCGGTCTGCAGTTTACGCATGTCGCCGGCTATCAGGCAGGTCTTGCGATTCGCTCCATCCTGTTCCGGCTGCCGGTCTCCATGACCAGCGACATTGTGCCCTGGGTTACCTACACATCGCCGGAACTTGGTCATGTCGGCCTGAGCGAAGCCGAGGCCCGCTCGCGCTATGGCCACAAGGTCAAGGTGCTGACGGCGGACTATGCCGGCAATGACAGGGCGCA
This sequence comes from Labrenzia sp. 5N, assembly GCF_012395805.1. Taxonomy (NCBI): domain Bacteria; kingdom Pseudomonadati; phylum Pseudomonadota; class Alphaproteobacteria; order Hyphomicrobiales; family Stappiaceae; genus Labrenzia; species Labrenzia sp. 5N. The sequence continues at coordinate 264,268 of NZ_JAAZTM010000004.1, read as the reverse complement.
GGCAGAAGGCCTCACGAAGGGCCGCCTGAAGCTGATTGCCGGGCCGCGCGGCAGGCTGCTTGGCGCGGATATCGCAGGTGCCCAGGCCGGGGAGGTCATCAATCTTCTGTCGCTCGCCCTGTCGAAGAAGATGACCATGAAGGACCTTGCCGGGTTCATCGCGCCCTATCCGACACTGGGTGAACTCGTGCGCCGTGCGGCAATTTCTTACTATGCGGAAGCGCCCAAAAATGCTTGGCTGCGCAAAGCGATCGGTTTCCTGCGTCTGTTCGGGTGACCGCTGGTGCCGTCTGTTTTAGAGAAGCTGTGGTACCATCGCTGATGCGGGGCCGGGGCCTTGGGATTTGGAAAGACGTGACATGAAACATGAGGGCGCGCCGCAAGGATCGGCTGTCCCGCAAGAACCCGCCGCCACGCCCGCTTCTCCCGGCGATGGCTTCGGGCATTATCGATTTGGCGGCCTGTCGGGCAAACTGCTGTTGATGACGGTGCTTTTCGTGATGCTCGCGGAAATCCTCATCTATGTGCCCTCGATCGCCAACTTTCGAAACACCTGGCTTACCGACAGGCTGACCACGGCAGGTGTCGCGGCCTCTGTGCTTGCGGAAACCAACACCATCGCCCCGCGTCTTCAGGAAGAATTGCTGCGCACGACCGGTGCGCTCGCGATTTCCCTCGACGAAGGCTCGCGGCGCAGCCTGATCGCCATGAGCAATGTGCCGGGCGAGATGGACTTCGTTGTCGACATGGCCGAAGTCACCCCCTGGTCGGCCATCCTGCACAGTTTCGAGATCCTCACCTATCGCGGCGACGGCGCCATGCGCATCATCGGTGTCGGCCAGATGGGCCATACCGAGCATGTCGATGTGGTCCTGCCCGTACGCCTTCTGCAACAGGACATGCTGGCCTTCTCCGGCCGCATTCTTGCACTGTCGCTGGTGATCTCGATCATCACCGCCAGCCTTGTCTACATCACCCTCAGGGCATTGTTCATCCGGCCGCTGCGCCGCCTGACGCGCTCCATGGAGCGGTTTGCCGAAAGCCCGGAAGATACCTCGCGTATCATGTCGATTTCCGGCCGCCGCGACGAGCTCGGCGACGCCGAAATCCGTCTGGCAGGCATGGAGGAGGCTCTTTCAAGGGCGCTTCATCAAAAGCAGAGGCTTGCTGACCTCGGTCTGGCCGTTTCCAAGATCAATCACGACCTCCGCAACCTGCTGGCCTCTGCACAGCTGTTTCTGGAGCGTCTGGAGCATGTGCCGGACCCGACGGTCAAGCGCCTTGCCCCCAAGATCCTGGCAACGCTCGACAGGGCGGTCGGTTACACCCAGGCGGTGATGTCCTACGGCAAGGCCCAGGAACGGGCGCCACAACGCCGTCTGTTGGCGCTGAAGCGTGTCGGTGACGACGTGGCGGACGTGCTGGGTCTCGTGGATCATGCCACGGTGCGTTTCGACAACAAGGTCCCGGTGGAAATCGAGATCGACGCCGATCCGGAACAGATCTTCCGTGTGATGCTCAATCTCGTCCGCAATGCCTTTCAGGCGCTGGAGGCGGAAAAGGACGAAACGCTGGTCCGCCGGATCACCATCGAGGCCGAGCGTGAGGGCACTTGCGTCCGCGTCCGGGTTTCCGACACGGGGCCGGGCATTCCGGAGAATATCCGCAAGGCACTGTTCAGGGCTTTCCACAGCGGTTCGAAAAACGGCGGCGTCGGTCTCGGGCTGGCGATTGTCGCCGAATTGCTCAAGGCGCATGGCGGATCGGTGCGGCTGGAAGACAACCGGACCGGCACATGTTTCTGTTTCGAGGTTCCTGACCGCAAGCCATGAGTGGGAAGGGCGATCTTATTCACCGCTAAGTCTCGAGGAGTTCTGCGGCTTTCCGAACTGTGTGACAGTTCTTTGAAAAAAAGTTCAAAAAGGTTCTTGCAATCCCCATCGGACCGCAGTAGGTAAGCGCCCTGTCCGGGGCACACGACACGCCCCGCAGCGCCAAGACCGGTCATCGGCAGGTTCAACCGAGATGACAAGATCTTCGCAAATACGCACCGGTAGCTCAGCTGGATAGAGCACCAGACTACGAATCTGGGGGTCGGGGGTTCGAATCCTCCCCGGTGCGCCATCTCTTTTTCACTACATGAAATCTCTGCTAAAGCCTTGAAAGGCATAGCTATTTTCGGGGTTCGAACACCCTCATTTCTGCTATAGGAAATAGGCTCTACAAAGGCCAGTCTAAGCACGGTTTTCTTCCATGCTAGATCATTATTTCTCCATATATTCCAAGGTCTTGATAGGAACTTGAAAGCGAGTTCGAACAACTCCTCCTGGGTGTGTCGCGGCTTACCCGCATTTTCGATCTGTTCCTGCGTAAGAAGTTTTTCCTGCTCAAGCTTCGAGATTCGCTTTTCATAGGCAGCAACCACAGAAGCATTGCTAGCCTCAACGATGCGGTCGAGAAGCTGCTCGATCTGTTTATCGATTTTCTGAATGCTCGTTTTTAGCGACTTCGCCACTTGATCCGCCTGTGCCAGGCGCATGTTCCAAAGATCGATAAACATCGCCTTAGCCAGCTCGAACAGTTTCGCTTTTGGCTGCAGTCTCTGAAGGAGGGCTTCGAATTCGCCCTCCAGCTCATCACGCCGAATGGATTTGCGATAGCTCTCGCACCCTTTTTTCTTACACATATAATAGGGGTGCTTTGCTCCGGTTTTCGATTTTGCCCAACAGGCCGTCATCGGAGTTCCGCAATCATCGCAATGCACGAAGCCACGAAGCGGAAAGTCAGCGCTTATGTCTTTGCGCGCAGGTGCCTTTGCCGTGCCGTTTAAGCGCTCCTGAATACGTTGGAAGGTCTCGAAACTGATAAGGCCCTCGTGCTGACCTTTGCGAAGCGAGATGCCCCAATTTGGAGCTTCTACGTACCCAGCGTAAAGCGGCTGCGTCAGAAGGTCGTGAATGCGTTGGTTTCTGATCGTACCGTCCGGTAGATCCTTGGGATAGGCAGGCTGCCCCTCTAGAAAACGCTTCACTTCAACTTGCGTCTGAAATCTTCCGCACGCATAGCCCTCAAACGCTTCCTGCAAGATCGATGCAATGGGTTCGTCACGGACGAGGAGCTTTCGATGGCCTGGGGTCTGTTCATAGCGAAACCCTCTGGGAGGACGCGCAAGCACGCAATACCCATTCATCACTCGGGCACGCATCCGGTTCTTGGTTTGCTCCGCATTCTTCTGGCGTTGGTGCTGCGAAACAGAAGCCAGCATATTCTCCACGAGGATGGAGTCTGAATCTTCACCAAACTCAATAGAGGGGCTTTGCAGCACACCCCCAGCATCCGAAATAGCCGCCCGAAGAGCTAAGTGAGCATCCAGGCCGCGTGCGAGGCGGGAGACATCATCGATGATAACGATGTGAGGGTCGTTCTTGCGCTTGCGGATATAACGCAGCATTGCCTGGATACCCGGTCTATCAATCAGCCCGCCGGAAGCGTCATCTTGAAAAATTTCGACGACATCCAATCCCTTATAACGGGCAAACTCTCGACATCTGGATTCCTGTGAGCCCAGTCCGTCACCGACCTTTTTTTGTTTCGAGCTGGAAACACGGCAATATATAACCGCCTTGGTTCCAGTTTCGGAAAATGGGTTTGTCGATCTCATAGCAATCACCTTTCTGCAGATTGTCCGTCAGGGCCATCTGCCAACTTCTCAAATTCCTTCTGAATACACTTATTTGTATCGTTTTTATTATCTGGAAGGCTTTCTTTAACTTCAATATTATTCGAATCATATTCCTCAATAACCTGTTGAATTGGGTGAATACCAAAACCGAGATCGACAAATTGTAGTAATATCGACCATATTGTTTCTATGAATTCTTGCTTTTGGGCATCGCTGATCGATGGATCATCGAGAAAATGCATATATTTCTCGAAATCGATTTGGAGAGCATTGCTGTGCTCCCCCTTTGCATCACCCGCCTTCGAAAAGGATTCTCGGACAGAGAAGCTGCCTGACTTTGTTTTGTCCTTCATGAGTTTACCCTTCCCCAATTGTCGATTTTCAACTGAGCCCTTGGCAAAGGCCGCAAGCTTCCTGTCCCTTCCGTTCATCCAGAAGGGCTGCATTTCGAATACGAAAGGCTGCAAAGTTGAATTTCGCCTTTTCTATTAATAGTAGAGTAGATATTATGTATATATACTTTAAGTTTAACATAACAACTTTGAAAATTGCAATGCAGTTTGATTATTTTCTTGGAAAGATTGTATATATTCATTGAGATCTCCTTTGTTATTTCGCCCAGATGATGACGGGACATCCGCCCGGTACGCGCTTTTCGACAGGGCGGGTGAGTAGAGGAGGGCCAACATAGCGGCAGAAGCTACCCGACCTGGTGTAATCGGTGAGAATATGGGGCCAGCCCCAAATGTTGATGCTTAGGATGGATGCGCAAATCAGGAGCGTCGCTCCGCTCGGTAGTAGGTAGCTAGAGATAGCGAACAGTGGGCCGAGCAGTGGCTGTTTTTGTCTTTTGAGTGGACGGTTGCCACGGCGTGTCGCTTTCGCTCTGCCATTGCGGATGCGCATCTTGAACTCGCCGATAAAGGCTTTTCCGCCATTAAGCGGATTAGGCTTTACCTGCATGCACCACGGCTGAACCTCTTGGTAGCCAACCTTGAGGGCGCGGATAGGAGGCAGGTTTTTGACGAAGATTATCTGCTCATCTTCGGGCAATTCACGAACCTGATTGTGCGTGAGCAGGGGTTTGACGGTTGTACCTATACTCAGGCTTGGCAGGGCGAAGAAGTCGTTTCCCAAGCCGAAGCTCTTCGTTGATATTTCCTGATCACCAAGCGCGCGGCTTACGAGCTGCGCCGTCTCCAGAGAGGAGACACCGAAAAACTGCTTCACATCTGTTTGGCTAAGGATTGTAGCAAGGGCATCGCGACCATAAACGCGAGCAATCTCTTGTAATTCCTGCACCACCATCCAGCAGCGAATTCCATAACCGCCAAGGGCAGTGAGTGCATTGGGCAGGCCGCTAAGGTGGTAGTTGGTGAACTCGTCCAGGATGAAATGAACAGGGATACTGTTGTCTTCACGCACCAGTTCTTTGAGCGCGGCCCAAACCAAAAGGCCGATCCATGGCGCAAACACATCCATGCGGGAATAGTCGCAAACGAGAAAGAGTGTAATTTTTCGCGTCTTTAGATCGCGGAAACGAAAATTGCAGCCTTCCATCGAGGGTGCGAGACGACCGGACGGGCCGAAGGGAACAAGACATTGAATGGCTCCTTCCCGGAAAGATTCATGTTGTTTTGGATTCTCGTCCCATGTGCCTTTGACGTTGGCGGCAAGCGTGCTCAGCTCTCCCCCCAGAATGTCGTTATCAATTGCGTCGTCCAACAGAGATCGCAGCAGGTCATTATTACCAAGCACCTCGTAGGCCCGAGGCAACGTGGCTTCTTCCTCTCCCCGCAATGCTGCAAGACCTGCAATTGTGAAGCCGGTCAACTTTCGTGTGCCGTTTGGCCAGAAAGGATCACGGTCTCCACCAAGCGCAGGAGGGCAAAGCTGAAGCGTCATTGAACGTGTGTCGGCCAAGGCATCTTCCGGATTGTTCTTCAGATCGTCGAGGATGATTTGGACCGGATTGTAGGGCACGTTGCCGAGGGCAAATTTTTGCGCCGGATTGAGCGCGATCACCTCATGACCGTGCCGCTCACGGATCAAATCAGCCGTCTGATAAAGCAGCTCTCCTTTCATGTCTGCGACAACGCGGCTTGCTCCAAGATCCTGGCAAAGAGCCGGCATGACAAAGCTGGTGGTTTTTCCCTTTCTTGCTGGCGCGCAAACCAGGCCGTGGACGCCATTTTCGATGAAAAGTGGCTGTCCCTCTAAAATGCCGAGGAACAGCCCTCTTGCTTTTGTCAGTCCCGCCTTGGCAGCCTGACGAGCTGTTAGCCAGCTCGCCGAAGACTCTGAGCGTTTCGGGCGATGCGCCTGAAATGTGCGCTTGGCCATCGAAAAAGTCGCAATGACCTGACGGCTTAAATTGTATGCTCCAGTTAGGGCGATAAAGGCTACGAAGCCCCACATCAGATGCTGCCAGTCCGGTCCGTCTGGCATCCCCCGCACGTAAGGCCATGTTTCTTTTAGGGCAAAACACAGGCCCACAAGGATCAGGATTTTGACAAGCGGACCGGAGTTCCCGTAGGGCATGGCTTTCAAGTCCCTTGGCGGTTCAGAACAGCCAGTGGATCGATGGTAATCCAGTGACCGCTACGGGTCGAAGAATTCCCCCGGTTGCCCCTTTCCGCCCGCATATGGAAGTCTTGCTCCCATACGCCGTCTTGGCCTTCCAGCCAAATACGCACCGCGCCCTTCGGTCCACCCGGCACTTTGCCGGAGTGGAAATTCACCCTGATTTCCAGTTCCCGAGCATCCACGGGCTGGTTGAACTCGATAAATTCGTAAGACAGTGCGTCCTTGGTGGATGACGTCCAATCTTTGAAGAACGAGCCGAGCTTCGAGCGCTTATTGGCATAGTAGAGAGGTTTTTCCTCGCTTTTGTGCCGTACGTATAGATCTAGGTCGCATGCGCAATCCCAGCGCACGCCAACTTTCAATCGACCCCTCGTGTTCAGTGCCGACGCCGCGTTGACCGGAATATCGGCCCCAAGGAATCTGCCACCCTGATTGGCTGCGAGGCGTTTTTGAGGCTGAGCTGCTGTTGCTCTTGGATGATCGTCATCCTTGCGCGAGTGCTTGGCTTCCAAGAGCCGGATCATCACAGGCTCTTTTTCTTCCGGATTCAGAAGAAACTCACGCTGTGGGTCGCTCTTATCCAGAAACCGCTGAATGCAGGTTTTCGTATCACGGGTGAAGGTGGCCAATGTTCCACCTAATCCTGCAATGTAGAGGGACCATGCCCGCTCGACATGTTCCTCATATTCGAGGCTCTGAAGATTGTTGTCGGCGAAGCAGAAGTGGAGCTTCACATCACGGTAGTGGTTGGCGCGATCTGCGACGCCGTAGGGCGAGGTAAAACCATCGACGGTGAAATGCCCGTCATTGGGATAAACAGCACCTCTCATAGAGAAGCCCTGCTGCCGAGGATCGTGCTGGACGGCTGAACCGAACACGATCATATGGACGGTCTCTCCCGGATAGGCTGCCCTGATCGTGTCACCGAAATAACGGTAGAAACTCAGGAGGTCATTGGCGTCGCTGACGGAAGAGGCCGTTTCTCGCTTGGCCTGATAGGTGGCAATAGGGCGGAAATTTTTTTTCAGATAATTGAAGCGGAATTTTGCGCTGTTGAAGCGGTTCTCCGAAGGAATGGCGATATCGGCAATGCGCTCACGCGCCGTTCCGTCCAGGACAATCACCCGGTCATTCGGCGTTAGAACAGCGCCAGCCAGCTTGGCGAGCGTACCACCAAGCTTCTCAGTGCCTTCGCCGTGATGGTCGGTGGCGACAATGGCGTAGATATCAGCCTTTGCGGATAAAGGCGCAGCCATGCAGGCTGAAATGACTGCGACTTTCAGAATGGCATTCATCGTCATCTCCATCATTTCAGTGCAGGGGATTGGCGGGGGATTGCGCTTCTTTCGTCGCAACGCGTGCCTGAAGGGCCGCCGCGTTGGCACGTTCTTCCAGCAGAGCCATGGCAGCTTGTTCCGCTCGGAGTGCAGCTAGGCAAGTCGCCACAAAACTCCTCTTGGCCGCCGCGTATGCTTTCAGTTGTCTTGCAATCGCAGCTTGCTCGATGAGAAGAGGCGCGTTTATGAGCGCGAGCATGTTCACCGACGCGCGGGACATCTTGCTTGCGGCGGTTTCTCGCGGCTCGGTCTTGCGGCTGTCGCGATCCATACGGAACAATGCGATCTTGAGGAGCGCGCCCAACAAGATCTCTCCGCAGAGTTGAAGCGTGATGTGGAGCGGGTAGAAATCAAATCCCGGATCAACAGACAGATCGCTCAGATCGGTTGCATCGGAATAGGCTGGGCCGAAGGTCGCGATCCAGGCAGCGGATACGAGAAGGCACAACAAAAAGAGCGCCCCCTTATAGCTCGCCTTGCAGCGCTCGCATTTGATCCACTGCCAGGCTTGAGCGATCACGACCATGATCGTGACGGGCACGAAGGCGAAGAGATACACAATGGCCGGATAGTCATAGGCCAGAGGAACTTTATCGCTCCCCAAAATCACGTTGGACAGCGTTGCGCCCATCACGATCACGCCAAAAGCGATCAGAATTGCATGAAGGATTTGGTGCAGCGTGAAGATTTTGGTGTGGAGGTATTTGGCTTCCTTGACTGCGACTTCTTCGTAGCGCGGTTCTTGTTCGCCTTCCTGACGCGCTTGCTCAGCAGCCCGGTCATTTATTTTGATCTCGGATATCAGAGACGTTTTGCGGCTCTCCAACCCCTCAACATCGACAGGATTAAGGGAGGTGAAATCAGCTTCCGCTTTATCCTCCACCTGCCGCCCAGCATCGTCATAGGGAGCCGCGCCTTTGATGAAGTCATGATCGACAGGCGGGACGATAAATCCAATTGGGTATCTGGTCTGCATGACCTCCTCAGAAATAGGAAGCGGAAGGCCGAGCGCGATCAGCGCCTGCGTCCAATTCAGTTCGATTTGTGAAGAGTGGGGAGCTTCCGCCCCTGGCGGTTTCATATGCGTAGTCATCGGAAGTCTCCTGATGATCGGCTTTTGTGTTCAGACCTTGGTTGCTCATTGCTTGATTTGTCCGATAGGCTGAAGGCTGAACCACACCACTAGCGTGGAGCGGGCGGCCTTTACTGGGACAACGCAAGCAAAAAGCGGGTCTGAAGAATGACTACGACGGATGATGATCAGGAGAATGCAAATGTCGTTAGCATTCACGCGAACGCAAATAGAATTAGCGTTGAGAGCGAAAATCTAGTTCCGAGCTTTCCCAAAGAATGGAAAGCACATGGCCTCGTCTTGTTATCTGTATACAAGGAAGATGAGAGAGAGCGACTAGGCTACAAGCGTTATGGATGGGGGAAAATTCGCGACGCGATAATGAGTGAATTTGATGAGGTAAAAAGTGGGAAAATATTGCAAAGGGACAGCCGTCTTAGTCGGCAAGATCTAGAAGCGTGGGAACGAGGTACTGAACTCTCAGACAACAAATTTTTGTTCATTGATCGATTTATTCGCAAGCTAGATATCGAAGGAAAGCTGGATAAAACTCAAAAAGTCGTCATCCATTCTAAGTCTAAGCTGAATGCTATATCTCTCCAGGAAATGTATCAAAGCAACAATTTGAAGGCCAAGGATTATGCTGCATATTTATACACTTCCGGCAAATCAAAGTACCTTATGTCGTCGGAAATAGCGGAAACCTGGTTTAAGCAAATAATTGTGAGGGTAGACTTTGTTTTCGGTAACGTCCTGTCCATTCGGGTCGCATATCTACCTAAAGTCGCAGATAAATTAAATCCGATAATTGATCCTAGTGAAATTGTCTTCTATGACGGATTTATAGTTCCGGTCGTTTGCTCAGAAGAAAAAGGGATTACTGGAGGGCGTATATTTAAGCATATTTCACTTATAAAGCTTTACAGTTCTGAATTTAAGGGGGTTAAGTCTATTGGGTATGCAGAAGGAGAGTTATGTTTCATTACGCTTGACTTTATGTACCCCAAGACAAAGAGCAAATCACTGGAAGATGCTTTCGCATATTTGTCGGTAAACCCCAAAATAGAACTAGATTTTCCAAGCCCTGTATTGAAGCCAGCTCATTCACCAAAGGAACGAGGTGGAAAATACTTTCCAATCGAAGCAGAGGAAAAGTCTCGCTTGGAACGGCACATCAAAGAGCAGAAAGGAGAAATAGAAGAAGATGAGCAAGATTTCTTTAAGGAATATAGATGGAAAGTTTCAATCAAAAAGTGCCTAAACGCATCACTTATTGGAAAGTTTGACTTAATATTTGAAGAATACTATAAAGGGTACTCATTTTAATGATTAAACATAACTTAAAAATGAATAGTAACACTGCGGATGAGCCGCCTGACATATTCAGGGCCGCCGAAAATAATGATGTAGAAGAGCTTCTTCGTGCCCTGAAGGATGGGCAATCTCTCACGGATAGAAAGCCCGATTTAGCGAATGTTAATCCGGTGCACCTCGCGTGCATAAAATCGAGTGTGGAGTTTATTTTGGTTGCGGTTCAGCAAGCCTCTTTCGATCCCTGGGCTCGGGATGACAACATGCGCACGGCGTTCGATCATGCTTCCGCCAGAAAGCTTAAAAAGCCAATGGAAGCACTCTTCGAAAAAATGCACCCGGTTCCCAGCGGTCATGATTTAGAAATCTAAAATTCTTCCCTAGCACTGAACGCAAGATGTGTTTTGTAGTACAAAACCTATCTTGGCAGGGGAGACATTGCCATTCTCCCCGTGCACCCCTCACGCCATTGGCTCTTCCAGGGCATTGAGCCCATCTCAGAGCCAGCAGAACGTTATCGCCGTTCCATCGCTCGCAGGCGTTTGGCCGCTGCACCACCACTCAGGAAGGAGCCTCCAAGCTCCCCCAAGACCCCCATGGTAATTTCATTGAGACCAACCCTTCGCGGATTGGATGCCGCCATCGTCTTTCCGATGGATCACGCGCAGGAGATGTCACTCTCCCTGCACCCATCGATCAGGAGGCTATCGCGCCGCCCTGAACCCACTCGCTGGACTTGGAGACATGCCTCTCCACCTGCACCGAACCATGCACAATCGTCGGCCGATTGACCACCATGCAAGGGAGCTTCCAAGCTCCCCTGAAGACCCCATGGCCATCTCATAGAGACCAATCCTGTGCGGATTGGATGCTTTCATTGTATCGATGCTGAATGTGGACATTTTTGCCGATTTCATTGGCTCTTTGTGTATCCAATGGCTACACTGGCTGCATGAAAGATTCAGGGCTACGCATACGTGTTGAGCAGAAGCTTCGGCAAGAGTTTTTGGAGCTTTGCCGAAAGCAGGACAAGCCAGCGTCTCAAGTCATTCGTGAGTTCATGCGTAACTACATCGCTTCGAATCAAAATAGTGAAGGGCAACCAGATACGAAGAAAAAGAACGCATGATCCCAGATTATCAATCGTTGATGTTACCGGTTCTGAAAGCCGCAGAAATTCACCCTGTTCACACTCAGGACGTGATCTCCGCGCTTGCTGATGAATTTGGACTTTCCCCTGATGAGCGCGAGCAGTTGCTGCCGTCTGGAAAACAGCGAACTTTTGATAATCGCGTCCAATGGGCAAAGACTTATTTAAAGCAAGCCGGTCTTCTTTCTTATCCGCAAAGAGGTCATTTTGTAGCGACGGACGAGGGCCGAAAAGTCTTAGCAAAACCGCCTAAGCGAGTGGATGCAAAATTTCTGCGGAGATACGAAGCATTCCAAGAGTTTCAGAACAGAAAAAGCGGTTCTGATTCTGTCACAGATGATGTCACCGAAACCTCAAATAAAGCGGATGCTACTCCGGACGAAATCATACGCGCCGCACATCGCCAGATTAACTCGGCATTGGCAGCAGATCTCCTGGAGAAAGTGCGCACAGCAACGCCTCAGTTTTTTGAAAATCTGATTGTTGATCTGCTTTTGGCGATGGGCTACGGCGGCACATCGGAAGATGCGGCCCGTGCACTTGGACAAACAGGTGACAACGGTGTTGATGGCGTTGTTGATCAAGACCCTTTAGGCGTTGACCAAATCTATGTCCAAGCAAAGCGCTATGCTGAAAAGAATAACGTCGGCGCGGGAGATATCCGGGACTTCTTTGGCGCGCTCAATCTAAAAAAAGCGCAAAAAGGAATTTTTTTCACGACATCCAGCTTTAGCCCTAGCGCGACCCAGACTGCTAAAGACCTGGGGATGCGGATCGTTTTGATCGATGGACACCAACTCGCAAAGCTCATGATCCGCTACAACATCGGGTGCCGCGAAGAGGATGTCTTATCTCTCAAAAAAGTGGATGATGAATTTTTTGAAGAAGGGCTTTCGTGAGCCGAAAACAATAAAGCCAGGGACAGAAATTGAACGCCGTTGAAATTGAAGAAGCCATTTCCGCACTTGCTGAGCAGTCATTTGATGCCCAGGAGTTTCCGTTCGCCTTCTTAGAGGCATTTGGGAATAAGGCGACCACCATCAAGCGCCTGCGCAGCGGTTCGTCGAACAAGTCCGACCTCGGCGGCGTCCTCCAAACGAGCAACATTCATATCAAGGTTTGCGATCCTGGTGAGGTCACTCAGACGCTGACCGAGCTTAAGGAAAGCCCGGCAACCAAAAAGGCCAAGGCCAAGTTCGTTTTGGCGACAGACGGCGAGCAACTTGAGGCCGAAGATCTGGCGTCTGGCGAGACCGTTGCTTGTTCATATGAGAGTTTTCCCGATCATTTTGGCTTCTTTTTGCCGCTCGCCGGTATCAGCACCGTCAAGCAAATCCGTGAAAGCTCGTTTGATATCAAGGCGACGGGTCGCCTTAACCGGCTATATGTCGAGCTTCTGAAAGACAATCCCGAATGGGGAACCGCTGCACGCCGGCATGACATGAACCATTTCATGGCGCGGCTTATTTTCTGCTTTTTCGCGGAAGACACTGACATCTTTCACGGCGAAGACCTGTTCACCGCCACCATTGAGCAGATGAGCGCGAACGATAGCTCCAACACCCATGAGGTGATTGGCGAGCTGTTTCGCGCAATGAATACGAAGACCGAAGATAAGGGCACCGCAAAACTTCCGCGTTGGGCCAACGGGTTTCCTTATGTGAACGGAGGCTTGTTCTCGGGCTCAACTGAGGTTCCGCGTTTCAGTCGTATTGCCCGGTCTTATCTTCTGCATATCGGTAAACTCGATTGGCAGCAGATTAATCCCGATATCTTTGGGTCGATGATCCAGGCGGTGGCGGACGATGAGGAACGCGGTGCGCTTGGAATGCACTACACCAGCGTCCCGAACATTTTGAAGGTGCTGAATCCGCTCTTTCTCGATGATCTAAGGCAAAAATTGGAAGACGCAGGTAATAGCCCGCAAAAGCTTCTGAACCTGCGAAAACGCATGGCCCGCATCCGGGTTTTTGATCCGGCTTGCGGTTCAGGGAACTTCCTCGTCATTGCCTATAAGCAGATGCGGGAAATCGAAGCGGAAATTAATCGCCGCCGGGATGAGAGGGATCGACCTACCGATATTCCGTTGACCAATTTTCGCGGGATTGAGCTCAGAGACTTTCCCGCCGAAATCGCACGGTTGGCGTTGATTATCGCCGAGTATCAGTCTGACGTTCACTATCGCGGTCAGAAAGAAGCGCTTGCCGACTTTCTCCCCCTGGATGCAATGAACTGGATCACCTGCGGGAATGCGTTGCGCCTGGATTGGCTGAGTATCTGTCCACCAACCGGAACTGGCGTGAAACACCATGCCGATGATTTGTTTCATTCGCCGCTCGACCAGGCTCAAATAGACTTTGAGAATGAAGGTGGCGAAACCTATATCTGCGGGAATCCACCGTATCTAGGCTCTAGAGAGCAGCAAAAGGAACAGAAAGAGGATCTAAAAAGAATATTCGAGGGGCGCAGCAGCAGCTGGAAAACTTTAGACTATGTAGCGGGCTGGTTCATGAAAGCAGCCGATTATGGACTTCAAACTGAGTCGGCAGCCGCCTTCGTGTCTACCAATTCGATCTGCCAGGGGCAGTTGGTTCCAATATTGTGGCCGCTTATTTTTGATACAGGACATGAAATTGCATTTGCTCATACAAGTTTTAAATGGGCAAATCTTGCGGCACATAATGCCGGCGTTACGGTAGCAATTGTTGGAATTTCTAATCACTCACGACCGATAAAAAAGCTTTTTTCATTGTCAGACGATGGCAGAACGATTGTAAAAGCAGTTCCAAATATTAATGCGTACCTAGTCCCCGCAGCGGATTTTATCGTTAGAAAAAATTCAAAACCGCTATCTGAACTCAATTCTATGAACTACGGAAATTATCCAGGCGACGGCAACCACCTTACTTTGAATGGGCTTGAGAAAAGAGAGCTCATTGATAGACGCCCTGATTTATCCGGCTTAGTTAGACCTGTGTACGGAGCACAGGAGTTCATCAAAGGATTGTCACGATTTTGTCTATGGATTGATGACGATCAGTTGGATCTAGCATTGAGTGAACCTATAATTGCTCATCGAATAGAAGCCGTGCGCGACACACGAGATTCTAGTCGTGACAAGTCCCTCAATAAACTTGCTATTCGCCCACACCAATACCGTGATCGCAACACGGCTCAGAGCCATCTAATTCTAGTTCCCACGGTATCTTCCGAGCAAAGAGAGTTTATACCGACGGAAATAAAGTCGTCGGTCGCTGTTACCACTAATCAAGCATTCGCTCTTTATGATGCTCCACTCTGGAATATGGCGCTGATAGCATCGCGCATTCATTTGATTTGGATCGCCACGGTTTGTGGCAAAATGAAAACCGATTTTCGATACTCCAATACGATGGGGTGGAATACTTTTCCGGTTCCTAAACTTACCGAGAAAAACAAAGAAGACCTAACACGTTGTGCCGAAGATATTCTCTTGGCCCGCGAGGCACATTTTCCGGCGACCATTGCCGATCTCTACGATCCAAACAACATGCCTGCGGATCTACGGGCTGCGCATGAGCGCAATGATGAAACGCTAGAGCGCATTTATATCGGTCGCCGTTTCAAGAATGACACCGAGCGCTTGGAAAAGCTGTTTGAGCTTTACACAAAGATGACCACGACCCCGAAGGCAAAGGGGGCGGCATGACCGAATTCAACCGCATGACATTAGTTGCTGCTGCAGAAGTGATTTCCGCCTTCAATGCGCATAGCGACATGGAAATCCTCGAAGTGGAATGGGGAATTGCGGGGCGTTATGCGACCGGTAGCAAATCTGCGCGGGTGGCAGGTCTGGCAAAAATTGCGATTGAGGAGCCGCTTGAAGTTTTAACAGAGACAGGACAGCAAAGCCTCGCAAGGGCTCTGATTGAGAGGGCGGCTAAAGCCCCGCAGAGTGTGAAGAAATTGGATTGCTGGAAGAGATTTGTTGCAGGCCTGCGGTTTGATGGCTTTGAGGTAGTGGAGTCAAAGACTGAAATAGAAGCGGAATACCCGTGGGGGACTCCCGAGATTGAAACCGAGGTTCAGGTTGTCCGGATGCTTCCCTCCGACGTTCCGGAGCTGGATTTTCGGGAAGCCGAAAGCGAAGTCGAAGAGCTTCTGGATCGTCATGGGTTCACCGTAGCAAAGGGACATCTCAAAAGAGCGATTTCCGCTTTCAGCAGAGGTGAATGGTCTTCGGCAAACGGTGAGCTGCGAAACTTTTATGAGGACTATCTGAATGAAATATCGGATCGGCTTGGCTATTCAGGTCCGCAGAATAGCAAGGCGAAACGCGATTATCTAGGCGATGGAGTCACTCCGCCGTTTCTGCTTAGCGACTACAATGAATGGAACGCAAGCAATCAGAAACCGCAATTTGTTCAGGGTCTGATGAATCGGATGCATCCACATGGCGGCCATCCCGGTTTATCGGAAGAAGAGGATGCGACTTTTAGACTTCAAACAAGTTTGATTACTGCCCGCCTGTTCCTTCGTCGATTTGACCGGAGGTCCGCATGATGGCGAAAGTCCCGAATTATAATCAAGGTGGCGATGCACAAGCGATCCAGAAGATCGCAAATTCTTATTATGGCAGCTACCGAAACATGTTCGAAGTGCACGGGTGGGATGCGCCTGGCAATAGAATAATGACGTCTGCGCCGAAGCTTATTGTTGAAGCCTACGGAAGCATCCAGCGTTTTGAAGAATTGCACGAGCCCTCCGAAGTTATGTCGCCGATGGAGGCAATCTATTCGGACCCGCCGAATGTTTGGCTGACAAGCTTCTACGGATTTCGCCCTGAAGAATGGGGACTGCTTGGTTTTGCCGACGAAGGGCGCAGGAAGAGTTTCCTAGAAGGGAGCAAGCCTGGCGTCTTGGTCGTTGTGTATGGTGCAGGGCAAGCCTCCAAGGACGAACTTGGCCAGGTTATCGGCATTCAACAATGCTCGCACCAGTTAGGGCATGCGCGCCAATTCATGGCACCACATGAATGGAATGCAAAAGAAAGAGATCCCGAAAGAACGCATAAATGGAACTATGCCGTCAAGGCGACCCGCGCATGGCGCGTTACGCCTGAGAGCCGCATCAATGTGCGGGACTTCGCGCCGGAGGCTACCGAGACCGAAGCTTGGCAACATATTGGCGCTCGCGGGGTTCGGCTGACCAAACAGGAAGCCTTAAATATATTGCGCTTGGATCTCCAGGAGACTGATGTCTACGGAGAAACGGAGATAATTGGCTCGACTCCAGGAGGAGCCAAGGAAATTCTTGCGCCGAGCAAAGCAGGCCCCGTCTCGCAAAATGCGTTCGTAACCCGAGAATCTGAGGGGCCGAAGCACCTCTACATTCTAAAGCTTGAAGGCGATACGGATGCCTTTCTCGGCGAACCGGCCAACGATAAAGCAATTGTGAAAGCGGGCTTTTCTAAGAGTCCGCAAACACGTTGTGATGATCACAACCGTGCTTTGCCCCGCTGTGCGTTCCGTTGGAAGATTCATCACTCCGGCTCAAATTCCGGTTTTCACCCTTATGCAACTTCTGAGCACGCCAAGGCGGGAGAGCGAGCTATGCAAGATGTACTCTGCAGAGAGCCGGATGGTCGCTCACTCGGCGGCGAATTTTTTTTAGCCAATAATCAATTGATTGAAGAGGCTTGGACAAAAGGCAATTTAACAGCGAAAGAATATAAGAAATGAACCATAAATCCGTTCCCTCAGTTTCCGTCACTTACGGCCAGAAAGGCACCTCCACCAAGTCGAATGAACTTGGAATGCGCGTGATGCAGGAACGGGCATATGAGCGGCGCGGCGAGCAGTATTTGTTGATCAAATCTCCTCCGGCCTCGGGTAAGAGCCGAGCACTGATGTTCATTGCTCTCGACAAGCTTCATAATCAGGGATTGAAGCAGGCGATTGTTGTCGTTCCGGAAAAATCCATCGGGTCCAGTTTCAACAACGAGCCGCTGACAGATTTTGGTTTCTACTGGGACTGGAACGTCGAACCGAAATGGAACCTATGCAACGCGCCTGGTACTGATGGTGGCAAGGTGAACTCGCTCGGAGCCTTTTTAGAGAGCGATGATCGCGTGCTCGTTTGTACCCATGCCACGTTCCGTTTTGCTGTCGATAAGTTCGGCGTCGAGGCGTTCGATGAACGGTTGGTCGCCGTTGATGAGTTTCATCATGTCTCGGCAAATCCGGATAATAAGCTTGGTGCACATCTCGCCGAATTCATTGCGCGTGATAAAACCCATATCATCGCGATGACGGGCTCTTATTTTCGCGGCGATGCGGAAGCGGTTCTTTCGCCTGAAGATGAAGAAAAATTCGATAGCGTCACTTACACCTACTATGAGCAGCTCAACGGATATAAGTATCTGAAAGCGCTGGATATTGGTTACTTTTTCTATTCGGGCTCCTATGCCGATGACATATTGAACGTGCTCGATCCAAACGAGAAAACGATCATCCATATTCCAAGCGTGAACTCGCGGGAGAGTACGAAGGACAAGCACCGCGAAGTTGAGCACATCATTGACGCTTTAGGTGAGTGGCAAGGTACCGATCCCGCTACCGGCTTTCAGCTAGTAAAAACACCGCTGGGACGGATTCTAAAAGTAGCCGATCTGGTCGATGATGAAGCCGCAAAACGAGATAAAGTCTCCGCTGCGCTCAAAAACCCAGATCAGAAAAACAATCGCGACCATGTAGATATCATCATCGCACTTGGTATGGCTAAGGAAGGATTTGACTGGATCTGGTGCGAGCACGCGCTAACGGTCGGTTATAGAGCGAGTCTAACCGAAATTGTCCAGATCATTGGGCGGGCAACGCGCGATGCTGAGGGTAAGTCTCGCGCGCGTTTTACGAACCTCATTGCTGAGCCCGACGCTTCTGAAGAGGCTGTGACAGAAGCCGTCAATGACACATTGAAAGCCATAGCGGCGAGCCTGCTTATGGAGCAGGTGCTCGCCCCGCGTTTTAACTTCACACCGAAGACGCCTAAGAGCGGGCCAGTGCAAGGCTTTGACTACGGTGAAGGCGGTTACGACCCGGAGAAAACCAACGTAGGTTTCAATGAAGAAACCGGGCAGTTCCAGATTGAAATAAAAGGCCTTGCTGAACCAAAATCCAAGGAAGCCGAGCGTATCTGCAAAGAGGATTTGAACGAGGTCATCACAGCCTTTGTCCAGGATAAGCAAACGCTTGAGCGAGGATTGTTCGACGGGGATCATGCTGGTGGCGAAACCCTACCTGAAGAACTGACGCAAGTGCGCATGGGCAAGATCGTCAAAGATAAGTTCCCGGATCTCGATGACGAAGATCAAGAGGCTGTTCGGCAGCATGCAATTGCAGCGCTAAATCTTACCCAGAAGGCTAAGGAAATCGCCGTCGGTGGAGATAATCAAGAAAAAGGAAATACCGCGCTTATCGATGGCGTTCGAAAGTACGCGATGGATGTCCGTGAGCTTGATATCGATTTGATCGATCGGATCAATCCGTTCGGTGAAGCCTACGCGATCCTCGCGAAGACGATGAGCGAAGAGAGCCTGAAGCAGGTTGCCGCGATTATTTCCAGCAAAAGGGTAAATCTGACCCCCGATGAGGCGCGTGATCTTGCTAAGCGTGCTCTAAAGTTTAAGCAGGAACGCGGTCGCCTTCCTTCTATTACATCCACGGATGCCTGGGAAAAACGTATGGCTGAAGGTGTAGCCTTCCTTGCCCGCATGAAAGCGGAGGCCGCGAATGGCTAAGCAATTCACCGATGAAGACGACGTGTTGCTAGCCGAACTCGGTGTCGAGGTCGAGTCCAAGAAGGTCGCCGCCAAAACACCTCAAGAAGAACGGGTCATTGCGGGTTTTGCAGAAATTCAGCGCTTCGTCGACGAACATGGTCATGCGCCGCAACACGGCGAAGACAAGGACATCTTCGAACGCCTTTATGCCGTTCGCCTAGATCGGTTGAGGGAACTGGGTGAGTTTAGGCCTCTGCTTGAGCCCATCGACCACGAGGGGTTACTCACAGCCAGCGCTCCTGTCGTGGCGGCAGTTGATGACGACATAGACGACGATGCGCTTCTTGCTGAACTTGGCGTCGAGGCTGAACCGGCGGACCTAACTGAACTTCGCCATGTACGTTCCCATGCTGAAAAGAAGGCTGCGGAAGAGATCGCCAATCGGCAGAAGTGCGAAGATTTCGAACGCTTCAAGCCGTTGTTTGATCAAGTTCAGAACGAACTTGATACAGGGCTTCGGACCACACGGTCTTTCGAGCGCAAGGCTGAGATCGCCCCAGGGCGTTTTTTCATCGTGAGCGGACAGAAAGCCTATGTCGCCGAAATGGATGAGGCATTCCTTACAGCACAGGGCATGACCGATGCTCGTCTACGTGTGATCTTTGATAACGGGACCGAGAGCAACATGCTGATGCGTTCCCTCCAAAGAGCACTTCATAAGGATGATGCGGGCCGGCGGATAACTGACTCGTCAGCAGGACCGCTATTCGCAGACCACACCGCCGATGGCGATGAAGCGAGCGGCACGATCTACGTGCTTCGCAGTAAGTCTGACCTTCCAATTGTGAAGGATCATCGCAATGTGCTCCATAAGATCGGCGTGACAAGTGGCAAGGTCGAGCGTCGTATCGCTAACGCAAAGATCGACGCGACTTTCTTGCTAGCTGATGTCGATGTTGTCGCAACCTACGAACTCTACAACATCAATCGTACGAAGCTCGAAAATCTGATCCATCGCATCTTTGATCCAGCGCGGCTGGACATTGAGATCAAAGACCGATTTGGCAACCCCGTAGTGCCTCGGGAGTGGTTTTTGGTCCCGCTAGCCGCCATCGACGAAGCTGTCGAGAAGATCAAAGACGGAACCATTACCACGTTTAAATACGATCCTAACTCCGCAACCCTTGTGAAGAGAGTGGGGTGAACGATGAATTTTCTCAAAGGAAGCCGCAACGAATTCGAAAAGCTCAAGGACGACAGTTCCTGGGAGGACAAGGCTGAAATCATTCAGAGGCAGATGGCGGATGTCTTCGGCTCGAAGAATCTGTCCTTTTTAATGGGGTCAGGTTGTTCGTCCTTGCGGAAGGATGGCAACGAGCTAGGAATTCCTACGATGAAATTCCTGGCGGAAGAATTTCAAGCTTTACTCGCCGCTGACGCCGAAGCAGGGCAAGCTTTCGTCAGTGCGGCGCACAAGGCGGAAATATACGACAAGCTCGGGATTGATCTTTCCTCCGATGAAGTGAAAGGCAACTTGGAGCAGATGATGGCTATTCTTATAAACACCCATCAGTTCTGCAAAACAAGCGATAAGGAAGAGCTGAGTGCTGCCGCCCCGCTAGTGGAAAGTATAATCGTCGGCATCAAGAAGTTCGTTCTTCAAAAGTGCACAACAGGGCCTTTCTCAAACGGCGACGAAAGCGTCGTCGCTCTCTATCGGCGGTTTTATCAATCTTTGGCGACACGCGCGCGCGGCCTCGCGCCGCCTTGGGTCTTCTCGACCAATTACGATCTATTCAATGAATGCGCGATGGATCGAGCAGGCATATCTTACTCGAACGGTTTCTCTGGAACAGTCGAACGCAGGTTCAACCCTGCCACCTACAGGCTGGCGCTAGCGGAGCAGTTGGACATCACTTCCCGTCGCTGGGCCGCCGTTGATGGTTTCGTGCACTTTTGCAAGTTGCACGGCTCCGTCAACTGGATAGAACAGGATACGGGTCTCTATCCTATCCGTGAAACGCATGCGCCGATCGATCCTTCCAAGGATCGAGTTATGATCTACCCCACACCATCGAAACAGACGGCGAGCTTCGGATCGCCGTACTCAGATATGTTCCGCGAATTCCAAAGACAGGTCGTCCAAGATCAGAGCGTCTTAGTGGTCTTAGGATTCAGCTTTGGAGACGAACACGTCAACAACATCATTTTCCAAGGGCTGACACTGCCGGGCTTCAGGGTAGTTGCCTTCATGGATCCTGAGACGAATGACATTACTCGTGAGCTTGCAGCACTTGGGGACCCACGTATCTGGTTCATTTGGGGCGACGGCATAGAAGCGGGGAAGAAGGCCCATTATTTTGACGGTGTCGTCAATCATCTAATGCCCACCAGCTCCGATCAGAAGATTGACCAGACAATAGAGAAGACATTGCAGGCGCTTCTTGCCAAGCGACAGGACACTGAAGATGGGCAGGGATGATGCGAGCCGCGCCATCGGGAAGATCGTCAGCGTTTCGGCTGATCGCTTAGTTGTCGAGCTGCACGGTGGTAGTGATAATTTCACCATAGTTGGCTTCGACGACATCCACTACGTGGCAACCCTTGGATCTTATCTCACGGTTCCGATGCAGGCCGAATATGTGGTTCTCGAAATTGTCGGGCTTCGCGAGAAGGATAACGCACAGCCCCACGTGTCTCAAGCCGAATTAGACAAAACCTCTTCCGCCAAATTTCTTGATGTAGTTCCGGTGGGATCAATGCCCATAAAGGGCGGGAGCTTTCGCTTTGGAGTTTCGACGTTTCCGCCGCTCTATGCAGACGCCCTCTACGCGCGGGACGAAGATCTCGATCGTATCTTTAATGTCGAACTGCCGTCTGAAATCGAGACTAAAAAGGACGCAAGGGGCACCGAGCAACAGGGCAGCGTCCCGCATAACATCGAAATCGGCACGTCTGCCGTTTTCAAAGGCTATCCCGTTAAATCGCGCCTTGATGAACTGTTCGGCGGTCACGTAGCCGTGCTTGGGAACACGGGAAGCGGCAAGTCCTGTACCGTTGCGTCTATCTTCCAGTCTGTGTTCATGAAGCCGGAGGCATTTGCCGCACTGGGCGCAGCATTCGTGATCTTCGACGTAAACGGTGAGTATCGGCGGGCGCTCGATAGCCTCCCTGCCTGGATTAGATCCTGCTATCTCAAGGCAACTGAGCCCGATATGCCGATCCTCGATCCTTCCGACAAAAGGCGAGAGGCGGAGATAAAAGACCGATTCAAACTTCCGCACTGGTTTATGAGTGTCGATGAATGGGCATTGCTCTTGCGGGCGAGCGAAAAATCGCAACTCCCCGCGCTCCGTACCGCGCTTGGTTTGACGACTCTGTTTCAGGAAACGCCTGAACAAGAAATGGTTGAAGGCGAAGGAGCCGAGAACGGCCTTAACGCGATCCGTAATCACGTCTTGGCAAAGATAATTCTTTCCATTTTGCATAGCGACGCCAGTTCCCCGAGCAAAGCGGATCGTATTCATGCTCTTCTGAATACATTTTGGACCGACGAGATATCGAAGGAAACAGTCTCGGTGGGTTTGACTGTTTATTACGGGCAATTTCGGGATGGGCAGCACCAAGAGACGACAGCCAACTATGACGCACTCTTAGAACTTCTCAAGGAGCATGAACAAGATGAACCCGTGCTTCCGGGTTACGGGAATACCCCGTTTTCATTCGAGAGGCTTCAGGCCGCGCTCGACCTTGCGCTTTTCTACGAGGAAGCCAACGGTAACAAGCAAATTCGAGAATATTGCTCGCAGTTGGTCACACGGCTCAAGTCTGTGATCGACAATCCTGATTATGAGTTTCTGCGGGCCGATGTTGACGCATTGCAAGATCACGACCGTGAACCGACGCATTATGTGGATCGCTTGCTCGGGATCGCTGTAGATGGCGGACGATATAAAAAAGAGCGCCAGATTTGCATTATCGATCTCAACGATGCATCTGACGAGATTGTCGAGCTTGCCTCAGCAGTTGTTGCCCGCTTGATTTTTGATCGTATGCGCCGTGCTGATCCGCGCAACGCCATGCCGGTTCATCTGATTTTGGAAGAGGCGCACCGCTATATTTCGGAGAGGCCAAGCCGGTTTGCTATTGATGCGGGCATTACGTTCCAAAGAATTGCAAAAGAGGGAAGAAAATATGGTGCTTTTCTGATCGTGGCGTCCCAGAGGCCAAGCGAACTTTCGAAGACGGTTCTCTCTCAGTGTAACAATTTCATTATTCATCGCATTCAGAACCCTGACGATCTTTCCCAGATCCGGCAGATGACTCCATTCATTTCGGAAACGGTGCTGAGGCGGTTGCCGTCATTGCCGAAGCAGCATGCGCTCATTTTTGGCAACTCTGTGAATATTCCGACCACTTTCCGAGTGCGGGACGCCGACCCGACACCGTACAGCAATGATACCCAAGTTAGGGATATCTGGTACGTCCCACTTGACCCCAACGTTAATTGGATGCCGTGAGTAACTTGGCAGCTTCGAAGTTCCGTTCGGCCGCTTTCGTTCGGCTTTGTGCTTGATTGCACTGGGTGAACAATTGCGATGGTAAAATGCGGTTTGGCTTTTCATCTATCTACTCAATTGTGTTGAGTTTTTTGTCAATTTTTCAAACTTGAGTTTGGTTTGAAAATCATGTAATATGCTCAGTATGGCTGAGCATAATTCTTCATTGCTAAACCGACTTGAAAAGGACCTGCCTGAAGGGCTGGTCGTTGATGCCGCTTGGCTGGAAGAACGCGGAATAGCCAGCAATCTGCGCGCTTACTACGTCAAAAACGGATGGCTGGAGCAACCCGTTCGCAGCGTCTACAAACGACCACGCGGCAGTCTAAGCTGGCAACAAGTCGTAATATCGCTCCAGACCTTGCTACTGAGAACGCCGCTTATCGTCGGCGGGCGAACAGCGCTGCAACTACAGGGATTCGCTCATTACCTTTCGCACGAGACCAAGAGCGTTCACCTCTACGGGCCAAAGAAACCACCTGCATGGCTGAAAAAGTTGAACCTCCCCCAGCGCTTTGTCTATCACAACAGCGCAACGCTATTCCGGAACGATCCCATCACATTCGGACTGAGCAGTCTTGCCTGGAATATAGCGGATGGAAGTGGACGCGATCTGACCCGCTTTCAGGGCGGTAGTTTGTCTACGATCACGTGGGGTCAATGGGATTGGCCCCTAACGCTTTCCCAGCCAGAACGCGCCTATCTCGAAATGCTCGATGAATTGCCGAGCCATGAAAGTTTTCATCAGGCCGACATGATCATGCAAAGCGCGGCAAATTTCAGTCCGAGGCGTTTGCAAAAACTGCTCGTCGATTGCGACAGCGTGAAAGTGAAGCGCCTCTTCTTTTTCTTTGCGGATCGCCATCGTCATGCGTGGCTCAAGCGACTGGACAAAGAGGCAATCGATCTCGGGAAGGGCAAACGCATGCTTGTTTCCGGAGGGAAGCTTGATCCGGTCTACTTGATAACCGTGCCGGAGGACCTCGATGCCGTTTCGTGATCAATACCAAAGTCAGGTCCGGCTCCTCATGCGCCTTCTGCCCATCGTGGCGCGCGAGAGCTGCTTTGCGCTCAAAGGCGGCACAGCCATCAATCTCTTCGTTCGCAACCTGCCGCGCCTTTCGGTGGATATAGACCTCATGTATCTCCCAATGCATGAGAGGCCGAAAGCCCTGGCCGAAATTGACGCAGCCATGAAACGGATCGAAGCTGCAGCGTTGGAGGAATTGCCTGGTGCTCGGGTTTCAGAGAATGTCAGCGAGGGAACAATTCTGCGCCTTTTGGTCATGGCAGATGGGACGCAGGTGAAAATTGAAGTCTCGCCGGTACTACGCGGTGTGGTCCATGAGCCATCGACAATTCCGGTGACTGAAGCCGTGGAAGAAGCCTTCGGCTACGCAGAAACAAGCGTTGTGTCTTTCGCAGACCTTTATGCCGGCAAGCTGGTGGCAGCGTTGGATCGTCAGCATCCGCGCGATCTCTTCGACGTCCGAGACCTGCTTGCCAATGAGGGGCTGACCGACGAGTTGCGCGAGGCTTTTGTCGTCTATCTGCTGAGCCACAACCGACCCATGGGCGAGGTGCTTTCCGGTCGCGTTAAAGACCTGGCCAACGAATACCGCAATGGCTTCGAAGGAATGACGGAAAAGGATGTGACAATCGAAGAGCTGATTGAAACCCAAAATGAAATGATTGCGAAGTTGATCGGCGAAATGCCGGATCGCCACCGTGAATTCTTAATCGGTTTTGAACGCGGCGAACCGAATTGGGAGCTATTGAAGATCCCACACGTTGCTGATCTTCCAGCGGTGCGTTGGCGGCAACGCAATCTCGATAAGCTGAGCCGGGAGCAACGTTCCGCACTGGTTGATCTGCTGGTAGCCTCACTCCAAGGTCGTACACACACAAATGCATAAGAGCTTAAGCGCTAATTGGCCGCTTTGATGGCCGGTTCTGTTTGGCCGTCCGGGCGGGCTGTCGTGAACCGAGCCTGATGTCTCGGCCATTCGGCTTACATCCCTGACGCATGAGTATTGGGCTGCTTTGCAGCGCTTTCCCGTTTGTCGGGGAAGCCAAGAGGCTTTGCCTCTTTCTCCCCGCAAGGAAAATAGACGCTGGCCGTGGCTCGGCTTTGCCTGCGCCCGCACCACCCAGCATCGATTTTCCTTAGCCCCTCCCATCTCCATCCTCAGCCGGAAGCAGGGTTGCATGAACAACCCACTTTCTATTTGGAGGATTTATCAATGACTTATCTCTTTGCTCAGCCCTATGACATTTCAGCAAACGGCTTTTACTTCGAGAGTTTTGAAGACTATCAGGCCAAGGCTGCGAAGGCCGTGAACCACTACGGCGAACGCGTCGAAGAGTTCGAGATCCAGTTTATCGATGGAGAAGACATCGATTGCGAACTCGCAAAAGCCTACGGGATCAATCAGGCCAATCTGAAAAGCTATTTCAGCGCTGTAGACGAACTGGACGAGGACGAAAAGAAAACGGTGATTTTAGCCGTTGGTGAATGCGGCTACGACATCGAACGTGTCCTTGGCCATATCAGCGGCGTTGATCTGGATATCTATTATGTGTCCAGCATGCGTGAGCTGGCCGAGCAGTTTGTCGAAGAAGGTCTGTTCGGGGAGATCCCCGAACGCCTGCAATACTACCTCGACTATGACGCAATCGCCCGTGATCTGTCGGTGGATTACACCGAGACGGTGATTGCCGGTGAAACCCTCATCTATCGCTGCGCGTAGGAGGAGGGATCATGACACAAACCACTTCAATCGAAATCGAACTAGAATGCGGCGGATATTCCGCTGGGCATCCTTGGTACTACCTGCTTGGCGGCACCGTACCGACCTTGAAACAAATTCGCGCCTATGCGCAGAAATTCGAGAAGCGCGGCTATAGGGTAGAAGAAATCGACACCGCGCACAGGCTGCCAGAGCCAAAACGCACGGCTGCTCTCTCAAAAATCCGCGCAGATATCATGGAAGGGCTGCGCGGAGATATCAGCGGTTTTCGCAGGGCGGCAAGGAACCTGACGGAATATAGGAAAAAGCACCAACCCGAGGCCAGTCCAAGGATCTGTGACGGTGTGCATGTGGCTATCAGCCTGAAATTCTCCCATCTGCTGAATGATTTCATCCATCTGCAGAAGCTGGATTCAATACCTTCACAACTCGACCTGTTTTGATTGATTGGAAGGGCAAGTCTCTTGCCCTTCTGCCACATGGCGAATGTGGGGGTGCAAGGGAAAGCGAATAAGCGCAAGGGGATGGTGCGGGCGCAAGGCTCCGCCTGTGCCTCGGTTCCCCTTGTCCCGTAGCGGGGGCAAAGCCCCTTTGAATTTTTTGAGACGTTTTGTCCGTTTGAATGCTCAAAATCGGCTAGCGCCTTGCTGTGCAAGTCGCCTTTCGCCCGAAGTTCTAGTATAGCCATGCGCCACTAGGGGTTGAAGCTATGGGGGCTCGTTTGAACTATCCGCTCATCGGCGCACTAAGCGTGTTTACATTCGTCATACTGGCCACAGCCAACGCGATGATCGTCCCGCTCGACCCGGCAGCAGTATGTGAGACGAAACTCTGCATCATCGTGCGCACCTTCAGCGAATACCAAACCCTAACAGGTGCGGGGCTTGCGATTATTGCGGCCTTTGTCGCCGCCCGCCCAGCATGGCTTCAGCTTCAAAAAATGAAACTGCAGCAAGATATTGCAGCGCGCTCCGCCATAGTCAGCCGACTAAAGGGAATTGAGGGACGTGCCAGATACATGGAGAAGGAGGTGGATTCACTACTGCGTGAGATTATGAACCACCTTTACGATTTTGATGACGAGGGTGAGTTTGGAAATGCTTCAACACCAGTTGACCCGCAATGGGCTCACAATATGTCGTCCCAGTGTCTTAGCATTGCCAGCAAGCTCGAAACCCATCAGAAATTGATGCGTGATACCCATCGCATAGAAACTGCGCGGCAAAATGTTATTTTAGCGCTAAAAGCTTTAGATGATTGCCTGGACGGTATTTCCCTCTATGCAAGAACAAAATACGAGCCAGAGATATCTTCTAGCCAACGAGAAGAATGTAGGCGCTGTTTGCGTCCCACAGGGTTTCAACTTGACGGCTTGAAGTTCCATGGCAGGAGTTCATCGATCCGACTTTTCGGGTGGCCGCCAGC
Source organism: Labrenzia sp. 5N (assembly GCF_012395805.1). Classification (NCBI taxonomy): domain Bacteria; kingdom Pseudomonadati; phylum Pseudomonadota; class Alphaproteobacteria; order Hyphomicrobiales; family Stappiaceae; genus Labrenzia; species Labrenzia sp. 5N. The sequence continues at coordinate 236,637 of NZ_JAAZTM010000004.1, read as the reverse complement.
AATGGCTTCGAGGGTCGCCTTGAGATAGGCGAAGGGCTCGACGTTGTTGATTTTCGCGGTCTCGATAAGGGATGCGATGCGGCCCCAGGTGCGGCCGCCCTCGTCATGGCCGGCGAACAATGCATTTTTCCTGTTCAGGGCAATTGGCCGGATCAAATTCTCGACACTGTTGCTATCGATCTCGACACGGCCATCGTGAAGGAAGGTCTGTAAACCGTCCCAGTGACGATGGATATAGGCGAGTTTCTCGCCGAGGCGTGACTTGGCGGAGACCCGGAGCCGTTGCTTTTGCAGCCATTCCCCGAAGTTGGCAACCAGAGGCGCGGTGCGGGCCTGCCGGGCCGAGAGCCGCTGCCCTGGCGCCGTGCCGCGGATATCGGCCTCGACCCTGTAGAACTCGGCGATCCGGCGCAAGCCTTCGGCGGCGATCTCGGAGCCGTCGCGGTCGAAGACCTCCTTCAGTTTCCGCCGTGCATGCGCCCAACAATGAGCCACGCGGATCGGCTCGCCGCCCTTGCGGGACGAGCGCGTCAGGCAGTTGTAGCCTTGGTAGCCATCGAGTTGCAGGACCCCGTCGAAGCCACGCAGGAATGTCTCCGCGTTCTCTCCGCGGCGGTCAGGCGCATAGAAGAAGACCACGCCGGGTGGATCGTCCCCGCCCCAGGCCCGGTCGTCTCGGGCCAAGGCCCATAGATATCCGGTTTTCGTCTTACCGCGGCCCGGATCCAACACCGGCGCCGTCGTCTCGTCCATGAACAGTTTGGTCGACACCTTCAGGTGCTCGGCCAGCCGGTCGACCACCGGGGCGAGGTGGAACGCGGCGGTACCGACCCAATCCGCCAGCGTGCTGCGATGGATATCGATGCCCGACCTGGCAAGGATCTGGCTCTGCCGGTGCAAGGGCAAATGGTCCGCGTACTTGGCAACCAGAACATGCGCAATGGCGCCTTCCGTCGGCAGACCGCCTTCGATGAGGTGAGCCGGTGCCGTCACTTGGGTGACGCCGTCGGTACAGGAGCGGCAGGCGTATTTGGGGCGAACGGTAACGATCACGCGCAGCTGTGCGGGCACGATATCCAGCCGCTCCGTGCGATCCTCGCCAATCTTGTGCATCACGCCGCAGCCGCAGGGACATTGCAGGTTGTCGGGTTCGATCACATGCTCAATGCGCGGAAGGTCCTTCGGCAGGTTGCCTCGATTGCGACGGGCCGGACGGCGGGGTTTGCCCTCAGAGCAGAGCTGCGTATCCTGGCTTTCCTCAACCTCGGCGATGGCTGTCTCGAGGTCTTCGAAGGCCAGTTGCCGTTCGTCTTCGCTGAGCTTCTCCGACCTTTTGCCGTGAACCGCGTGGTTCAACTCCGCGACCAGGTGCTCCAGGCGCCTGTTGATCTCCTTGAGCGCATCCCGTTCCCGCAGGAGCGCGGCGACAGCATCACGCTGGTCAGCGGGGATCGCGGAAAGATCGATGGCGACAGTGGAAGGCATGGGTCGAGAATAACCCGGGGCGGCTGCGGATGCCCGCCATTTCCGGTACCTGATTCATTCTGCCGCAGCGGGCCGGCTGGTCTCCAGAGCCTTGACCTTGCGCCAGTCCAAACCGGCGAACAGGGCCTCGAACTGCGCCCGGTTCAACGTCATCACGCCGTCACGAACGGCTGGCCAGGTGAACGTATTTTCTTCAAGCCGCTTGTAGGCCATCACCAGCCCGGACCCATCCCAGAACAAGATCTTCAATCTGTCCGCTCGCTTGGCCCGGAAGACAAACACAGCGCCGGTGAACGGGTCCTCCTTCAGCACCGATTGCGTCAGCGCGGCAAGCCCATCGTGGCCCTTCCTGAAGTCGACCGGCCGCGTCGCCACAAAGATGCGGACATTGTGCGACGGCAGCATCAAGATGAAACCACGAGCGCATGAACAATCTCCGCCACCCGCACCGCGGGCGTGTCGGCTGCCAGATCGATCGTCACATCGCCGAAGACGATGTGGAGCATGTCGGTCGATCGCGATGGAACCTCCTGAGCCTGAGCGGCAGCTGGCTCACAAAGCACGAGTGGTGCGAAGGCAGTAGTTTCTTCAGCGGTCTCGGCGGCGGGCAGGATCAGCTTGCCCTGCTTGGCCAACCGGCGCCATGCCGAAAGGTGGTTCGGCTTCACTCCGTAACACGCCGCCACGCTGTTGACCGTGGCGCCCGGTGCCAGCGTTTCCGCGACAGCCTGCGCTTTCACCTCATCAGGCCATCGACGTTGACCCGACGCATAGAACTCGACACCAAGGGATTTGAGAAACGAATTTGTAGCACACATTGCGAAACGCACTCCCAACATTGAGATGCGTATCAAGTCGCAACCCGGATCAAGACGGGCAACGTGGGGTGCTGCCAACGCTTACAGAAGAATTCAAAAATATTGAAGAAAAATCTAGAGCCGATCTTCCAGAGAAAACCCGTGAACTCACAGAAGCCCTGAATGACGCAAAAGAAGTTAGCGCATCCGAATCCAAGGCAATTCGTCGTCGCCTTCGCCGGATCGATGATGCCATTTTGGCCGAGCCCGAATAAAGGCTTTTATTCGGGCTCGGCCGTCTCCGCTAAGGCGCAGGAGACGGAGCGCGGCTGCGCCATGCCAATTCGGCCTCGATAGCGGCCAATGTGGCCCGGATTGCAGGCAAATCCGCAGGATCAATCTGCGGGCATGTCAGAGCGCGAAAGAGCAGTGAGCGAAGCCCATAAAGCTCCTGATCGCGCAGTCTTCGCAGTGCGTCTTGTTCAATCCATCCTCTCATAACAACCTCCGTTTCGCTTTGGACCCGAGCCGTTCGGGTCGTCATGGGATCGGGAGGCGCAGGGGCTGATCGGTTGAAACACCCTTCAGGGGCGCAACATCAATCGTGGAGCAGGAAAGCGCAGCGTTCCTTGTCATCCGCAGATCAGCTCATGCCAGAACCGAAATGCCTCAGACCCGAGCGAGGAGGGCAACGCAAACGGCGCGTTGTTTGGATGGATTGGTTTTAAGTGCAGAAGAAGCCAGTGATCCGCCTATGGGCTTCGGGAAAGCCCGTCTTTTATCGCAATTCGTCCTGACCGAACGTGGCCTGCCGTCAAGTGCCTGCCCGCGCCTGTTCGCGTATCCGCTCACCCGTGTTGGACATGACCGCGAGGCCTTCTCCGTCCGGTCTATCGGAACGGCGTAGACGAGCCAAACCCGAACCCAAGGAGGAAATCATGGCAAACTCGAATGAAGACCAAACCAACCAACCGACCAACGCACCGGACTTTCTGGCCTGGCACGTCATCGACAAAGGCGAAAAGTCTTTCTGGAACAAGGTCGGAGCAGCATGGAAACACAAGGACGATAAAGGCTTCACGCTCCAGTTTGAAGTCGTCCCCATCAATGGCCGCATCGTTATGCGTCGACCTTTGGACGATCCTAGAAGCTAAGTAAGAACGGGGCGCCAAGCGGCGCTCCATTTTTGCTGCAGCAAGAATACAGGCGTGTGATCATCTGTTCATCACGGCGCACAATCCAAACCCAAGCGCCTAATGGCCCTGTCCAACGTCATCCGAGACACACCAAGCATGTCGGCGATGTCATCGCGGCGTTCTCCGGCCATGATGAGACGGTGGGCTTCAACAATCGCTTGCGGACCCAGGATGCGCGGGCGACCTAATTGACTGCCGCGCCTCTTCGCGGCTTCGAGGCCGCAGAGGGTGTTCTCGAGGATCGTATCGCGTTGGAATTCGGCAAAGGCGCTAAAGAGGTGAAAAACGAGTTTGCCGCCTGGCGTCGCGGTGTTTATCCCCTCTGACAGTGACATAAAATGAATGTGCTCTTCCTGAAACCTCACAAGCAGATCGGAGAGGTGGAGCACAGAGCGTCCAAGACGGTCGAGCTTATAGACGACGACCGTATCATTGGGTTTGATGTCCAATAGCAAGGCATCCAATCCTGGGCGGCTTCCTTTCGCTCCTGATACGCCATGATCCTCAAAGATCGGCCTGCACTTTGCGTTCTGAAGGGCATCCAACTGCATCGAAAGGCGCTGATCTTTGGTACTGACGCGCGCATAGCCCACACGACGGCCCGAGGTTTTTTCTTCGGTCATGACGCGCTCTCCGCTTCACAAAAACCATCCTTTTTGAGCAGGCGGAACGGGGAGGCATTTTCGGCCTCAACAAAGTTCGAATGGGGCGGAAACCCCGCCTTTCGAGTTTTGCATAAATCTTGTTCTAGGCTTATCGTCGTTTTATCAGAATCCATGAATTATGATCGGCATAAAACGCGTCTTAACCGCAAGTTTTTGCTTAGGAATTCTGCTTTTTTGCATGCCATCGTATGCAGAAGGTCGGTTTACGGCTGAAGAATTTTTAAAGCAGCCAGCCGCAAGTAAATCCGGCTATATCCAAGTCTCACTGATGACAGCGAACTTCATCGCCAATCAAAATGACACGGCACAGGGCAAGTGCATTGGGAATTGGTATGATTCCAATCGCTCGGGTGCTGAGGAGTACATTCTCGAAATAATGGCAAAAAATCAGGATGTTCATCCGCTCTCAATCATCATGTTCATTGCCGAGAAAGAGTGCGGATCGTTCAAATACAAAGCTGATTAAAAATTCAAGCTGTCTACTTTGGGCGCTGAAGCAAGGGATGTGTCTTGTCTCATGCCTGGCGCAGCCACTTCGTTTGTCATGCGACTTTCGACTTCTTGAACTTGGGCATCAATCTCCTTCACGCGTTTGATATCAGCCTCTTGTTGCTCATGAATGTCAGTAATTTCGTCTTTGGTCGGTGGCTTGTCCGCGTCTTCCAAACGATCCGCAATTTCCCCAAGACGCAAACCGATCGCATCGTTTTCTTTGGCTAATTGACCCAGAGTGGCCTTGTCTTGCGTCAGTGACAGATAGGCTTCGTAGCCGGGGCGGCCTTCCCAATCATAGCCTTCGGCAATAGCCGGATCGACCAACTCACCATCGGCGGTATAAACCGAGCCGTCTTCGTTCATGAAAGCCTTGCGGCCATCGGGGAGCGTGACGGCTTGATCAAGCGTTTCATCTATCCTGCTATCGATCTTCGCCATGACCTGCGCGATGCGATCATGCAAGTCTGTCACAGCCGCTTGTCCTATCCGGTTTTCATCCAAAGCTGCTTGGTGCATCTGTGCATATTCGGGATCGCTGAGAAGCAGGATATCCAAAGCGGACATCGAAGAACGCGAAGCCCGCCCGCCACCAGAGCGCTCGGCAATAGCCTCGCGTGCGTCACTGTTCAGGAAACGGGGAATCCGTCCAACTTGGATACCAGCGGCCTCACGTTGAGCGTCCTCAAAATCCAGCCGCTGGCGCGCTTCTTCAGATGCACCGGATCTATCGTTAAATTCCCCAAAATAATCTTCCATACTCAAATTACGCTATACAATTAATAGTTTTACATATGCGTACATCATATCATTATTGAGGTAAGAAATGCAAAATTACTTAGTCCATTTCTAAAGTGGGTCCTGAGTGATATTTTGGTTCATGTGTGCTTTCTTGTCTTGGATGCGCTCGCGGCTTAGGTTCCTTTGAAATTTCGTGGTTGCGAGTGTCCTTCTCCGAAGCCTTTAAGTAGTTGGTCATTTCCCGCTGAAGGTCGGCGATTTCCTGACTGCGTTGCTGGCGCAGAATCTTAATTTTTTGCTGGAGCCGTTGACGTTCTTCGAGGTGCTGAACGATCAGCTTTTCCTTTTCCGCAGCATCGCGTCGGTAAGCCTGCCAGGCTTCATATTCGTTCTGTTGCTTGATGCGGCGTGTCTTGCCTGTCAGATGGCTCCACAACCCTCCAAGGCCCCTAGGGAGCCTTGCGGCGCGTTGCTGCGCTTCGTGACGCTGGCGTTTGTCCAGTTTCTCCGAGAGGAGGGTGCGCTCTTTCTTCTGACGCTCGACCATTTGCGTTCGCTGATATTCGATAGCGGGGCGCAAACGGCGGTAGTTCAGACCGACATCATGGATGAGGCTCTTCAGCTTTTCATCCATGCGTTCGGACACCATCATTTTCACCTCTTCAACGGAAGGAAGCTGCGTGCTCTGGCCAAAGCGATCCCTAACATCTTTGGCCTTCACGCCCGACCAACGTGCCAGCGAATAGACTTCGCCGCGTATATCCACAGCAACCACGGTACGCCGGTCACCTCTGGCAATGAAGTAGCCTTTTTCCTGAAGAGCCTCTTTGAGGGCTTTGGCATTATCGGATCTTTGCCAGCTCTCCTGAAACATGGCTTTGACCATTCGGGGGTCTTGCTGGGTGCGTTTGGCCTGTTGCCATTCCTTGAGGCTGAAATTGAGTGGATTGCGCAGTTCGCGGTCGATAAAGCCTTTGGGCAACTCCCAACCATGTTCGAGATAGAGTTCCTTAGAAACCTCCATAAGGCGGTTTTTAAAGAAGGGGAGCTGCTTGGCTGTCATGGTCTGCGCATCGATACGCGACCACACCGCGTGTGCGTGCCGTCTCCCTTCTTTCTCGTGGAAGACAATTACGCGTGGATGATCATCCAGACCCAGCTTTTGCTCGATCATTTCAATCGCGGTTTCGAAGGTCTCGACAGGCACGTTTTCAGTTTCTGGAGGGCTAAGGCTGAGCGAGAATAAGAACTGCTGGCAACGCGTGCCTTTGGCGATGGCTTCGGTCTCATTCAGAGCGCTATACAAATCTTCGCTGAGGAAGCCGCGTAGCTCATGCAGTTCCACATGCTCATTGTCCTGCGTATTAAGCAGATGTCCGGCGAGTTGGTTGGCGTTTGCACGCTGAGAGGCCTTCAAGATCATGGGCCACTCTCCGGCCCCTTGCCGAGCGCTTCCATAAGAGCGCAGCGCATATCTTCGATAGCTGCACAGGCCTCCTTCAAGGATTCGTCAGTTTCTGGCGTAACTGGCAAGATGCCGGTATTCACCGCGCGAGCCAGTTGATTGAGATTCGCGGATAGCCGTGACGCGCCGAGCCCGGCCAGAACACGCCCCAATGCCGCTTGATCTTTAACCGGAAACTTGCCACGCGTGCGCCGTGGCGTGACATCATCGCCTAAGATCTGGGAACGGATATACGCCCCAAGAGACATGCCTGCCGCCTGCCTCTCCAGCAGGGCACGTTCCTCGAATGTAAGACGAAGAGAAAAGGGTGGCGGATATTTCAGCTTCTCGCTCTTGTCCGCTGACTTATTGAATTCACGGTCCAGAGGGTTCATCGTCGCACCTCAGACCGTCAGTGTCTAAATGTCTGAGATGGCGTTCCCATTCCTCAAGCGCTTCAAGGAGAGAGTTTGCACTTTCTCCGCCTAGGTGCGCCACTTTTCCCGCACCATCAGTATTTGATCTGCTTGCACCTGTGTGTGTTGCGCTGAAGCGTTGTCGGTCTGTCTGGACAGTTTCCAGGAAGCAATTTCAGCATTTGCCGTTTCCGCAATAGCTACATTCGTGCTTTGGATTCCCGCTTTCCATGCGATGGACCGGACAGGTTCTCGTGGGGGCTAATGTCGTTTAAAGGCCAGGTCGTCAGCGGGTGATTTGCCGAATCCCAATGTGCCTGATCCGGGAAATCGGATCTTGTTTCCGATGACACATGCCGCATGTTCTTGGGCAGGTGATTACGGTCGCCCGGCTTGGATCGTCCCTATAAGAAGGGGGCGTTTCGGGTCATTCCAAAAGAATTGGAAGAAATAAAATCTCAAAATATTTTGATGTTTGATTATTATTGTAAAATGTGTATGCTGAAAATTAGAAAAATAAGCGCGGAACAAAATAAAAAATCAATCTCACCGCCTATTTTGTCATGAAAATTCAAAGTAAATAAGTGTATTTTTTCCTTGTCAGGGTGCTGCTTAGGCCTGTGCCCTCCCTGGACAAGTGTACCCGCGAAACCGGTCATGACACATTTGGCGGCGCAGATGTTTACCGCTTTCCGTCATGCATTTGGCCTTCTCGGATCAAGGACAGTTTACGGAAGCGGCCACCGTATGCCGGTTGAACAGGCTGATACACGTATCTGTCGATAGCATAGCGTCACTTGGCGGATCTCAGCCGGCGAATTCTTCAAATCAAAGGATACCCAGTTATCATGACCAGGAAAACGGTCGCAAATACCAGCCAGGGCAGAGCCTCGGGTGGCTCTTCGGACCACAGTTTCAGGATAGGGCAGGCCGTGCGCCTGAAAAACGTATTCGGTGGCAAGGGCATGTCCGGCCTGACGTATCGTGTGACAGGCAGGTTGCCTGCTCGCGATGGCATGCCGCAGTATCGCATACAGTCCGATGGGGAAGCGTACGAGCGCATGACCACGCAGGATCAACTTGAAGCGGTTGGCGAAGCTGCTTCTGGTTCCAACTCGACGCTGCTTGAAAAAACATTCGGTTCAAGCCACCGTTAGGCTGCTGGAGAACCGGTTCTGCCCGTGCGCGAGAAGAGGTGTTCCTCATCTGTGATTGCCTGATGAACCAGGAACAGGAAACGTGGTGGAACTGGTCGAATTTGCGTCTGATGGCGATCTATCAGACGGCCTGCCCAGATCCCGTCTCAGGGCTTTTCTTGCGACTTGTTGGCGGGAAACCTACCAGGAACAATTGGGTAGCGACACTGCCACCGCGATGGTCGAATCCCTTGCCGGAGACGATCTGGGTGGCATTCTGCCTGCGACGGATGAACGGGTAGTCCTCGCGTTTCATGACGATCGGATCGTCGGAAGCTGCGTCTACGCAGCTCGCGGGGCAATTGTCTATGTCTGGGGCTGTTACATCAGCCAGGCGTTCCAGAGATCGGGGACCGGACGCAGATTGATCCGGCATGTTCAGCGTGAAGGTTCGAGCGCAAGGCGGCTTCAGGTCACGGTGCTATGCGCCAGCACAGGCGCGATCGCCTTTTACGGATCTCTGGGATTTGCAGTTGTGGAACACGTAGAATACGAGCTCTTTCCCGGTTGCAGAGAGCCGGCGCAGGTCATGGAACTGGCGACTGCCTGACGGTGTGCCATGGTTCCGAAGCTTTGGCCGGAGAAGCAGAAGCGATCGCCGAACGGCAATCGGGGCGATCCATTTTGAATGCCCGTTTCGCTCGCCTTGCCGAAAGTGCCCTTAAGAAGCCCCTGGAAAAAGAGAAACGAAACCTGGCGTCAGGCTTTGGGCACAATGGGTTTGCGGGGTTTTGCCGGGGCTGACTTACCTTTGGCGGTATTCGTGGCGGCGGCTGCCTGCTTGTCCTGGCTCGCCAGTCTTGCAGCTTTCAGCCGGGCCGTCTTGGCGTCGCGGGCAGATGTCTCGGCCTCATTGATTTCACGCGCGACCCGACGCGTTGTTTCCGCTTTGCTTTCCGCAGTTTCCCGTCGTGTGCGAAGCGGGCTTTCATTATCCTTGCACGAAGTCATCTGCACGTCTCCAACCGTTCACTGGTGGTAATTGCAAAAAAGGCCGGGAGTTACCCCGGCCTTTTCCATTCATCCTGCTGCCCGGTGCCAGTACATCCGTGGTCACCGAACAGAGTTGGATGCAGAATTAGACTTCCTGAAGGTTGTCAGCAGCGGACTTGCCGGAGCGGCGGTCCTGGACAACTTCAAAGCTGACCTTCTGGCCTTCGACCAGGCTGCGCATGCCTGCGCGCTCTACAGCGGAGATGTGCACGAACACGTCGGCAGCGCCATCTTCCGGCTGAATGAAGCCAAAGCCTTTGGTGGTGTTGAAGAATTTTACGGTACCTACTGGCATAACGATTTCCTTTCAATCGGTCATGGTAGTTTGCGCGCCTCACGGTATGCGGGGCGGCGCGGTTAGGTCGACGTTGATGGGAAGATCGTTCAGAACACGGTAAACCGCGCAGTCACAAAGTTCGACAAACAATATCGATGAACGTTACCTAAGTTGAAACCGTGTCGAAAACAAGGCGCATTTCCTGTTTCTTTGAAAAGAATTTTTGCGACGATGTAACTTAGCAATAATAATTCGTTTTGATCCGATTTCAGGATCGTTTTGGCCGATGACCGGGCATATCGGCTGGGTGCAGGCCCAGGGGTAATAACGGAATTCCGGTTAATGGACGTAGAACCTGGCAATTGGCGAAGGCGCAGGCGGTAGTTCTGACAGGTTTGTTTTACCAGCCTTCTTTTAGGTGCTACAAAGACGCGAAGTGTTTTTCCAAAGTGAGTTCAGAGACATACATGTCCCAGGCGCTGGAAATTTCGCTCCTTGGGGAACTGCGCGTCAGGGCCATGGGGCAGGAAATTGTTCTGCCGGCCTCCAAGAAGGCACGGGCGCTACTTGCGTTTCTGGTTGCGACGGGGCGGCCGCATCGGCGTGAGCGATTGTGTGAGCTGTTCTGGGACCTTCCGGACGATCCAAAAGCGGCGTTGCGCTGGGCACTCAGCAAGCTGCGGCGGGCGGTCGATACGCCGGACCGGTTGCGCATCATCGCCGACCGCGAGCGCGTCCAGTTCGATGCTGAGGGCATCGGTATCGACATTCTCGATATTCACGCAAGGCTTCGGAACCAGGCAGGATTGCTTGGCGTCACCGAGCTTGAGGACATGGCAACGCGGCTCGGGAATATGTTGCTGGACGGCCTGGACGGTGCCGGGGACGAGGCTTTCGATGCCTGGCTGACGGCTGAACGCGAAGACGTCCATCTGGCACAGGTGGAAGTTTACAGGCGTCTGGCAACCCACAAGGATATTGGACCGGCTGCCAGTCGGAAGTGGCAGCGACTGTGGCTGGAAGCCGACCCGGAAGGCGCAGAGGCGCACCAGCGGATGCGAAGTGATACGTCGCCGGCAGGCCTTCAGCGGGTCACTTCGACCTCAGGTCTTTCGTCTGACCACGTCGTGCTTGCCGAGACGAGTTCGGCCGACCCGGCAGACAGGGTTCGCAAGGCCCGTGCCCATGCGCTCAGAGCGCAGAATATCGGATTTTGCGACGTGGCAGACGGCACCAGGATCGCCTATGCGAGCATCGGGTCCGGCCCACCTATTCTGAAGGCGGCCAATTGGCTGAACCACCTGGAGTTCGACTGGTCGAGCCCGATCTGGGGCAGAAGCTTTGCAGAGCTCTCCCGCGGCCGCACGTTGATCCGCTACGACGAGAGAGGCTGCGGTCTGTCCGATTGGGATGTGGACGATCTCGGGTTCGACGCCTTTGTCGAGGATCTTGAGGTCGTTGCCGATACCCTGGGGCTGGAGCGGTTTCCGCTGGTGGGTATTTCTCAGGGCTGTGCCGTGTCGGTTGAATACGCCGTGCGTCATCCCGAGCGCGTTTCCGGACTGATCCTGATCAGTGGGTATGCTGCCGGCTGGCGATATCTCGCCTCACCGGAGGAACAGGCCCGCCGCGAAGCGGTGATCACGCTGACGGAACTTGGCTGGGGAACGGATAATCCGGCCTACCGGCATATTTTCTCGCAAACCTTCATGCCGGATGCCAGCGCGGAAACCCTGGACTGGTTCGACGATTTTCAGCGTCAGACAACCTCGCCGAAAAACGCGGCGCGGTTTCAGGAAGCCTTCGGCCGTATCGATGTCCGGCATCGCCTCGGGCAGGTAAAGGCGCCGACAATCGTTTTGCACTCCAGATACGATCAGCGCATTCCGCTGGAACTCGGCCAGGCTGTTGCGGCAGGCATCCCGGGGGCGCAATTCGTGGCACTGGAAAGCCGAAATCACATTCTGGTCGATCAGGAACCTGCCTGGCAGGTGTGCCTTGGTGCCATCCATCGCTTTCTTGAAGAGAACGGCATCTGATTTTGGCTCTTGCCGGAGGCGCATTCCGGCGGGGCAGAGCCGGGATATGATCTCCGTGCTCTGCCCGCTTTGCCGGCAAATGTCTCCTGTCAGGCGAATGGTCAGCGGCTAATGAACGGAGAGGAGCACTGCAGGCGCGAGCCTTGCCCGGATTGGAACGTGTTGTCGGAAACACGATAGGAGTTGTAGCGGCCAAAGCACCAGTCGATATGCCGTGTCACAACCGCATCGCGAGCGCCAAAAGCCCATTGGTGCTGATAGCCCTTGTGGTTGCTTTTTCCATAGCCACCGGCAAAGGCGGCAGGGGCGAAGGTCGTGGTTGCCAGGGCTGCGGCGGCAACGGCGGTGAAGATGGTTTTCCTGAACATCTGGATCTTCCTTTGGCTTGGTGAAGGCGAAGTGGTGTTCGCCTGTCCCTCTTACCTAGGAGAGATCATTCGCCAGGGCCTGTGACGCGCGACACTGCCCCGACATCGGCTGTCTGATGACAGCCAGCGCGTCCCGAGTTCTGGCCAAAACGGCTCTCGTGTTCCTCACACGAAGTCCGCGACGTCCTCCAGGCCTTCCCGGTTTCGGATGATCAGCCAGCCTTCCTTGAGGTCGATCAGGTCTGCTTTCTGGAACTTGCGCAGGCACCGGTTCACTGTCTCTCGCGTATTGCCGATCATCTCTGCGATTTCCGACTGGGAGAGCGACAGTTTGGTCAGCGGCTTCTCTTCAGTGCCGGGAGCGGTCACGGTGATGCGGAGCAGAAGGCGGGCGAGACGTTCCGGCAGACCGAGAAAACCGATTTCCATCATCCGTTCGTCCGACCGGCGAACGCGCTGGCAAAGCAGCTCGATCAGCCGGATGGAAAGAGCCGGATCGCGATTGAGCACTTCAAGCAGAGACCTCCGTTCAACCACAACCAGCTTGCAGTTGGTCAAGGCGCGCACGTTTGCTGACCTCTCGCCGCCATCGAGCAGGGCAATTTCGCCGAAGATGTCGCCGGGATGCAGTTCCGACAAGGTAACATCGCGGGCGCTGGGCGTCGGCATGCTGACGCGCACCGAGCCTTCCGCAATTGCCATCATGCTTTGCCCCGGCGTTCCCATGTCGAAAATGATATCGCCTGCGGTGTAGCGTTTGACATGTGCGAAAGCGGCCAGATCCTTGCGGCTCTCGTCATCCAGCGCTTCGAAAATAAAGCTCTGTCCCAGGAGCTTTTCCTTATTCAAACTCTCTTCGGTAGCCATATTCTCTCTTTCTCGTGTGATGCGAGCACCAGTACAACGGTGGTTACAACGGTTGTTGTGTCATACCATGGTGGTATCTCACGGCGATGCCTTACCTAAAATTGACAAGCCTATCGGGATTGCAATGTCAACAAGACGATTGAAATTGGCCGGAACCCTGATCGGGTTGATGCTCGCAGCGTCCTCCACGGCCATGGCGCAAAATGTGAACGGCTGCGAACGCACACAGGTCCAGGATCCGCCCAGGACTGTGTTTCAGTGCGCGAACGGTCTCGTGATCGAAGCAGAAGCAGCCAGTGCTTTCAACATCGACACCGCCGCAGGCGCCACGCGCCCGGAAGACGTCGATCTCGAAACCGATGCGATGCTGATCGAGGTCGAGCCGGGCAGTGGCCCGTTCCAGGTGCGAACCCCTCACGCCATTGCTGCCGTTCGTGGCACGATCTACGCAGTGGATGTCGGGCCGGAGCGCACGTCAGTCTTCGTTTTGCGCGGTCACGTGTCGGTATCCCGGCCGGATGGCAGCGATACGGTGCTGCTCGCAGCCGGTGAAGGAGCGGACGTCGCCCCGGGCCTTCCCTTCGCACCGGCCACATGGTCAGCGGAAAGGGCCGCAGGGCTTATGTCCCGTTTCGGTCAATGAAACTGAAGCTCTACGTCTGTCTCGTGGTCCTGGCGATGATCGTCGGGGCCGTCTCGGCAGGCTCCCTGGCGTTGGGCCATGTTGCCGGACGGGCAAGCGTGCTTGACCGGCTGGAAACGGTGCTTCTCGATCTTCGTATCCATATCAAGGGGCCGCGCGAAGCGCCGCAGGATGTGGTGATCGTGGCCATCGACGATCAGACGGTGGCCGCAGCCGGTCACTATCCGGTCGACAGGGTGTTTCTGACCAAGCTGGTTGACCGGATCCGGGCCGCGGGCGCCAAGGCCCTGGCCATCGACATTCTGCTGATGGGGAAATCGAACGAGGCAGCAGACGCCGGCCTTGCGACGGCGCTTGCTTCTCTGCCTACGGTGATTGCGGCCGGTGGCCAGTTCCCGCTTGAAAGGGCTGCGGCGGTACTGGTACCGGCTCCCGAAACCGAGCTGCGTCCGTTTGAAGCCTTCGCGGAAGCAGCCAGCGTCGGCCTCGTCAATGTCTCGACCGATGCCGGCGGCACACCGCGACATATCCCTCTCATTTTCAAGACCGACCAGGGGCTGGCCCCCTCGTTTGGCATGCAGGCTGTTGCCAGGTTTCTGGGCGCGCCTCCATCAGTGACTGCGGAAGGTATCCGGATTTCCGGGCGAGTGCAGTCGCTGGACCTGCAGTGGCAGCAGCCACTGAACTATTATGGCAAGGGCGGCACCATCAGAACCGTCAGCGCGCAATGGCTTCTTCAGGACGCCGCAGCCGCCAAGGCCGCTCTTGGCGGTCGCCTGGTGCTTCTTGGTGTCACCGCTTCGGCTGTCGGCGACCGGTTTTCGTCTCCGTTCGACCCTATCCTGCCTGGGGTGGAAGTCCTGTCGACGGGGATTGCCAACCTGCTGGACGGATCGGTTCTGCTACGCGACAGCCGGGTCCGCAGCTTCGATGCACTCGCTGCCGTCTCCATTACGCTACTGGGCATGGCCGTTGTCGTGTTTCTGCCGCTGGCCAGCGCAACCATCGTTTATCTGCTGCTTTTGCTGGGCTGGCTGACCGTCGTCGTCATCTGCTTCAACCAGGGCATCTGGCTCAACGCGGCATTGCCGATTGCGGCAAGCGTGCCGCCGGTTGTCGCGCTTGCTGTGCTGCGTGAGGGTTTCGAGTGGTTCCGGGTGCGCCGGCTGGTGGCGGCCCGGGAGGCTCTCAGCCGGTTTCAGGCGCCGGATCTTGCTCGGCGCATTGCCGATGATCCCGGCTTTCTGCTGGTCCCGCGGGAGCAGCCGGTTGCGATCCTGTTCATTGATCTGGCCGGATACACCGCCCTTTCGGAAAAACTGGGTCCTGCGCGAACCCGGGATGTTCTGAAGGCCTTTCATACGCTAGTCGTCAATGAGGCCGCGCGCAACAAGGGTCTGGTACTGGATTTCATGGGAGACGGGGCGATGATCGGATTCGGCATTCCGGACGCCGGACCAAAGGATGCCGCTGACGCCTGTCGCTGTGCCTTTGATCTCGTCGGTGCCGTGCGTGGCTGGATCCTTGCCTCCGGGCTCGACGCCGAAATTCGCGACGTACGCCTTGGCGGCCATTTCGGTCCGGTGGTGTTGTCGCGTCTGGGGCATGAGAACCAGCAGCAGATCGCGGCAACCGGCGACTGCGTGAACGTGGCCAGCAGGCTGATGGAAGTCGGCAAGTCACGTGGCGCTTCGATCGTCCTTTCCACCGCCCTGACGAAAGCCGCCGAGGCAGGTGGTGAGATGTTGGGAATGCCACCACGCAGGGAAGCCGTCGCAATCAGGGGACGCGTGCAGGAGCTCGAAGTTGCGCTCTGGACAGCGGACGAAGCCATGCCGGAGCGGCGCGCGCATTCTGCGACATACTGAATGTGCGCTGGGCGATCCCGGTTGGCCGAAATGCGGACGGGCGGAAGCTTTCTGCCACCGCCCGTTTGCTCCACCGGCCATCTGCTTGAGGGTTGCTCCGGCCAGTGGTCTGTCCGTTTCTGCGGACATGATGTAAGTAGCCCGTCTGGCCCCCGGAGACATGTGACGGCCATCACAGGCAAAAAGGTCTTCAGCCAAAGATCGCGACTTGCGATGCCTCGCGCTTGGCTCCGGCCTTTCGAAGCTCGTTTGCAGGAAAAATCGTCCCAAGCAATCTCTTCAATTTTGTCAGGCTATGGCCTACCGTGTGCTCCACCGCGCAGGAACCTTTGAGTCGCCTGCGGCCGGATCTTTCCAACCGCATTTGAGACGAGACCCTTCATGGCACAGCTGCCGAATTCCCTTGAAGCCCGCGACACGGCATTCCAGCTCCATTCCTACGCCGACGCCCGCCGTCAGGAAGAGACAGGCGCATTGGTGATCGAGAAGGGCGAAGGCATCTATGTGGAGGATATCAACGGCAAGCGTTACATCGAAGGCATGGCCGGTCTCTGGAGCGTTGCCGTCGGCTTCGGTGAAAAGCGCCTGGTCGATGCGGCCGCCCGGCAGATGGAGAAGCTGCCCTACTACCACACCTTCACCTACAAGAGTCATGGACCGTCGATCGAGCTGGCGGAAAAGCTGGTCGAGATGGCTCCCGTGCCGATGTCGAAGGCCTATTTCACCAACTCCGGGTCTGAGGCCAACGACACGGCAATCAAGCTGATCTGGTACCGGTCGAATGCGCTTGGCCAGCCGGAGCGCAAGAAGATCATTTCGCGCGTGCGCGGCTACCACGGTGTCACCATCGCTTCGGCCAGTCTCACGGGCCTGCCCAACAACCACCGCTCGTTCGACCTGCCGCTGCCGCAGATCCTGCACACCACCTGCCCGCACTACCGGACCATGAAAAAGGACGGTGAAAGCGAGGCGGATTTCGCAAAGCGCTGTGCACAGGACCTGGAAGACCTGATCCTGGCCGAAGGCCCGGAAACGATCGCGGCCTTCTTTGCCGAGCCGGTGATGGGCGCCGGCGGCGTGGTCGTGCCGCCGGACGGATACTGGCAAGCAGTTCAGCCGGTTCTGAAGAAATATGACATTCTCTTCGTCGCCGATGAGGTGATCTGTGGATTTGGCCGGACCGGCAACATGTTCGGTACGGAAACCTACAATCTGCAGCCGGACATGATGACGCTCTCCAAGGCTTTGTCGTCGTCCTACCAGCCGATTTCCGCGCTGCTTATCAACGACACGGTCTATCAGCCGATCGCGGACGAAAGCCACAAGATCGGCGTGCTTGGTCATGGTTACACCGGCAGCGGGCACCCGGTTGCAGCAGCTGTTGCGCTTGAAAATCTGAAGATCATCGAGGAGCGCGATCTGGTTGGCCATGTCAGAGCCATCGCACCGACCTTCCAGAAACGCCTTGCCGGCCTTGCGGAAAATCCGCTGGTAATCGAGACGCGCGGCATCGGGCTGATAGGTGCCGCGGAACTGTCGCATGAGGCGCTTGCGGCAACGCCCGGCGCGCTCGGCGCGAAAACCAATGCAATGTTCCACGACAAGGGCCTGATTTCGCGCAACATGCTGGACGCCATGGCCTTCTGTCCGCCACTGATCATTACCGAAGCCCAGGTGAACGAGTTGTTCGACATCGCAGAAGCCGGTCTCAAGGCAGTTCAGGAAAGCCTGTGAGCGATCACTACTCCATCCTTGGAACAATCTCGGGCACCTCGGCCGACGGTATCGATCTGGCGTGGATCGAAACCGACGGCCGGACGGTTGCCCGGTTCGGCCCTGCGGAAACGGCGAGCTACCGGCCAGAGACAAAGCGCCGGGTGCTGGAAGCTGCTGCGCGCAAGGGAACCGGACGCGACGACTGGCCGGAAATCGCCGCTGCGGTAACGCGCGACCATGCCGAGGCGATTCTGGGGTTTCTGGCAACGCACGGTCTCGCGCCGGATGCCGTGGTTTTTCACGGCCAAACGGTCTGGCACGATCCGGCCAAGGGCGAAACGGTTCAGCTGGGTGATCCTCAGTCTCTTGCAACGGATCTCAATGTTCCGGTGATCGGCGACGTTCGCCTGGCAGATATGGTGGCAGGCGGGCAGGGAGCCCCTTTGGTGCCGGTCTATCACCAGGCGCTCGCCAAGACACTGGTTGGCGAAGACAAGGAGCCCTTGTGTTTCCTCAATATCGGTGGAGTTTCCAATCTTACCTATATTGAAGGCGACAAGCTGCTGGCGTTCGATATTGGACCGGGCAATGCCTTCCTGGACGATTGGGTCCGCAAGCACGGTGCTGGCGACTATGACGCGGGCGGGGCGATCGCGGCAAGGGGCACGGTCGATGAAGATCGTCTTCAGGCAGCGCTCACCCATCCGTTCCTGGTCGAGCCGGGTCCAAAGTCCCTCGACCGCTACAGTTTTTCCGGCGAATTTGCTGAAGGTCTTGGCCTGGAGGATGGCGCTGCCACCTTGCTCGCTTTCACGGCAGCCGCTATTGCCAGCGCGGAAAAGCTTTTGCCGCGGGTTCCTCGGCTTTGGCTGGTCTGTGGCGGCGGACGGCACAATCCTGTTCTGATGAAAGCCTTGGCGAAGCTTCTTGCGGGAGATGTCGTGTCGGCGGACGACTACCGGATCGACGGCGATGCCCTGGAAGCCCAGGCAATGGCATTCCTGGGCGCGCGTTTGAAAGCCGGTTTGCCAACCACCTTTCCAGGCACGACTGGTGTCAGCCAGCCGGTTGTCGGCGGTAAACTGTTTACGCCCGGCACCTGAGCGTGCGTAGCAAGGCGCTTCTCCCGGTAATCGCAAAAACGCTTCTCTTCCGGAAGACATTGTTTCGGAAGGTCAAGCGATCCGAAAGCTGCAATTGCTTGCGCGAACCCCAGCTTGCCGCTAACCAGACATCATGAACGGATCTGAAATCTACCACCGGCTGATCGGCCTCATTGAAGAGCGGGTCTTGAAACCCGGCGACCGATTGCGCGAGGCAGACCTGGCGGAAGAATTCGGCGTCTCCAGAACGCCGATCCGCGAAGGCCTGAAACGGCTTGAGGCCCAGGGCCTCGCCGTGCACGAGCCCAACCGTGGCATGGTGGTGCCGACCCTTGATCATGGCCAGATCAACGAAGTCTACTTCATGCGGGAAGTTCTGGAAGGAACGGCCGCCGGACTTGCCGCCAAGCATGCGTCAAAGCCGGAAGTGGAGATCCTGCAGGATCTGGTCAGCGCCGATCGCAAGCGCATTGCGGACAAGGACAGCCTGGTGCGCTCGAACCGGGAGTTTCACCGCCGCCTGTGCCTGGCCTCGCACAATCGCTATCTGGTCGACCAGATCGACCACCTGCGCCTGTCGCTCATCCTGATGGCGGGCACGACGCTGGATACGCCGGAACGGCGCGAAACGGCAGTCGAGGAACATGCCGCAATCGTTGACGCGATTTCACGGGGCGACTGTGCCGCAGCAGAAGCTGCTGCCCGGCTTCACATTGCGCACGCACACAAGACCCGGCTGCAGCAGATCTAATCAGCCGGTCAGCAGACCGTTTGCCGAGCGCGTTAACAACATCAGTGCCGCGACAACCAGAACGGTGAATGTCAGGGCCATGCCTGCAATCCGGAATCTGAGCGGCTCCGGTTCCTGGCTGACGCTGTAGGCGTGCAGGGCCCTGCCGGTGAAAAGACCCACCCCAAGAGCCCAGAGCAGCCAGGGCGTGGCACCCGTCAGCTCCAGAAGCAGCATGAGTGTCAGCCCCAGCGGGGTATATTCTGCAAAGTTGCCGTGGGCGCGCATGCGTCTTTGCAAACCGCCATGGCCGCCATCGCCGAGGCCGATGCGTTCGCTCTTGCGCACGCCGATCACCCGAACACTCAGAAAAATGTAAAGCAGCGTCAGCAGGCCCGCGAAAAGCGGGGTGATGTAAAGCGCCATGTCGGCCCCTTGAAAGAGAGAGCCGGCAGCGCAGGTTCTGGCCGCCGGGGATGTTCAGCTTACGCCGGGCGGGAAAAGGCGGATCAGCATTCCACGATATTGACGGCCAGCCCGCCCTTCGAGGTTTCCTTGTACTGCTCCATCATGTCCATGCCGGTCTGGCGCATGGTCTCGATGCAGCCGTCCAGCGGCACGAAATGCGAACCGTCGCCACGAAGCGCCAGAGAGGCCGCCGTGACAGCCTTGACCGCACCAAGGGCATTGCGCTCGATGCAAGGGACCTGCACCAAGCCTGCAATCGGGTCGCAGGTCATGCCGAGGTGGTGTTCCAGGGCGATTTCCGCCGCATTCTCGATCTGCTCGTTGGTGCCACCAAGCGCTGCGCACAAACCGGCAGCCGCCATGGCAGAGGCCGAGCCGACTTCGCCCTGACAGCCAACTTCGGCACCTGAGATCGAGGCATTTGCCTTGATGATGCCGCCAACGGCTGCCGCCGTCAGCAGGAAGGTCCTGATGCCGGCCTGATCCGCGCCGGGGCAGTGATCAAGGTAATAGCGGGTCACGGCCGGAATGACCCCGGCAGCACCATTGGTCGGTGCCGTGACGACACGGCCTCCGGCAGCGTTTTCCTCGTTGACGGCCATGGCGTAGACGCCGAGCCAGTCGACCACGTTGTGCTCGAAAGGCGGGTTCGTACGGCCTTCGCGAATGAGCTTCTGGTAGATATCTGCGGCGCGGCGTTTCACTTTCAGGCCGCCGGGCAGAATGCCGGTCTGGGAAATGCCGCGGTTGATACAGGAATCCATTGCCGACCAAAGACGGTCGATGCCTTCTTCCACTTCAGCCTGGGGTTTGTCGCTGCATTCGTTGCGCAGCTTCATCTCGGCAATGGAAAGCTCCGCTTCCCGGCCCATCTCCAGCATCTGTTTGGCGTTGGCAAAGGGAAATGGCACATCCTGCTTGGCAAGCTCGTTGACCGGTTCGTTGCTTGTCTTGCGCAATTCGGATTCGCTGACCACGAAACCGCCGCCGATGGAATAATAGACAAAGGTGTCGATGACGGCGCCGGCAGCATCCAGAAGATGGAAGGTCATGCCATTGGCGTGCAGCGCCAGCGGAGGGCCATAGTCGAAGATGACATCCCGGGACGGTTCGAAATGCAGCTCCGGCAGGCCGTCTATCTTCAGCTTCTTGGTCTGCTCCAGCTCTTCCAGCATCGGGTCGACCTTGTCCGGATCGATGGAATCGGGCCTTGCTCCCAGCAGGCCGAGACACAC
Organism: Labrenzia sp. 5N; assembly: GCF_012395805.1. Taxonomy (NCBI): domain Bacteria; kingdom Pseudomonadati; phylum Pseudomonadota; class Alphaproteobacteria; order Hyphomicrobiales; family Stappiaceae; genus Labrenzia; species Labrenzia sp. 5N. The sequence goes on along the minus strand of NZ_JAAZTM010000004.1, from coordinate 215,898 downwards.
GGCCTTGTCCGTGGCGTGGCCCTTGCCGGTGAAGGCAAGTGAGCCATGCAGGGTGACGGTCAGCCGAGTCGCACGGTTTTCCGCGCCGGACAGGCCCCGCACCCGGTCAAGGTAACGGTGAACGGCAACCATCGGGCCCACCGTGTGAGAACTGGACGGCCCGATGCCGATTTTGAAAATGTCGAAGACGCTGATGAACATCTCTTGAACCGCATATGTCAGATGCACCGGCCCTGCCGGCGCTTTGAGGTCACGCTAACAGATAGCGCCCGGATGTCCTCCATTCAAACGGGCATTTTTGTGTTATTTGCGACATGCGGCTGAAACAGACGTTTTCCCGTGCGGGTTGGAACCGGATCAAACGGTTCGCGGAAACAGTTGTTTGCGAAATGCCCCTTTGATAGCGTGCCGCTTCCTTTCAAATGCAACTATCCGACACAAGAGCTACTCATGACCTCGCAGCACCCGGCCGACACGGCAGATGTTCTGGCTTCCAAAAAACAGGCGTTTCAGATCCCGGACGGGGTCATCTATCTGGATGGCAATTCGCTTGGTGTGCTGCCGAAACACGTGCCCGCCCGCATTGCGCAGGTAATCAACGAGGAATGGGGCAACAGCCTGATCCGGGCCTGGAACACCCACAGCTGGATCGACCTTCCAGCCCGCACAGGTGACCGCATCGGCAAGTTGATCGGCGCACCGGCCGGGACGGTCGTCGCCTGCGACAGCACTTCTGTCAATGTGTTCAAGGTCCTTTCCGCAGCCCTGGCGCTGCGGCCGGAGCGCAAGGTCATTCTTTCCGACAACGGCAATTTCCCGACCGATCTTTATGTCGCCTCCGGCCTGAAGCAATTGCTCGACAAGGGACATGAACTGAAGGTTGTCGATCCGGAAGCGGTGAAGGACGCCATTGATGAAGACGTGGCGGTGGTGATGCTGACGCAGGTCGACTACCGCACCGGCCGGGTTCATGACATGGCGGATATCACCCGCGCGGCCCATGAAGCAGGTGCCCTGGCGATGTGGGACCTTGCCCACTCTGCCGGTGCGATCCCGGTCGATCTTCACGGGGCTGGAGCGGATTTTGCCGTTGGTTGCGGATACAAGTATCTGAATGGAGGCCCGGGTGCTCCGGCATTTCTGTATGTCGCCCCCGAGCACCAGGACAAGGTCACCTCGCCGCTGACCGGCTGGATGGGGCATGAGGCCCCCTTCGCGTTCGATCTCGACTACAGGCCGGTTTCCGGCATCAGCCGGATGACGGTCGGCACGCCCGCCATTCTTGCGCTTTCGAGCCTTCATGCGGCCCTTGATGTCTTCGAGGATGTCGACATGGCGGACATCCGCCGCAAGTCCGTTTCACTCAGCGAGTTGTTCATCGCTGAAGTCGAGGCCAAGTGCCCGCAACTGGAACTGGCCAGCCCGCGGGATCCGAATGCCCGCGGCAGCCAGGTCTCGTTCCGCTTCAAGGAAGGTTACGCCGTCATGCAGGCGCTGATCGACCGCGGCGTGATCGGTGATTTCCGGGCGCCTGACGTGATGCGCTTTGGCTTCACGCCGCTGTACCTGTCGCATCAGGACATTGTCGACGCGGTTGAGATCCTGAAGGATATTCTGGATACGGAAAGCTGGAACCGGCCGGAGTTCAAGACCCGCGCAAAGGTCACATAGCTGCGACGCGAACCTGGGCCTGCAGCATGTCGATAAACTGCTGCTCGGGCACCGGTTTGGAATAGAGGAAGCCCTGGAAACGGTTGCAACCGTTTTCAGACAGCCAGGCCCGCTGTTCAACGGTTTCCACCCCTTCGGCGACAACGCTGGCATCAAGCGCTGATGCCAGCGACAGGATCAGCTTCACGATGGCACCGCCGGTGGCAATGTCGTTCATGAACATCCGGTCGATCTTGATACCGTCGATCGGATAGTTGTGCAGATAGGCAAGGTTTGAATAGCCGGTGCCGAAATCATCGATAACGATCCGGTAGCCGGCGGCTTTCAGCTTCGTCAGGGATTCGTAGGCATGCGGAATATCGCCAAGCAGAACGCTTTCGGTGATTTCCAGCGAGATGTCGTTCGCATTGCAGCCGGTTTCCTTCGGCAGGCTCTGCATGCGTGCAACAAAGGTGGGGTCCGAAAGCTGCTTGGGTGAGACGTTCATCGACAGCGGTACGGAAACGTTCAGCAGCTTGAGCCCGGACTGCATGTAGGCAACATTCCGGCTGACCCAGGTGCCGATCTCGTTGATGAGGCCCGTTTCCTCGGCAACAGGCACGAAGTCGTCGGGACTGACCAGGCCTTTTTCGGGGTGCTGCCAGCGCAACAGGGCCTCGGCGCCGACAACACGTTGGGTGCGGGTGCAGGCAATCGGCTGGTAATACAGCAGGAATTCATTCTCGCGGATTGCCCGTTCGAGATCCTTCTTCAGGGACATGTGCTTGTCCCGGAGTTTGCGCATGAATTCCTTGTAGCGGACGCATTTGTTCTTCCGCTCCGACTTGGCCTGGTAAAGCGCAAGGTCCGCATGACGCATGAGCTGGTCGATGTCCGTACCGTCGGCCGGATAATGGGCATAGCCGATGCTCAGCCCGACATGACGAGGCTTGCCCTCAATCAGATGCGGACTGGTAAAGGCCTGCAGCAGCGCCTGTCCGAACCAGTCCGGTCGCGGGCTTTCGGGCGAGGACAGGTGGCAGATCAGAAATTCGTCGCCGCCAAGCCGCGCGACAATGTCGTTGTTTCCGGCCAGATCCTTCAGTTTGGATGCAACAAGCTGAAGAAGATGGTCGCCTGCAGCATGGCCAAGCGTGTCGTTGACCATCTTGAAGTCGTCCAGATCCACGAGATAAAGCGTTGCGATCAGGTTGTTGTCCTTCGCAGTCTGCCTCACATGCGACAGGCGTTCCTTCAGATAGGTCCGGTTTGACAGCCCTGTCAGCGCATCATGGCTCGCAAGATACTGGGCGCGTTCCTTGGTCTGGTGAAGCTCCGTGACATCGATCTCGCTCAGCAGAAAGGCAGGCTTTCCTGTTACGGCGTCATGGCAGCGGCGGATGGTGATTTCGTGCCAGCGCAGGCCGTCGCTCGTCCGGACCTCCGCCACGAACTTGGTCGTGGCTTTTTCCGTGAGGACGCCCATCACGTTCTTGGCGAGCACCTGATCGATGAAATGATCCCACAAGGTGCACGCGAGATCGGTGCAGGCTGCCCTCGCGGCCGTGTTGCGGTAAAGAGGTTGCCCGTCTTCGGAGAACAGCGAGATCATCACCGTGGTGTGCATCAGCGCTTCGGCGCTTCGGAGCGTTTCCGGCTGTTGCTCGTGATGCGGACGGCCTTCGCATAGCAGCGCCATACGACCGTCATTCAGCCGGATGCCGCTCATGACAACCTGCAGGACCTGAGCCTTGCCATTCGGATAGAGTGTCCAGATCTCCGAAAAGCTCACGTCATGCTTGGTGAAATCCTGCTGGTACTGCCGCAGGCGCTGTTCCACCGAATGGGACATGTCCGAGCCCATGTCGCGTGCCCGCAGCTCTTCCAGCGATTCGGCATCGGTAATCTCAAGCGCCTTGCGATTGGCCCACACAATACATTTCTCGTCGAAATCGAAAATCCAGATACCGGTGTCGAGACGATCGTAAATCGAAAAGATCAGCTCCTGATCCACCCTGCCGTCATCGAGTGTAAAAGGCAGGGACGCTTTCCTTTTTTCGGTTGCCCGCTGCGTCTGGGAAAGATCGGACATGTGTGACAGGGTCGTTCTCCGGGATGAACGCATTCGAAATCAGAAATCATGACGGACGAAGCCGCCAGTTCGTGTCTGGCAACGCAAATTTGCAACTTTGCAGAAGTGTAAGGAACGTGAATATATCATTCAATTTAAAATCGGGAAAACCGCTGACAAACTTAACGAGATCTGGTGATACTTTCAGTTTCTGAATTTAGAATAGTGCCGATAGATAAAACTTGCATCAAACGCCAACAGATTGTTGTGCGACACCTTGGATGCCGGATTTGAGCTTTCCCCGATTGCAAAAGGCCGTATCGCGCTGGTTTTGCGCCAGCTGACTGCCTGTCGCCGGCGTGTCCGCTCAGCTTTACAACACTTGCCAGCCATGGTTGTTTCAAACTGTCTGAAACGCGGCAATTGCCCTTCAGCAGGATATTTCAAGATGACGGATCTGTTCGACATCACGCCGCCCGTGCGGCCGGGTATGGCGGTCTATCCCGGCGACGCGCCTTATCGCAGCTCCTGGACGGCGACGATCTCAGGAGACTGCCCGGTGAATGTCGGCGAGTTTTCCATGTCGAGCCATTGCGGAGCCCATGCCGATGCACCCCTGCACTACGACCCGGACGGTCTGACGATCGATCAGCTTGATCTACATGATTTCGTCGGACCGGCCCGGCTGATCGATGCACGCGGTTCTGGTCCGCTTTGCCAGCCCGAAGAGCTGGAAGCGTTCCTTGAAGGCTGCCCGCCCCGAGTGCTTGTGCGGCTTGCCGAAGAACGAGACGTTACGGTCTGGCCGGCAGGCTACAGGGCTCTGGCACCGGAAACCATGAGCCTGCTGGCGGACGCCGGTGTCAAGTTGGTCGGCGTGGATGTGCCCTCCGTCGACCCGGATCCTTCCGAAACCCTGCCCAGTCACGGGATCGCCCGTTCCCGTGACATGCTGATTCTGGAAAATCTTGCTCTTTCTGCGGTGGAACCCGGTGATTATGAGTTGATTGCGCTGCCAATGAAGTTAGAAGGGCTGGACGCCGCGCCGGTTCGGGCCATTTTGCGCCCGCTCCGCTAATCCCGGGAAACGGGAAAGCGCGGCCGGAATAAGAAAAAGACTGACCGTTGGGAGCGGCAAGGAGCGTGAATGCTGGAGCTTGATCAGCTCGTTATGGATTTCAGCGGATTCCGGGCGGTGAATGGCTGCTCGTTCCACGTCGAGGAAGGCAGTATCACCGGATTGATCGGCCCGAACGGGGCTGGCAAGACGACGCTTTTCAACCTGATCGCAGGGGCACTGCAACCGACAAGCGGACGCATCCGGTTTCTGGGCGAGGACGTCACCAGCCTGGCCAGCCATGAGCTGTTTCACAAGGGACTGGTGCGGACATTCCAGATCCCGCATGAATTTCACAAGCTGACGGCGCTGGAAAACCTGATGATGGTGCCGCCGTCTCAGCCGGGCGAAAGCCTGTTTTCCAATTGGCTCGCCTGGGGGCGGGTGAAGGCTGCCGAGGCCGAGGTCGAGAAAAAGGCCTATGAGACCCTGGCGTTCCTGGAGCTGACGCACGTCGCGCACGAGCCGGCCGGCAACCTTTCCGGTGGCCAGAAGAAGCTTCTGGAACTGGGCCGCACCATGATGACCGATGCCAGACTTGTGCTGCTCGACGAACCGGCGGCGGGCGTCAATCGCACCCTGCTTCGCAAGCTCGAGACCAAGATCGAGATCCTGAACAAGGAGCGCGGCTACACGTTCATCCTGATCGAGCATGACATGGAAATGATCGAGAAACTCTGCGATCCCGTTGTGTGCATGGCCGAGGGCAGGGTGTTGATCCAGGGCGATTTCCAGACCGTGCGGTCCAATCCTCAGGTGCTGGAAGCCTATTTGGGCGAAACCACGGGAGATGCCGCATGACAGCGCTTCTTTCCATGGACGGCATCACCGGAGGCTATGGTGACGCCGACATCCTTCAGGACGTCTCCATGCATGTGGATGCGGACGAGATCGTCGTCATCGTCGGCCCGAATGGTGCCGGCAAGTCCACAGCCATGAAATCCGTTTTCGGTCTCCTGACCATCCGCGGCGGTCGCATGCTGTTCGACGGCGACGACATCACCAGTTGGGCTCCCAACCGCATCGTCCAGCGCGGCATCTGCTATGTCCCGCAGGTCGACAACATTTTCCGCGAGATGTCGATCCACGAGAACCTGGAGATGGGCGGCTTCCTGAAGAAGGGTGACCTCAGCGCTGCCTATGACCGGGTCTACACCCTGTTTCCGGACCTGAAGGAACGCCGCAAGACGCTTGCAGGGTCCCTGTCGGGCGGGCAGCGGCAGATGGTGGCGATGGGCCGGGCGCTGATGCTCGATCCGAAGCTTCTGCTTCTCGACGAACCGACCGCCGGGCTTTCGCCCAAATACATGGAACAGATCTTCCAGATCTGCCGGGACGTGCGCGACACCGGTGTCGCCATTCTCCTGGTGGAGCAGCACGCCAAGCAGGCGCTTGCCTTTGCCGACCGGGGCTATGTCCTGGCCGCCGGCAAAAACCGCCACGAAGGTAGTGGTGCCGACCTCTTGGCCGACCGTGAAGTCGCCGAAATGTTCCTGGGGGGCTGAGCGGTATGGATTTTCTTGAGCTCATCAATTTCTACGTCATTCCGGGCATCGTGCTCGGCTCGATCTATGCACTTGGCGCCGTTGGCATCACGCTGATCTTCGCCATCCTGCGCTACGCCCATCTGGCGCATGGTGATCTGGCGACGCTTGGTGCCTTCATTGCGCTAGCGGTTGTCACCGGTCTTGGCGTCTCGCCACTGCTGGCCTTGCCGATCGCCATCATCGCAACCGCCGCCGTTGCCGTCGGCATCGACAAGGTGTTCTATGAACATCTGCGCGAGCGGCCGAAAATCGTCACCGTGATGGCCTCGCTCGGCATAGCGCTTATGATCCGCGCCGTGGTGCAGGTGGTCTGGGGTGTCGATACGGAAACCTATTCCCGCGGCATCGTCCGTCCGGAAAATTATTTCGGCCTGCGCATCCGTGACCGTGAAATCCTGACGGTCATCGCCATGCTCGCGCTTGTCGGCGGACTGCAGCTGTTCCTGACCCGCTCCAAGTGGGGCAAGGCCATGCGCGCCATGTCGGACAACCCCAATCTGGCTTTGCTCTCTGGCATCGACAACAAGAAGGTCGTGATGCTGACCTGGGTGATTGCAGGTGGTCTGTGTGCTGCCTCCGGTGTCTTCCTCGGCCTCAACACGGAACTGAAGTCGCTGATGGGCTGGCAGATGCTGCTGCCGATGTTCGCTGCCGCCATCCTGGGCGGGGTCGGCCGGATCGAGGGGGCCGTGCTTGGCGGGCTGATCGTCGGTATCGCCGAGGAGCTGTCGGTTCTGGTGATCCCGAGCGAATACAAGGCCGCAATGGCCTTCGCCATCCTGTTGTTCATGCTGCTTGTGCGCCCGACCGGGCTGCTCAAGGGCAAAGTGCTGTAAGGGGAGGGAGAAAATGGAATATCTCGGTCTTCTCAACTACGCCCTCTTCATGGCGATCTTCATCGGCATCTACGCGCTGCTGGCGCTGGGGCTCAACATTCAATGGGGCTTTGCCGGTCTGTTCAACGCCGGCATTGCCGGGTTCTTCGCAGTTGGCGCCTATACCTCCGCGATCCTGACGACAGAACATGCCGACGGCCGTATCGGCGGCTTTGACATGCCGTTCTTCGTCGGCTGGATCGGGGCAATGCTTGCCGCAGCTCTCGTGGCCTGGCCTATCGGCAAGATCTGTCTGCGGTTCCGGTCCGACTATCTGGCGATTGCCTCCATCGGGATTGCGGAAATCATTCGACTTGTGGTCAAGTCCGAACCGGTGCTGACCAATGGTGCCCGCGGTATTTCCGGTATTCCGCGCCCTGCGGCGGAGTTTCCGTCACTGGCGCAGGAAAGCGCCTACATGGCGTCTCAGGCTGCCTATCTTGCCATTGTCATCGTCGTTCTGATTGCGGCTTACCTGCTGGTCGAGCGTCAGTTCAACGCGCCCTGGGGTCGCATGATGCGCGCCATCCGCGACAATGAAGGCGCCGCCAAGGCCATGGGCAAGGATGTCGAGTTCCGCCGCCTGCAGGCCTTCATTTTCGGCTCGGCCCTGATGGGGCTGGGTGGTGCGCTGTTCGCGCATTTCAACCGCTCGATCACCCCGGAAGCCATCGACCCGATGGTCGCGACCTTCCTGGTCTGGATCATGCTGATCCTTGGAGGCTCCGGCAACAACCGCGGCGCCATTCTGGGAGCTGCGGTGGTCTGGATCATCTGGTCGATGTCGGAAATCGCAACTGACCGCCTGCCGACGGAATATGCCATCCAGGCCAAATATATTCGCCTGTTCCTGATCGGCCTGATGCTGCAGCTGGTGCTGCGCTTCCGGCCGGAAGGCCTGCTGCCGGAACCGCTGAGAGGCGACCGGCGTGCAACAAGATCCGGTGCGGATCACACTTAGGTCCGTTCCTCAGGCTAGCTTCCCGGTATCGGGAGGCGGAGCCTCGAAAATCCAAACTCCCGGCGAAGACCGGAATAATGAGGAGGTACTTTGATGAAAACCAAGATTCTCGCGCTTGCAGCCGGTCTGATGACCGCAACCGCGCTGGCATCCGTGCCGGCAAAGGCCGATGTCAAGATCGGCTTGCTCGGTGGCATCTCCGGCCCGATCGCAGCCATGGCTCCGGCCATGATCGACGCCGCGCAGCTGGCCTTTCAGCAGGTCAACGAGCAGGGCGGCATCGGCGACGGCGAAAAGCTGGTCGGTGTTGTCGGCGACAGCGCCTGCAATCCGCAGAACGGCACTGATGCCGCAACCAAGGCCGTGAACATCGAAGGCGTCATCGGCGTCGTCGGTCCGCATTGCTCGGGCGCGGTTCTGGCTGCAGCCGGTTCCGTTACCATTCCGGCTGGTATCACCATGATCACGCCGTCCGGCACCTCGCCGGAAATCTCCACCCTCGACGACAAGGGCACCGTGTTCCGCACCGTGCCGTCCGACGACTATCAGGGCCGTGCACTGGCACGTACCCTGAAGGAGCAGGGCTACGAGAAGGTCGCCGTCGCTTACCTCAACAACGACTACGGCACCGGTCTTGCCAACGCGTTCAAGGCGGAATTCGTCGATGAACTCAGCGGTGAAATCACGCAGTTCGCGGCGCATGAGGAAGGCAAGGCCTCCTACCGTTCCAACCTTGCCGAACTCGCCAAGGGCGGCGCGGACACGCTGGTGATCTTCGACTACGGCGACGGCACCGGCCTCACCATCCTGCGTCAGGCTCTCGAAAACGGCTTCTTCGACAAGTTCGTCGGCGGCGACGGCATGAAGTCCGAAGCAGTCATCAACGAGCTGGGTGCCGAAAACCTGGCCACGTTCGTTTCGTCCTCGCCGGTTGGCGAACAGTCCGAATCCCTCGACATCTTCAACGAAGCCTTCAAGGGCATCGGCGGCGATCCGGATGCGATCTTTGCCACCACGTCCTATGACGCGGCGTTCCTGCTGGCATTGGCGGTCGAAAAGGCCGGCGGCAAGAAGGAAGACGTTGCAGCGGCAATGGCCGAAGTCTCCAACGGCGAAGGTGAAGCGATCCGTCCGGGCGAGTGGAAGAAGGCCAAGGAACTGATCGCAGCCGGCACGGCCATCGACTACAAGGGCGCAGCCGGCGACCACAACTTCGATGAAAAGGGCGACGTCCCGGGCACCTACGCCCTTTGGGAAGTCGGTGCGAATGGCTTCGAAGTCCTGACCGAAATGAAATAAGCGACTTCGCAAGAAGCGTTTTTAAGAGACCGGCGACCTGAAAGGGTCGCCGGTTTTTCTGTTTCCATCGCTTCGGTTCCCGTCGTCATTCCGGACAAGCGAGGCAAAGCCGAACGCAGATCCGGAAACCAGACATATTTCGCGCTGAAAGCGCGGCTGCTTCCTTTTCTGTCAAACAAGAGTTCGCTCATGCTCACGCTTACGCGCTGGCTTCCGGATCGGCGTGCAGCATTGGCTGCGCTTGTCCGGAAAGACGGAGGGGCAGGGAAAACAAGCTCACATCTCCCTTACCCCCTCCCGAAATTCCCGCTATACACCCCGCCATGCGTGATCTGGATGTTCTTGTGCTTGGTGGCGGTGCCGCGGGGCTGATGTGTGCGATTGAGGCGGCAAAGCGCGGGCGCAAGGTGCTCGTGATCGACCATGCCAGAAACCCGGCGGAGAAAATTCGCATTTCCGGCGGAGGGCGCTGCAACTTCACGAATATTCATTGTTCGCCGGCTAATTTCCTCTCCCGGAACCCGAGGTTCTGCGTCTCCGCGCTGAAGCGCTATACCCAGCAGGACTTCCTGAAACTGGTCGAAAAACACCGCATTTCCTGGCACGAGAAGACACTCGGCCAGCTCTTTTGCGACAACAGCGCCAAGGACATCATTCGGATGCTGCTGGCCGAGCTGGAAGCGGCCGGCGGCATGTTACAGCTGGAAACGGACATCAAGGCGATTGAAAAGCCGGACGACCGGTTTTCCGTGTCAACGTCCAAAGGGCCGTTGCGGGCGGCATCGCTTGTTGTGGCGACAGGCGGGCCTTCGATCCCCAAGATGGGCGCGACTGGCTTCGGCTATGATCTGGCCAAGCGCTTCGGCCACAACGTGATTGCCCCGCGCGCGGCGCTGGTGCCGCTGACCTTTTCCGATACCAACAAGGAACTGTGCGGCCGGCTTGCCGGTGTCTCGGTGGATGCGGTCGTTTCGTTCCAGAAGACGTCCTTTCGCGAAGGCCTGCTCTTCACGCATCGTGGTCTGTCCGGGCCGTCGGTGCTGCAGATTTCGTCCTATTGGCAGGAAGGCAAGCCGATCTCGGTCAACTTGTCGCCTGAGGCCGACGTCTTCGAAGCCTTGCGGAGTGCCCGACAGGAGAACCCGAAACAGGATTTGAAGACCGCGCTGGGGGGACTGCTGCCCAACAGGCTGGCTGACGAACTTTCGCAGGCGTTTGCCCTGAAAGGCCGTCTGGCCGACCAGTCGGACAAGGTCCTGCGCCGGGCGGCAGAACAGTTGAACCGCTGGCAGCTGACGCCGGTCGGCACCGAAGGCTACCGCACGGCGGAAGTCACGCTTGGTGGCGTGAACACAAAGGAACTCTCCTCCAAGACCATGGAAAGCACGAAGGTGCCGGGCCTCTATTTCATCGGTGAGGTGGTCGATGTCACCGGCCATCTCGGCGGCTTCAATTTCCAGTGGGCCTGGTCGTCCGGTCATGCCGCCGGGCAGGTGGCCTGAGTTTCGTAATCATCAATTGGTAGAAGACTTTGCGCGGCGCAGCATTTTTTGATGATCGCCCCTCAAAGCTGGTTATAGTGGCTTGAAAGAAGGCTTGGAACCAAGCCGCTCTTTCACCGTTGCCTTGAGTGTCCTCTTCCCGCGGAAAAGGTCTGTGCCGGTGCGAAGTAACGGCAAATGGCTGACGTCCGGGGGGATGAATGAAGCGCGTAACGATCCACGATGTGGCCGAAACAGCGGGTGTCAGCCTGGCAACGGTTGATCGTGTCCTCAACGGGCGGCCGGGTGTCCGGAAGGTCACCATCGAAAAGGTCAAGCAGGCCGTCGAGGCGCTGAACTACAAACCGGATGTCTTTGCCGCCGGCCTTGCCAAGAAACGGGTCTACCGCCTGCACTTCCTCATTCCAAATGGCCCGAACGCCTTCATGGAAGACCTGACTCGCGAAGCGCTGTCCCACGCCGAAACCATGAGCGGTGACCGCATGCATGTGCATGTCGAGCCCATCGACGCCTTCGACGGGCACAGGGTGGCCGGTACGCTTGCGATCCTCGACCGCTCGCAGTGCGACGGTGTCGCGGTGGTCGCGCCCGCGTTCCCGGAGGTTCAGGCAGCCATCGACCGGTTGCAGGACAGGGGGGTGCCCGTCGTGACGCTGGTCTCCGATCATCCTTCCTCCAGCCGCCAGCATTTTGTCGGCATCGACAACGTCGCCGCCGGGCGCACCGCCGGACGGTTGCTAGGTCGCTTCCTGCCCAGATCCCCGGCCAAAGTCGCCATCATTGCCGGATCGCTTGGCCTTCGCGATCATGCGGAGCGCTATCAGGGCTGCCGGGCGGTCATAGAGCAGGACTATCCCCATCTGGAATTGCTGAAGGTGCGTGAGGGGAGGGACGACAACGCCCGCAATGCGGACCTGATGCGAAAGCTTCTTGCGGAACATCCCGATCTTGCCGGGCTCTACAATATCGGCGCGGGCAACCGCGGCACGATTGCGGCCCTGAAGGAAAGCGGCCGCAGCCAGGGCATCGTCTTTGTCGGACACGAACTGACGCCCTACACGCGCGAAGCGCTTCAGGACGACGTGCTGGATGCGGTGATCGCGCAGGACCCGGGTCACGAGATCCGCAGCGCCATCCGCGTCCTGAAAGCGCTTTGTGATGGTGTGCCAATCATCGAAGGGCAGGAGCGTATCGGCATCGATGTATTCCTGAAGGACAATCTGCCCGGGGATCTGGAGCCATCAGACACCGCCGGACGACCTGTCTGATCCCGGCAACGGGGCGTCTTTCCGGCATTCCTGCCTAAAAGTCGCCTCTCACACTCAAATTTTGAATTGACCTTTCAGATCGCGCACCTCATATCTATGGCATGCGTTTGACACAACAGACAAACTATGCCGTGCGCGCGCTGATGTACTGCGCCGTCAACCCGGACAAACCAAGCAAGGTCGCGGATATCGCGGCCAGCTTCGACATGTCCGAAACCCACCTGTTCAAGATCATGAAGGTTCTGGTCGATGCAAATCTGATCAAGACCATTCGTGGCCGGAACGGCGGGGTCATGCTGGCTCGTCCGGCAGAGAATATTTCGGTTGGCGAAGTTGTCCGCGCCGCCGAGGAAAGCTTCCTTCTTGCCGAATGTTTCGACAGTGGCCGCAAGGATTGCCCGCTCATCATGTCCTGCGGCTTCAATGGCCTGCTGCATGAAGCGCTCGAGGCGTTCATGGAAGTTCTGGACGGCAAGTCGATTGCCGACCTTTCGGAGGACCGCTTCGGCATGCGCGATCTCCTGAAGATCGAAATGACCAAGGCTCCGATCGCGGCCAACGCGTAAGGTTTTGTCGACATAAAAAGTTTCGAAGGCGCCACCATCCGGTCGGCGCCTTTTTCGTTTCGTATGTCTCGAACATGTGACGATTGGTCGGGAAAAGGAAAGGCATGCCACGCGACTTGCGCGGGCGCTCTCAAAGAAAAGGCCGGGCTGGCTTGCCGCTGAGGGAGAGGAGAGGGCGGTTGGCTGGCCTGGCATTTGTCACTCCGGTTGCCCGGAGGTCCTGTCTAATCCGAAACCAGAGGACGCGATTTCCGGTTCCGTTTCGATCAGGCATTGCCTTGATAGGAAAACTTGAGTATGAGTGTCAAGTATAAAGTTGAGTTTGAAACTCATCTTTTGATTCCGATGTCCCACCGCTCCGCTAAGAAGCTGATTTTTTGAACAGTTTCAGGAGCAACACAAAGGCCAAGGACCGATTGCGCGCAATGACACCGACCGCCAACAGCCAGAAGCACCGCCTCTCCCTGGGTTCCAGCAGCCGCGCTACGCGCGCCTTTGCGGCAACACCGCCGCGTGAGCAGAAATCGGAGCTCGACACGCGCGACCTGTTCAGCGGCCAGCGCCAGATCCAGATCCGCCACAACGACGAAACCTACCGTCTGTCGATCACCAAGCAGGGCAAGTTGATCCTGACGAAATGATTTTGCCGGGCTGACATCCCTTCCCTTTTGCGGGGAAGGGGTGCGGCAGAGGGAGCGCCCTCTCTATAGACTGCGATATGCCCGGCGCTCTCACCACAGCCTTTCGTTCTCCACCTTCAAGCCGTATCGATCAGAGCTTCTTCGGGTGCCGAATGGCGTTCGACGCGGATGGGTTGGCGCACGCCTGCGGCCTGGTGGAAATGTTCCAGCCGCCGGATGGTGGTGGGCGTCAGCATGTGGCCGCGGGACAGAACCAGTTCGTGACCGGTTTCGGTCAAGGCGTCGTCGATCAGCACATCACCCGGCCGCAGAGAGCGGATGTAGCATTCGGCAACAAGTCTTTTGCGCTCCTCCGGCACGTCATCCATCAGCGTTTCCTTGGCCAGCTCCAGCAGCATCGGATCGTATTTGCGCTTGTTGATGGTAAGCGCCTCGAAGGCCGCTGCATCCGGTCCGCTTTCCGGGCTTGCATACCACAGATCCGTCAAGAGCTTGAGGATGCGGGCAATCATCGGGATTTCCTTGCCCGTCGGCCCGTCCTTGGGGAAACCCGAGCCGTCGAAACCGCGGCCGGATAGAAACAGGTATTCGGAGACTTTCTCCAGTTGCGGTATGTTCTTCAAAAGATCCCGGGTCTGGTCCGGTGCCCGGTCCAAGATATTGCGCTCCTGCTCGGTCAGGCCGCGTGCGGCCCGGTAGCGGGCAAGGATCTGTTTCGGCAGCAACGCCTCGCCAAGCGGTGACAACATCACCGACATTTCCAGTTCCCAGGTTTTCTTCATCCCCAGGCGTTTGGCCAGCCGCAGGGCCTGTTTGCGAACCGTGCTCGTGCGCCGGAACGCTTCCGGGTGGAAGAGCGCCAGCATGTCGATCAACAACTTGACGGATCCGGCAAGTGTCCGCTCCAGCAGCGCGCGGTCCTTGGCGAGCTGAAAATGATGGGAAAGAGCTGTTTCCATGGCGCTGGCCAGATCTGTCGATTGACAGGGCTTTTCCAGATACATGAAGGCATGGGCCTCATTGAGCGTCTTTTTGATCGCATCTGCCGAGTTTTCCCGGGTCAGCATGACCCGCGCGGCTTGAGGCACAATGGTCTCCGCTGCTCGCAGAAAGGCCGTTCCGCCGCGGCCCGGCAGATTGAAACAGGAAAAAATGACGGCTGTGCCATGGTTCTGCTTCAGAAACTGCAATGCAGCTTCCGTTTCGGAAAAGCAGGCAACCCTCATGTGACTGCCGAACAGGCGTTCAAAGCCTGCCTGAACGTCCTTGTCCGGATCGGCAACGACTACCAGGTCCGTGCCTTTTTCCATTCACGGCTCCTTTCACAGGAAGCAGACCCGCCGGGAAAACTTCCGCAGGTACACCCCCTGGATGATATTCTCATGAGACTGATAACAAATACTTGCAATAATTCTCGACATACCAACACCGGCTCTGATGAAAATCGATGGTGGTCTTTGCCGCCCGCCTTGAACTATAAGGCCGCATGTTCGACGTCCTGATTGCCGGTGCCGGTCCGGCTGGCCTCTTTGCTGCGGAGCGCCTGTCCGAAAACGGGTATAGCGTTGTGGTTATCGACCGCATGCCCTCGCCCGCGCGCAAGTTCCTGATGGCTGGCCGCGGCGGCCTGAACCTGACCCACAGCGAAGACCTGACCGCGTTCCTCGCGCGCTACCGGCAGGCCGAACCCTTTTTGGCGCCCTTGATTCAGGAATTTCCGCCCGAAAGGCTGCGTCGCTGGTGCGAAGACCTTGGCGAAGAAAGCTTTGTCGGCAGTAGCGGACGGGTCTTCCCGAAATCCATGAAGGCCTCCCCCTTGCTGCGCGCCTGGTTGCGCCGGCTGGATGCCAATGGCGTCCGCCTGCTGACCCGGCATGCACTTTTTGCCATTGAAGGAGACGGACCGCTTCAACTCAGGACACGGGATGAAACTGCCGCCGAAGACACTGAAGGCGCCCTGCAATCCCTCACTGCACGTGCCTGCCTTCTGACCATGGGTGGTGCAAGTTGGCCGAAGCTCGGTTCCAACGCCGCGTGGGTGCCGATGCTGGAAGAACGCGGTGTTCGCATCAACCGGTTCCAGCCGGCAAATTGCGGCTTTCAGACCGGCTGGAGCGATTTCTTGAAAGAACGGTTTGCAGGTACGCCGCTCAAACGTATCGCCCTGTCCCATGGCGGGAAAAGGGTGCAAGGGGAGGCGGTCTTGACGGCTCAGGGCCTTGAAGGTGGTGCCGTCTACGCCTTGTCCGCCGAACTGCGCGAAACAATCAACGAAACCGGTTCGGCGACACTGCACATTGATCTGCGGCCGCAGGCCGGAATTGAGGAGCTGGCAGCGAAACTCTCAAGACCCCGGGGCAAGCAGTCTGCAGCCACGTTCCTCAAGAAGGTCCTTCGGCTGAGCCCCGTTGAAATGGCGCTGCTGCGCGAAGCCGGCGATGTCCCTTCCGATCCGGAAAGCCTCGCACGCTGCATCAAGGCCGTTCCCGTTGTTCTGGACGCGCCCTATTCCATCGACCGGGCGATCTCTTCCGCCGGTGGCATCGCGCTGGACGAACTGGACGAAGGCATGATGCTCAAGAAGATGCCCGGCATCTTTGCCGCTGGTGAAATGCTGGACTGGGAAGCGCCGACGGGCGGCTATCTGCTGCAGGCGTGTTTTGCGACAGGTGCCCGGGCAGCAGCCGGCATTGCGGCCTTTCTCCAAAGCTCGAAAGGAGAGCAAACAACATGACCGTGCTCTACATCGACGCCGATGCCTGTCCGGTCAAGGACGAAGCCGTTCGCGTGGGCGAGCGCCACAATGTTGAGATCAAGTTCGTTTCCAACAGCTGGATGCGGCTTCCCGAAGGCGATCTGATCGAGCGGGTTGTCGTTCCTGAAGGGCCGGACGAAGCCGACAACTGGATCGCGGAACGTGCGGTGGCGGGTGATGTTGTGGTGACGGCCGATGTGCCGCTTGCGGCACGCTGTGTGAAGGCGGGCGCTCTTGTCATCGGTCCGACAGGCAAGCCGTTTCGCGAGGATGCCATCGGCATGCGCCTTGCCATGCGGGATCTCAACACGCATCTGCGTGAAATAGGCGAGATCCGCGAAAGCGGGCCTGGCTTCACCAAGGCCGACAGATCGCGCTTTCTGAACCAGCTTGAGACCACCATGCGCGCGGCAAAGCGAATGTTGGCCTGATGCCGGCAGCGCCGGTTTTTGCTTGCCGGAGGCCCTTTTGATGCAAGCCAAGTAGCTACAGAGGCGGAGGCGTCCCGTTAGGTTGCTGGGTCGGATTGTCCTTGTGCTGTTTGAACTTCATGATCGCGCCCAGGGTAAAACCCAGATGTCCGAGTGTCATCACATTAGCGATCGGGGGATCATCCTCCCGGTGGCGACGGATAAGGGACTTGGACTTGCCGCCGAAATAGATGCTGACGCCTGCAAGTGCGTAGGCTTCGCCGCCTTCGCGCAGGGCCGCGCGCGCAAACAGGCTGGGTTGAAGCTGCGTATCACGTAGAGGTGCCCATTCGACGCCGAGCCCCCCGGATGCATCACCACCCGACACCCTGCCAGACACAGACAGGGCCAGGTTCTCGTCAGGATACCAGGTGAGTTTCGAGCCGGCCACGAACGTGGCATCGAGATCATATCTGAATTGACTGCGTCCGTTAGTTTCGATCGCGCGGCTGCCATCGGTCACCCCGACGACGCCCCCGAGTGTGATTGGACCCCAGTATCGCTCGGCCTCGACGCCAGCGGAAAACACGTCGACACCCTGGTAAGCGTCGAGATGGGAATACGAACCTTCAAGGCCGATCATGCCGGTTGACGGATCTCGCCAGAACAGATGTGCCCCGGCGCCGTAATAGGCGGATTGTCCTGCAAAGGGTTCATCGTAGCCACCGACACCGGCATCAAGCTGCAGGCCGAACCTGTGTCCGAGCGGCATCGTGATTGCGCCTTCCACACCTCCAACCGCGCTTCCGTCGGAACTGCCGCCAGTGACGGACATCTTGCCGCTGATCCCGTCTACGGCAGGTAGCGTCTGTTGTGAGTTTGCGGGCGTAATCGTCATGCACAGCGCAGTGAGCGGCAGCAGCACACCAAGGTATTTCGCAATCATGTGTTTCCCCCAGCCCGATCGGAAGAGATGTAGCGGAAGCGCCGAGGACATCTGGATGATCGGAAGGTATTTCTCCGTTCTAGGAAGACGGAGAAGACTTGAAAAACACAAGTAATTGCAATTTAAGATGATGTAAAACGCTCAATTCTAACCAATTCTTTCAGAGAGTCGGCGTTCCATCAAATAAGGATTCCAGTTATTGATCGCATTCAAACAAAAAACTCCCTGCAAGGAGGGGAGGAAACCCTTGCAGGGAGTGGCCGGTGGCCTTTTCAGGCCGGTTATGGCCCGGCGAAGTTGGAAACTGCCTTACTGGCAGAAGCGGTACTGTCCGGAATAGGACAGGAAGTAGCCGGTGTTCGGATTGAACGAACGATACTTGCGGCTGCAGTAATTGTACCAGGCCGGGCTCCACGGAGCCGGACGGTAGATGACCGGGGCCGGAGCCGGTGCCGGATAGTAGGCCGGTGGGGCCGGATAGTAGGCCGGGGGCGGAGCGACATAACGCGGTTGGGAAAGTGCTGACCCGAGGATCGCGCCGGCGGCAAGGCCGCTGGCGACGCCGACACCGACCTGCCAGCCCTTGGCGGCATGTGCGGGTGTGGCCTGAGAGGTCAGTGTGACGCCGGCAACAAGAGCCAGCGCAGAGGCGGTAACTGCAAACTTCTTGAACATGACGGTGTCCCTTCCAGTGTCGTGAGGCCCTGCTGTCCGCCTCAACTCATGAGACGAAACTAACCCGCCCCCCGGTCGGGCTCTGTGACTGGTGTCACAAGCTGTCACTTTGTCACCGAAACAGGATTTATCGGCTTTGTGGCCTCGGTTTGACCACTGCAAAAATCTTTCGCTTGCCGTAAGCGCCACCTGGACCTACATTATTCTCCATCGGTACGCGTTGTGCCGTACGGGACTGACGAAAGACCCGGTGAGACTGACTTCGGCAGGGCTCCATCAAGCGCTGCTCTGAATTTCCAAGCTTTCCGTTTCTTGTTGACTTCTCGTTTATCCGCGCCTGCCGGAAACGGGATGGCGCATCCAACCAGCGGAAAGGTTTCTCCATGCGCGAGAACGGCACCATTAAATTCTTCAACCATGACCGTGGCTTCGGCTTCATCACTCCGGAAAACGGTTCCAAGGACGTTTTCGTCCACATCACCGCATTCGAGCAGGCCGGTATCGGAACGCCCGTCGAAGGCGCGAAGATCTCCTTCGTTGCTGAAGACGACCGTCGTGGCCGCGGCAAGCAGGCTGCTCAGCTCGAGCTGCTCTAAGGTTTCAGGCTGCGGCCTCCGTCCGGGGACGGCTGGCGCGGATTGAACAACGAAAAACGGGACCGAAAGGTCCCGTTTTTTGTTTGTTTTTGAGGATGAAACCAAGCCTCGTATCTTCACCCACTCAGCGCTGTCTCGAGGGATGGGCGGCAACCTCCTGAACAAGTGGCCCATCCTTCGAGACGGGACCTGGCGGTCCTCCTCAGGATGAGGCTCAATGTGCGGAAAAACCCCAAATCACCGCACGCCTTACGCCATGCAGTCCAGCAGTTCCTTCTCGCCAATGACACCGACGATGGAGCCGCTTGCTTTCACGACGACCGGATCCTTGCTGGACTTTTTCAGCTGTGCGACTTCACGCACCGAAGCGTCGGCATCGCAGGTCAGGGCGCTGGCGAGCGAGCCCGGCAAGCTGCCGGGAGGCACCATGATGTCGCGCGCGCGCAGCACGTTCAGCGGGTTCATGTGGCTGACGAATTCAGCCACATAGTCGGTTGCCGGCGACTTGACGATTTCCTGCGACGTGCCCAGCTGGATCACCCGTCCACCTTCCATGATTGCGATGCGCGAGCCGATCTTGGCCGCTTCATCGAGATCGTGGCTGACGAAGATGATGGTCCGGTTGAGTTCCTTCTGCAGGTCGAGCAATTCGTCCTGCAGCTTGTCGCGGATGAGCGGGTCGAGAGCCGAGAACGGTTCGTCCATCAGCAGAAGCGGCGCGTCGGTCGCAAAGGCGCGAGCGAGGCCAACGCGCTGCTGCATGCCGCCCGATAGCTCGTGTACGTGCTTTTCGCCCCAGCCGTTCAGGCCAACCAGCTTGAGCTGCGCCTCTACCTTTGCGGCTCGCTCCTTTGCGGGCATGCCGGCAAGCTCCAGGCCAAAGCCGACGTTTTCCGCCACCGTGCGCCAGGGCAGAAGACCGAACTGCTGGAACACCATGCCGATCCGGTGCCGGCGCAATTCTCTCAGATCGTTTTCAGAGCAGGTTTCGGGATTGACGTAACGCTTGCCGTCATGAACCTGCACCTCACCCCGGATGACCGGGTTAAGTCCGTTGACGGCCCGGAGCAGCGTCGACTTGCCGGAGCCGGACAGCCCCATCAGTACGATGACTTCGCCTTCGTAGATGTCGAAGGTCGCACCGGCGACACCGAGGATCTGGCCGGTTTCTGCCTGGATTTCCTGACGGGTCTTGCCGGCATCGATCAGCGGCAGAGCCGTGTGAGGCTTTTCGCCGAAAACGATGTCGACGTCCTTGAAGGAAACGACAGCCGATTTGTTGGTCTCGCTCATCGTTTGCCCCCCTCTTCGGCGCGGAAGAAGCGGTCAAGCACGATGGCGATCAGGACGATACAGACACCAACTTCGAAACCTTGGGCGATATTCACCGTGTTCAGGGCGCGCAACGTCGGCACGCCGAGGCCGTCCGCACCGACAAGGGCGGCAATCACGACCATCGATAGCGACAGCATGATCGTCTGCGTCAGGCCAGCCATGATCTGCGGCAGGGCGTAGGGCAGCTCGATTTTCCAGAGCAGCTGCGATTTGGTGGCTCCAAAGGCCTTTCCGGCTTCGATCAGCGCGGTCGGCGTCGAGGAAACGCCGAGCTGCGTCAGGCGGATCGGTGCGGGAATGGCAAAGATGACGGTCGCGATGAGACCGGGCACCATGCCGAGACCGAATAGGATCAGTGCCGGGATCAGGTAAACGAAGGTCGGGATGGTTTGCATCAGGTCCAGCACGGGACGAAGTGCGGCGTAGAACCGGGGGCGATGCGCGGCCAGCACACCGACAGGCACGCCGACCACCATACAGACCACGGACGCGGCAACCACCAGCGCCAGGGTTTCCGTCGTTTCTTCCCAGTAGCCCTGGTTGATAATCAGCAGCAGGGAAATTGCCACGAAAGCCGCAAAGGAAATGGTCCTGTGGACCAGGTAGCCGATGGCGACGGCGACAACAACGATGACCAATGGATGCGGCGTCTGCAGCAACCAGAGGATTCCGTCTATCAGCGTTTCGAGAATTGCCGAGATTCCGTCAAACACCCAATAGGCGTTGTCGGTGAGCCAATCGACCAAGGTGCGCGCCCACGGCCCGATCGGCAGCTTGTGTTCTGTGAGCCAGTCCACGCCACTGCTCCGGTATTATTGTTCTTGGAAAACCAGTGGCGCCGGGCAGGAGACCCGCACCGGCGCCAGATTTTGGTCAGCGATCAGAGACCGAGAGCCCCTTTGACGGCCGCGAAACTGTCGCCGCCATCAAAAGTCTTCACGCCGACGAGCCAGTTTTCGAAGGTTGCCGGATGCTCCTTCAACCAGGCGGCTGCCGCCTTGTTGGGATCCTCACCCTCGATCAGGATGGCACCCATGATCTCGTTTTCCATGGGCAGCGAGAATTCCAGGTTTTCAAGCAGCTTGCCGACGTTCGGGCATTCCTTGACATAGCCGGCACGCACGTTGGTGTAGACGGTGGCTCCGCCATAGTTCGGGCCGAAAATGTCGTCGCCGCCTTCAAGATACTTCATCTTGAAATTGGCGTTCATCGGGTGCGGTTCCCAGCCGAGGAAGACAATGTCCGCCTCGCGGCGGTTTGCACGGGCGACCTGCGCAAGCATGCCCTGCTCGGAGGACTCCACCACTTCGAAGCCTTCCAGTTCGAAGAGGTTTTCATCGATCATGCCGATGATCAGGCGGTTGCCGTCATTGCCCGGCTCGATGCCGTAGATCTTGCCGTCGAGATCGTCCTTGAACTTGGCGATGTCCTGGAAGCTCTTCAGGCCTTTTTCGTAGGTGTATTCCGGAACGGCAAGCGTGTACTTCGCGCCTTCCAGGTTGGCCCGGACCGTTTCCACGGAGCCGTCTTCGCGATAGGCCTTGATGTCACCTTCCATGGTCGGCATCCAGTTGCCGAGGAAGATGTCGATGTCCTTGTTCTTCAGCGACGCATAGGTCACCGGAACGGACAGGATTTTAACTTCCGGCTTGTAGCCGAGCGCTTCTAGGACGACCGAGGTTGCGGCGGTCGTTGCCGTGATGTCAGTCCAGCCGACGTCGGAGAAGCGAACCGTCTGGCAGCTTTCCGGATCGTTTGCCAGGGCGGTTCCCGTGAGCATCAGCCCGAGCGCCAGGCCTCCAGCGAGTTTCGCTGCTACTTTCATATGTATACCTCCTATGGAAAGTCTGTTTTCTTGTTTTTCTGCAGGGCATGGGGTGTCAGTGTGGTTCTAACGCCCTCAGTTTCCTCTGCCCACAGCCTGCCTAACCTAGATCCAAACATCCACGGGAAAAAATTGCAAGTTTTCATTGATTGACTGATCAATTAAAAATAAAACTTGGATGTGAGACGAACGCGGCAAGGCGCATTCAGAGGCTCTTGAGAAGGCTTTTCCTTCTCCTTGACGCTGCTGCACCATGATCGTGACGATCGGTAACCGGACTTGTTCTTGTCCGGATGTGCCGCTGTCTGATCATCGCCAGAAACGCTGAGCCGAATTCTTCTCTCGCCCTGTGTCGGAGGTTGAAATGCCCAAGGTCGGAATGGAAGCGGAACGGCGGCGCAGTCTGATTGACGCGACGGTCGATGCCATACACGAACGCGGCTATAGCGACGTGACCATGGCGCAGATCGCAAAGCGCGCAGGCGTTTCCGGCGGTCTCGTGCATCACTATTTCGGCTCAAAGGACCAGTTGCTTGCCGCAACGATGCGCCATCTCCTGACCGAACTCGGCCGGGCGATCCGCGAGAGCCTGGAAAAGGCGGAGACCCCACGCGAGCGTATTTCGGCAATCATTGCAGGCAACTTTGCGGTCGACCAGTTTCAGCCCGCCGTGATCGCGGCCTGGCTCGCCTTCTACGTTCAGTCGCGTACCACCGACAGCAACAATCGTCTTTTGAATATCTATTCGGCAAGGCTTGCCTCGAACCTGACCCACAACCTGAGGGCCTTCATGCCTCAGGACGAAGCACGCCGGATTGCCGAAGGCACGGCGTCGATGATTGACGGCGTCTGGATCCGGCAAGCCCTGCGCGACGGCAAGACCGACCGGCCGGCCGCGATCGAGCTGGTCGAGGACTATGTGGAAACCCAGATTGCCGTCCACCTGGCGCGCAACACCAAGAATTGAGCAGCTAGGATCAACATGAGCGACCAGTTCGACTTCATCATCGTCGGAGCCGGATCCGCCGGCTGTGCGATGGCTTACCGCCTGTCGGAAGACCCGAGCAACAGGGTGCTTGTGCTGGAATTCGGCGGCACCGATGTCGGTCCGCTGATCCAGATGCCGGCTGCCCTGTCCTACCCGATGAACATGCCGCTGTATGACTGGGGGTACACCAGCGAACCGGAACCGCATCTGGAGGGCCGGCGCCTGGCCACACCGCGTGGCAAGGTGATCGGTGGATCGTCCTCCATCAACGGCATGGTTTATGTGCGTGGCCATGCCTGTGATTTCGACACCTGGGAAGAGATGGGTGCGAGCGGCTGGGGATATCGCCATGTGCTGCCGTACTACAAGCGCCAGGAGCACAGCCATGGCGGCCAGGACGGCTGGCGCGGCACCAACGGTCCGCTGCATGTCCAGCGCGGAACCAAGTGGAACCCGCTGTTCGACGCCTTCAAGACAGCCGGCGAGCAGGCGGGCTATGGCGTGACCGCCGACTACAATGGCGAGCGTCAGGAAGGCTTCGGCGACATGGAAATGACGGTCCATCGGGGCCGTCGCTGGTCTGCCGCAAACGCCTATCTGAAGCCGGCACTGAAGCGCGGTAACCTGACCCTGATCAAGGGGGCTCTCGTGCGCCGGATCCTGATCGAGGACAAGCGCGCGGTCGGTGTGGAATTCGAAACCGGCGGCGAGGTCCGCGAGGCAAAAGCTGCCCGCGAAGTGATCCTGTCGGCGTCTTCTATCAATTCGCCGAAGATCCTGATGCAGTCCGGCATCGGCCCGGCGGCGCATCTTGCCGAAATGGGAATTGACGTCGTGGCCGACCGGCCGGGCGTCGGTGCCAACCTGCAGGATCATCTGGAGCTTTATCTTCAGCAGGCCTGCACCCAGCCGATCACGCTCTACAAGCACTGGAACCTGTTCTCCAAGGCGGTGATCGGGGCCCAGTGGCTGTTCCTGAAGCAGGGTCTCGGTGCATCGAACCAGTTCGAAAGCTGCGCTTTCATTCGCTCCAGGGCGGGCGTGAAATATCCTGATATCCAGTATCACTTCCTGCCCTTCGCCGTGCGTTACGACGGACAGGCAGCAGCCGAAGGCCATGGCTTCCAGGCCCATGTCGGACCGATGCGCTCCAAATCGCGCGGCCGTATCAAGCTGACCTCCAGCGACCCGAAGGCCAAGCCGTCGATCCTGTTCAACTACATGTCCCACGAAGACGACTGGGAAGACTTCCGCACCTGTATCCGCCTGACCCGCGAGATCTTCGGCCAGGAGGCGTTTGCCCCCTATCGCGGCAAGGAGATCCAGCCGGGAGACAGTGTGCAGAGCGACGAGGACCTGAACGGCTTCATCCGCGAACACGTGGAAAGCGCCTATCACCCATGCGGCACTTGCCGGATGGGGGCGAAGGATGATGCCATGGCCGTGGTCGACCCTGAATGCCGGGTAATCGGCGTTGACGGGCTTCGTGTTGCCGACAGTTCCATCTTTCCGCAAATCACCAATGGCAATCTGAATGCGCCCTCGATTATGGTCGGGGAGAAGGCATCGGACCATATTCTCGGCAAGACCCCGCTGCCCGCGGCCAACCAGGAACCGTGGATCCACCCGGACTGGCAATCCAGCCAGCGATGATCCCCGGCAGACCAACGGCAGACACACAGACCAAGGAGCCAACCCATGCGCGCCCAACCGCAAGCGTCCCACTATGTCGGCGGCTCATATGTCGAGAGCCAGAGCGGCACTCCCTTTGACTCGCTGTATCCCGCAACCGGTGAAGTCATCGCGCAGATCCGCGCGGCCGACGATGCCGTGATCGAGGCGGCAATCCGCTCTGCCCAGGAAGGCCAGAAGGTCTGGGCGGCAACACCAGCAGCCGAACGCGGCCGCGTGCTGCGCCGGGCAGCCGAGATCCTGCGTGAAAAGAACCGGGAACTCTCCATTCTGGAAACGCTCGACACCGGCAAGCCCTTGCAGGAAACCCTGATTGCCGATGCTGCGTCCGGCGCCGACTGCCTGGAATACTTCGGTGGTCTGGCCGCAACGCTTACCGGCGAACATATCGATCTGGGCGGCTCCTTCGCCTACACCAAGCGCGAACCGCTCGGCATCTGTTTCGGCATCGGCGCCTGGAACTATCCGATCCAGATCGCCTGCTGGAAGTCTGCTCCCGCACTCGTTTGCGGCAATGCCATGATCTTCAAACCCTCGGAAGTCACCCCGCTGAGCGCCTTGAAACTGGCGGAGGCCTTTACCGAGGCCGGTCTACCCGCTGGTGTCTTCAACGTGCTTCAGGGCTTTGGTGATGTCGGTGCAAAGCTGGTCGCTCATCCGGCCATTGCCAAGGTTTCGCTGACCGGCTCTGTCCCGACCGGCGCCAAAGTGGCAGCCCTTGCGGGTGAGCATCTGAAGAAGACAACGCTGGAACTTGGAGGCAAGTCCCCGCTGATCGTGTTCGAGGACGCTGACATTGAAAACGCGGTGTCCGCCGCGATCAATGCCAACTTCTATTCCACTGGGCAGATCTGCTCCAACGGGACGCGCGTGTTCGTTCATGAAGCGATCAAGGAAGCCTTTGTGGCACGGCTCGCTGAACGCACCGCCAAGGCCGTTCTCGGTGATCCGCTGGACGAGGCAACCAATATTGGTCCGCTTGTGTCCAAACAGCAGCTCGACAAGGTGCTCCACTACATGCAGATCGGTCAGGAGGAGGGCGCCCGGCTGGTGTGCGGCGGTGGTTCAGCCTCTGTCGCAAGCTTCCCGGACGGCTATTTCGTGCAGCCGACCGTCTTTGCCGACGTGAAGGACGACATGCGCATTGCCCGCGAGGAAATCTTCGGCCCGGTTCTGAGCGTGCTCGACTTCACCGATGAGGACGACGTCATCGCCCGCGCGAACGACACCGACTTCGGCCTTGCCGCGGGCGTTTTCACCAGGGACATTCAGCGGGCGCACCGGGTGATCGACCAGTTGCAGGCAGGCACCTGCTGGATCAACACCTACAATCTGACCCCGATCGAAATGCCTTTTGGCGGCTACAAGAAGTCGGGCATCGGCCGCGAGAACGGCCATGCCGCGATCGAGTACTATAGCCAGACCAAAAGCGTTTACGTGGAAATGGGCGGTGTAGAGGCGGCGTTTTAAGGCGCTGCTTCTCGTTCCACCTAGAACAGGTTGACCAACCTTCGAAGCGGCGTTTCCTGCTTCTTCAGGATAGGGCTGGCGTGTGTGGTACGTTCAAGCTGCCTGTCACTCCATGCGTCTTTATCCTGAGAAGCCGCGCAAGCGGCGTCTCGAGGGTTGGGCCGGTTCTCCTCGATGCCCAGTTGCCCTTGGGTCGATGTTTCCCTTGGGCCAATTTAGGGCATTTCCTACCATTCGGTTTTTTGCCGATTGAAGTTTGATCTCCGGCGCCCGAGATATTAGCCAGAGCGTTTCACGGAGCCCCGATGAACAAAGCCTTTCTTGACCCAGCCCCGCGCACATACGCGCCTCATGTCTATCTGCTTGCCCGTTCCAGCAGAGGCCCTTCCTGTGCGCCGGAGACACTCAGTATCGACCAGCTGAATTCGTGGCTCTTGCATGAAGCGACGCGGATCGATGATGTCATGCTGATGTTCGAGGAGTTCATGTGGCGCTGCAAGGCTGCAGGCCTCGCAATCGACCGGGCAACGTTGCATATCGGTACCCTGCATCCGCGCGTCATCGGTTTTTCCTGGGTCTGGAACAGTCAGGATTATTTCTGCGACGAGGTTGCCGCAGATGCCAACGCGACCAAATCGGAAGCCTTTACCCGCAATCCGCTTTTCCACGTCATCAACGAAGGCCAGACCATCAAGGTCGATCTGGAAAGCGAGGAAGGCGCCAATTCCGCTCCGCTGATGCGCGAACTTGCCGATCAGGGATACACGACCTATGTCGCCCTGCCGCTCAGTTCCTCACACGAAAAGCGGAATGCCATGACCTTGGCAACCCGCAAACCCGGTGGGTTTCCTCCGGCGGAAAAAGACCTGATCCGCAATCTGATCGACCTTTTGGCGCTGCACATCGAGCGCCACATCGTTCAGCGGATTGCCCGCAACGTTGCCGACACCTATCTCGGGCCGATCGCCGGACAGCGCGTGCTGGATGGCGAGATCAAGCGCGGTGATGGCGAGGCCATCAAGGCAGTGGTCTTCATGGCCGACATGCGCGGCTTCACTCAACTCGCCGACAGGCTGAGCGGACCGGAAGTGACGGCTATCCTCAACGCCTATTTCGACAGGATCTCGGATGCCGTGCTCAACCACGGCGGCGATATCCTGAAGTTCATGGGCGACGGCATTTTGGCCGTGTTCGATCAGAAGACATTTGGTGAAACAGCGGCGGCGAATGCGGCGGTGAAGGCCGCGAAGGCTGCACTGGAGGCCATTGACGAGCTGAACCGCAATCCGCCCGAGGATCTTCCCGACCCGATCCACTGGCACCCCCTGAAGATCGGTATCGGCCTTCACCGGGGTGAAGTCTTCTTCGGCAATGTCGGTGGTGAGGAACGGCTCGACTTCACGGTGATCGGACGCGCCGTCAATGAGACCAGCCGGGTGGAATCCCTGTGCAAACCCCTCGGCCGCGCCTTGCTCCTGACAGAACCGGTACGCGCTGCTCTTTCCGGCGACCTCCAGACCGGTCTCAATGCCATGGGCGAACATGCCCTGCGCGGCGTCGGCAAACCGGTTGCCATTTTTGCAGCCTAGTATGGAACGACTCGGCAAGACCGATGCAGGTCCGGTGAGGGGGCTGCGACAACAGTAACGCGCAGCTCGTGCCTCAGTCCGTTTTGGTCCTGTCCAGCAACTCGGCCTCATAGGCCTTGGCGACGCGCAGGAAGCGGGCGTGGGCGTAGTTCATGGCCAGGATAAAGCCCCACCAGCCGTATTTGCGGTACTTGCGCACGAAATAGGCCTTGAAGAAGCTCACCGGAAATTCGGTCAGGAGGCGGCTTTTCGGCAGCTTGCGGCCGCGGGCGCGCATGTCGTCCACCTGCATGCCCGAGTAGCGATTGTATTTGCCAACCTGAAAATCCAGCGACCGGATGGACCGGTGCGCCATGATGCCGGAAAGGTTCGAGATGCGCGCGCCTTCCTCGGGCCGGACCGTGTCATGAACCGTCGAGGCAGAGAACCGGCCCTTGCGCCGGTCGTAGAGGCGGATCTGATGATACCCGTAGGCCCAGGGGGCAGGGTCGGTTTCATGGGCATAAAGATCGCGGATCATGATGCGCCAGCCATCGGCGTCCGCGTAACTGCCGTCTGCGAATTTGGCTTTGATTTCCGCGGCGAGGCCCGGCGTCACCTCTTCGTCGGCATCCAGATTGAGCAGCCAGTCGTTGCGGCACTGGTCTTCGCCGAAACGCTTTTGCGGACCGTAGCCAGGCCAGTCGTTGCGGATGACCCGCGCGCCAAGTTGTTCGGCCACGGCGACAGTTTCGTCCGTTGATCCGCTGTCGATGACGATGACCTCATCCACCCAGCCGATGACACTTTCGATCGGTCGGGCGATCCGGTCGGCCTCGTCACGGGCGATGATGAAAACGGAAACGGGCAGGCGGTCGGTCATGAAAGGTCCGGCGTTGGTTTGCTAGGCCGGAAATGCTCCGGCGCGACTATTTAGCCGTGCCGGAGCCCGAATTGAAGGCGCGAAATCAGGATTTCACGCGGGCAAACAGAGCATCGAGGCCATGAAGCGCAATCGTGGCGCCCTCCAGCGTGCCGTTGAAGCCGGGTGCATTGAGGTTTTCCAGCTCAAGTCCGTTCAAGGTGACGGTGGCCGGCTCGGTGCCGAGGTTAAAGGCACACAGCACGGTCTCACCCTGATGGCTGCGGGTGAAGACCAGCGTGTTGTCCTGGCTGTCCAGAAACACCATGTCGCCCTTCTTCAAAGGCTCCTGGGCCTGCCGCCAGGCATAGAAGGCCCGGTTCCGGTTCAGGATGGAGCTTTCGTCCTTGTCCTGTTCGAAGGCGGCAAGCGCCAGATGATCCTGTGCGACCGGAAGCCAGGGCTCGGCTTCGGAGAAACCGGCGTTGCTGTTGTCTTTCACCCACGGCATTGGTGTTCGGCAGCCGTCGCGGCCCTTGTATTCCGGCCAGAAGCGAACGCCGTAGGGATCCTGCAGCTTTTCAAAAGGAACTTCAGCCTGCGGCAGGCCGAGTTCCTCGCCCTGGTAAAGGCAGGGGGTGCCGCGCAGCGAAGCGCAGAGGGCGGTTTCAAGCGGTGCAAAGCTGCCAATGTCCAGATCCTCGCCCCAGCGGCTGGCGACCCGCTTCACGTCGTGGTTCGACAGCGCCCAGGAAGCCCAGCCGGAGCCGATGCCGGCGTTCATCTCTTCCACGATCTTGCGGATGTAGGGCGCCGAATGTTGAGGCGTCAGCAGGTCGAAGCTGTAGGCCATGTGAATGCGCTTGCCGGCTTCCGTATAGGACGCCGTCAGTTCCACGGCCTGTCCGTCTGCGCCGATTTCACCGACGGACGTCGTGCCCGGATATTTGTCCAGGAGCGCGCGCAGCTTCTCAAGAAACAACAGGTTTTCCGGTTGGGTCTTGTCATAAAGGTGATCCTGATAGCCGTAGGGGTTGGTCGGATCGACGGTGGACGGCATTTCAGTCGCGCTCAGGGGTGGGTTGTCCCGGAGCTGCTTGTCGTGGAAATAGAAGTTCACCGTGTCGAGACGGAACCCGTCGACACCGCGGTCGAGCCAGAACCTGGCGGCAGCCAGAACCGCGTCCTGAACCTCCGGGTTATGGAAGTTCAGATCCGGCTGGCTGGTCAGGAAATTGTGCATGTAATACTGGCGCCGGCGGCTGTCCCATTCCCAGGCCGGGCCGCCGAAGATCGAAAGCCAGTTGGTCGGCACCGTGCCGTCCGGCTTGGCGTCGGCCCAAACGAACCAGTCGGCCTTGGCATTGTCGCGTGACGAACGGCTTTCGACAAACCATGGATGCTGGTCGGAGGTGTGCGAAATCACCAGGTCGATGATCACCTTCAGGCCGCGCGCATGAGCGGCAGCCAGCATGCGGTCGAAATCGGCAAGCGTGCCGAACATCGGGTCGACATCTTCATAGTCGGAGACATCGTAACCGAAATCATCCATCGGCGAGGTGAAGAAAGGCGACAGCCAGATGGCATCGACGCCCAACGAGGCAATGTAGTCCATGCGTTCGCTGACGCCGTTGAGGTCGCCTATGCCATCACCATTGGTGTCGTTGAAGGAGCGCGGATAGATCTGGTAGATCACCGCTCCACGCCACCAATCCGGGTCATTCTTCATGTCTGACGGCACATCAGCCTCCAGGCCCGTTTCGGCTTCTTCGAACATTGCCGGTTGTCTCCGTTCCGCTTCTGAGGCGGTCTTAATGGGTTTCAAAGCGCTTTGAATGGCTATATCCAGCGCCTTCTCAGGTCAAGTGAACAGTGTTGAAAAAGTCGTTCGGCAATTGCTTTCGGTAAGCGATGTGTGAATTGCGTCGCACATGTGGAACGGGGAGGATGAGCACATGCAAAAACCGGCCCTGCGAGGCAGGACCGGTGGAGCTACTGAAAAGGAACGAAACACGATTTTGTCCGGAACGCGCTTTTCCTACATGGCTTAAGTGACAGGGGTGTGACCATCTCAATCGGTTTGCCTGCCACGGGCCTCGCTGAAGACGGAAGCCCCCGACATGCTGCGCCTGCGCGGCCAAACTGGTGTTATCTCTTTGGACTAACTTATTTAAGTAACTGAAATAAAACATGGAAAAATATTGTTATGACGTTTAGGTCAGTTTCTTCTTGCAAAGCAACATGGAAGCTGGAACTGTCCCCGCACACAGAACTTACGTAAGATGGAGGGCCCCTCGCACGGACAAGAGATCCGGCGGAAATCGGGTTTCATCTTGCGGGCAAAAAACCTGGAGGAAGTGTCATGACGGCAGCCATGGTGGGTTGGGCACACATGCCCTTCGGCAAGCATTCGGAAGAGACGGTTGAAAGCATGATCGTCAAGGTGGCGGTCGATGCCATCAAGGACGCAGGTATCGAGCCGGGAGATGTCGACGAGATCCTGCTTGGTCATTTCAATGCCGGTTTCTCGGCACAGGATTTCACCGCTTCGCTGGTGCTGCAGGCCGATCCGGCGCTGCGCTTCAAACCGGCAACCCGTGTCGAAAACGCCTGCGCCACCGGCTCTGCGGCGGTGCATCAGGGTGTGCGCGCCATTGCTTCGGGTGACGCCCGCTTCGTGCTGGTCGTCGGTGTCGAGCAGATGACCACGACGCCCGGTCCGGAAATCGGCAAGAACCTGCTCAAGGCCTCCTATCTGAAGGAAGAAGGCGATATCCCGGCAGGCTTCGCCGGCGTCTTCGGCAAGATCGCCGACGCCTACTTCCAGAAGTACGGCGACCAGTCCGATGCCCTGGCCAAGATTGCGTCGAAGAACCACAAGAACGGTGTTGGCAACCCCTACGCCCAGATGCGCAAGGACCTCGGTTTCGACTTCTGCCGCGCAGAGTCCGAAAAGAACCCCTTTGTCGCCGGCCCGCTGAAGCGCACCGACTGTTCGCTGGTGTCCGACGGTGCCGCCGCACTCGTCCTGACCGATCCTGCAACGGCTCTCGGCATGAAGAAGGCGGTTGCCTTCCGCGCGCTTGCCCACGTGCAGGATTTCCTGCCGATGTCGAAGCGCGACATCCTGAAGTTCGAAGGCTGTTCCAAGGCCTGGGGTCAGGCACTCGGCGATGCCAATCTGGCACTGGACGATCTGTCTTTCGTCGAGACCCACGACTGTTTCACCATTGCAGAGCTGATCGAATATGAAGCCATGGGCCTGACCAAGGAAGGCGAGGGTGCTCGCGCCGTGCTGGAAGGCTGGACGGAAATGGGCGGCAAGCTGCCGGTGAACCCGTCCGGTGGTCTGAAGGCCAAGGGCCATCCGATTGGCGCCACAGGTGTCTCCATGCACGTGCTCACTGCGATGCAGCTGACCGGCACTGCCGGCGAAATCCAGGTGAAGAACGCCGAGATCGGCGGCATCTTCAACATGGGGGGGGCCGCGGTGGCCAACTTCGTGTCCGTGATGCAGGCGATGAAGTAATCGGCAGGCATTCTGCGTCTGAGAATGTTTTGGAAGAGGGCGGGAAATCGCCCTCGTTTTTTTTCGCGAGATCCGGCATTTTCTTACGCGATGACATATTCGGAAAAATCGTTGGCCGGGCTGGATCGGGTGATCGGCTGCTCGTTTTGCCTTACTCCGCAGCGTTTGCGATTGCCGAGTAGAGATCCGGATCCGTCAGTTCAGGCGGAGAAACCGGTGCGCCACCGCCTTCGCCGACGTAAGTATCCGCCACGCCGTAGATGAAGACCCCGCCCGCCTTGCGCTTTGCGATGGCGACCCGCTCGATCAACTGAAAGTCGCCCGTTTCGCAGTTGGCGTAACTTGTATAGATCGGTTTGCCGTTCTCGTTGATCCGTTCGGAACCTGAGGTGAATTTGCCTTCCGCGCATTTCTTCTGGCTGTCGGCAACAATAAGCGACATCAGTTCTTCTTCCGACTGGTAGCTACCCGCCGGAAAAATGTGCGCCACAATCGTGCGTACGTCGTTGGTGGCAACGGCATGAAGGCCGTTCAGATCTTCTTCGCGCTGTCCGTCGGGAATAAGCTTTAGCCCGGAAAGACCTGCGCTGCCCATCAGGTTGAACAGGGCCTGGGTCGCTTCGATGGCAAGTTGCGGGTCGGTCGCCGAACTGGACGCCGCCGCTTCGTCCTTGGTGGGGGCGGAATGTCCGAGGCCACCTTGAGAGCTGGCGCCTGCAGCGCCGGCAATGGGTACCGCACCGTACCGTGCGATGTTCTGCTCCACGCATTTGGCAAGACGTGCCATCAGGCGAGAGGTGCCTGTGAGGCGGAATTCGTAATTGTAGGTGCCATCTCGAACGTAAAGTGTCCGTCCGCGGCGAAATCGGGTGATGATGTAGCCGCCTCTCGGCATTTGCATGCGCGCCAGATTCTTCGACGTCGCCTTGGCTACGCCGCTCTGCCAGGCGCCCCGGTCGATGCGATACTGAAGCGCAATATCCGCGCCGACCTTCATGTTCCACTGAAGCGCCGAAAAGCCGATGGCCCAGTTGTAGTTGGTGTCGAGCTGGACATATAGCGTGATGCCGCTGTGGTAGCTCACGGACGCGACACAGGTCGAAAATGCGCCGGTCTGATCATCAGTGAAGGCACTGCCATTCCAGCCGCCGCTTTGGAAGTTTTCAACAACGGCTGCATGGCTAGTTCCGAAGCTGCCGAAGAGCAAAAGACCTGCGGAAACCCCGGCGGCAACCAATGAATAAACAAGACGCATCATACCCCCTCTGATGCCACAGCGGCCGTGTCCCAGCCGTCTGGAAAGGCTAAGTGATTTCCTTTGCGGCATCAAGAATGACGCACGCTTGCCCGGAAGGTTGAATGCCGTCGCAAACGACGGCTGAACGGGGTGTTCACTGACCGTTGGAACAGGAGAAAAACTCTTTCAACCGGACCAGGCCCGTTGGAAATTTTTCCTCGCAAAAATCACTCTGACCGGCCGCCGGGAATTGAAATTGGCCAAATCAGAGGATTGCAAAAAACTATTCCGCTTCTGTTTCCAGCTTTGAAATCCGGTGCCCGGCGCAGGCATGGGCTGCCGATTACATTAGACCCATCAAACTGGGACTGGAGACCCTGACGATGACTAGCCGTGGTGGCGACACTCTGAAAACACTGAAAAAGCCGGAAGACCGGCTCGACGTGTTTCCGGCCTTCATGAAGGTTGCCGGCCGGCGTGTGCTCGTTGTCGGGCACGGCGGTGAAGCTACTGCAAAGGTTCGTCTCCTGGGTGAAACCAACGCCCGGATCGTCGTCGTTTCCAAAATTGTCGAACCGGATCTGCAGGAGGCTATTGACCTCTTCGAGACCGAGCATCTTGCCGAGGATTTCCAGCCTGGTCATCTGAAGGACGCCGCTCTGGTTTTTTCCGCACGCGAAGACTGGGACCTCGACAAGGTTGTTGTCGATGCGGCACGGGCGCAGGGCGTTCCAGTCAATGCGGTCGACAAGCCGGAACTGTGCGACTTCTACACCGGTGCCCTGGTCAATCGCGCACCGATCGCCGTTGCGATAACCTCGACCGGTGTCGGTCCTGTCCTGTCGCGCCACATCCGCGCGCGCATTGAAGCCATGCTGCCGCGTTCGACCGGCGAGCTGGCGCGTCTTGCCGAAAGTTTCCGCGATGCCGCAACCAAGGTGATCCGCGACGGGGGGCTGCGCCGCAGTTTCTGGGCGCGCTTCTTCTCCGGTTCGGTCGCAACCAATCTCTATGCAGGCAAGGCTGATGTCGCCCGTTCCGAGGCGCAGCGGTTGTTGAATTCGATGGCGGACGAACCCGGTTTTGTCTGGCTTGTCGGTGCCGGGCCGGGCGCGGAAGACCTGTTGACCCTGCGCGCGCAGCGCCTGCTGCAGGAAGCCGACGTCATCGTTCACGATGCGCTGGTGCCGGCAAATGTCGTTGCCATGGGCCGCCGTGATGCGGAGCGCATTTCAGTGGGCAAGCGCAAGGGCGCTCATTCCGTGCCACAGTCCGAAATTTCCGAGCTCCTGGTCGAGCTTGGCCGCAAGGGCTTGAAGGTCGTGCGTCTGAAAGCTGGAGATCCGATGATCTTTGGCCGTGCGGCAGAAGAAATGGAAGCGCTTCGCGAAGCTGGTATCGGCTTTGAAATTGTTCCAGGCGTCACGGCAGCCTTCGCCGCGGCGGCGTCAGCCCAGATCCCGCTCACGTTGCGCGGTGTCGCCTCCAACCTGGTTTTCGCAACCGGCCACAATGCCAAGTCCGAAACCCTGCCGGATTGGGCTGGGCTGGCACTTAAGGGCGCGACGGTGGCTGTCTACATGGGCCGAACCGTGGCGGCTGCCGTTGCCGAGAAGATGATCGGCGCGGGCCTGAAACCTGAAACACCGGTTGCCGTGATCGAGAATGCGGCACACCCGGACGAACGCCAATTTGCCGGAACCCTGTCCGAACTCGCGGTGCTGTCGAACCGCGCGGAGATCGACGGACCGGTTCTGATCGTGATCGGCGAGGCCGTGGGCCATGCCGCAATGGACAAGGCCGAACCCCTGGCGCCGCAGCTCGCCGCCCGGGTTGTAGCCGCCTGAACTTGAAGAGAGTGGACGCACATGAAAGTCATCACCGCCAACCGCCTTTTGAACGGCGATGTTGTCTGGCTCGCGGAAAACGGTTCCTGGGTCGAGCGCATTACGCTGGCTAAGGTTTATGACGGCAAGGAAGCGGTCGCGGCAGCCCTGGCCGAAGGTCTTGAGGCCGAGAAGAACCAGAAAGTCGTTGGTGTCTACGAGATGGACGTGACCGTGGAAGAGGGCGTCATCGTACCGGTGCGCCTGCGCGAAAAGATCCGGGCAACCGGCCCGACCACCCACCCGGAACTGGGCAAGCAGGCCCAGGCGGTTTCCGCCTGAAACAACAATGAAGGGCAGGGCAGCGCCTTCCATGGCAGCGCTCGCTGAGGAGAGATTGAGACATGTACCGTTACGACGAATTTGACGCGAGCTTCGTGAACCAGCGTACCGAGCAGTTCAAGGACCAGGTCCGCCGCCGTCTGGCTGGCGAGCTTTCCGAGGACGAGTTCAAGCCGCTGCGCCTGATGAACGGTCTCTATCTGCAGCTCCATGCCTACATGCTGCGCGTTGCCATTCCCTATGGCACGCTCAACGGCCGGCAGATGCGCAAGCTCGCCCATATCGCCCGCACGTACGACCAGAGCTACGGCCACTTCACCACGCGCCAGAACATCCAGTTCAACTGGCCGAAACTGGAAGATACGCCGAAGATCCTGGAAGAGCTGGCAGAAGTCGAGATGCATGCCATCCAGACGTCGGGCAACTGCATTCGAAACGTGACCGCGGATCACTTCGCCGGTGCTGCGGCCGACGAGATCGCCGACCCGCGCCCCTATGCGGAAATCCTGCGCCAGTGGTCATCGCTGCATCCGGAATTCTCGTTCCTGCCGCGCAAGTTCAAGATCGCCATCACAGGCGCACCGAACGACCGTGCTGCCGTCCAGGTTCACGATATCGGGCTGCAGCTCGCACGCAACGATGCCGGTGAGATCGGGTTCGTGGTCTTCGTCGGTGGCGGACTTGGCCGTACGCCGATGATCGGCCGCAAGGTGCGCGACTTCCTTCCCGAGGAAGATCTGCTTGCCTACTCGGAAGCGATCCTGCGCGTCTATAACCGCTACGGCCGCCGCGACAACAAGTACAAGGCCCGCATCAAGATCCTGGTTCATGAAACCGGGCTGGACGAACTGAAGGCGGATATCGAGGCCGAATTCGAAAAGATCCGCTTCGGGGTCCTGCGTCTGCCGGACGAGGAAGTGCGCCGCATCGAAGCCTATTTTGCTCCGCCTCCGCTGGAAGTGGGCAATGCGACCTCGGCTGCCGTTGAAACACGCAAGGCGGCGGATGCAGCCTTTGCCCAGTTCACGGCGCATAACCTCAACCCGCACCGGGTGCCTGGCTATACCTCCGTCACATTGTCCATGAAGCCGATCGGCGGCATCCCGGGTGATGCGTCGGATGAGCAGATGGACGTGATCGCGAACCTTGCCGAGAAATACGGTCATGACGAGATCCGCATCAGTCACGAGCAGAACGTGATCCTGCCGCATGTAAAGCTGGACGACCTGCCGGCGCTGTTCGACGAGTTGGTGGCCGCGCGTATCGCGGAAGGCAATGCCGGTCTGATCACCGACATCATCGCCTGCCCGGGCATGGACTATTGCGCCCTGGCAACCGCCCGCTCCATTCCGGTTGCGCAGCGGATCTCCGAACGCTTCGGTGCTGCGGAACGGCAGGCCGAGATCGGTGAGCTTAAGATCAAGATCTCCGGCTGCATCAACGCCTGTGGTCACCACCATGTCGGCCACATCGGCATTCTCGGCCTGGAGAAGAAGGGCGAGGAATTCTATCAGGTGACGCTTGGCGGCTCCGCCAACGAAAACGCGTCCATTGGTGAAATCGTCGGCCGCGGCTTCTCGTCTGAAGAAGTGGTCGATGCCATCGAGAAGCTGGTCGATACCTATCTCGGCCTGCGGAACGGCAAAGAAGAGACCTTCCTGGAAGCCTATCGCCGGGTTGGGGAGGATCCCTTCAAGGAGGCCCTTTATGGCGCTGCATGAGACATTCAGCCTAGGTGTTGATCCGGAGCTGGGCTTGCAGGCGGAAGTCGCCGCACTCAACGCCCAGTTCGAGGATGCAACCGCGGACGACGTCCTGAGGGCGGCCATCCGCCACCAGTTCGCCGGTGGCATTGCCATGGTCTCCAGCTTCGGGGCCGATTCCGCAGTGCTCCTGCATATGGTTGCCCAGATCGACCCTTCGACGCCGGTCGTATTCGTGGACACGGTCAAACTGTTTCCGGCCACGCTGCTCTATCGTGATGAGCTGATCGAGAAGCTCGGCCTGACCGATGTCCGCACCCAGAAGCCGAACAAGGATGATCTCTCCAGGGAAGATCCCGCGGGCATGCTCTGGATGAGCGATACCGACGCCTGCTGTCATATCCGCAAGGTGGTGCCGCTGGCCGAGGCCTTGAACGGGTTCGAAGCCTGGATTTCCGGCCGCAAGCGGTTCCAGAGCGCAAGTCGCTCCAGCCTGGAGTTCTTCGAAATCGACGAAGGCCGGGTGAAGGTCAATCCGCTGGCGGACTGGACGGCTGCAGAAATTCTGGATTATGCCAAGACCCATGATCTGCCGCCGCATCCGCTGGTGGCGCAAGGCTACCCCTCCATCGGCTGCCTGCCCTGCACCAGCAAGGTTGCCCCCGGCGAGGACCCCCGGGCTGGACGTTGGCGTGGCCAGGACAAGACGGAATGCGGCATTCACTGGCCGACCCATGGCAAGGAAGTTGACGGCAGCGGTATCTGACCGCTGCCGATAGAGGATTTTGAGGACGCAAAGAATGGCAACGATTTTCAAGGACGGCGATTTCGTCGAGGAAAGCTGGGCGCGGACAGATGCCGAAACCGGCACTGCTGTCGAAGGCGATGCGCTTGTACCGATGACCGTGTTTCTCATCGACCCGGATGCATATCTGGCACGAGACGGCAAAACCGCCGTCATCGTCGAGGCTGGTGACGATGTCGAGCTGATCGAAAATTATCTCGACCGGCTGGCACTGGTTGCCGTCGACTTTCCGAGCTTTTCCGATGGCCGCGGCTTTTCCGCAGCCCGCATCCTGCGTGAGCAGATCGGCTACAAGGGTGATATCCGCGCGCTCGGGAAATACATTCTCGACCAGGTGCCGCTGGCACGCCGCTGCGGTGTGTCGACGTTCGAGATCTCCAAGCCGGAAGTGCTGAAAGCCCTGAAAGCCGGTGAATGGCCCGAAGTGACCAAATATCTGCAGCCGGTCGGCACGGTCGATGAAATCCCGGAAGGAACACGCCCGTGGGCGCGCCGCTCCCACCGGGACCTGGCGGTCGCTGCGGAGTAAGCTGATCGGGGCTGCCCGTCTTGCGCCAATGGTCGTAGGCCGGCGGCACAAAATTCGAACGAGCGTTTCAGGGGACCTCGCAAGGCGGGGTCCCCATTTGTTTGCGAGCTGCCATCCTTGCAAGAGGCCGTCGGCATCGCCGAAGACGTCAGGCGCTCGCCCATGGTCTTTTGCTGTCGAAGGAAAAGGTGAAACCGAACCACGGCAAGTGTTTTGCCTGTCCAATTTGTGTCAGCAACCGGAATGCAGTTCGTCAGTGGATTGAAACATCCGGTTACAGGCTGTGAATCGCATTGTCACAAGACTGACTTATTATACGTCATATGGTCTGGCGGCAAAGTGATTTGCCGGCGAACCGGCACTGGCGCACGAGGCAATGTGGCGTCGAAACGGGGATACCGGGGCATTGCCAATTGTTTCCCGAAATCCAATACCGCAGGCCGGTTCCGGTCCTCAGCAGGAATGTCGCTCAATGGCCGTTACTCGCACCCTCGAAACGCTCTTCGATCTGAGGAAGCCCGCAGTAAAGACCAACAAGGTGCTCGTGGTCGGGGTCAGTTCAAAGCGATCGCTCGGCCTGGCAATCGGCGAGCACATGTATCAGAACGGTTGGGAAACCGTGCTGACGTCGCGCCGGCCGGAAAAGCTGTCTGCCAAAACGCCACATCACGACATCCGTTTCCTGGACTATCCGCAGTCCATCGACGCGATTGACGATCTGACCGACCTGACCGGCATGGTGTTCTGCCTGGCCAAGACCGACATCGGCGAAGCCGGACAGAACGGTCTGCTGGGGACGAGCGAAGAGAACTTTCTGAAGACGATCAGCACCAGCTGTTATGCCTTCATAGCCCTGGTGCGGGAGGTGCAGCGGCGCAACCCGAACCTCAGATCCGTTGTTGCCCTGACCTTCCTGGGCGGTGAGCGCGTGGTGCCCGGCTACGAGGTCCTGGGTGTCGCAAAGGCTGCACTGGAACACTCCGTGCGGGCGCTTGCGGCGGAACTTGGCCATGAGAATGTCCGTGTGAACGGTGTTTCCGCCGGCGCGGTCCCGACCACGTCATCGCGCGTCCTGCCCGACTTCCGCAAGGTTCACGAGGTTCTCTCACGGCAGTCGTTCCTGCGCCGTGGTGTCACTGCAGAGGAAGTTGCCGGAGCTGCTGCCTATTTGCTCAGTGATCTTTCCGGCGGAATGACGGGTGAGATCCTGCAGGTCAACGGCGGCCTGCGGCACACGGTCCTCTAAGATGGTGGCTGGTGCGGCGTCGTGGTCTTTTCGTGATGCCGCATGTCGTTCAGCCTAATCGAAGTCAACGCTCCACGTGAACTTAATGCAAAACATCCGCGCTCCGGAAGTTAATGCATACTTTGTGCTTGTGTTTTTATTGGTTCGTTAGATAAACACCCTCACCATGCCTCAGATGGATCAAGGGATTCGGTTGCCGAAACCTTCCGAAACAAAGGGCGCACTTCGGGAAATTGCGGAACGTCCGACGGCGAATGCCTGAATTATTTTAATTCGAGCTGTCGCAGATGGAGAGAACAGTGGTCGCGAATTTATACGGAAAGGACGGTGTCCTGGAGCGGGTCGCAAGGCCTGAAATGCGCGTACCATTCTTGCTGGGCCTGGTGGTGTTCCTGGCTTGCATCTTCGGCATTCTTACCCGGCCGACCGGGTTCCTGGCAGCAGTATGGCCGGCCAACGCAATTCTCCTCGGACTGCTGGTTCGTTTGCCGAAATCGGCTTGTTGGCAGAGCTGGGTTGCTGCTGCCGTAGGTTACCTGGCAGCGGATCTTCTGACAGGAGCGACGCTCGAAAAGGCCGTGCTGCTGAATGCGGCCAACATGGTCGGGGTGGCTGCCGGGTATCAGGTCTATAAATATTTGCCCGCGTCCTCCGTTCGGCTGCAACAACCGTTGGCCCTTCTCCATCTCGCAGTGGCTTCGGCTATCGCAGCTTCCGTGGCAGGGCTTGTCGGTGGCATCGCAAATCCGATCCTCTTCGGCGGAGGTGTCATTCCCGGCTGGATATTCTGGTCGACGACCGAGCTGGTCAACTACATCTCCTTCCTGCCGGTTATCCTGTCGGCACCGAAGCTGGAAGGAACATTGCCGGACTTTTCCGGTCTGCTGGCGCGGTTGAGGCAGGAAAAACGCGCGCCGCTGATCCTGCTGCTGATCTCCTGTATTGCCGGCGCAGTCGTCGGAGGGCCTGGCGCCATTGCGTTTCCGGTTCCGGCGCTCTTGTGGTGTGGTGTCGTCTATCCGGTCTTTCCGACAGCTATACTGACGTTGTGCATTGGCGTGTGGGGTCTCGTCATCCTGTCAAACGGGCTTGGCGACAGCAGCTCCCTGCAGCTCGACGTGATGACGCTCATTTCCATCCGGCTCGGCATTTCCCTTGTCGCACTGGCGCCTATCATGTTGTCCTGCGTCACGCAGAGCCGGAATGCGTTGCTGGTCCGTCTGCAATATCTTGCCACGCACGACCAACTGACCGACGTGCTCAACCGCAATGCCTTCCGCGAGGAGGTCTCTCGCAGTCTCTCCCTTGGCATGAATGGCTTTGCCCTGCTGATGGTCGACCTCGATCATTTCAAGTCGGTCAACGACACTTACGGACACGCAGCCGGTGATACCGTACTGGTCAGCTTCGTGCGGCGCGTGCAAGGCACGCTGCGGCCGGACAGTCTTCTGGGTCGTATGGGCGGCGAGGAATTCGCCATCATGATTCCGAACAGCCAGATCATGGACGCAGTGGCGGAAGCCGAGAAAATTCGGCAAAGCGTCTGCTGTGAGCCGGTTGCCGCAGGAGACGGAAAACTGGTTCGCGTTACCGCAAGCCTCGGCGTCGTCGCTGTCGAACACGACAATGCAGCCTGTCTTGATACCCTGTTGGCCGAAGCAGACCGGCTTTGCTACCAGGCGAAGGAACGCGGTCGCAACCGCGTGGAGCACTGCGGAGCGGCATAGGGTTTTCGGACAGGCGGCCGTCAGACTTCCTTATTTCTGGTCAGGTAAAGCAGTTGGGGGAAGATTTCCTCCAGCGCCGGGTCTCGTCCGGTTTCCGCATTGGCCGTATAGAACTGCCGATTTGCCTTCAGATTGGCGTAGCCGTGAATGAACGCCCAAAGCATTGTTTCAACGGAAGTCCGGTGAACGGGGTTCTCGCAATTCTCCGGTGAAAGTCCTTCGGAGACCTCCCTTAGAACCGCATAGGCTTCGCGGCTGGCCGGCTGAAGCTCCGGATAGATGTCGAGCTGTCGTTCCATGGAGAACATCAGCCGGAACAGATGCGGGTTCTCTTCAACGAAGGCGATGTAACCGCGGGCGCTTGCGAGTATCTGTTCACGGGCGTCGTTGGACGCATCCGCCATATGCCGGCGCATCGTGCCCGCAAACTGCCGGAAGCCTTCCGTCGCGATGGCTGCCTGCAGGACGGCAAGATTGGCAAAGTGGTTCTTCGGCGCTCCATGGGAAACGCCGGCACGGGCGGCGCACGCCCGCAGCGACAGGGCCTCAAGTCCATCTTCGCGCAGAATGTCCAGCCCTGCCTGGATCAGGGCCTCTTTCAGATTGCCGTGGTGATATTTCGGGTCGCTCAGGCCTTTTTCCTCCATAAGTAGACACTGTCAACATTTTCGTTGACGGCTGAAAATTCCGCATATAGACAGTGGCAACATTGCTGGGGTCGCAATGCAGAAGGGTTGTCTTATGTCGTCTAAGTGTTATGTGCGGACTACCGTCCTTGCAAGTCTCGCGCTTGTCGCATGTCCTGCCATGGGGGAGGAACAGAAGGACTGGAGCGTACTGGTTGGCGCTGGTCCCTTCTTCGGTCCGGAATATCTGGGCTCCAAGGACTACGGTTTCGTTCCCGGCATCATCGCGTCTGTGCAAAAGGGGCCTTATTTCGTCAAGTTCAACGGATTGACGGCGACCGCCAACGTGCTGCCTTTCGACAGCTTTTACGCCGGGCCGCTTATTGGCTACGGCACGGGCCGCAAGGATGTGTCCGACAATGTTGTCGACAAGCTTCCCGATGTTGACGAGGAGCTCTGGGTTGGTGCCACGGCAGGAGGTGGCTACGCCGGTTTGCTGCTTGATCGCGATTCACTTGGTGCCAGTGTCGAGATTGCCCATGACGTCATCGGCGATAGCGGCACAACGGCCACATTCAGCCTGGGTTACGAAATCAACGCGACCCAGCGTCTGGCTTTCGGCCTCGATGTCTCCACGACCTTTGTCGACGGCACCTATGCTGACGCCTACTATTCCGTGACCGCAAAAGGCGCGGCCGCAACCGGTCTCAAGGAATACAAGGCCGACGCAGGCTTCAGGGACGTGAGCGTGGATGTTTCGTCAAGATTTGCCGTAACCGAAAACTGGGGCGTCGGTGGCCTCGTCGGCGGGTCGGTGCTTCTCGGCGGCATGGCTGATAGCCCGATCGTTGAAGACCGGGGAGAGGCGCTCAACGGCCATGGCGGTCTGTTTCTCTGGTACAAGTTCTGATCGGCGGTCTGCACGGAAAGCTGCTCTGACGCGGTCAAACTGTGCCGGAACCTGTCCCGGTAAAACCACGAAGCGCACCAGCGCCAGAACGGTCATCGGTTGCATCAGTGGCTTCGTCAGCCAGAATTTTTGAAAGGTTATCGCGGGCCGCGTTCCACCAGGCGTGCCCCGGCACAAGGCCGGGGCTGCTGAAGGTTCAAGCGGCAGGCGCAATCACGCGTCTGTCGGCTCTTCGTATGTGATCAATGCGATCACGCCTCCGAGCGGGTCGACAATCGTTGCCATGCGGCCGACGTTTGGAATGCTCATCGGTTCCATTGCAATCGTCGCACCAAGCGCACGGGCTTTTTCGACACGCGCATCGACACTGTCGACAGTCACATAGGGCAGCCAACGGGGACTTTCAGTTTCCATGGATGGGAAGCCGCCGATCATGTTTTCATTGTTCATGATCATGGTGTAGGGGCCTACGCCCACATCCACGGTTTTTGTGCCCCAGCCGAGCAGGTCGGAATAGAAGGCCTGCGCCTTGGCACCGTCAGCGCAATGAAGTTCCATCCAGCTGAACGCGCCATGTGTTTGCGACGGAG
This sequence comes from Labrenzia sp. 5N, assembly GCF_012395805.1. Lineage (NCBI taxonomy): Bacteria > Pseudomonadati > Pseudomonadota > Alphaproteobacteria > Hyphomicrobiales > Stappiaceae > Labrenzia > Labrenzia sp. 5N. The sequence continues at coordinate 172,209 of NZ_JAAZTM010000004.1, read as the reverse complement.
TGCTCATGTCTTTCATCCTCTGTGTTGAAAACAATTGCCTGGCAGTGCCAGGTGATCAGAGGACGGCGGGCGACAGGCAGACCCGACAGGGGGGTAAAAAATATTTTGGTCTGGCAGGATCTGAACAAAACGAGGCTCGAAACAGATCTATTGTCCGCCAGAAACCTTCATTTTCCGACGGATATGGTCGCGATCGACATCGGTTCCCGCAAATTCCAGCGCTTTGCGGTAAGCGGCCTGAGCCTCTTCAGCCAGGCCCAGTTCTTCCAGAAAGGTAGCGCGGACAACATGAAAGTTCGGGTAGCGCTCCAGAGAGCCGGCCAGTTGCTCCAGGCGGCACAAGCCGGCCTGTGCTCCGTTCAGCTTTGCCTGGACCACGGCGCGGTTGAGCGCCACAACCGGTGAAGGCCGGATATGTTCCAGGGCACGGTAAAGCCGGTCGATCTCGACCCAGTCGGTGGTTGCGTAGGTCGCAGCCTGGGTGTGGGTCGAGGCAATGGCTGCCTCGATCTGAAAGGGGCCGGGCCGCGCCTTGCGCAAGGCGGCCTCAAGCAGAATGTTGCCTTCGGCGATCAGTTTCCGGTCCCAAAGCGAACGGTCCTGGTCTTCCAGCGTTACGGCAGCGCCGCTCCGGCTCAGCCGGGCCTTGCGGCGGGAATGCTGGATCAGGCAAAGGGCCAGCAAGCCGCGCAGTTCCGGTTCTTCGGGAAACAGCCGAACGATCAGGCGGGCCAGGCGGATCGCTTCCTCACACAGGGGCTCGCGGATCAGTTCTTCACCCTGTGACGCGGCATAGCCTTCGTTGAAGATCAGATAGATGGCATTGGCTACGGCGGAAAGTCGCTCGGCACGGGCGGTTCTGTCCGGCTCCTCATAGCTCAGTTTGGCCGCCTGCAGCCGTTTCTTCGCACGCGTGATACGCTGTTCCATGGTCTTGGCCTGTACCAGAAATGCACGGGCAATCTCCTCCACACCAAGACCAGCGACAATTTTCAGGGAAAGGGCAATCTGCTGGTCCCGGCGCAGCACCGGGTGGCAGCAGGTAAACAGAAGACGCAGGATGTCGTCCCGGTAGACGGCATGATCCAGCGATTGGGTCAGCTCGTCTTCCGGGTGCGGGCCTTCGGGAAGAGGCTCGAGATCATCCGGTGAGGTGAGGGTTTCCTTTTTGCGTTTCCGCAGCGTATCGATGCCGGCATTGCGTCCGGCTATGATCAGCCAGGCAACCGGATCCGCCGGCATCCGGTCGGGTGACCACGCCTTGAGCGCTTTCAACGAGGCGTCCTGAAAAGCATCCTCGGCAAGGTCAATGTCGCCGAAGACGCGGTTGAGCGCTGCCAGGACGCGCGGGCGGGCAGCCCTAAGATGCGCTGATAACCAGGCGCTCGGCATTCTTGAAATCGGCTCCCTCGAAGAATTCCACCGGACGAATTTCGATGCGGCCATGATCCAGCGGCAGGATCTTCACCGCCTCGATGGCGTCCTCCAGTGTCGGGCAGTCGATCACGTAAAAGCCCATGAACTGCTCTTTCGTTTCGGCAAAAGGCCCGTCAGTGACAATAAAGTCGTCCTTGTCCTTGTTGATCGTGACCGAGGTTCCCGTCGACATCAACTTGGTTGCAACGGCGAAGGAGTTGTTTGTCTTGGTGTGTTCGTGAAAGGCGCCGTGTTTCTGATAAACGGTGGCAAGCTCTTCCGGTGGCAGAGCGTCAATGAAATCTTCGCTGGCGTAAATCAAAACGGAAAAAAGCATGTGGGTCCCTCCGGTTGCTTGGATTGATACCCAAGGAACGTGCAGGCGCGAGCTTATCCGACAGCCGACCGAAAAAAAGTGAAAACTTGCCCGCGATCGGGACATGGCCTGGCCGAAAGGGAGAGTTGCCGGCCGTTAAGCCGGGCAACTCCAGTCCGTGTGATCTTCTAGGCGTTGCCGATGAGAACGCCTGCGGCAAAGACCAGAGAACCACCGAGGACAACCTGGAAGGCCGCCCGCAGAAACGGTGTTTCCATATAGCGGTTCTGGATCCATGCGATCGCCCACAATTCGATGAAAACGATGAATGCGGCGACAGTTGTCGCTGTCCAAAATTCGGGAATGAGATAGGGCAGGGCGTGACCAAGGCCGCCGAGGGCGGTCATGATGCCCGAGGCGAGGCCGCGCTTCAGTGGTGATCCGCGTCCCGAGAGCACGCCGTCGTCATGGGCCGCTTCCGTAAAGCCCATGGAAATGCCCGCCCCGACGGAGGCCGACAGGCCGACCAGGAACGTCTGCCAGGTATCCTGCGTCGCGAAGGCGGCGGCAAAGATCGGGGCCAGCGTTGATACCGAGCCATCCATCAAACCCGCAAGGCCCGGCTGGACGTAGGTCAGGATGAATTGCCGGCGTTCGGTCTGGCGCTCCTGTTCCTGCACGTCGTCGGGCGTGTGTTTGGCTCCAAGGCGCTGGGCGAGACTCTCGTGGCCTTTCTCGGCAACCGCAAGATCGCCCAGTAGCTTGCGGGTTCCTGCGTCCGAGGTGCGCTTGGCAGCTTCGGTGTAGAAGCGATAGGCCTGCGCCTCCATTTCCTCGGCCATGGCACGGACCTTCTCCAGCCCGAGGGGGCGCACCAGCCAGTCGGGCTTGCGGTCGTAATAGCCGCGCACATGTTCCCGGCGTATGAGAGGGATCGTTTCGCCGAACCGAGCCCGGTGCTGTTCGATCAGTCTCCGCCGGTGCTGGTTTTCCTCTGCGGCCATGTCGTCGAAGACCTTGGCCGATTGCGGATACTGGTCACGCAGACCATCGGCATAAGCCTTGTAGATGCGGGCATCGTCCTCCTCGGAGGAAATCGCAAGCGCCAGGATTTCCTGTTCGGAAAGGGATGAGAAATCCCGCTTTCCCAGTCTGAAAACACGTCCGAACATCAATGCCTCTCACCCAGGATTACCATTTTGCAGGTGGACCGCCTTCAGGCAGGCAGCACGCCGGCCCCGAGCCGGTTCGATCACCGATCAGGTTATATTCGGATGTTAGCAAATTAAGAGAAGCCGAACCGATGCCAAGATGACGCATGTTTCATCGTCCCCGCAACCGGTTCGGCTGTCGGTGTCAGCCTATCCAGCCGTCACGCTTCAGGACCTGATAGGTCTCGTCGAGGGTTTTCTCGGCGGTCTTCACCAGTATATCCGCCTCCTCGTGGGTCAGGACCAGCGGCGGCGAAATGATCAGGCTGTCGCGCACCGCGCGCATGACCATGCCGTTGCCGAAGGAAATGTCGCGGCAGATGGTGCCGGCCGTGCCGACGTCCTTGAACGGTCGATGCGGATTTTTCTTGTCCGGCACCAGTTCCAGTGCACCGACAAGGCCGGTCATGCGAGCTTCGCCGATCAGAGGGTGATCGCCCAGCTTCAGCCAGCGTTCCTTGAGATAGGGACCGATATCGGTCTTGACGCGCTCGACCAGGCCTTCGCGCTCGATGATTTCCAGGTTGGCGAGTGCAGCCGCGGCGCAGGCCGGGTGACCGGAATAGGTGTAGCCGTGGTAGAACTCTTCACCCGAAAGCATCAGGCCTTCGGCCACGCGATCGGACACCATGACACCGCCCATCGGCAGATAGCCGGACGTCAGGCCCTTGGCGATGGGCATCAGGTCCGGCTTCATGCCGTAGTGGGTCGAGCCGAACCATTCGCCGAGACGGCCGAAGCCGCAGATGACCTCGTCGGAAACGAAGAGGATATCCCGTTCGTCGAGAATACGGCGGATTTCCGGCCAATAGGTCTCCGGCGGAATGATGACACCACCGGCGCCCTGGATCGGTTCGGCGATGAAGGCCGCAACCTTGTCCTCACCGATCTCGTCAATGGCTTCTTCCAGTTTGCGCGCGGCAAAGACGCCGAACTCTTCCGGGCTCATTTCATGGCCTTCACCGAACCAGTAGGGCTGGTCGATGTGATGCACGCCCGGAACCGGCAAGCCGCCCTGCTGGTGCATGCCCTTCATGCCGCCGAGGCTGGTGCCGGCGAGCGTCGAGCCGTGATAACCGTTCCAGCGGCCGATGATCACCTTCTTGTCCGGCTTGCCCATCTTGTCCCAATAGGTGCGGACCATGCGGAACACGGTGTCGTTGGCCTCGGACCCGGACGAACAGTAGAACACCCTGTTGATGTGATCGGGTGCCAGTTTCGCCAGCTTTTCAGACAAGGCAATCGCAGGCGGATGGGTCGTCTTGAAGAACGTGTTGTAATAGGACAGCTCGTTCATCTGCTTGTAGACCGCATCCGCAATCTCCTTGCGGCCATGGCCAACCTGCACACACCACAGACCGGCCATGCCGTCGAGGATCCGGTTGCCTTCCGAATCCGTCAGCCAGATACCGTCGGCATGGGTGATCACCCGGCTGCCTTCCTGGTTCAGCGACTTCATGTCGGAAAAAGGATGCCAGTGATGGGCGGCATCGAGCTCCTGAAGGGCCTTGGTCGGATAGATGTTGGAATGGGCCGTCATTGGCGAACGCTCCGGATAGTGACAGACGGGATCAGACGTTGAGCAGCAGGTATTCCCGCTCCCAGGGGCTGATCACGGACATGAAGGTTTCAAATTCCTCGTATTTGATCGCGCGGTAGGTGGCGACGAACTGTTCGCCGAACACCTCGATCATCTCGTCGGATTTTTCGAACTTGGCCAGCGCCTCTGGCAGACCTCGCGGCAGGGACTTGGACCGTTCCGAGCAGTCGTCGGATTTAGGGGAATCCGGCTTGAGCCCGTGGACCATTCCCAGGTACCCGCAGGCAAGGCTTGCGGCGATCGCGAGATACGGGTTGACGTCGGACCCCGGTACCCGGTTTTCCAGACGGCGTGCCTGGGCGTTGGAATAAGGCACACGCAAACCCACCGTGCGGTTGTCGTAGCCCCAGTAGACATTCACCGGTGCCGTCGAGGTCTTGGAGAACCGGCGATAGGAATTGACGAAAGGCGCCATGATGCAGGTGACCCGCGGAAGGAACCGCTGGTGACCGGCGATAAACGACAGGAACGCCTGTGTTTCCTCGCCGTTTTCATCCGCGAAGATGTTGAGGCCGGTTTCCTTGTCGACCACCGACTGGTGGATATGCATGGCCGAACCGGGCTGGTTCGACATCGGCTTCGACATGAAGGTGGCATACATTTCGTGACGAAGCGCGGCCTCTCGGATGGTGCGCTTGAACAGGAACACCTGGTCAGCCAGGGCCAGCGGTTGGCCATGGCGCAGGTTGATTTCCATCTGCGCTGCGCCTTCCTCGTGGATCATCGTGTCGATCTCGAGGCCCTGCTGTTCCGACAGGTCGTAGATGTCGTCGATCAGGTCGTCGAATTCGTTCAGCGCGGAAATCGAATAGGACTGCCGGCCGACTTCCGGACGGCCGGACCGGCCACGCGGCGGCTCAAGCGGATAGTCAGGATCCGTGTTCGGACGGACGAGGTAAAACTCGATTTCCGGCGCCACGACAGGTTCCCAGCCCTTGTCCTCGTAGAGTTTGAGAACACGCTTCAAGACATTGCGCGGGGCGGTCTCGACCGGTGCACCCTGCCGGGTGACGGCATCGTGGATCAGCTGCGCGGTCGGGTCGCTTTCCCAGGGCACGGTGGTAAGGGTGCTGTAGTCGGGCTTGAAATAGAGATCGCCGTCGATGGGGTTGTGCTGAAACCAATCGTCGTCGTCCGGATAATCGCCCGAGATCGTCTGTGCGAAGATCGAAGCAGGCATCGTCATCACCGGGCCGGAGAAAAACTTGCCAGTCGGCATCATCTTGCCGCGGGCAACACCGGCAAGGTCCGGAACGATGCATTCGATATCCTGGATGTTGCGCGCGTTGAGCCAGTCACGGGCCGCATCGACATCCGGAACGCCGCGCAGGCTGTCGATCGGATTTTCGCTTTCGCTGGCAGGCGTTTCAGCAGTCACAAGAAGCTCCAATGGTTTTGGCACTTTGGCCGGGGCAGGGAAGGCCATTTGGACGGCAAACAGGGGCGTTATCAAGTGCCTGTCTGCATGGGACTGTCCCGGGTCGGAGAAATCATTTTGTGATCACAAAATGACATGGCTTTCAAAAAGGATCAACCGCCTGATGCATTTGACAGGATTTCCTTGCCGAGAAGCCCCATGCCGTCGGCAATATCGGCCGCGATCGCAGCCCGCAGTGCAGCGCCGTCCTGATCTTCGATCGCGCGGATGGCTTCCTTGTGACGGTCCTCAAGACTGGCAGTGCCGACCCGTCCGTAAACCGTACGCATGAATGGCGCGAACTGCAGCCAGAGACTGTCGATCAGCGGCAGCAGAACCTTGGATCCGGACGCTCTGTAAATGCGGAAGTGAAAGGCGTGGTTGAGCCGCATGTAGGCTTCTGCATCGCCACTTGTGAGCCGCTCGTCGATGTCGTCATCGATCGATTGAAGGTCCTTTGCATCCTTGGATGTCAGGTGCGGCAGGGCCAATTCGGCCAATTCCGGTTCCAGAAGCAGTCTTGCTTTCAGCACCTCGTCGAAGCGGGCCGGGGTCATGTCGGGTATCTGTACCCGGCCGTTCGGTTTCACCTCGAGAGCGTTTTCTGCCGCAAGCCGTTGCAACACTTCGCGCACTGGCATCGGGCTGACGCCAAGTTCTGCGGCAAGCCCCCGGATTGTCACGGCTTTTCCAGGTATGAACCGGCCTGTAAGCAGCCCGGACCGGACGGCGTTGTCGACCTGCCCACGGGTTGCGCCACGGGACGTGGAGGGGCCGCTGGCCTCCTTCACGGGGCCGGATTGCAAAGCGGATTGCCGAAGGGCCAAAGACGTCCTCCCGAAAAAGTCAAACGGTCAATTTATGCGATCCCGCTTGACAGCGTTTTCCGAAAGTGATCACATTTTTGAAAAGGACGCAAACAAAAGCTGCCGGCTGCCGCAGGAGTGCGGACGGCTCAGTCCAGCAAGACGCAGGGGCGTAAAAACTCTAAATGAACGAGCTTCCCCACCAGATCCTCGAGCATCCGGCGCTGCCCGGCTGGAAGACGGACTTCGAGGCCTTCATGGCCGCCCATCCCGATCTTGATACGCTCGAGGTCATTCTGCCCGATACCAACGGCGTGCTGCGCGGCAAGTGGTTGCCGGGCAAGGCGCTCGAAAAGGTATTCGAGGGCGGCGTGGCCTTTCCCTATTCGCTTTACGGTCTTGATGTCTGGGGGCGCGAGGTCGAGGCCACCGGCATGCATCTGGAAACGGGTGACAAGGACGGTGTCTGCTGGCCGATCCCCGAAACGCTGAAGCTTGTTCCCTGGACCGACCGCAAGACCGCCCAGGTGCTTTTGTCCATGTACGATCGGGACGGCGATCCGTTCCTGGCGGACCCGCGTCACGTTCTGGAAAACATGGTCGACCGGCTGAAGGACGAATTCGGCGTGACCGCCACCTGCGCCTTCGAGTTGGAATTCTATCTGTTCGAGGAAAGTGACGGCGACTGGACGGAGCAGCCCAAGCCGCTGTTCTCCACCCATCTCGGCCCTGCCCGCCAGAACATGTACGCGCTGTCCGACCTGGAGGCCTTGCTGCCGGTGGTGGACGATCTGCGGAAGGCCTGCGAGGTTCAGGGCATTCCGGCGGACGCCGCGGTTTCCGAAGCCGCGCCTGGCCAGTTCGAACTCAACCTGCACCATCGTCGCAATCCGCTGCTGGCGGCCGATGACGTTGTCATGCTGCGCCGCCTGGTGGCAGGTGTCGCCCGCAAGCACGAACTCAAGGCGTCCTTCATGGCCAAGCCTTTCGTGGAATGGCCCGGCAACGGCATGCATGTGCACGTGTCCATGGAAGACGATAACGGCAATTTGTTCGCGGATCCGGAAACCGGCGCAGACCGGCTGGGATATGCCATCAACGGTCTTTTGAAGACCATGCCGGAAGCTCTGTTGCTGTTCATCTCAACCTTCAACGGTTTCCGCCGGATGCAGCCTGGCTCCTATGCCCCGGCCTCCATCTGCTGGGGCTACGACAACCGCTCCGTGGCGTTGCGCGTTCCTGCCTCGACACCGGAAGCTGCCCGTGTCGAACACAGGATCGCAGGCGCCGACGCCAACCCCTATCTTGTGCTGACAGGCATCCTCGCCGGCATGATGGAAGGCCTCAGGCTGAAAAAGGATCCGCCTGCGCCCGTGACCGGCAATGCGTATGAGAAACGCAAGAAGCGACTGACCCCCTGGATGGACGAAGCCATTGATGCTTTTGAAGCCTCCAAGCTGATGAAACAGGCGGTCGGAAAGGAAATGCACAAGGTACTTACCGAGATCAAACGGGAGGAACTGAACGAATTTGGGCGGGAGATCTCATCGCTTGAGCGACAGACGTATTTGTGATCGGCTGCTGCCCAAAATCGACGCTGGACAAAAACCGGCGCCATAGCCAATCTGCGGGACAGACAAGACGCAAACAGCGCAAATGTCCATTTGCATTCAGGCACTAGGCCACCAAAGGGCCACTGACAAAACTCTGAGGGGAGTTCTCAAATGACGTTTAAATCCATGTTGACCGGGGTCGCCGTTCTCAGCCTGATGAGCGGTGCTGCATTCGCCCAGGACAAGGTCGTGAATGTCTACAACTGGTCCGACTACATCGACGAGACCATCCTGGAAGACTTCACCAAGGAAACCGGCATCAAGGTTGTCTACGACGTGTTCGACAGCAACGAAGTGCTGGAAACCAAGCTGCTGGCAGGCGGTACCGGCTACGACGTCGTCGTTCCGACCGGAACCTTCCTGGCCCGCCAGATTCAGGCCGGTGTTTTCTCTGAACTCGACAAGTCCAAGCTGACCAACCTGTCCAACATGTGGAAGGACATCGAGGCACGCGTCGACAAGTATGATCCGGGCAACAAGCACTCGATCAACTACATGTGGGGCACCACCGGCTTCGGCTACAATGTCGACAAGGTGAAGGCCGCGCTCGGCGACAACCCGCCGGTGGACAGCTGGGATCTCCTGTTCAAGAAGGAGAACATCGAGAAGCTGAAGGATTGCGGCGTGTTTATCCTGGACGCTCCGACCGAACTGATCCCGGCTGCCCTCAACTATCTGGGTCTCGATCCGGACAGCAAGGACCCGGCGGAAATCGAAAAGGCCGGTGAGCTCCTGATGTCGGTTCGCCCGTACATCCAGAAGTTCCATTCTTCCGAATACATCAACGCTCTTGCCAATGGCGATATCTGCCTTGCGGTCGGCTGGTCCGGTGACGTTCTGCAGGCGCGCGACCGTGCGGCGGAAGCCGACAACGGCGTGACCGTCGAATATTCGATCCCGAAAGAGGGCGCGCTGATGTGGTTCGACCAGATGGCGATCCCGGCCGATGCTCCGCACAAGGAAGAGGCGCACGAGTTCCTGAACTACATCATGCGTCCTGAAGTGATGGCGAAGGCTTCCAACGTCGTCTACTACGCCAACGGCAACAAGGCGTCGCAGGAATTCCTCAACGAGGACGTGATCGGGGATCCGGCGATCTACCCGACCGAGGAAGCGGTGAAGAACCTCTACACCGTCACCCCCTATCCTCCGAAGGTGAACCGGGTCGTGACCCGCACCTGGACCTCGGTCAAGAGCGGCCAGTAAGCGAACACGAACACCGCCGGGCCCTTTCCAAGGGTCCGGCGATTTAGTCTTGGGAAGGTCTCTTAGGGGTGGGAGATTGTTTTGGCGAAGAAATCGATTGGACCGGTGCGTCGGGCCTACAGCCCGTGGGACGATCCGGACAAGACACCGTTTATCGAATTCCGGAATGTCACAAAGAAGTTCGGTGATTTCACCGCGGTCAAAGACCTGTCCCTGAAAATCTACGAGCGCGAGTTTTTCGCGCTGCTTGGTGGCTCGGGCTGTGGCAAGACCACCTTGATGCGCATGCTGGCGGGTTTCGAGACACCGACATCAGGGCAGATCTTTCTGGATGGCCAGGACCTGGCCGGAATTCCGCCCTTCAAGCGTCCCTCCAACATGATGTTCCAGTCCTACGCGCTGTTTCCGCACATGAGCGTCGAGAAGAACATTGCCTTCGGTCTGAAGCAGGACAAGTTGCCGGCCTCGGAAGTTGAAGCGCGCGTGTCCGAGATGCTGCGACTGACCAAGCTGGAACAATTTGCCAAACGTCGTCCGCACCAGCTCTCCGGTGGCCAGCGCCAGCGCGTCGCGCTGGCTCGCTCGCTCGCCAAGCGCCCCAAGGTGCTGCTGCTGGATGAACCGCTCGGCGCGCTTGACCGCAAGCTGCGTGAGGAAACCCAGTTCGAGCTGATGAACATTCAGGAAGAACTGAAAATGACCTTCCTGATCGTGACCCACGACCAGGAAGAAGCCATGACAGTGGCCGATCGTATTGCCGTCATGGACAAGGGAGAACTTGTGCAGGTTGCGACCCCGGCCGAAATCTACGAAGCGCCCAATTCCAAGTTCGTTGCCGACTTCATCGGCGACATCAACCTGATCGAAGCCAACGTCATCGAGAAGTCGGACGTCGGTACGAAGCTGCGTTCGGTCGCGGACAACTTCTCCATCGAAAGTGATCAGGTGACCGACGCCGCCGTCGGCGATCGGGTCTGGTATGCCATTCGTCCGGAAAAGGTCCGCATTGCCCAGGGGCGCCGCGAAAAGGGCGTCCCCAACAGGATCGACGGCGTTGTCTGGGACATCGCCTACCTGGGGGACATGTCGATCATCCATTCGAAAGTCGGTGACGACGACGGCGATACCTTGCGTGCGACCTTCGCCAATGTCTCGCGCATGGTCGAAAACCCGATCACCTGGGATGACGAGGTCGTCATGTCTTTCGACCGGGACGCCGGCGTCATTCTAAAAGGGTAGGAGGAAACGATGTCCGACGTACACGTTCCCGCTCAACCCAAACGGACGCTCGGCGGCTGGCTGCTGATTTCGGTGCCATACATCTGGCTGCTGATCTTTTTTCTGGCGCCGTTCCTGATCGTCTTCAAGATTTCCCTTTCGCAGGTGGCCGTCGCCATTCCGCCCTATGTGCCGACCTTCGATCTGGCAGAAGGCTGGAACGGTATCTGGGAAAGCGTCTCGGAATTCTCCTTCGAGAATTATGTCTGGCTGACGGAAGACGACCTCTACTGGAAATCCTATCTGTCGTCGGTTGTCATCGCGGCTATTTCAACGCTTCTGACGCTCATCATTGGCTACCCGATCGCCTATGGCATGGCACGCAGTCCGCAATCCTTGCGTCCGACGCTGTTGATGCTGGTGATCCTGCCGTTCTGGACCAGCTTCCTGATCCGCGTCTACGCCTGGATCGGTATCCTGAAAAACGAAGGCCTGCTCAACCAGCTTCTCCTGATGCTCGGCATCATCGACGAACCGCTGGTGATCATGAATACCAACATCGCGGTCTTTATCGGCATCGTCTATTCCTACCTGCCGTTCCTGGTTCTGCCGCTTTATGCCAGCCTGGAGCGGCTGGACGGCAGCCTTTTGGAAGCCGCCGAAGACCTTGGATGCCCACCCTGGAAGGCCTTCTGGAAAATCACCGTGCCGTTGTCGCTGCCCGGTGTCATCGCGGGGTGTTTCCTGGTGTTCATTCCCGCCGTCGGTGAATTCGTCATCCCGGATCTTCTTGGCGGGTCCAACACCCTGATGATCGGCAAGACGCTCTGGGTCGAGTTCTTCAACAACCGCGACTGGCCGGTGTCTTCTGCGGTTGCCGTGATCCTTCTGATGATCCTGGTGGTTCCGATCGTGCTCTTCCAGAACCAGCAGCAGAAAATGTCGGAGAGAGATGGATGACGCGCGGCCCGACCTGGTTCAACATCACCTCGCTGGTGGTAGGCTTTTCGTTCCTTTACCTGCCCATCGTGCTGCTGGTGATCTACTCCTTCAACGAGAGCCGTCTGGTGACGGTCTGGGGCGGCTTCTCCACCAAGTGGTACGCGTCGCTGCTGCAGAATGATCAGTTGCTCGATGCGGCCTGGGTGACCCTGCGGGTTGCCTTTGCGTCGGCCACACTGGCAACGATCATCGGCACCATTGCTGCACTTGTGCTGGTGCGGTCCGGACGCTTCGTCGGCCGGTCTCTGTTTTCCGGCATGATCTTCGCGCCGCTTGTGATGCCGGAAGTGATCCTCGGCCTGTCGCTGCTGCTGCTGTTCGTGGCCATGGACTATACGCGTGGTTTCTGGACAGTGATGCTGGCGCATACCACCTTCGCCAGCTGTTATGTGGCCGTTGTCGTCCAGTCGCGTCTGGTCGGCTTCGACAAGTCGATCGAGGAAGCCGCAGAAGACCTCGGCTGCCCGCCGGTGAAAACCTTCTTCCTGATCACCTTGCCGATCATCCTGCCAGGGGTCATTGCCGGCTGGATGCTGGCCTTCACCTTGTCTCTGGACGATCTGGTGATCGCCAGCTTCACCACGGGACCAGGCGCCACCACGCTGCCAATGAAGATCTACTCACAGGTGCGCCTTGGCGTGACACCGGAAATCAATGCGGTCTGTACCATTCTCGTTGCTCTGGTCACCATGGGCGTGATTGCCGCCTCCATTGCGACCAAGCGGCAACAGGCGCAAAAGGAGCGGGACGAAAGGGCGGCCTTTGGCGCGGAAGGGTGATGATTTCCGAAGCTTCCAGAAGTCGGTGATATTGTGTAGACAATACTGAATTTTAACAAAACCATGCCTATTTTACGGTCGGGCGGTACACTTCATTGGTGTGTCCGGGCCGATGGTTTTTATTGGGGTATTGCGAGTGATGGCATTGCGGGAAACAGAGCATCTACTGGCTCTGGAAAGCAGCGCTATTTCCCGGATAAAGGTTCGTGAACTCGAAGCTCCAACGCTTTCGGATATGAGCGGTCTTTGGTCTTCGTTGAAGGGCGGCGTGGTGTCGACGCCGTTTCAGACACCGGAGTTTCTTGCAGCTTTGCAGGAAACCAAACTGAAGACAGGTGATTACCGATTTTCAGTGGGCGTTTTCGCGGAGCAAGGCGAGGAAGCCTCTCCCTGTATGCTGTTGCCGCTGGTGCGGTTCCAGCGTGGCCCAATCCGGGTCGTTGGCATGCCGGATTTTGGTCTCGCCGATCAGAATGCACCGGTTCTTGGTGCAGGATGCCGGGCCTCCAAAGAGTGCCGGGTTGCAATGATCCGGGCATTTTTTGAGCGTCTCCACGATGCGGATATCGTCGACATACATAAACTGCATGGCCGGATCGACGCCCGGGAAAACCCATTGAACTTCATGCCGGAAACCATTTCCCAGAACAGTTCCCTTCTCCTCGATCTTCGCGATGGAGAGGGGTCGGACAATTGGTGCGGCAAGTCCATCTACAAGAAGACCAGATCCAAATTTCGCAGGCTCGTGAAGGAAGGTGTCAGCCTGGTTGAGGCTGAAACGCCTGAAGAGCGAACTGAATTGTTCAAGACACTTGCGGCGCAGCGCAGCGACAGGTTCCGACAGCTCGGGCGGAAAGACAGTCTGGAACGTGAAGACCGTGCTGACTTCTACATCCGCCTTGCGCAGATGGAAGCTTCGTCCTCGCCTTTCAGGGCCATCGCGCTGAAGTGCGGAGAAGAGACCGTTGCGGCCATGGTGTTGATGATGTCTGGTTCCCAGGCGACCGCCGTGCTGGTGTCCATCGGGGATCCGCGGTGGCACGCCTTTTCACCGGGCATGGTGTTGTTTGCCAAGGCGATACAGCACGCTGCGCAAACCGGTGTTCGCTGGTTCAGCTTCGGCACAGGACAACAGGAATACAAGCAGCGGTTCGGTGGGGTTGAGCAACCTTCCCGACGTCTTCTTATGCCACTCAGCACGCGTGGACGGCTCTTTGTCGGTGCCCGTGAAGCGCATCGTGCCGCTCAGGATATGCTTCAGATCGCGTTGCGCAGGAATGGGGTGGATACGTGACGGAGATGTCGGGCGTGGCAGGAAAGGAGACCTTCCGCGGGCAGGTGGCTGGGCAGAAGCTTCATGTTGTCTGGCATGAGAAGCCCGGCGCGGACCTTTTGCACTCGCTTTGGGCTTCACTACCCGGCGGAGCCATATGTTCGGCGTTTCAGGCACCGCGGTTCGTCGAGTGCTTTTTTCAGGAAATGGCACCTGCTGCCTGCGACACTTTCGGAGTGCTTGCCGCTTATCGCGCCGGTTTGCAGGACCCGCTTGCATTGCTGCCGTTGATCCGTTTCAGGAAAGGTCCGGTTCGCATCGCATCCACTCCCGACCTCGGCGTGGCAGACCAGAACGGCCCGGTATTGAGCGAGGCGCTCGCAAGCGAAGGCGATGAAACGGTGCAGGCGGTCATGTCCGCCATGATCGAAGCCATCCCGGGTGCCGATGTGGTGGACATCAAGAAACTGCACGTATCGATAGGCCGAGCTGATAATCCCTTCTTTGTGCATCCAAATGCGAGCCCGGAAAGCAGCAGCCTCTTTCTGGAAACTGACGCCCTGCTCGCCGCCGGGGCCAAATCCGGGATAAGTATTTACAAGAAGGCAAGGGTCAACTTTCGCAAGCTCCAAAGCGAAGACGTTCAGTTGGTCGAAGCAACGACCCCTGAAGAGCGTGTGAAAATTCTCGAAGCTCTGATCGTCTCCAAGGAGGAGCGTTTCAAAGCACTCGGCCGCGCCAATTCCATGAAACAGGACAACCGGGAAAACTTCTATCGCGCCCTGGCGGCCCAAGCGGGGCAGGAAAATCCCCTGAAGGTTCTGGCGTTAAGGTCCGGTCACGACGCCATCGCCGTTGTTGCGATGTTGGTGGAAGATGGCTACGCCACCCTTATTCTGATTTCGATCGGGGCGGAGCAATGGCACCGGTTTTCACCTGGCATGGTGGCACTGGTCCAATCGATCTATTGGGCGCGGGACAATAACATTCGGGTCTATGGTTTCGGTACGGGTCACCAGGGTTACAAAAGCAGGTTCGGCGCCACGGAACAGCCGACACGACGCATGCTTTTGCCGCTTACGGTGAAAGGTCACGCGGCGATTACTGCCCTGAAGGCAAAACGGAGTTTCCAGGAAACCGTTGATCGCTGGAAACATCGGAAAACCGCTCAGACAGCCTGATCGGGAAATGTTATCCCGCTCGCGGTGGCCGGATCAGGTAGATGACCAGCCAGATCGGCACGACGATGAAGGCGCCCAGGATCATGTTGGGAATGGCCCAGTCCCGAAACTCCAGCAGATAGATCCAGAGCTCCAGAGGGCTCATGCCGACGGAGCCCAGAATGTCCTGCGCGGTGATGTTCACGAAGGAAAGACCCGCGCCGACGAGCAGCGAGATGACCGCGATCTTGAAGAATGTCGACAGAAACGGGAACACGGTGCGTAGTGTCTCTCAGTAGGCTCAAGGTATCCGGTGCGCTGGAGAGTGGCGGTAACGCTCCGCGAACGGTGCCCAATTCTTGCCGTTAAGGATTTACAAACCATAAACAACTTGCCGGAAACCGCCCAAACCCGCGCTGCAACGGCAGTTTGGCGTCGGGCAAAGTGACGCAAATCGATTAAGTGACGGGCCATTCATGTTTTTCGCTGCAACGCGGGAAAGAGCTCTTGACCCGGTCGAACCAAGCGGCGAATGTGCGCCTCACGCATGTAGCGGTCTTAAACGGGAGTGAAACATGAACAAAATTTATCCGGACGCAAAGGCCGCCCTCGAGGGGCTGACCTTTGACGGCATGACGGTGATGGCCGGCGGGTTCGGCCTCTGCGGCATTCCGGAAAATCTGATCGTGGCGCTCCGGGATTCCGGAGCCAAGGACATTACGGCCATTTCCAACAATGCCGGTGTCGATGACTTTGGCCTCGGTCTTCTGCTGCAGACCCGCCAGATCAAGAAGATGGTTTCGTCCTACGTGGGTGAAAACGCGACCTTTGAAAAGCAGTACCTGAACGGCGAGCTTGAGCTTGAATTCAATCCTCAGGGCACGCTGGCCGAACGCATTCGCGCTGGTGGCGCAGGCATTCCGGGCTTCTACACCAAGACCGGCGTCGGTACGCTGATTGCCGAAGGCAAGGAGCACAAGGACTTCAACGGCGAGACCTACATCATGGAAACCGGCCTCGTGGCCGATGTGTCGCTGGTCAAGGCCTGGAAGGCCGACAAGGAAGGCAACCTGATCTACCGCAAGACCGCGCGTAACTTCAATCCGATGATGGCAACCGCCGGCAAGACCTGTGTCGTGGAAGTCGAGGAGATTGTCGAGATCGGTGAACTCGATCCGGACAACATCCACACCGCCGGCATCTTCGTCGACCGTATCATCGTCGGCAGCCACGAAAAACGTATCGAAAAGCGCACCACGCGCGCAGCCTGAGGGAGAAAACATCATGGCCTGGACTCGTGATGACATGGCAAAGCGTGCCGCGCAGGAACTGGAAGACGGCTTCTATGTGAACCTGGGCATCGGCATTCCGACGCTGGTATCCAACTATATTCCGGAAGGTGTCCATGTGACCCTCCAGTCGGAAAACGGCATGCTCGGCATGGGCCCGTTCCCGACTGACGACGAGGTTGATGCAGACCTCATCAACGCCGGCAAGCAGACCATCACCGAATTGCCGCAGACCAGCTACTTCTCGTCTGCCGACAGCTTCGGCATGATCCGTGGCGGTCATATCGACTTGTCGATCCTGGGCGCTATGGAAGTGTCCGAGGGCGGCGATCTCGCCAACTGGATGATCCCTGGCAAGATGGTCAAGGGCATGGGCGGGGCGATGGATCTCGTCGCCGGCGTCAAGCGCGTGGTGGTGATCATGGATCACACCTCCAAGGCTGGCGATCCCAAGCTTCTGAAAGAATGCTCGCTACCGCTTACCGGCGTGAAATGCGTTGATCGCGTGATCACCAATTTCGGTGTCTTCGATGTTGTCGAAGGCGGCCTGAAGGTGGTTGAACTCGCTGACGGCGTAACGCTGGATGAGGTCAAGGAAAAGACCCAGGCAACGCTTCAGTCATAAGGCAAGATGCGCGCTTCGGCGTCGTTTTAAATCAAGGTGTCTGCGGTCTCGCAGGCACCTTTTTTCATGGCCGCTTCACCCAGCTCGTCGATTTTTTCAATAAAAACAGACTGTTTGAACGTGTCGCAGGCGCAATTTGTCCCGAATTGGAACCAATTCGTAGAATTGGCGAGGAAAATTCCAAATTCGTTAATAGATCGAATTGCGAATAACCCGCATAAATCAAGCATAGATAACCCGTTATCCTTTAAAAGCCGGGAAAGTCGATTTTCCGGCTAAAGAACAGATCAGTGTTTACGCGATCTGGTCGTCGGCATTTACCTTCTTCAATCCACCTTCAAGACTTGTTCTGTATGGTGTTCAGGTATTCGCAAGGGGTGTTTGGCGTGCCTGGAACGCATGGGACTGTCTCAAAGCTGATAAAAGTCCTGTCGACCTGGCTGCCCAGCCTGCGCACCCGCTTTGTCTTGCTGGTGGCCGGCCTGTTTCTGGCGCTCTCGGTCGTGATGATCATGGTGGCGAGCTACCTGGACCTGCGGGACGAGGAGCAAAGGGTAGTCTCGGACGCGCGGGCCATTGGGGCGACCGTCAGCCGACTGGCCGTACCGCATCTGACCAACCACCACTATCTGATCCTTGAACAGGAACTGGAAAGCATTGCCGGCAGCGGCGTGGTCGAACTGGCGCAGGTTCACGATCCTGCGCGTGCGGTCACTATCGACAGCGATCCGGACACGAGCTACTTCGACGAAATGGACCAGCATCCGCTGATCACGCTGTCGCTGCAAACCGGGCTCGATCAGATCCGCCAGACCGGAGACAGGATCGAAATAGCCTTGCCAGTGCGCGAGACGGTAGACAGCCCGGTTCTCGGGGTTGCGCTGGTGTCGGTCAAACGTCTTCAGGCCAACGGCATGCTGTTCGCCATCTGGGGACGGAACATCGTCATTACCCTGGTGCTCCTGATATTCTGTATTCCCGTGACGTTTCATTTTGCGGAAAATTTCGTCCGGCCGATCAAGGCGCTGACCCAGACCGCCCACACGGTCAGTGCCGGCAATTTCGACGCGCCTTTCCCAGTCGAACGAACCGATGAGATCGGTGTTCTCGCCCGCGCCTATCGAGACATGGTCGGAACCATTCGGAACAACATGGCCCGCATCCACGAACTTGCCTATGTGGACCCGGTCACGCGGCTGCCGAACCGGGAGAGCTTCCGTCAGCATTTCAATTCAAACATGCAGCTTGCGGACGGCACGCCGGTCCGGATGGCCGTTCTGTTTATTGACCTTGATCGCTTCAAGCGGGTGAATGACAGCTACGGACACGATCATGGCGACGCACTGTTGAAGGAAGTGGCGGCGCGGCTGCAACGCTTGCTGAACTCCTCGGACAAGGTTGCGGCAGGCAAGGCGGCTTTTTCACCACTTGTCGCCAGGCTCGGCGGCGATGAGTTTGCCATCGTCCTGCCTGCTGAAAAGCCCATGTCCAACGTCTACACACTTGCGGACCAACTGGTGCAATGCGTCGAGCAACCGCTGGAAATCAACGGTCTGACAATGGCCGTTGGGGCCAGTATCGGCGTCTCGACCTATCCGGATGACGGCGAGGACTACACCGCTATCCTGAAGAACGCGGACATTGCCATGTATGCGGCCAAGCGAACCGGCGGCAACCGTGCATGCTTCTTCGACGAGATCGAACGCGATTCCCGCTCTCACGAACGCATTCGTCTGGAAGCGGAACTTAAACGGGCCCTTCTGGCGGACGAGATCACCATCGCCTTTCAGCCCAAGATCGATTGCGCCACGTTGAGAGTGGTTGGTGCCGAAGTGCTGGCCAGGTGGGACCATCCCGAACGTGGCCTGTTGGCACCGGGGTGTTTCATCGATGTTGCCGAAGAAAGCGATCTGATCACGCGCCTGGGTGACAGGGTGCTGGAACTGGCCTGCCGCCAGGGTCGGGTCTGGCTCGATCACGGTCAACGTCTGCCGCTGGCGGTGAATGTTTCCATTCGCCAGCTTGAAAAGCCGGGCTTCACCGCCCGCGTCCTCGACATTCTGGAAATCACGGGCTTTCCGGCCGAGCTGCTGCAGCTCGAGGTGACGGAGACCGTTGCCATGGGGGATCCGGAGCGAATCTCGGAGGCGGCAAAGCCACTTCTGGAAGCCGGCATTACCTTTGCGATAGACGATTTCGGCACTGGCTATTCAAGTCTGGCGCATCTTCAGCGTCTTCCGTTCAACACCTTCAAGATCGACCGAAGTTTCATCAGTGGTCTTGCCGATGACCATCACAGCCGCTCGATCGTTCAAACAATTCTGGCAATGGCGAAAAGCCTCAATTACGAGGTTGTCGCCGAAGGCGTCGAAACGGAAGAACAACACGTTTTCCTGGCTGAGAACGGCTGCACGACTGCGCAAGGCTTCCTGTTCGCGCGGCCGATGCCGGCAGAACATTTCGAAGCCTGGTCAAAGGCATTTCTGATGGATGGCAACCATCCGCGCCTGGCCGCCGGAGCACAGCCGAAAGATGGCAGCACGTTCGCCGCGTAAGGCAATTCGACGTTGACACGAACCGGCCTTACTCCGCCGCCTCGGTCTTCCGGCGTTCGGCAAGGGGGCGGATTGCGGCAAAGTCCTGATCGGTCAGCGTTTCCTTTGCAAGCAGCAATGAAGCCCCTTCGTCCAGTTCGCCGCGATGGCTGTTCAGGAGCGCCTTGGCGCGCTGGAAGGCAGCTTCCACCCTTTGCTTGATGGCAAGGTCGATCTCCCGCTGGGTCTGTTCTGAAACCTCGGCAACGTCTCCGGCAGGCTGGCCGAGAAAGTTCTGGCGCTGGGTGGAATAGGCGCGATTGCCAAGGTCGGGATCCATGCCGTATCGCATGACCATGTCGCGGGCGACTTCGGTCACTTTCTGCAGGTCGTCGGAAGCACCGGTAGAGATCTCGTTGAAGACAATCTCCTCAGCCGCCCGGCCGCCCATCAGGACAGCCATGCGGTTTTCCAGGTCGAGAGAGGACAACAGGAAACGATCCTCGGTTGGCCGCTGCATCGTGTAGCCGAGCGCGCCGATGCCGCGCGGGATGATCGAGATCTTGTGCACCGGATCACAGCCTTCCAGGTTGGCGGCAACCAGGGCATGGCCCATTTCGTGGAAAGCGACGGTTTTTCGTTCCTTGTCCGACAGGATCCGGCTGCGCTTTTCCAGTCCCGCAATCACCCTCTCCACTGCCTCGTTGAAGTCCAGCAGGGTAACGGCATCCGCCTGCCGACGTGTTGCCAGGAGGGCCGCCTCGTTGACCAGCGTCGCAAGGTCGGCGCCGGAAAACCCTGCTGTCAGCTGGGCCACCTGATCGAGGTCGATATCTGCGGCCAGCTTGATCTTTTTCACGTGGACATCGAGGATCGCGCGCCGGCCGATCTTGTCCGGCCGGTCGACCAGCACCTGCCGGTCGAAGCGCCCGGCGCGCAGAAGGGCGGGATCGAGGATCTCCGGCCGGTTCGTCGCTGCCAGCAGGATGATGCCGCTGGACGGATCAAACCCGTCGAGCTCGGTCAAAAGCTGGTTGAGCGTCTGTTCCTTCTCGTCATTGGTGCCCATCGGGCCTGAGGCACGTGCCCGGCCAAGTGCGTCCAGCTCGTCGATGAAGATGATGGCAGGGGCGGCCTTTCGGGCCTGCTCGAAGAGGTCGCGAACCCGTGCGGCGCCGACGCCGACGAACATCTCCACGAATTCGGAGCCGGAGATAGAGAAGAACGGCACACCGGCTTCACCGGCCACGGCGCGCGCCAGAAGTGTCTTGCCTGTGCCTGGAGGGCCAACCAGCAGGATGCCCTTGGGCACATGCGCCCCCAGACGGCCATAGGAAGCTGGTTCCTTCAGGAAATCGACAATCTCCTTCAGTTCCCGCTTGGCTTCATCCACTCCGGCGACATTCTGAAAAGTGACTTTCACGTCCTTTTCGACAAATACCTTCGCCTTTGACTTGCCGACCGTCATCATGCCGCCAAGACCCTGTTTTTCGGCAAACCGGCGGATGAAGAACATCCAGAGGCCGAACAGCAGCAGGACCGGCAGCACCCAGGAGAGGATGTCGCGAATGAAGGTGTTCTGGACGACGCCGGTGTATTTGACGTCGTACTTGCTGAGTTCGTCGGCGAGCGGAACCTCGACGCGCGTAGTGACGAAATACTGCTTGCCGTCCTTCAGTTCCGCCTTGAACTTGCCTTCGATGAAGTTCTCCTTGACGGCAATCTCCTCGATCTTTCCGTCCTTGAGGTACTGCTCGAACTGGCTGTAGGGGATCTGCTCGACGGTCTTGTAGGTGGTCCACCAGCTTTGGAACATCAGCACCAGCATCATGGCAATGAAGGCGTACCAAAGGTTTATCTGGTGTTTCTTTTCCATCGTGAAACTGTCCCGGCAATTGTCTGAACTATGCCGCCATTGACGCGGTTCGCCCGGAGGCTGTCAAGGCACGAGGTGGGCACGAGGTGGGCACGAGGTGGCATGGCTGCCCTGGTTCAGACGACCGGCTCCAGTTGCCGCTTGGACGTTTGCGTGCGGAAGGACGAGGCGCTGGAACGGGCGAGGTAGATGACCGGGATGAGACCGACCAGAACGATGGCAAGCGAGGGCAGGGCCGCTTCGCCAAAGGCTTCGCGCGAGGCGGCCTCGAACACGGTCGTTGCCAGGGTTTCGAAATTGAACGGGCGCAGGAGAACCGTTGCCGGCAGCTCTTTCATGCAATCGACGAAGCTGAGCAGGGCTGCGGACAACAGCACCGGCTTCAGGATCGGCAAGTGGATCTGCGTCAGGGTCTGACCGCTGTTGCGGCCAAGCGTGCGTGCCGCCATGTCGAGATGAGGTGTGATCCGGCCGAAACCACCTTCGACCTGGCCGTAAGAAACTGCAAGGAAGCGAACCACATAGGCAAACACCAGGCCGGTGCCACTCCCCAGCAGTAGCAGGCCGGTGTTGATACCGAACCAGGCTTCCATGCGGGCATCCAGGAAATTGTCGAAGCCGGCCAACGGCACCAGAATGCCGATGGCGAGAACGGTGCCCGGAATGGCGTAACCGATCGAGGCAAGCCGGACGGCAAACTTCAATGGGCCCCTGGGGTTGAGACGCAGGGCATAGGCCAGGGCAACGGAAATGAGCACGGTGATCAGTGCTGCAATGGCAGCGAGGCTGAGGCTGTTCCAGACAGCATCCAGAAATCCGCTGTCCCAAAAACCTTCCAGGCGCCGGCTGGCCAGGTCTGCAAGCAGCAGGCCAGGAACCACAAAGCCGACAAAGACCGGCGTCAGGCATAACAGCAACGCAAGCGCAGCCTGCCAGCGTCCAAGTTCGAAGCGTGTCGGTGGCCGGTGCTTAGAGCCACCGCCGCTGTCGAAACGCTGTTTGCGCCGCCCGAACCGTTCCAGCCACAATAGCAGGAACACCATCACCAGCATGGCAAGCGCGAGCTGGGCTGCGCCACCGAGGCTGGAACGGTGCAGCCAGGTGTCATAGACGGAAAAGGTCAGGGTCTTCACGCCGAAGAATGTCACCGCGCCGATATCGTTGAGGCACTCCATCAAGGCAAGCGAAATGCCGATGACGATGGCGGGGCGTGCCAATGGCAGGGCGACACGAAAGAACAGCCCGTAAGGCGAAGCGCCAAGGGTACGCGAGACATCCAGCGTCGAGGCGGACTGGATCAGAAAGCTCGCCCGGGTCGTCAGATAGACATAAGGGTAAAGCACCGCCCCCATGACGAATATGGCGCCGCCCAGTGAGCGAATTTCGGGAAACCAGTAGTCTCTGGACGTCTTGAAACCGAAAAGCGTGCGGATCAGGCTCTGGACCGGCCCGGTATAATCGAGCACTTCGACATAGGCGAAGGCGACGATATAGGTCGGCACCGCAAGGGGCACCAGAAGAGCCCAGTCGAGGACCTTTCTTCCCGGGAAATTGCACATCGTCACGAGCCAGGCCGTGGCAACGCCGGTGATGCCTGTGGTCAGGCCGACCCCGAGCATCAGCAAAACCGTCGTCTGCAGGGAGCCAGGCAGAACCGTTGTCAGAAGGTGGCCCCAGACTTCGCCCGTCGGTGTCAGCGCGATCCACACGATCGCCGCCAGTGGCAACAGCACCAGCGTGGCAATCGCCAGCGATGCAATTTGCCAGAAACGGTCAGCAAAAGTGAGGGTGGGCGTGCGCAGCAAGGCCTGTCATTTCTTTGAGAATGGTTCGCAGGAAGCTCTATAGGCAAAACCCGGAAAATGCAAAAGCCAAGAGATCCCTAGGCGTGACCTGAATTTTTGCGGTGGTTTTATTTTCGTCATGCCATGGCCCGACCATGACATCCATGCCGTTGAGGATCGGATCGACGTCACATCTGAATTTGTCGACAGGGAACGGCATGGATTGCCGGATCAAGTCCGGCCATGACGGGCCCCAGAATAGTTTGAAAGTCCGCCTTCCTAGCTCTCAACAGAAAAGCGCCGCAAAATGCGGCGCCCGTCTTTTTTGTCGATATGGCCTCAGGAGGCCGGGCCGTCATCAAAGCCGACTTCGTCGATCAGCTCGCTGGCGGTCTTGCGGTTCTTGGCAATGTCGGCGAGTGACAGGGTGTCTTTCTTGAACTCGCCCCAGCTTGCAACACGCTCGGAAACCGCGACGCCCGGTTTGACCGGATATTCATGGTTGGTTTCGGCGTAGATCTGCTGCGCTTCATCGGAAGACAGGAACTCGATCAGCTTGACCGCATTGTCCTGGTTCGGTGCGTTCTTCGTCAGGATGACGCCGGCAACATTCACGTGGCTGCCACGGTCGTCGGTGTTCGGGAACAGGATGCGGACGCTGTCGGCCCAGGTCTGCTGGTCCGGTTCCTTCTCGTTGGTCTGCATCAGGCCCATGTAGTAGGTGTTGCCGAGTGCGATGTCGCATTCGCCGGCGAAGATGGCCTTGACCTGGGCGCGGTCGTTGCCGGCAGGCTTGCGGGCCAGGTTGTCGCGAACGCCTTCAAGCCACTTTTCGGTTTCTTCCGCACCATGATGGGCGACCATCGAGGCAACCAGTCCGACGGTGTACACATGCTGACCGGAGCGGGTGCACAGGCGGCCCTTCCACTTCGGATCGGCAAGTTCCTCATAGGTGATGCTGTCCTGGTCGACGCGTTCCTTGGAAGCGTAGATCACGCGGGCACGGTTGGTCAGGCCGATCCAGTGGCCTTCCGGATCGCGGAATTCTGCCGGAACGTTTGCATTGACGATTTCAGAAACAACCGGCTGTGAAATGCCGAGCTGCTTGGCACCGTCCAGGCGCCCGATGTCGACGGTCAAGAGAACGTCGGCCGGAGAGTTGGCGCCTTCTGCCGCAATACGCTCGCCCAGGCCTTCAGCCGCAAAGACCACGTTGGTCTTGATGCCGGTTTCCTTGGTGAATGCGTCGAGCAGCGGCTCGATGAGGTAAGGCTGACGATAGGAGTAGATGTTCACTTCCCCGTCGGCAAATGCGGGTGCAGCGGTAAGGGTTGCCGAAGACAGCAGGGCAGCGCCTGCCAGGATGCGGAAAGTGGAATTCATGTAACTCTCCCGTTGATATGGTTCTTGTTGCTCGGACGCGGGGTCCGAAGCTTGCCGGGAATATGTCGTTAGCAGGGCTTCAAGTCAATAAATCTAGCAAAATCAATACTTTAGAATGATTCAAAACTAACTGGAGGATTGCATTCCACTATTTTGCCGAAAACCGGTGAGAATACAGGAGTTTAAGACTCGACTTTAGGTCTGATGGTCATTGAAGCTTGCTTTGAAAGACTGATCACGAACGCGTTACCGGCTGGCGTGAAAAACTGTCACACCCAGGCAAGCGCCTGCCGCAGGAAGGCTGTGCCATTGCCTGGCTGCCAGACGCCGTGCGCCATGATCACCCTTTCCGGTGACCAGGCAAGGATCCTGTCCCGGCAGGTTCGGGCCTTTCGGCGGTCGAAAAAACTCAGCCGCCATTCCAGGGGCGCATAGCCCTTGCCTTCGACAATGCCCCATAGACCGGCAATCCAGCGCTGCCAGGGTTTCCAGTGCCGGTGCAAAAAACCTTGCGAGAAATGCTCGCTGAGATCGGCCAGGATAACGGTTGCCGAGGGCCGGTGCAGAAACACCAACTCGTCCATCACCGGAGAACCGGAAAAGCGCACCATGTCGATGACGCCTTCGAATGCATCTGGCACCGCTTCGTCCAGCGCCGGTTCGAAGGCGAGATCCGTACGCTTGGCAATGGTGCTCTGTGGTCCCCAGAGCCTGGCCTCCGGCCAGGCCGCCTTCCAGTCCTGCAGAAAGAGATGGTGGATCTTGTTGGGACTGACGAGATGTGTCGGGGTTCCAAGGGCATCGATCTGCTGCCGAACCGCCGGCGTCAAGGCGATGGGTGACCAGACCCACAGCTTGCCGGACGGCAGGCGAATGATCACACAGCGGGTCGGGTAACAAAATCCGTAAAAGGAGACAGTGTCCCCTTCAAGGATCCAGATATTGCTGTCGACTTCAACCAAGGCGCTCTCCTGTCGGGAGCCCGGCATTACTCCGAAAGCACCCGCTGTGTCGGGAAGATGATTTCCACCAGGGTGCCCTGATCCGGCGTGGAATCGATATGGAAGCTGGCCCGGTTGGCTTCCACCAGTGCCTTGGTCAGCGGCAGGCCAAGCCCGGTTCCACCGCCGCGGCTGGAGGTATGCAGTTGCCGGAACGGCTCAAGCGCCGCAGCCAGCTGCTTGGCTGTCATGCCGGTGCCGGTATCGCGAACTCGCAGCGCGACTTCGCCGTTGCTTTCCAGCGCCGTCGACAGGATCACCTGCCCACCGGACTTGTTGTATTTGATCGCGTTGGACAGAAGGTTCAGCACGATCTGGCGCAGTGACCGCGGGTCAGCCACGACATCGGGCACGGATTCCGGCAGGCTGGCACGGATGATGACACGCTCCCGGTTGGCCTGCGGCTGCATCAGGGCAACGCATTCGTTGATGACGTCGTTGGTCGAGACGGCGGAGAACTTCAGATCCAGCTTGCCCGCCTCGATCTTGGACAGGTCCAGGAGATCGTTGATCAGGCTCATGATGTGCGAGCCGGATGTGCGGATATCCTTGAGATAGTCCTTGTAGCGGTCATTGCCGATCGGGCCGAAGCGCTCTTCCATCATGACTTCCGAAAAGCCGATGATCGCGTTCAGCGGGGTGCGGATTTCGTGACTGATCTTCGCCAGGAAATCGGACTTCTGAGAGCTGGCGTTTTCAGCCTGGCGCTTGGCCTGGGTCAGCTCTTCTTCTGCCGTCTTCCATTGGGTGATGTCGCGCAGCACCGCACAGTATTTGACGTCGTCCTTGTTGCCGCTGATCCGGCCGATGGTCATGAACAGCGGGATGAGCCCGCCGGTCGGAACCTTGCCGAGCACTTCGCGGCCATCGTTCAGGATCGAGGCAACGCCGTTGCGCGACAATCCGTCCAGGTAGTCGGCCGCCGCCCGGTGGCTTTCGGGCGCCAGGAAATCCGTGAAGGGCGCTCCGATCATGTCGGACCGGTTGGCGCTGAAAAGCGCCTCCGCGGAGCCGTTCACTTTCAAGATCGTGCCGTTCTGATCAAGCACGAGAACGCCGTCGGTCGCCGTTTCCAGAATGGTGTCCATCTCGGCGATCTGGTTTCGCGCGCTATCAAGTTCCGAGCGGACTTCCGCAAAGAAGTTCGGCGAAGACGGAGCAGCGGTCGCAGGTGTCGGCTTGGCCTTGCGTTCGGTGATGGAAATCATCAGACCGCGCGTGCCGTTCCACGGAACGGAATGCATATGAGCGTCGACGTTGAGGACACCGCCATCCGACAGGCGCATCTTCATGGTCTCGTCGACTTCACCATCCATGCCTTCGGCGTCCGGCAGCTCTTCCGCATCGTCGATGAAAAGGGCTTCCAACCCGCCGGCCTCGGAGAGCGCGGTGATCGACTTGTAGCCAAGCATGCTCAGCAGCGCCTTGTTGGCGTAGAGAACTTCCCGGTCATGGGCAATGGCGATGCCGATGGGCAGGCGGTCCAGGAGGCTCGGGTCGATAGGGCCGGCTTCCGGAACTTCGGGTGGCAGCTCTTCGACCGGTTCCACCGGATCGGGCGCATCGAAATCTTCAAGGTCGCCCTCCAGCCGTGCTCCAAGGGCTTCGGCGATCTTGCGAAAGGCCTGACGTTCGGGCCGGGAAAGACCGGAGGTATCCACCGGAACAACGCGCGGTTTCACCGTTGCGAGCGGGATGACCTGGCCTGTCGGTTTCGGTTCGGCCGGCTCATCGGCGTCGGCGGTTTCGGCAGCCTTGTCCTCGCTCTCGAAGGCAGCGGTTTCTTCGAAGAACTCGCGCTCTTCAGCCGCATCGTCCGTTTCCAATGACGCAGCCACGGCTTCGATCTCGCGGTCTTCCTCCTCAACAAGATCGAAATGGGTGTCTTCAAAGGCAGGCTCGGGCTCGAACAGATCTTCGTCGCCAGCCGAAGCCTCATAGGTTCCCGTTTGCTGGTCCTCGTCACTTTCGGCAGTTGCGACGGCTGTGGACGACAAGTCGTCGTCTTCCGGGGCCGTGGGGTCTTCTTCTTCCTCAAAGAGGTCGCGAGACTTCTTTTCCGCCTCTTTGTAAGCCTTGGCGAGCGACTTGACCGCGCTTTCGATTTCAGCCGGTTTCAGCGCCGCTGGCCCGGAGATACCGGTTGGTTCGGCACTCGCTGGAGTGGGCACTGCAACGGCTGTGTTGGTGTCCCCTGTCTCTTCGCCGGTCAGCTCGTCGCTCGCAGCATAGTTCTCACTGTCGGCGTCCGCTTCGTTTTCTTCTGCCAGTTCAGTGTCGTCATCATCGATGGCGGTGTCTTCGCTTGCTGTGTCGCTGACCTCGTCTTCAGGGTCTTCGTCATCAGCTACTGCATCAGCGTCATCGACGACTGTTCCCGGCGCATCGCCCGTTTCGTCGGTTGCAGTTCCGGTGTCCTCAGTGCTTGCGCCGTCTTCAGGAGCGGTTTCATCACTGCCGGAGACGGGCTGGTCTTCGGCGGTCTCCGGAACGTCGCTTTCCTCGGGAAGAGCATCGTCTTCCGGCGCATCTTGCAGACCGGATTCCAGAGCCTTGAACTTGCTGTCGAGAGCTGCGCCGGGCAGATCGTCGAAATCCTTGTCGGCATCCGGGGCAACGTCCTCTGGAGACGTGTCTGCTTCAAGGTGTCGGGTATCCGCCTTGGCGGGCGCGTCTGCCTTTGCCGGCGGGTCTGCCGGGCGCTGCGGGGCCTTGCCGGTGAACTTTGCCAGGGACCCGACGAGAGCAGCCGCACTTGCGCCAAGAAAGGTCTTGCCCGCGAAAGAATCCGGTTTTGCCGGCTTCAATTCCGCAAGCTTGGCTGCTGCCTCCGCGGTTGCCTGCTGCTCTGCTGCGTCTGGTGAACCAGCTTCATCGGTACCAGCCTCAACAGTCGATGTATCTGTCGTTTCATCACCTGTTTCAGAGCTGACGTTTTCATGTCCGTTGTCATCGCCCGCGGTGGCAATGACGTCTTCCACCTCTGGCGTCACGGGCACATCGGCAGCTTCGGTACCGCGCGCGCCTTCCAGCAGCGTTTCTGCGGCGTGGCTGGCTTCGTCTTCCGCAAGTGTGTCGCGTCCGGTTTCGTCCCTGTCAGTGTCAATGTCAGTGTCGGATGCCCCGACAACGGCCAGCGTCGGGCCGGAGGGCTGGCTGCCATGCTCCGGCACGGCATCTGCGGTCCGGCAAACTCCGAAGCCGCGATAGCCTTCGAATTTCCGGTTCCGGTCAAAGGCGGGCAGGGCGGCCATATCGACAGGTACGCGCAGGTCCGCGCCGGAGACCGGCCAGTCGATTGTCTTTCCGCTCCAGGTGTCGCGTCGGTCAAGTGCCCGCGCAATATGGCCACGGGGATCGAGATCGAAAGCGTCGGACACTTCCTTCCAGGTCAGACCGATAATGTCGGTTGAGGAAGGGCCAAGAACTTCGGCAAACTCGTCGGACAGAAAGGTGAAGCGCTGGTCGATGTCCATCTTCCAGGCAAAGCGCACAGGTCTGCGCCGTGGCTGAAAGACAAAGCCGTCCCCACCTTCCGTTGCAGCGTCATCAGAGGTGTCTTCGGCCACGACTTTGGCGGTCGTCTCCTCAAGGACATTTTCCTCGAGGTCGAGTTCTTCGAGGCCGTCGTCCTCTTCAGCATCGGCCGAGACGTCTTCTGCCGTCTCGCCGTCGTCGTCTTCAATCTCTTCCAGGTCGGACAACGCGGCTTCAAGGTCCGCCTCTCCGGCATCCATCGGGGAGATGTCGTCTGAGGTGACAACACCAGCCGCAATGGATTGCTCACTGGCAGCCAGGTCGTCGAGGTCTTCCTCAACAGGTTCTTCAACGGGTGGGGCAGGAGCGGCCTGCGTTGCGGCCATATCGTCAGCGGTTTCAAACTCGTCTTCGTCGGCCCGTACCCAACCGGCGTCGTCCTCACCGGTCTGGGAAACTGTTTCCTCGTCCGCGGACGAAGTGTCAGCGGCAACTGCAGCTCCGGCGGCAACTCCTGCGGCCAGCAGCCCGGCTTCAATTGCTGAGGCGTCCGCTTCTTGCGCATTTTCAGGGCTGTCTTCCCTGGCTTCAGTGCCGGGATCCGCCAGAGGCAGGTTTTCCAGGACCACCAGCTTCTGGCGGTCCGTCACCTTCAGAACAACGCCCTCATGAAAGTCACCATCGAGTTCCAGAGGACCGAAAAGCGCCGTCTGTCCGTCCGGCAGGTCGAGGTCTTCCGGTGTTCCCTTCAGTTCGCCAAAACAGCCTTCCACCGAACCGGCATCCGTCACGAACACGGTGGCATCATCGGCACGCAACATCTGTGCAAAAGCCGGCACCGGGTCCTTCGTCATGGACAGACCCTTGTCACCGCACACAATCAGGGCAGCGGCTTCACCGTTTTCCAGTTCGATACGCATGCACTGACAGGTCAGCAGCATGACCCTGAGACCCCGGTAAAACCGCAGCCGGTCGATGCTGAACTTGTCTGTAGGGCCGGATTCGGCAATGCGGGCGATATGCGGACGGGCGGGTGAGCGCTCGAGCGACGTCAGGTTGGCCAGGTCGGCTACGGACTGTGCGGAGAAAAAGGAAGCACCGGCAGCATTCGCCCATAGAATACGCGCCCCGTCGGCCGACCAGAGCCAGGCTGCCCTTTTGTCGGCGACAAGCTGAACCAGATCATCCATGGCAGTCAGTTCCAGGAATGATAGGGTTTGTTCGTCCATGGCTCTGCTCCAAACTGGTCTGCAACACCGGTTGACGGGTGCGTGGCGGCCGGATTTGCCCAAAGTGGTAAACACTCCGTTAATACAAGCAATCTCCAACACAGTCCACGTAAAGCAAGGTTGCTAAAGGGGTTACATGAAGGCGTGGTTAATCCGACCGGACAAGTTTGCCGGAATGCCATCGTCGTGTTACGAATTTTTGGCATGGAAGGATTTCAGGATACCCGCCTGACATCTTTCGTCGACCTGAGGAGCGCCGACATGAGCACAGACAAGACCGGTTTTGAAATTCCCGACCAGATGCGCGATTTCGCGGAAAAGAGCGTCGACCAGGCCCGCAAGGCCTTTGACGACTTCATGGGCGCGACCCACAAGGCTGTCAGCAATGCGGAAGACAGCGCGAATGCGGTTCAGGCCGGTGCTGCGGATGTGAACAAGAAGGCGCTGAACTATGCCGAAGAGCATGTCGATGCGGCTTTCAAGTTTGCGCAGGAACTGGTCAAGGCGCAAAATGTCGAGGACATGATGAAGCTGCAGCAGGACTATCTGCGCCGGCAGATGGAGTCCCTCGGCGAACAGGCGCGCGAGTTTTCCAACTCGGCGACGAAGGCCGTTCAGGACGCGGCCAAGGCCACCCAGAAAAAATAATCCGGCCGGCATTTTTCCTTGCGCAGGGCACCAGAGCCCCGCGCAAGGTGTCACAAGTGTTTCATTGAATATTTCCTGCTTTGGTTGTAGTGTTTTTCCGGTCCTGATTGCCTGTTTTCGTCTTCCCTTGTCCAGCCAATGGCTTACCGACAAAGGGCTGCAGTCCGCTCCGCTTTTTGCAGAACGGAACCGACGAAACACCAGAAATCCCCGACGGCAAGTTTGTTGTGCAGTGCAAAAAAATGTTGCAATGCAGCACGGCATGCACTATGTAGTGTTTGCGGATGACGACAGGGTCCGCCGGCACACGTATCGGCGGAATGAACTTGCACCAATGATCGCATCCGGACTCAAGGAGATGAGATCATGACTGACACCACAACCACTGCTCCGGCAAAGCCGGCGCCGAAAGCTCGCACCACCAAAGCCAAAACCGCTGCTGCTGGTGTAGCTTTCCCTGACTTCGAGGCTTTTGCTATGCCGAAAATGGAAGTTCCGGCCATGTTCCGTGAAGCAACCGAAAAAGGCATCGAGAACGCTCGCGAAGCCTATGCAAAAGTGAAAAACGCTGCTGAAGACGCAACCGACCTGATGGAAGACACTTTCGAGACTTCCCGCCAGGGCGTTGTCGAATTCAACCACAAGGCCGTTGATGCTGCCAAAGCCAACGCCGACGCAACTTTCACTTTCGTGAAGGACATCATGTCTGCGAAGAGCCTGGCTGAAGCTATCGAGCTGCAGTCCACGTTTGCTCGCCAGCAGTTTGACGCTCTGAGCGCCCAGTCCAAGGAAATGCACGAACTGGCTACCAAGCTCGGTACCGACGTTTCCGCACCGGTCAAGGAAGCGTTCGAGAAGTCCTTCAAGGACATCAAGGTCAACTAATCCGGCATCCTGCCGTCCGCAGTCACCTGATTGCGGTTCGGCAGGGCCATGCCGATGACATCGGCAAACGGTTGTTATGCCCGGGGCAACGCTCCGGGCATTTGCTTTTCAACAGCTCGAAAATTTCCGCAAATTCCCGCTTGCGGGTTGGAAAAAACGAGTTTAGAAGACGCCCTTGCAAATGGCGGCACGGGTCAGTATGGTCCGCGTCACCTCACGCCTTTAAGCAGACGTAGCTCAGTTGGTTAGAGCGTCGGATTGTGGCTCCGAAGGTCGGTGGTTCGAATCCACTCGTCTGTACCATTTCCCCTCTTCATGAACTTTCAGAATTTTTTTGGAACGCAAGTCAATCTTGCTGCAATTGCTTCGGCTTGAGCGCTGCAGTAAAGGGTTCCAATAATGCTGCGACTGCACTGCAGGTTGCGCACCTACAGGCAATCAAAGACCGACGAAGCCGCAATGCTTGGCTGATCTTTCTTCGCATAATCTAGATCGTTTCATAGCCTGTAATCTTAACTGGGAAACAGACTTACCTCAAAATACAGAAATTTGGGCTGAGCAGATCAACCATATGGCGTGAAGTCTGGTTGCAATACCTTAAGTCGCTCGAATACACTGAATTGCGGTGTCAATGAATTGTACCTGAGTGTGTGATTACCCATGATCATCCGAATCCTCATGATCTTTTTGGTCACCATCCTTCCTTCTGTGGGAAAAGCCGAACTTAGCTACAATTCGGGAGAGGGGGACGATGGTCTGAGGTTTGTTGTTATCGAGGGTACCTTCACACCCAGTGATGACCTGTCCGAATTCGAGAAAGTCATTCGTTCTTTCAATCCCAATGTGATCGGCTTTGACAGCGACGGCGGGAACATTTTCAAGGCGATGGAACTTGGTCGGATCATCAGATCAAACGGTTTGGCCACGATACAACTCCGCCAGCTTGAATGCGCTTCTGCCTGCGCCCTGGCATTCATGGGAGGCCGATCTCGATATGCTGAACCGGGTTCCATCGGGGTGCACAAGTCTTCGTTCTCGCCAACAACTCCTTTCAACAAGGAGGAGGCTGTTTCTGCTGTTCAGGACGTCACTGCGGACATCATTGGGTACATGGTAGAGATGGGAGTGAACCCTGCACTCTTGCAACTCGCATTCAAGACAGAAGCGAATGACATTCGATATCTCTCTGGGCAGGAGATGGCTAATTTTGGAGTTACTTTGTCTGAGGGTGCCACTGACACGGCGGCAATCTCCAAGCCTTCAAGCGAAGCAAAGCCGTATGTAGCATCACGACCTTCCGTTTCGACAAGTCCGAAGCAAATTGAGCCGAGCAGAGCTACCATTCCCGTTGCTCGTTCTGGACGTGTCCGACACCCTAAGGGTTCAGTTTTAATGAAGGCGTCACCTAACGGGAAAGCTCATAGCTTACGTCGCTTCACAAATGGCGTTTCTGTGCAAATCACAGGTGAGGAAGACCGCTGGTATCGTGTGACTGTTGCGGGCGTAACTGGGTATATGCACCATACGTGGATACGAGTTGATCAATTCGATGCCACGCCTGGCGAACTTAGGCTCATTCAAGTCAAGAGTTTCGACAACATCGACGAAGCGGTTAGCTACGCAATGGCCAGAGATCTCCCTTTGGCGGTCTACCTTGCGACCAACGGATGGTATGCGGTGACGATCGCTAAGCCGTTGGATAAAGAGCAAGCCCTCTATTTCACCAAGGGGTTGAAAAAAGAGGGCGCCATCCCGAGCGATAGTTTTGTGACTATGGGCAATACCTATGTGATGAAAATATGTTGCGGGACAGGTTCGTCATACGGAGAAGCCCCAAGTGCGGCTGGATACGGCAAGTAGATATCAGGTCACCTTTGAAGCAGGCTGTTGCCGCTCCTAAAGTCCACTCGCACATTTATCGACAGGCGTCGTTGGCCTCATTGAGCGTGCCCAACATGTTTTAAATAGGCTGCCTGTGTGCTGGTATACCCCTGACCTGATCGACGTGCTCAAGCCCTTTTTATGGATTTGACAACAAGAAACGGATAGTTCGGCTCGGCCCGATCATGACACCTGTCGCTCGGACGCTGGCTTATGCCGGGTCCAATGACAGACAGGAGAAAACGTCATGGAACTCGAAAACAAGTCGATCATCATCACCGGGGCAAGCAGCGGGATCGGGGCTGCTGCAGCGACCCTTTTTGCGGCCGAAGGAGCAAATGTCATCCTCGGTGCCAGGCGTTCCGCGGAACTTGAGGCTGTGGCTTCCAAAATCCGTGAAGCCGGCGGCACGGCCGTTTTCCTGGAGGGCGACGTCAAGGACGAAGGCTATGCCGCGGCACTGGTCGATCTTGCCTTGAAGGAGTTCGGGCGACTGGACGGCGCCTTCAACAATGCAGGCATTGTCGGTGCCATGGAGCCGGTCCCGGACATGGGTATCGGCAACTGGAACGAGGTCCTGACTGTCAACCTGACAGCGGCGTTTCTGGCTGCAAAAGCGCAGATACCGGTCATGAAGAAAACCGGCGGTGGCTCGATCGTCTTCACATCGTCATTTGTTGGTTTCAGCAACGCGGGCATGCCCGGCATGGGCGCTTACGCGGCTTCCAAGGCCGGTCTCAACGGCTTGGTGCAATCACTTGCCTCCGACCACGCCGCGGAGGGTATTCGGGCTCATGCCCTGATGCCGGGTGGCACAATTACACCGGCCGGTGGCGAAGGGAATCCGGACGTCTTGGCGTTCATTGCAGGTTTGCACCCCATGAAACGCATGGCCGACGCAAGGGAGATCGCACAGGCAGCGCTTTTCCTGCTGTCCGACCGCGCAAGTTTCATGACGGGCAGCCCGACGATTGTCGATGGCGGCATGTCCATTCGGCTGACCTGACCGGACGCTTTGCCACAAGGCGGACCGCCGCCTTGTGGCAAATCCCGGACCGCCTGGTTTAGGCAACGGTACACGTTCAACAGGCTTGAACGGAGCCTTCGCTCCGTCCCTTGCCCGGAAATTCAAATATGCCCGCGGCTCGGAAAACGGGTCGCTGAAGAGCCCGATTTGAAGGTAAGGACCGGAGTGCACGCTCGTGAAGCCGGTGACAGGATTGGCGAAGTTGACGACAACAATTTCGGGAAGACGCACCAATGGAAGCCTTGAACGACAATCAGACCAAGCTGCCCCTGGCAGAGGACCCTCGGTGGGCGCGCATAGCAGCCCGTGACAAGACCGCAGACGGCCAGTTCTGGTATTCGGTGACGACGACCGGTGTCTATTGTCGTCCGTCGTGCCCTTCGCGCCTGGCCAATCCGAAAAACGTACAGCTTCACACCACGCTCGAAAGCGCCCGGGCGACCGGTTTCAGGGCGTGCAAGCGCTGCAAGCCGGAGGGCTTGCCTGCCGGTGCCGAGAATGCAGCTATTGTCGCAAAAGCCTGCCGCATCATTGAAGGCAGCGAAGAAGAGCCGTCACTGGATGATCTTGCTCGTTCCGTCGGCCGTAGCCCCAGCTACTTTCACCGGGTGTTCAAGGCGGCAACCGGGCTAACGCCAAAAGACTATGCGTCAGCGCATCGGGCCAACAAGGTCCGTGATGGACTTGGTTCCGGCATTACGGTGACCGAGGCAATCTATGACGCAGGCTTCAATTCCAGCGGACGGTTCTATGAAAAATCCACCGGGATGCTGGGTATGACACCCACCCAATACCGTGCCGGCGGAGCCGACGAGGAGATCAGGTTCGCGGTTGGCCAGACGACGCTTGGTGCCATTCTGGTCGCGTCCAGCAAGAAAGGCGTTGTGTCGATTCTTCTCGGAAGTGACCCGGGGGATCTGGTCCGGGATCTGCAGGACCGGTTTCCCAAGGCAACACTGCTTGGGGCGGATCGCGACTATGAAGGTCTGGTGGCCCGGGTGGTGGGCTTCGTCGAATGTCCAAAGATCGGTCTGGACCTGCCTCTGGATGTCCGCGGAACCGTCTTCCAACAAAGGGTATGGCAAGCTCTTCAGGAAATCCCTGCCGGAGAAACGGTCTCCTATGCCGAGATTGCCCGGCGTATCAAGGCACCCAAGGCATCACGGGCAGTTGCCCGGGCTTGTGCTGCCAACAAGCTCGCAGTGGCAATCCCCTGCCACCGTGTGGTTCGAACCAGCGGTACACTTTCCGGCTACGCATGGGGGGTGGAGCGCAAGCGCGATCTCATCGAGAGGGAGAAACGGGCATGAGAAAGCTTACCGCCGACGAGGATCGTTCGAATGCTTTGGCGACCTCCGTAGGGGCTCGGGTCGCCGGTTATGACTGGGCCGCGATCCACGAAGAGTTGAACGGTTTCGGCTGTGCCACGCTGCCTCAGCTCTTGTCGCCCGGGGAATGTCGTGCCCTTTCGTCGCTTTATACCGAGGAAGAACATTTCCGAAGCCACGTCGTCATGGCGCGGCACGGCTTCGGCAAGGGGGAATACCGCTATTTCAAATATCCGCTGCCGGATATTCTGGGTGGATTGCGGACCGCCCTTTATCCCCGCTTCGCCGGTCTTGCCAACAGGTGGAACGAGACCATGGGCTTCGATCAACGATTTCCGGCTACCCATGACGCGTATCTGGAGCAATGCCACAAGGCGGGTCAGGTCCGGCCGACCCCTCTGTTGCTGCAGTATGGCACCGGCGACTTCAACTGCCTTCACCAGGATCTTTACGGCGATCTGGTGTTTCCGATTCAGGTCGCGATTTTGCTATCGGAACCGGACAAGGATTTCTCGGGGGGCGAGTTCTGCATGACCGAACAACGCCCGCGCATGCAGAGCCGCGTTGAGGTTGTCAGCCTGCGCCAAGGGGATGCCGTGGCCTTTGCCGTTCACAACCGGCCGGTCCAGGGAACGAAAGGTAGTTACCGCGTGAACCTGCGCCACGGCGTGAGCCGTGTGCGCTCCGGCACGAGACACACCGCAGGGATCATCTTTCACGACGCGAAATAGACACCTGCTCTGTGCTTGGCGAGCCGTCTTGAAGTTTGATGGTACCCGGCAGCAGGTTGATAGCTGCCGAAGCGCGATCATGTCTTCCTGAAAGACTTGATGAGCAGGATAATGGCGCTGCAGCCGAGAAGGACGCCTGCGATGAAACACATCAATGGAGCCAGCAGGCCAAAGTCCGCCTTGAGCGCCTCGTAGTTCTGGTTGCCGTACTTGAAGAGGGCGGACATCATCCAGAGGAACAATATTGCTGTGATCAGGCGGCCGTAGTTCATCCGTGCCCTATCGCTGTTTTGAATGAGAACGGAGTAACCCTTTTTCCGTTAAAGGTGAGTGTCGTTTCTCGGATAAAGTGTAGGCTGAGCTGCAGGCAGAAGATACCAGGGGCTCTGATACGGTGAACGGAGGGACGGCCGGTTCTCCCAAGAAATCAGGCCTTTCTGACGGTTCACGGGCCGGGAGGCCGTTGTGTGTCATGCGGGACTCTGTCTGAATGAAAGCACCTGATCTCTAAGGAGCATGCAATGTCCTATCACGATGCCCCCGGCCTTGGCCGCCGTCTGGTCCGTTTGCCCGGTCAGCTGCTTCTGGCGCTCGTGAATGCGACGGCGCTGCTTGTCATTGCAGCCTGCGTGCTGTCGCTCCTTGTGTTGAACAGGGTCGATACAGCGGGCGAACGTATCGCCGGCAATGTGACAGAAGCCGCGCTCGCCCGGTTGCAGGTCTCTCCGGGCGAATTCAAGTCCCGGATCGAAGCGCTCGACGGCAAGATCACCACGCTTGCTGCGCAACTCTCTGATCCCGACCTCAGGGATCATTGGGAAGTGGCGCAGCAACTGAAGGAGCTCAATCGGAACCTTGCCGACATCAGGCTGGCGGCCGTTGGTCTGAGCGCAGCTGGTCCGGAAATCACCGACACCGCTTTCGAACAGGCCGGCGACATGCTGACCGGTGCGCTCTACACCTTGCGGGGGTGCGAGACGGCGCTAGAGGACGGCGAGCCTTCGAGCTGAGCATGTTTCTTTTCGCTTAGGCCTGAAACACATCCGCCCATTCAGGGTGCTTGCGCCGCTGCGCATTCACATAAGGACACAGCGGCACGATCTTCACCTGCTTGCGACGGGCGTCATCAACAAGCCTTTCCACCAGTGCCTTGCCAACCCCCATGCCACGCATGCTGTCCGGCACACCGGTGTGATCGGCAATGATCAGGTGTTCGTTGACAATGGAGAAGGTCAGTTCGGCCGGCTCGGTGATCCCGCCCACCTTCGCCACATAGCGGCCTTTGCTGCCATCCTGTTCCAGGGTGATGTCGGGGGAAGTTGTCTCTACCATTGTCGGTCTCCTGAAGTGGATGAAAGCAATTGCTCTGATCCTGTGTTCAATCGGGTTGTTCGTTTCCAGGGAAGTACATGGGGATGGGGCGGGAACAATCCCGCCCCAATTCGTATCAGGCTGCCAGGTCGAACAGCAGGAATTCGGCATTCTCTCTGGCTGTCAGCGAGATTGCGCCTGTCTGAAGCAGACCGAGACCGTCGCCTGCGGAAAGCGGCTGGTCGTTGACGCTGATCTTGCCTTTCACCAGTTGCAGCCAGACCTTCCGGCCGGGACGGATGTCGAAGGCCAGGCCGCGATCCGCGGACAGAAGCGACGCGTAGAGATCGACATCCTGGTGAATGGTAACGGATCCGTCCCGCCCGTCGCGCGATCCGATCAGGCGCAGCGCATCGCGGCGGCCGTCTTCCGGAAAGGCCTTCTGCTCGTAGCTTGGCGAGATCCCGTCAGCTTCAGGAACGATCCAGATCTGCAGGAAGTGGACCGGATCCGTGTCCGAGTGATTGTACTCACTGTGACGGACACCGGTGCCGGCGCTCATGCGCTGCAGTTCTCCCGGCCGGATGACTGAGCCCGTACCGAGCGAATCCTTGTGTTCCAGACCACCGGAAACGACATAGGAGATGATCTCCATGTTCTGATGCGGGTGGGTCGGGAAGCCGGCACTGGGGGCAACACGGTCCTCGTTAATCACCCGCAGGGCACCGAAACCGATGTGGTTCGGGTCAAAATAGGACCCGAAGGAGAACGTGTGCTTGCTCTTCAACCAGCCGAAATCGGCATCGCCGCGAGCATCCGAAGGACGGAGTATCTGGTTCAAGGTTCAATCCTTTCCCAATCTCTGGCACGGGAATGTCCGTGCGCTGTTGGGCCTAAGATTGCCATTGGGGGATTGTTTTACAATTCTGCCAAATCTGGACAATTAGTCATCGATTTTTGAACAATTCCCTATTGAACAGCCTTGGGAGCTTCGGTCCGGGTCCGGTTTCGTTCCGCGATCTGTTTCGATACGCCGCCGTTCACTGTTGTGGGCTTTCCGGAAGGATCGAAAGCGGACTTGAATGTGAAGGCCGCGGGCGTGGGGCCCGCGTCGCCCAGGCGTTCGAAACGGTCGATCGCCTCCACCCAGTCCGGTTGGTGGCCTTCCGGCACCCACCACAGAGCATAGGCGGGGTAGGCGTGGTCTTCGCGCATGAAGTCCGGGCCCTTTTTCAGGATCTCGGCGTGCGGCCCTCGGTAGACGGCGGCAAGCGCTGATTCCAGGTCTTGCCAAAGCGAGATGGTGGAGGGTGCCCAGCCGTCGCCATTGTCCTGCCAGTACCTGGGAAAAACCTGCTCGCCCCAGCTGTCCGGTCCCGGTTCGTCTTCATAGCCGGAGCGGGCGACGAAACCCTCGGCTCGTTCTATCGCGGCCCACACAAGCGGCTCGGCCTGGTGAAAGGGTTCCACAACCGGGTGGTCGGCCCGCGTACGGAATTGGCCGAATGTATAGAGCGCAAGCCAGTGACCGTTCATGCTTCCTCCCTGCCTGAATGACACCCGGCAGAGACTGGCTGCAATTCACCCGTGTCGCAAGAGGTTGCAAGCGTCGCAAAACAGATAGTCCGCGCATGTGGCTGGAAAAATTCGCGCAGCTGGTCTAAGCGCTGGATGAAGACTTTGGTGGCCGGCATCAGCTCGGCACCGGCAACGAGGATAATCGCGTGGAAGATCTCAGCCTTTTCTCCCTTGGCCTTCTGGCTGTTGCGCTGCTGGCAACCGGGCTTGTGGCCGGGATCATTGCAGGCCTGCTCGGTGTCGGTGGCGGCATCGTCATCGTGCCGGTGCTCTATTACATGTTTACGGCCCTGAAGATCGACCCGTCGGTACTCATGCATGTGGCCGTGGGAACGTCGCTCGCAACCATTCTGGCGACCGGCACGTCGTCGGCGCGCGCCCACTACAATCGTGGCAGCGTCGACATGGATCTCCTGAAACGCTGGTGGTGGGCGATCGCTCTTGGCGTCATCGCCGGGGGAACGCTCGCGGGGAACATTTCGGGTGGCGCACTGACGCTGGTCTTCGGGATTGTCGCTCTGGCCGTGTCGGCCAACATGATGTTCCGCAAGGATGGCTCCCATCTGGCCGACAAGCTTCCCGGGTCTCCGATCAAGGAAACACTGGGTTTCCTGATTGGCGGGATCTCGGTGATGATGGGCATTGGTGGTGGAACGCTCGGCGTTCCGACATTGACCCTTTTCAATTATCCGATCCGCAAGGCGGTTGGCACCGCGGCGGCCATCGGCCTCATCATTGCCGTTCCGGGCACCCTGCTGTCGATCTTCTTCGGCTGGGGCGAGGAGGGGCGCCCGCCGTTCTCGCTCGGATATGTCAACCTGATCGGCTTCTTCCTGATCATTCCGGCCAGCACCCTTGCTGCACCCTGGGGCGCGAAGATCGCCCATGCCATCGATCCGTCGAAGCTCAAGCTCGTGTTCGCGCTGTTCCTCGGTTTTACCGGCCTGCGCATGATCTACGGCGTCGTGTTCTGACCCGTGGCCTGGTCCCGGCTACAGGATCGCTGATGGGTAAATCAAAAGGTTTCATTGGTTCTGAGGCGATTTATCAGCAATACTGACCTTTCTTTGCGGGGGCTGCCCGCCGCCTGACACTCTTGGACAGACATGTTGAACAAAAATGTGACCCTCAGCCTGCAAGGCTGCGTGCGGGGCGCCACGATGTGCATTCCGGTTTCCCCGGGCATCATTGCGCTTGGACTGGTCTTCGGAACGGTCGCCGCGCAAAAGGGGCTGACCTTCCTCGAAACGATCATGATCAACTCGCTGGTCTTCGCCGGCGCCAGCCAGTTTGTCGCGATGGAAGTCTACAGCGATCCGCTCAATTATGCTCTCGTCGTGGCGATGATCGGGGTTACCGCTGCCGTCAACATGCGCATGCTGCTGATCGGCGCGAGCCTGCGGCCCTGGCTCGGCCAGGTGCCGGCCTGGCAGACCTATCCTTCCCTGTTTCTGCTGACGGACCTCAACTGGTTGCTGGCCTTGTCGGAATACGACAAGGGCACGCGCGACTGGGGGATCTATCTCGGCAGCGGTCTTTTCACCTGGTCGGTCTGGTCGCTTTCCGTCGTTCCGGGCTATTTCGCAGGCAGTCTTGTGTCGGACCCGAAGGTCTATGGCCTCGATGTGGTTCTGCCGGCTTTCTTCGCTGCACTGCTCGTGCCGCTCTGGAAAGGCAAGCGCCAGACAGTCAGCTGGCTGTTCGCCGGCGGTATCGCCGCGCTGACCTGGTATCTGGTCGGTGGCTACTGGAGCATTTTCACCGGTGCCATCGCCGGTGCTTTCGCGGGGGCCTATCTCGATGACTGAGGGAGCATTCACCGCCGACCCGATCTTTGTCCTGGCCGTGCTTGGCATGACGGCGGTCACTTATGCCCTGAGGGCGGGTGGATACTGGGTCATGGGCCGGCTGCCCATCACGCCGCGGGTGCGCCGCGGTCTGGAGGCCTTGCCGGGCGCGATCATCGTTTCCACCATTCTTCCCATCGTGTTGAAGGGCGGGCTTGCCGTGGCGCTGTGCCTTGTCGTTGCTGCAGCGGCGCAGGTGACCCTGCGCAAGGAATATGTCGCCGTCTTCTGTGCAGCCGGAGCCGCGGCAGCCCTCAGGGCTGCCGGCCTGTAGTCTACTGGCGGTTCAGGATTTTCCGCACCTGTCCGGCGGTTTCGTCGACATTGCTGCCCGCGTCGATTTCCACCCAGTTCATCTGGCCGAGGTCGTAGCCAAGCTGGGTATCGACAACGTCAGCGTTTGCGTCCGAGGCATCGTCCCCGCGCGCGGAGACCCGGGCTTTCAGGATGTTTGCCGGCGCAGTCAGCCACAGGCCGCAGAAACCGCATTCAACATTATTCGCGATGGCCTCGATACGGTCCCGTTCGCTCTCGGCGGCAAAAACCGCATCGAAGATTGCGGAGTGACCCGCTGCGAGGACGGTCTGAATGGTGTCGTCCAGCGCGTGGTAGACCTTCTGGGACGCCTCCAGCGTATAGGCTTCCGCCGGCGCCTTTTCCGTTTCTTCAATGCCCAGAAGGCGCTTTCGCATCACGTCCGTGCGCAGCACGCGCGCGCCGGGTGCCCGGCCAATGCCGGGGGCAATTTCGTAGGCAAGCGTGGTCTTGCCGGTGCCGGAAAGGCCG
The DNA here is from genome assembly GCF_012395805.1 of Labrenzia sp. 5N. Classification (NCBI taxonomy): domain Bacteria; kingdom Pseudomonadati; phylum Pseudomonadota; class Alphaproteobacteria; order Hyphomicrobiales; family Stappiaceae; genus Labrenzia; species Labrenzia sp. 5N. Next base: position 129,972 of record NZ_JAAZTM010000004.1, on the reverse strand, counting down.
CCGATGGCAACCAGTTGTGGGCGTGAGGGATCCAGAAAGTTCACTGCGTGGCGGAAATAGGCCTGGGCCTGGTCGCGCTCACGTTGTTTTTGGTTCGGGTCCGACTGGTTGAGAGCGGAGCTGGCCGCGATCTTGGAGCGGATCGCCGCGCGCATCATCAGGTAGAAGGGCAGGGCTGCCAGGCCCTCCGAATGCGTGTCCAGGCGGCTCTTGTCCATGTAGCGGTTGAACACCCGGTTGGCCGCACGCTGTTGACCCCGGTCCCACAGGTCCATCAGCAGGAAGGCGAGATCGTAAAGAACGTCGCCGGTAGCAATCGCATCTGAAAATTCAACCGCATCGAACAGGACCGGGGTGTCATCAACCATGACGATGTTGCGAAGGTGGGCGTCTCCGTGGCAACGACGGACAAGGCCCTGTTCGCCCCGGCGCAGGATCAACTCGTGCAGAGCCGACAAGACAGTGCGGGAAGTCTCGGTCAGATGCCGGACCGCCTCGGCTTCGAACAGATCGGGGTGCTCGCGAAAGGCGGCGTCGTTCTGCTCCACATAGCTTGCAAGCTCCGCGTAGAAGCCGTTGCCCTGCCGTAGTGGCGCGGCGTCATGAGCAGTCACCATCATGTCCGCCAGCCTGTCCGTCAGGTTGTCCGGAAGCGAGCTGGTTCCAGCGACGGAGTCCAGTTCGTGCTGTCGCTCGAACCGGTTCATTTCAACTGCCCATTCGATGGGCTCTCCAGTGCCGCCAAGATCCAGCGTGCCATCTGCCTCCCGCGTCACAGGCAAGGCCTGCCGGTAGATCTGAGGTGCGTTCGGCTGGTTGTAGGTTATTTCCGCCTTGCAGGCTTCTTCGCGCAAGGGCAGCGTCGAATAATCGAGAAAGGGAAACTTGACCGACCGTTTGACCTTGTAGGCCTTGCTGCCCACCAGAAAGACGATATTGGCATGGGTGTCGATCCGCTTCACCTCGGGCCGTGCCGGATCGTCGGACGGAAGGCTGCCGAGGAACTCGAGCGCCTGGTTCTGGGTTTCGGCCTGATCCATCTTCCGTCCCTTTTGCTGACACGTGGCAATACATGCCTCACATGCAAACGACCCGGTTTGATCCTTCTCAATGTGAGGTGCCCCGGATGTGGCACAAATAAACCGGATTGTCAGTAAAGGAGGGCCCCATGAGCGACTATCCGGCTTTGAAGAAGATCAGGTTGAACCTGGCCAGAACCAAGGATTTCCCGCAAGGTTCGGCGAACCACGGTTATGAATTCACCGCTCCGCTTGACGAAACCGGCCATATCGACGCCGGTCTTTGGAAGAAGCAGCGCGACCATTGCCGTGTGCGGCGATTCTGGGGCGCCGAGGAAGAGGAAGTCGGCCACCTCATCCACCGTCCGGGTGGCTCCTGGGCATTCCATTACGATATCGACGGCGAGGACGACGACGAGGCGGGCTACCGTTTCGGCGCTCATGCCTTCAACCCGGGTGAATACGTCTCCATCAAGGACGAGGATGGCGAGATGCACACCTTCCAGGTGGTGACGGTTCAGTCGATCTGAGATCAGCTTCCCATAACAAGACATAACAACGAATGGGGGCAGGGGTGCCGGGAAACCGGTGCCCCTTTTTGTTTGCAGCGCCGATGCTTACCGGCAAGGCTGGCCATGACATGAGGCCCATCCTTCGAGACAGCGCTTCGCGCTTCCTCAGGATGAGGACTGTGTGTGGCACAATCAGGCGGCCTTACAACACATTAAACCTCATCCTGAGGAGCGCGCTTGGGCGCGTTTCGAAGGATGGGCTGCAAGTCCGTTGTCGGAGATATATTATTCTAAATCGGAATGACCCCATTGCCAATTAATCTGATTTTCGCCTCTAACAGGCGGGATTTTCATACGCTATAGAATGAACAGATCATCTTTCTCGTAAGGACCCGGAACATGGACCAGAAGACCGGCGGTGAATTGTTGGTGGAGGCGCTGGAGCGCCACGGGGCAGAGCGCGTGTTCTGTGTGCCCGGCGAAAGTTACCTTGCCGTGCTCGATGCGCTTTACGATGCGTCGATCCCGGTCACGGTCTGCCGCCAGGAAGGTGGGGCTGCAATGATGGCCGATGCCTGGGGCAAGCTCACCGGCAAGCCGGGCATCTGCATGGTGACCCGCGGTCCCGGGGCCACCAACGCTTCTGCCGGTGTCCACGTGGCGGCGCAGGATTCCACGCCGATGATCCTGTTCATCGGACAGATCGAGCGCGGCATGCGCGAGCGTGAAGCGTTCCAGGAAATCGACTACCGCCAAATGTTCGGTGGCATCGCAAAATGGGTTGCGGAGATCGATCACGCGGATCGCGTACCGGAGTTCATTTCGCGCGCCTACCATGTCGCCACGTCCGGCCGTCCGGGACCGGTGGTTCTGGCGCTTCCGGAAGACATGCTGGTCGAAAAGGCAGATGCCCCGCAGCCGCCTGCGTGGACCCAGGTCGAAACGCATCCGGGCCTCACCCAGATGGCGGACCTGCAGAAGCGCCTTTGGGCGGCCGAGCGGCCGATCGCCATTCTGGGCGGCAGCCGCTGGTCGGAAGAGGCCGTCGCCGGCTTCACCCGCTTTGCCGAGCGTTTCGACCTGCCGGTTGCCTGCTCGTTCCGCCGCCAGATGCTGTTCGACAACCTGCATCCGAACTATGCCGGCGATGTCGGCATCGGCATCAATCCGAAGCTGTTGGCACGGGTCAAGTCCTCCGATCTGATCCTGCTTGTCGGTGGCCGCTTGTCGGAAATGCCGAGCCAGTCCTATTCGCTGCTCGACATTCCCTCTCCCACGCAGCAACTGGTTCATGTCCATCCGGATGCCGAGGAACTCGGCCGGGTCTACCGGCCGGCGCAGGCAATTCATGCCAGCCCGACTGCCTTCTGCAAGGCGGCCGAAGGCCTTCAGCCGCCGTCCGAACTGAAAGGCGCAGGCGAAGCGGCCAAGGCCCATCAGGATTATCTGGACTGGTCCGGTGCCCGGCCACAGGTGCCCGGCAACCTCCAGATGGCCGGCGTCATGGAATGGCTGGAAGCCAACCTGCCGGAAGATGCGGTCTGCACCAATGGGGCCGGCAACTACGCCACCTGGCTGCACCGCTTCCACCGGTTCCGTCGCTATGCCACCCAGGCAGCTCCGACGAGCGGTTCCATGGGGTATGGCCTGCCGGCAGCCGTTGCCGCCAAGCTTGCCTTTCCGGAACGCGAAGTCGTCTGTTTTGCAGGCGATGGCTGCTTGCAGATGACCATGCAGGAGTTTGGCACCGCCTGTCAGGACGGCGCCAACATCATCGTGCTTGTGATCGACAACGGCATGTACGGCACCATCCGAATGCATCAGGAACGCACCTATCCTGGCCGTCCGTCGGCAACCAAGCTGGTCAATCCGGATTTCGCAGCGCTTGCCCGCAGCTATGGTGCCTTCGGTGAGACGGTCGAGACGACAGACGCTTTCGGTCCTGCATACGAACGTGCCCGTGCCGCCGGCACACCCGCAATCCTGCATCTGAAGCTGGACCCGGAAGCCATTACCCCGGCCGCAAGCCTCAGCCAGATCCGCGCGGCGGCACAGGGCAAGTAAAAAGCCCAGCCTTGAACGAAAAAAGCACGCCCGTTACCCGGGCGTGCTTTTCATTTATAGGGGGCTTCGATGCCTACCTCAGCACCTGCGGCAGCCACAAGGTGATGATCGGAAAACAGACCAGCAGGATTACGCGCAGGATCTCGGCACAGAAGAACGGTGCAACGCCCTTGAAGGTCTCGATCATCGGCGTTTCCCGGTCGAGCGAGGAGATGACGAAGACATTCATGCCGACCGGTGGCGTGATCAGGCCGAGTTCGACCACGATCAGGGCGAGTACGCCGAACCAGATCTTCAGGTCTTCCGTGCTCATGCCGAAGCCTGCCCCTTCCGCTCCCTGGTAGATGCCGCCGTTGATCTCGACCAGAACCGGCCAGAAGAACGGGATCACCAGCAGGATCATCGACAGGCTGTCCATCAGGCAGCCGAGCAGGATGAGCGCGATCAGCAGCAGGATCAGAACCGTCATCGGTTCGAGCCCGGAGTTGGCGATCCAGGAAGCGGTTTCCTGAGGCAGGCCAACGCGGGACATGAAGATCTTGAGGAGTTCCGCCCCAAGGATGATCAGATAGATCATGCCTGAAGTGGACGCGGTTTCCTTGAGCGCCTGAATGAAGTCGTGGCCGGACAGCTTGCGCTGCAACAGTCCGAACAGCAGGACCAGAAAAACGCCGACGGCAGCTGCCGGTGTCGGGTTGAAGAACCCGAAGTAGATGCCGCCGATGACCAGCCCGAAGATGATCAGCACCGGGATCATGCCGGCAGTCGCCTCCAGGAATTCCTTGCGGTCGGCAACACCTCCCTTGGGCCCGGCTTCCGGCTTGATGGTGACATAGAGGGCGATGGTCAGAAGGAAGAGAACCACTGCCAGCAGGCCTGGCAGAAATGCTGCCATGAACATGGTGACGATGTTTGCTTCCACGATGATGGCATAGATGATCAGGACCACCGAGGGCGGGATCAGGATGCCGAGCACGCCGCCCGCGGCGAGCGTTCCCGTCGCCAGCGCACCGGAATAATTGTAGCGCTTGAGTTCCGGCAGGGCGACCTTGCCCATGGTGGAGGCGGTTGCAAGCGACGAGCCGCAGACCGCACCGAACCCGGCGCAGCCGGCGATGGCCGCCATGGCCGTGCCGCCGCGCAGCCAGCCGAGCCAGGCATTCGCCCCCCGGAACAAAGCCTGGCTCAGGCCGGTCTTCGAGGCGATCGCCCCCATCAGGACGAACATCGGCACGACGGAAAGGTCGTAGATGGAGAACTGGCCGTAGGCGAGGGTCTTCAACTGGCTGAGGACGAGGGCGGGGCCGTTCAGCATCATGGTGCCGACACCGCCGACAAGGATCATCGCATAGGCAATGGGCATGCGGATCGCGATCAGGGCGATCAGCACCACGAGAGCGCCAAGCCCGAGGACAAGTGCGTCCGTCATTCTAGTGGTGTCCTCTCGACAGCGCGGTCATGTCCTGCAGCAGCGTGACCAGCGCGGCCAGTGCCAGCAGCGCAAGCGATATCAGGATCGGCACGAAGGCCATCCAGTGCGGGATCTGCAGGATGGTGGTTGTGTAGTCGTAGTCCTTCTGGTCCAGCATGCCGTAATACATGCGCCAGATCAGCAGCAGCGCGAACACAAGGGCAACCAATGACCCGAGCAGGGTGAAGAAGGCAATCACCCGTCTGGACGCGCCGGCGGTGAAGATGTCTGCCGAGACGTTTGCACCGACAAGCTGGCAATAGGGCAGGAACGCGAAGACCGCGATGGCCACGCCCATTTCGGTCAGCTCGAAATCGCCCGGAAAAGGTGTGCCGAAAACCGAGCCGATGATCGACAGCATGTTGACAGCGACGACCAGTAACAGCACGCCGCCGCCAAGGAGGGCCCAGAGCGTTATCAGGCGGCTGGCAGCCCCGGTGAACCCGGAGCTGCTGGCTTTGAGAGTGTTCGACATCAGTTGGCCGAGTGGCTGGCCACCGCTGCGCGGGCCTTTTCAACCAGCGCGGCACCGTCGATACCCTTTGCGGAGACTTCCTCGACCCAGCGGTCGGCAACGGGGGCCAGCGCCTGACGGAAAGCTTCGGTCTCTTCCTCGGTCAAGGTGATGTGCGTGTTGCCCGCCTTGGTGGCCAGACCGATCCCGAAATCATCCGATGCAGCCCAGATTTCGCCAACCTTCACGATCCACTCGGGACCGGAAGCATCACGAAAGGCCTTCTGAATGTCTTCCGGCAGACCATTCCAGCGTTCCTGGTTCATGGAAACCTGGAAGGTGGTGGTGCCGAAACGCTCCTTGTCGACGCCTTCGATCTGGTATTCGGTCTGCTCCTGGATCTTCAGCGGCGGAATGATTTCCCACGGAATGAACGCGCCGTCGATAACACCCTTCTGCAGCGCAGGCGGCAGTTCCGGAACCGGCATGGCGACCGGCGAAGCGCCGAGCGCCTCGATCACCCAGGCACCTGTTCGGGTCGGGATGCGGATCTTCTTGCCGGCGAGGTCTGCCGGGGAGTGAACTTCCGTGTCGCGCATGTGAATGGCCTGGCCGGCGTGCACATGCAGGAACATCACTTCAACGCCCTTGTACTCGTCCTTCAGGTCCGTTTCGTACAGATCCATCAGCGCCTGGTTTGTGGCCGCCGGATCGTTGGTGTGAATGCCCGGAAGTTCGAACACCTCGGTGCGCGGGAAGAGGCCAGGCGTATAGCCGTTCACGGTCCAGACCAGATCGACCACGCCGTCACGCACCTGGTTGATCAGCTCGGGCGGACGGCCGCCAAGCGTCATGGCCGGATAGATTTCGATATGGACCTTGCCACCGGAATTTTCTTCCACCTGCTTGGCCCACGGCACCAGCATCTGCGTGTGCGCAGGGGCTTTCTCGCCCAGGAAGTGGTGCAGCTTGAATTCGTAATCGGCCGCGCTTGCGGACGATGCGCCGGCGGCGATCATGGCAGCGGCCAGAAACGCGTTCTTGAGAATGCTCATGTTGTCTCCTCCCATCGGAAGCTCTTGTCGACTCCCGGTCTGTAACTTGCTGGCCAACCTTCAATGTGTGCGATCGTGGAACGCCCTTCAACGAAGTCGGAAGACCTTTCAGGCGCACCTCTTGCAGATTTGCGGCCAGCAGGGAACGTAGCTCCGCGATCATCTTCACTAATTAGTTTGGTAATGTAAAATGAGATAATAGCCATTATACTTTCCAATTTTGGAAAGAAAATTCCTTGTTCCCATAGCCGTTTTTTATCGTCTAGGGTGCGCGTCAAAGCAGACGCGAAGGCGGCGGTTCGCGGAGGGGCTCCTTTCCCGCAAGAGCCTGAATTGCCTCGAAAATTCTGCATTCTGCATCCAAAAGGAACATGGGAGGACGGCATGGCCGACAGGATGGACAGCACCACGATTACCGCAGGTGGAGCGGTGTTCGGCAAGTTGAAGGCGCTCGGTGTCGACTATGTCTTCGCAAATTCCGGCACAGATTTTCCACCAATCATCGAGGGACTGATCGAGGCAAAACAGAACGGGCTCGACCTTCCGGTGCCGATCACGGTGCCGCACGAACATGTTGCCGTCGGTATGGCACACGGCTTTTACCAGATTTCCGGCAGGATCCAGTCCGTCATGCTGCACACCAACGTGGGGCTCTCCAACGGCATTACCGGCGCCATCAACGCATGGTGCGATCAGGTTCCCGTGCTGATGATGTCCGGTCGCACGCCGGTGATGGAAGCCGGCCGCTTTGGCGCGCGAACGGTGCCGATCGGCTGGGGACAGGAAATGTTCGACCAGACCGCGCTGATCCGCGAAGTCACCAAATGGGACTACGAGTTGCGTTTTCCCGAGCAGATCGCGGATCTCTTCGACCGGGGCTGGGCCATTGCCAATTCCACGCCCAAGGGCCCCGTCTATCTCAGCCTGCCGCGTGAAGTTCTGTGCGAGCAAACTCCGCCGGACGGCCTTGATACCCCGTCGAAACAGGCCCCGGTCATCGCAGCGCCGGATCCCTCGTCACTCAAACGGGCAGCAGACCTGCTGGCCCAGGCCAAAAGCCCGCTGATCATCAGTCAGCGAGGAGCCGGATCGGAAGAAGCCTTTGCGGCCCTCGGACGGTTCCTGACGGACTGGGCCCTGCCGCTGTCGCACTATTGGGCAAACCAGCTTTCCGTGCCCCTGTCGCACCCGATGCAGGTCGGTGCGTCGCCGGAAGCCCTGCTTGCCGAGGCGGACGTGGTGCTGGTGATGAACTCTCTGGCACCCTGGTGGCCGGACAAGGTCGCCCTTCGCGATGATGTCACCGTGATCCAGCTCGGGCCGGATCCCCTGTTCACCCGCACGCCGATCCGCAACTTCCAGGCGGATGTGACCCTGGCAGGAGAAACCGCGCAAACGCTGCTGGCGCTGATTGCCGAAATGCAGAGCCGTCCGCGTGACGAAGCCGTTTTGAACGCCCGCAGACATCGTATTGCCGAACTGTCGTCCGCCAATCGTGCGGAGGTTGTCGCCCGGGCCAAGCGCGGCAACGCCGGCCCGATGAGCAAGGACTGGGTCAGTCTTTGCCTTGGCCGCGCCATCAAGGGGCGGAAGGCCACAATCTTCCACGAGCTTGGTTGTCCGCTCGAGCCGCTCGACCTGGAGCAACCGAACAGCTACTTCCAGGAACCGCATTCCGGGGGGCTAGGATGGGGTCTCGCAGCGGCGCTTGGCGCACAGCTTGCCGACCGCGACCGGCTGGTCTTCGCAACCATCGGCGACGGCAGCTACATGTTCGCCAACCCGACGGCCTGCCACATGGTTGCCGAGGCGCATGAGCTGCCGGTGATCACGCTTGTGCTGAACAACGAGGAGTGGGGCGCGGTGCGTCACTCGGTGGTGGGCACTTACAAGGATGGTCTTGCCAGCAAGGCCAACGATGTGCCGCTGACGTCCCTTCGGCCAAGCCCGGATTTCACCAGAACCGCGGAAGCCAGCCGCGCCTACACCGAAACGGTGACGGAAGGCGACGCGCTGCCGGCAGCGCTGGAACGTGCCATCAAGGTGGCGACGGAGGAAAAGCGCCAAGTTCTGCTCAACATCGCCATCGCGCGGGCTTGAGGCGCGGGTTCAATTGATCGGAAGAATAAGAAAATCAAGGGACGATTATCTTGTTTTTCCGAAAGGAGCTCTTCGGACATGCCCCGTGGTCCGGCTTCGAAAGGCAGGTCATAGTTCCCGGTAACTGGTTTTGTTGAAGAAGAAGGTTGGCCGTGTCCCAGTCCATGCCCCCAAGATCCTATTACGCGCCGACCGGTGGTCATCCCGGTCAGGAAACACTCCTGACAGACCGGGCTGTCTTTACCGATGCCTATGCGGTCATCCCGAAAGGCACCATGCGTGACATCGTCACCAGCTATCTGCCGTTCTGGGACAAGACCCGCCTGTGGGTGCTGTCGCGCCCATTGTCAGGTTTTGCCGAAACCTTCTCGCAATATATCGTTGAAGTGTCGCCGGGTGGCGGCGCTGACCGGCCGGAGACAGACCCTTCCGCCGAAGGCGTGCTGTTCGTTGTCGAAGGCGAAGCTGTTCTGACAGCCGACGGACAGCGATACGACCTGAGGCCCGGAAGCTACGCCTTCCTGCCGCCGCAAACCGACTGGAGCCTGAAGAACACAGGCAGTGAACCGGTGCGGTTCCACTGGGTCCGCAAGGCGTTCGAGCCTGTTGAAGGCCTGGAGCGACCGACACTTTTCGTCACTCACGAAAACGACATCGAACCGCGGGCAATGCCCGGCACGGACGGCAAATGGGCGACGACCCGCTTCGTCGATCCGGAAGACGTGCGCCACGACATGCACGTCAACATTGTCACCTTCCAGCCGGGTGCCGTCATCCCGTTTGCGGAAACCCATGTGATGGAACACGGGCTTTATGTCCTGGAAGGCAAGGCGGTCTATCGCCTCAACCAGGACTGGGTCGAGGTGGAAGCCGGCGACTACATGTGGCTGCGCGCCTTCTGCCCGCAGGCCTGCTATGCCGGTGGCCCGGGCCCGTTCCGCTACCTCCTCTACAAGGACGTCAACCGCCACATGAAGCTGCAGGCGGCAGGCCGTTTCGAGGCCGGTTCCCGGCAGAGCTTCCGCAGCGCCGCGGAGTAAAGAGAAAAGCCCCTTCCTCCTTGCACCCTCATCCTGGCACCCTCATCCTGAGGAGCCGCTTCAGCGGGGTCTCGAAGGATGGGCGGCACACTCCGGAACAAGCGGCCCATCCTTCGAGACGGACCTGACGGTTCTCCTCAGGATGAGGGAGAGGGCGGGATTGGCCGCTTCAGGGTGTGGGTGTAACGAACTCCTCTGGATCGGGTCGGGAGTGAAGCAAGCGTTCTCATTCCACGGTCTTCGTTTGCGGCGGAGCGATTTCGCCGCCGAGGGCGGCGGTCAGTGCAGCGGCCGCCGCCTTCACTGCTTCTGCGAAAGGCGCGATCCTGTCCGGGCTGACCCGGCTGGTCGGGCCCGAGACGGACAGCCCGGCGACAGCTTCGCCATAGTGATTGAATACGGGTGCCGCAATGCAGCGCATTCCGAGGTTCTTTTCTTCCCCGTCGATCGAGAACCCGCGTGCACGGATCGCTTCCAGATCCGCGGCCAGCAGGCCCGCGTCACACAATGTGTGCTCGGTGAAGCGTTCCCGGTCGGTCTGCTTCAGGATACGCTTGCATTGGTCCTCGTCCATGAAAGCCAGAAGCGCCTTGCCGATGCCGGAGGCATGCAGCGGCGACAAGGTGCCGGGCGGGAAGAAGGCGCGAATGCTTTCGTGGGTTTCGACCTGGCTGACAAACAGCACCTGGTCCGCCTGTGCCACACCAAGATTGGCCGTTTCCCCTGTCTGCTCCATCAGGGAGCGCAGGACAGGACGCGCCCGTTCCACCAGACTGGTACGCCTTAAAAATCGTGCGCCGATGATGAAGGCGCCCGGACCTATGTGCCAGAGCTGCTGCGCCTGGTCGAATTCCACCAGGCCACGTGTCTCCAGCGTGAACAGGATGCGATAGAGCGTTGCCGTGGATTCTCCAAGCTGATCCGACAGGGCTGAAAGAGAGACGCCGGACTGGGTGCTTAGATGCTCGAACACCGCCATTGCCCGGTCGAGCGACTTGATGGTGTTCTGTTCGGTCTTGTCGTCCCAGGCACGCGGTCGCCCACGGGCGCGTCTGGTGGCGGAACTATCGGATTTGAGATCTGTCATCAGCTCATTTTTTCGGAATTTGAAAAATCAATTCACCATATGAAAAATATAACATACTGACAAGATTGGCAATTTGTACAAAATCTATTTTTGAAAAAATATTTTAAAAAAATTGCGGAGCTCCGCCCCTGCACGGTACCGTTTCTCAAAATTCATAAGAGGAAACGGCCATGAGCTTCCAAAATCCTGTTTTCATTCCCGGCCCCACCAACATGCCGGAAGCGCTCCGCAGAGCGTGCGACATGCCGACCCTGGACCATCGCTCGCCGCTGTTCGGTGAGATCCTGCAGCCCGCGCTTGCAGGCGTCAAAAAGGTGCTGAAGACGGAAACCGCCGAGGTATTCCTGTTTCCGTCGACCGGAACCGGCGGCTGGGAAACCGCGATCACCAACTGCTTGAGCCCCGGCGACAAGATCCTGGCTGCCCGCAACGGCATGTTCAGCCATCGCTGGATCGACATGTGCCAGCGCCACGGCCTGAAGGTTGAGGTTGTCGAGGCAGCCTGGGGCACGGGGCTGCCGGCAGACCGCTACGAGGAAATACTCGCCGCGGACACAAACCACGAGATCAAGGCGGTGCTGGCAACCCACAACGAAACCGCGACCGGCGTCAAATCGGACATTGCCGCGGTGCGCCGCGCGCTGAATGCCGCGAAGCACCCGGCGCTGCTCTTTGTCGATGGCGTCAGCTCGATTGCCTCGATGGATTTCCGCATGGACGAATGGGGTGTCGATGCCGCGGTCACGGGCTCCCAGAAAGGCTTCATGTTGCCACCGGGGCTCGCCATCATCGCCCTGTCGCCAAAGGCACAGGCCGCCGTTGAAAGCGCCCGGTTGCCGCGCACCTTCTTCGATGTTCGCGACATGATGAAAGCCTACGCCAACAACGCCTATCCCTACACGCCGGCCGTCGGCCTGATGAACGGGTTGAAGCAGAGCTGCGACATGCTGCTGGCAGAGGGCCTCGACAATGTCTTTGCCCGGCACCACCGCATTGCAGAAGGCGTGCGCGCCGCGGTCCGGGCCTGGGGCCTGGAGCTTTGTGCGCAGACACCGGACGTCTATTCGGATTCGGTCAGCGCGATCCGTACGCCTGAAGGCTTCAATGCCACCGGCATCGTTACCCACGCCGCCGCGAAATACGGCGTCGCCTTCGGTGTCGGCCTCGGAGAGGTCGCAGGCAAGGTGTTCCGTATCGGCCATCTGGGCAGCCTCACCGACGTCATGATGCTGTCGGGGCTGGCGACTGCCGAAATGGTCATGGCCGATCTCGGCCTCGACATCCAACTGGGCTCCGGTGTTGCGGCCGCCCAGGAAGTCTATCGCAGCGACAGCGCCATTGCCTCGAAGGAAGCCGCATGAAAACCGACGCCCTGACCCAGTACATCCCGACTCTCGAGGACATGCTCGTCGCGCATGAGCGCATCAAGCCGCATATCCACCGGACGCCGGTTCTGACCTCCTCGTTCCTGAACGAGCTGACCGGTGCGGAACTGTTCTTCAAATGCGAGAACTTCCAGAAGGCAGGTGCCTTCAAGGTGCGCGGTGCATCCAACGCCGTCTTCGGTCTGGACGAGGAAACCGCCAAGGCCGGTGTGGCGACCCATTCCTCCGGCAACCACGCACTCAGCCTGTCTTATGCGGCTGGCCGGCGGGGCATTCCGTGCCACGTGGTCATGCCGAGAACGGCGCCACAGGCCAAGAAGGATGCCGTTCGTGGGTACGGCGGCATCATCACCGAGTGTGAACCGTCCACTTCCAGCCGCGAAGCGGTCTTTGCCGAGGTTGAGGCCCGGACCGGAGCGGAGTTCGTTCATCCCTACAATGACCCGCGTGTCATTGCCGGTCAGGGTACGTGTTCCAAGGAATTGATGGAGCAGACAGATGGTCTTGATGCGGTTGTCGCACCGATCGGCGGTGGCGGCATGGTCTCAGGTACCTGCCTGACCCTGTCGAACCTGGCGCCCGAAGTGAAGATCTTTGCTGCCGAACCGGAGCAGGCAGATGATGCTGCCCGCAGTTTCAAGGCGGGTCACATCATTGCCGACGACGCTCCGGAAACTGTTGCCGACGGGCTGAAGGTGCCGCTCAAGGAGCTGACCTGGCACTTCGTCTCGAACCACGTCACCGACATCCTGACCGCGTCGGAACAGGAAATCGTCGACGCCATGCGTCTGATCTGGGCGCGGATGAAGATCGTCATGGAACCGTCTTCCGCCGTGCCGCTGGCAACGATCCTGAAGAACAGGGACGTCTTTGCCGGCAAACGCGTCGGCATCATCATCACCGGCGGCAATGTCGATCTCGGCAAGCTGCCCTGGAGCATCCTGCGTTCCGAGGACCGCAGCTAAGATGCTCCATCGCTCTAAAAACGATCAACTTTTCAGCTTTCGGATGAATTCCGAAAGCTGGTTGATCTGGAATGCCTGAGCCATTTGGAGAAGAAAAATGAACGCACAAACCGGATTTGAAAAGCTCGAAGTCGGCTTCGACATTCCCGCCCTTCCGGGCATGGACGAGGCCGATATCCAGACGCCTTGCCTGGTGCTCGATCTCGATGCACTGGAGCGCAACATCAAGAAGATGGGCGACTACGCCAAGGCCCACGGCATGCGTCACCGGGTGCATGGCAAGATGCACAAGTCGGTCGATGTCGCAAAGCTGCAGGAACGGCTCGGCGGTGCTGTCGGGGTCTGCTGCCAGAAGGTTTCGGAAGCCGAGGTCTTTGCCCGTGGCGGTATCAAGGACATCCTGGTGTCGAACCAGGTTCGCGACAAGGCCAAGATCGATCGTCTGGCCCGGCTGCCCAAATTTGGCTGCCGCACCATCGTCTGTGTCGATGATCTTGCCAATGTTTCCGATCTGTCTGAAGCCGCTGCCAAGCACGGCACCACGCTGGAAGTCTTCATCGAGATCGATTGCGGTGCCGGTCGCTGCGGCGTTACCACGAGCGAGGCGGTTGTCGAAATTGCCAAGGCAGTGGACGCGGCAAGGAACCTGAAGTTCAGCGGCATCCAGGCCTACCAGGGCGCCATGCAGCACATTGACAGCTATGAAGCCCGCAAGGACAAGCTCGACATTGCCATTGCGATGGTCAAGGACGCCGTCGAGGCGTTGAAGAAGGAAGGCCTGGAGCCGGAACTCGTTTCAGGTGGCGGCACGGGCTCCTACTATTTTGAATCCAATTCTGGCGTCTACAACGAGCTGCAATGCGGTTCCTATGCCTTCATGGATGCAGACTACGGCCGCATTCTCGATAAGGACGGCAAGCGCATCGACCAGGGGGAATGGGAAAACGCCTTCTTCATCCTGACCCAGGTGATGAGCCACGCGAAAGCCGACAAGGCGATCTGTGATGCGGGTCTCAAGGCCCAGTCCGTCGACAGCGGTCTGCCGTTCATCTACGGCCGCAACGATGTCGAATACATCAAGTGCTCGGACGAGCACGGTGTCATTGCCGACCCGAGGGGTGTTCTGCAGGTGGGCGAGAAGCTGAAGCTTGTGCCCGGCCACTGCGACCCGACCGCCAACGTCCACGACTGGTATGTCGGCGTGCGGGGCGGCAAGGTCGAGACGGTCTGGCCGGTCTCGGCCCGCGGCAAGGCTTACTGAAGTTACGACTTAAGGCCTCCCCTTCGTCATCCCGGCCAAGCGCAGCGCGAGCCGGGACCGGAGAGCCACCTGGTCTTCGGGTTTAACCCGATACGCCCCGGCTCACCGATCCCGGATCTCCGCTACGCTGCGTCCGGGATGACGATGGAGGGTTTGGCATTAAGTGCGCAAACGAACACCAACACCTCATCCTGAGGAGGGCAGACAAGCCCGTCTCGAAGGATGGGCCAAACACTCCGAGCGAGCCACCCATCCTTCGAGATGGTGCGTTGCGGCTCCTCAGGATGAGGTTGGGGGGAAGACGATGTTTTGCTGGAGACACACATGATCATCGTTCCTGAAAAGGAAATCGCCGGCCTGATAGGCCGCCAGGAATCCTTTGACGCTGTCGAAAGCGTCTTTGCCGCCATGGCGGGCGGGGCGGCCTATAATTTTCCGGTTATTCGCGAGGCAATCGGTCATGCCGATGCGCTATACGGGTTCAAGTCCGGCTTCGACCGGTCCTCGCTGGCACTCGGCCTGAAATCCGGCGGTTACTGGCCGGGCAACATGGCAAAGGGCCTGACCAACCACCAGTCGACCGTGTTCCTGTTCGATGCCGATACCGGCAAGGCGAAGGCCGTCGTCGGCGGCAACCTGCTGACCGCCCTCAGAACAGCGGCAGCATCTGCGGTTTCCATCAAGCATCTGGCACGCAAGGACGCGAAGGTGCTTGGCATGATCGGAGCCGGCCACCAGTCGGCTTTCCAGATGCGGGCAGCGGTCGAACAGCGCGATTTCGAGAAGGTCCTCGGCTGGAACCTTCATCCGGAGATGCTGGTGCGTCTGGAGGAAACGGCGAACGAACTCGGTCTGCCTTACGAATCCGTCGATCTGGCCAGGCTGGGTGCGGAAGCCGACGTGATCATCTCGATCACTTCCAGCTTCGATCCGATCCTGATGGAAGAGCATGTTTCGCCGGGCACGCATATCGCGTGCATGGGCACCGATACCAAGGGCAAACAGGAAGTCGATGTTGCGCTTGTTGCCAAGGCAAAGCTCTTCACGGATGAAGTCGCTCAGTCAGCGACGATCGGTGAATGCCAGCATGCGGTGGCCAGCGGAATTGTCTCTGAGGACAATATAATTGAGATCGGCGCGGTCATTAATGGTAATCATCCAGGCAGGACGTCGCAGAGCGATATCACCCTCTTCGACGGTACCGGCGTCGGCCTTCAGGATCTTGCCGTGGCATCCGCCGCGGTCGATCTGGCGATCCAGAAGGGCGTCGCGATCGAAGTGGATTTCTAGACGGACCGTGGAAAATGCGGATTGTGATCAACGGGTTCGGCCGGATCGGCCGGACCCTCTTGCGTCAAGTGCTGAAGCTTCCGGAAACGGAACGCATCGAGGTGGTGCGGATCAACGATATCGCACCGCTTGAGACCTGTGCCTATCTCTTCAAGTATGACAGCGTCTTTGGCCCGTGGCCGGGCGAAGTAACAGCGGGCGAGGGCACCTTGACGGTAGACGGACGCGAGATCATCTTCTCCGCCGAACCCGATTTGTCTCTCCTTGATCTTTCCCAGGTGGACGTGGTGCTGGAATGCACCGGCAAGGCCGACACGCGTGAGATTGCGGAACGTGGCCTGAAAGCCGGCGCAACCAACGTGTTGATTTCAGGCCCCTCCCAGGCCGCCGACATCACCCTGGTGCTTGGCGCCAACGAAGACCAGCTCGGCGACCACCGCATCGTCTCCAACGGTTCCTGCACCACCAATGCCCTCGCTCCGCTGCTACGCGGTCTTGATGATGCCATCGGCATCAAGAGCGGGCATATGACGACCATCCATTGCTACACCGGCAGTCAGCCGATGGTGGACGCCCCGAGGGGGCCGCTGGAGCGCAGTCGTGCCGGCGGCGTCTCCATGGTGCCGACCACCACCAGCGCCACCAAGCTTGTCGGCAAGGTTCTGCCGCAGCTTGAGGGCAAGATCAGCGGCGCTGCGGTCCGGGTGCCAGCGATCAGCGTTTCCGCGGTCGACCTGACCGTGACGCTCGCACAGCCCGTGAAGGCTCCCTTCAACACCAGGCTGCTCGAGATCTTTTCCGGCAATCCGGTAATCGGCTTCGTGCAGGACCATGTAGTGTCCACGGACATGCGTGCGCGGCCGGAATCCCTCGTCATACACCTGCCCGAAACGCTCGAGGCCAATGACTACCAGGTACGTATTTTCGGCTGGTATGACAACGAATGGGGCTTTTCCGCACGCATGATCGACATGGCACGGCTGATGGCGGGGCGGTAGGGACACAATTTCTCCTCCATCGTCATTCCGGATCTGCGTCCGGCTGCGTCTCCCTTGTCCGGAATGACGGAAGGGGAAATTTCCAACTACTGAAACGCCTGAAATTCTTCCCTGCAGACCCCCTCCATCGTCATCCCGGCCAAACGAAGTGCGAGCCGGGATCGGGGCCCCACAGGACCGGGGTCTTTTACGTTGCATATCGACAAACTTGGAATCTCCGCTGCGCTGCGTCCGGGATGACGTGCAAGAAGTCATAAAAAAAGGGCCGCTCACGCGGCCCTTTCTCATACAGGTATGGCTTGTCCTTACGCGGTTTCTTCCTTCGGCAGGGAGCCGCGTCCGTGGCCCGAGAGACCGCCGGAGACCTCTTCGGTGGATTCGTCGGAGAGTTCTTCCGGCAGCACCAGGTTGAGGACGATGGCGATCAGGGCAGCCGGCAGCAGGCCGCTGGTCAGAAGGATACGTGCGGTGTCCGGCATGTGCTGCAGGGCGCCCGGTTCCAGCTGCAGGCCGAGACCGATGGAAAGCGAAATGGCGAAAATCACCATGTTGCGCCGGTTCCAGTTCACATCCGACAGCATCGAGATACCGGCGGCAACAACCATGCCGAACATCACGATGACACCCCCGCCGAGAACCTCGATCGGAACGGTGCGGATGACCGCGCCGACCTTCGGGATCAGACCGCAGACGATCAGGAAGATCGCGCCGATGGTCACCACATGGCGGCTCATGACGCCGGTCATGGCGATGAGGCCGACGTTCTGGCTGAAAGAGGTGTTCGGGAAACCGCCGAAGAAACCTGCGACAGCCGTGCCGAGACCGTCGGCAAAGGTCGCACCGGCGATTTCCTTGTCGGTCGCTTCCCGTCCGGCGCCGCCCTTGGTGATGCCGGATACATCGCCCACGGTTTCCACCGCGGAAACGAAGGCCATCAGGCAGAAGCCGAGCACGGCCGCGAACGAGAATTCGAAGCCGTATTTGAACGGCTGCGGCAGGGCAAAGACAGCCGCACGGTCCCAGGACGTGGAGACGGCTTCAAAGGTCAGCATGCCGGTGGCAAGGGCGAAGATGTAGCCGGCGATCAGTCCGAGCAGAACCGCGGAGACCGACATCATGCCCCTGCCGAAGAACTTCAGCCCGAGTGTCACCACGATCACCACCAGAGCGGCCGCCCAGTTGAGCAGCGAGCCGTATTCCGGCGTGCCGATGGCTGGGACACCGCCGGCGGCATACTGGATGCCCACCTGAACCAGCGCGAGACCGATCATCGTCACCACAAGTCCTGTCACCAGGGGAGGCAGGGCGAAGCGAATCTTGCCGATGACGAGGCCAAGGCACGCATGGAAGAAACCGCCGATGATCACGCCCCCGAACAGAGCCGCGAGACCGTCGACCCCCTTGCCGGCAACAAGCGGGATCATGATCGGCAGGAAGGCAAAGGATGTGCCTTGAACGATCGGCAATGCCGCACCGACCGGGCCGAGGGTGATCGTCTGCAACAGGGTCGCGACGCCGGCAAAGACCATCGACATCTGGATGAGATAAAGCAGTTCGGGAAAGTCGGGAGAATTGGACCCGAAGCCGAACCCGGCTGCACCGGCCACGATGATGGCAGGTGTGACGTTGGAGACGAACATGGCCAGGACATGCTGGATGCCGAGCGGGATCGCCTTGTAAAGCGGTGGCGTGTAATTGGGATCCCGGAGCTGCTCCGGAGATCCGATCGATGAATTAGACATTTCTGCTCCTCTGAAGGTCGTGTGAACGTCTCCGCCTCGTTGAGCGGGCAGGGATCGTTCTGAAAGGGAGGCTTATTCCTTGTTGTCGGCCTCCACTGTCCAAGGGTCGGGAAACCAGTGTTCCTCCAGGTTGGTTCCGTCCCCGATGCGGTCCACGACCGCGTAGCGGCCCGCTTGCCAGAGCGGGGCCAAAACACCGTGCCAGGTGCCGCGATACAGGTTGATCGCCTGTCCGGGCTGGCTGATGAATGCCTTCAGGTTGACCGGCAGGCCATTCTCGTCGTCAGCGACGACAACCAGCATCGGCACACCGTCCAGTGGTATGAAGGCCTGACTGCCTTCCGGGTGTCGCTCGACCATGTCGACGACATAGGGAAACGACCGGGCCTTGGCATCGAACAGGCTGATGCCTGCCCGGCCTTCGCCGAAGTCGAGCTTCGCCCGGTCATGATGACGGCCGCACATGCCTTGATTTATGATTTTGTCGGGCGCGCCCGCCACCTCGAGAACATCGCCATAGGGGGCGAAGGCCTCTGCGGTCAGGATCGATGGGGCAATGAGACGGCTCACGGCAGCAGGTCCTTGAGCCGGAACTGGGCAATCCGTTCCACCTGGCGGCAGGCTTCTTCGAATTCGGTCGCCCGGTCGTTGTCGATCCGGCGCTGGAAGGCGGCCATGATCGAGGCCTTGTCGTGATCGCGCACCGCGATGATGAACGGGAAGCCGTGTTTTTCGACGTAGGTATTGTTCAGCCGGGTAAAGGTCTCGCGTTCCTCGTCGGTCAGCATGTCGAGACCGGCGCTGGCCTGCTCGTTGGTGCTTTCCGCCGTCAGGCGGCCTGCCTGTGCCAGCTTTCCGGCAAGATCCGGGTGGGCAGTCAGAACGCCGAGGCGCTCTTCCTCGCTTGCGGAGCGGAACATCCGGCAAAGCGCGTTGTGAACACCGGCGGCACAGTCATGAGCCGGGCCGAGTTCCAGCTCGAAGGCACGTTCGGCGATCCAGGGGGAGTGCTCGAAGATGCCGCCGAAGGTTTTGACGAACTCGGCTTTTTCCATGCGGCTGGGGCGAAGACCCTTCTGCGGCGGGTGCGTCTTGGCCCAATGGTCCGCAATCTGGATGCGGCGCGGACACCAGACGCCTTCATGAGCCTGGATATGATCGATGAATTTCTTCAGCGCCATGATCTTGCCCGGACGGCCGACGAGGCGGCAATGCAGGCCGATGGACATCATCTTCGGCGTGTCCGTCGTGCCTTCTTCATAGAGCATGTCGAAGGCGTTCTTCAGATAGAGGAAGAAATCCTCTCCATCCGTCCATCCCGGTGCCGTCGCGAAGCGCATGTCGTTGGCTTCCAGCGTATAGGGAATGATCAGCTGATCACGGCCATCGGCATCCAGCCAATAGGGCAGATCATCATCATAGGTGTCTGAAATATAGGCAAAACCGCCTTCCTCGGCGACGAGGCGAACGGTATTTTCCGAGCAGCGGCCCGTGTACCAGCCGAGCGGGCGACTGCCGACCACTTCCGTGTGCAGTCGGATCGCCTCGGCAATGGCCGCACGTTCCTCTGCTTCGGGCATATCCTTGTGTTCGACCCACTTCAGGCCATGGCTGGCGATTTCCCAACCGGCGTCCTTCATGGCCTGCACCTGTTCCGGGCTGCGGGCCAAAGCGGAAGCGACACCATAGATGGTCAGCGGAATATCAGCCCGCGTAAACAGCCGGTGCAGGCGCCAGAAACCGGCGCGGGCGCCGTATTCATAGATGGATTCCATGTTCCAGTGGCGTTTGCCCTGCCACTGGGCGGCACCCGGAATATCGGACAGGAACGCCTCGGACGCCGCATCGCCATGCAGCACGCAATTCTCGCCGCCTTCCTCGTAGTTCAACACGAACTGGACAGCGACTCTGGCCCCGCCTGGCCACTTTGGATCCGGCGGGTTCTGACCATAGCCACGCATGTTCCGGGAATAGCGATTCAAGACGGACCTCCTCGTGATACCAACGTGTTTTGAACCAAGCAAAGACTATGCCTCATTCAAGGGCTGGCATGTTGTCTTCTTATAAAACAGAATAATGGACATGACTTTCTCGTCTTTTTAGAAAGTGCTTCCTGTGAACCACGGGTGCCCTTCGATTGAGGCCCACAGCATCATGCGCGCAAACTGACATTTGGAGGAGGCCAAGATGGCCGGTTACCTGACGACTCACGTGCTCGACACCGCCCAGGGTTGCCCTGGAAAAGGCATCAAGATCGATCTTTATGCAATTGATGGTGACAACAGGACCTACGTCCGCAGCCTGGAAACCAACGACGACGGCCGCACCGACAGCCCGATCCTGCCGAAAGACGAATTCAAGACCGGAACCTACGAGCTGGTGTTCCATGTCGGCGCCTATTTCGACGCCGCTGGGATCGCTTTGCCGGACCCGAAATTCCTCGACACGGTGCCGCTGCGGTTCGGCATGTCGGAAGAAGCCCACTACCACGTGCCGCTTCTGGTCTCGCCGTTCAGCTATTCGACTTACCGGGGGAGTTGAGGAAAGTCGCTGTTTCGAGTGTCTTTCCAAAGTTTCAGCCTCATCCTGAGGAGCGAGCCTGCTCGCGTCTCGAAGGATGGGACCCTTGCTCCAAACAAGCGGCCCATCCTTCGAGACGGACCCAAGGTCCTCCTCAGGATGAGGTTTTTTGCTGAGCTGGGGTATCGACAGCTTCGATCGGTGAACACCCGTCCGGACAAGGTTGAAGCGCTACCGGCTAATCGATTTCTTTCTGCTTTCCGCGGACCTCATGGAACGCCTCGGCAGGCAATCCATTGCCCGTCTCCTTCTTCAAAATAATCTCCCGATGCGGATAAGGGATGCCGACCTTATTTTCCTTGAAGGTGTCCCAAAGCGCCAGCAACACCTTGCCGCGTACGTTGGTAAGTCCCTGCTGCGGATCCCGGATCCAGAAGCGCAGGACGAAGTCGAGCGAACTGTCGCCGAAGCCCGTAAGCCAGCAGACCGGACGGCGGGAGCCTTCCACCCGGCCGACCGTCATCGCCGCTTCGATGGCAAGCTTCGAAACTTCATGCGGGTCGGCGTCGTAGGAGACGCCGAAATTGACGTCGAGGCGGACAAGTTCGTCGCTGAAGGACCAGTTGATCACACGGTGGGTGATGAAGTCCTCGTTCGGGATCAGATATTCGCGTCCGTCCCGCGTTACCACGGAAACGAAGCGGGCGCGCAACTCGCGGATCCAGCCGAACGTGCCTTCCAGCGAGATGGTGTCGCCCGGTTTGATCGACTTGTCGAGCAGGATGATGATGCCGGAAATGAAGTTGGAAATGACCTTCTGCAGGCCGAACCCGAGACCGAGGCCGACCGCCCCGGTAAAGACGGTGAAGGCGGAGAGATCGATACCGACCGAGGAAAGCGCAACCGTTCCGGCCACCAGGATCAGCCCGAACTTGGCGACCTTGCCGATCAACACGCGGATCGACGGGGTCAGCTCATCCGACTTTTGTACCTGCTCATCGAAATAGCGCCCGAGGACCACCGCGACCCAGACGGTTGCAAACAGTAGCAGAACCGCCTTCAGGATCAGCAGCAAGGACAACCGCATCTCGCCGAGTGGCAACGCCAGACTGTCGAGGAAGGTGCCGGCCTCATCGTCGAAACCTAAAATGACCAGCGCAACATAGATCCAGGCGAGCCAGCTGAGCGTTCTTGCCACCAGCCGGTTGCGGATAACCCTCGACAGAACCGAGACAAACAGCCAGGCGAGCGACAGCGACAGGGCAATCGCGATGAAATGGCTCCGGCTCGGCCAGGTGACGCTTCGCATCACCGTAAGGGCAATGAACAGGAATAGGCTGAAGAAGATCCACTCGATCCGCCGGAGCAGGGCCACCACCACACGAAGCAGGCCCGGATGGCCCCTGATTTCACGTGCACGGGCTTCTAGCCTCGGTTCGACACGAAGGCTCAGCAGCTTGGCCAGGCCGAACAGAACTACGATGATGGCAAGCTGATAGGCAAACCAGGGCGCAGTCAGGTAGCTGAGGGCCAGCGTGGCCCAGGATTGAAGTTCGGCAACGAAACTTTCGAGGTTCATCAAACCACCCGTCCGTCTGTTTCCCGTCGAAGCATCAACAGCTTAACAGCATTCCTGGCCCGCGGCCAAGGCGGCTGCAAAACGCCTGCTTGTTCGAGAAGGATACGGCGCGGCCGCGCAGGTGGTTCACACAGGCGGCTTTAGCTGGCGCTGTCGATCTCCAGCTCAGCGCGGAAACGGGACACCCAGTCGGCATTGGTGGCATCTGCCAGTTTGGCAACGCCGGGCACGACACCCTCCGCTGCTGACGCTTCCAGGCCGAGCCGCTGAAGAACCAGTCTCAGCGTGCCCTGCGGATCTGCCGAAAGCGCGTCATAGGTAATCCGCAGTGGGGAAATGCCCTGGATTTCGAACCAGGCTTGCCAGTCGCGGTCAAACCGGGTGAAGCGATCGTGACAGGCGCGGATTTCAGCGGCGTCATATTGCAATTCGCGCGGTTCCGACAATCGCTCGAGCTCGGTGCCGTCCGGAGCCCTGTGCCAGAGGCCGGATTGCTCGGCACGAACGAAGGAAACCGCCTGGTCGACCTTGTCAGCACGGGTCAGGTGAATGAACAGCGTCTTGCCGAAGGCGGCTTCAAGACGCGTTAGATCGCTTTCATGAGCCGGTTGCAGGATGGCAAGTTGTTTCATGAAGAAATCGAAGCTGTGCCGCTGCAGTCGCAGGCCAAAAAGACCTTTGCCCCGCGTGCCTTTTTCGATTGCTGCCGCAAAGATGCGGCGCAGCGTTGCCTGCTCGTTTTCCCCCGGCACAACATCGACATTCAGGTCCTCAAGCCAATCCTCCTGGGACGGCTCGTGAAAATAGGAGCCCGGATGCCCGGAAACACCCGTCGCCACCAGAAGCTTGCAGAGCAGCGTGCTGCCGCTACGGGGGGAGGTGCACAGGATGTAGGACGAGTAGCCGATCATGGGGTGTTCATTTCAAGGATCGGTGACAGGTGCAAGACACCTGAAGCAATGCGCGGGGACTGCACCGGACATTGGCTTGAACTTGCGACGGATTTTGATCAAGGGGTGTCTGGCGAGCAACACCCTGTCCGTGAATTTGCCAGAGAGGATCGCTCATTCCGAGGTTGGCCGATGCCTCGAACTATTGGCGGCAAATCCGGAGCAAGCGGCCCATCCTTCGAGACAGCGCTACGCGCTTCCTCAGGATGAGGGGGCTGGGGGCTGGAAGATCGTCTCTGTTGCCGGACAGGTTTTGGGATACCTTGCCAACCGCGCAGACGTTTCGTTTGCCATAGCCGGCAGTGCCGTTTTCGTTCAAGCCCCGCCCCCCAAGGCTGTCACCCCGGACAAGCGCAGCGCAGATCCGGGGCCTACTCGCAGAGGCAGCTCGCTGAAGCGGGCGCATTGAGAACCACGCCTGAGTTCTGGAAATGAGCAGACCTCGGGTCTCGCGTTGCTCGCCCGGGGGGGCTTCAAAGGGATGAGCACCGGCGTACATTTGCGTCTGAGGTCTTGCTGGCAAGCACTCAAGTTATGCCATGCGACGACTGTCAGACCGCCATCAGTCGCAGGCGGCGGTGATAATGATCTCGACCTTCAACTCCGTCCGGGCAAGTTTGGATTCGCCGCAGGCCCGTGCAGGGGCATGTCCTTCGGGCACCCAGGCGTCCCAGACGGAGTTCATGTCGGCGAAGTCGCTCATGTCCGACAGCCAGACGATGGCTTGCAGAATATTCTTGCGTGAGGACCCTGCCTTTTCCAGCAAAGTGTCGATGCGCGACAGGCAATCCCGTGTCTGGTCGGCGACGCTCGTGCCATCGCCCACCTGTCCGCACAAATAGGCAACACCGTTGTGCTTGACGATTTTGCTCATGCGGGGGCCGGTTTCGATGCGTTCTATCATGTGACGGGTTCCTGTTCGTCGGTTTCTAGGTCTGTCATGGCCGCCAGTTCACCGAGTGTGACCGGTTTCAGTGGTGGCCGGATGCGGTAATAGCCGGTGTCGTCCTGTGAACGTCCACTTTCGTCCGCAAGAAGGTTCGTGACCGTCAGGCCACAATAGCGGCCCTGGCACGGGCCCATGCCGGGCCGTCCGAAAGCTTTGGCCTGGTTGGGTCCAAGGCAGCCCAGACCGGCATAGCGGCGAATATCGCCTGCTGTGACTTCCTCACAACGGCAGACGATGGTGTCGTCGGCAGGCAGCAAGGCTTCGCGGAACGGCGGATAGGCCCTGTCTATGAATGGCCGGGCGGCCATTTCGGTTTCCAGTTGCCGATTCAGTGGGGTGGCGTCCCGGTCACGATCTGCCGGCGTGGTTTTGCCGAGATCGCACGAGATTTCCAGAGCGGCCAGCCTGCCCTGAAGCTGCGCAGCTGTTGCACCGCCAATACCCGCGCCATCACCGGCAATGAAGACGTCCGGAAGCTGCGTACGGCCCCAGCCGTCCTTTTCCGGCACGAAGCAGTGCTGATCTTCGTTCCAGTGATGCGGCACATCGATGGAACGTGCCGCCTGGGGGTTGGGTACCACACCATGATGCAGCAGCACCGTTGCACACTCCAGCCTGTGCCGTTTGCCTCCCGACGTGAAGCTTATCGTTTCGGCCTGCGCCTTGCCTTCAATGGCAATTGCCGATGCGCCGGTGTAGCGGGGAACGCCCGCCTTGCGGATTTCGGCAAGCAGACCCAACCCCTTGGCAAGCAGCCGCCAGCCGCGCAACGCACCGGACAAATGCCGAAGCGCTGCCTGCCTGTCGGCGAATGTCTGTGTTTCCACCAGAGCCACGGGCGGTGTGCCTGCCCGGCACATCTGGGCGGCAACCAGATAAAGCAGGGGACCGCTTCCGGCCAGAACCGCCCTTTCGCACATGAGGCCGGATTGCTTCAACAGGATCTGCGCCGCACCCGCGGTCATCACGCCCGGCAGGGTCCAGCCCGGGACTGGCATCGGTCGCTCCAGCGCACCGGTGGCTATCAGCAGGCGTCTGGATTTCGCGGCGGAGGCAGCACCGTCTCGTGTGAAGGAGACACATGGCCCTTTTTCGATTTGCCACGCGGTTGCGCCGCTCAGATGCCGGATCATCGGATGATTCAGCTCCTCGATGAGAGCGTTACCCTTGGTGTAATCGCTGCCAAGGATCTGCGCGCGGCCTTCCGGCACGTTTCCGACGCTGCGATAGATCTGTCCGCCGGGCCGGGCCTGCTCGTCCAGAAGCAGAACGGAAAGCCCGGCATCCGCCGCCGTTCTGGCAGCCGCCATTCCCGCCGGACCGGCGCCGAGGACAAGGAGGTCAGCTTCAAGCATCGCCATCTCCTCCGGTGCCCGGCATGCCAATATCCATGCCGGCACTGACCGTGCACATGCAGGCCTGCCGGGTAACGCCGTCTATTTCAACCAGGCAGTCGAAACAGGCGCCCATCATGCAGAACGGCCCACGCTCTGCGCCTGAAACGGGCGTCTGCCGGAAGGAACGGACACCGGCAGCCAGAAGTTCGGCTGCCAGATTGCCGCCGTCGCGCAGCATCAGGTCCTTGCCGGCGAAGCGAACGCGGACCCGCCCGGCACCTTGTTCCAGCTCACGAAAGGGCGAAGCGGTCTTCACTGAACACCTCCAGGTCTGGCGCCGTGTTTGTCTTTTCCAGCCAGTCGGGCAGGAAAGAGGCATGGGCGGCGGCAAGCGTGATGCCGCTATGACAGGTCACGAGGAACGCGCCCGGCATCTCCGGGCTTTCCTGATAAATCGGCAGGCCGTCAGGCGAGAGAACGCGCAAGGCACCCCAGCTGCGCACCAGTTGAGCCTTGGCCAGAATGGGATAGGCGGCGATCGCTTCGGCCGCGAGACCGGCAAGCCCCTTGGCGGTGACCTTGTCGTTGAAGCCGACTTCTTCGTTGGTCGCGCCGATCTGTATGCCACCTTCATCGACCTGGCGTGCAATCAGGGATGGCCGGTTGAGGATTCTGGGCAGTTTTTCCGTAATCAGAACCTGGCCGCGCTGCGGCCGGATAGGCGCCTTGAAGCCGAGTTTCGGGCCGAGTGCAGCCGAACCGAGACCGGCAGCCAGCACCAGCTTGTTCGCTTCGACCACGGTGCCATCGCTGCAGTTGATCCTGAAAGAGCTGTCACGCGTGACCGTGTCGACCGTCTTGCCGTTCAGCACGGTTCCGCCGTTGCCGCGTACACCGGCAGCAAGGCCTCGCAGCAACTTCAACGGATTGGCGTGGCCGTCCTGATGATGAAGAATGGCCCCGGCAACCTTCGGGCCGACTTCCGGCTCTTCCCGGCGCAGTTCGTTGTGGCCCAGGATTTCATAAGGATAATCACCGCCAAGCTTTGCCTTCAGAATTTCATACTGGGCAACTGTCTCGGCTAGTGTCTCGTCCGAGAAATGGAGATCGTAGCCGCCCTTCTGCTCCAGCGCAGCGTCAAAGCCGGTGGCTTCGCGCAAGCTGGCTGCGAAATTTGCCCACGCGGCGGCGGAGCGCTGAGACCAGCGGGCATAGGCAGGCTGTTTCATGCCCTTGGATTGCACCCAGACGAGGCCAAAGTTGCCCCGGCTGGCGCGGAAACTGCCGTCGTCACCGTCAAGAACGGTGACCGACCTGCCGCGCTGGAGCAGACCCCAGGCAACGGAAAGCCCCACGACGCCTCCACCAATGATGGCGTAGTCCGATTCCATGATGTTTCCCGAATAAGATCAATGTCCGGGCGGCGGTTGCCGCCCGGCGGTTCACGGCTGTCAGTTCAGCACACCTCAGTGAGGGGCCCCTCAGTTCAGGGCCTTGTCTAGGATCGACTGGCCCCACTCCTGACCGACATCGTTGAGAAGCTCCGGCCAGACCGTTTCGCGAACCTTGGCGGCCATGCCTGCAAGCTGTTCGTCGGTGAGTTCAACCACATTCGCGTCGAGTTCGTCAGCAAGACGCTGTTCCCATTTGCCCTGGTCTTCCTCGGCAACAACCCAGCGTGCCGCCTCGAAGTCTTCAGCAGCCTTCTTCATGGCCGCCTGATCGTCTTCATCGAGACCGGAAAGCGCCTCGTTGGAGATGATCATGAACCAGACCTCGAAATGGGTGTTCGCTGGAATGTAGGACTTGGTCACGTCCCGGAACGACGCGTAGTAGCCTTCCGCGCCGGAGCCGATGACACCGTCGACCACGCCGACCTGAATGGCCGTGAAGGCTTCGGAGAAAGGGATCGGTGCCGGAATATAGCCGAGCGCCTCACCGGTGAGCTGGAAGCTCTTGATGCCTGGGACACGAACCTTGATGCCCTTCGGCTCGGTGGTGCCCGGCGTGACAGCGTCGCGGTTAAGCGAAATACCGCCGAAATAGACCGGGTAGGCCGCGAGCATGGTGATGTCCTGCTTTGAGAACAGTTCAGCCATGGTTTCGTGCAGCACACCGCCGGGCCCATAGATCTTGCGGGCGTCTTCCCAGTTGGAGGCAAGGAACGGCACGGACGCGATCTGCATGCGCCGGTCCGTGCCGGTTGCCGCCGGCTGGGTTGCCATTTCGATGGCGCCGACGGACACACGTTCCTGGACGGTAGTGTAGTCGCCCAAGGCCGAAGCGGCGTAGATCTCGATGTTGACGTCGCCGCCGGTGGCTTCCTTCACGGCTTCGGCATAGGCCTTCAGTTCAACGTCTATGGTGGCGCCTTGCGGGCGGACATGGCTCATCTTGAAATCGGCCGCCTGGGCAGCGCCGGAAAGCCCGATCAGTGTTGCGACGGCAGTCGCGGTCAGAAACTTCTTCATGTTGGTGTTCCCCGTGGTTTTCATGTTTGTCCTCCCAAGAAAGTCGGTTCGATTCTGTGTTTGTGAGCCGGCTCAGTAGCCAAAGAGACGCGGCAGGTAGAGTGAAAGGTCTGGCCAGAAGGAGGTCAGGAAGACCACCGGCACATATCCTGTCAGCACCAGGAACATCGCCGGCGGAATGACCTTGGTGACCTTCACCTTGCCGATGCGTGCGCCGAGATAGAGGATCGACGCATAGGGCGGGGTGACCCCACCCATGGCGGTGTTGACGCCCATGATCGCGGCGAACTGGACCGGGCTGATATCGAGCGCCTGCATCAGCGGCAGCAGAAGCGGCGCCACCAGAATGATGGCGGTGGCATCGTTGACGACCATGCCGATCAGGAACAGCAGGATGTTGATCAGGATCAGCAGAACGATCTTGTTCTCGGTGATGCCGAAGATGACGCTGACCAGTTTCTGCGGTACGCCCTCATAGACGAACATCTGCCCCAGGATCATGGAAAACAGGATCATCAGCATGATCGCGCCGACAGCCGTTGCCGCTTCCTTGCCGGCAAAGAGGAAGTTGTCGAGACGCAGGCCCTTGTAGATCAGGAAGCCGACCGGGATTGCGTAGATGACGGCAAGGGCGGCGGATTCGGTCGGTGTCATGATGCCGCCGTAGATGCCGCCAAGGATCATCACCGGCATCAGGAGGGCCGGAAAGGCGTAGATGCCGCGTTTCGTGATATCGGCGGTGAACTCTCGCGCAGTCGGCTTTTCGTCCAGAACCAGATTGAACTTGCGCGCCATCCAGAGGTTCACGGCCGAGAAGTTGAACATGATCAGGAGGCCCGGGCCGAGCGTTGCCAGGAAACAGGCTGCAATCGACGTGTCCGTTACCCAGCCGAACAGGATCATGGAGAGAGACGGCGGGATCAAAAGGCCGAGGATCGACGAGTTTGCGATCAGCGCGGTGGCGTATTCCCGCGGATAACCGCGCTTTTCCATTTCGGGAATGAGCAGAGGCCCGATGGCGGAAATACCGGTGAGGCCCGAACCGGAAATCGCACCGATTATGGCGCAGCTGACCGCCGCAACGACGCCCAGACCGCCACGGACATGACCGACGAAGGAATTGACGAACCGCAGCAAGGCCGCTGCTATTCCGCTTTCCGACATGATGGTGCCGGCTAGAACGAACAGAGGAATGGCAAGCAGCGCGGGGTTGCCGAGCTGCTGGAAGCCCCAGAGCACCATGCCTTTCATGGTAACGTCGCCGATGAAATACATGACCATCAGTGCGGCGCCAAAGCACCAGGGTAGCGGGACGCCCAGGGTCAGCGTGATAACCAGAACAAGAATGGCCAGAAGCGCGATCTCGATCATCGTGCGCCTCCTTCCGCCGTCCGCAGGCTGCGGACATGCATCAAAAGATAGGTGACGGTGTAGGCCATCATCAGCACCAGCCCGACGACCAGCGCGACATCTGCATAGAAGGTCGGGATGTAAAGGGTCGGGCTCTCGCGCCAGACCCGCCAGGCATAGCGTGTGTAGTCCCACGCCCAGGTCAGCAGCCAGATGCCGACAACGAGGCTGATCAACTCGCCGACGATGGCCAGAATGGTGTGCTGGCGCTCTGTCTTGAGAAAGATTTCAAGGACGTTGGCGCGGATGTGGCTGTTTTCCCGCGAGGCGTTGACCGCGCCGAAAATATAGAGCCACAGCGTCGGATACATGATCGTTTCTTCCAGCCCCATCACCGGGACCTGAAGCACGTAGCGCGTGACGACCTGAACAAACTGGCCAAGCGCAACGATCAGGATCAGAGCCGTCAAAAGGCACTGCGTGAACCGTTCCAAAACCACCCCCGTATTGTTGGCGCCCTTTTTTTGGCGCTCGAACACCCTCTGTCTGGAAGGGGAGTATGGAGTTGGCTAATCCATAAAGGCAAATTCGAAATATTGCTACTTTCATAGAGTGACTTTATAGTTTGGTTATGAACCTCTCCTTCCGCCAATTGCAGACTTTCGTGCAGGTGATGCGCACCGGATCCGTCTCCGAAGCAGGGCGTGCGCTGGGGCGAACCCAGCCTGCCGTCAGCGCCATGATCGCAGGGTTGGAACGGGAGGTCGGCTTCCAGCTGTTCGAGCGAGAACGCGGCCGCCTCGTGCCCAAGCCCGAAGCGCACTATTTTCTGGAGGAAGCTGAGTTTCTGCTGGAACGGCTGACACGTTCCACCCGCACGCTGCAGGACATCGGCAACCTGGAAAAGGGCAAGCTGCGTATTGCCTGCAATCCGGCTGCCTCCAGTTTCTTCATGCCCCGGGTTCTGGCCAACTTCCTGCGGGACAAGCCCGACATCGAAGCCTCGCTGATGATGCGCTCATCTCCCGTCGTCACCGACTGGATCGCCTCCCAGCAATACGATATCGGCTTTGCCGAAACACCGGAGCCGCGGCGAACCATAATTTCGGAGGTCTTTGCCTTGCCGGGGGTCTGCGCCGTGCCTAAGGACGATCCGCTTGCCCGCAAGAAAGTCATCACACCCGCTGATCTTGATGGCAAGCCGATGGCAATGCTGTTTGACGATCACTCGATCAGCGAACAGACCCGCAAGGCCTTTAATGAAGCCGGAGCTAGGCTCAACAAGCGTTTCGAGCTCAGGACGTTCCTGCCCGCACTGCAGCTGGTTTCCGAAGGTCTGTGCTACACGATCTGCGAGGGACTGTCGGCGATCAGCCACCAGGAAAGTTTCGGCGACCAGAACAGCCTGGTCTTCCGGCCTTTCAAGCCGGAGTGCTTTCTCAACATGTCGCTGCTTACCCCGGCCAACCGGCCGCTTTCCCTTCTGGTGGAAAGCTTTGCTGAAGTTTTGCGTGCCGAGATCAAGGCACTCGTGGAGAGAGCCGCCGGTCTCCGCGATCTTCCTTGAGGTCTTGGTGAAGAGGTGCGACGGCTAACCCTCAGTGGGTGTTTGCCAACTCCGCAAGTGACTTCTGGATATGCGCCACCATGAAATCCAGGAACAGGCGTACTTTCGGGTCTTGGCGGCGGCGGTGCGTGTAAAGGCAGGCCATCTGCACCGGGATCGGCGGTTCGTTTTCCAGCACCGGCACCAGTTTGCCCGAAGCCAGATAGTCGGCAACTTCAAACGCCGGTTTCAGCACGATGCCGTGGCCTTCCAGCGCCCAGCCGGTCAGGACATCGCCATGGTCGGATTCGAACGGGCCGGATACCGCGACTCGCTTGACGCCAGTATCCGTCTGCAGCGGCCACTGGAATTCCGGCGCACCGGGATAACGCATGTTGAGGCAGTCATGGCGGCCGGCGGCAAGCTCGTCGCTTGTTTTCGGGTTGCCCTTGCGGGCGAGATACTCCGGAGAGGCGCAAAGCAGCCGGTCGCAATCGGCGATCTTGCGGATCTTGAGATTGGAATCTTCCGGCAGGCCAAGGAAGAACGCGGCATCGAGACCTTCGCCCGTCAAGTCGACCTTGCGGTCGGACAGGCGCAGGCGAATGTCGATCAGCGGATTGGCTTCCTTGAATTTCGGGATCGCCGGGGCGATCAGCCGCTGGCCCATGCCGATGGGGGCGGCAACAAACAGCGTGCCGCGCGGTGAACGGGTGACATTGCTGATCTCCGCTTCTGCTTCTTCCACCGCCTCGATTATTTTTGTTGCACCGCGATAGAACAAGTTGCCATGCTCTGTCGGGCTAAGGGCTCGGGTGGTTCGCTGGAACAGGCGAACGTTCAGGTGCTCTTCCAGTTGGGACACCCGCGACGACGCGACGGCGGAGGAAATCCGCAGATCGCGTGCGGCGGCGGACATGTTGCCCAGCTCGTAAACGCGCAGAAAGGTTCGGATGTTTTCCAGATACGCCATGAGGATGTCCAACCGGGCCGGTTTATTGTTCCGATTTTTTTGAAACTGCTCGGAATTATCCCGAGATACCAGAAAATTCTTGCATGAGCTAGCTTGGGTCAAACGAATTTGGAGGGGAAGCAATGCTGGACATTGCCATCATTTGGGACTGGATCGCCTTTGCGGTTCGCTGGCTGCACGTGATTACGGCGATGGCCTGGATCGGCTCGTCGTTCTATTTCGTCGCGTTGGACCTTGGCCTGAAGAAAGCCCCGGACCTGCCCAAGGGGGCCCATGGCGAGGAATGGCAAGTCCACGGCGGCGGCTTCTATCACATCCGCAAGTTCCTGGTGGCCCCGGAAAACATGCCGGAACACCTGGTCTGGTTCAAATGGGAAAGCTATTCCACGTGGCTGTCCGGCGCGGCTCTCCTGATGGTCGTCTACTGGGTCGGCGGCGAGCTTTACCTGATCGATCCGGCAAAGGCCGATCTTGCCCTGTGGCAGGGTATCCTGATTTCCGCCGGTTCTCTGACCATCGGCTGGCTGGTTTATGACCGGCTGTGCAAGTCGAAGCTCGGCGAAAGCCCGACGCTGCTGATGCTGCTGCTGTTCGCGCTGCTGGTGGCCATGGGATACGGGTACAACGAGATCTTCACCGGCCGCGCCACCATGCTGCATCTCGGTGCCTTCACCGCGACGATCATGACCGCGAACGTGTTCTTCATCATCATTCCGAATCAGAAGATCGTGGTGGCGGACCTGAAGGCAGGGCGGACCCCGGACGCAAAATACGGCAAGATCGCCAAGCTGCGCTCCACCCACAACAACTACCTGACCCTGCCTGTCGTGTTCCTCATGCTGAGCAACCACTACCCGCTCGCCTTCGCTTCGGAATACAACTGGTTGATCGCTGCCCTTGTCTTCCTGATGGGGGTCACCATCCGGCATTACTTCAACACCAAGCACACGGGTGCTCCGGCACCGACCTGGACCTGGCTGGCAACGGCGATCCTGTTCGTCGCCATCATCCAGCTGTCCATGGCACCGCTCCAGCAGGATACCTGGGAAGCGTCGGATGCCCGTCCGTTGACGCAGACCGAACAGGTATTCGCCAATGCGGAAGGCATCGATGATGTCATGAACATCATTCCCGGCCGCTGCGGCATGTGCCACGCCCGCGAACCCTTCTACGAAGGCATCCACTGGGCACCCAAGGGCCTGCATCTGGAAACCAAGGCAGACGTCGTGCGCGCCGCAAAGCAGATCTACCTCCAGGCAGGCGTTACCAACGCCATGCCGCCCGCCAACGTCTCCTTCATGGAAGAAGACGAGCGCAAGAAGATCATCGAATGGTACAAGAACGCCCGCGAACAACTGCCTTTCGGTATGGCCGCAACGCACTGAGCATCTGCAGATGAACCACCCGGGACGCTCCTCCTTGCGGGGAGCGTTTTTTGTTTGGGGCAACGCCCATGTGGGCGTGCTGACAGGCAAACGGCAATCAGATGCGTTGCGGACTGCGCAACGCGTTCAGATTTGTTCCGGCACTTCCGCCACAGGCAGCGTCACGAGGGCTATGCCGGGATCGTCCGGAGAAGTGCCGACGGAAAAGCCGAGCGACTGGCACATGGAGATCATCGAGGTGTTTTCTTTCAGAACCTCGCCCTTGATGACCTCGATGCCGTCTTCCCTGGCGTAGCGAATGAGCAGTTTCATCAAGGTCCAGCCGAGGCCCTGTCCCTTCAGGTCGGAGCGGACCATGATCGCGTATTCGCCGGTTTGATGGTCGGGATCCGCGTGCAGGCGGACGACGCCGAGCAAACTGCCGTCTTTGGGTTCGATGGCAGCAAAGGCGATTGCGCGGGCATAGTCGAGCTGCGTCAGCCGGGACAGGAACCTGTGGCTGAAATCGCGCACAGGTGCAAAGAACCTTAGGCGCAGGTCTTCGGGTGTTACCTGCTCGAAAAACGTCTTGAACAGGTCCTCGTCCTCCGGGCGCACGGGCCGGATGAAGATCTCGTGCCCATCCTTCAACTCAAGTGTCTGTTCCCATTCCTGGGGATAGGGGGCGATGGCCAGGCGGGAACTGCCGGCACGTCCCGGTCGCTTTTCCGGATGGCACAACGTCATGCGGGCATCGAGCCCGATAAGCCCGCTCGGCAGGGCAACCAGTGGGTTGATGTCGAGTTCCTGTATCTCGGGAATATCGATGGTGATCTGGGAGAGTTTCACCAGCGCCTGGGCAAGGGCTGCCTTGTCGAGGGCTGGGCGCGCCGGTCCGCCATCCAGAAGCCTGGCAATTCGTGTGCGGGAAATCAGTGCTTCTGCCAGATTGAGATCCAGCGGCGGCAATTCCAGCGCGACGTCTTCGCTTTCCTCGATTGCGGTACCACCATGGCCGAACACCAGGACCGGGCCGAAGTCCTGTGTTTCGGCAACGCCCATATAAAGTTCCAGCCCGTGCCGGTCTTCCAGCATCGGATGAATGGAGAGCCCGGCGATCCGGGCGTCCGGGTAGTCCCGTCTGGTCTTTTCGATCAGTTCTTGTGCCGCGTGACGGACGGCTTCAGGGCTTTCCAGCCCCAGCCGCACACCATCGATGCGCGACTTGAACGGCAGATCCGGTGAAATCAGCTTGGCAACGCAATGAGCCGCGGTCTTGAAGAAAGGCTCCGACAGTTTGCCGGCTTCCTCTGGCGTTGTCGCCATGGCGGTTGCCATGATCGGCAGATCATATGCTTCCAGAACGGAGACCACTTCCGGCGGGCTGAGCCAGGTGCGGTCTTCCTGTAGCGCCGCTGTGACAATGCCGCGTGCCCGCGCAACATCAGGTGAAAACGTGCTGGGCAGGCTGGCCGGGGCCGCCATAAGGAATTCGCGCGCCTGCGCATCATGCGCCAGATGCATCAGGCTGCGGGCAGCCTCTGCCGGGCTGGCATAGTTCGGGATGCGCGCTTGGGAAAGGGCAGCACGCGTTGCCCCATCACCACCGATAAGACCGGCGACAAGGGCCTTGCGCCGCCCGGTGCGTCGCCTGTCCAGTGCCGCCGCATCGGCAATTGCCTTTGCGATGGCCGACAAGGGCTGGAAGGCACTGGCAGCCTGAAGCACGACCGCACCATCCACATTCGGATCTTTCAACACCGTGACGATTGCCTCGGTGATCTGTTCCGGTGTCACGTTCTCCTTCAGGATTACCGAACCATCGGCAGCGGGTGTCACCGACAGGCCGGCATGGCTCCGGCTGGTGTCTTCAAGGGCTGTTCGAGTTTCGGTGCCAAGCTCGGCGAAGGAGCCGCCCAGATCCATCAGCCTGTCGACGGCAAGACTGGCAAGACTGCGCCCGTTCGCAATGACGGCAAGCTTGTCGCAGCGGGGAACGCGAATGTGGGAGAGGGTTTCCAGTGCCTCGAACATCTCGTCAAGATCATGCACCCGCAAAAGGCCGGTGCGGCGAAACACGGTCTCATAGACCCGGTCAGTTCGTGCGAGTCGCCCGGCGTGGGTTCTGCCCGAGCCGCCTGTATCCCGGCTCTTGCCGGAGCGGATCACGATTACCGGCTTGCTGCGGGCAGCTGCCCTGGCGGCGGAAATGAACTTTCGCGGGACCGCGATGCCTTCCAGGTGAAGCACGATCGCACGGGTATGATAGTCCTGCGCGAAATAGTCGATCAGGTCGCTGATATCGACATCCATCCGCGCGCCGAGAGAAACGACAGCGGAAAATCCGGTGTTGTGGGTCTTCGCCCAGGAAAGCGTTGCATTGAGCACGGCACCGGAACGAGCGAAAAACGCGACTTCCCCCTTTTCGGGGCGCTCCGCGCTGAGGAGTGCGTTAAGTCCCCTGGCGGGAACGGCAAGGCCAAGCGTGCCTGGTCCGATAAGTCGCAAGTTCGTCGCCTGCGCGGCTTCGCGGCACTCCTGAAGCAACTCTTCAGGCCAGGTTTCAAATCCGGGCGAAGGGATAAGCACGGCCTTGGTTCCACCGGCAGCAAGGATCCGGATCTTTTCCGGCAGCGCTTCCGCTTTGGCGAGATAAATTGCCAGATCCGGCATTTTCTCCAGATCGGCCAGCCGAGCGACCTTTCGGCCCTTGAAAGGGACATCCTCGTCGATCCCGACGAGCGTTACCGGATGGCCGGCCTCGATATCCTGCAGGCAGGAAATCAACTTGCTGGTCAGGACGCCCGGATGCCTGCAAGGGCCGATAATGGCTATCGATCCTGGCGCAAAGAAACCGTCGAGGTTGCGAATGGTCATGAGATCGATCCTTTGAAAAGCTCCGCAAGGAACAAGGCGTCTGAAACGAACCTAGGTCTCGCGTCGCAAAATTCACGAACAAGAAGCGAAAAACAACAGGGTGGTTGCAGACGAGCGTCCGGCCTTGCCGGTGTTTCGAGCCTGCAGTTTCATCATGTTTTCCGGTCAAAAAAAGCCCGCGGACCGGAGTGTGTCAGGTTCGCGGGCTTCATGCATCGCAAAATCTCGGCGATCGAGTGTGCGCCAGTGGCTTAATGGGCCATCAGAACCGGTACGGTCATGGCTTCCAGGATTTCCCGGGTTGCCCCGCCGAACAGGAATTCACGCATGCGGCTGTGGCCGTAACCGCCCATCACAACCAGATCGTTGCTGTTGTCGGAGACATGGTTGAGCACCGTGTCGGCAATGCCGGCTTGCGGGTTGGTGACAACCTCGACGGTGACATCCATGTTGTGGCGTGCCAGATAGTTGGCGACGTCGGCACCCGGTTGGCCGGTTGCTTTCGTGGCTTTCTTCTCGACGACCAGGACCGTGATCTTCTCCGCCTTTTCCAGAACGGGCAGAGCCGCATGGATGGCCCGTGTCGCGGTGGAGCTGCCGTCCCAGCCAACCAGCACGTTCTTCGGCTGGAAGGATTTGCTGCCGATGTAAGGCACAAGCAGAACCGGTACGCCGCTTTCAAACAGGACGGTCTCGATCAAGAGTTCACGCATCGGCTCCGGCTTGTCCGGATTGGCCTGACCGATGACCACCAGGTCTGTCGGGCGGCAATGAACCAGCACGTTTTCCAGGGGGCCGCCGGTGAGGATTTCCGCGAGCCTGCTTTCGCTCTTCACACCTGCCAGACGGGCCAGCTCGTCGAATTCCTTCTTGGCCTCGGTGGCCGCGGCAACCGCCTGTTCGTGTGCTGCCTGCAAATAGTCGACCGGCATCGGCGCGGCCGCGAATGCGGGAACGACCGGCTCGAACGACACAGCCAGTCCGGTGACATGGGCATCGTAGTTTCGGCCGAATTCCAGGGCGTATTTGGCGGCCGGCTGGTCACCTGCGAGATCCAGAACGGTCAAAATATCTTTGATAGGCATATATCCCTCCAGCGGCCGGTATCATGTCATCGAACCAGCCTCGTTAAAAATCTATAGGTCTGAATGTGGTGAGTCCTTGACGCGCATCAATGTCACCAACTTGTTCTGATAGCCGGTCGGGTGGCGGGAATGAAAAAAATGCGCAATATGGAGCCATGTCAAACCGCTGGCTCTATCTGGCCCTGCCACCGTTCCTGCTCGTGGCTGTCGCCTTCATGCTGGTTCAGCTCTTCATGGAGCTGGATGAGGACAGCGTTGACAGGAAGGCCGCCGAGCGGCTGACGCTTTATCGCCAGACGATTTTGGGCGAATATCAGAAGTACCGCTATCTGCCTTACATGATTGCGCGGGATCCCCGCGCAACGTCAGCGCTGGGCCTTGGCCAGCCATCGGAAAGCGCCAATCGGTTCCTGCAGGAAATGGCCGAAAATTCAGGCGTGGATCTGCTCTATGTCATGAATGCTGAAGGCACGACCCTGGCGTCCAGCAACTGGCAGGAAGACTTGTCGCTGGTCGGCCGAAACTACGGTTTCAGGCCTTATTTTTCAGCCGCCATTGAAGGCGAGGAAGGTCGCTTCTTTGCAATCGGCGCGACCTCGGACGAGCCGGGCTTGTTCCTGGCACGGCCGACGCCGGTCAGCGGCAAGCCGGTTGGTGTGGCTGTGGTCAAGGTGGACATGGGCCCCCTGGAAGAAGCCTGGGCCGAAGGTGGTGAGACCGTCTTTGCCTCCGACGCCAATGGCGTGATTTTCCTGTCGAGCCAGCCCGATTGGCGCTACCGGACGTTGACGGCGCTGCCGCAGGAGGTGCGCCAGATGATTGAGGCAACGCGCCAGTATGCCGGTCGGGAATTGTCCCCGGTCAGCGATAGTTTGGATCAGGAAAGACAGCAGCTCGTCATCGACGGCAAGAACTACCGGCACAATTCGGCGGATGTCGGCCTGCTTGGCTGGACCCTGCATTTCCTGGTCCCGGTGGAAGAGACCCGCAAGAGCGTGCTGCCGATCTGGGCGGCAACCATTTCGCTCTGCCTTGTATATGCGGTCATTGTCCTTGTACTGCGCGGTCGGCGTCTGCGCCAGGCCTCCGCGTTGCTGCGTCAGGAATCGGCCGGACTGAAAGAGCTGAACACCCGTCTGGTGGAGGAGATTCAGGAACGGCGGCGCGTTGAAAAAGAGCTTCTGGAAGCACAGCGCGGCCTTGCCCGCTCCAGCCGTCTGGCGGCTGTGGGCGAAATGTCCGCGGCAGTCGTGCACGAACTCAGCCAGCCGCTGGCGGCCTTGCGCATGTTCGTTGCCGGAACACGCAAGTTCCTGGAAAAGGGCGACACGGAAACCGCCTCGGAAAACCTTGACGAAATCGATTCCCTGCAGATGCGCATGGCCAGCCTCACGCAGGAACTGAAGCGCTTTGCGCGGCCCGGTGAAAGCCGTATCGAGAAGATTGACCTGACAGAAAGTGTCCGGACCGCCGAAAAGATCGTGCGGCCCCGGTTTGAAGAGACCGGCTGCCTTTTGAAACTGGACCTTCCGCCCGATCCGCTGGAGGCGGAAACCGCTCCGCTCAGGATCGAGCAGATCCTGGTCAATCTCTTGCGCAACGGTGCCGATGCAACGGCGGGCGAAGAGGCCGGTGAAGTCAAACTGCACGCGGAACGGCAAGGGACAGAGCTGGTGCTGGCAATTTCCGATAACGGCCCCGGCATCCCGGAGGACCTGAAGGAACGGATCTTCGACCCGTTCTTTTCCACCAAGACCAGCAGCGGGGGCATGGGGCTCGGCCTTGCCATATCGATGCGGCTCGCGGAGGACCTGGGCGGCAGCTTGTCGGTGCGTGCAAACACCCCCAAGGGTGCTGTGTTCGAATTGCGTCTGCCTGCCTTGTCCGGCGAGAAAGCCAGTGAAAGAGCCAGTGACAGCGCCGGTGACAGGGCCTCCGGCACCAGGACCGAACGGGAACCAGAAGCCGCAGAATGACCGACCTTTCCCAGAAGATTCCAGTCCTCATCGTCGACGACGATCCGTCCATGCGCGCGGCCCTGCGGCAATGGATAAGACTTGCAGGTTTTGAAACCCATGAAGTTGCAACGGCAGGTCAGGCGCTTGCCAGATTGTCCGCCGAATTCCGGGGTTGCGTCGTTTCGGATGTGATGCTGGACGGGGAAGACGGCGTCTCGCTTCTGCGCAAGATCGGGGCGCTCGACGCGGATCTTCCAGTGGTGCTGATTACCGGTCACGGCGATGTGCCGATGGCGGTCGAGGCGATGCGGGCCGGGGCCTATGACTTTGTCGAAAAGCCGTTCGATCCAGATCTGATTGCCGACGTGGTTCGCCGGGCGTGTGACAGGCGTGCGCTTGTTCTGGAGAACCGTTCGCTACGCACGCAATTGCTCGATAGCGCGGGTCTGGAAAGCCGCCTGATCGGCAATAGCCCCGCCATGCAGGCCCTGCGCCAGCAAATCCTGCATTTTGCTGCAACGGATGCTGCGGTTCTCATTACCGGTGAAACCGGCACAGGCAAGGAAGTGATTGCCCAGGCTCTGCATGATTTCAGCCCGCGCAAGGCGGGGCCTTTCATGGCGATCAACGCGGCAGCCCTGCCGGAGGCCATGGTGGAAGCGGAGCTGTTCGGCCATGAGGCCGGCGCTTTCACCGGTGCAGACAAGCAAAGGACAGGAAGGATCGAGGCGGCAAGTGGCGGCGTCCTGTTCCTGGACGAGATTGTCTCCATGCCGCTGGCGTTGCAGCCGAAGCTGTTGCGCGTGCTGCAGGAGAAAAAGGTAGACCGTATCGGCGGCACAAGACCCGTCGATGTCGATATCCGTCTGGTCAGCGCCGCCAATGTCGACCCCAGGGAAGCAGTGCGCAGCGGACGGCTGCGCGAGGACCTGCTCTTCCGGTTGAATACGATTGAACTGCGGGTACCGCCACTGCGCGAGCGAGGCCGTGATGCGCTCCTGCTGTTCGACACGTTCCTGAACCGCTTCGCCGCCCAGTATGGTCTGGATGCCCCGGCCACAAGCGCCCGCGACGAGGCTTTCCTTCAAACCTATGGCTGGCCGGGAAACGTCCGGGAGCTGCGCAATGCCGCCGAGCGCTTCGTGCTCAACGCACCGGTCACGCCGCAGCCGCTGGAAGAACTGGTGACCGGCCAGCGGGAAACGGGACCGGTTCCCGTTGGAGGTGGCCTGAAGGAGCTGATGGACGCCTATGAGCGCAACCTGATCGAAGGTGCCTTGCGTCGTCACGGTGGGCGGATGGCCGACGTGATGCAGGAACTCAACCTGCCGCGGCGAACGCTCAATGAAAAAATGACCCGCCTCGGCCTCAGCCGCGATCAGGCGAATGCCGAGACTGTCGAGGGATAGGCATTCCTGAGAGCATTCACCCGAGCGATGCCCCAATATCCAGCCTCATCCTGAGGAAGCGCGTGAGCGCTGTTTCGAAGGACGGGCCGCTGGCTCCCGAGTGTGCTGCGCATCCTTCGATACGGACCTGATGGTCCGCCTCAGGATGGAGGTAATCGGGAAATGAGACGGCGGTCTGAAGCTGGCAGACAAGCTCCCCACATCATCCCGAACCGGCGGAAATCCGCCGAGGGTATCGGGCTATCGGCAAGATCTTGCCGAGCTGCACTGCAGCAATTCGAGGGTGGGGCGGAAAGAAGCATCGATTTCCTGCCGGAAAGTGTTGCCAGCAAGAACTGGCACGGGTCATGCTACAGGCTCATCGACTTGGCACGGGCTTGTGCGCGGAGGCGTTCAGGCCGAGCTGTCAAGGAAATGAGCAAACGTCTTGGGAGGATTGCATGCTCTTTTCACTGAAATCCGCAACCGCTGTATCCGCGGCTGCGCTGTCTCTGGTATTCGCCACCGAAACCTTCGCCGCCGACGTAACCTGGAACGTGTCGCTCTGGGGCAAGCGCCGTGCGTTTACCGAGCATGTCGAAAAGCTGGCCGAAGAAGTGGCCGCAAAGACCGACGGCAAGTTCGAAATCAAACTGCAGTACGGCGAAGCCCTGTCGAAGTCTCGCGAGAACCTCGATGGCATTTCCTTCGGTGCGTTCGAAATGGCGCAGATCTGCGCCTCCTATCACCCGGACAAGAACCCGAGCTTGACGGTTCTGGAACTGCCGTTCCTGGGCGTGAAGGACCTTGACCAGGAAATCAAGGTATCGATGAAGCTCTATGAGCATCCCGCCGTGAAGGAAGACCTTGGCCGCTGGAACGCTCAGGCTCTGATGCCTTCGCCGATGCCGCAGTACAACTTTGCTGGCAAGGGCGATGTGCCGAGCTCGATTTCCGACTTTGACGGCATGCGCGTGCGTGCCCTTGGCGGCATCGGCCAGTTGATGGAATCTGTCGGCGCGGTGCCGACCTCCGTGACCGCTTCGGAAACCTATCAGGCGATTGATTCCGGTACGGTGGCGGCTGCCAGCTTCGCACCGCATGCGCATCTGTCGTTCAAGGTGGTTGAAGTCGCCAACTGGTGGACCAAGAACCTGAACCCGGGAACCGTGCAGTGCCCGGTAATCGTGAACATCGACGCTTACAACGCTCTTCCGGACGACTTCAAGGCAGCTCTCGACAGCTCGGTTGAGCCGGCCCTGGCGCATTACCTGGAGACCTATGACAAGGTCTACGAAAAGTGGTGGCCGGAACTGGAAAGCCGTGGTGTGACGCAGGTCGAGTTCTCCGATGCCGAACTGGCTGCCTTTGCCGAAAAGGCCGGTCCGATCCAGGCCGCCTGGGTGGAAGAGCAGTCCGCCAACGGTCTGCCGGCGCAGGACATCCTGGACATGGTCAAGTCGACCCTCGCGGAATAAGCCCGGCAAGCCTGGACTGTTTCACACTCTTCCCGGCGCGACCTGCGCCGGGAAGCCAATGCTCGGGGCTTAACTCATGAACACAATCGATCCCGGAGGACGTTCCGTTTCGGAGCGCCCGGTCACCTATATCCGCTTCGACGGCTGGCTCGCTCACGTCGAGAATGCCTTCAACCTGTTTGCCGCAGGAGCCATCTTGGCCTTGATGCTGCTGGCCGTCCTTCAGGTTGTCGGCCGCCTGGGCTTCAATACCCCGGTACCCGGCTTCATCGACATCACCGAACAGGCAATGGCCATCTTCGCCTTCGCCGGTATTGCCTATTGCCAACGCGTCGGGGGCCATATCCGCATGGAGATCGTGCTCGGCCGGCTCAGCGGCCGGACGCTTTACATCTGCGAAATGCTGGGTGTCATCCTGATCGCCTTCACGGTCGCGCTCCTGATCTGGGGCTCCTGGTACCATTTCGACCGGTCCTGGACGATCGGCGACAGCACCATGGATATCCGCCTGCCGACCTGGCCGTCCAAGCTGATGGTTCCGGTCGCGCTCAGTCTCCTGTTCCTGCGCCTGTGCATGCAGATCTACGGGTACGCCCGTCTGGTCGTGAACCCGTCTCGTGAAGCCTATTGCGTGCCGATGATCGAGGGTGTCGAGGAACACGCCAAACACGAGATCGAAGAAGCCTTTGGCGATGACGTGGAAGAAGGAGGCGCGCGATGACGCCGTTTGAAGTTGGCCTCCTGATGACCGGCGTCCTGCTGGTCCTCGTCGTCCTGGGTGTGCGTGTGGCTTTTGCCGCGGCCTTTACGGGACTGGTCGGCCTTATCGTGCTGTTCTCCCTGAAAATGGGGTTCTCGAAAGGCTTCTTCGTGGCCTTGCAGATGGCCGGCACGATCCCGCATTCCAAGTCGGTCACCTATGCCCTGTCGGTGCTGCCGACATTCATTCTGATCGGCTTCCTGGCTTTCTACGCCGGGTTTACCAAGCAGCTTTTCGAAGCGGCAAAGCGCTGGCTGGGCTGGCTGCCGGGCGGCATGGCCGTGGGCACGGTGTTCTCCACTGCCGGTTTCGCAGCCGTATCAGGTGCATCGGTGGCAACGGCCGCGGTCTTTGCGCGTGTCGCCATTCCCGAAATGCTGGCCGCCGGTTATTCCAAACGACTGTCGGCTGCCGTCGTTGCCGCCGGTGGCACGCTGGCCTCGCTCATCCCGCCGTCCGCAATCCTGGTGATCTACGCCATTCTGGTGGAACAGTCGGTCGGCAAGCTCTTGATCGCCGGTTTCCTGCCGGGCGTGTTCTCGGCATTGATCTACGTCGGCATCATCGTGGCCGTTGCCGCCTGGCGCGGCGATGCACCACCGGTCGGCGGCTTTACCTGGAAAGAGCGCTTTGAAAGCGTCCCCGGAACCCTGCCGATCATCGCCGTCGTCGCGATCATCTTCTGTTCGTTCTTCTTCGGTCTGGCCACCCCGACCGAAGCCGGTTCGCTCGGCGCCTTCGTGGTGCTGGTTGTTGCGTTTATGAAAGGTATGCGGACCAAGCAGCTCGGCCAGGCCTTGCACGAGACCGCGAAACTGACGGTGATGATCTTCACCCTGATCTGGGGCGTGCTTGTCTACGTGCGGTTCCTGGGTTTTGCCGGCCTGCCGGACGCCTTCAAGGACTTCATCGTCGCCCTGGATTATTCGCCCTGGGTGGTGATGGTCTGCATCCTCCTGGCTTACGCCGTTCTCGGCATGTTCATGGATGCGATCGGCATGCTCATCCTCACGCTGCCGGTGGTCTATCCTGCGGTGATGGCGCTGAACGGCGGTGAAGGCGTGTCGGCTGCCGACAGTGCGTTCGGCATGTCGGGTGAGGCCTGCTCGATCTGGTTCGGCATTCTGGTGGTGAAGATGGCGGAACTCTGTCTGATCACACCACCGATCGGGTTGAACTGTTTCGTTGTCTCGGGAGTGCGGCCGGATATTCCGGTGCAGGAAGTCTTCCGCGGCTGCGTACCGTTCTTCGTTGCAGACGTCCTGACCATCGCAGGTCTTTTGGCATTCCCTTCGATCATCACCATCCTGCCCGAGCTGATGGCCTGACGGGAAAGCCGAGATGAAGAAAACAAAACGCCGCCGGAAGGTCTTTCCGGCGGCGTTTTTTGTTGCTGGCCGGGGAATTGCCCCGGGTTCGGGTTAATCGAAGATGTGAGCCTGGCTCTGCGGCGTATCGAACCGGTTGGGTCCCTGTGTGCCGGAGAAGAACATGTTGGCGAAGCCCTGACAGAGGGCGAAGAGACTGCCGACAATCGGAATGAACCAGACGAGCAGCCAATAGCCCGACACATCCCTGTCGTGGAACCGGCGAACCTGAACGGAGAGGTTCGAAATGGAGAACGGCAGGATCAGCAACCACATG
The DNA here is from genome assembly GCF_012395805.1 of Labrenzia sp. 5N. Taxonomy (NCBI): domain Bacteria; kingdom Pseudomonadati; phylum Pseudomonadota; class Alphaproteobacteria; order Hyphomicrobiales; family Stappiaceae; genus Labrenzia; species Labrenzia sp. 5N. The sequence goes on along the minus strand of NZ_JAAZTM010000004.1, from coordinate 85,300 downwards.
GTCAGTCCACTTCCGCTTGCCAGCAGTTCGTCCGCGTTTGCGTAGTATTGAATCTCGTTCTCGATCGCGGTGAAATAGGCAAAGATGACCGCGATCATCATGATCAGGTTGAATGTGCCGATACCCCAGTAACCGAGCCTGCCGATGCGGCCGTTGAAGCTGAAAAAGAAACCGAGGAACTGCATCACCGCATCGATGATGGAAAGACTGCTGTCGCCGGCAACCTGAACGGCGGCGCCCCCGGCGCGCGCATACCCGCCAGCGCTCGAAGCATAGGCATTGTTGCCCGAATAACCGTTCTGGCTCGGGCCCCACTGGCCCTGACCTTGCGGGTCCAGTCCACGTTTTCCAAATTGCTTGCGCTGCACAGGCATGAGTATCCCCCGTCCGAAAATTTCTTGTCAGAACGAAGGTAACCTTACGCGAGCCGGCTTAAGATTGACGTAAGGGACGTGGTTAAATCTTGGTGAAATTGCGGAGGGTTTTCTTCCCGTTCAGAACAGGCTGCCCTGGCTGGTTGCCGGTCCCTTGCCGGTCGCCGGTTTTTTCACTTTGGCAGGCTTCGGGCCGGCACTGTCGCTGAGCGCGACGGCGTCAACCGTACCGTCCGCCAGTTCTATGGAAAGGGCTGCACCAGACGCGATCGCTGCTGCCGAGCGTACCGGTTGGCCGCTGTCGTCGCGCACCACGGCATACCCGCGTGCAAGCACATCCTTGTAGGAAAGCGACTTCAGGAGTTTCTGCAAACCGTCAAGGCGCGCCTTTTCCTGCGAAAGACGGGCAAGATAGGCCCGGTCAAGCCGGTCACCCAGACCGGACAGGCGCTCGGTCCCGAGCGTCGTCTGCTGGGCGAGCCGGGCCGGTGTCAGCCGCACGGCCAGGGCTTCGAAGGCATGCCGCTTTTGCGAGACAGCGACTTGCAGCGCGCGTTGCTTGCGTTCGCTCGCCTGGACAAGGTCCTGCCGGGCTTTCGTGCTCAGGCGGGACAGGAGCAGCGGTGACAGGCGTCCGGCAAAATTCTGGTAATGGGTCCGGTGCGTTCTGGTGCTCACGATCAGTGCGCGTTCCAGGCTGCTGGCCAGGGTGTCGAATTTCTGGCGCGGCAGGGCGAGAAGGTCTTGCGGCGCGGGCAGGGCGGCGCTGGCGGCGCGCAGTTCTGTGCGCCGGGAAGTCACGAACCGCACCAGGCCCGAATTGAGCCTGCGGGAACGGTCGTCGACCATGGCCATCAGCTCGGCCTTCACCGGCACGGCAAATTCGGCAGCGCCTGTCGGCGTCGGGGCACGCAGGTCGGCGGCAAGGTCGATCAGCGTCCAGTCGGTTTCATGGCCGACGGCCGAGATCAGCGGGATCTGGCTGTCTGCGGCTGCACGGACGACGGCTTCCTCGTTGAAGCCCCAGAGGTCCTCGATGCTGCCGCCTCCGCGGGCTACGATCAGGACGTCCGGCCGCGGGATCGGTCCGCCGGGTTGCAGGGCGTTGAAGCCGCGAATGCCGTTGGCGACTTCCGCACCCGAGGTCTCGCCCTGGACGCGGACCGGCCAGACCAGCACATGCAGCGGAAAGCGGTCTGCGATCCGGTGCAGGATATCGCGGATGACGGCACCGGTCGGAGAAGTGACCACGCCGATGACACTCGGCAAGGGCGGCAGCGGGCGCTTGCGCTCCTCGGCAAAGAGGCCTTCCGCAGCAAGTTTCTTCTTGCGCTCTTCCAGCAGCGCCATCAGGGCGCCAGCTCCCGCCGGTTCCAGGGAGTCGATCACCATCTGGTATTTCGACTGGCCCGGGAACGTGGTGATCTTGCCGGTGGCAATCACCTCCAACCCCTGTTCAGGCTGGATCTTCAGCTTGGAGGCAGCCCCGCGCCAGATAACGCCGGACAGGACCGAGCGGTCGTCCTTCAGGTCCAGATAGATATGACCGGACCCCGGCCGGGAGATCCGGCCCAGCTCGCCGCGCACACGCACGTAACCGAAAGCATCCTCCATCGTACGCTTGATGGAGAAGGAAATTTCGGAGACTGAGAATTCGGCGACGTTGGACTGGGTTTCGCTCACGCAGGTGATTCCTCTTCTGCCCCGAAAGTGGCCGTTCGGGGAGGCAGGGTCAAGGACCGTGCGGACCGCCTTTGCCCAAGGCTTGGGAAAAGAAGATACGGCTTAAGCAGGCGCGTAAGAATCGAATAGGCTGTGGAAGCTTCCACAGCCATCCGAACCGCCTTGAAACCCTCACAATCGAGCGCATACCTAAGCACCATGGCCAAATACGAGTTCAATATGCAACGACTGTTCCTGCGACATATCCTTGCCGATGGCGCACGCATAGATGCGGACCGCAGCCAGGCGAACTATCTGCTGAACGTTCTGCGCCTCAAGGATGGCGACTACGTGCTTGTCTTTAATGGCAATGATGGTGAATGGCTGGCCAAGATCGTCAGCAACGGCCGGCGCGACTGCACTTTGCAGCTGATGGAACGCACTCGCGAGCAAACCTCGGCAAATGACCTGATGTACATGTTCGCGCCGCTCAAGCACGCCCGGCTGGACTATATGGTGCAAAAGGCAGTGGAGATGGGAGCTGGCAGCCTGAAGCCGGTGCTGACCCAGCATACCCAGGCCAGCCGAATCAATCTTGAGCGGATGGAAGCAAATGTGATCGAAGCGGCCGAGCAATGCGGTGTTCTGGCCGTACCGGAAGTTCTTGCGCCCCAGCCGCTGACAGATGTGCTTGCGGTCTGGAACGAAGCACAGCCCGGCCGCAGGTTGCTGTTCTGCGATGAAGCGGAAGGGACAAACAATCCGCTTTTGACCTTGGCCCAGATGAAGGAAAGCGGTCCGAAGCCGCTCGCCATACTGATCGGGCCGGAAGGCGGGTTTTCCGATGAGGAACGGTCTCTTCTGCGCAGTCTCGATTTTGTCACGCCAATTCCCCTGGGCCCACGTATCCTGCGCGCCGACACGGCAGCTGTCGCGGCCCTGGCGGTTCTGCAGGCAACGGTGGGCGACTGGAGGTAGGCGGCTGTCCGGCTGTCCGGCTGCACGGAACCGTTATTCATGTTCAGGATCACGTGAAAGCTTTGGGGGAGGGGACCTTGCTTGATCTGGTATCGCTCCTCTGCGAGGTCAGGGCAAAGCTGGGATCGGCGCCGTCGCAGAAGCCGGTTGCACATTCCCCGACGAACGGCTTGCGTTCCTGAAACGGACCGGCATGATCACCACGCACACTTCGGTGTCGTTTCCTTGCTTGCATTCTTGTTTCAAGAAACCTAAATCACCGAGGCTCAAAAGCGTTCCTCCCGGAACGCGCCGGATCACTGCGGTTTGTAGGGGGCAGCCTGACGGGCCGCGCAGTTTTTAGGACGCTTTCATGGCCCGCGATACGGTCGACTCCACCCCGATTGAAACGGTTGCGGATCTTGCCGCGACGCTCGAGGAGGGCTGTAAGCCGGAAGAGAAGTTTCTCATCGGCACCGAGCACGAAAAATTCGGCTTCTGCCTGAACGAACTGACGCCAATTCCCTATGGCGGTGAAAAGGGCGTCGAGGCCATCCTGACCGGCATGGAAAAGCTGATCAACTGGGAGCGGATCGAGGACGCCGGCAAGATCATCGGTCTGGCAGACGACCGCGGCGGCGGCGCGATTTCCATCGAGCCGGGCGGTCAGTTCGAACTTTCTGGCGCGCCGCTCGACAACCTGCACCTGACCTGCCGCGAAGCCAACCAGCACCTTGCCGATGTGCGCCGCGTGGCCGAACCGCTCGGCATCGGCTTCCTTGGCATCGGCATGACCCCGACGTGGTCGCGTGCCGACATGCCGCGTATGCCCAAATCCCGCTATGACATCATGACCAACTACATGCCGAAGGTCGGCTCGCTTGGTCTCGACATGATGTACCGGACCTCCACCATCCAGGTGAACCTCGATTTCTCGTCCGAAGCGGATATGGCCCTCAAGATGCGCGTCGGCCTGGCTCTGCAGCCGATCGCGACCGCCATTTTCGCCAATTCACCCTTCACGGAAGGCAAGCCGAACGGCTTCAAGTCTTTCCGCGCCCAGATCTGGACCGACACAGACCACGACCGCACCGGCGACATGCCTTTCGCTTTCGAGGAAGGCTTCGGCTTCGAGCGTTATGTGGAATGGGCAATTGATGTGCCGATGTATTTCGTCAAGCGCGGCTCGACCTACTACGACGTTACGGGCACCACTTTCCGCCAGTTCATGAACGGCGCGCTGGAAGGCAAGGTTCCGGATGCAACGCCAAATATGGGTGACTGGAACAACCACCTGTCCACGCTATTCCCGGATGTCCGGTTGAAGAAATACATCGAGATGCGCGGCGCCGACGGCGGCCCGTGGCGGCGCATCTGCGCTCTGCCCGCACTCTGGGTCGGCCTGCTTTACGACAAGGGCGTGCTCGATCAGGTCTGGGAACTGGTCAAGGACTGGACCCAGGAAGAGCGCGCGGCTCTTCGTGCGGGCGTACCCAAAACCGCCCTGCAGACACCTTTCCGCTCAGGCACCGTTCTGGATGTCGCCAAACAGGTGCTTGCCCTGTCCCAGGAAGGTCTCAAGCGTCGCAATCGCCTGAGCGATGGCGATCTGGACGAGCGCGTGCATCTGGCTCCGATCGAGGAAGGCCTCGCCTCCGGCATGTGCCCGGCAGACGTTCTGCTGCAGCGCTATAACGGTTCCTGGAAGGGCGATATCAGCCAGGTCTTCCGCGACTACGCCTACTGAAGAAGCTCCGCCCGCAGCATCAAGTTGTGGGCGACCGGCGCTGTCCGCAAAAGGCCTGAATTGACCTGAGGCCCGCGAAGCGTCACTCTGTCTGTGATCGGTCTTTTTTCTCAAGGCCTTGCAACAGCGTGAGCGGAGCGACGCAAATGACTGGCAGCGAGACGGGAGCTCCTCCCTTCGACATCTTTTCCTTGTCGGAAGATGTGCGCAACCGCTTCGGCTGGTCGAATGAAGACCTTAGCCGGGTGATGGAGCAGCTCCTGCCTGCCGCGCTCAACGGTTTCCGCTACTTTGGCAGTACGGTACCGGGCTTTTCCGAGTTCCTCGGGCAGACGTCGCCTCTTGGCACAGTCGCGCAAAACCCCTTTGCCGGCTACGCAGGCCTGTTCCAGAGCCCGTCCGATGCAGCCCTGACACCCTTTTTCGGGCCTGAAGCTGTTCAAAAGGCGCTTGCCAGCCAGATTTCCGGCCTCACAGGCCTTCAGCGTGATGCCATCCAGGAAATGATGCCAGTGGCGGCGACGCTTGCCATGGGGCAGATCGCCAGGCCCTTTGTCCACGGCGAAGCTCGTAACCTGCTAGACGCCTATCTGCGCGGCTTTGCAAGAGGCCGGCCGAAACCGCAGCCGACCCCGGTCGACTACCTGCAAGGCTATGCCGAGGCGATGCAATCCTTCTGGGGCGCGTTTCTGCAACCGGCCAGCATCGTTACCAAACCCGCGGCGCCAGAGCCTGAGCCCGAGCCGCTGGAAGAAGAATTGCCGCCGGACGACGAGCCGGATGCCCCTGAAGGCAATGCGTCCGAGTTTGAGGAAATGGTGTCGAGCTGGATGTCAGCCGGCCGTGATTTCCAGTCCAACCAGTTCAAGGCTTTCGACAGTTTCTTCGAAAAGGCCGCCAAGGATTTCCGCGACGTTTGAGACGTCTTCAGGCTTGGGCCGCCCCAAAAGCATTTTGCAAAAAAAAAGACCCGCCGGGGAGGCGGGTCAGGTTCGTCAGCAAGGCTTGCCGACAGGGGCTGCAAATGAGGGGAGGTCAGCCGAAAGGTCAGGCCGCCAGCTGGCGGGTCTTGCTTTCGGTCACGAGTGTCATCACCGGCTTGTCCTGCGCCGAATTGGCGGCGCTATAGCCGATGGTCTCGCGGAGCGCTGAAGATCCGTTCACCAGGGATGTCGGATCGGTATAGAACGGTTGGGCCAATGCGCGTCGAACGTCGCTCCGCGTCAGGCCGATGTCCTTCAACTGCTCGTCGGACCAGTCATTCAGTTCCGCGAACTGACGACGGTTTTTGGACACACGCCATACACGGGCAACCATCTGCCCGAAGAGAGCGAAGAACGGGGTGCTTGCTGTATGTGTCATGGCAAAATTCTCCTGTTGGCGGACGGAGGGATTCCGACTGCCTGTTCCGAGCCTGATTTGGCGTCGCTTGTTGTGGAACATCCCCTATGTGGACTGTTTGCTGCTATTAATCCAACGAATGTTTGTGATTGAAATTATCACTTTCTGTGAAGTCAAAATCCCCAAAGCGCTTCGATTCAAGCAAGGCGGCCGCTTCGCGAAATCATTTCCCCTTTAAATGGATGCCATGTTAAATATGAGCATCCTTTATCAGTGAGGCGCTCATGCTCGACCTGGATCAGCTCCGGACCTTTGTGGCCATCGCCGAAAGCGGCAGCTTCACCAAGGCGGCGGACAATGTGCACAAGACACAGTCGGCGGTGTCGATGCAGATGCGCCGTCTGGAGGAGCGGATCGGCAAACCGCTCTTTGTCCGGGTTGGCCGGCAGTCCCGCCTGACCGAGCATGGCGAGCGTCTGCTTCACTATGCGCGCCGGCTCGTGCAATTGAACGACGAGACGCTTGCCGCTTTCGATGACACGGAACTTGCCGGGCTCGTGCGTCTGGGCACACCGGACGACTACGCAGATCGGTTCCTGCCGGAAATTCTGGCGCGCTTTTCCAGGTCCAACCCCAAGGCGGAAGTCAGCGTCGTCTGCGCCCCGACACCCAATCTGGCCGACATGATCGCCGAGGGTGAGCTGGATGTCGCCATCATCACCCACGTACAGAAGCGTGGTCGCAAGAACGTTGATCTGGTACGGCGTGAACCTTTGCTCTGGGTTGTTTCGGCCCGCCACGCGGTGGAAAACGAGTCGCCTCTGCCTCTGGCGCTGGGGCGCGCTACCTGCGACTGGCGCCGGGCTGCGATCAATGCGCTCAGCGATCAGATGCGCGAACATCGCCTGCTTTATTCAAGCTGGAACTCTACGGCAGTCGGCGCCGCCGTCCTTGCCGGGCTTGCCATTTCCGTTCTGCCGGAATCTGCGCTTCGGTCCGGCATGCGGGTTCTGACGGAAGCCGAGGGTTTCCCGAAATTGCCCGATTGCGAAATAGGTATCATGCGGTCCTGGCATAACAATTCCCGGGTCACGGATGCCCTGGTCGAGCACATTGTTTCATCGCTCGACAACCTTTCGGTTCCGCTCGCGGCCGAATAGTTGCAGGCGAACGGAATTCCCGGAACGATTTCAAAATCTTACCTAGAGTATTGATTTGTCCTGCTGGCCAAATATCGATTGAAGTGTAAGAAGTTGTGATGTATCTTTAGTAAATCAATTCGAATCTCAAATTTCACCACCGGTTTTGTGGCTCATTTCATAGGGTCCTTGCATGCATCACGCACTGGACATCGACCAACTTCGAACGTTTTTGGCGATCGCGGAGTTGGGAAGCTTCACCAAGGCTGGTGAGGCTGTGCACAAGACGCAGTCGGCAGTCTCCATGCAGATGCGGCGGCTGGAAGAGCGTGTTGGTCAGCCGATCTTCATCAAGGACGGGCGCCAGTCCCGGCTGACGGAAAACGGCCTGCGGCTGGTCGAGTTCGCCCGCCGGATGATCATGTTGAACGACGAGACCCTGTCTGCCTTCAATGGCCAGAAGGAAGTCGGCCATGTGAAGCTGGGCGTGCCGGACGATTATGCCGACCGGCTGCTGCCGCAGGTGCTGGCGGCCTTCAACCGGCTCAATCCTTCCATTGAAGTGCAGGTGGAATGTCTGTCCAGTGCCCGGCTGACGGATGCGATCCGGGAAGGAACGCTCGACGTCGCCATCACGACCTCCCAGGATACGATGGACCTGCGCGGTGAAATCATTCGCCGTGAGCCGCTCTACTGGGTTACGTCGAACCAACATTGCGCCCACACACAGGACGTTGTCCGGTTGGCACTCGGACCGGTGACCTGTGGCTGGCGCCGGATTTCGATGGATGCGCTCGACCGGGCGGGACGCCCCTACCGGGTCTCCTACACAAGCTCCAGCGCGGCGGCTCTCGTCGGTGCGGTTCAGGCCGGACTTGCCGTGACGGTGTTTCCTGAAAGCGCGATTCGAGACGGCATGCGTATTCTGGACGAGAAGGACGGCTTTCCGACGCTGCCCTATTGCGACATCGCCCTGCTGCGCTCGGATACGGCACGCGAAACCATGCACGATACGTTGTGCAACCACCTGGTGGCGGCCATCGGCAACGTTGGCAGCGGCACAACGCAACTGGCGGCGGAATAAACCTCCGCCGTCCGGTTTCTTCTCATGTCAGGGATGGACCTACCGGGCGCGCAGCATCATCAGGTTGCCGCCGATAACACAGGCCAGACCGGCGGCGGCCACTGGCGTCCACTGATAGCCTTCGAAAATGGTCGACAGAGTGAGAGCGACCACCGGGAACATCACGGTGGCATAACCTGCCCGCGCCGAGCCGATGCGGCCGAGCAGGGTCAGGTAGGAAGCAAAGGCGATGACCGAGGCGACAACAGCCAGATAGATCAGGCTTCCGAAATAGTTCACGGACCATTCGACGGAAAAGCTCTGGCCGCGCAGGGCCGAGAAGACCCCCAGAAAAAGCATGCCGTAGACCATGCCCCAGGCAGTGGCCGGTGTAACGCCGATGCCGCGCCGCTGGGTGTCAGCCGACAGCATGTTGCCAAGGCAGAAGGACAACGTACCGCCGACACACATGGCGAGGCCAATGGCAGCTTCGTCATTGAACTCTGCCCCGGCCAGCTTCGGCCAGAACATCAGGCCGATACCCAGAAAGCCGAGCAGCCCGGCACCGAGAGCGATCGGGCTTGGTCGTTGGCCGAACAGGATCAGTCCCAGAAACAGGTTGAAGATCGAGGCGGTCGAAAAGATCACCGCCAGCAAACCGGACGGCAAAATGGCCGCGCCGTAGTAGAACAGCGTGAAGTTGGTGGAAAACAGAAACACGCCAAGTCCGGCAAACCGCAGGTGATCCTGGAGGCCGAAGGCAAGATGGTGTCCGCGAAAGCGTGCCCACGCCATCATGATCGACGCTGCCAGCACAAAGCGCCAGAACACAGACACTTCAGGCGCGACTGTTGCCACCTGGCCCTTCATCGCAATCCAGCTGAAGCCCCAGGCAAGAACCGTCGCCGCGTAAAGACCATAGTCGGTTGCACTGAAACCGGCAGAGCCGGGCCGGAGGCTGGGGGATGCAACGCTCATGAATGAACCGATCTTTATGGGGATGTTGTTCCTAAGATTGGCGGTCAGGACACTTCAATGCAAATGATTGTTTTTGATGTTTTCATCAAGGTTGCGCATGGATAAAGTCCTGCCGGAATTGAAGCGGTAAGGCTCGTGAGCAGGTTAGAGGACAACATGCATTTTCTCGTCGTTGAGAACTATCAGCATACGGAACTTGGCGTTCTCGGCCGTGTCGCTACGCAGGAAGGTCACAGCTGGCACACCGTCAAGGCATTTGAAGGCGAGCCGCTACCCCAAGGCACCGATGCTTTTGCCGGCTTGGTCGTGCTGGGCGGAGCCCAGGACGCGCTGGCGGACGAAGCCTACCCGCATCTGCCGAAGGTCTGCGACCTGATCCGTGCCTTTGACGATGCCGGCAAGCCCGTGCTCGGCATTTGTCTGGGCTCGCAGCTGATCGCCCGCGCCTTTGGTGGAGAGAACCTTCTCGGCTTGCCGGTTGAATTCGGCTGGCGCAACGTGACACCGACCGACGCAGGGCTGGAAGACCCCGTGGTCGGCAAGCTCGGGGCCGGTGCTCCTCAGTTCCACTGGCATTCCGACACCGTAACGCTGCCGGACGGGGCGGTGCTTCTGGCGAGCAGCGCCATGACACCGGTCCAGGCCTTCCGCATGGGCGATTTGACCTACGCAATCCAGTTCCATTTCGAAACCGGCCTTCCGGAAGTACGTAACTGGAGCGAAGCCTTCAGTGACGACATTCTTGCGCATACGCCGGACTGGCACAGCCGTTTCGACACCGAAGCGTCCCGCCATGCAGCAAAGGCCGACGAGACCGGAGCCGCAATTGCAAAGGCCTGGCTGTCGTTGCTTTGAGAACTTTCGCGCTTCTGGTTCCGGGGGTGTGTCCCGGGATATTATCATCCCGGTATTCAGACCACCGGCGTTCCGCCGGTCAGAACTGTCTGCATTGCCGTTTCGTCCAGGTTGCCTCCTGACAGAATGATACCGGCCTTCCTGCCTTGAAGCTTCGGCGCATCCTGCATCAATGCGGCGAGGGCGGCAGCACCGGCACCTTCGGCAAGATTATGCGTATCTGCAAACAGGACGCGGATGGCGGCAGCGATTTCGTCATCCGTAACCGTTGCGATCCGGTTGGAGCCGGTCTGCAGGATATCAAGCGCCGCCTGTACCGGCTCCCGGCAGGCCATGCCGTCGGCGAAAGTGGCTGCGGTTTCCGTGGTCACGATTTTTCCCGCCTCGACGGACAGGCGGTAGGCGGGGGCGTTTTCCGTAACGACAGGAACGATCTCGGTTTTAAGCCCCAGAAGGTCGCGCACCGTGATCAGTCCGCAGGCGCCGGAGCCCATGCCAACGGGGACATAAACCACGTCGAGATCGTCATGCGCCCTGAAAAATTCCAGCGCGTAGGTCGCAACGCCAAGGACGATGTTCCTGTGAAAGCTCGGCACCATCAGGAAACCGCTTTCACGGGACAGCCGCTCGGCAGTGCGCCGGGAAATGTCGAAGTCGCGACCGTCGATCACGAGATCAGCACTAAAGGCCTTCATCGCCCGGTTCTTGCCCTCCGCATTTCCTTCCGGCACCACGATGGTGGCGGGCAGGCCAAGTGTTCGGGCGGCCAGCGCCATGGACTGGCCGTGGTTTCCGCGGGTGGCCGTAACGACGCCGCTGGGGCGGCCGTGTTCTTCGATATGTTTCTGGATGTAGACGATGGAGCTGCGCGCCTTGAAGGCGCCGATCGGGGTGTGGTTCTCGTGTTTGACCACGATTTCCAGGCCGAACCGCTCCTTCAGGAGTGGCCAGGCATAACTTGGCGTTTCCGGCACAAGCTGGCGCACGATCGGAAAAGCGGCTTCAAGGTCGTCCAGGGTGAAGAGAGCGGTCATGGGCGTGGTCAGGTCCGGTTTCTGGTGTTGGTCGGCCGCGAGTATATCCGCGTGGTCCGCACTGTCTTTCAGGATCCTGAACCTATTCGGACTTGCGCGGCCCCTGTTCCTGCGTCAGGTTTGCGCGCCATGCAAACGGACACTGTTCATACCCAGTCTGGATCTGTGCCCATCCACCGGGAGGTCGCCGGATATGGGCTCCGCCTTTTGCCGGCCGCCGGTTACGATGTCGGTTTCGTGGCAGATACGGGCTCCATCGGCTTTGCGTTTGACTGTCAATCGGGCAGCCATGCCATCGCTTCGGACAGGCGGGAAGATTTCGTTCGCTTGCCCAATACACTGGCTTTGACACCCAGCGGCTGCGACATCCGCTCACGGTCAGAAATGGGCGGTGAATATCTTCTGGTCAGCGGTCGCGAAATCCGTCTGACGGAAGGGGGTTACCGCACCAACATCCTGTCGAAATCTGCTTCCATGGCCGCAGGCAGACTGCGCAAGTGGATGTTGTCCGATACGCCTCTGGATCATCTGGACACCGAAGCATGCATCAACGCACTTGCAGAGGCGGGGCTGAAGCCGCAGCGCCCTGGCAAGGCTGCCAGATGGATGACAGGCAACCGGTTTCGGAAAGTGGCGGACAGGATCGAGGCCGATCTCGGGTCAAATCTGTCCGTTGCCGTTCTGGCGCAGGAAATCGGCGTTTCGGCCAGTTTCCTGAGCCGTGCCTTCTCGGCTTACTGTGGGCAGTCGCCCTACGACTATATCGTCAGCCGACGGCTGCAGCGCGCCCGGGCGCTCATCGTTTCCACCGGCAAGCCGCTTTCGGAAATCGCTCTCAGGTCGGGCTTTTCCTCGCAAAGCCACATGACGGCGAGTTTCCGGACGCGCCTCGGGGTCAGTCCCTCCAAGTTCGCGCGCCCGGATCGGTGACCCGTCAGAGCACCAGGTTGTGGCGGCCGACCTTTTTGATGTCGGTTTCGCCGCAAAGGCCCATGGTGACGTCCAGTTCCTTGTGCATCATTTGCAGCACCTTCGAGACCCCTTCCTTGCCCATGGCGCCGAGACCATAGATGAAGGCGCGGCCGATGTAGGTGCTCTTGGCTCCCATTGCGACGGCCTTGAAGACATCCTGGCCGGACCGGATGCCGCTGTCGAAATGCACTTCGATCTTGTCGCCGACCGCATCGACGATGTCCTGAAGCACCTCATAGGACGCAAGAGCTCCGTCAAGCTGACGGCCGCCATGGTTGGAGACGACGATCGCATCGGCCCCAACGTCCGCCGCGATCTTCGCATCCTCCACATCGTTGATGCCCTTGAGAATGAGTTTGCGCTTCCAGTGGGACTTCACCCATTCCACCGAGGACCAGTCGAGGGTCGGGTCGAACTGGCTGTTGGTCCATTCGGCAAGCGAGGTCATGTCGCCAACACCGGACACGTGGCCATGGATGTTGCCGAACTGGCGCCGCTTGGTCTGCAGCATGTGCCAGCACCAGCGCGGCTTGAACGCAAGATCCAGCAGAACGTGCGGTTTGGGCTTCGGCGGCGTGGACAGGCCGTTTTTCAGATCCTTGTGCCGCTGGCCCAGAACCTGAAGATCAAGCGTCAGAACGAGTGCCGAACAGCCGGCAGCCGTTGCACGCTGCATCAGGTTTTCCGAAAAGCCCCTGTCGCGCATGACATAGAGCTGGAACCAGAACGGGTTCTTGGTGTTCTCGGCGACATCCTCGATCGAGCAGACGCTCATGGTGGACAGGGTGAAAGGGACACCGAATTCTTCTGCGGCCTGGGCCGCGAGAATTTCACCGTCGGCGCGCTGCATCCCGGTCAGGCCGACAGGGGCAAGGGCAACCGGCATCGTTACGTCCTGGCCGATCATGGTGGTCTTGACCGAGCGGTTGTCTATGTTGCAGGCCACGCGCTGGCGCAGCTTCTGGCGCTGCAGCGCCGCTTCGTTCTCGCGGTAGGTGCTCTGCGTCCAGGAACCGGTATCCGCATAGTCGTAAAACATCTTCGGTACCCGGCGCCGGGCCAGGGCCTGCATGTCGGCAACATCGGTCACAACAGTCATCGAATTCCTCCTGAGGCTCACGCGCGAGCCGGTTTTCGGGTCCGTCTCAGGCCGGCCAGCTGCTCGCGCCGGTCCAGATCCTTCGTTTCGGCAAGGGTGCCGCGCACATAGTCGATATGGTTTTCCGAGGCCTGCCTCGCGCGGTCGGCATCCCCGGTCTGAATGGCGTCGGCAATGGCCTTGTGCTGCTGCAGCAGCTCGACCCGTGCCGACGGGTGGTGGTAAAGGCGCCCGCGATTGTAGAAGACGCCGTTTTCCAGAAGCCGGTAACAGGACCTGAGAGTGTGCAGCATCACCACATTGTGGGCCGCTTCGCCAACCGCGTGATGAAAGGCAACGTCCAGCCGGCTTTCGGCAGGCAGGTCCTCGCTGTCATGCGCTTCCTGCATCTGGCGGACAATGTCCTGCAGCCGGGCAAGGTCGGATGGGGCGGCCCGTGCGGCTGCAAGGGCTGCCGCCTGGCTCTCGATGCCCCGCCGGAATTCGAAATAGTCGTTTACCGCGCCCGGGTGCCGGGCAATCAGCTGGACCACTGCTTCCGAAAAGATCGGGCCGATCAGCTCGGCAACATAGGTGCCGCCACCCCGGCGCGACGAAATCAGCTCGCGGTCCTCAAGCGTCTTCAAGGCATCGCGAAGCACGGGACGGGAGACATTCATCTGGTCGGCAAGGTCGCGCTCGGCTGGCAGCCTGTCGCCGGACTGCAGCACGCCCTTCAGGATCAGATCTTCGATCTGCTCCACCACGGCATTTGCCGTTTTCTGATGATCGACCGGCTGAAACATGCCGCTCCCGTTCCAATTGTTGGCGCGGAAAATAGCGCCGCTTTCAAAATCGGTCAATTTTTTTGTCCAATTATTTGTTGCTGAAATGTCTCTCCGGAAACCCAATTGTCTGCTGCGGCAAAAATGCGGATTGGTTTCGGCGGTGCCTTAGCGGAATGTAGAATTGACAGAACATTTCCAAAGTCGGGGTTACTCCTTGGATCAGGGATCAGAAAACGGGTCCACCTTTCCTGCCTTTCGCACATCTCCCTTGCGGGAAAAGGTGTTGGGGGAGGTTCATGCGCGGCCGTTTCGTCCGCTGCCCTGTCCGCGGACGGTGCTCCACTACGCTTTCCTGACAGATGCTGAGGAAGCCGCCAGAGATCATGCCTGGCTGTCAGAGTTCTGCATTTCCCGCGGTGGCCACGGTCCTGCGCCCGGAGCCCGTCATCACACCGTCAATTTCGGCGGCGGCACCCTGAGCTGGGAACAGCACGCGGAATTCACCACCTACACCTGGGATGGTGGCGCCCACGAACAAACGATTTTCGGGCAGGTGCCGATCAAGCACCCCTTTGGCGCTGCGTTTCGGGCGCCCGGCGATCTGCTGGTCGCCGTCCGGTTGGAATTGCGCGGCGGTGATGAAGGCAAGGAATGGCGAAGCCAGTTCGATGAAGCCAGCCTGACGGTTTCCAACCTTGAAGACGGCGCTGCCATGGTCGCGACCGACTTCCGGCAGGATGGCGATGGTCTTACACGGCTCCTGGTCTGCAACCGGACCTTGAGCGACGTTCAGTCCGGCGCCGTTGTCCAGCGGCTTCTCGAGGTTGAGACCTATCGAACGCTGGCCATGCTGGGCCTGTTCGAGGCAACCAGACTTCAGCCGGATATCAGGCGTTTCGAGATCGAGCTTGCGGAACTGACCGGCCAGATGCAGGAGACCTCCGCGCTCGGCGCCAACCAGGAGCTTCTGGACAAACTGAGCGGCCTTGCCGCCGCGCTGGAAGCGGGGGCAACCGCCAGCACGTTTCGGTTCGGCGCGAGCCGCGCATATGACCAGATCGTCCGGGCACGGCTGGAAACCTTGCGTGAAGAGGCTGCCCCCGGCGAACTTTCAATGGCGTCCTTCCTCGTCCGCCGGCTTGCCCCGGCCATGCGCACCTGCCAGGCGATCGAAGACCGTCAGGCGATGCTCTCGCGCAAACTGGCGCGGGCAACCACGCTCCTGCGCACGCGGGTCGACGTCGAACTGGAAGAGCAGAACCGTTCGCTGCTGGAATCCATGAACCGGCGTGCCCATCTGCAACTCCGCCTGCAGCAGACCGTCGAAGGCCTGTCCGTTGCCGCGGTGAGCTACTACGTTGTCGGCCTGATTTCCTATCTGGCGAAAGCCGCCAAGGAAACCGGCTTGCCTCTGCCTGACTCCAACCTGATGACCGGCATATCCGTGCCACTGGTCGTGCTGGTGATCTGGTGGACCGTCAAGCGCATCCGTCAGCAACACGGTGAGCATTGAAACCGTCAAGACAATGTACCAGGAAGCTGGTGCGGAAAGATCGACCCGATTAATTTCGAGGCGAGGACCGTTTCCCTGGACTATCTCCCATTTGGTGCGAGCCGATCGAGATAGTGTGACAAGTGGGACAAGGCTGTTTCCCCGGACTGTTGGCCAATCAGGACAGCTGTTCCCAAGCCATGTATCAGCCCGATAAGGATTGCCGCTTCGGCTTCTGCATCCAATTCGGAACGAAAGTCACCGGTTCCAATCCCCTGTTTCACTATTTCTGAAATGCGCCCCTTCAGCTTGTTCGGACTGTCGATGAACGCACGACCGGAAATTTCGTCACTGGTCAGCGCAAGGACTGTGTAAGACATCCATAGAAGATGGAATTCACGGCTTTTCCGGTCTGTTGGCATCGCTTCTTCAAACAGTGTCAGCAACGCCGCGCGTGGCGAAGTCTGGTCCGAGTGGCCGTCGAGCCGCGCAGTCCAGCGCATATTGCTTTGGGCCTCCAGAAAGCTGAGCCCAGCCTGCATCAAGCCGGATTTGGTTTCGAAATAATACTGCACCAGCCGCAAGGAAACGCCTGCGGCTGACGCGACATCGCGAAGCGAGACGGCATGCAGTCCTTTCGCCAGAGCAACTTCGACAAAGGCCGTCAAGATCATCGATTTGCGTTCGTCATGGTCAACGGTTCGCGGCATGGGCTCTGTCTCTGGAGCGATGAAATTTTTTATGATACAAGTGTACCATAAAAAATTCGGAAGGGTCCATTGTTATCGTCATGAAACCCGAAATATCGCGCATACCACCGAGACTTTGGGCCGTTGCAACTGTGACCGGGGCTGGAGCTTTCATGGCCATGCTCGATACCTCCGTGGCAAACCTTGCGCTTCTCCCGCTCCAGGAAAATTTCAGAACGTCTTTGGGGGACGTGCAGTGGGTGGTGACCGGCTATCTGATCGCTCTGGCCGTTTCGATGCCGATGACGGGTTGGCTGTGCAGGCGGTTTGGGCACGGCCGCGTTTGGCAAATGAGCATGACAGGATTTGTTGCGGCATCTGCGTTGTGCGCACTTTCCGAAACGTCTTTGATGCTGAGCCTCGCGCGCGGACTGCAAGGGCTTGCCGCCGGGATAATGGTGCCTTCAGGCCAAGCGGTGCTGGCAAGTGTTTCAAAGCGCCGGCAATTGGGCCGTCTGATGGGGACCGTCGGATTTGCGGTGGCCTTGGGACCAGCCCTTGGGCCTGGGGTGGGCGGTGTTCTGATCGAAACGGTTTCGTGGCGCGGTTTGTTCTGGATGAACGTACCGATCGGGGCCGTGGCAATTGTCGCCGGTAGATATCTTGTCCCGGCTGGTGATGGAAAGCCGTCAAGCAGGCTGGACGCCAAGGGGTTGCTTCTGTGTGCCGTGGGTTTTCCGCTGGTGCTGTTCGGGCTTGCCGAAATCAGCACCGCCAATATCAATTGGCAGGCACTGGTCAGCGTTTTTCTTGGCGGCGCATTTCTGAACTGGGCACTACGGCACTTTCGCCATGTGGACGCGCCTCTCATCAATCTTGCACTGTTCAGTCGTCCCGGTTTTGCCGGAGCCGCCGCCACGGCAGGCCTTACGGGAGCTGCAATGTATTCCGGACTCCTGCTGTTTCCAATCTATCTGCAGTTAGAGCTGAACTTTGGAGATATCGAAACAGGCGGGATGTTGCTGGTGATGGGGCTCGGAGCCGCGATTGCACTGCCGTTCGCCGGATACCTGACGGACCGATACAGACCTGCCGAGGTCTCCGGTTCGGGGGCCGTGCTCCTGTTGCTTGGCACGTTGCCTTTCGGCGTCTGGCCGATATGGGCAGCAACTCCGATTGCGGCCTTGTTGTGCCTGCGAGGTATCGGTCTTGCATTGGCTCAAATGCCTGCGATGACAGCGGCGTTCACCGTGGTGCAGGAAACGGAAACCGGAGATGCCGCAACGCTGGTTAATGTGATGCAACGCGTTGGCGGCGCCTTGGGAGCGACTGCCATGGTGCTGGTGATCGAACAGGGTGGAACAACACAGAACGGTGCACTGGCCTTCCCGCTACTGATCTTGCTTGCAGCGGGGCCGGTATTGACGTCTTTCTGGCTCAGGCCTGCCGGCAGGACGTAAGACCAGTGGACGCTTGCTATCCCCTGAAAAGACTTTCTCAGGACCCAACACAATGATCCCATGGACTTATCGATACGCTTCCAGAGACTTCGGCTCCTTTTTGTCGGACGCAAAGCAGCGAATGGATCTTGTATCCGACAATTCCACCTACACGGCGGTCGATGCAGTCTTTCAGGTATTCAGGCGGCGGCTCACGGTTGAACAAGGTTTGGCTTTCGCCGGCGCTCTGCCTTCTGTTCTTTGCGCGATCTTCATTAGGGAATGGGACGTGACCCGAAAGCCTGTGCCATTCTCAAGCAGAGAAGTAATGTCCAGGGAGGCGCAGCAGGTTCGAAAGCACCATAACCTCACGCCGGACAATGCCATTGAAGCAACCGCATGGGCCCTTAGGCGGCATGTCGATCAACGGGATCTCGACCGGGTTCTTGAAGCTTTGCCCCTTGCGGCTCGAGAATACTGGCACGTGGATGTCGCCGATCCTGCGGAGCTGCAACAACGCATCTTCTGAGCACGGGCCGATTGTCAGACGCCACCTTGGAAACGATTGCCAACAGTTGCTGAAAAATCAATTGGCCCGCCAGGGTTCCCTGGCGGGCCAATTGATTGGTCTGGCAGCCAGTGGCGGCCGTCAATGTGACGCGCAAGCAGTGCTTACTTGCTCGTACCGTCTTCGTTGTACTGGTTCAAATAGGCGATCACGTTGGCGCGGTCATCTTCCTTCTTCAGGCCGGCAAAAGCCATCTTGCCTTTCGGAATCAGATCCTTCGGCTTGGTCAGGTAAACGTCAAGCGTCTCCTCGTCCCACACCTTGCCATCGGCCAATTCGAGCAGGTTGGCGGAATACTTGTAGCCGTCAACCGCGCCCCATGCCCGGCCGACAATGCCGTTCAGTTCCGGACCGACCTTGTTTTTGGCTTCGGGTCCAACCGCATGGCACGCGGCGCATTTCTTGAATACTTTCTCACCCTTGGCAGGGTCGCCTTCGGCGCTTGCCTGAACGGTCAGGGCCAGAAGCGCGGTTCCGGCGATCATCAGCAGTCGCTGCATGTATATCTCCCTCGGTTTGGGTGTTTAAAACCCCCGTCAACAGAACAGGATGTCAGGCCTTGATGCAAGTGACGGACCGTCGCATCCCGCATGCCAACCCGCGATCACCGACTGGGATCGTTTGGCGTCCGGGTGGAAGGTCAGCCTGCGCGGGCGTTGCTCGGCAGGCGTAACCAGTCCTCAAGCCCGTGATCCCAATAGGGGGATGAGCCATAGAGTCCGGCGAGGAAGTCGATAAAGACACGCACCTTGGCCGGCAGAAACTGGCGGCTGGGGTAAACGGCATAAAGCCCGACATCCTTGGAGGCCCGGTACTCGGGCAGGAGAATTTGCAGTTTGCCTTCACGCAACTCCGGACCGACGTCCCAGGTTGATCGAAGCGCAACGCCGACGCCGGCCAACAGGCATTCGCGCACGACCTCGTTGGAGTTGGTCTTGACCGGCGCCTGCGTGCGGACGGTCTCGATCCCGTCCGGACCGGCGAGCCGCCACGGGTCCTGGTTGGTTGCGGCAATGGTCACATGGTTTGCGACAAGATCCTCGATGCTGTCCGGAGTGCCGTATTTTTCGAGATAGGTCGGGCTTGCGCACAGGACGCGGTGAACCGGTGCCAGGCGCCGCGCGACGAGGCTGGAATCGGAGAGCTCCGCAATGCGGATGGCAAGGTCGTAGCCGTCACCGACGATGTCGACAAAATCGTCGGACAGATCGAGATTGACCGAAAGATCGGTGTTTTCAGCCAGGAACTTGCCAAGGTGCGGAGCAATGTGAAGCCGTCCGAAGGACGTCGGAACGGCCACCTTCAGGTTGCCGCGTGCCTTGGCCGAGCCGCGCGAGACAAATGATTCGGCTTCTTCCACGGAGGCAAGAATGGCCACAACGCGCTCGTAAAAGCCCTGTCCGGCCTCGGTCATGGCAATCTGGCGAGTGGTTCGTTGCAGCAGTCTGGTACCGAGTTTTTCTTCCAGACGCCGGATGCGTTTGGAGACGACTGCGGGCGACAGGCTCATTTCGCGGCCGGCTGCCGACATGCTGCCGGCGCTTACCACCCTTGCGAAAATCTCCATGTCGGTCAGATTGCTCATTTTCAATCTCTCAGAAAGACAATTAGTATTTGCCGGTCGTTTTCCTCGGGCGCGAACCTTGCCACACTTAAGCAAGGGTAATTCACTGCCATCTCATGTTACGTAGGACCAATTCAACTGGATCAACGTATTAAAAAGTAGAAGGAGTTCATTTCGTGACCGCCATTGCGATGCCCGCGCCAGATCAGGCCGTATTGGCCCGCCGCCAGGAAATCCTGAGCGCGCTTCAGGCGATTGTGCCCGGAGAAGGGGTGATCCATGACGAACGCGAGATGCGCGCCTATGAGACCGATGCGCTGACGGCTTATCGCCAGCTGCCACTGATCGTCGTCCTGCCGGAAACGGTCGAGCAGGTATCGAAGGTTCTGAAATACTGTCATGACAATGACGTGAAGGTCGTGCCACGCGGGGCGGGCACGTCGCTTTCCGGCGGCGCGCTGCCTCTGGAAGACGGCGTTCTGCTGTCAATGATGAAGTTCAACCGCGTGCTCGATATCGACTATGACAACCGGGCCGTTGTCGTTCAGCCGGGTGTCACCAATCTGGGCATTACACGTGCGGTCGAGCACGAGGGCTTCTACTACGCGCCGGATCCCTCGTCGCAAATCGCCTGTTCCATCGGTGGCAACATCGCGGAGAACTCCGGTGGTGTGCACTGCCTGAAATACGGCCTGACCACCAACAACGTTCTTGGCCTTGAAATGGTGCTTGTCACAGGCGAGGTCATTCGCCTCGGCGGCAAGCATCTGGACAGCGAGGGATATGACCTGCTGGCGTTGATGACCGGTTCGGAAGGCCTGCTCGGCGTCGTCACCGAAGTCACCGTGCGGATCCTGCAAAAGCCTGAAACGGCGCGGGCGCTCCTGATCGGCTTTCCGACCAGCGAGGACGGGGGGCGCTGTGTGGCCGATATTATCGCCGCCGGCATCATTCCAGGCGGAATGGAGATGATGGACAAGCCCGCCATCCACGCGGCGGAGGATTTCGTCAACGCTGGTTATCCGCGTGATGTCGAGGCCTTGCTGATCGTGGAACTGGATGGGCCGGAGCGCGAGGTCGATTACCTGATCGGCCGTGTCGAGGAAATCGCCAGGGCCAACCAGGCCAGCCACGTGCGCATTTCCGAAAGCGAGGAAGAGCGCATGACCTTCTGGGCCGGCCGCAAGGCCGCGTTCCCGGCGGTGGGCCGCATTTCCCCGGATTACCTGTGCATGGACGGCACCATCCCGCGCCGCGAACTGCCGAAGGTGCTGGCCCGCATGCGGGAGCTGGCCGAAAAACACGGGTTGGGCGTTGCCAATGTCTTTCACGCCGGTGATGGCAACCTGCACCCGCTCATCCTTTACGACGCCAACAAGCCGGGTGAACTCGATGCGGCGGAAGCCTTTGGAGCCGATATTCTTCGGCTTTGCGTTGAGGTTGGCGGCGTTCTGACCGGCGAGCACGGTGTCGGCATCGAAAAACGCGACCTGATGACAGACATGTTCTCCGAAGCGGACCTGAAGCAGCAGCAACGGGTCAAATGCGCTTTCGATCAGAAGCATCTTCTCAATCCGGGCAAGGTTTTTCCGGTGCTGCACCGCTGCGCCGAGCTTGGCAAGATGCATGTACACAAGGGCCAGTTGCCCTTTCCAGATATTCCGCGGTTCTGAGGGTAGGGGCATGGACGCGACAATGAAACCGCGAAACACCAGCGACGTGGAAAAGGTGGTGGCCTGGGCCGCTGCCGAAGACCAGCCGCTGGAAATCATCGGTCAGGGCTCGAAACGAACGCTCGGACGCCCTGTGCAGGCCGCTCATGTGCTGGACCTGTCGGGTTTGACCGGGGTCGAGAGCTATGAACCTGCGGAACTGGTGCTGACGGTCAAGGCGGGTACGCCAATTGCCGAAGTGGAAAAGCTGGTCGATGACAACGGTCAGGAGCTTTCGTTCGAGCCGATGGACTTCGGCCCGCTCCTGGGCGTCACGCCGGCACAGGGGACAATCGGGGGCGTGCTTGCAGCCAACCTTTCCGGCCCCCGCCGGATCAAGGCCGGGGCTGCTCGCGATCACGTGCTGGGCATGGAGGCGGTGTCCGGGCGCGGCGAGATCTTCAATTCCGGCGGCAAGGTGGTCAAGAACGTCACCGGATATGACCTGCCGCGGGCTCTGTGCGGCGCATATGGCACGCTTGCCGTTGCAACGACCGTGACGCTGAAGGTCAATCCCAAGCCGGAAACCTCTGCAACATTCGTGCTTTCCGGGCTCGATGACGACGATGGCATCAAGGCATTGTGCCAGGCCATGGGATCGTCGGCGGAAGTGTCCGGCGCGGCCCATTTGCCTGCGGGGGTGAACGGCGGCAGCAGCTCAACCGTATTGCGCCTGGAAGGATTCTCGACCTCGGTGGATTACCGCTTCAAGACCCTGCAGGCGTTGCTTGGCACCTATGGCACGCCGTCGAGACTGGAGGCGGCGGAAACTGGTGCTCTCTGGCAGACGATCCGGGATGTCAAACCCTACGCCGGTGGTGAAACCCCGGTCTGGCGGCTTTCCGTTGCCCCGACTGCGGGGCCGCAACTGGTTGCCAGCCTGAGGGAGACATTCGAGCTTCAGGCCTATTACGACTGGAGCGGCGGCCTTGTCTGGCTGTCGTGTCTGGATGGCAGCCTGCATGAGGCGGAAATCAGGGCTGCGATCGATGCCGTCGGCGGCGGTCACGCAACACTTGTGCGGGCCGATGCGTCCCAGCGGTCCAATGTGCCGGTGTTTCACCCGCAGCCTGCTCCGCTCGCGGCACTGTCTCGCCGCCTGAAGGAACAGTTCGACCCGAAAGGCATTCTAAATCCTGGAAAAATGGTCAGTGGTGTGTAGTGTGAGGCCATAATTGTCACACGCATTTCCAACGGAGTGCCTTCATGGATCAACAGTCCGACGTTTCAGGCTACATGGAGCCAGGCGGCAAGAACGCCACGCTCATCTATATTCTTTATCTGGCAAATATCATCGTGCCGTTCACCGCCATTGTCGGTGTCATCTTTGCCTATCTCAATCGGGGCAAGGGCTCGGCCTGGGTTGATAGTCACTACACCTATCAGATCCGCACTTTCTGGATCGGGCTCCTGTTCGGCATCGTCAGTGGCCTTTTGACCCTGATCCTGATCGGCTTCCTGATGCTGATTGCCGTACTGATCTGGATGATCGTCCGCTGCATCAAGGGGCTTCAGCTTGCAGGCCGTAACGAGCCTGTGCCCAACCCGGAAACCTGGATGTTCTGACAAGAGGGCAAGGCCCGTCCGCAAGGCGCGGCACGGGCCATGAACCTTTACCAGGCTGCCGGTGCGGCGAACGTCATTGCGCCGGCAGGCACTTCACCGTCACGTCGTAACCATAACCATCGCGCTGATGCGTGGTGTTCTTGAACGACCACTTGTTCTTTTCGGCCTTGTTCTTCTTCGCTGCGACAGCGTCCAGCTCGAAATAGGCCTTGGCGGACACCGTCCAGGTCTTGCTGAGTGCGACCGACTTCTTCATGCCGCTTTTAAGAACCTTGTCCAGGTTGAGCGAGCAGGCCTGGACCGGATCCCAGCCCTGCCACTTGACCTTGGCCATCGGGATAACCGGCGTGTAGGAAATGGAAACCGAGCGCTTCGTGCCCGCGCCGACGTCGCGGTTCTGGAAGCTCTTGCTCCAAAGGTTGCCGTCCCCTTCGAAGTAAAGCACGTTCTTGAAGGAACCCACCTTCATCGCAACAATCCGCTCGCCATTCGTCGCCTTTGCCGACAGGCGCAGCATGAACCGGTGATTGCCGGACTTGATCTTGGTGTAATTGTAGGTGTTGGCCTTCACCTCGACGGGAATGACGTCGATGCCGTCGCGCTTGACTTCCACTTTCTCGATCCAGTCCTTGGCCATGGCTCCGGTTGCGACACTGGCGAGAACAGCGGTCAGAACGGCAGTTTTTGAAATCGTCTTAATCATCAAATCAATTCCTTGGTTGGCATTTCTTGCGCCCACGCTTCGGAACTTAGGCAGACCCGGTTGAACCGGTTCTGAGTGCACTGTTTATCCCGGGTTCATGTTCCAACTGTCCGTTCAGGGAAGGAGGAGGTGGTGAGGCAGAAAGTCCGTGCCGGCAAAACCGTTGTGCCACAAAGGTGCCTTGTGCCGCTTTCCTTCTGACCGTACGATCCGCCTCGCTCGGAAGGAGAAACCCGCAACGACGGGTCATTGAGGGATACGGGGAGCAATGCAGACAAATTTCACCGCAGAGCAGCTCAAGGACAGTCACGTTGCAGCGTCGGAGAAGATCCTGCGCAAATGCGTGCACTGCGGTTTCTGTACGGCCACGTGTCCGACCTTCACACTGCTTGGAGATGAGCTCGACAGCCCTCGAGGCCGGATTTACCTGATCAAGGACATGCTGGAAAACGACCGTCCAGCAGACAAAACCATCGTCAAGCATATCGACAGATGCCTGTCCTGCCTTGCCTGCATGACCACCTGTCCGTCCGGCGTGCACTACATGCATCTGGTCGATCACGCACGCATCCACATCGAGAAGACCTACAAGCGACCGTTTGCCGACCGCCTGATGCGCTCGGTCCTTGCGTTTGTCTTGCCCTATCCGAAACGGTTCCGGCTGGCGCTGATCGGCGCCTATTTCGGCCGACCCTTCGCCGGGCTGCTGAAGATGATGGGCGGCCCGCTTGCCCGGATGGGCGCCATGCTGGAACTGGCCCCGGCAAAGGCGCCGGGCCGCGGCCAGCTGGAAGGACCGGGGGTCTTTGCGGCCGAAAGCCCCAAACGCAAGGGGCGTGTTGCACTCCTCAGCGGCTGCGCCCAGCCTGTGCTCAACCCCGGCATCAACGATGCGACCATCCGGCTCTTGCGCAGGGCCGGGTACGAGATCGTGATGCCGAAGGGGGAAGTCTGCTGCGGCGCGCTTGTTCATCACATGGGCAAGGAAGAAGCGTCGCTGGAAAACGCCCGTCGCAACGTCGATGTCTGGATGAAGGAAGCCGAGGGCGAAGGGCTGGATGCCGTCCTGATCACGGCATCCGGTTGCGGCACCACAATCAAGGACTACGGCTTCATGCTGAAGGACGATCCGGCCTATGCCGAAAAGGCGGCGCGGGTGTCAGCCCTTGCGAAGGACGTGACCGAGTTCCTG
This sequence comes from Labrenzia sp. 5N, assembly GCF_012395805.1. Classification (NCBI taxonomy): domain Bacteria; kingdom Pseudomonadati; phylum Pseudomonadota; class Alphaproteobacteria; order Hyphomicrobiales; family Stappiaceae; genus Labrenzia; species Labrenzia sp. 5N. The sequence goes on along the minus strand of NZ_JAAZTM010000004.1, from coordinate 60,387 downwards.
ACCGGTGTCGATCTGGGTGAGCCGCTGATGAAGCCCGGCCTGACGGTTGCCTATCACTCCGCCTGTTCCATGCAGCACGGCCAGAAGATCACCCGGCAGCCGAAGGATCTCCTGAAGGCTGCAGGCTTTGCCGTCAAGGACGTTCCCGAAGGCCACCTTTGCTGCGGCTCTGCCGGCACCTACAACATTCTCCAGCCGGAGATCGCGCGCCGCCTGCGCGACCGCAAGGTTGCCAATATCGAAAAGACCCGGCCGGACGTGATCGCGACCGGCAACATCGGTTGCATGACGCAGATCGGTCTTGGCACGGAAATTCCGATCCTGCACACGGCGGAACTGCTCGACTGGGTCTATGGCGGCCCTCAGCCCGACAGCTTGACGCCGGTACTTCAGCAGCGCCAGGCAGCGGAATAGCCGGACAGCGTGACAAGTGGCTCGCGGGCTTGTTTGCAGCCCGTCAGCTCTCCCGTGTGCCCAGCTGAACCGGTGTCTTGTCTCCGTCCGGAGGGCCGTCCACAGGCTGTCCGGCAAGCCGCAGCGTGCGTTCCAGCAATTCCTCGTAGATGGGGCGACCACCCATGTGGTGTGCCGTCAGTGATGCCGTCGTACAGGTGATCAATACCGGCATGATCAGCGAATAGGCGCCGGTCAGTTCCATAACCAGCACAACACCGACAAGTGGTGCGCGCACAGAGGCTGCGAAGAAGCCGCCCATGGCGGCAACGGCACAGGCGCTGCGGAAATCGTCTTCCACCGGCAGGAATTCGGCCGACGCGACACCGAAGGCGAGGCCGGCACAGGTCGCGATGGACAGCATCGGCGCAAAGATGCCGCCGGGAACACCGGACGCGTAGGAAAACAGCACCCCGCCGAAGCGCAGGAGCGTCAGCACCAGCAACGTGATCACGCCATAGTTCGACAGAATGAGGTTGTGGACCAGTTCTTCGCCGCCGCCGGTCGCTGCGGGAAGCGCGTTGAGCAGCAGGCCTGTTACCGCACCGATGACAAGCGCCGGGACCCAGCGCAAGCCGGAGGGGATCTTCAGGAAGAGATCCATGACCGTGATCAGCGCCCGGTTGAAGAACACGCCAAGCGCGCCGAGGAAAACCCCCAGAACCGCCAGCAGCGCGAAGCTCCAGACCGGAACATAGCCGACATCCACCTGCAGGGGCGGGCCGATATGGGTCAGCTGTTCGGTGATGGCCGCACTCAGGATCGATGCGATGATGACGGCCATGTAGGTGCGATAGCCGAAGGGAAACTGTCGGCGGGTTTCCTCGACAATGAACAGGATCGCGGCCAGGGGGGCATTGAAAGCGGCGGCCAGTCCCGCGGCTGCGCCGGCCGCCAGCAGGCCCTTGTGATCATCGGGCGAAAGATCCTGCGACCGCGACAGGGCCTCGGCGGTCATCGCACCCATGTGGATGGTGGGGCCTTCCCGGCCGAGCACAAGCCCTGACCCAAGCGCCAGCAGACCGCCGAAAAACTTGGCGAACAGGACGCGCGGCCAATGCAGCGGCCGCTTGTCTTCCATGGCCCCTTCGATTTCCTGGATCCCGCTTCCTGCCGCTTCCGGGGCAACCCGCCTGATGAGCAGAAAGGCTCCCGTGACGCAGGCTGCCGAAATGGCCATGGATACGACATAAGGCATGTATCCCGGGCCAAGAGCCAGCCGCAGTGCCGCATAACGGGAGAATAGGAAATCGAGTCCGGTGTGAAATCCGGTTGCCAGACCGCCAACCAGAATACCGACCAGCGTCGCCTTGAGAAAATAGGCGGCATCCGATCGAACCGAAAAGGAGATGTGGGGGGCTTTCATGCCGCGGTCCTGAAAGAGGATTTAAGGAGACTGCTCTAGGCCGGCGATTCGACCTGTCGTGACGTCAGACTGCAAAGAAAAGCAGGTGCCGGCAACAAAAACGCGCGGCAGAGCCGCGCGTCTGTGTTCCGTTTGCCGGAAAGCGGAAAACTTCGTCAGATCACGTGCACCGTGGTGCCGACCTTGACCCGTTCGTAGAGATCCATGACGTCTTCGTTGCGCATGCGGATACAGCCGGAGGAGACCGCGTGGCCGATGGTCCACGGCTGGTTGGAGCCGTGGATGCGGTAAAGGGTGGACCCGAGATACATGGCGCGTGCGCCGAGCGGGTTATCCGGTCCGCCGGCCATGAAGGTCGGCAGGTCGGGACGACGCTTGCGCATTTCCGCCGGCGGACGCCAGTCCGGCCACTCCGCCTTGCGGGTGACCTTGTGGGTGCCCGCCCATTCGAAACCGGGCTTGCCGACGCCTACACCATAGCGCCGCGCGGTGCCGTCGCTCTGAACCAGATAGAGGAAGCGTTCGTTGGTATCGATCACGATCGTACCGGCCTTGTGCGGGCCGTCATAGTTCACGATGGTCGGCAGGAACTGCGGAGCAATCTGCCGCGACTGCGGGGCCCGTGCCTGGCGTTGCGGCTGCTGACGGACCGGCTGCTGGCGGGGAGACCACCAGTTGGCGCGGCGCACCTGCGGCTGTTGCTGCTGGACACGTGGCCGTTGCACACGTTGCTGCTTGAACTGGTAGCGCTGTGCCGTCGAACGCCGCTGGACCTGGGGCTGCAGTTGCAGCATCCAGGGCTCTGTCAGGTTCGGGCTGAGCACGAGCGGCGGTGGCGAGACCTGGCCCGCGGTTGCCGGAGTGCCGGAAAGGCCGGTGGAAAGAACCAGGACACCGGCAAACGCGAGAGCCTTGGGAAACATATTTTGCAGCAGGAACATGGCAGTACTCATCAACTTGTCATCGACCACGTTCAGCGGCCTTTTACAGCCGCCGGTTAACGGATTGGCAAGGATGATAAGCAGCTCAGGCTGTTGCAAAGATGAATCCGGCGCACGGAAATCAGGTAATCTTTTCTTATGGTTAGTTGTTGGTTGAGGAACAGGCTTAATGAAATCCTAGGCGCTTCGGTCGTCGCCGGATTAACCTTTGAAGGCGGTTTGAAAAGACAAAGCTTTCCGCGATTCCTTGGTTAACGCACGCGCCTTCTGGCATCGCGCGCCACCAGCGGCAGGATCGGCCGGGTCTGCTGCATCGACATGCCCGGTTTGATACGCGGATCGTAAAGCATGTTCAAAATGATCTGGTCGAACACCGTAAAGCGGCTGTGGCGCGAGGAATCGTTAAACACCGAATGGGTGAGTTGCTCGTCGTCGTTCATCGGGCCCAGCCCCTGCAGAAGTTCCTCGACAAGACAACGCTTGAAAAGAAATTCGCCTTCGTCGGAAACGATGACCGCCGCCGAGCGCTTGATGCCCTTGCGGCCGGAAACGACACGAACAAGGCACCTGCCTGGAACCCGGGCATGTTCGTTCTTGTAGATGTCCTTCTTCACCACCGGTTCATACTGAGCCCGGTCGACCACATAGATCTCGAAATTCGCCTTGGCCGGATCGTTCGTAACGCCAGTCGTCAATCCGCCAATGCGGTTGTCGATTTCCCTTATGAAGCGATGGACCGTCTGTGTCCTGTCGCGGGCGGACAGGTTATGGACGTAGAACAGGACCGGGGTGGTGAACTTCTTGACCAGATAGGGACGCCAGCTCCAGCTGCGGTACTCGAGCCCGAATACGGTCTTCTCGAACCCTTCCAGCAGCTCTTCCGTTGAAAAGGAATCGTTTGCTGCCGAAGGGGAACTCAGCGTGACGGGGGCCGTAAGAAAGAGCAGGCAGGTCAAAAGGATGCGCAGGAAATTCATCTAGGTCAAAGCACCGTTTGCAGCCACATTGGCCTGAGGGTCATGCCTGATCATGCGCGCAGCAGTTCGTTGTCAATCTGCGCGAGGATAACCAAAGCGCCGCCGCGAGGAAAGCCAAGAAACCGTTACCAAACACCAAATTATGCCGTAAGGCGCGCCAAGCATTGAAAAAACAATTCTTTAAACTTCCCGCGCTATAAGGGTCGGTATTGCGATTTAAGAAAGCCTGCAGGGGCGGGGAACGGGAGTAGGCATGGCCGCGGTGAAAAGATCCTTTCGAGCGGAAAGCTTGATACGCATGAATTCCGGGGCGAACGAGAACCCCGCCTATGCCGAAGAACGTCGTCACCAGGAAGTCTTGGCAGAGATCGCCAGCCTCAAATCCATGCTGAAAAGCGGACCGGACCAACAGGCACCGCTTGATCCGGAAGCCATGAGCGCAAAGTTCATGGCCGAATTCCGCAAGGAACTGTCCGAGGCCGCCAAGCTGAAGGTTGAACTCGACGCCATCTACGAGGCAATCGCCCAGACAAAGCGCGAGATCGCGACGCTGCATCACACCACTGGTTCCAAGGGCGAGGAGATGACCCGGGTCACCAACGAGCTTGACGCCGTGGTGATCGGAACGGAAGGGGCGACCGAAACGATCCTTTCGTCTGCAGAGTTCATCGACGAGACCGCCAACACGCTGTCCGCGCGACTTGGCAAGGAAGACGCCGAACTGGCGAACGATATCCAGGACAAGGTCATCCAGATCTTCGAGGCCTGTAACTTCCAGGATCTGACCGGCCAGCGCATCACCAAGGTGGTATCGACGCTGCGGTTCGTCGAAGACCGCATCATGCAGATGATGGATATCTGGGGTGGCATCGAAACCTTCAAGGATATCGAAGTCGAACAGCGCGAACTGAAGGAGGGCGACGCTGCCCTTCTCAATGGTCCCGCGCTGGAAAGCGACATCGATGTGGCGACCCAGGACGATATCGACGCCCTGTTTGCCTGAGAAAGGTCTCTAGCCATTAAAATTCGAAACCCGGCCGGCCTGGCCGGGTTTTTTGTTTTTGAAGCCGGGCTCGCATTTCGGGTTGCTTCAAGGTATCGGGGAGGGTACCAAGATGGGAACAAACAGTGAATATCAAGGTGGCGTATGGCAGAGCAGAAACCGGCGGAAACGGCAAAAGCGGAACGCGATCCGGTAACAGGTCTGCTGCTGGGCGAGGACGACAGGAACCGCTGCTGGTGGCATGGTGGTCTGGAGGACTACCAGCGCTATCACGATACGGAGTGGGGCTGGCCGGTTGACGAGGACAGGCGTCTTTTTGAGAAAATCTGCCTGGAAGGATTTCAGTCGGGTCTGTCTTGGCTGACCATCCTGCGCAAGCGCGACGCCTTCCGGGCAGCTTTCGCCAATTTCGAATTTGAACAAGTGGCAGAGTTTACTGCGGCGGATGTCGAACGCTGTCTGCAGGACAGCGGCATTGTTCGTCACCGCCGCAAGATCGAATCCACTATCAACAACGCCAGGCGGGCACTGGAGCTGAGGCAGGAGTTCGGCACGCTTGCCGCATACTTCTGGTCATTCGAGCCGAAACCGGAAAACCGGCCTGAGAAGCTGGACTTCGCCACGGCAAAGACCCTGGGCAAGACGGCCGAAAGCACCGAGCTCTCCAAGGATCTTAAGAAACGCGGCTGGAGCTTTGTCGGCCCGACCACCGTCTATGCCTTCATGCAATCCATGGGCATGGTCAACGATCACCTGGAAGGCTGCTGCTGCCGGGAAAGCGTTGAAGCCGCACGCAAGGCATTCAAGCGTCCTGTGAGGCGCTGAAGGCGCTTCGGTCTTGACGAGGTGCAAGGCATGATTTCCAACCTCTATCCACGAACGTTTTGGTTCGTTCACCGATAAGAGGGTGGGGGTCACACCCTGCCAACCTCGGCAGGAAACGCAGAGCTATGAACTGGCTCGGCTGGATTCCCTTCCCCCTTGTGGGGAAGGCTTAGGGAAGGGGGTATTCGGCGAAGCCGAAAAAACAACGTCCGCAAGCAACCTCCGCAATCATGTCACGCGGCTCGAAAACGCTGCTGTGTGTTTACCCGTTCACCTTCGCCTTCAGCGGCGAAAACAGGCGGTTTTCCTTGGAGAATACATAGTCGAGCGTTTCGACGGTAACCGTTTCCGCGCCTTCTTCGATCAACAGTTGGGCACAGTCGGCAACCGCATCCCTGGGGCACAAGACGCTGACGTGGTGCAGGTCGTCGACTTCGGAAAAACGCTGAAGAGCGCCAACCTTGCTGACAGATCGAAGGGCCTGTGTGCGGTCGGCAACCACGGCCTTGACCAGCTTGACGTTGCGGGCTGCTTCTTCCGCGGCCACGCGGTCGAGGATCGCCCGGGCAGCGCCAAGGGCGGTGGCGGACCAGTCGGCGTTGAGGGAGGCTACCAGATTGGCCTGGCTTTTCAGCATCACACCATCTGAAAGGATTTTCAGGTTGTTGGCCTGCAGCGTCGAGCCGGTCGTGGTGATGTCCACGATGAGTTCAGCGGATCCGGCTGCCGGTGCGCCTTCGGTCGCCCCCGCGCTTTCCACGATGCGGTAGTCGGCAATGCCGTGACCGGCGAAGAACGAGCGCGTGAGATTGACGTATTTGGTCGCAACACGCAGACGGCGGCCATGGCGATTGCGGAAATCGGAAGCGACATCGGAAAGATCCGCCATCGTTTCAACGTCGATCCAGGCTTTCGGCACGGCAACCACCACATCCGCCGGGCCAAAGCCAAGCGGCGTGACGATGTGAACGGTGCTTTCCGGGTTGGCGATGTTTTCATGCACCAGATCCAGACCCGTAATCCCGAAATGGACCGTGCCGTCGGAAAGTTCCCGCGCGATTTCGGAAGCCGACAGGAACGCGATCTCGACGTTCGGCAGACCCTTGATGGCGCCGCGATAGTTCCGCGCGCCGCCGGGCTGCACCACCTTCAGGCCTGCGCGGCCGAAGAATTCGTGCGTGTTTTCCTGCAGACGGCCCTTGGAGGGAATGGCGATAATCAGTTTGCTCATGACCTAACACTCGCTGCAATCCGGTCGAGCCACATGGAAAAGCCGATGGCCGGTACGTCGTCTTCGGCCCCAAGAAGGGTCACCAGCTTGTCGTAGCGCCCGCCGCCGACCAGCGGTCCTTCCACGGGTGGATTGACTGCATGGATCTCGAAGACAAAGCCGGAATAATAATCAAGACGCCGGCCGAACTCGGCTGCGAATGTCAGCCGGGCGGGATCGATGCCCTTGGCTTTAAGGGCCGCAAGGCGCTGTTCGAAGGCGGCGATGGGCGTATCCAGGCCAAGGCCGAAATCGCGGGAGAAATCGCGCAGCATTCCGGCGGCGCTGGCGCCATCCGCCTTCAGGGCCAGATAGGCGGAAAGTGTTTCCGCCGCCTTGTCATGGCCGCGGGCACCGCTGGCAAGGGCGGCCTGTTCCAGGAACCTGTCTGCGATTTCGCTGGGCGTGCGTCCGCCGACGGCGGAAATTCCGGCAATCGACAGAAGATCCTCGACGACCGCATGGGCAGCCTCCGGATCAGCCCCTTCCAGCGCAGACAGGAAACCGAGGCGGACGTCGCGGCTGTCATCGTCGGAGGAGGAGGCTCCGGCCATGCGGGTGATCGCGGCGGTCAGACGGTCGGTCTCGCCAAAGAGATCACGTAGCCGGCGGCGCCAGACGGTCGGCAGGTCAAGCCCTTCCAGCACGGCGGCAAACAGGGTCTCGTCGCCAATTCGGATGACGATGTCCGACAGGCCGAATTCCTCCAGGGCCTTGACGGAAAGCGCAAGCAGGTCCGCATCCGCTTCGGCCGTGTCCGTACGGCCGAGGCTTTCCGCGCCGAGCTGCGGGATTTCGCCCAGGCCGTCCGGGCGCTGGCGGAACACCGGGCCGTTGTAGCAATAGGCGGCCGGAAGCTTGACGGCGTCCTGTGCCAGGTGATGACGGCAGACCGGAATGGTGAAGTCGGGGCGCAGGCACAGATCAAGTCCGTCGGTACCGCTGGTCAGATAGAGCCGGCGCCGGATGTCCTCGCCGGTGAGATCCAGAAAGACGTCCGCCGGTTGCAGGATCGGCGGGCTGACCTCGTCATGGCCCGCGGCCTTGAAGAGGCCAAGAACCGTCTCGATCTTCTCCGGAGCCAGTCCGGTCACCTGTGCCGCCCCACTCATGATCAGCCCTCGTTCTGGCGCTGGCGGTCTTCCGCCTGCCCGTCCAGGATGCCGCGCACGGTCGCAAGGAGTTCCGTCTCCTTGACGGTGACCTGCGCCGGACGGCTTTCACGCCAGGTAATGTTGTCGGTTATCTCTTCGGAAAGCCGCTTGCCCTCGATCAGGTCCTTGACCTGGATTTCACCGGCTTCCCGCTCGTCAGAGCCCTGGATGATGGCGATCGGGCAGTTGCGCCGGTCGGCATATTTCAGCTGGTTGCCGAACTTCTTCCAGTTGCCCTGGTACATCTCTGCGCGAATACCGCCCTCGCGCAGGTCCTGTACCATCTTCTGGTAGCGTCCGAGCGCGGCAACGTCGCCGTCCATCACGGTGACCAGCACCGGCGCGACAACGTCGGACGTGCCGAGCTTGCCGAGGTTCTTCAGCGCTGTCATCAGGCGGGAAACGCCGATGGAAAAGCCCGTCGCGGGTACGTCACGTCCGGTGAAGCGCTTGACCAGCCCGTCATAACGGCCACCACCGCCGACAGACCCGAACTGGACGATTTCGCCCTTCTCGTTGGTCACGTCGAACAGGAGTTCGGCTTCGAACACCGTACCGGTGTAATATTCCAGACCGCGCACGACGGACGGGTCGATCTTGATCCGGTCTTCGCCATAACCACAGGCCGAGAAGATTTCCGCCATGGTGTTGAGCTCGGTGATGCCATCGTTCTCAAGCGTGCCCGTGCCGGAGACGAAGGCAACGATGCTGTCGATGGCAGCCGGGTCGAGTTCCGCACCCTTGGTGAAGTCGCCGCTCTCGTCCTTGCGACCGTTGCCCAGCAGCAGGCGAACGCCTTCAATCCCGAACTTGTCGAGCTTGTCGATCGCTCGCAGAACCGTCAGTCGGCGTTCTTCGTGCTCTTCACCGCCAAGGCCGATGCTTTCCAGCACGCCGTCCAGGACCTTTCGGTTGTTGACGCGGATCACATACTGCCCGCGCGCGATGCCGAGCGCTTCCATCGTGTCGGACATCATCATGCACATTTCGGCATCCGCCTGGACACCGGGTGCGCCGACGGTATCGGCGTCAAACTGCATGAACTGGCGGAAGCGGCCCGGCCCGGGCTTTTCGTTCCGGAACACCCAGCCGGCACGGTAGGTGCGATAGGGCAGCTGGATCTCGTTGATGTTTTCCGAAACATGTCGGGCCAGCGGTGCGGTCAGGTCGTAGCGCAGGCTCATCCACTGCTCGTCTTCGTCCTGCACGGAAAAGACGCCGGCATTGGGCCGGTCGGTGTCCGGCAGGAACTTGCCGAGGCAATCGGTATATTCAAAGGCAGGGGTTTCGACGGGATCGAAACCGTAACGCTCATAGACAGCGCGGATCTTCGCCAGCATCTCGTCGGTGGCGCGGATGTCCTCGGCAGAGCGGTCAACGAAGCCGCGCGGCAGGCGGGCTTTCAGCTTGTTCGGTTTTTTGGCCATAAAGGTCTTGAATCCTGGCGAGTTCCCGGCCGGACGCGCCCAAGGAAACCTCTCGCATCCGGCTGTCTGATATTGCGGCTGTCGTAGACGAAACAAGGCGCAAGGGCAAGGCGGTGCAACATCCTGCCGGTTCGTTCGATAGGAGTTGGAAGAAAGCCGGTGGTTCTGGCCGCGAACCAGTGAATGTCGTGCGGGACCAGCGACAGGGAAGCAATTCTGCAGTCCGTGCCTTGTTTGCATCACAGTTCGCGGTAAAAGGGCGCTTCAGGAACAGTGGAAGTGCAGCTGCGAAAGACAGGTGAAGCACAATGGGCCGGTAAATCGGCCGGGCAGTGCGGGCATCCATTGTCTTTTCTTGTATTTAATCTCTGCCGGGCTATGGTCCGCGCGGATCGGGTGAAAAGGGCCGTCCCGGTGCTGCAAGGAAGGCACGGGACCGGCGGACAGGGCTCAGTATGGACAGTGCGGTGCGCATGGCGGACGGGAATGCCGGCGAAGTTGGGGCCGAGGCTCTGAAAGGGCCGAAGGCCGCTGAACTCAGTGTCATCCTGCCGAGTTTCAACGAAGCTGCGAACATTCCAATCCTGATCGGCCTCCTGGACGAGGCGCTCGCCGGGATCGCCTGGGAAGCGATCGTCGTCGACGACAATTCGCCCGATGGAACCACCGAGGTTGCCCGCGAGATTGCCCGAACCGATGCGCGCGTCCGGGTCATCCGCCGTATTGGCCGCCGGGGCCTGTCGGGGGCCTGTATTGAGGGCATCCTGGCGTCCTCCGCCCCCTTTGTCGCCGTCATGGATGCGGACCTGCAGCACGACGAGACCATGCTGCCGAAGATGCTGGCCGCCCTGAAGGCAGACGAGACGGACCTGGTCGTCGCAAGCCGCAAGGTCGATGGCGGCACCATTGGCGAAGGCCTGTCGTCCTTTCGCGCCTGGGGCTCCAACCTCGCCAACGGCCTCGCTCAGAAGCTGCTGAACGTCACCTTGAAGGATCCGATGAGCGGGTTCTTCATGATCCGCCGGGACAAGGCTGAAGCTCTCGCACCGAAGCTCTCGCCCCAGGGCTTCAAGATCCTGCTCGACCTGGTCTCCAGTGCGGGTGGTACCTTGAAGATCAAGGAACTGCCGTTCACCTTCCGCGAGCGCCAGCACGGCGAAAGCAAGCTGGATACGCTGGTCACGCTCGACTATTTTGGTCTGTTGCTCGCGAAATACTTCGGCAACATCGTTTCGGTCCGTTTCCTGATGTTCGGCCTCGTGGGAGCAAGCGGCCTCTTCGTCCATCTGGCGGCGCTGCGCGTGTTCCTGCTGAGCGACATGGAATTCAACCTCGCCCAGACGGCGGCGTCCTTCGTCGCAATGACTTCGAACTTCTTTCTCAACAATCAGCTGACTTATCGCGACCGCCGCTTGAACGGCATGAGGGCGCTGGTCGGCCTCCTGACCTTCTACGCGGTCTGTTCGGTCGGCGTGCTGGCCAACGTCGGTGTCGCCAACCTGATCTACGCTGATCCATCCTACTGGTGGTTCGCCGGTACGGCGGGGGCGATCATGGGGGCTGTCTGGAACTACGCGGCCAGCTCCGCCCTGACCTGGCGCAAGTCGTAAAGGCCCGTTGTGACCGCTGAAGCTCAGACCGGATCCTTGCCTTTCTACCTGCGGCCCGCAGGCCTGATCCTGATTGTCGGCCTGTTGACGGCGTTGAAAATCTTTGCCGCCAGCCACTCGCATTTTGTCGAGGACGAAGCCTATTACCGCCTCTGGGGGCTTTCGCCGGCGCTCAGCTATTACGACCATCCGCCGATGATCGGCTGGTGGATCGGTATCGGTCAGGCACTGTTCGGTGACACGGTCTTCGCAGTTCGCGCCCTTGTCATCGCCTCAGGCGTGATCGGTTCCCTGGCCCTGTGGCGCACAGCCTCCCTTTTGTTCGGACGCGCTGCCGCGGCCTGGTCTGTCCTGTTCCTCAACGCCAGCCTGCTGGTGGGCATCGGCGGCATTCTGGCAACGCCCGACGCACCGTCAGTGCTGTTCTGGGGTCTCAGCCTGTGGGCGCTGACAGAACTGTCAACGTCCAGAAACGCCAACTGGTGGTTCGTGGTCGGGCTGATGGCCGGTTGCGGTCTGGTTGCCAAATATTCGGTCCTGTTTCTGGGCGCGGGCATCGTCCTGTGGCTGATCTGGGTGCCGGATGCCCGCCGCTGGTGGCGCTGCTGGCAACTCTGGGCCGGTGGACTGATCGCGCTGCTCTGCTTTTCGCCGGTGCTTTACTGGAACCACGTCCACGAATGGGTCAGCTTCTACAAGCAGTTCGGCCGGGCTGGCACCGGCGGGTACACGGCAAGATATATTCCAGAGTTCCTGGGCGCACTGGTCGGGCTGATGAACCCGCTGATCGCTGTTTTGGCGTTTGCTGGTGCCGCCAGGCTCTTCAAGGGGCTTCGGGCGCGGGAAAACGCGGCGTCTCTCCTGCTCCTGACCGTTTTGCCGTTCCTGCTCTATCTCGGGTATCACTCCTTGCATTCGCGCGTGCAGGCCAACTGGCCGGCACCGCTTTTTCCCGCTTTTGCCATGATGGCGGCGGTCTTTGTCACCAGCCGGCCTGCCAGCCCAGCCCTGTGGCAGCGTCTGGCGCAAGCCGGTGTCGTCCTTGGACTTGCAGTTGCCGTCGTGGTGCAACTGCACGCAGTCTGGCCGCTGACGGGTACCTTTGCCCGCAAGGACCCGACCTTCCAGTTACGCGGTTGGCCGGAGATCGGACAGGAAGTGAAGGAACTGGCAGAAAGGGAGGGGGCCGGTTTCGTGGCAACGACCAGCTACGGCCTCAACGGCCAGCTCGATTTCCTGATGAAAGACGACCTGCCGGTGTTCCAGCTGACCGAGCGTATCCGCTATGTCATGCAGCCTGCGCCTGACATGTCGCTGTTCGACGGGCCGGGGCTCTATGTTGCTGAAAAGCGACGGAACCGGGAAGGCGACCTGCGGCAGTCCTTTGCCAACGTCGAGGAAGTTGCCGAGCTGACGCGCAAGGTTAAAGATGTGCCGCTGGAAAAGCTTGTCGTCTACAAGGTTGAGGGGCGTATCGACCCGGTGTTCGAGCCGGTTGACCCAAATTGAACCGGCAGGAGATGTCGGCTCCACCCAACATCCGACTTGATTTGCTTGGCTGAATGACGCAGGGATGTGGCTTAATATTCACATTGTCCGGTCCGCCTGCGGAATTTCATGAAGCGAATTACACTTGGAGCGTTGGACTACGGCCTTGCCTTCGGGGTCGATCGCGCATTGCGTGAACTTGTGGAACGGGGGCGCCTGAGCGCTCTTGGAGCCATGGTTGCCACCGAGCTGTGGCCACGCGAATTCCGTCCGTTGCAGGAAACCGCGGAGAAGGTCGGCAAACGGGCACTCTTCGGGGTGACCTTGGCCTTCAGCGGCGACCGTGTTTCGCCGGTCAGCGCCCGCATGCAGGAAATCTATGGCGACCGGATGTTCACGCGCGAACAACTGCAGCGCCGTGCCTTGCTTCGGCTTTTGCCGGACCAGCTTCTGCAGGAGGAAGCCCAGGCTCAGCTTGCCCGCTACAGCGTGTTGATGAAACGTCAGCCGGATTTCGTGGCGGTGCGTGAAGGTCTGTTGGAGCGCACGTCCCTTGCGCGGATCGTTCTGAAGGCGATCGAGCATGCCGATTATCCCGATCCGCCACTGCTGATTTCGCCGGTGCAATCAGGTCTCAAGGCTGTCCGCCTGGCACGGCTTGCCAAGGCGCACGGCCTGAAGCTGCTTCCCAAGGCGGATCCCTTGCCGGAGACCGAGGATCAGGAAGCGCTGCACGCTCTTTTGCATAACCATTTTGACGGCATGAGCGATCTCAGTTTCGTGGCTGCTATTCCCGGCCGTTCGGACGATCGCCTGCGGCGGGACGAACCGCGCCGGAAGATTGCGATACGCGAATGCCAGTTTGAGGTTCTTTCCAGCCAGAGGTTCTTTCAGACGCTGGAGAAGAAGGACGTTTTTCTGAACTGACGCCGAACTTTCGCTTAAGGTGCTGGCAGTCAGGCTTTTGTGAGGTTTGTTTCGGACTTGCGAATTCGGATCGGCTGGTGAGTCTAACGAAGTGGAGAAACGAAAAAACGGCCCTGCGGGGTACAGGGCCGTTTTTCGTGGAGGTCCGGAAGAGGGGAGGGGCGGCCCCGCTTCCATGTCCTTAGATATAGGGTTATTTTGCTGGAATGCACGTGATGGGCATCACAAGATGGCGTTTGATCTTGTAATTTCGCGGGCAGCAGCGCTTTTGGCAGGGGTAAGGTGTGGCTGAAATCAAGGATTTTTTAAAAAATAGCTTTTCGCTTGAAGGGCTTGACCCGGAACTGGCTGTCGGCCTGTCGCGCCTTGCAAGGCCGATGAAAATATCGGCTGGCACCATTCTCTTCGAAAATGGCGATCCCGGAAACGGCTGTTACGCGGTTCTGGAGGGCTCGCTCAAGGTATCGCTTCTGTCCGTTGAAGGCGACGAGCAGCTGCTTGCAGTGCTCGGCCCTGGCGATCTTGTTGGCGAACTGGCCCTGCTTGATGGCCGTCCGCGGTCGGCAACAGTCATCTCCCTGAAGGAAGCCCAGCTTGCCTTCATCGACAAGGCCGCCTTCCAGCGGTTTGCCGACGAGAACCCGGCCGTCTACCGGCATATGCTGTCGATCGTCGGCAAGCGGCTGCGCCATGCCAATGATGTGCTGGCGGCACGCTCGTTCCTGCCCTTGCCGGGAAGGGTCGCCCAGACCCTGCTGCAGTTGGCGGAAACCTTTGGCAAGCCGCTCGACGATGGTCGGTTGCTGATCCACTACAAACTTAGCCAGGCAGACATCGCCAACATGGCAGGTGCCGCGCGCGAAAACGTCAGCCGCGTCCTCAACGACTGGAAGAGGGCAGGCACCATCAGTCGGATTTCCGGCTACTACTGCCTGGAGCAGATGGACTTCCTGGAAAAGGCTTCGACGCTCTAGGAAAACCGGGCTCGAAAAGGATGGTCCCCGTCTGCCTCGTTGCAGCCGGGGTTGCCTCAGGCGTTTGTTTCGACCGGCAATGCCATCTGTGTTCCGGCCAGAATGGATGCCAGCGTTTCGGTATTGAGGCTTTCCAGGAAGGCTTCCGAGGCTCGCGCCATTGCGCCTTTCAGGGCGCACCGGGGCAGGAAGGCGCAGACTGTGGGCTCGGGCTTCAGGCAGGCGACGACGCCAAGGTCCGGCTCGATCAGCCGCACGACATCCCCCAGGCGGATCATGTCCGGTGTTTTCGCCAGCCGTATCCCGCCGCCACGCCCGCGCGTCGTCTCCAGATAGCCACCCTTGGCGAGATGAGCGACGATTTTCATGACATGTGATTTGGCAAGGCCAAGCTGCCGCGAAAGCTTGTCGACTGTCTGCGGGTCGTCGGATTGGCCGGTCGCCATCAGAATTCTCAAGGCAAAATCGCTGGCCTGACTGAGGCGCATGGCTGGGTCTCTTTAAACATTCATCTTATATGTTGATTTTAGCGGGTTGCTGTGCCATTTAAAAGATGCATCTTAAATGAATGTTATGGAGGCGGCTATGGAAGCCCCTAACTCCAGTACCAACAGATACAAGCTGAAGAGACGGGAAACGCCGGACCAGGGCGACCGGCTCCGCCGTTACGAGAAGGTCGATGAACAGGCGATCCATGTGATGGTGCATACCTTCTATGGCTGCATCCGCCAGCATCCACGTCTCGGAGGCATCTTCGAGCGCCGTCTGGCTGGCCGGTGGGAAGAGCACCTGCCGAAAATGGAAGCCTTCTGGCAATCCGTCCTGATGAAGAACGGCGCCTACAAGGGCAAACCCGTGCCGGCTCACCTGAAGCAGAAGGAGCTGGTAAGCACGGATTATGGCGAATGGCTCGGTGTGTTCCGGCCCGTGATACGTGAATTGTTCGTGCCGGACCTTGCAGACGAGATTGTGGCCATTGCCGAACGCATCGCACAGAGCCTGTGGCTGGCCACCTTCGGAACCCCTGGAGCCAATCCGCCTGCCGAACTGACATCGCAACCCTCTGAATGGAGCGGATCATGCTGGTAACGATTGTCCTGATAGCGGAAGTGCTGGTGTTCGTCTGGTTCACCGTCTTTTCGCTGATGCTTCTGTCCATGTATCTGGATTCGCGCGGCATGCCGCTGCCGAAACTGGATGTCGCCGGCCGCACGCTCATTGGCAGTGCGAAACTGGCCTTCATCACCGGCATCGTCGCCCTTTCGGCGATGACAGTCCTTGAAATCCAGGCCTTCAGCTAGAAAGCAACCGAAATGAATACCTCCAACCTTCTGCATCGCGGCCTGCCGATCCTGCTGATCTGGGTCGCTGCCCCCATGCCGTTGTGGATCATGGCAATCCTGATGTTTGTCCTTTGACGGTGGACTGGATCAGCAGTTCCTTCTGAGGCCCTCCGATCAACCACTTCTATTCTTGCAGGTGATGACCTAGTCTTCTTGCGAGAATCAGCGGAGGGGCTCAGGCGTGTACGACGAAAAGCCGACAGGCGATCTGACATTGCGCACCATGGCAATGCCTGCCGATACCAATGCCTCGGGAGATATTTTCGGGGGCTGGGTGTTGTCGCAGATGGACCTGGCAGGCGGTATCGCAGCCGGTCAACGGGCCGAGGGACGTGTCGTGACCATCGCGGTCGACAAGATGAAATTCATCCGGCCTGTCCATGTGGGCGACGTGCTGTGCGTTTATGCCGAAGTCCTTCGTGTCGGCAATTCGTCGATGGAAATCAAGCTTGAATCCTGGGCCCTGCGCCATCGCTACGGCCACCGTGAAAAGGTGACCGAAGCGGTCTTCACCATGGTGGCCGTCGATGACGGCGGCAAGCCGCGCCCGGTCCCCAAGAGGGACTGAGCGCCGCGATCTCATCCGGCTTGGTTCCCCAAAAAACTCATTCTGAGACAGCGCTGACCCGCTTCCTCAGGAAGGGGCGAGTTGTTGCAGCACGCCTGTATCAAAGAAATTGGCAGAGTGCAGACGTTGTGCAGCACACGGGGCACTCCCGTCAGTGCCTGACGGGTCCGTGCCGGTTGAGAATATCGGCAAAGAGGTCTTCATCGACAGCACAGGTGCAGCCGTTTGCCCACAGTTGAAGCAGTGTTTTCAGACGCTCGGTGCGGGTGGTCTGGCTCAGCGGCGCCTTGTGCCGCGGCAAGCCGCCCAGAATGCGCAGGGATTTGATCCGCGCCAGCACGCAGTCTTCAGCGGCCTGGCACCAGATATCCGTTCCGGCAAGCTTGGAGCTCGCCGCCACATGGTTCTCGATCAGATCTGCCGCACGTCCGGCAAAAGGGTCCTGAGACAAAAAATCCTCCATCGGTTGCCCGAGGAGGACTGGCGCATGCAAAATAACCGCTTAGTTGCCGGAAAGCCTCGGTTGAGGGTCTGACCAGCCGCATCCCTGTTGCGGAAACCACCTTGCCCGGAACGGCAGGTTGGCGAGGGCGCCAGCCCTTCTCTTGATGATGGCGCGCTTATGCCATGTCCAATCCGGCTTGGCAAGTCCGCCAGTGCATGGCACATCTTCCTCAAAGGACTAGCTCGGGAGCTCCACAATTGGACCGATCCATGTTGCATCACAGTCGGCCGTTGGTGCCGATCCTGCTCGCCTTTTGTGCCTGCTTCATCGATGTGGTCTGCATTCTCGGCCTGTTTCACACCTTCACGGCATTCATTACCGGAACGCTTGTCGTCTTGTGCACGGAGGTGTTTCACCAGGGGCAAAACGCGGCCCTGAAGGTCTTCGTGCTCGCGGTATTCTTCGGTTCGACTCTCTTCTGGTTCGTTTCGGTCACTGCGCTGGTGCGCAAAAACAGGATTGCCGTCCGGCATCTGTTCGCGCTCGAAGCTTTGCTGGTGGCGGGCTTCATGTTCGTCGCCGGTCTTGGAGATCCGTCAGCCGGAGGACCGTTGTCTGCCGTCACTCTGACGGCTGTCGGCTTCTCCACCGTGGCCATGTCGTTGCAGAACGTCATCATGCTGACCCTGCTCAACAGGCATGTTCCCACGACCATCATGACCGGCAATACGCTGAAGCTTGTGCTCGGCATCGCCGACTATTTCACGCATCCCGAAACGCGGCCCGACAGCCGCTCCCGGATCCGTCACCAGGCCTTCGTCCTGATGGCCTTCGCGGCCGGAGGTCTCCTGGCGAGTTTCCTGATGACCGTCATGGGGTTCTGGGCGCTTGCGATACCTGTTGCGCTTTTGATGCTGCTGGCGATAGTCCAGCCGGTGCATGAGCCTCAAGTCGCCTGAAACCGGTGCCGGCTACTCAGGCCGCAAATTATGCGCCCAAGCCGGGTGCTTCTTCCCTTTGGTGGTGCCGGTCGTAATCGATGCGGCCGTCGACCAGATGGATACGCCGGTCCATCCTGTCGGCGAGATCGATATCATGGGTAACGGCGACGACGGTGGTCCTTTCGGTCTTCACAATGGCCTGAAGACTTTCGAAGACCTGTTCCGTCGATACACTGTCGAGACTGCCGGTCGGTTCATCAGCAAGGATCAGCTGCGGTGAATTGGCAAGTGCCCGGGCGACAGCGACGCGCTGTCGCTGCCCGCCGGACAATTGCTCCGGGCGGCGGTGAAGAAACTCTTCCAGACCCAGCGCCGCCAGAAGCTCCGTCGCATGGTCGAGTTGGGCCTTGGGGCTGCGTTTGCCGAGCCGCTGCATCGGTATCATCACGTTTTCCAGTGCGGTAAATTCCGGCAGCAGGAAGTGAAACTGAAAGACGAAGCCGAGTTTTTCCAGGCGAAGATGTGCCATTTCGGCAGATGTCAGCGCATGGGTGGGAAGGCCGTCTATCCGGACCTCGCCGGACGTCGGCCTGTCCAGAAGGCCAAGCAGATACAGAAGCGATGATTTCCCGGAACCGGACGGACCGGTAATGGCAACGAACTCCGCCTCGCCAACCTGAAAGCTGACATCCTGTACCAGTGTCACCGGCACGATGGCCGGCAGGATGCGGGTGAGGTTGCTCGCTTCCAGCAGAACGCCGCCGGGAGCCGTCTGTTTTTCCGGGGAAGGGGTCATGTCGCCCCTCGGATTATGTCGACAGGATTGAGCCGGGCGGCTTTCCTGGCGGGAATGTAGCCGGCGATCCCGGATGAAAACAGCGCCAACAGGCAGGCTATGATGTAGTGCAGGGCGGAAAAATAGATCGGCAGGTGGGTCATCTCCACGTCCTGGGTAAATTCGAATTTGACAGACGCGAGATAGCTCGACAGTCCGAAACCGAGCGCTGAACCTGCAAGAGCGCCCAGGATGCCGATTACCAGCCCTTCAAGCACGAAGATCTGCTGAATATCGACTTCCGGAAATCCGAGCGACTTCAGGATCGCGATATCACGCGCCTTTTCGTGCACGATCGTCGAGACGATGTTGAAGATGCCGAAGCCGGCTACCACCAGAATGGCCCCGACAACCGTGTACATGATCACGTTGCGCACGAAGAAGGCTTCCATCAGCCCCTCGTTGGCCTCTTCCCAGGAAACCGCCTTGTAGCCGAGCTGCCGCTCGGCCCGTGCGGCAACCGCGTTGGCTTCGGCGATGGAATTGAGGTGGATTGCGATCGAATTGATGACGTCAGGTTTTTCCAGGAGGATCTGCACGGCCTTCAGTGGCGCATAGGCAAGCCCTTCGTCGCTGGTGGTGATGCCGCTGTGGAACAGGCCGACGATCTTGAAGCGCTTGGCGACACCGTTTGCGGATGTCAGGGTCACGGTATCGCCCAGGTCCGCCCCCAGCCGTTCCGCGGCCTTGTCGCCGACAACGAGGCCATTTGACGTCGTGTCCAGGTCCTCGAAGGAGCCCTGGCGCATATCCTCGCCGATCTTGGAGACGGTCAGTTCGCGCTTGGGTTCCACACCAACCAGGGTCATGCCGATGTCCTGTCCGGCATAGCGCAGCACCGCCTGGCCGCTCAGACGCTGCGCCATCGATCCGTTCACCCAGTCGCGCAGCGAGGCAAGCGCTTCGGTCGGATTTCGGATGCCGCGAAGGTCTTCCTTCGGTCTGAGACCATGATAGGTGACAGCGTCATAGACTGCACTGGCCGGTTGTTCCGCCGGTGCGCGTTGCTCGTCCAGGATCTCCACATGGGGAATGGCGTCGATCAGTGTTGCGGTAAAATCCCGCTGAGACCCTTCCATGAGGCTCGCCATCGCCACCGAAAATCCGACACCAAGTGCAACGCCAAGCGTTGAGACAATGGTCTGGCGCAAGCGGTTGCGAATGTGGGTGGAGGCGATGCGCAGGAGAAGCATTATTTGCTGTCTCCGGGAACCGGCCTGACCTTCTGTCCTTCTGCCAGATCCGGGTTATAGGGAAAGACGACCCGGTTATCTCCGGTGATCCCCTTCAGCACTTCCGTGGCGCGGGTGCCCTTGATCCCGGTTTCGACCTCCAGCAGAACGATTTTGTTATCCCCATCCAGCGTCAGCAGTTTCGAGCCGTCGAAGGCCGCGGTCGGCAGAAGCAGCGCGTCGTCCTTCTCCGAGGTGACGATATTGATCTCGGCAGTCATGCCGATGCGCAGCGGCGTGTCTTCCGGGAGATCGAGATAGACCCGGTAGTTCTTCAGCACCGGATCGCCTTTCGGAGTGATGCTGGCAACTTCCGCCGTCAGTTCCTTGCCTGGAAAGGCATCTGCACGGATCAGGGCCTTGTGACCCTTGGCGACCTTGGGAATGTCCTCCTCGTTGACTTCCGCCACCAGTTGAAGGGGAGAAGGCTGACCGATCCAGAAGAGAATTTCACCGGGTTCGGCAACTTCCCCCACCGACCCGTCCGCCCTCAGAACCATGCCGTCCATGGGCGCCACGATGACATAGTCGCGCAGCCGTTCCTTCTGGGCCGCGGTGATGGCGTTGATGCGGATCAGTTCGTTCTGGGCCTTGTCGTAAACCTGCTGGCTGACGACGCGGCGTTCCAGCAGTTGCAGCGCACGTTCCTTGTCGGATTGTGCCAGCTCCTGGCGGGCTTCCAGTTCGGCAAGCGTCGCACGGGCATCGCCGCTGTCCAGTTCCGCCAGCTGGTCGCCTTTCTGGACCTGGTCACCCTCGCAGCCGCACAGCGAGACGATCCGCTCGCGGATGATGCTGGTAACCTTCGCCCATCGGACGGGTTCAACGACTGCGGTGGCATAGACCACTTCGGCCGCCCGCCCGGTCGTCGGCATCACGGTCTGCACTTCCGGCGGTTTCTTGAACCACCAAAGTGAGCCCGCGACGGCTCCCGCGATCAGCAGAACAAATATCAAAAGTTTTAAAAAGCGCATGGCACACCCTTGCCGGATCTGCCGCCACAATAACGTTTCGAGCGAGGAACGCCATGGCCTGGATCAAACGAGGATGCCAGCGCGCAAAGGCTGGCCAGACGTGTGCCTCAAGAGCGCGATCAGGTGACGCCCTCGTCGAAGATCAGTAATGCGGCGGCTTTTCAATCTGGTGGCCGGGCAGAACGTTCTCCATCAGTTCCGTGACCTGGTCTGTCATGTTGGTGACGAGCCGGTTGAGCCTGTCAAGCTGGCGTCCCTGATCGAAGACGACCGTATTCAGTTCATCAATGGTGTTGAGCGCATGGGCGAGATCGATCTCGAGCTTCTCAATTCGCGCTTCTTTGTCGTCCGCCATGGGTGTCTCCTGCGTCGTCCTGGGGCTATGTGGCTTCTTTCGGCACCCGCCCGATGTCTGTCGAGGCAGGTATATTGCGGCGGCAGGGAAACACCAACTCTCATTGTTAGCGGACTGTGAGTTTGCGCCGCGCGAAGCTGCGCTATATCTATGCGTAATCCTGACAGGGGTCGGGACCTGCAATCCCCAACGAGGGCTACATGACCGATCTGTCTGACTTCGAGATCTCCCGCAAATGGCCTGCCAAACACGCTGACCGTATTCAGCTCTATTCGCTGCCGACGCCCAACGGCATCAAGGTTTCGGCGATGCTGGAAGAAACGGGCCTGCCATATGAGCCGCATGTGGTCGATTTCGGCAGCAATGACCAGTTGAGCCCGGAATTCCTGTCGCTCAATCCGAACAACAAGATCCCGGCAATCATCGATCCGCACGGCCCAGGCGGCGAGCCGCTGCCTTTGTGGGAATCCGGCGCGATCCTGATTTATCTGGCGGAAAAGTCGGGCAAGTTCCTGCCGCAGGAGCCGGCAAGGCGCGCCGAAACGCTGCAGTGGCTGATGTGGCAGATGGGTGGATTTGGCCCGATGGCGGGTCAGTTGGGCTTCTTCCACAAGTTCGCGGGCCGGGACTATGAAGACCGTCGGCCCTTCGAGCGATACCGGGACGAGACGAAACGCCTGCTTGGCGTTCTGGACCGGCAGCTGGATGGGCGCGATTTCATCATGGGGAGTGACTATACCGTTGCAGACATGGCCTGCTGGCCCTGGGCGCGAAATCTCAACGGCTTCTACGAGGCCGGCGAGGTGACCGACTTCGCGTCCCACACCAATGTGGTTCGCTGGGTCGACACCTGCATGAGCCGTCCGGCAAGCCAGAAGGCGGTCAACATTCCCTCGCGCGACTAAACGTGAAACGGTGTTGATCAGGCCAGGAAGACGACCGAAGTCAGCAATGCCAGCAGCAGGATGATCACCGCTGCGACCCGCCAGATGGTGCCATATCTGGAAACCGGGGGAACCTGGGATTCCAGTTCCTGATCGGTCTGGGCATCCTGGGCGATCGTCCTGTTGAGTTGATCGGCATTCTCATACTGGTCTGACGCAGTCTGTCGCATACTCTGTGCCATCGGTCCCTCCATGGTTCAATTCTAGGAAGAAAACCGTCAGAGGCGGCTAAGGTTCCGAAAACCGTGTGAAACGGTCACGCATGAAGAACGGATGCTGACCGGACTACTGCGCTTCAGCCTCTTTCAGTGGTGGGCCGCTGAACTCCGTTTCGATAACGAACTCAACATCATCCCCCACCCCGAGGTTGGAGCCTTCTGGCGGAAGTCCGTAGGACATGCCGAAATCGGACCTTCTCAGCGTACCTGTTGCGGAAAATCCGATCCGAGCCTGTGGGTCGTAAACCGCCAGGCCCGGATAACCGCCGTTGAAACGCACGTCGAGCTCAACTGGCCGCGTTTCTCCCCTGAATGACAGGTCGCCTGTCACGACGGCAGTTTCAGCGCCGGTCAGTTCAATGCTGGTCGATCGATAGGTGATCTTCGGGTGATCTCCTGCATTCAGCCAGTCCGGGCCAAGCAGCATGTCTCGAAAGCCATCGGGTGGCGTTGCTGTCAGATGCAGGGATGCGACGTTTATGTCGACGCTCAGGCTGGCGTTGGCCGGATCAGCGGGATCGAGTTCCAGCGCGGCGTCAAAGTCAGCAAAGGATGCGCTGTAGTACGAAAAGCCGAGGTGATTTGCCCGGAAGACGAGCGTCGAATGGAATTTGTCGATCTTGTAACCGCCTGCCGGTAGAGCTGTCGCGGCGTCACCTGCATTTGCAGCACGTGATGGCAACAGCACCGCTGCGACACCGCAAAGTACAGACAGAAAACGAAGTCCCGGGGACAGTGGCATAGTGGTTCCTCTATTGACCGGTAGTTGGAAACAGCGGTGTGTTCAGGCCGATTTCAGGTGCAGCCGTGGCTGAATTACATGTGGCCATAGCCAGTGGTCTTGCCGATCGGCCACCAGGCAATCAAAAGATACCGACCAGTTGGTATGTTGTCAATCTCGCGGCCCTGATCTGTCGCCGGGCGAGGCGGGTGTTGGGCTTTGGCATCTAACAAAGCCTTGACCAGGCGGGAGCAGCATCAAGGCTGGTAAAATCTCCCGCGGCGATGGTTTGACCCAGTGTATTGATCGCATTGAGGGCCGCGCGGGTAAATGATCCGCCAAGACTGATCCGCCGCACGCCAGCGTCTGCGAGTTGGTCGAAGGACAGGCCCGTTGCACCTTGCCCGATGACATGGTTGACCGGAACAGGTACCGATGCGCAGACCGTCCGTATGGCTTCAAGATCAGGTAGGCCCGGGGCGTAGACGACGTCTGCCCCTGCTTCGGCAAAAGCGGACAGACGGCGAAGAACCTCATCAAGATCATAGGCTCCCTTGCCAAGACCATCGGCGCGAGCCGTCAGCACGATCCCGGATTTCCGGGCCTCCAAGACAGCGGCGTGAACGCGCTCGAGAGCTTCGGAATATGGTCTTATGTGACCGGGATTGGACGTGTCCCGGTCTTCTATAGAGATGCCGGCAAGCCCGGCTTTCACGGCACGTGCGACCGTCTCCGCGACACCTTCCGGTGTGTCTGCAAAACAGTCTTCTCCGTCCAGCGTGACGGGAAGGCCAGTTGCACGGGACAATGCCGATGCGTGGTCGATTGCTTCCTGTCCGGAAATTTGCCGGGAACTATCGCGCCGGCCTGTCGTGAAGGCATATCCCGACGACGTGGTGGCCAGTGCCTTGAAGCCGCAGTGCACCAACAGCCTGGCGGATACGGCATCCCACGGATTGGGCACGATAAAGCACCCGGTCTCGTGCAGTTCTCGAAAGACATTGGCTGGGCTGGACATTTGAAGGATGCGCGAAGAGCAGGGCTATCTTGGACCGATATGAAAACACAGAGGTAGCAAGAAGGGCAAGTGCGCCGCTTGGTTGAACGGAAGGTCGTTCTAAATCTGAAATCTTGCACTTCCGATTGAATTCGAGCCAGGAAATCTACACCTATGGTTTAGCTGGCTCGATTCCTTCAACATTTGTATTGAGGAACGGGCTTTGTAAGGGGGCATATTTGGGGGAAGCGGCAGCGAACGGCCACTCAAGTAAGAGCAAAAAATATGTCTACCGTATTCTGCGGCAGGTAAGACGATTTGTATTGATATCGTTTTTACTTTCCGGTTTCGGCCTGAAAGCATTAGGTGCCGGCGTCAGCGAAAACTATCCAGCGCCCGATATAATTCCTGTCTACGAAAATTCAGGTTTTGCCGACCAACTTGCTATCCAGTCCGGATCAAGGTTCGATCGGACGGATTTTCCGGTCACCAAAATTAGTCTGAAGACAAATGGTTGGAAACAGTCACCAAGGTCGCCTTTGGGTCCTGTCCGGGGTAATCACGATGCTTTTTACTTGTCGAAAGCGGCAAGCCAATGGCTTCACGCAATTGCGGTTGGAGTGATTTCTGTCATAGCCGGACTTTTGCTGATGATCGTTTGCGGAGTCCGGATGGCCGCGTTCGCAGCAAGCTGAATCGTTGACGCTATGAGGTTCTTAGAAGCCCGTGCCGCGAGGCGGCACAAGCATGAGATGATGGGCGGCCAAGAAAAAAGGGCGGTCCGAAGACCGCCCTTTCTGCAAAGCTTGTGAGCTTTGGGCTTCTTAGAAGCCCATGCCGCCCATGCCGCCCATGTCGCCGCCCGGCATTGCCGGAGCGTCTTTCTTCGGCAGTTCAGCAACCATGGCTTCGGTGGTGATCAGCAGACCAGCGACGGAAGCTGCGTCCTGCAGAGCAGTACGGACAACCTTGGTCGGGTCGATGATGCCAGCTTCGATCATGTTGACGAACTGTTCGGTCTGAGCGTTGAAGCCGAAGGACGGATCGTCGTTTTCCTGGATCTTGCCAACAACGATGGAGCCTTCGACACCAGCGTTTTCAGCGATCTGACGGATCGGAGCTTCCAGAGCGCGCAGGACGATCTTGATACCAGCTGCGATGTCGGCGTTGTCGGAGGCCAGGCCTTCGACTGCCTTCTTGGCGCGCAGCAGAGCGGTACCGCCACCCGGGACGATGCCTTCTTCAACGGCAGCGCGGGTTGCGTTCAGAGCGTCGTCGACGCGGTCTTTTTTCTCTTTCACTTCGATTTCGGTCGCACCGCCAACGCGGATAACGGCAACGCCGCCTGCGAGCTTTGCAAGACGCTCCTGGAGCTTCTCACGGTCGTAATCGGAAGTGGTTTCTTCGATCTGAGCCTTGATCTGGGAAACGCGGCCGTTGATGTCGTCCTTGGAGCCAGCACCGTCAACGATGGTGGTGTTTTCCTTGGTGATGGACACCTTCTCGGCGGTGCCGAGCATGTCGAGGGTCACGTTCTCCAGCTTGATGCCGAGATCTTCGGAGATAACGGTGCCGCCGGTCAGGATCGCGATGTCTTCCAGCATGGCCTTGCGGCGGTCGCCGAAGCCCGGAGCCTTGACAGCAGCAATCTTCAGGCCGCCACGCAGCTTGTTGACGACGAGGGTAGCAAGTGCTTCGCCTTCAACGTCTTCAGCAATGATCAACAGCGGACGGGAAGACTGAACAACAGCTTCCAGGATCGGCAGCATGGCCTGCAGGTTGGAAAGCTTCTTCTCGTGCAGCAGGATGTACGGCTTTTCCAGGTCAGCCATCATCTTGTCAGCATTGGTGACGAAGTAAGGAGACAGGTAGCCGCGGTCGAACTGCATGCCTTCAACGACTTCGAGTTCGGTTTCGAGGGACTTTGCTTCCTCGACGGTGATCACGCCTTCGTTGCCGACTTTTTGCATGGCTTCGGCAATGTCCTTGCCGACCTGCTCGTCGCCGTTAGCGGAGATCGTGCCGACCTGTGCAACTTCACCAGAGGTGGTGATGGTCTTGGAAGCAGCGGTCAGAGCCTTGACGGCTTCAGCAGCAGCAAGATCAACGCCGCGCTTCAGGTCCATCGGGTTCATGCCGGCTGCAACAGCCTTGGCGCCTTCCTTGACGATGGCCTGAGCCAGAACGGTCGCGGTGGTGGTGCCGTCGCCAGCGATGTCGTTGGTCTTGGAAGCCACTTCGCGCACCATCTGGGCGCCCATGTTTTCGAACTTGTCTTCCAGTTCGATTTCCTTGGCAACAGACACACCGTCCTTGGTGATGCGCGGTGCGCCGAAAGCCTTGTCGAGAACGACGTTACGGCCTTTCGGGCCGAGGGTCACCTTGACGGCGTTTGCGAGGGTGTCGACACCACGCAGCATGCGCTCACGTGCGTCGGAGGAGAATTTTACTTCTTTAGCAGACATGTGATCGTCTCACTCTTTTGGAACAGGTTGAAATCAGAAGCGGTTCGCGGCTGGTTACGCGATCACGCCCATGATGTCGGATTCCTTCATGATCAGGAGGTCTTCACCGTCGATCTTGACTTCGGTGCCGGACCACTTGCCGAACAGAACGCGGTCACCAGCCTTGACGTCGAGCGGAACGATCTCGCCGTTGTCCTTGCGGGCGCCGGTGCCGATGGCGATGATTTCGCCTTCCTGCGGCTTTTCCTTAGCGGTGTCCGGAATGATGATGCCGCCAGCAGTCTTTGCTTCAGAATCTACGCGGCGAACGACGACACGGTCGTGCAGTGGACGAAATGCCATAACACTGTTTCCTCTCATGAGCGCGCCCCACGCAATAGGCAGCGCGCGAGACATGAACATTGGGTTGCGTTGCACGGAAGGAAATTGCCTCCCGTCACCAATTAGCACTCCTTAACAGCGAGTGCTAACAGCGCCATGGATTTATGTAGCTGTGCTCAGCTTGTCAATGCTTTGTGACGAGAATTTAATCGCAATCGGTCGCGTTGCGCCTATGGGGTAGTCAACAGACCGGGGAGGCGGAATTATGGCGTCGCTGTTACGGTGTCAGCGAGCCCGGCTCAATTCGCGCCGGAAACGCTGAAAGGCAGTGTAAAGGCGCTCGTTTTGCCGCCGATTTCGTCGGTGAAGCTCGTTTCCAGCTGGTAGTCGCCGGCCGGCAGGCCGCTGAACTGAAACGTGAGGGCCGCGGAAAGTTCACGCTGCTTGGACCGGCCGCTGCCGGAAAAGGTCGCGAAGTTCTCCTGTTCGGCCAGAACCTGGCCGGATTTGGTCAGCAGCCTGTAGTCCGCGGTCAGCTCATAGGCATAACCACCTGCGGTTTCCTGAAAGCCGTAACCGACCGGTTCCGCGTAGACAGACAGCGCTTCACCATCGGCGAACGTCGCATCAGCGCGCGGCGTATACTGGCCATATCCGGTGCTCGGGCTGGAAGCGAACGTTGCGGCCGTGAACGAAAGACCGGCAGCCGCCCATGCCTGGTCATAGGCGGCAAGTGCGTTCTGGAAAGCTTCTGGAGGACTGGCGGGGGATTGGGCCTGCGCGGACAGCTGTCCAGCAGACAGTCCGGTTGCAATCAGAACAGCAGACAGCGTCTGCCGAAAAGCACATTTTCCCACCAGCATCATCTATATCCCCGCACGCCTTTAAATCTTGTCGTTTTCAGCGATTTTGCCGATATAAACCGACTTGTCCGATTAAACAAGGCAATGTGTGCGGCGCGGTAAACGCCGGATTTAGCTGTACTCTACTCGTTATCCGCGAAAGTAGAAAACCCGATTGCGGTTAACGTGTCGCCGGTCCGGGCATTTACATGCTGCGGGCTGTCCAGGACTGGCGCTTGCGGTAGATAGTGGAAGGGCTGATCTCAAGCGCTGCTGCCGCCATGGCGATGTTGCCGTCAAAGGCATCAAGAGCGTCTTCGATGATGCGCCGCTCCTGGGCCCAAAGCGGCTCGATGGTTCCGAACGGCCGGCTTGGTGGCGCCACGCGCGATCGCTCGCGGGACAGGTCGATCAAGGTGCCCGGCCGGCTGCTCTGGTCGCGAATGATCAGCGGCAGCATGTCGTAGGTGACAGCGGCACCGTCATTCATGACAACGATCTGCCGGATGGTGTTCTCAAGCTGGCGAACGTTGCCCGGCCAGGGATAGGAAATGATCCGCGCTTCCGCGTCCGCATCAAATCCTCTGAAACCGCGCCGTTCTTCCGCCGAATAGCGTTCAAGGAAGGTTTCGGCGAGCGGCAGGATATCGTCGCGGCGCTCTCTGAGAGGCGGCATGTGGATCGGCAGCACGTGCAGCCGGTAGTAAAGGTCTTCGCGGAAGCGGCCGGCGGATATTTCCTGAACCGGGTTCCGGTTTGTTGCGCAGATGATGCGCGCGTCCACCTTGCGGGTATGTGTGTCACCGAGGCGCTGGAACGTCCCCGTCTGCAGGAAGCGCAACAGCTTGCTCTGCAGGAGAAGGTCCATCTCGCCGATCTCGTCCAGGAACAGCGTGCCGCCATCGGCCTGTTCGGCCGCGCCCGCACGGTTGTCTGCAGCTCCAGTAAAGGCGCCGCGCACATATCCGAAGATCTCGCTTTCAATGAGGTCTCGCGGAATCGCCGCGCAGTTCAAGGTGACGAAACGGTTGGACCGGCGCTCGGATAATTCGTGAACCGCTGCAGCGCACAGTTCCTTGCCCGTTCCGGACTCTCCGGTAATGAAGACCGGAGCCTGCGACGGCGCCATGCGACCGATCTGGTCGTGGATGTCGCGCATCTGGGCGGAGGTGCCCACCAGGCGGTTCGTTCCGGAGCTTTCGGTCCTGATGTGTGCGGCGCGAAGCGGAGGTGCTGATAGCTCCGGCATTGAAACGACAGGCTGGACACTCTGCGGTGCTGCGGGAGCAACCGGTTGAACGGGCCTTCTTTGTTTCAGCTGGAAGGAAATCTTGGACGCAAGCGCATCGAGCGAGAAGGGCTTGGTCAGGAAATCATGGGCTCCGGCGCGCATTGCGCTGACGGCCCGCGAGACAGACCCCTTGGCCGAAACCGCGATGATGACCGCCTTGGGACAGCGGACCGCATAGGCTTCCAGGGCTTCGTCGCCACCGATGGTTTCCAGATCGATGATCAGAATGTCGGTGGTCTTGTCTGCAAGGTCCTGCAGGCAGGACGAGGATTCCGTGTACAGGATGGGGTCCGTACAGGCATGAGACAGCTTGGCGCAGACCGCGGACGTGCGGGCAGCCTCGGAGGCCGTTGCGTCAAGTACGCGTACTATAACAGGCAGCTCTTTGCCCTCATTACTCCCCATTGCTGGGTAACTCCCATCGCTGGATACGGGTCATTCGAATATCGAAAGATTCGTCAATTTGATAATTCTCCGAACAGGGTAAACAAAGCGTTGTCAGATGACGCAAATTGCAGGCGATCTTCGCTTTCGGCACAGAAAAGGGCCGAAGTGAGCAAAATATTCCAGCTCAGGCGGTGCGTCGTGGATATGCCGAAGGCCGGTCAAACCGGAGAAATCAAAGGCCCGCCAACAGGTATCCTGCCAGGAAACTCGCAAGGCAGAGGGCGAACACCAGCCATAGGTCAACGGGATGTGCCAATGCGCGTTGCAGCTTTCGGAAGACTTCCGGAAGGCCGGTTTTACCCGGTGCGTTGGTTCCGGTGCGCAAGGTGCGTGCAGGCGGCCGGAAGGCATCATGCTCGTGCACGGTTCCCGACACCCCACCTGTTTCTAGGTGCGGATGAGCCATTGTTTCCGGCGCGAAGTGTCTACCGGCCAGGTCCCCGTCTGGCACATCTTTGTTGGCAAGGTCTGCTGCACAATCCGGCAACGACCCGGCGTGTGCCGGTTGGAACTCCGGCGCATAGCTGCCTTTGGGAATGGCGATGCGCACCGGGTCGTTGGCACCGGACCCGGCATAGTACTTCTCTAACCTGCGCCGCAGCCGGGCGGCCTCGACACGTACGATAGGGTCCGTCACCGGATTGAAGTCTTCCGGCCGCCCCAGCGCTTCGACCGCGATCGTATAACCTTTGATCTTTTCCTGTTGTCTGTTCAGCGTGGCATGCACGACAAACCCCAGGAAGGCGCGCAGCTGGGGCGCGGACTGGAATTCGGAGCTTTTCAGGGTGTTGATGAGCGCGGCCTTGATCTGCTCCTCGCAGGGAAGTTGCTCCTGGACGGTGTTCGGGGCCGTCGCTTCACCTGACTTGAGAGAAGTTGAGGCCTCGGGTGCGGGGCGGTCCTTGGCAGGCTGGTCTATCTTCGCATCCGGCGCATTGTCGCGCGGTGCCCGATATGTCGTTTGTTCGGCTGCATGCATATCAGCCCCCTGCTAGACCTGTTGACTGATCCGCCGTGAAGTAGCTTCCCTTACGTAAATTTAGACGAAGTACTACCGAATGCAACGGTCAAAAAGTCATGGGGACGTCATTGCCCGGTGCGTCCAGCGGGTGAGTGGGAGACTTGTGGTTGTGAGCTGTTTGAGACACTGTGAACGCTGCGTGAGGAGCGAAAAACGCCGAAATACCGTGACGCATCAACCATAGTCGGGGACAAGTCACGGATTCCATACCGCAAGGCGGTTGTAGATTCGGCCACGCATGGTTCTTAAGGCATGATTAACCAGTAACTTTTGATTCGCGTTGGAACTTTCGAATACCATGGGGCGGACAGGGACCATATTCGTAGCAATTTGCATGGCCGTGATCGCGCTGTCGTCTGCGACAGTTCTGGTCTTCCAGTTCGGACGGCCGTTCGGCGAAGCTGTTTCCCTGTCGCTTGCGCTCATGTGCACCATGATCCTGATCCACCTGCTGATCGGTCGTGCGCGCGACCGCGGCGCAGTGAGTGAAGCGGTCGACCGTCTTGAAGAGCGCATGGCGGATCTGGACGAGGATGTCGGCAATCTCGAAGGCAGGCTCACGGGCATGGAACACACCATGCCGCGCCGTACCCGCGCTGAAATCGACCCTCTGTTTGCTGAAGTTGAAGTTTTGGGCACCTTGGTCAAGCAGATGGCCGAGGCCATGTCCGACCTTGAAGCGAGGGTCGAGGACCAGCAGGCCATCGCACCGCCACCGCAGATGCCAAGCCTGCCACGTTATCAGCAGCCGCAGGAGACCTACCAGGAAGAACGCCGGTCCACCTATCAGGCGCCGCAGAACTGGCCTCCGGTTCAGCAGCCTGCGCAGGCCCCGCAGCGCCAGCAGCACGCCCCGGCGTCCTTTTCTCATGAAGCGGACAACGGCATGCAGGAGCCCTATGCACCAGCGGCTGCACCGCGCCGGGACATGAACGATTTCGATCGACGCTATGGTGTGCACGCGCCGCGTCTCGAGGATAAGCTGGGTCATGTTCCGGTAAAGGAACAGCCGAACCACCAGCAGCAGGATTACGCATTCGATCTGCCGGATGAACCCGACCAGCGCCTTGCCGCACGTACCGCGATGCCGGCCGAAAAGCCGAAGCCGAACATGGCCATGCGCGAACTGATCACGTCGGCACTCAATGCCAACCGGGTGGAGCTCCACCTGCAGCCGATCGTGACACTGCCGCAGCGCCAGGTGAAGTACTATGAAGCCTTCACTCGCCTGCGTGATAACGGTGGCAATCTGATCGAAGCATCGGCTTTTATTCCGGAAGCGGTTCTCTCAGGCCAGATAGCCCGGATCGACAATCTGCTGCTGTTCCGCTCCATCCAGGTCGTGCGCCGCCTGACCTCGCGCAATCGCAATGCCATCCTGTTCTGCAATATCTCGTCGCAGTCGCTGGTTGACGAAACCTTCTTCCCCGGCTTCCTGGAATTCGTGAAGGCGAACCAGGATCTGGCCGATGTGCTTGTGTTCGAATTCTCCCAGGACGATGTCGCCCACATGGGCGGGATGGAGCTGGAAAGCCTGAGTTCGCTGTTCGAAGCCGGGTTCCGCTTCTCCGTCGACCAGATCGCGGACATGAAGATGGACTTCAACTCCCTGGCGGGCCGGGGTTTCAAATACGGCAAGCTGCACGCCGACTATCTCATCGGGCGCCGCGAAGCCAAACACGGCCACATCCATCCGTCCGATTTCGGCGACCTGCTTCATCGCTATGGCATGCAGCTGATCACTGATCATGTGGAAACGGAATCCCAGGTGCTGGAGCTGCTCGACTACGACGTCAAGCTTGCTCAGGGCAACCTGTTCTCGCCGCCGCGCCCGGTGCGTGCGGAAGTGCTGCAGGGCGCACCTGCTCCCGGTCCGAGACGGTCTGCCGCCGGTTGATCCGCGCAAGGCGCTTCCGCGTTCCCGAAACGATAATCTGCTTCGACATTTCAGCCGCTGTGCGCCGATGGAGCAGGCCATGACAGTGGTCTGCCGCCGTATGGCAAAAGCTGGCGGCTTGAGGGCTTTTCCACTCGGCCTTTTCAAGTACCGACCTGGATCCTCCTGTGTCACCCCGGACAGGCGAGTCGCAATGCCTGTCTCGAATGCACGTTTTCTGCCTTGAAGGCTGTTCCCAGGTTCGAGCAGTAATAGGTCGTAATTCAGTCTGGTAGGCAAAATCAAGAACGCCCCGGTTTGAGCCGGGGCGTTTGTCATTGAGGCAGTGTTGTTGGTGGTTTGGGGCTTACCCCTGCTTCGGGCCGACGGTCACCACTGTCGGAGCCTTGTCGGCCAGCAGGCGCTTGGCCACCCGTTTGACGTCGTCCAGCGAAATAGCCTCGATCTCGCTGTTGCGGCGGTCGAAATAGTCGATCCCGAGTTCCGCATTCTGCAGAGCGACCAACTGCCGGGCAATCTTGCCGGAACTGTCGAAGCGCAGAGGGTAAGACCCGGTCAGATACTGTTTGGCAGACTGCAATTCGTCTTCGCTCGGTCCGGTCTCGGCCATGCGACTGATCTGTTCCAACATGATCTTCACCGTCTCGTCCGCCCGGTCCGCCTTGGTCGCTGCATTGGCGATCAGAAGACCCGTGTGTGCGTAAGGAGAAAGAGATGTGCCGGCGCCATAGGAAAGCCCGCGCTTTTCCCGCACTTCTTCATACATCCAGGAGGTGAAGGTGCCGCCACCCAGAATGTGGTTCATCACAAAGGCGGCCTGATAGTCCGGATCATCACGTGTTAGCCCGGGAAGGCCGAGCAGGATCGTGGTTTGCGGTACTGCCAGCTGCTGGTTTACTCCGGTTCCGAATTCCGGTTCGAAATCGGCAATCTGCACCAGCTGTCCTTCCTCCTGCAGCGGAGCAAAGACCTTGTCGAGAACTCCGGCGAGGGTTTCAGCATCGATTGCACCGACGACACCGATGATCAGCCCTTTGCGGGCGAGAAGCTTGCCCTGCTGGTTTGCAAGGTCATCCGCGTTCAGGCCGGCCAGTGTTTCGGCGGTGCCAAGCGTTGGCCGGGCGTAGGGGTGATCACCGAACATAGCTTCGGCAAGGGCTCTTCCGGCAATCGCATCCGGATCGCTTTCGTTGCGTCTCGCCCTTTGCGACAGCTGGGCCTTCATCCGCTCCACCGGGGCTTCGTCGAAGCGCGGCTCGTTCACGGCGAGGGCCAGAAGGTCACTGGCCTCGTCAAGGGTCGGCGTTAGGGTCCGCAAGCTGCCGTAGAACCGGTCCTTGCCGGTGCTGAAGTTAATGCTGATGGCAAGTTCTTCCAGCTTGGCCTGGAAGGTCTCGGAATCCATTTCACCCGCGCCTTCGTCCAGCGTCGCTGCGAGCAGGCGCGTCAGGCCTTCCTTTCCGACAGGGTCCTGCGCGGAGCCGCCATCGAAGGAAAAATCGAGCGCAATGATAGGCACGGTATGGTCTTCTACCAGCCAGGCTGTGATGCCTTTGGGGCTGGTGACTTCCTGGATCTCGACGGCCTGCGCCAGCCTCATCAGGCCAAGCAGGGCGACAAGCGACAAAGCGAGGGCGGAGACCGGACCGCGCAGGGAGAAGAGGGTGTGTGCCATGATCAGGACTTGTCCTTCGTCTGGGGCGCATCGGATTGGGCGGCATCGGGCACGACGGGCGGTTCCATGCGCAACTCTCCGACCACGGGGAGGCCGGCGAGATAGGTGCGGGCCGCATCCAGGACATCTTCAGGGGTGACAGCTTGTACCTGCGAAGGCCAGGTCTGGACGTTTTCGATCGTTTGCCCAGTTGTCAGGGCACCGCCGAAAAGGCGTGCCAGGCCGGATTGGCTGTCCTGGGCGTAGATCGCGCTGGCGACCATGCTGTTTCGGGCGCGTTCGACTTCTTCTTCCGTGACGCCGGTCTCGAGCAGTTTCTGAAGTTCGGTCGCTATCAGCCGCTCCATGTCTTCCAGCGTGTAGCCGGGGCGCGGCACGGCGTAGAGACCGAAGCGGCCGTTATCAAGGGCGCTGCCCTGATAATAGGCGCCGGCGCTGAGGGCGGCTTCCTGATCGAGAACCAGTGCCTTGTGCAGGCGGCTGGAAGGCCCTTCGCCCAGAATATACGACAGAATGTCCAGCGCCTCGGGCGTGCGGCCTTCGCCGGTGGTCTGGCTCGGCACGATCCAGATTTGCGACAGGGACTCCTGGCGCACCCGCGGATCGGAAACGGCAATGCGTCTTTCACCCGCAAGCGGCGGTTCGGCCGGCCGGAGGCGTTCTCCAGGATCTGCGCGCCGGGCAACCTTGCCGTAGGTTTCCTGCGCAAGTTTGCGAACCGCATCAACGTCCACATCTCCGGCAATTACCACCACCGCGTTGTTGGGCGTGTAGAACCGGTCGTAGAAGGCAATCGCAGCTTCCTTGTTGAGCGCTTCGATTTCGCTCTGCCAGCCGATGACGGGTGAGCCGTAGGGGTGGTTGACGAAGGTGATGGAATTCAGCGCCTCCTGCAGCCGGGAACCGGGTTCACTGTCGACCCGCATGCGCCGCTCTTCCAGAACCACGTCCCGTTCCGGCGTCACGACTTCGTCGCTCAGAACCAGGTTCTCCATCCGGTCGGCTTCCAGCTTCATCATGAGCGGCAGATGCTGCTTGGCGACTTTCTGGAAATAGGCAGTGTAGTCGGTGCTGGTGAAGGCGTTTTCCTGGCCACCACGATCGGCAACCATCTTGGAGAATTCTCCGTTGGGATGGTCGTGAGTACCCTTGAACATCAAATGTTCGAGAAAATGCGCAACACCAGACTGACCTTCCGGTTCATCGGCGGAACCGACCTTGTACCAGATCATGTGGGTGACAACCGGTGCCCGGCGGTCCGGGATGACCACTACCTGCAAACCGTTATTCAGCGTGAAGCTTTCAAGGTTCGGCGCAATCATCAGGTTTCCTGCCGTTGCCGGCGCGGAAAAGGCACTTCCCGGCACAAGGGCCATGCCGCCGCCCAGCAGGAGCGCAGGCATCAGCACAAGGCCGATGGAGCGCTTCAACCGCCGCACGGGGGATGTCTTGTCGTGCTTCGAGGACGATGGGTTCACGTGCAACTCCCGTTCTTTGTCGTTCGAACAGCATGCGCTTCAACCAGTTGCAGGAAAAGCGCAAAGCCGGGCAATTTCATGGTGGCCAACAAAAAAGACCTCCGGACCTATCCTCCATATAGGAGGTGCGGTCCGGAGGTCCCGTTACAATTTTGTCATCTGCCTTTCGGACCCTGAAGTCCGGATGCTGAAAGATCAGTTACAGAAGTTCTGGTCGCCTTCCAGGCAACGTGGATCGAGCGGCTTGGAGTCGTACTCGTCGTAATTCGTCGGCTTGCGCTTTTTCTTCACCACTTCCGGCATCGGTGCATCCGGAGAAGGCGTGCTGTAGCCGGTGGGCGGATCGGTCAGGTAGCGGCGTGCGGACAGGCCGTTCTGCTCGATACCTGCCTGCTGGGACCGCAACTGCTGCAGGCGCTCCCATTCGGCCCGCTGTTCTTCACGTGTCAGCTTGCCGCCTTCGGTGATCTCGTTGAAGCGGCGCTCTGCGTCGAGATCGCGATTCTGACCGGTGACACCAGTAATCTTGAAGCCGCGCATCTGTTCCGGGGTCAGCGCTTCGCTGTTCATGCTGCCGGTCTTGCCGGAGCTGGCATAAAGCTGCTTCAGCTCGGTCAGCTGTTCGTTTTCACGCTGCTTCGGCCAGTTCTGATCATTCACACCGGCAACATTGGTTTCCGGTTCGGGAAGGTTCGTCGGCTCTGCGGGCATGGCCAGCGGTCCGCGAGGTTTGTACTCGATCTGCTTTTCATTCGGATCGACGGCGCCAAGGCCTTTCATCACGGTGTCGACAAGGGCGACATCCGGTGCCTGGCTCGTGCCATCCGCTGCCTGGCATGCGGCCAAACCGGCCAGAAGCACCAGCACTGCAGAATTCTTTACAAACCCAACTAACGTCCGCACTGCGCAGACCCCTCGATTTCTCATAAAAAACAGCCGGCAGCACTCCGCCCGCGATCAGTCGTTGTCCAGCCTAAACCATTATTTTGCGGCTGAATTAGGACCATCTCGGAAACTGTCATACAGGAGACCGACGACGCCCGCAACGATCCACACATCTGCCAGGTTGAACACGTACCAGGAGAACGTGCCGACGTGGAAATGGACGAAGTCGACGACGGCGCCATAGGTCAGTCTGTCGATCCCGTTTCCGATCGCCCCGCCAATGACCAGCGCCAGGGCAAGGGCCACCAGGCGTGACTGGCATCGCGCCGACCAGACCCACAGGCCAATCGTGACTGCAATCGTCACACCGGCCAGAAGCCAGCGGCCCAGATCGCTGTTCTGCTGGAACAGGCCATAGGAAATACCCCGGTTCCAGACCAGAACGATCTCGAGAACCGGCAAAAGGTCGACCGGTCCGTTGCGGGCAAGATCAAAGCCGTAAACCAGCCAGAGCTTGCTGCCCTGGTCGATGACAACACCGACAAGCGCGATCAGAAGCACAAAGGTGCTGAAACGGCCCCAGAGAAGGGGCCGTTTCGTATTGTTGGAAGATGTATCCTGTTGCGTCATCGTGACCGGGAACCCTGCCGCTCAGGCTGCGGCATGGGCAGCGTCCCATTCACGCAGGGCGGCAGCATCGCGCAAGGTCACATCCGGATAATCCGGATCGGAGCCTACTTCCGGCAGGATCTTCCAGGAGCGGGCGCATTTGGTACCCTCGGCAAGGCCGGGCACGACAGCCACACCTTTGGTGTCGCCGAGCGTGAACGCGCCTTCCGGTGCCGGTTCGCTGCTGAGCGTCAACTGGCTGGTGATGGCGATGTCCGCCATGTCCTTGCCCTTGAGCGCGTCCATCAGTTCCGCATCGGTGACATGCACGACCGGGTGAGCTTCCAGCGAGGAGCCGATCCGCTTTTCACGGCGCTCGATTTCCAGCGCGCCGGTGATCACGCGGCGAACCGTCTTGATCTTCGCCCACTTGGCGGCAAGCGCATCGTCACGCCATTCGGCCGGAACAGTCGGGAACTGCTCCAGGTGAACGCAGGCCTCCTCGCCGTAACGGGAGGTCCAGGTTTCGTCCATGGTGAACGGCATCATCGGTGCGAGCCAGGTCACCAGGCAATCGAACAGCTTGTCGATCACGAAAAGCGACGCCTTGCGGCGCACGGACGAAGCCGCATCGCAATAAAGCGCGTCCTTGCGGATGTCGAAATAGAAGGCCGACAGTTCCACCGTCATGAAAGTGAACAGCTGGTGGAAGACCTTCTTGTAGTCGAACTCCCAGTAGGCTTCACGGATCATCTTGTCGAGTTCGACCAGCCTGTGCAGCATCAGCCGCTCCAGCTCAGGCATGTCGGCCAGTGCTACTTCTTCACCGGTGGCATGGCCAAGCGAACCCAGCATCCAGCGCAGCGTGTTGCGCAGTTTGCGGTAGCTGTCGACGCTGGTCTTGATGATCTCCGGCCCGAGGCGCTGGTCTTCCCAATAGTCGGTGGAGGCCACCCACAGGCGCAGGATGTCGGCGCCATACTGCTTGATGACGTCCTGCGGGAACACCTGGTTGCCGAGAGACTTCGACATCTTGCGGCCGTCTTCTGCCATGGTGAAGCCATGGGTCAGAACGGCGTCGTAAGGTGCATGACCGCGTGTACCGCAGCTTTCCAGCAGCGAGGAATGGAACCAGCCGCGATGCTGGTCGGAGCCTTCAAGGTAAAGGACATAGTCCTTGCCGCCGTCGGTCTTGCGCTTGGGTGCGAGATCTTCGCGCTGTTCCAGAACGAACGCATGTGTGGACCCACTGTCGAACCAGACATCCAGGATGTCACGGACCATGTCCCACTCGTCTGCCTTGTAGTCGTTGCCCAGGAAACGCTCCTTGGCGCCATCCGCAAACCAGGCGTCGGCACCCTCCGCCACGAAGGCATCGAAGATGCGCTTGTTGACGGCTTCGTCCTTCAGGACTTCAGAAGTTTCCTTGTGGATGAACACGGTGATCGGCACACCCCACGCGCGCTGGCGCGAAAGGACCCAGTCCGGCCGGTTCTCGATCATGGAGCGCAGACGGTTCTGGCCGGCACCCGGCACGAAGCGTGTCTCGTCGATGGCGTTCAGTGCCCGCGTGCGCAGCGTGTCGCCTTCGCCGGACAACTGCTTGTCCATGTAGACGAACCACTGCGGCGTGTTGCGGAAGATCACCGGCTTCTTGGAACGCCAGGAATGCGGATAGGAATGCTTCAACCGGCCGAGACCGATCAGGTTGCCGCTTTCCTTCAGCTTTTCGATCACGGCCTTGTTGGCCTTGCCCTTCTCGCCCTTGTGCGTGATGACTTCGCAGCCTTCGAAGCCAGGCGCATCCTTGGTGTAGAAGCCGTCATCGGCAACAGTGAAGGGGATCGCGGTGTTGATGCCGCGTGCTTCCAGATCGGCCCGTTTGGTCATCCAGATTTCAAAGTCGTCCGTGCCGTGGCCGGGTGCCGTGTGCACGAAGCCGGTACCGGCATCGTCGGTGACATGGTCACCGTCCAGCAGCGGCACGTCGAATTCGTAACCGCCGAGATCGAGCCCTGCCAGCGGATGAGCACAGGTCAGGGTTTCCAGCTCGTCGTTGCTGACGGACCGGACACGCGCAAAATCGGTGATACGTGCGTTCTTGAACACTTCGTCGGCGAGGGCATCCGCCAGGATCAGCTTGTCGCCCTTCTGGACCCAGTTGTCGTCCGGCAGTCCGTCCTGCGTAACCTCGTAGAGGCTGTAGTCGATGCGCGAGGAATAGCTGATGGCGCGGTTGCCCGGGATGGTCCAGGGCGTGGTCGTCCAGATCACGACCGAAGCGTCCAGCAGTTCCTCGACAGCCGCTTCATCGCGTCCGCCGGCACTTTCGACCGGGAACTTCACCCAGATCATGTCGGACTGGTAGTCCTGATACTCGATCTCGGCTTCGGCAAGCGCGGTCTTTTCGACCACCGACCACATCACCGGCTTGGAACCGCGGTAAAGCTGGCCGGAGGTTGCGAACTTCATCAGTTCCCGGGCAATCACGGCTTCGCTCTCGAAGCGCATTGTCAGGTAAGGGTTGTCCCAGTCGCCCTCGATGCCGAGGCGCTTGAACTCCTTGCGCTGGACGTCGATCCAGTGCTCGGCGAATTCGCGGCACTCGCGGCGGAATTCGTTGATCGGCACCTCGTCCTTGTTCTTGCCCTTGGCGCGGTACTGTTCCTCGATCTTCCATTCGATCGGCAGGCCGTGGCAGTCCCAGCCTGGAACGTAGTTGCTCTCGAAGCCCGTCATCTGCATGGAGCGCGTGACGATGTCTTTCAGCGTCTTGTTCAGGGCATGGCCGATATGGATGTTGCCATTGGCATAGGGAGGTCCGTCATGCAGCACGAACTTGTTGCGGCCCTTGCCCTGTTCGCGCAGCTTTTTGTAGACGTTCATCTGCTCCCAGCGAGCGAGGATTTCCGGCTCTTTCTTGGGAAGGCCGGCGCGCATCGGGAATTCGGTCTGCGGCAGGTTCAGCGTTTCGGAATAGTCGCGTTTATCTGTCTCGGTCATCGTCACGTCGATCCGGTCGTTCGGGCCCTGGGCCCGCGTCATATGTCAGGATGATTGCCGGCCCGTTTCGGGCAGCAACATGAAATCTGGAAGTCCCGGTCCCTGGCGCCGCATTGCCGCGTCAGCCGAAGGCCGGGCAAGTAATTCGCGTAATCGCGATCGTCGGTCTGGCGACGACTATGAGAGCCTTGTGTTGCATGGCAAGGGACATAGCAGCACTTCGGCGATGAATAAAGATGTTCCGGCAATTCCTGTGTTGTTTGTCTGTCCGGCAAACGTACAACTTCCGAAAATCGGCTTCGGGTAACCGAATATGAATGTCTTTCGGTCATGGATAGGCCCGGATTGAGACGGGTGAGCGACGGACAGACCGGCAGAAAATGGCCAATCAGGTGAAACAGGCGGCAAATGGGTCGCAGGCGGGCGTAGACAAGGCAAGTCTCTGGTCTCGCGGTGTCGTGACGGGTGACTGGCTGAGCTGGGACCGGATCGGCTTTGCATGTCTGTGTTCCGCAATCGGCTTCACGCTGGGCCTTTTGTGGATGCTGGTGGTGCCCAATACTTATGGCGCGCCCAACGGCACGTTGCTGATGGATTACCTCAGCTTCTGGATGGCTGGGGGCCAGGCTCTCAACGGAACGCCGGAAGTGGCATACAGTCCCGCTGCGTTTTCCGCCCTCCAGCAGCAGTACACCGGAACAGACACCGTCTTCGGTTTCTTCTATCCGCCCACGTTCCAGATGCTGCAGATGCCGTTTGCGCTTCTGCCCTACAAGATCGCGTTTGCCGTCTTTATCGGGATCACCACGGGCCTGTTGTGTCTGGCCTGCCGCCTGATTGCGGGCAACTGGCTGCTGGCCGCCTGCCTGATCCTCGTTCCGGCCTGTGCGAACAATGCTTTCCATGGTCAGAATGCAGCGTTGACCGCAGCGCTCTACGGTTTCTTTCTCGTCGGGATCGAACGGCGGCAGATGGTGTGGGCGGGCATCGCGCTGGGTTTTCTGACCATCAAGCCGCAGTTGGGCATCTTGGTTCCGCTTGCCCTTGTTGCCAGCTTCAATTGGCGGACCTTCCTGAGTGCATCCGTCTCGACGCTGGTGTTCGCCGCGCTCAGTGTTGCGGTACTCGGCTTTGGCACCTGGCAGGCCTTCTGGATTCAGGCGCCGGTTGCCTCCGCCATGATGGAGCTGGGCGGCGTGGAATGGGTCAAGATGATTTCGGTTTACGGTGCAGGCAGGGTGCTGGGGCTCGGTCATCTGCCGGCGATGATAGTGCAGGCGGTCTTTGCCCTTGCCGCTGCCGTTTGCGTGTGGCGGGTCTGGCGGCGGACGGACGCCATGTCGGTGCGGGCTCCGGTCCTGGTCGGCGGCACCTTGCTGGTCACACCCTTTGCCCTTTCCTACGACCTGACGCTGATCATCATCCCTTGTGCCTTCCTGATCCGCGAGGGCCTCAGAAACGGCTTCTTGCCTTACGAGAAAATAGCGCTCTTCATCATCATCGGCCTGTCTGCATCCACCAGCCCGTTTGCGATCTGGCTCGGCATCCCGATCGCACCCGTCCTGCCGGTGATGCTCGTCTGGCTGGGGCTGCGCAGACTGCAGTTGCACGCCGCACATCCGGAACGAGAGCACCTCGACGGCGCGGTTGCCGGATCAGTTTGAGGCCGCCTGCCGCAGCTTGCGCTCGCGGTGGGTGATGTAGAGCCCGCTCGAGATGATCAGGGCAATCCCCAGCCAGGTCGGGCCGTCCGGAAAATTGGAAAAGACCAGATACCCGAACAAGGTGGCGCTGACGATTTCGATATATTGCAGCGGTGCCAGCATACTGGCGCTGCCGCGTTGAAACGCGGAAACAACAAGACCGTGGCCAGCGAAGGAAATCAGCCCGATCAAGGCCAGCAAGCCGGACTGGGGTGCGTCCGGCATGACGAATTCCATGCCTTCGATCCCGGTCAGATATCCGATCACAAGACCTGTCCCGAGCAGCAGTGAACCGGACAGGCCCGCGCTGAACTGGATGGTCAGAAGATCGTCGCGAACGGGGTAGAGCCTGTTGAGCAGCAGGTAGAAGGAAAACAGAACGGCGGTTGCGACCGGCAGCAGGCTGACGAGGCCAATTTCCGCCAGCGTCGGCCGCAGCACGATTATGGCCCCCAGCAGGCCAACGAGAATGGCGCCGATCCGCCGC
Source organism: Labrenzia sp. 5N (assembly GCF_012395805.1). Taxonomy (NCBI): domain Bacteria; kingdom Pseudomonadati; phylum Pseudomonadota; class Alphaproteobacteria; order Hyphomicrobiales; family Stappiaceae; genus Labrenzia; species Labrenzia sp. 5N. The sequence goes on along the minus strand of NZ_JAAZTM010000004.1, from coordinate 18,275 downwards.
GGGCCGACCTGTTCCTTCAAAAGCACCGCCGCAAGGATGGTAAGGACCATGGGCTCAACAAAGAAGATCGAGATCGCGGTCGCCACCGACATGTACTTCACCGCAGTGAAGAAACAGAGCGATGCCGTGCCCAGAAGAATGCCGCGCAGGTAGTTCACGACCGGTTGCTTGCCCCTCAGGTGCATGAGGCGGCCGGTGACCAATGCAATGGCAAGGCTGATCAGAAGCTGAAAGAAAAATCGGCCGAATGTGACCTCAAGCGTCGGCAGCTCCGCGGAGAGATATTTTGCGGTGATATCCATCACCGGCAGCAGCAGCATGGCCGACGTCATCAGGAAAATCGCCATGAGCGGGTTCTGCTCGACATCCCCGGAACGCGAGGAAATGGATGGACGCTTCATCGTGCTGCAACCTCCGGAGCGTCTTCATCACTGAAAACCACACGCGAACAGGGATTTCGCCGGCCTTCCGGCGATGGGCAATCGCTTGGGAGAGGGACCGGCAACAAGGAAAGGGCCGGGCAAAAATCTCTGTGGTCGCTGACCGCAGCAGGATTGCCGATCCATATTCCTTTTGAAGTTGAACGTCTCCCGGAGCAAGCCGGCAAACGCCAAGTTCGTCAGAAAAGAGAAAATATTTTGAAGGCTGCTCAGGCGGAAAGATCGAGCAGTTTCATGTCGAGTTCGGACAGCGGCTGTAACGAGCCAAGCGCGGCGCGGGCTTCTTCGCTGTCCCGGTCCATCTGGGCAATCAGTGCCTCGACCGAGTCGAATTTTTCCTCGCCGCGCAGATAGGACACCAGGTGCACGCGCAGCGTCTTGCCGTAGAGATCGCCAGCAAAGTCGAACAGGAACACTTCAAACAGTGCGGCGCCATTGTCGAAGGTCGGGCGGCGACCATAGCTGGCGACGCCGTCATGCCAGGCCCCGTCGACACGGACCTTGACCGCATAGATGCCCTGCTTCAGCGGGCAGTCCTCGGTAAGGCTCATGTTGGCGGTCGGATAGCCGAGGTCGCGGCCGCGCTTGTCTCCGTGGCGCACGTCCGCCTCGAAGAACCAGCGGTAGCCAAGGAGACCGTTTGCCTGGGCGATATCCCCCCGTGAGAGGCTGTCGCGGATACGTGTGGAAGAAATGACTTCGGCGCCTTCGTCTTCCTCGCGCTGGACGATGGTCACGCCGAAGCCGTGGTCGGCGCCGGCGGAACGCAAATAGTCTGGGGTGCCCTGTCTGGCCCGGCCGAAGTGGAAGTCATAACCGGTGACCGCGTGGGAGATGCCGAGCGTGTCGATGAGAATGTCCTGAACGAAGGCATTCGCTTCGATGCCGGCAAACTCCCGGGTGAAGGGAAGGATGAGCGCGCCATCGAGACCGCACAGGCGCAGCAGGTCGAGTTTCTGCTGTGGCGGGGTCAGACGGAAAACGGGTTTGGACGGGTTGAAGACCGTGCGCGGATGCGGCTCGAAGCTCATGGCATAGACGGGATGATGCGTGCCATGGCCAAGACCGAGCGCGGCGTCGAGCACGGCACGATGGCCCCTGTGAACGCCGTCGAAGTTGCCGATGGCAACGATGCCGCCTTTCAGGTCCGCCGGAAAGGCATCCAGGCTTTCGATGATCGGAAAGCTGGAGGGATCAGTGGAGCTCATGCGGCAAACCTTCGCGCAACGATACGTCACAACGGTCCGGTGTGCCGGCCCGTCCTGCAGGAACACGTCGAACAAGGCGCTCCAGGTGGAGCAGCCCTGCCGACTTTGGCGTGGAACCTGCCGTCAAGCAAAGCAAAGGTCAAGATGGGGATGTGCCGAAGACTTGCCTTTGCGGTCGCTGCCCGTCAAAGACCTGATTGATCTTCGTCCCGGCCAGGAACCTTCACCAGTGCCTCGCCTTCCAGAACCACGGTGTCGTCGACACTGCAGATACAGGAAAGGCGGGCACGGTTGCCGCGCTCCATCAGTTCCTCGACGGTGACAGTCACCTTGACGTCATCGCCGATCCTGACCGGTGCCTTGAAATTGAGCGTTTGCGACAGATAGATCGCGCCGGGGCCGGGAAGGCGGGTGCCGAGCACGGCCGAGATCAGGCTGGCCGTATAGAGGCCATGGGCGATTCTCGTCTTGAAGGGCGTGCGGGCGGCAAAATGTTCGGACAGATGAATCGGGTTCCGGTCGCCGGATACTTCCGCAAAGCCGACCACGTCGGAAGAACTTACATGCTTCACGAGTACTTCGCTCATACCCACGGAAAGATCTTCGAAGCAGAGTTTTTGCAGTTCCAACATTACGGTTTCCGCCCTGATTTGTCTTGATTTGAAGTAGGCGGACGCTAGGCGGTGCAAGGTTTTCTGGCAATTGTGCTTTGGGCGAAGAAAAAAGCGCCTGTTATTAACGGTCTTTTCAGGGGCGGCGGGTAGATTGCGTTGAGTGTGGGGAGGTGAGGACACAATAATGTGTCGCTCTCCTTCGAAGTCATAACGCGTTTCCACCGGCCCACGGCCAGGGGCCGCGCAAATTGACAGTATGGAGTAGACAATGGCCCTTGATCTTCAGATGCCGGTCCTCGTGGTCGATGACTACAAAACGATGATTCGCATCATTCGGAACCTGCTCAAGCAACTCGGTTTCGAAGACATCGACGATGCTGCGGACGGCACCGAAGCTTTGGAAAAAATGAAACAGCGCCGTTATGGCCTGGTGATTTCCGACTGGAACATGGAGCCGATGACCGGTTACGAGCTGCTGAAGCAGGTTCGTGCCGACGGCAGCCTCAGCAAGACGCCTTTCATCATGGTGACTGCTGAATCCAAGACGGAAAACGTCATCGCCGCCAAGAAAGCCGGCGTGAACAACTACATCGTGAAGCCTTTCAATGCTCAGACGCTGAAAGGCAAGATCGAGGCGGTCTTCTCCGATTGATTTCTTGCACTTGGCGGGGAGCTGCGTTGGGGCGCACCTCCGCCAGTGCCAGACGGATGTACAGGATCGGCGCGGTCTTGCTGGGCAGGCAGGCCGGGTCAGCTTTGCTGCATCCGAAAAGTTATAGCGGTTCCTGAGAATTCCGGATCCGCGCTTCGGAGGATGCTTTCAAAATGGAAAGGCTCGACCTGGTGGCCAGTATGAAACAGGAAAACATTGCCCGAGTCATAGACTTCCTGCAGGAAAACAAGAACAGGCAAGGTGAAGTTTCCCTGACCGACGTGATGCATCTTGCAGAAGTCATGTCGGGTTCGATGCACGATTTTCTGTCGACCGTACAACCGGCCGTTACGGAAGAGCTGACCGTCATCGCCAAGGAAATCAGGCGCATGAAGGAGGAAATCTCCCAACTGCGCGCCAATGACATGACTGGCAGCAAGATCCCGGACGCCGGACGGGAACTGGACGCCATCGTTGAGGCGACGGAAGAAGCCACCAACACCATCATGGAAGCAGCCGAAGAGATCATGGGCGCCGATGCCAGCGACCATGAAGCCTATCAGGAACTGGTCAGCAACAAGATGATCAGCATCTTCGAGGCTTGCACCTTCCAGGACATCACCGGGCAGAGAATTTCGAAGGTGGTCGAAACGCTTCGTTACATCGATGAGCGTGTGACTTCCTTCATCGAGCAGCTGCGCATTCCGGAAGACCTTGATGCGAAGTTGGTTGAAACAGAGTCGGAGCGCCGCAAGCGCGAGCTGATCCTCCATGGTCCGCAGCATTCAGGCGAAGGTGTTTCGCAAGACGATATCGATGCCCTTCTGGGCGGCGCACAGGCGGATATCGACAAGCTGTTCGACTGATCCGGACTGAAAAAACGATTTCAAAGGGCTCTCCATTGGAGGGCCCTTTTTGGTTCTGAACATTCTCTCCATCGTCATCCCATGGCTTGACCATGGGATCCATGCCGTTTGGTCTCCAGTCGGATTGGCCTTGTGCGGGTCAAGGCAACGGCTTGGACTGCAGGGTAAGCCCTGCAGCGACGACGTCGGAGAGGAGCATCTATTCGGCGGCCGCCAGCTTCTCCCGATGCGCCTTGCGTTCCCGGGCGAGTGAGGTCAGGTCAAAATCGTCGAGGATGGTATAGAACGCTGGAACCACGAAGACGATCATGAGTGTCGTGCCGATCAGTCCGAAGGAGATCGAAGTCACCAGCGGGATCAATACCTGTGCCTGAGGGCTTGTTTCGAACAGCAGCGGCAGCAGGCCGACGATGGTGGTCACCGACGTCAGCAGGATCGCACGGAACCTGGCCTTGGCACCCAGTGGAGCGATCTCTGCAACGCTTTCCAGCGATGGGTCATGCTCGTCCTTGATGAACTGGACCAGCAGGATTGAATCATTGACCACGATCCCGGCTAGCGAAATGAAGCCCAGCATGCTTGGCATCGCAAAGTCGATGCCCATCAGGAAGTGCCCCCAGACCGCACCAATCAACGCCATGGGGATGAGCGTCATCACCACGACCGGTTCGCTGTAGCTTCGGAACTGGAAACTCAGCAGGATGAACACGAAGATCAGGCCGGTGCCGAGTGCCTTGACCATGGACGCCTGCGTCTTGGCGCCTTCCGCATTCTGCCCCTCGGTCGAAGTGCTCAATCCGGGGTATTTTTCCAGGAGTTGCGGCAGGTATCTCGTTTCCGTGTCCTTGACGACTTCGTTGGCATTGGCAACACCGAGAAGAACGTCGCCGGTGACCGTCACGGTCGGTACCCGGTCAATACGATTGATCCGCGTGAAGCTGCGGTCGGATCGGATGTCGGCGACGGAGCCGAGCGGGACCCGGTGACCAGAAGGGGTCTCCACGGTGAAGAGTTCGAAATCGCCAAGGCTGTTGCGGTCGCTGCCGGCAAGGCGGACATCGACTTCGAAGCTTTCCGAACCGACTTGAACCTCATCGGCGGTAATGCCGTTGTAGGCCCCTCTCAGCTGGTCGGCGATTGCCTTGGCATCAAGTCCGACTGCCCCGGCTCCGTCCTTGAGAGACAGGGCCAGTTCCGGTTTGCCGAGGCTGAGATCGTCGGAAATGTTGTAGACGCCGTCATAGCCCTTGAGCCAGGCCTGAAGCTCTTCAGAAGCCTGGTCGAGCATTTGCAGGTCATTGTGGGCCAGGCGCAATTCGATGGCGCGTCCCGCCGGACCGATGCTGGATTCGGTGAGAATGATGCGCCGGACGTCGAGCGTTTCGGGCAGTTCCTGGCGCCAGACTTTCAGGATCTCCTGGTTGCCTGCGTCACGAAGGGGCCCGTCCAGCAAATCAATGTCGATGGTCGCCAGATGTGCTCCGCTGGTGCCGGCATCGCTGTTTTCGTTGAACCGCACCAGTATGTTCTTGAGGAGGGATGTTCCATCCGGATTGCGCGGCGACAGCGCCGCATCGGTGCGTTCCAGCGCACTGATTGCCTCTGTCACGACCTTGCGCGTGTCGGCGAGCGTCGCACTTGCCGGCAATTCGATCCGCGCTTCGATCTGGTCGCCTTCCACGTTCGGAAACGCCTGGAATTTAACGACGCCGCCGGCCAGCAGCGAGACCGAAGCGAGGAAAAGCATGAAGCAGGCGCCGATGACAAAATAGCGGTTCCGCACAGACCATGTGGCACAGGGACCGATCACATGCTCTCGCGCCCACCCGACACCGCTTTCCGCCTTGCGGGTTACCCAGTTCGGAGTGTCGCGCGTAGCGCCATGGGACAGGTGGTTGGGCAGGATCAGAAAGGCTTCGACCAGCGACACGGCCAGAACCAGCAACATGACCATCGGGATCACGCGCAACAGGTCGCCAAGGTCGCCCTCGATAAAGGCAAGTGCACCGAAAATGGCGGTGGTCGTGGCAAACGAAGACAGCACACCCGGGGCGACCTGCCGCGTTCCCTGCACGGCGGCCTCCAGGGGACCGAGCCCTTTCTGGCGCCGTGTCGCGATGTTTTCGGAAATTACGATGGCGTCGTCCATCATGATGCCGACCACGATCAGCATGGCCACCATCGACAGCATGTTGATCGTCAGCCCCAGAATGGACATTGCGGCGAGCGCGCCCAGAAAGGACACCGGCAGGCCCATGCCGATCCAGAATGCCTGCCGCCCGCCAAAGAAGATCCACATGGCCGCAACGACAAGCGCCAGTCCCTGGAGAGAATTGTTGACCAGCATCCACAGGCGGTCCTTCAGGATGATCGAGCCGTCGTTGATGATGGTCAGGGCGATGCCCGGGGCAGTACGGGCCTGTTCCTCATCGACGAATTCCTGCACCCGCTCCACCACCTTGATCAGGTCGTCACTGCGGGTCATGGAAATGTCGAGAACAGCGGCCAACCTGCCGTTCAGCCGGGTTTCGACCTCTTCGTCCTCGAAGAGATCACTTATCGTGGCAATGTCGCCCAGCTTGATCTGGCCGCCTTGCGGGGAAGAGGCGACAATCACCAACGCATAGGCATCCGCGGCAAGGCGCTCGTCGGCGAAACGCAGCAGGATCGAGCCGCCTACAGTCGTGATCTCTCCGGAGGGAGCGCTGACATTCTGCCTGGTGAGGGTATTTGCGATTTCCGAGAGGGTTAGCCCAACTTCACGCGCGGCGGCGTCGCGCACCTCGATGCGGAACTGCCGGTCAGAGAAGCCGGAAATCTCGACCTGGGGTATGCCGCCGAACTTCAGCATGCGGTCCTTCACCGCTTCGGCGTAGTTCTTCAGCTGCGGCTTGTCGTCAATTCCGGTGATGACGACGGAGGTCGCCTCGCTCAGGCGGCCCGCCTCTTCGATGATCGGGTCTTCAACGCCCTCGGGAAAATCATCGATCGCGTTGATCTCGCGGTCGATATCCAGCATCAGCTGGTCGATGTCCTTGCCTTCCATGATCTTGACGGTCGCAAGTGCGAGGTTTTCCCGGGAATCGCATTTGAGTTCGTCGATGTTCTCGATCCCGTCGAGCGCATCCTCGATGCGTCGGCATACGGTGCGTTCCACATCGGCTGAGGTTGCTCCGGGATAGGCGACTGTCACGGTAATCCGTTTTATCGGGATCTGCGGAAAGGTTTCCAGCAGAAGACCCGGAAGGTTGAGCAGTCCGAGAATGATGAAACCGGCCATCAACAGATTGGCGGCGGTTGGGTGCTGGGCGAAGTAGCGGATCATGGCTGGTCCTCACCGTTGAGAGCATCCGTGCTCGCCATTCGCTTCAAACCTGCCTTCACAGCTTCGTCTTCGACAGGCTTCAGCAACATGCCTTCGATCACCGGGGACACATCGCTGACGATGACCTTGCTTCCAGCTGGCAGATCCGTTCCCAGAACGACGATATCATCGAAGCGGAAGGCGATTTCGACCGGCACCGTAACCAGTCGGCTGTCGGGCGAGACAGTCATGATCCTGCCACTGTGGACCGCGTTGCGCGGCAACACGATCTGATCGGCCACGGGCGGTGCGGACAGCTCAACCTCGGTAAACATGCCTTTGACCAATGGCGGCTTTATACCCGGCCGGATGGTGTCATAGGGCTTGTCCACGCTGACGATCAGTCCGATGGAGCGGGTGTCCGGATCCACCGTGTCGCTGACCCGCTTGACGTGCGCATCCCAGACGGCGGTCTCTCCGACGGATCCGACCCTTACCTTGGCCTTCAGCCGGTCAAGCGAATGCCGTGCCCGGATGACACCTTCTTCCGTTTCCAATTGTCCGGGAAAGGCCAGATTGGCAAATCCGGCCATGTTGCCAGGACTGATCTGAACGTCGATGTCGGCTGCGTCGATGCCGTCAAGTTCACCGATGGAGCTGCCGGCACCGACATACTGGTCGATCTCTACATTGACCTTCGAAACCCTGGCATCGAAGGGAACACGGATCGTGGTGCGGGCAAGGTTCAGCTTTGCGGTTTCCAGACGAACCTCGTTCTTGGCCTTTACCTGCTCCAGTGCCTTGCGCTTCACCGGGTTGAGCGCAATCTCGTTCTCAAGGTCCTGAACCCGCGACTTTTGCTGAAGCACCGTGCCTTCCTGGTTTTCGACCAGCTGATCGGACGCGACCTTGCGCTCCTGAAGCGTTTTCAGCCGGGCCAGCTCACGCTGTTCCAGGTCGAGGACCGATTTGGCAATCGCCAGGGATTGTTTCTGTGTATCCAGGGTAACGGCCAGCTCTTCAATATCCACCTCGGCACTGGCGATATCGCTCTGCGCCTCGGCAATCTCCAGCTCGTAGTCTTCCGGTGCCAGTGTCACCAGAATCTTGCCTTCCGGGATGAATTCACCGCGTTTGAAATCCGGATTGATGTAGGTGACCCGGCCGGACACCTGCGCGATGGCATCAAGTGTATGGGCCGGATCGACCGTGCCGTACCCGGTTACGCGCGGCACGAAGTCCTGAGGCTCGACCGTGACGACACGCACGAGCGTCGTCGTTTCCCCGATGTCGGTGCGCTTGGGTGCTTCGCGCCCGCTCACCGCATAAACCAGCACTGCTGCACCGGCGATCACGGGGGGAAGGATCAGGGCTTTTCGCAACAGCGACACGGCGGCTCTCCTGGCAATGTTCGCTCGGCGGGCTGCAGACCTCCGCCGACCACAATTCCTTTAATGCAAGTCCAAACTTGCAAATAGTGATGATCCAATTTTATTGCAAGCGATTGCTTGCATTTGCATCCTGTTTGGCATTAGGTGCGACGGAATGTCTTCCGGAAAATTGAGGGCGCGCCCGGCGCGTTTGGCGGCCAAGTGCCTAGAAATGTAGATGTTTCAGAAATCTATTCCGCAACAGTCGCACTGTTTTGCGAGCGCGGGTTCAGCGGAACCACGACCAAGGAAATAGCGGACAGGGCAGGGGTGAACGAAGTCACGCTGTTTCGCCGTTTCGGGTCGAAGGCAGGTTTGATCGAGGCCGCCATCGGCGACACGCTATCCGACGTCTCGTTCGGCAAGATGTTGCCGGGGGAAGACGTAAAGGCCGATCTTCTGGAAATCGTGCGCAATTATCTGGAGACCTACCGCAAGCATAGCGGGCTTGCCCTGACGCTGTTTGCGCAGGTGCCCCAGCATCCTGAACTGCGAGCGGTGACGCCCTTTCTGCTGAAAAACCTGCAGGGCGTAGCCCGCACATTGGCAAAGCATCAGAGCAGCGGGCGGCTCAAGCCGGGCGATCCGGTCAGCTTCGCCGTTGCGCTCATCGCGCCGCTGGCCGTCATGGGCTTCATGAAGGAGATGGGCCTGGGGACAGGCCACGAAGGCCTGGACGTGGAAAATTACGTCCAGACCTATTTGCAGGGGCATGGCCCCGATACGGGACGTTAAATGAGCCCGCTAGCAATACTGCGCGCGCTTACCACCAAAGACGCGGCAGGGCAGCACGTGCGCGCAGGCCTTCTTCGGCCAGACGGCGGCGGATCAGATGTTCGTCCGGCGCGTCGCTCGGACCGAAGTCGGAGGCATGGATGCCAGCGGTGATGAACAGAACGTCGAGATCCTGAGACACCGCACCGCGGATATCGGTCGGCAGACCGTCGCCGATGGCCAGGACGTCTTCCTTGGCGACCTCTTCGCCCGCCAGCGTCGCGAGGCGCTTCATCGCCGCGTCGTAGATGGGGGCATGCGGTTTGCCCAGAATGGCCACTTCGCCGCCGAGATCTTCATAAAGACGGGCAAGGGCGCCAGCGCACCAGATCAGGCGCTCTCCGCGCTCCACCACGATGTCGGGGTTGGCGCAGATCATCGGCAGGCCGCGTTCGGCCAGCTTCTGCAGCCGGTCGCGGTAATCGTCGGGCGTTTCGACCTCGTCGTCTTCCAGCCCGGTGCAGCTGATGCCTTCCGCTTCCTCGTCATTGGTGGTGAAGGTGGCTTCAAGGCCGTGATACAGCGGCTGGTCCCGGTGCGGACCGATGTGCAGGAGCGTCTTTTTGCCCTGAGCCACAAGGACCTCGCGGGTCACGTCGCCGGAGGTGACGATGTCGTCGTAGGTTCCGTCCGGCACACCAAGAGCGGCCAGCATTTCGCCAACCTGCTTTGCAGGGCGCGGGGCATTGGTGATGAGGACCACCTTGCCACCGGCTTCCTCGCGAAAGGCCTTGAGGGCTTTGTGCGCGCCTTCAAAAGCCGATACACCGTTGTGCAGCACGCCCCACACGTCACACAGGATGCCCTTGTAGGACGGGGCGAGGGTGCGGAGCCCCTCAACAAGAAGCGGTGCAGAAACTGTCATGGCGGGTCACTCGGATCTGGGTAGGTCTGATAAGCTTTGCTGAAGAATCGACGCAAACTCGGCGCGGACCATATAGGAACATGGCGCGGTGCGAAACCGAGTAGAGGGAGTTTCATGAAGGTCAGGCAACTTGGCGAACAGGTGATCAACCAGATTGCGGCCGGCGAGGTCATCGAAAGACCCGCCAGCGTGATCAAGGAGTTGGTGGAAAACGCCGTCGACGCCGGGGCAAAACAGGTCGAGATCGTCACCGCCGCCGGTGGCAAGACGCTCATGCGCGTTGCCGACGACGGCGAGGGCATGCGCCAGGAGGATCTGCAACTGGCAATCCGCCGGCACTGCACCTCCAAGATTTCCGACGACGACCTGTTCGACATCCGCACGCTCGGGTTTCGCGGTGAAGCGCTGCCGTCCATCGGCTCCGTCGCCCGGCTGGCGATCCAGACCCGTCACAAGGACGAGGACCACGCCTGGGCCATCGCCGTCGAGGGCGGCAGGGAGCAGCCGCTTGTGCCCGCAGCCCGTACAAAAGGCACCCAGGTTGAAGTGCGTGACCTTTTCTTCGCGACACCTGCACGGCTGAAATTCCTGAAATCGGATCGTGCGGAAGCGGCCGCCATCACCGAAATCGTCAAGCGGATCGCGCTCGCCTATCCGGAGATCGGCTTTTCCCTCGGCGGCGCCGACCGGCAGTCCCAGAGCTGGCCAGCAGCACGCGGCAGTGAACCGCATCTTGCTCGGATCGCGCAGATTCTCGGCCAGGATTTTGTCGACAACGCCATGGAAATCGACGCTGCCCGGGAAGGCGTGCGTCTCACCGGTTTTGCAGGCTTGCCGACACACCACCGTGGCAATGCGCAGAACCAGTTCTTCTTCGTCAACGGCCGCCCGGTGAAGGACAAGCTGCTGCTATCCGGATTGCGCGGAGCCTATGCCGATGTGCTGGCCCGTGACCGTCATCCGGTTGTGGTTCTGTTCATCGATCTCGACCCGGCATTGGTCGATGTCAACGTGCACCCGGCCAAGGCCGATGTACGCTTCCGGGACAGCCAGCTTGTGCGTGGGCTTCTGGTGGGTGCCATCAAGCATGCACTGGTTCAGTCCGGACACCGGTCATCGACCTCGAACGCGGCCGTTGCACTGGACGCCATCAGGGCACAGTCGGCGGGGTTCTCTCAACCGGGTCATACACCATCTTCTCCAACAGGTTCCGGGGGATATGGCGGTGGTTCCTACACCCGCACGTCTGCTGCGCCCCATTGGGCGCCGGAGGCCTTTCGCCCGCTCCAGATGGAGGAAGCGCACGCAACAGGCTTTGCCGAAGCAGCACAGCCGGCCTTCGAACGGCAGAACGGTTTTGCCGACTTTGCCAGACCGTCGGCGGATGCCCGCGCGAATGACGTCCCGGTTGAAACCGAAAAGACCCGCCTTCCGCTGGGGGCCGCCCGTGCGCAGGTTCATGAAACCTATATCATCGCCCAGACCGAGGACGGTGTCGTCATCGTTGACCAGCACGCCGCCCACGAGCGCCTTGTCTACGAACGTCTGAAGGAAGCGCTGGCCAAGAAGGATGTCGCCCGCCAGATGCTGCTCATCCCCGAGATCGTCGAGTTGCCGGAAGAAGATGCAATTCGGCTGGCTGATCGCGCGGGGGATCTCGAAAAAGTCGGCCTGTCCCTGGAAGCCTTCGGCCCGGGTGCCATCGCCGTCAGGGAGACCCCCGCTATCCTCGGCGACATGGATATCCAGGGCATGGTCCGGAACTTGGCCGACGAGCTTGCCGAATGGGACACTGCCGAAGGTCTCAAGGAAAAGCTGGACCATGTTGCCGCCACGATGGCCTGCCACGGTTCGGTGCGTGCAGGCAGGCGCATGCGTCCCGAGGAAATGGATGCGCTCTTGCGCGACATGGAAGCCACGCCGCTTTCCGGACAGTGCAATCACGGCCGGCCAACCTGGGTGGAGCTGAAACTCGGCGATATCGAGAAGCTCTTCGGCCGCAAATAACCCGGCAATCTGATCGACCTCCCGATGCGGATCGTAGACGTCGGAGCAATGGGAGACAGTCAGATGACACAAAACGGCTCCGGCAGCGCGGAACAGGCATTGAACAAGACCGGCAGACCTGGGCGCACGCTTTGGAAGGCCGTCTCGCGTGTGGCTGTCATTGTCGGCATCGCCTACGCCATGGCGGCCGGTTACATGTATTTCAACCAGCGCAGCTTCATCTTCGTTCCAACCGGAGAGTTGAGTACGCCGGATGAAAAGGGGCTCTCAGGTATCACCGTTGAAACAGCGGCGATGGCTGACGGTACAAAGGTGACCGTCTGGCACGCGCCACCTGCTGCTGAAGGCGCTCCCACGGTACTCTATTTTCACGGCAATTCAGCCAATGTCTCCTCCCGCTGGAAGCGGTTCAAGCAGATCCTGGACAGCGGTTTCGGTCTCTATGCGCCCAGCTACCGGGGATATGCCGGAAGTGAGGGGAGCCCGTCGGAAGAGGCGTTGATTTCGGACGGCCTTGAACATTTCGACCGGATGGCAGCTTCAGGCACGCCGGTCATCGTCCATGGAGAAAGTCTTGGCTCGGGTGTTGCCGCCGCAGTGGCGGCAGAGCGTCCGCAAACGGACCTTGTGGTGCTGGAAGCGCCCTATACGGCGCTGGTCGACATGGCCTGGGACAGGTATCCCTGGTTGCCGGTGGGCCTCATGATGAGCGACCCGATGGCGACACGGGATCGCGTCGGCAAGATCGCCGCGCCGGTCCTGATCGTGCATGGGACGGAAGACCGGGTCATCCCGGTGGAACACGGCAGGCGTCTTTATGAATTTGCGAAAGACCCAAGGCAGCTTGTGATTGTCGAAGGTGGCGGTCACAGCAATCTGTGGTCAAACGGGATGTGGGACTTCGTTCTCGCCGCCTGGGTGAAATGGCGCGAAGGCTCTTGAACCATCTGCCGTGTTGCGCCTGAAACAGAAAACCCCGGGCGAAGTGCCCGGGGTTTTCCTTTGCCGGGGTTACGGCATCAGAATGTGCGCTGCAGGCGGAAGGTCCCGTAGAGCTCGTAGGTGTCGTTCAGGCCGGAGGAGCGGCTGTAGTCGACATCACGATACTGGAATTCCGGGCCCATCAGGAAGCCGGAGACCGGTTCCCAGACCACGTTTGCGGTCGCGTCCCACTGGGTGAAGTCATAGGCGCTGGTGCCGCCATCGACATCATGGTAGCCGCCTTCGACATTCACCTGAACGGTGTCGGTTACACCGAGCGTCACGCCGCCGAAGATGTTCAGCGTCTTGGTGGTCTCGGTGCTGCTGCCATTCCAGACCGCATCGGTGATGCGGCTGTTCCAGCCCGTGGACCCGTATCCGCTGGCGCCATCGGTATAGACGGCCTGCAGGGAGACGGCACCGCCCTTGGCAAAGCCACCGAAGTTGACGGTCACGCCGGCACCAGCTGCCCAGCCGAGTTCGTCTTCCGTCCGGCCTGCAAGACCGTTGTAGGCAGCGCTCGGATAGACCTGGTGAAGAGCACCCATGATCTGGGCCTGACCCCAGCCCTGGTTGACGCCCAGTGCCGCGACGAAGTCCGGTGCGCGGGTGCCGCCATAGCCCTGGTTGGTGCCGTTGAACGCGATATTCTCTTCGCGGCCTGAACGGTCTTCCAGCGCGACAGTCGCATTGAAGCCGTTGCCGAAGGCCATCGTATAGGCGACCTGATTCAGCTTGCGATCGGAATAGCTTTCGATCTGCGCGTTGAAGGCATATCCGGTGAAGAAGTCGAAGTTCGAACCGTTGTGACCGGCCAGCAGGCCGCCCCACTGGATATAGGCCTTGTCCAGCGTGGTCGAAGTCGAGGCGTTGGTCAGCGTGATGTAGGATTCGATAAAGGCACGCAGTGTGCCGAATTCGGTCGCGGTACGTGCATCAAGGTAGAGATAGCCGCGCGAACGCCACTGGTAACCGTCAGTGTCCCGGTCGCCCCAGGCGTTTTCGGCCTCGCCGAAGTTGCGGACGCGGAATTCGGTCCGGACACGGCCGCCTACGAGCAGGCAGGTTTCGGTGCCGGGAATGTAATAGAAGCGCGCGCCGTAGGCGTCACAGATCCGGACATAGTCGACAGGTTCCGGAGCCACTGGCAGGTCGGCCGAAAGCGCCGGACTTGCGGCCGCGAAGAAACCGGCAATTGCCCCGAGAACAACATTACGAGTCATTTGATACTCCGATGAAGTGCGGAAATACCCCCACGCACATTATGCCGTTCGTAGATGTCAGTTTCAGCCTCTCGGAGAGGTGAAATCAGCAGATATGAGCGATTGGTTGATGTTGTTGCTTTTGAGCAACGGGCAATCCGGTCAATTTAACTTGAAAACCGTTTAGCGCTTTGCCTGAAAGAACGATCTGAGCAACTCCGCCGCGCGTGTCGCGCCTATGCCGGAATAGACATCCGGTGCGTGATGACAGGTCGGCTGGCAGAAAAAGCGGGTGCCATGATCGACCGCGCCGCCCTTTTCATCTCCCGCGCCATAGTAAAGCCGGCGGACCCGCGCAAAAGAGATTGCACCGGCACACATGGGACACGGTTCGAGCGTCACGTAGAGATCGCAGTCCGGAAGGCGTTGCGAAGCTGCCCGTTCGCATGCGGAGCGGATCACGAGAATTTCTGCGTGAGCTGTCGGATCGTTGAGCTCCAGCGTCCGGTTCCCGTCTCGAGCGATCACTTCACCATCGCGAACGAGCACCGCACCGACCGGCACTTCACCGCGTGCCGCCGCTTTCTCGGCCTCTTCGAGCGCGAGATCCATGAACGATGTCTGATTGGCAGAAGTGGTAAGCATCGAGCAGGGTGAGTCGGAGCGTAAGTGTAGGGTTCAGCCTCGATTTGAGAGGCTGTCGGCTTTGTTCTGTTTACCCGTTATTATGCCGGTCGTCAGCCCCGGACAGGGCCTTCGCCGAGGCGTCAGGCCGCCGCCATGCATCCGGAGCACGGCGCCTCTGCGGTTTATGCAGAAAACAAGCGATTCCCGAAAGGCTCAAGCTCTGCTATGACGCGCGCATGACGACAAGAAAATTCTCTTCCGAGCGCCCGGGTCCCGCAAAAGGCCGGGGACGCGATAAACGTGCACCGGAAAAGCGCCGGTCCGCACCGAACGACAAATCGAAAGCCGGCCCCAAAAAGGGCGACTTCGAAAAACGGGCGCCGAGACCGGCGACTGCACCGCTGGCAGACGAAGCCAATGATCGTGGCGAACGCATTGCCAAGGTCATGGCGCGCGTCGGCCTGTGTTCTCGCCGAGAGGCGGAAGTGTGGATCGAAAACGGCAGGGTTGAGCTCAACGGCAAGCTGTTGACCACGCCTGCGGTAACAGTGACAGCTGACGACAAGGTGCTGGTGGACGGGGAACCGTTGCCGATGCGCGAGCGCACCCGGCTCTGGCTCTACCACAAGCCACGGGGTCTGGTGACGACCAACAAGGATCCGGAAGGCCGTCCGACGGTGTTCCAGCGCTTACCCGATGATCTCCCGCGCGTCCTGACCGTGGGCCGGCTCGACATCAACACTGAAGGCTTGCTGCTCCTGACCAATGATGGCGGCCTGGCGCGTGTTCTGGAATTGCCGGCCACCGGCTGGTTGCGCCGCTACCGCGTGCGCGCCTTTGGCAAGGTGACCCAGGCGGATCTCGACACATTGAAGGACGGTATCGCGATCGATGGCGTGCTCTACGGCGCGATCGAGGCGACGCTCGACAAGGAGCAGGGCAACAACGTCTGGATGACGGTCGGCCTGCGCGAAGGCAAGAACCGTGAGGTCAAACGGGTTCTGGAACATCTCGGCCTCGCCGTGAATCGGCTGATCCGCCTGTCCTATGGCCCGTTCCAGCTGATGGATCTGCCGGAAGGCGATGTCCGTGAAATCCGGGGCCGCGTTTTGCGTGACCAGTTGGGCGATACGCTGGCCGAGGAAGCCGGTGCGGATTTTGACGCTCCGATCTTTCATGCCCCCAAGCCGGAAGCGGAAAAGAAGCCCGCAGGCGCCAAGCGTGGCGGGGGCCGGGAAGGTGGCGGCAGGGAAGGTAGCGGCAGGGATGGCGGCAAGCGTGAAGCCAGCCAGGGCCGCTGGATGACCGCACGCGAAGGCCGTAGTGAGACCGACCGCAAGCGGGCAGCCAAGACTGAACGCAACGAAAAGCGTGAAGACCGCAAGAAGACGGCCGGCCAGGGGCCGCGCAAGAATGCCGGGCCGCGCCAGGAAAAAGTAAAAGTCTCGCCGCGCTCCCGTTTCCGCCTGACGTCCGAGCCGAAACCGCGCAAGGATTTCGGTGAAGAGCGTTTCACACCACCTTCCCGCCGTATCTGGGGTGAGGAAGGCATGGTGGAAGACAAGCAGCAGGAACGTCGTTCCAACCGTGACAAGGACGACCGGCGTGGGCCTCCGAAAGGTGGACGTCCGCCGCGTCGCGGGGACCGGTCTTGAGAATAGTCGCCGGGCGTTTCAAGGGCGCGGCTCTGGCCGCGCCGAAATCGCACGACACACGGCCGACCAGCGACCGATTGCGTGAAACCATTTTCAACATCCTGGCTCATGGCCTGGATGTTGATCTTGAAGATGCAAGGGTCCTGGATCTTTTTGCCGGCACCGGCGCGCTGGGCTTCGAGGCGATCAGCCGGGGCGCCCGCCATTGCACCTTCATCGAAGAAGGGACGGAAGCGCGCGGCATCATTCGACGGAACATGGAGGCGCTGGGCCTCAATGGCGCTGCCAAGATATTCCGGCGCGATGCCACCCGCCTTGGCAGTGCAGGCACCATCGAGCCTTTCGATCTGCTGTTTGCCGACCCTCCCTATGACAAGAAGCTGGGTGAAAAGGCCCTTGCTTCGGCAGCGGGCGGAGACTGGCTGAAACAGGGCGCCTTGTGCGTGCTTGAAGAGAGATCTTCAGCTCACATCGATGTTCCCGAAGGCTTCGAGGAACTCGACCGCCGCCAGGCAGGCGATAGCCAGGTCGTGTTCCTGCGATATGGCGGCTGAAGTCTCTTTCGGCCCGCCATCAACCCACTCGTCTCGCTGTGGGATTTCTTTCACCCGTCAGGCGCCGCCCGGCATCATGATGTAGGCGGTTTTCCGCGTTGGCAGGCTGGAACGGCTGACGATCAGGGCCGGCGTTTGCGCCCGCACGATGTCATACCCTGCCTCCTGCGCTCGCCCGACAAAGGCCTGCAGTGCTCCGGAAAAATGGAAGTGCATCGGCACGACCATCGCAGGGCCGATGCTTTCCAGAACGTCCATCAGGCTGTCCAGCCGGAGCGTCGAGGAATTGTCTATGGCCGCAAATACGACGTCGATCTGACCTAGGCGGACGAGATCTTCCTGCGTAAGCCGGTGATGCAGGTGGCCGAGATGCGCAATGCACATGTCGGCGACCTCGAAGATGAAGATCGAATTGCCGAGCCGGCGTTCTTCCCCGTCCCAGCCGCGGATGTTGGTCTGGATATTGCGGATGCGGACATCATCAACCGTGACGTCATGGTCCAGCGGCCCGCCCTTCGGGTTCCAGCCGTACAGAAGATGTTCGATGTTCGGATCCGGGCTGATGGAGTAATGCGTGCTGTGAGCCCCGTTCATCGTGGCTACATCCGGCGGCAGAAGCGGGCGGACACTGTCGTTGTAGTCGGTTGCGATCCGCACGCCCTTGGGCGTTTCAAGTTCAAAGGTGGAATGGTCGATGTAGCGGATCTGGACTTCATTTGCCTGAAGTGACGCGCGCCAGATGCGCATTTCGTCCGGCCCGGGCGCTCGGTAGGGGGCGTCTGCAACCAGTTGACAGACCGCGAATGCGGGTCCTGCAAGAACGGCTGTAACCAGGAGGCTGAGCAGCACCGGAACCAGCCGGAACAATCCGCCGGCCTTCTGTCGCCGTCCGTGAATTGGGAAAAAGCACATTGCCATGTCAGTCCATCCCGAAAACCACACCTGAGCAAAATACTAGGGGGCAGACCGCCAACGGCAAGGCATGTGGAGGTGTGCGCTGCCCGTTTGCCTGAAACTTGAGACGTTTTGGAAGGGGGTGCCAAAAGAAAAGGCAACCGGCCTGCGCTTGTAGCTGCAAAGGCGGTTGCCTGAGGTG